>JAKVBI010000001.1:0-284629 GCA_022447545.1 Myxococcota bacterium
CACCACCAGTTCCTGTTCGCCCACCGACTCGAGCGCGTCGGTGATGTCGAAGGAGAAGGGGTCGAAGCCGCCGCGGTGAACCCCCAGCGCGTGGCCGTTGAGCCAAACCTCGGCCTCCCAGTCGACGGCCCCAAAGTGCAACAACCAACGCTCGCCTGGATTGCATGACGGCATCGAGAACTGACGCCGGTACCACGCCCTTTCCTCGGGCAGCACCGCTCGGGTCACACCACTCAAGATGGACTCCACGGGAAAGGGAACCAGAATGGTGTGTTCGAATCGACTGGGGCGCCCTAGCTCACGAGGAGCAACCGCCAGTTGCCACGGACCGTTGAGGTTGTGCCAGCGCGGGCGACGAAGCTGAGGGCGCGGGTACTCGGGTAGGGGGAGATCCGGGTCGACGGAATCGGCCCAGGCACTTCGCAGCCCAGTCGGGGAACCGTTCGACACGCGGACCTTCCTTTTGCCCTTCGACCCGGGGGCTCCTGCCCCCTGCGCTTCCATGGGTTCTGTCCCCTGGGCAGGAAGCGTGGTGACTCGACTTCAGAGGGCGCCCTGCTCGCGCAGCGCAGCAATCTGCTCCCAATCGAAACCGTGCTCGAGCAGCACCTCCTCGGTGTGCTGGCCCAACTCGGGCGCCACCTGGCCAGGTCTGGCTGGAGTGTCGCTCAAGCGAATGGGACAACCCACTGCCGAGCTCGGACCCCAATCGGGGTGTTCGATGTGCTGGAGATAACCGTTTTCGTAGACGGCCGGGTCGTCGGCCACCTCGAGATGTGTTCGCACCGCCGCGTAGCGAAAGCCGCCTCCTTCGAGGATTGACTCCCATTCGGCCGTGGTCTTCTCGCGAAACGTCACCGCGAGATCTTCGAACAGCTCTCTGCGCACCTCCGGGGTCAGTAAGAGGCTCATATAACGTTCCACCCCTTCGAGATCCGAGCGGCCGATCAGCGCAAAGAACCGCGCGCGTTCGGGAACCTGAACACCCACGATCACAATGTGCCCGTCGCTCGTGGGCAGCAGCCCATAGACCATGGGGATCAGGTTGTGCCCGCCCGCCCCGTGGCCGGCTGTCTTTCCGGTCATGAAGGCATAGGAGTACTCCGAGGCCTGGGCGAAGATCTGCCCCCCCAGCAGCGAGACCTCCACCACCTGCCCCCGGCCTGTCCTCTCTCGGGCGAACAGGGCTGCCAGAACCCCATTGGCGAGGTTCTGGGAACCGAGGTGATCCGCCAGGGTGATTCCCACGGGACCCATGTCATCGGGACCCGTGCCCGTGGCTTCGATCAGCCCCCCGGACGCCTGGCCTGCGATGTCAGCCCCCTTGCGCTTGGAGTCGCGCCCCACTGGGCCGAAGGTGCTGCCACACCCCAGGATGATGCGCGGGTTGCGGGCGGACAGGACGTCGTAACCCAGCCCCCAACCCTCGAGGGTCCCCGGCACAAAGTTCGCGAGCACGACGTCGGCGGTCTCGACGAGCTTCAGAAAAACGTCGCGCCCCGCTTCCATGCGCAGGTCGAGAGTCACGCTGCGCTTGCCACGATTGCAGCCGATGAAAAATGGCGGCCGAAGATCCTCGAGAGAGATCGGAATCCAGCGGCCCTGATCGCCCATCCCCGGAAGTTCGATCTTGATCACATCGGCTCCGAGGTCGCCCAGCAGCTGAGCGGCCTGGGGGGCCTGCACCAGCAAACCCAGGTCCAACACACGAACCCCTGTGAGGGCGCCCTCGGAACCCGCCGGCACTTCGCCAGTCATCTCTGCCACGTGTGAATCCTCCTGATCAGCCAACGAGCCAGCCTACTCTTGGCTCCGTCAGGATAAACCAGCTACTCGGAGCCTCCGTGGAGATTCCTCCAGCCTCGACCCTGGAAGACTGGGGTGGGATCTCCAGCCACGAGACGCGTAGAATGTATGGGGCGGCGTCCACTCGACGCCCGGGAGGCAGCGACGGTGACCCAGGCGAACACGGCCCCGCTCGGATTCGAGGTCGAACCGCTGGACTCGGCACTCGGGGCCCGCATCCACGGCATCGACCTGCGAACCCCCCTCACCTCGGAGGTCTCCCAGGGGTTGCGCGACACCCTCTACGAATACCAGGTCCTGTTCTTCCGCGACCAACCCCTCAGCGACCAGCAACACCTCGCGCTCGCACAAAATTTTGGCACCCCCAACCTCTATCCCGTCAATGAGATGCTGGGCATCCACGAGCCTCTCGAGTTCGTCGAGGACGGGCCGGGCAAGAAACCTGTCGCCGCCGCCTGGCACACCGACGTCACGTGGCTCCAGGATCCTCCCAAAATCGGCATCCTTGCTGCGCAGATCATGCCCGCCGAGGGAGGAGACACCATGTGGTGTAGCCTGTACTCAGTCTACGACGCCCTGTCCCGCGAGATGCGCGAGCGCATCCAGAACCTCACGGTGGCACACGCGGCCGGGCCGGGTTTCGTCGAACTCGTGATCAAGCGCTTCGGCGACGAGTTCGTGGCTCGCTTCGAAGAACTCTACGGCTCGGGCAGTCGCCACCCGCTGATCCGCAACCACGAGGTCGTCGGGCGGCCCCTGGTGTATCTCGCCGGCGGCTTCATGGACCACATCGAGGGCCAAGACATCGACAGCGGTCGCCGGCTCCTCAAAGAGTTGATGTCCATCGCCGACGATCCAGTCCATCAGATCCGTTGGAAGTGGGCCGTCGACGACCTGGCGATCTGGGACGAGCGCTCCACCATGCACCGCGTGGACACGAGCCACTGGCCCGAACCCCGACGCATGCGGCGCTGCACGATCAGCTGACGCCTCGCGCGATGGTTCCCTTCGCGTCCCCACGGTGCCTCATTCGATGCTGGCCGGTGGCCCCGACAACGGGGAGACCCCCCAGACCGGCAAGCCCCGCTCGGCGGTCGCCAGCGTGTCATGCGACACGGCCAGCATGATTCCCGGCCGCCGGTCCAATGCCGCCAGCCAGCGTCGCCAGAGTTCCAGATGTTCAGGCGCCTCGGGCACGATCAACACACTGTAGAGCCACGGCTTCGGCCGGTTTTCGAGTAGATCGATCAGGGAGTTCGTCATGTCTCCCGAGAAGATCCACGTCCGCGCCTCCTCCGCCCCGCGCACGCGGGCCGCAAATACGGTGCTACCGGGCGTATGGCCCGCAGCCGGCAGAGCCACCAATCCGGGGAATCCCGGAATCTCGTAGACGGGCCCCCCGGCCAGTGGCTCGACACGTGTGCAACCCGCCTGGGCAATGTCATCCTGTCCCGCCCAGGTCACGAAGTTGGCGCGCGCCGCCTGATCGGGTGTCTGAAAGACAGCCAACAATTCCGGGTGAACGGCACACAGCGCGCGGATGCCTCCCGTGTGATCCTGGTGCAGATGCGTGAACGCAATGCCATCCACCCCCTGCGCGGCCTCTCCCATCTGCTCCACGATCGATCCAAGCGGCTGGATGGCATCGGACCCCAAACCGAGTTCCATCAAGGCCCCGAACGCCTGAGCCTGATGGCGGTCCATGCCCGCATCGATCAAGAAGCTGCGCCCATCGGCCCACTCCAACACAAACGACGGATGACCGATCACTCCCAGCTCGCTGCGCTGGGTCGCGGTCACCACCGACCGGACACGAACCGGTGCGTCGGGAACTTCGGCCAGGGCTTCGAGGAATGCCGGATCGGGAGGCAGCGGCCGGATTCTCCGCATCTCCCAGTGCGCCTCGAACAACACCCCGAGGGCAACTGCAAAGGTGGTCAGGACCCCAACCCCGAGCCAGCGGAGAATCGAACGGGCGGTCATGGAAATGGCCTCCTCCTCTGAAACAGGCTTCCCCATAACCCTGGTTGGAAGCCATGCAGTGCAAGCATCGTCCATCTTCGTCGAGTGCTCACCGGGCTCTCTACAGGCTTCTCTGACCCTACCCGGTTTTCCGAAGTTTTGCGGCGTACGTCAACAGTGCGTCCATACGACTCTGGAAGCCACGCATGCTGTTCTTTCGCGACGAAGGCGTCTAGCCTCTGGGCATGGAAACCCATCAACGTTCCGCCCGATTCTGGGCGCTCCTACTGGCTCTGTGGATGATGCCCGCCTGTCTGCTGCCCAGTGGGGCGAGTGGGTCACCCGCAGTCGGTTGCCGCAACCACACCCCTCTGCGGCAAGTGCTCTGGGGCGATCTCCACATCCACACCGGCATTTCCATGGACGCCTACATCTTCGAAACCCGCCTGGGGCCCGAAGACGCCTACCGCTTCGCCAAAGGCGAGGAGATGAAGCTGCCACCCCTGGATGCGTCGGGGGTCGGCACCACCCCACTGCAGATTCCGCGCCCCCTGGACTTCGCGGCCGTCACTGACCACGCCCACAGCTTCGGGGGTGTGCGCCTGTGTACGGACCCGGAATCCCCCGCCTACGCGAACGAGATCTGCACTCGCTATCGCCGCCCCTTCCGCGCCGAAGACCTGGCTTCGGGCGTCAAAGACATCGTCGAGCGCGTCGACAGCCTGCGTTCCGATGCACTGTGTGGGCCCGAGGGCTCGCTGTGCCGCGATGCCGCGCGCTCGGTCTGGCAGGACACTCAGCGCGCCGCAGCGCGCTTCAACGCCGGGCCACCAGACTGCGACTTCACGACCTTCGTCGCCTACGAGCACACCGATACCCCGCGCATGACGAAGATCCACCGCAACGTCATCTTCCGCAACGCATCGGTGCCCGACCTGCCCATCAACTCCATCGAGGCGCCCTCGGCCGCTGCGCTGTGGCAGCGTCTCGAAAACGAGTGCCTCAACGCCGAAGGCGACTGCGACGTCCTGGCCATCCCCCACAACCCGAACCTGAGTAACGGACAGATGTTCAGCGTCGAATACCCCGAAGGCAGTTCGCTCGCCGAGCAGGCCCGACTGGCCGCCCTGCGCGCCCGCATGGAGCCCGTGGTGGAGATGATGCAAATGAAGGGCGAGTCCGAATGTCGCGCGGGGATGTGGAAAGTCTTCGGAAGCGATGAGGACTGCGACTTCGAGAAGATTCGCGACCTCGATGGAGCTCCGGACTGTCGCGACGGCAAAGGCTGGGGGGCACTGGCCAACCAGGGCTGCATCTCGCGCCTGGATTTCGCCCGCTACGCGCTGGTGGAGGGTCTCCGCGAGGGCGAGCGCATCGGAGTCAACCCCTACGCGTTTGGGATGATCGGCTCCACCGACATCCACACCGGTGCCTCCGGAGCCACCGCCGAGTGGGCGGAGAGTGTCAGCGTGGGCAGCAGTCAACCCAGTATCGGCAACAACCCGGGCGGGCTGGCCGCGGTCTGGGCCGAGGAGAACTCGCGCGAATCCATCTTCCAGGCACTGCGACGTCGCGAGGTCTACGCCACCAGTGGCTCGCGCATGGCCGTGCGCTTCTTCGGAGGTTGGGAGTATCCCGAGGACCTGTGCAGCCGTGACGACCTGACCCGAGCCGCCTATGCGGGCGGCGTACCCATGGGCGGCGACCTCCCGCCCCAAAGCGGAGGCTCCAAGTCTCCTGTCTTCGTGGTCTCGGCCCTGCGCGACGCGGGCACGAGCGAGCATCCTGGCACCGCCCTACAACGTGTCCAGATTGTGAAGGGCTGGACGGGGCCGGACGGAGCGACCCACCAACAGGTGGTGGACGTGGCAGGCAACGCCGCCAACGGCGCCCGCGTCGACCTCAAGACCTGCGAACCCCGGGGCCCCGGCGCTGACAGCCTGTGCGGCGTGTGGCGCGACCCCGACTTCGACCCGCAGCAGCGCGCCGTCTACTACGCCCGTGTGCTCGAAAATCCGAGCTGCCGTTACGTGGGCTGGTTGTGCCGTCAGCCCGAAAGTCACGCAGCCTGTGCCGACCCCAACGTTCCGAAAGTCATCCAGGAACGCGCCTGGACGTCACCCATCTGGTACACGCCGCCCACTGAGAGTGGGCCGAGTCAGACCGCACGGGTCAGTCGGATGACACCGCAACCGTGAGATCGCGGAGCTCCACCGCGCCCCTCTCGCGAAGCACCGACTCCATGTATCACTCCGCGGGGCGCTGATGGCCCTCGACCTAGCGATCGTCGCACTCTTTGCGCTGACCGCCATCGCACTGGGCCTACGCTCGCGCCAGAAGGCCGGCCAGAACCTCGAACAGTACTTCCTGGCGGGGCGTAGCGTACGAGGGTGGCAGGCTGGCATCTCCATGGCTGCCACCCAGTTCGCCGCCGACACCCCGTTGTTGGTCACCGGGCTGATCGCCACGGCCGGCATCTTTTCGCTCTGGCGCCTGTGGGTCTATGCCCTGGCATTCCTACTGCTGGGTTTCGTGCTCGCTCCCAGCTGGCGTCGCGCAAGAGTCGTGACCGACGCCGAGCTCTCCGAGATCCGCTACGGCCGAGGCCCGGCCTCCTGGCTGCGGGGCGTCAAGGCCATCTACTTCGGAACGGTCTTCAACTGCACCGTGCTGGCCATGGTCTTGCTGGCAGCTGTTGAAATCGCCGAGCCCTTCCTCACCTGGGACCGCTGGTTGCCGAGCACGTTGTTCAACCCCCTGCGCGGAGCGATCGAGTGGATCGGTTTTCCGCTGGCACGCAAGGGAGCCGGGCTCGACGACCTGTGGCTGCGCTCCACCAACAACGCCCTCTCGATCTTTCTGATCGTGGCCGTGACCCTGTCCTACTCGGCCACGGGTGGGCTGCGTGCAGTGATCAAAACCGACATCCTGCAATTCGCGATCATGATCCTCGCCACGGCCCTCTACGCGGGCTGGGTGGTCGCCGAACTTGGCGGTCTGGGGGCCATGGTGGGACGCATCGAGCTCGAGTTCGCGCAGGCAGCACCTGCCACTGGGCTCGACGCGTCGCAGCTGCTCGCCTTCACGGCCGGAGAGGCCGGAGGACTTTCATCGGCGTTGCTGCTGGTGATCGCCGTACAGTGGCTGGTGCAGATGAATTCCGACGGCACCGGGTATCTCGCCCAGCGCTCCATGGCGTGCCGCAGCGATCGCGACGCCCGGCAGGCGAGTGTCGTCATGACCCTGCTCCAGATCCTGTTGCGGAGTCTGCTCTGGATCCCCATCGGGCTTGGCCTGCTGCTGATCTTCCCGGCCGACCCGGGCCTCCAGGGCACGGCCCTCCAGGCCGACCGCGAGGCAACCTTCGTGCGCGGTATCGCGGAGCTGCTGCCACCTGGCCTGCGAGGCCTGATGCTGACCGCCATGCTGGCGGCACTGGCCTCCACCGTGGACACCCATCTCAACTGGGGCGGTTCATACTGGACCCGCGACCTCTACGAACGTTTCCTGATGCGCGGCTGGTTGAAACGCGAGCCCGGCGCGCGATCGCTGGTATGGGTCGCCCGGGCATCGAGTCTGGGCATCCTGCTCGTGTCCCTCGGCATCATGACCCAGCTCGAATCGATCCAGAGTGCTTGGCAGGCCAGTCTGCTCCTCGGTGCCGGCATGGGGGTCATGTTGCTGCTGCGTTGGTTCTGGTGGCGCATCAATGCCTGGGGCGAACTGTCCTCCATCGTGGCCTCCATGCTGTTGGCTCCGGCGCTGCTCTGGGGCCTTCCCGGCGAGGCCTTCGAAGCCACGCGGTTACTCCTCATGGCCACGGGCTCGACGACGGCGGGCGTGATTGCCTCTCTGTGGACGGCCGCTGAGAGTCCCGAGCATCTGTTGGGCTTCTACGAGCGGGTGCGTCCCCCGGGTTTCTGGTCCCGAGGACTGAAACGCGCTGGTGCCCCAGAACTGGCGGGCGAATCCGAGCAGCGCCTCGGGCGCGGTCTGGCAGCCACGGGACTGGCCGGGCTCTCGGTCTTCGCACTGCTGGTGGGACTCGGTAGCTGGCTCGTCCAGGCGCCGCCTCCGAACTGGCTTCCGGACCGCGCGTTGTTCGTGGGCGCTTGCCTGCTACTGGGATGCGCGCTCGTACCCGTTTGGTGGAAACTCGGCTTCCGGGAACTGGAAGGGGCCCCGAGCAACCGTCGAGGGAAGGGCTAGATTCCAGGGTCCGGCCCCAGCCTTGCGGGACCCCGACAACCCACCTCCACTGGCCCACCAGGAGACCCCCGTGTGCGCCTCCCAGATCCCCGACCCCCACGACCCCTGGGTGGGCGCCAACCCCGAAGATCCCGCCCATCACGACAACCCGGTGCCGGGCTGGACTCAGCTGCGCGAGCAGGCCCCGGTCCACTTGACACCCCTCGGTGCCTGGCGGCTGTCGCGTCACGCCGACTGCGCGCGCCTGCTGCGCGAGACCCCGTGCGGGATGCGCCTCGAGGATGGTAGCCACCCCGCCGAGGGACCCGAGATCGAAAACGGTCCGGGACGTTTCATGCTGGAGGTCGACCCACCGCGGCACACTCGGTTGCGCAAACTCGTCGCCAAGGCCTTCACTCCCCGAGCCATCGAAGCCTGGCGCCCCCGCGCCACCGAACTCGTAGATGAACTACTCGACCAGGCCGTGGCCCGCGGCGCCATGGACGTGGTGGCCGACCTCGCACTCCCCGTCCCTTCCATCTTGATCTGCGAGATGCTCGGGATTCCTTCGGACGACCGTGAGCAGTTCACCCAATGGACCGCCCACGCCACCCATTTGCTGGTGGCCCACACAGCCGCCCCAGAGGTGGTCGAACGCGGGCGCATCGCGGCCATGAATCTCGCGGGGTACTTTGAGGCCAGGGTGGCCGAGCGTCGGGGTGACCTGTCCGATGACCTGCTCAGCCGCCTGATCCGAGCCGAAGAAGAGGGCGATCAGCTCAGCCCCGAAGAACTCCTCGTCCAGGCCATCGGCCTGCTGATCGCGGGCTTCGAGACCACCATCGGCCTGATCGCCAATGGTATTCGCCAGCTGATCCTCCATCCGGAACAATTGGAGCGTCTGCGCGAGGATCCCGGGTTGGCAGCCTCGGCCACCGATGAGTGTCTGCGATTCGATGGTCCGATTCCCGTCACGCGGCGCTTCCTCCACGTGGATGCAGAATTCGGAGACTTCGTCATTCCCAAGGACAGTCAGATCTTCGCGTACCTGGGAGCCGCCAACCGGGATCCCGAGGTCTTCGACAACCCGACGAGCTTCGATGTAGGCCGCAGTCCGAACCCACACCTGGCCTTCGGCGGGGGGGCGCACTTCTGCCTCGGCTCGCACCTCGCCCGCATGGAGGGTCAGGAAGCTCTGACCGGCTTCGCCCGCAGGATCGAAACCTCGCGGCTGGTCGAGACGAAGATCGAGTGGGGGCAGAGCCTGTTCCGGGTACCGGGAACCCTCCCCATCCAATTCTCCTAGGACGCGTCGCGCCATGGACGAACGAGATGCCCTCAATGCCTGTGTGTCGGACCTTCGAGCCGAGGGCGATGACCTGTGGTCGCTCCTTCAAACGCTGGAAGGGGCGGATTGGCAGCGGGAAACTGCCTTCAAGGCGTGGACCGTCTATGACGTCGTCGAACATCTTCGGGCCTCGGACTTCGCGGGCGTCACGACACTCCGCGGTGCCGAGCACTTTCGGTCTCTGGTTCGCAGCGCCGAGCAACCACAGGCAGCCCCTGAACCCAGAGCCACTGGATCGGAACTCCTCCGCATCTGGCGCCTGCAGTTTCAGGAGCTCTGCCAGGGACTGGCCAACGCCAACCCAGAGCAGCGTCTGGCATGGGTCGGGCCGGGCATGCGGCCGCGTATGTTCGCCAGCGCCCGACAGATGGAAACCTGGGCCCACGGCTGGGCGATCTACGACCTGCTGGGCGCACGCCGTGTACACACGGATCGGATCCGAAACATCGCCACCCTGGGCGTCAAGACCTTCGCCTGGGCGTTCCGCAACCGCGGCCTCGACGTCCCCACCGAACCCCCTTTTGTCCGCCTGGTTTCACCGTCCGGAGACGTCTGGCAATGGAATGACCCCGAAGCACCCCACCGCGTCGAAGGCGATGCAGTCGCCTTCTGCCAGACCGTCACCCAGGTCCGCAACATCGCCGACACGACCCTCGACATCCGGGGAGATATCGCCGAGCGCTGGATGGCCATCGCTCAGTGCTTTGCCGGCCCCCCGGAAGACCCTCCGACGCCCGGGTCCAGGGGACCGCGCAACCGACGCTCAGGGAGCTGAACGTGGTGAAGAAACAGCGCGTAGAAGGCACACGCCGAGAGCAGGTGCCAAATCGCGTGCCCCTGCACGATGTGGTCCGTCGGATCGCAGAAGACGCCCGTCACATCGGAGGCCGAGAACAACAGGGCAAGCATTGCCAGGGCGAGAGAAGTCACCAGCAGCGCCCTCGACCCGCCGCGCTCGCGCAACAGCGACCCTTCGAGCCACAACCACACAGGAACCGTCCCAGCCACCAGCAGCTGAATCGGAATTCCGGCAAAAAAGAAGAGCGGAACGAGCGCACTGCTCACGACCACGAGCAGCAACCATGCAGACCATGGATGCAGTTGTTTCAGCCTGTCGAGCCGTTGTAGATCCATCACGATCATGAGGTCGAGGAATACGAACATTCCGACGAAATCGAAGAACTGGAAGAAAAACGTGTAAGAGGCGTGGTAGGCAAGCGAGAAGGCGCCCATCACGATCGTGGCCGGCCCATAGAAGACCAGATCCCGTCGCCCCAGCTTGCGCGCCTGCCACCACATCACGATTCCGATCCCCAGATAGGCGAGGTTCGACCAGGTATTGGCGGGGGCGGTGACAACCTGGCAAAGGTTCTCCTCGCACCACTTGAGGTTCGGAGGCATCCACTCGCTCCAGGGGCAACCCTGCGGAAGCGGGGGAGCGGTCATCGGAGCATCCATCGCCATTACCATAGCCCGAACGGCGCCCCCAAGAATCCAGGCTGGCTCTCGAGAGTCGAAGCTGGCATGGTGACGTGAACCCCTGGAGGTAACGCCATGTCCCGACTCGGCCCCTGGCAACCCAGGACCCCCGAAGAACGCCTCGACCGAATGGAGTCCCTCGCTGAGATCCGCCAGCTGCCCTGCCGCTACGGCCTGTGCCTCGACTCCCGGGACATGAAGTCCCTGGTCCAGCTCTTCACCCCCGACGTACGCGTGGGGCGCAGCGAAAGGGGGCGCGACGCCCTCGAACACTGGTTCACCCGCACCATGAGAGATCCCCATGCATCGGTCCATTTCGTCGGCAACCACATCGTCGACTTCGACGACGCCGATCATGCCCGGGGCATCGTCTATTGCCGCGATGAACTGGAACGCGTAGAGACAGGCCTCTGGGATGTCGGCATGCTTCAGTACTGGGACACCTACGTCCGGGTCGATGGTGCGTGGTGCTTTGAACGTCGCAAGTTCCACCGCTGGTACATCGTCGATGCGCTGACTCGGCCTTCCATCGGAGCGGGGATGGGAGAAGACCTTGACGCACTCTCGACCAGCCAGCTGCCCAATGCCTTTGAGACCTGGGACACGTTCTGGGCACAGGCCGAAGCGGGCACGAAGTAAGCCCAACCCGCAGGAGTGGGATATGACAGCGCCATCCACGGCACTTGAGTTCCAGCCTCTCTCCGAATCTCTGGGTGTCGAGATTCTGGGACTCGACCTCCGCCGACCCATGAGTGTTCTGGAACGAGAGCACCTGAAACAGCTCTACGACGAGCACCATCTGCTCTACCTCCGCTGCCCCGGGCTGGACTCCGACTCCCATCTCGAGTTCTCGAAGATCTTCGGACCCTTGTTCGGTGAGATTCCAGGCCAGTTCGTCCAATACGTTTCGAACCATCGGGAAGACCGCATCATCGACGAGGGTGCCCTATTGTTCCACTCGGACCTCGCGTTCACGCCCGTGCCCGTGCTCGGCTTGAGCCTCTTCGCCCTGGAGATCCCTGAAGCAGGGGCTCAAACCTCCTTCGCCAACGCCGCGCGCGCGTGGTCTCGGCTATCCGAGAGCCTTCGCGCACAACTGTCTGAGCTGCACGCGCGCCACCTCTTCAACCTGACCACCCAACGTGGCGACGTTCCCTACCGCGACGAAGACCTCCCAGAGCGCGAACCGCGCGCCGAGCACCCCGTCCGCATGCTGCATCCCCGCAACGGTCGGGAGATCCTGTACGTGAGTGAGATGCAGACCGACCGAATCGTCGAACTCTCTCAGGGTGAAAGCAATGCGGTTCTCGCCGACCTCTTCGGCCAACTTTATTCGGAAGAGAATGTCTACGAACACTCGTGGCAGGAGGGCGATCTGCTGATCTGGGACAATCTGGCCGTTCAGCACGCGCGCCCCGACATGCCCGTGGGCGCCGCACGCACATTGCGGCGAATCACCCTGGCAACCGCGGGGGTCGCCGATCAGGTCAAGTGGTTCCGCCGCAGCGATTGAGAACCCGTCAATCCGTGGCGGGACGGATCTTGTAGCGGAAAGGCAAGCTCTTCAGGCCACACACGAAACTCGCCTCGATGTGAGACGGATCTCCAGCAGGCTCCAGCTCCACGGCTCGCGTCGCGAGTTCGTGAAATAGGGCCCTCGAACTCAGGCGTGCAACGTGAGCACCCAGGCAGAAGTGCTCTCCCGTTCCGAAACCCAGGTGGCGGTTCGGGTGCCGTGTAATGTCGAACTCAAAGGGTCGCTCGAACACCTCGGTGTCCCGATTCGCGGAGCCATAGAACATGACGATGCTCTCCCCCTCGCGAATCTTCTGACCACTGACCTCGACATCCCGAAGGATCGCGCGCTTCATGTAATTGACCGGTGACGACCAGCGGATGACCTCCTCGACGGCCCTCTTCGTGAGATCGGGATGCTTCTGCAAGAGATCGAACTGGTCGGGATTGTCGAGAAAAGCCTTGAAGCCTCCCGAAATCGCGTTGCGGGTCGTGTCGTGCCCAGCCGTGAAGACGATCAAGTAGTAGCCAAAGGTTTCCATTGGACCCATCGCTTCACCATCCGCCATCTTTGCATTGGCGAGCAAACTAGCCAGGTCGTCCCGAGGATTCGCCCGTCGGTCTTCCACGATGCGATTGAACAACTGAAAGAACTCGAGGCCGACCTCTTTAATCGCCGCGGCACGGTCTTCCCCCTCGCGCTGCAGGTCTGGATCGTCGGCAGCGAACAGCTGCTGGGTCAACTCGAGCACCTTTTCCTCGTCTTCTTGATCGATTCCGAGAATCGTGGCCAGAACGCGGAGTGGATGGCGCTGTGCGATGAGTTCGACGAAGTCGCCCTCCCCTTCCTCGCCGAGGTTATCCACCTGCTCCCGAGCGCTCGCCTCGACGATCTCGTCCAGGCGATGGATGCTCCGTGGCGTGAAGAAACCACTCGCCACACGACGGAAATCGCGGTGCTCGGGTGGATCCATCTCGATGATGGTTCGCATCATCCCGAAGGCGCCCTCAGAGCGATTGTCCACCAGAACCCTTTGTTGCTCAGGGTTCAGCAGCGTCGGACCTTTGATGTTGCTGAAGGTCTCCGGCTTGCTGGAGATCGCCATGATTTCTGCATGGCGCGCAATCGCCCAGAAGTCCTCGAGGGCATCGGTCTCACAGTGGTAGAGACCGTCGTAATCACGCAACTGGCTCCACAAAGCGTGGGGCTGGCCGTCTACTCCGTAGTTCTTCGGAACGATGAGGTCTTGGGGGTCGATCTCGAGGGTCATGGTCCAACCATCCATTGATCTGCTTGGGAGAAGTTTGACTGAGAGGGCTCGCAGGCGCGTCCTTCACAGCTGGCGTGTCGGGAATCTGACAAGAGCCATTCTAGCAAGTCGGAGGCCGAGAATTCATGGACCCATACCGATCCCTGTCAGGACGTCGCCCGCTCGTGGTCCAATCGAGGCCACTTGGGTCAGAAGATGTATTTGAGGCGAAGGCCTGCGAGCGGGGCCGGACTGTCGGCGGTCTTCTCGTAAACAGTCGCGCCCGTTTGATCTTCGGTCTTGATACGCCTTTTGATGTCAATACCAGCTTGGAGTTCGACCTGCAGCGATTTGTAGGGATGCCAGTCGAGTTCGAGCAGAATCGGATAGCTCCGGTCTTTGAAAAAACCTGCTCCGAAACTCCCTCCCCGGTCCTTGAGCAGAAACGTGTACCCCTCGACACGACCCTTGAGGCGCAGAGCCAGCGTGTCGCCAAAGCGCCGACGAACCGCCAGACCCAACCCCACGGTTTCGACCTTCCAGTCGTCGTTGATTTTCCACTCGATCCTGCCAATGGGACCCACTCGAACGGACGAACGATCAAGGCGAGACTTTACGCCGACACCGATCGCGATGGCCAGACGCTCCTTCCACACCCATCCCAAGCCCACACCACCGCCGCCGCGTACGGAATCCGTGGCATCGCCACCGGATTCCCAATCAAAGGCCACCTGAGCGCCCGCAAAGATCCCCCATCGTTTACCGAGTGCCCTGAAACCGATGACGCGCCCCGTGGCCAGCATCATCGGATCGACGGGATCACCGCTCAGACTTCCGGGCCCGAAAAGCTGCGCGGGCTGCTGGAATTCGTAGCCGTTGTAACGGAAGAGAGCCGTCACCAAGAGTGCTGATTTGTGGTCCAGAGGCACCGGAGTTTGAAGCCGGAGTGTCGTGCGCACCGACGAGAGATCGTAAGATCCATAATCGCTGCCGATCGTTCCCACTGCATCCAAGCGGACGTAGGGCTTGGGAATGTGAATGAAACGATGTCCTTTCTGATGGGGGAGCGGTATGTCCTCGGCACCCGGGAAAACGAGCGCGCCCACGTTCTGGGCACTCGACGACCCCGCAAGCCCGGTCGCAACGAACAGGGCCGTTACGAACAACTTGGCCAGAGACAACGGATGCCAACGTCGGTTCACACAAATCACAACGGGCGCAAGTCTAGCCGAGGAGATTCGATATGGGCCCCTCGACCCTTACGGCTTCAGGCCCGAGCCGCCGCCAGGTCTTCGCGAAGGGTTCGAGCGGACATCAGGAAGCAACCCGCTGAGGGTAAAATCGCGAGCGAAACCACCACCAGCGCATAACGCAGCGAATCCAGCCCCAAAGTCGTCTCCCAATGACTGCTCAGCGCACCCACCAGCATGGGGCCGAGCCCCATCCCCACCAAATTGAACATCATGGACCAAAGAGCGTGGGTCAGTGCCCGCATGCTGGGCCGTGCGATGTTTTGCGCCATGGCGATGGTGACGGGAGAAAAGAAACCTCCAGCCAAAGAAGCCAGGACACTGAAATAGAACGCCACAGGCACTCCGAACAGCATGTCTTCGGCGGGCCAGAGCAGAAAACCCAGAAGGCTGGGATAAACGGCGACGTTACCTCCGGCACACAACCAGAGCGCATAACGCTCGTCTTTGACAGAGAATCGATCCGCCAGAACGGCACCAATCCACGCGCCGATCGCGGCGGGAACCGCACTGATCAGGAAATAGGTCACGCCGGTCTGCCCCGGGCTCAACCCATAGGTACGGATCAGGAATGTCGGCTCCCAGAGGTTCTTGCCAAAACTCGTCACGGCGGAGAGGCAGGCAGCGAGCACGATCCAGCGAAACGAGGGAATCGAAACGAGATACCGGATAACACCTGAAATCGAAGGCGGGGGAGCCTGGGCATCGCCCCCACCCGGTTCACTGTAACCGCGCGGCGGCTCGCGGACGGTGAAACGCACGATCAAGGCGACAACGATCCCTGGCAACCCCAGGAAGATCAGCGCGTTCCTCCAGCCGTAGTTCTCGCCAAGGACGCCCCCGAGCACGAGTCCGAGTCCTAGACCCGAGATGGAGCCAATCGTCAACATGGACATGGCGCGCGCTCGACGCTCGGGCGGAAAGTAATCTGACATCAGAGAAGCACTGGGCGGAGAGCCCGCTGCTTCGCCGATCCCCACTCCCATACGGGTAAGGATCAGCTGAGTGAAGTCCCGAGCGATACCGGTGGCGGCGGTCATCGCACTCCATACGAATACACCCACCGCGATGATGTTGCGCCGGGACCTCCGGTCGGCCAGACGCGCGATGGGAATCCCCGCGAGGAAATGCACGATCGCAAAGGCTGGCCCCGAGATCAGACCCAGCTGAAAGTCGGTCAGAGCAAGCTCAGCCTTGATGTCCTGCATCAAGACCGACACGACCGTTCGATCCATGGTGTTGAAGATCGCGATCAGAAAGACGACCCCGAGCACATAGCGCAGGTAGGTCTCCGAGTATTTGTTTTCCGGCTCGGTCATGGCTCGATTCACTCACCCCGAATCTGTCAACGGTTCTGCGCTCAAACGCACGGGAACTCTGTTCGAGGTCTGCGAGGTCTAGGTGTCGGGTACCCAGTTTCCGTGAAACCCCCAGGGAACCCGCGTCGGCAACTCGATCCGCGCCACCGGTTCGCCGAGAAAATCCTGCGCGTGGAGGATCACCACATCGGCGGCGTTCCGCCCGGCATCGTGCACGTAGGCGAGCAACCAACCGTCGTCTTCGTCGGCCTCGTCACTGCATGGAACGAAGACGGCCTCCTGAAAGCTGCGGCTCGGCCCTTCGTCGCGGTGGGTGGCTCTCCCTGTGTTCAAATCATGCTTGAGCAGGCCGCCAAAAAGGCCCTCTCGATCGCTGGAGCCGCAATACCCATAGCGATAGGGCTTGCCGATCCGGCGCTCGTCGTGGCGGGGAAATTCCTGCGGCCGGTCGCACAGGCGATCTTCGCTCACACGCCCTCCGCGCGTGTCGATGCGCCAGCGCTCGAGGGTCTGATCGCGCTGATCGACCTCGAGATGCTCGGCATCGAAGAGTTTCGGGTGCCGCACCACGTCCAGAATGACTTGACCCTCATCATCTTCATAGGCATTCATGGGATGGAAGACGAAGCAGGGTTCGACTTCGTGCCATACGACTGCCGAGGATACGTCATCCCTCCGAAGCAGACCTACACGCGCAGCGCGGTCCGCATGCCAGCGGTAGGGAAGCGAGTATCCCTGCTCGACCATCTTTGGATCGAACAACACCGGAAAATCGAAGACAATGAAGTGGTTTTCGGTAATCCCGCAGTCGTGGATCATCGGATGCCCATCGACCGGGATGTCGACAGTCCGGCAAACCACCCCGTCCGTACCGACCACGACATACTGGAGGTGATCCCAGCCGGGGAAGTAACCAGTTGCGTGGAGTTCCCCGGTGTCGGGATCCCGTTTGGGGTGGGCGCTGAACGGCCCCGGGAGGGTCCCCGAGAAATCTGAGTAACCGAGCGTCTCGAGTTCTTCGTCGAGTTCCACGGGGTTTCCACCCGCTTCGACGATGGCAAACGTACGTCCCGCATGGCTGATGACATTCGTATTGGCGACACCGCCTGAAAAGGGGCTGAAACGCGGCCCTTGGGTTCGCGGCCAGCCCCTGGCATCGCACACCTCGTCGTCGCGCACGAAGCGACTCCGGTACCACAGCGCTTTACCGCCCTGCAATTTGACGCCGTGAACGAGCCCATTGCCACTGAACCAATGGTGCTTTTCTCCGGGCGACCTGACCGGATTCGGGCCGATGCGCAAGAGTCGCCCAGCAAGTTCGTCGGGGATCCGACCTTCGACGGGTAAGTCGAAGGCCGTAGTCTCGTCTTCGACGGGTCCGTAGTTTCCGGTCAAGAAGGGATTGGACATGGTCGGTGCCCTCATCGCCCAGGGGAACCGGGCACGAACCCCACGGTGACGCGTGGAGAGCCGGCGTGCAAGCTTGCCTCCGGGTCGCTCGGACGAGTATAGATAGATGCCCACAGCCTGAGGAAAGCACCCCCCATGGACCTGGATCTGAGCTCCGAAGACGAACGCTTCCGAGAGGAGGTACGCGACTGGCTCCACGAAAACGTGCCGAAGGAGCCCGCACCGCCCTACGGCCCGGAATACCGCGAGTACTGTCGCCAATGGCAGAGGACCCAGTTCGAGGGGGGCTGGGCCGGGATCTCTTGGCCCTCGGAGTACGGAGGCTGCGGGCTCCCTCCAATTCGCCAGATGATCTGGCACCAGGAGAATGCCCGGGCGAATGCCCCCGCAGTGGGCGTGAACTTCGTTGGGCTCAATCACGGCGGCCCCACCCTCATTGCATGTGGGACCGAGGAACAGAAGGCCTACCACCTGCCGCGCATCCTGCGCGGCGACATCGTCTGGTGCCAGGGCTTCTCGGAGCCCAGCGCGGGGTCCGATCTGGCGGCCCTGAAGACACGGGGCGTCGTTGACGGTGACGACCTGGTGGTCAACGGTCAAAAGATCTGGACCAGCTACGCCGAGCACGCGGACTTCCAGGAGTTGCTCGTCCGTACCGATCCCGACGCATCGAAACACGGCGGAATCAGCTGGTTGATCTGCGACATGAATCTCCCCGGCGTCGAGGTGCGCCCCATCAAAACCATGACGGGTCACTCGCATTTCTCCGAGGTCTTCTACACCGACGTGCGGATTCCCCTCTCGAACATGGTCGGGGAACTCAACGACGGGTGGCGCGTGACCATGGCGACGCTGTCCTTCGAACGAGGGACCGCTTTCATGTCGGGACAGATCGAGCTGGCGAAAGTCGTCGAAAGCCTGATCGAACTGGCCAAGAACACGACCGGGCCTGATGGTCGACGTCCTGCCATCCAGGACGACGGCATTGCACGCTCGCTCGGCATGATCCGTGCCGAGGTTTCGGCGTTGCGCTGTCTGACCCTGGCCAGCATCTCGCGCGCACTCGAGAGCGAGATGCCTGGTCCTGAGGGTTCCATCACGAAGCTCTTTTACGCCGATCTCTCCATGCGCGTCCGCCAACTGGCGCTGGAAATTCTCGGAGGCCAAGCCCTCGAGCGCACTCCCCAGGGTTGGACCAACGAGTACCTCGGTGCCTTCAATGTTGCCATCGGTGGAGGCACTTCAGAGATTCAGCGCAACATCATCGGCGAACGCGTGCTGGGCTTGCCGCGCGATCGAAATCGCAAATAACCGACTTCACGGAGCCAAAGTCAGAATGAACCTCCTCCCCGATTCTCAACAGCAAGAGATCATCGATGCCACCGCCGGCTTCCTCGAGTCGGAATTCCCCCTCTCCAGGCTCCACGAAAGCGAAGAGCCGGTGCCGATCTCACGCGAGCTTTGGCAGACCATGGCAGAGCTCGGATGGTTCGGCCTCGGACTGTCCGAAGAGCTCGGCGGTACGGGCTTCACCCTCGCCGAAGAGGCCCTGCTCTTCCGAGAACTCGGGCGAGTTCTCGCCCCCACCAACGTGCTCGCAGCCTCCCTGGCTGTCCGTGTTGCGAGCCTGGCTCACCAGAGTGAACTCGCTGAATCGATCATTGGCGGCAATCAGCGAGTCGCTATCGCCGAGACGGCTGACATGGAGTCGACTCTCGGCGAAAACGTGACGGGCCGCTTCCGCTGCATCGATGGATCCGATGTCGAATTGGTGCTCTGCTCGTCTGCTCAGGGCTTTGCGCTGGTGACGAGGGACGCTCTCGGTCAGGGCGACGTGGTACCCTGCATGGACGAACATACCCACCTCGAAATCTTCGACATCGGAGGCCTTCCGGCACTGGCCTTTGCCCCCACGGAGATGGATTCCATTCAGAACCGGGGATCTGTTCTCGCGGCCTCCATGCTCGTCGGAAGCTCCGAGGCCGCTCGTGATCAGGCGACCGAATACGCGAAAGAGCGACAGCAATTCGGAAAGCCCATCGGAGTGTTCCAGGCCATCAAGCACAAGTGCGCCGACATGGCGAGTCGCTGCGAAGCCGCGACATGGCAGACCTTCTATGCCGCTCTCGCCGTCCGGGATGGCCACGCAGACGCCACCTTCCAGGCCTCGGCCGCCAAATTGCTGTCCGCGAAGGCCGCAACCGAGAACGGACAAGCGAATATACTCGTCCATGGCGGTTACGGGGTAACCGCGGAGTACGACGCCCACCTCTTCCTCAAACGTTCGCACGTCCTCGATCTGCTGATCGGAACCCATGGCGAGCACCTGACCCGGGTTCTCCACGAGCCCACCGCCGCCTGAAAGGCATCCGATCGGCCCGAGAGTGCGGTGCCTCCCGCTCCAGCCAAGAGGGGACCGCACTCGGATGAAAATGCTACAACTGTCCCGCCGTGGAGCGGCGAGAGCCCGCCGCCCCACCCGGCAAATGCCCCTGAAACCGCAACCGGAGAGCCTGGCAATGATCGATCTACTGCAAATCGCCCGCACCGAAGCCGATGGAGGCGATCTGTTCGGCGCTTTGAGCGCGCTCTACCAACCCTCAGAGGTGCGACCCAAGGGACACCCGGACGCCGTGATCTGGCAGGGTGGTTGTTTCGACAAGGACACCCAGCCCGTAGCTCACGCACTCACCGACGCTTACGCGATGCTCGGCACCATCGCCGCCGCCGACGTACTCGGACTTCCCTTCTACATGGTCCCCATGTGGTCCCAGTACCGTCACGATCATCAACTCGCACCCCTGAGCTGGTTCGGCAACATGCCCTGCACATCGATCAAGTGGTCCACGGCGGGTGATGCCTACGTAGACGACGGCAAAGGCGGCAAGGTTGTCGTCATGGGCAAGTCTGGGAACGCACCGCTGCGAACCCAAGCCGGTGTGTACTGCAATGTTCGACCCTACGGTTGCATCACGGTCGTACGCTGCATGCCCTGCCTTCCCTATTCACAGGATCGCGGAAAGTTCCGAGTCGATGCCGATACGGGCATCATCCACTCGGAAATGAATACACCCGGAATCCAGATGGCCTATGCCTGCAGACGTTTTCTTCAGATGGTCCACGAGACGGGCCATGTCGGGCGAGTTGCCTTCAAGCCCACCCAGGCGATGGAAGACGGTATCAACTCCGGCATCCTCTCTTGGATGCTCCAAGACACACAGTTCGAAGTTGGCCGCAAGTACGCGGTGGACGGTTACGAAGAGCACCGCGAGCGGGTCGATCGGATCATTGCCCTACTCCCTTCCGACTTCAAAAAAGGCATGGAAAACTGGAGCGGCCGCATCGAGCAACACATCTCGGATACCAACTACGGGTTGTTGCTCTGGGACTTGATCGAACATCGCAACGCCATCGTGCTTGCCACGGATCTCGATGGCGACCGACTCACGGACTTGTTGGCAGACGTCTCGGACCCCCTGCGACACTTTGGTCAGATGGTGATCGATCACGTGGGAGCCAACGCGAAAATGTCGGATGTGTGGGGACAAATGGGATACACGACCGGCAATGGACGCGACATGACCTCGGTGATGTACCGCATGGAGGGTCCGCCCATCCATGAGCAGACCCTTGGATCGGCAGACGCGATGCTGCTGCGACTGCTGGATGGTGACGAGTCGATGGGCGGAACCAAGAAACCCTACGACCCGCGGATCCACTTCGTGCTCATCCGCGACGCATACCTCGATGCCAACCCGGGCGATGATGCCCTGAGAGACTGGCTCGATTCCGCGCTGGCGACCTTCGACGAGATCTACGGCGGGGAGCGTCCCGGCTTCATCGAAGGTTACACGGCCCTCAAGCAGGCCATCACTCCCTGGGGCGCCTAAGCCGTCGTGTGACCCACCCCGCGACCTGCAACTCCTGAGAATCGCAGACCTTTCGGTGCCCGAAGCGCCCAGGGCCCCACCCGGGTCGCCCTGACGGGAAGGGCCCAGGAGTTCTCATAATGCGCGTTCGATCGCATAGAGGCTCGTGTGCCCGTGTGGCAGGTCCTCAACGGGCAGAGGTGTTCGATCCACGACAATGAGCACTTGCCTTTTCCAACTGGACGGTCCATCACTGCTAGACGTGTGAGCAGGAGGCGGTTTTGAAAGATCGAGTCTTCTATGCCGCCAGCGTACACGACGAGGCCGAAATCGAAGCCGTCGTCGAGGTGTTGCGCTCGGGAGCCGCGGGGTTGTGGCCCGGACGGCGAGTGAATGCCATGGAGCGCGAAGTCGCCGCACTGTTCGGCAAGCAACGGGGCCTGATGTGCAACTCGGGTTCGTCCGCCCTCTATCTCGCTGTCGAACTACTCAACCTGAAACCCGGTGATGAAGTCATCACCTCTCCCGTGACCTTTTCGACGGATCTCGCACCACTCGTGCGCAGCGGCCTCGTACCCGTTTTCGTAGATGTTGAGCCCGACACCTACCAAATCGACGTAGCGCGAATGGAACAGGCCATCGGCGAACGCACCCGGGCCATCCTGGTACCGAACCTCATCGGGAACGCACCCGATTGGGACGGCATCCGTCAAATCGCCGACCGCCACGGCCTCGCCGTCGTCGAGGACTCCTGCGATGCATTGGGGCCGCGCCTGCGCGGAACGCCCACTGGTACGAGGTCGGACATTTCCGTCACGAGTTTCGCCTCGTCCCACATCATCACCTGCGCAGGAAACGGGGGAATGGTGATGCTCGACGACGAAAACCTGCGTGACCGGGGCCTCATGCTGAGGCGCTGGGGGCGTCGCTCGGAACTTCACTTCTACGGGTCGAAACGGCGGGATCGAAATTTCTGGGAAGATCTCGATGGGATCCACTACGACAATCAGTTCATCTTCGATGAACTCGGCTGGAATTTCGAACCCTCGGAACTCGGTGCAGCCTTCGGGCTGGAGCAACTGAAGAAAGTCCCGACGAATTTCGCTCGCCGGGTCAAGAGCTTCGAGATGTACACGAAATTCTTCGAAGAATACGCCGACCAGTTTCGCGTCCCCCGTCAGACCGAAGAGCTGGAGACCGCATGGCTCTGTTATCCGGTAACCATCCGCCCCGATGCCGGATTCGTTCGCTCACAGCTTCAGGAGTTCATCGACGGCGAGGGCATCGACACGCGAACGGTCTGGACCGGAAATGCAACACGGCAACCCATGCTTCGTGGAATCCCTTTGCGCCAGCCCGAGGAGGGACTCCCGCACGCCGATGAAATCATGGAGCGCGGTGTCGTCCTACCCATGAGCCACGCTCTGGACGACGATGCCATCGGCTTCGTGATCGACCGCCTAGCGGCGTTCCTCGAAAAATCGTGAATCAGAAAATGCTCAAACCCGCATCGTCGGAACCCTCGACCCCGGTCTCGCCCTACGCATGGTACGTGCTCGGCGCCATGTTCCTCGTGACCACCTTCAACGTGGCCGACCGCAACATCCTCAACGTGTTGCTGGAACCGATCAAGGACGAATTTGGCGTTTCGGACACCGCCATGGGTTTTCTGGTCGGCCCCGCATTCGCAATCGTTCACATTGTCGCAAGCTTCGCCATCGCAACCCTGGCGGATCGCAGCACCCGACGATCGGTCGTGGGTTTGGGTCTCTTCCTCTGGAGCGGATTGACCGCGTTGTGTGGACTGGTCACCCAGTTCTGGCAACTCGTGATCGCTCGATTTGGGGTGGGCGCGTTCGAAGGAGCTGGAAGCGCTCCCGCCCACGCGCTGTTGTGCGACTACTTCCCCATCGACCGGCGAGCTCGCATGATGACAATCTTCGGCATGGGAGGCATGACGGGAATCGCTCTGGGCTACCTGTTGGGCGCCTTGATTGCCGAGACTCACGGCTGGCGTGCCACCTTCTTCGTACTCGGAATTCCCGGCGCGCTGCTGGCCCTCGTGATCCGCGCAACGGTACGCGAGCCCGAGCGAGGGCGTCTCGACGGCGGCGCCCCCCCGGAGCCAGTTCCCACCCTCACGGTCCTGGCCCGGCTGCGTCACACCCCCTCCTTCGTCCACAACGTGCTCGGCGCCTCCTATCACGCATTCGCGAGCATGGGATCGGGCGCTTTTTTCATCTCGTACCTCATCCGCAGTCACGACATGAGCCTGGGCGGTGCAGCCATCAGCCTCATGCTCAGCCAGCAACTCTTCGCTGCCGTGGGAGCACTGGGCGGTGCGTGGCTGTGCGACCGCCTCGGAAAACGCGACATCCGCTGGGTCATGTGGGTGCCGACCATTGGCGCACTCGCCGCCATGCCGTTCAGTGTGGCCTTCGTACTCTGGCCCGCGGGCGGTCACTTCAGCGTGGGAAGTTGGGCGCTGCCCACGGCCCTGCTGATCCTGATTCCCGGAACGCTGCTCGGCGCCACCTGGAATGGTCCCGCTCTGGCCATGACCCAGAGCGTCACTCCGCCGAACATGCGCTCACGCGCCTCGGCGCTGACGACGGGAACCTACAACCTGATCGGAATGGGGCTTGGCCCACTCTGTGTGGGACTGATCAGTGACGCCTTCGAGCCGAGCATGGGCCGCGAGTCCCTGAGAATGGGGCTGCTGATCATCGGCGTGACTCACATCCTGGGCGCGCTCCACCAGTGGATCGCCAGCCGGAGCCTGAAAAACGACCTCGCTTCCGTCGGAGAGACCTGACCGGACCCACGACAAGGCCTCTGGTGGCCCGATAATCGCCCCCGCGCTTTCCTCTCGAACCCACACCAGGCACACTCAACGTGTCGTGCCGGACGATCGATGAGAAGAGAAGCGATCCCCATCTCTGGAACGGCGCGACGAGGCTGTCGAAGAACCGAAAATCCAGCGCGATCCGCCGGAAAAGGAGCTTCCATTTCATGCGCTACCAGCTACTGGCGCTGGATATCGATGGCACCATCCTCGACCCGTACGGGAACCTCACGGGCTCGGTGTCTCGCGCCGTGGGAGCCGCTCGGGATCGGGGACTCCAGATCGTCCTTTGCACCGGCCGGCGGTATCGCTCGGCGCTCCCCATCG
Source organism: Myxococcota bacterium (assembly GCA_022447545.1). Taxonomy (GTDB): domain Bacteria; phylum Myxococcota_A; class UBA9160; order UBA9160; family SMWR01; genus JAKVBI01. The sequence continues at coordinate 24,569 of JAKVBI010000001.1, forward strand.
CTCAGCAGCTCGGCCTGCAGGGCCCGATGGTGATCAACAATGGCGTGCTGGTGAAAGACATCGAGACGGGTGCAACCCAATCGGCCCGCTACCTGACTCCCGATCTGCGACCGCAGGTCCTCGAGCTCGTTCGCGAAGTCGGCACCCCTCTTCTCTATGTGGATTCGGACGACGAGATCGACGTCTACACTGAGACCAACCAGGCAACCCACCCCTTTCAGCTGGAATATCTCGCCGACGCCAGCGCCCATGTGGCCAGCGTCGACTCCCTGGAATGCCTGGAGCGGGACGACGTGGTGATGATCTCGACCATGGGCGAGGAACGAGCACTCGAAACCCTGCACGCCCGCTCTCAAAAGTTGCTGGGCGATCGCGTCACCAACCACCAGATCCAGAACAAGAACTATCAGGGCGTGATCCTCGAGTTCCTCTCACCAGGGACATCGAAGTGGGCAGGCCTTTCGGAGGTCGCATCCGCCCTTGGCATCGCCCGCCGCGAGATCATCGCTGTGGGCGATGACACCAACGACATCGAGATGATCCGCAACGCCGGCCTCGGAATCGCCATGGGCAACGCAGTCCGGTCTGTTCAGAGCGCGGCCGATTGGGTGGTCAAGAGCAACGCCGAGGGAGGATGTGTGGAGGCCATCGAACGAGCCGTACTCAAGTTGACTTGAGGGCCCCGGCTCCCCCGCCGACTCCATGGCGCGAGACCCCTCTGCCTTCGTGTTGAAACCCACCCAGCCATAGGGAGCTGCGACGGCCCCCCCCTTGTCGAAAGCGCCGTGAACTCCGATATGTAGGGGCCGGTCGATCCTTTGCTGTGGACCGAAGGATCCCACGAGAACAACAACACAACGCCACTCGAGTCGGGAGGATCAGGCATTGGCCACGGAACTTTCAGAAGCCACCCAGCCCCCCGTGGCCCCGGACGGCCCGGCCTGGCTGGCTCGCGTTCGAGGCGAGGTACAGAAGGCCGTCATCGGCCAGGACACCCTGATCGAACGCCTACTCACGGCCCTGCTGGCCGACGGCCACGTGCTGCTGGAGGGGATGCCAGGGCTGGCCAAGACCCTGCTGATCCGAAGCCTTGGGACCGCCATGGGCTTCGACTTCGAGCGCATCCAGTTCACTCCGGATCTGCTCCCCAGCGACCTCATGGGCACGATGGTCTTTCAACCGCACGACGGGCAGTTCAAAGCCCACCTCGGCCCGGTCTTCGCCAACCTCGTGCTGGCCGACGAGATCAACCGGGCTCCGGCCAAGGTCCAGAGTGGACTGCTCGAGGCCATGCAGGAACGCCAGGTCACTCTGGGCGACGAGTCCCACCAGTTACCCCGCCCCTTTCTCGTGATGGCGACTCAGAACCCCATCGAGCAGGAAGGCACGTACCCACTGCCCGAGGCACAAATCGACCGCTTCCTCTTCAAGCTGATCTGCGACTACCCGTCGGAGTCGGAAGAGCGCGACATGCTGGAGCGCTGGGGACAACTCACCCAGCAACCCGAACTCGAAGCCGTCTCGTCCGCGGGAGAATTGATGGCTCTCCGCGCTCGGGTCGACGCAGTGCACGTGAGTGAGGCCGTGCAGCACTACCTGCTCGCCCTGGTGCGCGAGACGCGCCGTCGAGCCCAAAACACGACGGAGGACACTCAGGTGCTGTCCTACGGTGCGTCTCCGCGTGCTTCTCTGGCGCTCCTGCAAGCTGGACGCGCGCTGGCCTGGCTGCGCGGTCGAGATCATCTCTCTCCCGACCTCATCCAGGAACTCGTTCCCGATTCTCTGCGCCACCGCCTGGCACTGACCTACGATGCGGAAGCAGAGGAGATCACGGTCGACGACGTACTCGATGAGATCCTCACCGGAACAGCAGTCCCCAACCTCGTGGGGACTCCCGCCAGTTGAGTACCAAGGCCTCCCACGCCCTGCTGCGCAAGCTCGAATGGCGAGTTCGCGACGCCGCCGACGTTCTCGTGGGCGGCGATTACCGATCGGCATTCCGCGGGCGCGGACGCGAATTCGACCAGGTCGTGAAGTACGAGTACGGCGACGACGTACGGGATATCGACTGGAACGTCACTGCACGGCTAGGCGAGCCCTATCGAAAGAAGTTCATCGAGGAACGAGAACTGACCGTGATTCTCTTGCTCGAGGACTCGACATCCCTCCAGTTCGGTTCGACCGGCCGAACCAAACGCGAGGCCCTGCTCGAGATGGCGGGACTGTTCGCACTGATCTCCGCGGGCAATCGAGACCGCGTGGGGTTCTGGCACGCGACTCCCGAGGGAACCCACTTCAAACGACCCCAGAAGGGGCGCAACGCGATCCTCAAGACCACCGCCAATCTGGTCGGAAGTGCTCCTCCCGGACTGGAAACCCCTGGGGGCGTGACGATCGACTGGCAACATCTCTATCGCGCCTTCCCGAGACACTCGGTTCTGCTCTGGCTGGGGGACTTCCCGCCGCGTCCATTTCCCCCGGGCTGGAATGCCCTTCGGCAACGTTACGAATTGATCGGGGTTCGCGTGGAGGACCCATGGGAGCGCGAATTACCAAGAATGGGAAGCTTCGCCGCTGTGGACCCCACGACCGGCCAACTCGTGCCCTTCGACACGCTGTCCCGCAACACGCGCAAGCGTCAAGCCGAATGGGTGAAGAATCGCGATCTCGCCTGGCGCCAGCTCATCCCCGACGGCAACCAGCGCTTAGCGGTTTCCGTCGATGACGACCTGCTCGACAGCCTGGTGCGTTTCTTCCATCGCCGCATGCGCCGGACAAAGCTCTGATGACCGACGCCACCCAAATGAACTGGCTTCTGCACGACCCTCAGTGGCTGCTGCTCCTGCTCGCCCTTCCCCCGGTGGCATGGCTGCGCGCGCGGCGAGGTCAACCCGCCCTGGTCATCCCCTTCGCCAACGAGTGGACGAGTCATGACCCCCTACCGCGTTCGCGTTGGCCCGTCGCACTCTTGTTTCTGGGACTCGCCCTCATCATCTTTGCATTGGCCCGTCCCCAGAAGATCGAAGATCGGCGATTGGTACGCCAAAAGGGCTACGACATCGTCCTGGCCATCGACTTGTCGACCTCCATGCTGGAAGAGGACTATGAGCGCGGGGGGCGGCGAATGAACCGCCTGAGTGCCATCAAGCCCATCGTGGAGGCGTTCATGGCACAGCGCCCGAGCGACCGCATCGGAGTGGTGGCCTTCGGCGGTCGAGCCTACACCCTGGCACCCCTTTCCTTCGACCACACCTGGTTGCGACGCCAGGTCGGCCGACTCCGCGTGGGGCTCGTGGAGGACGGCACCGCCGTGGGCGATGCCCTCGCCCTGTCGGTCTCGCGCCTGGGTCAGGTCGCCCGGGTGGATGCGGGCCAGCGCCAGGGTGGCTTCGTGATCCTCCTGACCGACGGAGCGAGCAATTCGGGATCCATCGCACCTCTGGATGCGGCCCGGGTCGCTGCCGCCAAGGGAATCCCCGTCTACACCATCGGGGCGGGAACCCAGGGCGGGATGGGCCTGGGCATGCCGTTCCGGATCGGACGCCGCGGTTCGGATCTCGACGAAGCCACCCTCCAGAACATCGCGAAGCAGACTGGGGGGCGTTACTTCAGGGCCGCTGACTCGAGTACCGTGGATGCCGCCTTCACGGCCATCGACGCAGAACGCAAAATCGAGTTCGATGCAAAATCGAACGTACGAGCCCGCGAATTGTTCGGTTGGTTCGCCTGGCCCGGAGTCGGGCTATGTCTCGCGGCCTTCTGGCTGGCGCCAATAGGTGAGCGCAGGCGTGCGACCCCCAATACACCGCGCACCGCCCGGAGCCACGCGTGACCTTTGCCGACGCCACAGTCCTCACTGCACTCCCGATCGTCGTGGGAATCGCACTCTGGTGTGTCCGAAGGCTCCGGGGCCAGCAGGCCCAGACGGCAACTCGATTCATCGCGCACCTCTGGGTGGATCGCCATGGTCTGTCCAACGCCAGACCCGTCCTACGCGGTGCCCTGTACGGATTCGCCGTGGTTTCGGGCGTCGCCTTGGCGGTGGTCGCTCTCGCACGCCCACAGTGGGGTCAGATCGAACAGAAGACCTATGAGCCGGCACGCGAGATCCTGTTGGCCCTCGATCTGTCGAGCAGCATGAATGCCGATGACGTCCCCCCCACCCGACTCCAACGATCCAAACTCCTGGTGGAGACTCTCCTCGACACCCTCCAAGGAGAACGTGTGGGACTGCTGGTATTCGCGGGCACTGGCTTTCTCCAGAGTCCGCTGTCGGCCGACCACGAAGTGCTACGCGACCTGCTCTCGGAACTCGACCCGAGCTACCTGCCTCAGGGCGGCACGAACTACGACGACATGCTGCGGGCGGCGCTCGACGCCTTCGGCCAGGACACTCAAGCAGATCGTTTTCTCATCGTCCTCTCGGACGGGGAATCTCACGCGCCACACTGGCGCAAACGCGTCCCGGCCCTGCGCGAGGAGGACATCCGAGTCATCGGGCTGGGGGTCGGAACGAGCGATGGTGCCGTCCTCACCGATTCGTCGGGAGCGATCGTGAAGGACGAGCGTGGGGCAGCGGTGCTCTCACGTCTCGAGGAGGCAACCCTGCGCGAACTCGCCGAATCCACCGGGGGGACCTATCGAGACGCCGCAGCTTGGGTGGACATTGCAGCCCTGGTGGACGAGACCGTGGAGCGCGGTCAGCGCGGGGAATTCGTCGATGAACGAGTCGTTCGACGCCGCGAGCGGTTCCAATGGCTGTTGGCCCCCGCTTTGTTGTTTCTCTTGATCTCGGCCTGGCTCGAGCTTCCGGTCGTCCCAACAGCGAGTTCCCTGCGGATGCGCCGAAAGGAGGGCATCACCGCCCTGGGTACAGCCCTCCTCTTCACCACCGCGGCGCTCCCCCTGCGGGCCGAGCCGATGGACGCGGTCCCCCGAGAGCCAACCCCTCCCGAACGACTCACGCGTACTGTGAGCGACATGATCCGTCAGCCCCAGATCGGAGCCGACCGGTACCACGAACTCGCAAAGCACAGCCTCGAGGCCGTTTCAGACCCCGGTGGTCTGGAGCCCCAGGTGCGCAACGGTGTGATCTTCGACGCCCTCGCAGCCATCGAACTGGGGGAGCAACTCGATCCGGACACCACCGATTGGAGTGAGCTGCGGCGCCGCCTCGAAGCATTGGCGCGCGAAACCCCGCCCCCGCCGAGTCCCCAGCAGGCCCCGTCAGATCCTTCTCGAGACGACGATTCGGCAAACTCGGAGTCCGAACCACAGCCGGGGGATTCGGGAGCGCAGGAAGACCCCAACCCCCGAGACTCCGACAGCACCCAGTCCAATCCGGGCGATGCACCTCCCGAGGAAAACACCCGCCGGAGCGATGCGAGCCCGAAGCCCGACGCGGGCGCCGACCAGGCCCTTCCCGATACCCTCAACGACCCAGACGCCGGACTGGGCTCGCTCGGCGAACCGCCGGCGGAACCTTCCCCACCCGCCGGTGAGCCGAAGAGCGAAGACCCTCCGCCGGAAACGCGTCTGGTGGGCGGCGGGAGAGCCACACCCGACGGAGTCGAACGACCTGAGCTTGCCGAAGCCCTGGGCCGACTCCAGCAGGTACGCGACCAGGACTCACCCGCCGTGCTGTTCCAGCGCATGAATGGCGGGGAACGGACCCGGACCCAGGGGGGCAAGCCGTGGTAGAGCCGTCTCGTTGGCGGATCGGAGTGCGATTCGGTGTCGCTCTACTCTTCGCGCTCTGGGCCTGGCAGGCCAGCGCTCAGAGCGTGCGCTGGAACGCCCCCGCGCCCCTGCAAGCGGGCCAGGAGTCCTTCCTCGAGCTCGTTTTCGAGGACTGCGAACCATCTGGCGAACTCCAACTCCCCGACGTCACCGGCCTCGAATTCCTCGGAGGACCCAGCACAGCGCGCCAGTTCTCCATCGTAAACATGCGGTCGAGTGCGTCCCTCACTCAGAGCTACCGGGTGCGCGCGGCAGACGAAGGAAATCTCCGGGTACCGTCCTTTCAGGTTCAAACCGACAAGGGCCGGCTGCGAGTACCGGCCCTACCGCTCAGCGTCGCTCGCGCAAGCGTCGCCCGAGGAGGCACGCGTGTCCCCATCGACGACGTGGTAGGCGCGGGCGTATTCCTGCGCAAACCCACCCCCTATGCGGGCGAAGTCTTTCCGGTGGACTTCTATGTATCCGTCGAAGAGGGCAGACGCGGCAACCTGATCGGTACACCCGATTGGCCCCAGGCCGATCTGGCGACCGACGGCTGGAGCGACGGCCGGCTCGTCAGCGGCCGCCGAATCCCCAACGCCGATCAACTGCCGGGCAACCAGGGGGTGCACTTTCGCACGCGCGCCTTCGCCCCCAGGGCCGGCCGATTCGAGCTGCCTCCAGTGAGTCAGAAGCTCGATCTCGAGACGGGACGTCGCAAACGATCCTTCTTCTTCTCAGAGCCCGAGCGCCAGCGTGTAACGGCAGTAAGCGGGCCCACCACCCTCGATGTGCGCCCCCTTCCGCCCGACGCCCCTACGAACTTCACGGGAGCCGTCGGGGAATTCGAGCTCGATTCCACCCTCATTCCCGAGACGGTGACTGTGGGAGAACCCATCACCTGGACCCTTCGGTTGAAAGGGAACGGAAATTGGCCCGGTGGGGTGGCGCTCCCAGCCCGAGCGATCCCCCTGGACGTGCGCACCGTCAAGCCCAAGACCCAACGCGACTTCGCCAAGGGAAAGATCTTCGAGGGCTCGGTGAGTGAAGACCTGGTGATGATCCCCACACAGCCCGGTCGAATCGAGCTGGAGCCCGTAGAATTCGCCTTCTTCGACCCACGTGCCAGCACCTACCGGACCTCGCGAATACAGCCTCCCCCAGTCGAAGTACGCGCCGCATCCACGGCCCCCCGTGCCGGCTCGCCACCGGCCCCCAATCTTTTGCCCAGCGCACCCCCCGCAGAAGTGCCCACCCCACCCACTTCGCCGGGGATTCAGCTGTTGGAGACGCTGCCCGGCCAAGAGGATCCGCCCCTGCTGCCCCGGGGTGCACTGAGAGGACAGGATTCCTCGCCGGGCCCGTTCCCTCAGGACACATGGCTCACCGCCCTCGGAATGCCCCCCCTGGCCCTCGCCACCTACTGGTTGACCCTGGCCGCAGGGCGGGCGCGCCAAAGGGATTCGGGGCGGTCTCGGCGCGAGGCGATTGCCAACCTCAACTGTGCCCTTCACGACCTCAAATCGGCCCCCGACCGCCATGCACGAGACATGGCACTGCAGCGCTGGCAGCTTGCGGTGTCGGTGACCTTCGGCGTGAAACGCGCCGCCCCCACCCTCCGGCAATTGGCAGAACTCGAAACACCCGAGCGTGAAGTGTGGCTAAGCCTATGGGCCGAGGCTGACACCGCGCTGTACGGTGCCGAGGGCGAGTTGGCGCAGGATTGGGAAGAGCGCGCTCGACGAGCCGCCGAGCAGGTATCCGTACCGCACTTCAATCCACTCCGCGCCCTGCTGCCAAGGCACCTGTTGGCCCTCATCACACTGGCGATGGGTCTGGCCACTCTGGGCGCCTGCGGTCCAGTGGCCGATGCTTCCAGTCAGGAAGCGGTCGAGGCCTACCAGCAGGGGGATTTGTCTGTGGCGCGAAAGGATTTCGAACGACGCGTTGACCACGACGGGGACGACACGATTGCGCGCTACAACCTCGGCCTCGTCTCTGCCCAACAGGGAGAGCTTCAACGCGGGCTCGCCCATACGACAGCGGCCTTCCTGCGTTCACCGCGAACCCCCGCATACCACTGGAATCTCGCCGTCTTCTCCTCGGAGCTGACTCGCATCGATCCTGCCCTCGAGCGAATCGCATTCGGCAGTGGTGCCTCAGGGCTCGCCCGCCAGGCCTCGCCTTCCACTTGGCAGTGGCTGGGCCTGTTGGCGGCGTGTTGGATCTGCGCTGCCGCAGCCGTGGCGTTGCACCAGCGCTTTCACCCCAATGCAGTTCGGCGCCGCTGGATGGGCCCCGCGGCCGCCCTTGGACTCACTGTGGGGCTTCTGAGTGCCGCCGCCCTGGCGCAATACGGCCTCCTCGGACAGCCGGGCGCCGCGATGCTCGTGGAGGAAGCCACCTTGCGATCGATCCCCACCGATGCCGACACGCCCCAGACCGAGCGGATCGTTCCCGCGGGTTCGGTGGTCACCATCGAGGGGCGGTTTCTGGGTTGGCTCGAAGTGCGCCGTGCCAACGGTGAGAAGGGTTGGCTGAGGTCGTCGGGGGTCATCTCCCTGTGACCTCCCGGGGCCTTCTTCAAGCCAGGTGGTAGGGGTAAATGGCGTCGATCAACAGGCCCAGTACGAACAGGGCTCCGGACAATCGCGTCAGACTGAACGCCCATGCGACGTACCACAGCGGCCAGATTGGGAAACCATCGGGCCGAGTGTCCGGTCGGGGCCGGGAGTAGACACGCAGCACCTTCAGTAAGTTGGGCACTGCCAGAAAGACGAGCAGACACGCCACTCCAAGCGTCCCGTCCAAAACCAGCACCAGGACCAGGACAAAGAAAAGCAGCATCAGCGCCTGGTTGAGGAAAAGCGCCCGTTCTGAGCCCAGGATGACCGGCAGGGTCCGGATGTTCTTGGCAGCGTCGGCCTCGAGCTTGTCCAGGTGTTTCCCGACCAGCACAGTGGCCACCAGCACCGCGTAGGGGAGACTCGCGACCCATACCCAGGTGGGTAGATTCCCGGCCGTCGCGTAGTAGGTGCCGCCAATCATCAGGGGACCCCATACGACGAAAACACCCGGCTCGCCCATCCCACGGTGCTTGAGCTTTAGAGGGGGCGCGACGTAGAAGACGCTGATGAACAGTCCGAGCAGAGCGAAGGTCGGAACCGGCCAACCTCTCGCTTCGGTGAGATAGAGCAGAACGGCCAGATCCAAAAGGTTGACCACGGCAATCGCCAGGATCAGCCCGGACTTGGAGATCAAATCCGAAAGAATCGGGTGCGGGGCGTATTGGGTGCGAACGTACTCGTCATGATCCACGCCTCCTTCGAGGTCGAAGTAGTCGTTGATCATGTTGTTGGCCGCGTGGGCCAATACGAGCCCCACCAGAGCCACGAAGAAATACACCCAATCTGGATCGCTGGATCGCGCCGCGAGCACCCCACCAATGGCCGCAGAGGTCAGGGTCATGGGGAAAACGCTGGCTCGCGTGATCAGCATCCAGCGCGAGACCAGATCCATCCTGCGGTCGGACGAGAGGTTCTGGGTGCGAACGATCTCGATCCAATTCTGGACGAGCGACGCCATGCCCAAATCCTAGCAGGCTCCCGCGCGGAGTCAGTCGCCTTCGAACAGGGGAAGCAACTCGCGCTTGACCACCTTGGACATGGCGTTTCGGGGAAGTTCCTCCACGATCACCATTTCCGAGGGGACCTTGTAGCGGGCCAGTTCCTGCCGACACCGAGCGAGCAGTGGCTCGATGCTGACGGTCGCGCCCGGCTCGAGTTCAACGGCGGCGACCACACGCTCGCCCAATCGGTCGTCGGGTACACCCAGAACGGCACTTCCCGCGACCTCAGGGGCCAGCTCGAGCACACGCTCGACCTCCGCGGGATAGACGTTGGCTCCGCCGCGCAGGATCAACTCATTGCGGCGACCGCGAATGAAGAGGTTCCCATCCTCGGCCAGGAACCCGAGGTCCCCGGTATGGTAGACCCCTCCCACCAGGGCCTCCCGCGTGGCCTCGGGGTGTCCCCAGTAGCCGAGCATCGGCGTGTACACGTTCTTCCACTCTCCCCGGCTCGCTGGAGCGACGCAAATCTCACCCACTTCATCGGTAGGGCAGGTATGCCCCTGCTCATCAAGGATGAGGATCTCCACGTAGGGTTGAGGGCGCCCGCAGAGTCCGGGGAGAGGGGAGTCCTCAGTCCCGGACCACGTCACAGCCGTAGGCGCCTCGGTCATCCCATAGCCAATCCGAACCCCCTGCCCAAAGCGCTCGCGGTAGAGCCGTCGGAACTCCTCGGGCACCACTGCTCCGCCCACTTCAGGGGTCACCAGCGACGCGAGATCATCGCGGGTCACGGACGGGTGGGTGAGCAGATCGTGGAGAATCGTCGGAACCCCACAGACGTTGCCAATTCGCTCTTCGCGGATCCACTGGGCCAGACCTTCCGGGTCGATGCGATCGATAGCGACGCAGCACGCTCCATCCTGCCAGGCCGTGGCGGGCCCCAGAACCATCAAGTTCAGGATCGTCAGCGGCAGAACCATTCCCTGGCTGCGCCCCTCGTAACGACCCGTCGCTACCGCAAGCGCGCCTGGGAGCAGCATGTTGTGTTGGCTGTGGACTGCACCCTTGGGGTGACCCGTGGTGCCACTCGTGTAGGCGATGGCGGCAGGGCCGAAGGGATCGATCTCTTGCCGGGGTCGCGTCTGCTCAGGAGCCTCTTCGAGCAATCGAGACCAGAGGTCGTCCGAGGAGCCTGGGGCACTCGGGATGACGTGTTCGAGATCTCGTAACTCGCTGCGTTCGGGCTCGAGTTCAGCCACGATTTCTGGCCTGGCCAACAACACCCGGGCGCCCGAGTCACGCAAAATATAGGCCTTCTCACGCGGTGCGAGGGGACGGTTGACTCCGACCCACAACACGCCCAGCCGCATACAGGCCAACATCGCTACCACGATCTCCACATCGTTGGGCAGGCATGCGGCCACGCGATCCCCCGGTTTGATTCCGAGTCGAAGCAAAGCGTGCGCTGCGCGATTGGCGATCTCATCGAGTTGCGCGTAATCGTAACGGCCGCTTCGCCCGACCAGAGCGGGTCGCTTCGCATCCTCGGCCAGAACCCGATCCAGAACCTCGGCCATGCTCTGGGGACCCTGACCCGGCAGAGGCAACCGGTGCTCGGGCTTGCGAAGACCTACAGCTGCGGATTCGGTGACGTCCATCATTCCCTCCAGGTGGCGGGCACTGCCCGCCCGCGATTCCATCCCTGGCCAGTCAACTGCCTGGGGCACAGGCGCGTCAACACCCATTCTTCAGACTCGCATGACTTCAGCGCCCAGGCGATGGGATTGTGCAATATTGCCTCTCGCGATGCGCGCCGCTAACGCGCCATCGTGGAATCCACCCCCCCCGACCGGCCCCCGGTCCAAACGAGTGAGAGGAGCGCCCTGTGGCCGATTCAGATACGAGCCGCGAATCCATGGCAAGGGATCGAGCCCGCAGACTCGCCGATCCCGGAGGAACCTGGCCAACGAAGCGTCGCCTGGCCGAGGCTCTGCGTAGACTCATCGACCGCCTGTGCTCCACGGCAGCACCCGAGGCCAACCTGATCGAAGCCACTGACTGGGCCACCAGGACAGCCGCACTGTTCGAAGCTGCGGGTGATGTAGAAGAGGCGCAGGCTGCGTCGCTGTATAGCGGGATGCATGACTTTGGAGACCGGGGGCCTGTCTGTGGGCTCTCCAACCCCATCGCCCCTCCCATGAAAACGGAATCCGATCCCGAATCCCAGTCCGCCAGTGCCACCGTGACCTTCGGCCACGCATACGAAGGAGCGCCGGGATGTGTCCACGGCGGATTCGTGGCCGCGGCATTTGATGAGATCCTCGGGATGGTCTCGTCGTACGCAGGGCGGGCGGCCATGACCGGTGAATTCACCGTGCGCTACCGGCGCCCCACACCCGTCGGGGTTCCGCTTCGCATCGAAGCACGCTTCGACGAGCACCGAGGGCGAAGAATCCACACCTCTGCGGATTTGTTCCAGGGCGACATCCGGCTTGCGGATGCCCGGGGGTTGTTCATCGTCATTCCAGACGACCGCTTCGCACAACTCGAGCGAGAGTTCTCCGAGCGACAGAATCAGGATTGACCCGCTGCTTTCAGAAAGCAGCGATGACTTCTTCTCCGAACCGCTCTAGAGCCTCACGCTTCTGCTCGAACCCGAGTTCCGGCTCACTGGAGAACTTGAGAGGCCACGCGCCAAAGCCCGTCACGCCAAGTTCCTCGAGCCTGCAGTAGAGGTCACGATCATGGCCATCCGTGATCGCCGCGATGAACTCGAAGGGCTCGCGCTCGCGTCCAGCCTGTTCACGGAACCCCTTCAAGGTGTTCAAGATGGTTTCAATCTCATCGGCGGAGTTTCCAGTGCTAAGCCAACCGTCCAAACGTTTCCCTGCCCGCTCGAGAGCTCGTGGGCTGAGACCTCCCCCGTAGATCGGTACCCTTCCCCCGGGTGGCGCAGGCAACATGTTGATTCTCTCGAATGCATAGTGCTCACCGTGGTGCTCCACGGTCTCTCCCGTCCACAGTTTCCGCATCACATCGATCATTTCATCGAAGCGTCGCCCGCGGTTGCCGAAGTCCTCACCCACCACGTCGAACTCCTCGCGCAACCAGCCGACCCCCGCACCGAGTGAAAAACGACCGCGAGACAACACTGCCGCAGTTCCAGCAGCCTTGGCCAAATGAACGGGATGGCGCATGGGAGCAATGTAGATCGATGTGGTGAAACGCAGCCGGGTGGTCACGGCCGCCATGGCGGAAATCACGGAGAAACACTCCGGATGTTCGGTGAGTGCCACGAAGCTGGGACTTCCATCCTCCGAGTAGGGATATTTCGAGTTCACCACCTCTGGCCCCACCAGATGATCAGCGATGTGAACTCCTTCGAAGCCCACCTCCTCACAGACCCTGGCCAGATCGATAAGCTGGTCCGAATCTTCGAAGGACAGCGCCTGCCAGAACTTCATAGGGTCTCCCACTCGATGGCTGCGCGGCCTTCGAGACCTTTCGAAGCCAACGAGGCCACGAAACGCTTCAAGAGAACAGCTTCTCGTGAGCGTAGAGGGTGTCCACGTATTCGCGAACCTGCACAAGCTTGCCCCCCGAGAGCTGGAACGCGAAGTGATAGTGGTTGCGGTAGTCCTCACCGCGAGCCGTGCGCGCTTCGATCACAGCCTGAACACAGACCCAGTCGCCCTCGGCCACCATCTGCTCGATCTGGACTACGAGAGGGGTGGAGGCATCATAGAGACCCGTTCCGCCAGCCATGAGCTCGAGAACTGCATCCCGACCCTCGTAGACCCCACCGAGCTTCGAGGCAGGGGGGACCCACCAGCGCACATCGTCGGCCAGCAGGTCGGGAACACTCGGATCCCCAGCAGCCATCTTCTCGAAGTATTCGCGAACGATGGCTTTGTTCTGTGCTGCACCCATCCGATCTGTCCCTCACGGCCCGTCGACGGGGTGAGAACAACAGTCCCACCCCGCATGATTAGAGCACGCACGCGAGGGTGGGTGCAAGAACAGCAGAGAACAAGGCGATAGCGCCCACGCCGTGGAGTGGACGCTGTCTCTCAATTCCCCGACAGTATCGGTACATATGCCTGTACTGCCGCCCATCGCCGTTCGTGCGATGGAACCCTCGCTGTCCGCCCAGCCAGTTCCGTGGAACACCCAAGGATCCACGTCGAGCAAAGCGGGATAGAGCACCGGATCCGAGGTTTCGTGACGCACGCGGTTGGCCAGGTCACAAATGCAGGTTGGATTCGCGTTGCACCAGTTGCCGCCCGTTCTCGTCCAACCGGTGAGCATGTTCCACTGGATGGTCGACGAGGAAGCACCGGCCCTCTCGATGTTGTTGGCGGGGCCTTCATCGATCCGTGTTCTCAGAAAGATGAAACCGCCCGAGAACGCAGGAACAACGAAGCTGTTCCCCAACTGGTAAATGTTCTCCATTGTCATGAGAACCGGATGCGAACCCGACTCCTCGATCACCGAAAAGTGACCAGCCGAGTTTCTCCGATGCTCCACACGCGGCGACATAGACTCAAATTGAATAATCTAAAAAACCTTGACCTCGTACTTCTCGAGGGATCCATGTGCACCACCCGCACCCAAGACAACCACGACGAAAACGCCACAAGCGACTCGCATAGCCCGTAACATGAGGAACCTTCCAAATGAGACTGAGAACAAAGCGCGGGAAATCTCATTATTGAGTCAATAGCCCTGCTCCCATCCATCCTGGAATGAAATGAAAATCCGGCCGATGGCGCACGAATCGCTTGCTCGGTCAACAAACCAAGCAGATGCACGTGCGCATCCCTGCAGGGGCCCCAGCGACTCCACTCTCGGGATCAGGTCCTGCTTACCGCCTTCCCTCGTGTGACCGTCACGGCCCGAACCAGGTCGGTCAGGGCACGATTGACCGGGGCGGCGCCCCCCCCCTGCTGGGCCAGGCCAACGACTGCTCCACACAGAGAATCGATCTCAGTCTCGCGACCCGCACGCAGATCCAAGAGCATCGACGACTCGTGGGCCCGCGTGGTGGGTAATAAATCCCCGTAGAAATCGCGACGGTATTCGCTCGCACTGCTCCAGTGGGTCTCGAAATCGTGTGCGTCCATAACTTCGAAGATCTCATCGATTACGAGATCCATGAGCTGTCTCGCCACCGCTCGATCTGCAAGTTCCCCATAGGGCAAATCATGCAGGGCGCCAAGCGGGTTGAGGGCACAGTTGTAGAGCATCTTGGCCCAGAGATCGCGATCGATGCGGTCCGTGAGTTCGCACGGAATTCCACCCTGAGCGATAGCGGTGGCCAGGACGTTCAGAACTCCAGGATCGCTCCCGAACAAACTCCCCATCCGAATGGCGTCGGCATGGACGGTGATCTCGACGACGTGGCGCGCAGACCGAACAAATCCCGAGATCACCCGGGCATTGAAGACCGATTGCGACGGAAGCATCTCGGCAAAGATCTCGGCACTCCCCCAGCCGTTCTGGAAGAGCACCACGGGAACCTCGCCACGGGTGATCGTGGAAAACTCGGCCAGCGTGGCCGCCATGCGACGCGAGGTGTGCGTCTTGGTACACACCAACACAAAATCGGCCCCCGCCAGGCCCTCTTCGAGATCTTCCGAAACATCGAAGCTCTCGTAGTCGCAGCGAAACGAGCCGAGCACCCCGGTGCGTTCGAGTCCGCGAGCCTGGAGAGGTGCCGCACCTCCGGGCGGCGTGACAAAACACACGTCGGCACCCGAAGCAACCAGACAGCTTCCAACCCCGAGGCCCACCGCCCCGGCGCCCACCACCGCAGCCTGCACCGACTCCCCCCCGGTTGGTGACTTCGGACTCGTTCTACGAAGGGGCGCTCATAGCTCAGCTACGGCCCTGGCTCGTTGCCGCCAGCATGCGCTCTTGCACATTCTCCATTGACGACCTGGTAGAGAATACGCGCGCAGGTCTCGACGAAGTGTTCTTGAGTCGCTCCGAATCCGCTGAGCCTTGCATACTGCCCACCCAACCGTTCGAGGATGGCCACCATGCCAGCGGCCGCCGTCATCGCATGGATCTCCGGATCCACCGCCCCTCGCTTCTTGGATTCTTCCAACCGAGCCGCCAAGCGGGCCACGATATCACCGAGAGAAGACTCGCGCAGATCGGCGAAGCGCCGATCGCCTCGCTCGGCCAAGTAGTCGCGGGCCTGTAGAATGTGGCCGTACTCATCCCAATGAATCGCGAAGGACCGAACCACCTTTCTCGCAGTCTGGAGTCCAGCCTCCGCCTGCCAGGGTCCATCGATCATCGCGAAAATCTGCGGCATGCCTGCTTCGACCTGCTGCACGAGCACCAAAACAGCCTCCAATGAGTCCGCGAAGTACTGGTAGAAGGTCGCCGGTGACGTCTCGATGCTCCTGGCAATCTCTACCACCGAGAGAGCCGCTAGGCCCTTTTCCTTGAGGAGTGCCTCGGTCGCTTCCAGCAGGCGCCGCCGCGTAGAAAGAGCACGCGGTCCGAGAATTCGCCCACTCTGGTCGCACAACTTGGTCTGAGCAATGGTCAGTGGTCAATCCTCCGGAAGGACCCGGACGCCCCTGGGGAAGCGGTCGGTCAACAGATCATGCCATCAATGCGCGGCAGTTCCCACCCATGACTTCGCGCACCGCAGACTCCGGAAGACCTTCCAGGGTTTGCTCGAAATCCCTTGGCTCGGCAAGGCCTTCGGCGTGTGGAAAATCCGAACCGAAGAGGACTTGAGAAGGGCCGATCAGTTTCGTCAATTCCACGACGTCCTCCTCGTGATAGGGAGCCACGAATACATGCCGCTTGAAGATCTCACTGGGCCGGCCCTTCACGTAGCCACCCAGCCAGGGCCCGTTGCGCCCCATTCCCTTCATCTTGTCCATGGCCTTGAGCAAATAGGGAACGAAGAGGGATCCGTTTTCGACACTGAGAATGTTGACGTTGGGAAAGCGGCCGAACAAATTATGGAGAATCAACGCCGAGACCGTGTCCATGATCGGGCGATCTCCGTAGAAATTCGTCCATTGGAAAGCCGTCTGCCGATGCGAGGCCGGATTCGCTGCTTCGCCATAGTGGACGGACATCATCTCGTTGTAGCCGGACTCAGCGATATGAAAGGCCACCGGAATTCGAGCCTCGTCGATTCTCGCCCAGAACGGATCGAAGATGGGGTCGGCCGGTGAACGGCCGAACGCGGGCCCCGGACGAAGGTGGACGGCTCGGCAGCCGCGCCGTAGCGCCCAATCGAGTTCTTCCACCGCGCGCTCCACGTCGAGAAGAGACATCAGGGGAACCCCTATGATCCGCCCCTGGTGGTCGAATCCCCAGTCGTCATCGAGCCAGCGATTGAAGGCATGGAGGTTCGCATAGGTCTGCTCGACGTCGTCCTTCATGAAGTGCTCAACGCAAACCCCCATTGTCGGGAACAGCAGGCATGACTCGACTCCCTGCTCGTCCATCAGCGCCAGACGAGCGTCGCGATTCCGAGAGTGGGGCTGAATCGGTTCGTAGACATCCGTTTGCTTGTAATCGTCTTCGCCCATCCTGTGCAGCATCTCCCGCAAAGAACCCGGACGCGTAGTCACCTGAAAATCGCGGTGCTCCAAGAAGGTGAAGCGACGCTCGCCGATAAAGAGCACCTCCTTGCCATCATCCTCATGCTCTACGTGAATCACCTTGTCTCGATGCTTCGGCTCGATATAGCGAGTGAAGGCATCGACCGGCTCATAGTAGTGATTGTCGGCGTCGAAGAGGGTATGTGTGTCAATAGAACTCATAATCGAATCCCAAAACAGTCTCTGGGTGGCAGGAGACCGGCCTCGTGGTACCAGCATAATCGATTCGGTCTGGAAATATACGCCAGAGTCTGTTGTGATCCCGTAATGCGATTGGGCCTCTACATCTCGACGGCCGGAGGCTCCGGCATCGACGAGATCCTTCACCGATTCGAGATCGCTGAGGAACTCGGCTTCGACACCGCGTGGGTCGGTCACACCTTTGACTGGGATTCACTCGGATTGCTTTGCCTGGCTGCGCGTGTGACCACCCGTATCGAACTCGGCAGCTGGGTAGTGCCGACCTTCCCGCGCCATCCCGCCGCCCTGGCCCAACAAGCTCTCACCGTCCAACGTGCCAGCCACGGGCGTCTGGCCCTCGGAATCGGAGTGAGCCACGCCGCCGTGATCGAAAAACGCCTGGGACTGGATTTCTCCCGCCCCCTGCGCCACGCCAAGGCCTACATGGATGTTCTTCCCAGTCTGCTCGCCAGCGAGCGCACGAGGTACGACGGTCCAGAGTTCCGCATGGATGTGGCCCTGGACGGCGGCGGCATCCAAGCTCCCCCCATCCTGCTCGCTGCTCTGGGCCCGCGCATGCTCGAACTTGCGGGAAGCCGTGCTGAGGGTTGCGCGATCTGGCTGGGCGGGCCCCACTTCCTCGAGAATTTCGCCGTTCCCCGCATCCGAACCGCGGCCAGGGAAGCCAACCGACCCGTCCCGAGAATTCTGGCGGGGCTTCCCATCGCAGTCACTCGGGCAAGTGGCGCCCGCGAATCCGCTGAGCGTTTCCTTGCACTGAGTTCAAAACTGCCCTCCTATCGCCGCACTCTGGAGCTAGAAGGAGCCAGCAGTCCAGGGCAGGTCGCCATCATCGGAGAAGAAGAGCAGGTGGGAAGCCGACTCGATGCCCTGGCGGACCTAGGCGTCAGCGACTTCAATGCAATCACCTTTCCGGTGGAAGGAGACCCGGACGCAATCGAGCGTACGCGCACCTTCCTGGCGCACTGGAACACTTAGTCGCTGCTCTCGTTCTCGAAATCCAGAGATATCGAGTTCATGCAGTAGCGAAGACCCGTCGGAGCCGGACCGTCTGGGAAAACATGGCCCAGGTGAGAATCACAGCGGGCACACATCACCTCTGTACGAAGCATTCCCAGGGTCCTGTCTTCCTCGGTCTGCACGCTGTCCTCGGCAATGGGAGCGGTGAAACTCGGCCAACCCGTCCCCGAGTCGAACTTGGTCTGGGAGCTAAAGAGCTCTTGATGGCAGGCCGAGCACCGGTAGGTTCCAGCTTCCTTGGTGTCCCAATAACTTCCGCTGAAGGCGCGTTCGGTTCCCTTGTTGCGACAGACATCGTATTGCTCGGTCGACATCTGCTCACGCCACTCGGCGTCACTCTTGACAACCTTTTCTGACATGGGTTCCTCCGGAATCGGGGTGCACCCACGAGTCTAACACTCCCCTGGCCTTCGCATCCGGTCGCTAACGGAGCGAAGCGAGCCTCTCCAGAAACCAGTAGAACGCGAGACTTCCGATCCCGTAGGCGGGGAGTTGCTCGAGAGCCGATGGAATTCGTGAACGCAGGGGTTTGGCGAGAGCGGAGACCAGAAGAACGCATACCACGAATGCGAGTTGACCGAACTCGATACCCACGTTGAACGAGAGCAACGCCATCGGAACCTCTTCTGCGGGAAGACCCACCTCCGATAGCGCACCCGCGAATCCGAAGCCGTGAAGGAGCCCGAACGAACCCGCCATCAGCCAGGGACGTCTTCCCAATGCAGATGGGCGGCCGCTCTCGTCACGCACCAACTCGATGGCGAGCCAGTAGATGCTGAAGGCGATAGCGACCTCGACCAGACGCGATGGAAACTCCACGTAGCCCAGAACTGCGAGGGAGAGGGTCACGCTGTGACCTACGGTAAAGGAGGTCACTGTAGTGAGCAGGCTGCGCCAACCGTGCACCAACAGCACCAGACCAAGGACGAACAGCAGGTGATCGACTCCGGTGAGGATGTGCTCAAAGCCAAGATCGAGATAGTCGACAAAAACCTGGAAGCGCCCCTGCCGTGCGGGCACTTCGAGACCCGCACCGCTACCGTCGAGCACTGCCTGAACCACGCGCCCGTCTGACATGGCTACGCGTACCAAAGCATCGGTGCGACTCTCAGCGAGCCCCTCCACCCGCAAGGTCTCACCCACCAACCCACCAGGGCATTCGACCTCCCAGTCGAGGATCGCACTGCTGGCATCGCGGCTCAGCGCCGGCTCGCCGATGCCTTGACAGGAATCTGGAAGGACGGGGCGAACGTCGACCCCGGCAGGCCGGAGCAGGGACTTCTTGAAGCGCACCGCGAAACGCTCGGGTTCCAGCTCCTTGAGTTCGAGAAGCGAAGGAGCCAGGGGATGAGCGTGGGCGGGGCGCTCAAGCTCACCCCACGATATAGCTGCCACGAAGCACAGCCACCCAATCTGGGTGACCCGAGAAGCTCTCTGACGCCTCCTGTTCCTCACCGTTCGCTCCCATTGGAGTCGTCTCCAGCCCACCTGTTCACGCTGTAGTTGCGCCGAAACCCTTCGACCACCCGCTCGAGTTCGTGGCGACCGCGTTCCTCGAACAGAGCTTCGCGGACTTGGCGCTCCACTTCCTCCAGGGCCGGGTCTCTGGCTTCGGTGCGTTCGTGAACCCAGACCAGGTGTGCTCCGTACGCCGACTGGAATGGGCCCAACCAAATGGGCTCGTCGGGTGAGAGATCGATCACAGCCGCGGCAAATTCGGGGCCGAAGGTCTTGGTGAATTCTCGTTCCGAACGCAGGGGTAGGCGCGAAGGATGGAGGAAAGGATCGCCGGCCTCACGTGCTTCGTCCGGAGCGGTGCCGTGTGCCCGCAGTCGCTCCAACAGTTGCTGTGCGTCGCTCTCCAGGTCATCTCCCCTGCGATCTCGGCTCAGGTACACGTGATCGAGACGAACGCGAGCCGGGTGGCGATAGCGCTCACTGTGACGATCGAGATATTCCTGCATCTCCTCTTGCGTAGGCTCATTCAGACGGGCGAGGCTCTGAGCCCGTAGCTGCATGATCTGAACGAGCCGGCGGCGCACCACGATGTCCGAAAGATCCATCCCGAGTTCGAGAGCCTCTTCGAACAGCGCCTCATCGTCTCGGCTGTCCTCTTCGTTGACAAAGCGCATGTTCTGCACGAGACGGCGTCTGACCAGAGGATCCAACAGGTGGAGATTCATCGCCCGCGCCTCTCGAAACAGCACCTCCTCATCGACGGCCATTTCCACCAGGGCGTCGAGAGTTGCGGGATCGGGTAATCGGCCGGTGCGCGCTCGCCAGTCCGCTCGAAGGCCTTCCAGGCGGGCCGCATCGATCTCGATGACACGGTGGGTCGAGAGATCGCGCGCGCTGGACGCGTCGTCGAAGCCCCCGGCACCCGCGTACAGCAGGCTGCCGATCAGAGCGAAATGGAGAGCGGGCGATCGAAGCAGTCGCCTCATTACGGCGCCGGTTATACCAGATCAGGCGAAGATCGGCGTGTTTTCACGTGCCCGTGGCTGTTTTCGGGGCCACTTCGGCCCCATTCTCCCTCTTGGCCCATCTCACACCGCTTGCGATTGCCCCAGAGGCTGCGCCATCGTGCGCTAGAGCAGCGCGGCGAAGGGAACCTGCGGGAATGCCCACCTTGGAATCAAACGGGGTCGAGCTTCACTGGCAACAATTCGGCCAGGGCAGCCCGGTGATTCTGGTGCACGGATTCGGTGAATCGGCCGAGCGGATGTGGGTAGAGACGG
Source organism: Myxococcota bacterium (assembly GCA_022447545.1). Taxonomy (GTDB): domain Bacteria; phylum Myxococcota_A; class UBA9160; order UBA9160; family SMWR01; genus JAKVBI01. Next base: position 45,454 of record JAKVBI010000001.1, read on the forward strand.
GTTTCGCCGAAGCTTTGGTCCAGGCAGGTCATCGCCCGATCGTCTTTGACCTGCGTGGCCACGGCAAGAGCGACAAGCCGCGAGAAGCCGGCGCCTACCACATCGACCTGCTCACCCAGGACCTGGCCAACGTGGCCCGGGCCGCAGGGGCGCCCCGAGCTCACTACCTGGGTTTTTCAATGGGAGCCGAACTCGTGTTCCGCCGCCTCCTAGAGGTCCCCGAATCTGCCTTGGGGAGCATCCTAATCGCCATGGGACGCCCCGTGATGCGCCCCCGGCGCAAGGCGACAGCCCTCTCCGTCGAAGCTCTTTCCACAGACGATCCATCGTCGCTCCATCCCATGCTGCAGAAATTGCGCAGGATCCACGAAGGCTCCGGCAACGACCTTCCGGCCCTCACCTCTTTATTGCGCGCGGAGATCAAACGTGTCCCCCTGACACCCGAACAGATCGCCTCCTTTCGCGTGCCTGCCCTGTTCATTTCCGGCGAGAAGGAGCAGGTGGTTGGAGACGCCCAGGTCCTGGCCGACCTCGTGGTGGGTTCCCAAGTCAAACGAATCCCCGGCGCAGACCACGACGCTACCCCTCGAGCACTGCGGGCACGTGAACTCGCCATCGAGTTCATCACAGCGACGAATTCGAAGACTCCACTGCCTCAGGAGGCTTCATGATCGACCTGGCCCACAAAGTCGCCATCGTCGCTGGAGGCGGTCGTGGCATTGGTGAAGCCACGGCCCACAAGCTGGCGGCTGCGGGTGCATCCGTGGCCGTCGTAGACGTCAAACCCCACCGCGCCGAACGGGTCGCCAATGCCATCGAAAAAACCGGAGGCAGGGCACTTCCCATGAAAGTCGAGTTGCGGAATGACGACGAGGTGCGTGAGCTCATGGCCCGAACCTGCCGCGAACTCGGAGGCATCGACATCCTGATCAACGTCGCAGGCGGTCTGCACAGCTACGCAAAATGGGATCGCATGGCAACGTGGAGCGACGAACAGTGGGACGATGCCATGGAGCGCAACCTCCGCTACGTCTTCTCGACCTGCCGAGCCTGCGTGAACGTCATGCTGGACCAGGGCCGAGGAGGGACCATCGTGAATATTGCGTCACTGAGTGCCCAAAGAGCAGCATCGATGCACTCGGGCTACGGGGCCGCCAAAGCAGGCGTCGCGAACCTGACGATGAGCCTCGCCGCCGAGTACGGGGCCGATGGCATCCGCATAAACGCCATCTCACCAGGTTCGATCCTCACTCCGGCAACAGCAGCCGTGAACCCCCCTGAGAGGATTGCCGAATACCGGAACCTCGTACCCCTGGCCAGGATCGGACAACCCGACGACATCGCGGGTGCCGCTGTCTTCCTCGCCTCGGACCTCGCCGCCTATGTGACTGGGCAGGTTCTCATCGTCGATGGAGGGGCCTCGATTGCCTTTCCCCTCCCCCTTCCGGCGAGTTCCACATGAGCCCGATGGCGATCAGCAGTCCCCCAACTCGATTCCGTTGAGCAGCGCATTGCGCAGCTCCCGCGGATCGAGAACGTCGTCGACCCCGAGGCGATCGGCCATCCGATACGGGCCCGACCGCTGTTCCTCCTCCACCCGGTTTTGAGTCTCCGGATCGAGCTTCGCCGAACGCCCACCACTCCCAGCGGGCATGGCGGCTGCATTCACACCGGGAAGTGAGAAGGTCAAACTCTGGTGATCAAAGGGAGTCCCCGCCATGGTCACCATCCCGAACCCAAAAGCTTTGCGCATGTTGACGTGGATCTTCTTGTTTGTGAGCCGCCTCTCTGCATGAAACATTTTCCCACCCCATTTCAAGATGCCCTCGCGCTCCGCCCGCGTTCCGGCCATGACACCCGGATTGTCGGCAAGAAAGATCACCGGAAGCCCGAAATTTCCGACCACATCGAGAAAGTCGGTTGCCTTGATGGCCGCCGCGCTGTCGACGGCGCCGGCACCGATTGACGGGTCATTCGCAACCACTGCGACGGATCGCCCTCCCAGAAATGCAAGTGCCGTAACCAGACTCCGTCCATAGCGGGGTTGGATCTCGAACACACTGGCCTCGTCGAAAACCAGATCGATCACCTTACGCATCGAATAGGGTTGGCGGTCGTTCGGCGGAATGATGTCGAGCAACTCGTCGACCAGGCGCGGTTTCGTATCCGTTCCATCACAACGGGGGGGCGTGCCCTCTCGATTTTGCGGAAGGTAGGAGAGATAGCGACGCGCCATCTCGATGGCGCTGGCGTCATCCCCCGCAACGTTGTGGGCGGATCCCGCGATCTCGGTACAGATCTTCGCTCCCCCGAGTTCTTCCTTGGTGACATCCTCGCCAAGCGCGGCTTTCACCAGGGGTGGCCCACCCGTGAACATCGAAGCGCTGGAAGTCATGATCACGAAATCGCTCAGTGGTGCAGCCAACGCTCCATGACCCGCAGAGGCTCCCATGACCATACAGACCATCGGCACGTGCCCAGAGAGATCCGCCATGGCGAGCAAATCGTTTGGTGCCCGTCCGTCGTGAACGGCCGTCAACCGGTGGCCCGCACCCTCGAGCATCATCACAAGCGGTATGCGCTCCCGCATGGCGATCTCCGCCACCCGGTAACGCTTGGCTGAGCCCGGCCCTCCGATGGAGCCACCCATCACACTGAAGTCCTCGACCCCCGCAACCGCCGACCGCCCAGCAATGCGCCCAGTACCGCAAACGAAGGCGTCCGCTGGAATTCCCTCCACATTGCCACCCAGGGCGCCGATCTCGACGAAAGTCCCGGGATCAAAGAGACACTCGATGCGCTGACGGGCATCGAGCTTCCCCCGAGAGTGCATGAGACGCTCGACACGCTCCGACCCTCCCATCGCCTTCGCCTCTGCACGCCGCTCTTCGAGCTGGCTGAGCAGGGGCTCCCATTTATCCCGGTGGCTTTTCTTGGGGCTCAACTTGATACGTCTCCTGAGGTAATCGTGACCTCGGACATTCTGTCACAACCAGCAGAACACCCCAAGCGAGACGGAAGGGAGCCGGCTCCACCGGTTCCGTGCTCTCCAGTCGATGGTTCGAGGCGATCCGCTCTATCCCCTTGGCAACTGGGTGGGATCGACGCCATCGGCCCATTCGAAACACTGCACCTCGATCATCATGGGCAACAGGAAACGCACGTAAAAGGAATGGAGCTTGACGGCGCGAAAATCCTCCGTCTTTGCCTCGATGATCTCGACACGGGAGTCCCTTTCGCGATACGCCTTGGCGCGCTCGATCATTTCCTGCAATTCCTCGGGTTTGGATACCGACATGCCAAAGTGATCGAGACTGGGGCAACGCATGGGCTCATCGTCGGCCACCAGGAAGACAAATTGGTCGTTCCGATAGGCGCGGAGTACAAAGACCTCGCCCTCGCGGGTCATGGTGGGCATCTCGACCCAACCAAACACCTCACCGTAGAAATCCAATAGTTCGCTGCGCCCATTCGCATCGATCGTAGAAGCCGGAACACTCATGGCAACGTGGTTGAATCTGGGTAGGGATCGAGTTTCAGACACGGCTTCCTCCGCTTACTGGATGGGTCAGAGCGAGGGGGACACCAGGACCTTCCCCGCAATCCTTCCGGCAGCGAGGTCCTCACAGGCTCCCAGCATCGTATCGAGGGACACATCCGTGGAATGAATGAGATGTTCCGTGGGCAGCGCGCCCGACGAAAGTAAATGCATCGCCTGCTCGAAGCCATCGTCGTCGTAATTGTAGGCTCCGACGACGGTCAACTCATTGAGCAGGACACGGTTCCAGGCCAAGGGGGGCTGATCCATCCCCGTTCCCACGAGCACCAGAGTCCCGGCACGACCCAGGCCACACAGCGCCGCCTCGAATGCCTGGCCCTTACCCGAACATTCGAAGGCAACGTGGGCGGCGCCCTCGCTGATCACGAACGGGGATGAGTGAACTTCGAGAGACTCGGGCTCGGTCACGTGCGAAGCGCCCAGCCTCAACGCGAATTCACGCCGGGCCGCTGACGGCTCACTCACGACAATTTCATGGACTCCCCGAGCCTTCAGCGCCGCAACCACGAGTGCGCCAATGGCTCCAGCGCCGGTCACGAGGGCGCGTTGTCCCTCGCGCACACCACTCAGAGTCATGGCGTGCAAAGCCACGGCCAGCGGCTCGCACAGAGCGGCCTCTCGCAGATCGAGAGATTCGGGAACCGCGACCAACCGATCGGCCTCCACGCACACGTACTCGGCGAAAGCCCCCTGGAATTCGTCGACCCCTGGTGCGGAACGTCCAGAACACAGCCCCTGCCGGTTCCGCCGACAGGCCTCACAGCGCCCGCAGCCGGGCTCGCCCCCCCCCACCACTCGGTCTCCCACCGACCAAGCAGAAACCTCTGAACCAACGGCAACGATGGAGCCCGAGTATTCGTGGCCACCGATGGAGTCCGGTCGCCCCCATCCGTCCATCACGAAATGCAGATCCGTTCCACAGATCCCACAGTGACTGACTCGGATCAGAACGTCGCGGGGGCCTACCCCGGGAATCGGTACGTCGGCCACCTCGACCGCTCGTCGCCCACGACAGACGGCAGCACGCATGGCCGAACCGACGGGCTCGGATCCCTGAGGCACTCAGCTGGGCTTGGGCTGATAGAGGCTGATCATGCTGTAGATGAGCGCTGGGCGGTCGCTGCCCACCGCGTGGACCGCTACCTCCTGCTCGATTCGCGTCCCCTTCTTACCCGCCTCCACAGATACCAGACGAGAATGCGCGTGAACCTTCGCTCCAGCCGGAACCGGGGCGAGAAAACGCAACTTGTCCGAGCCGTAGTTGGTCACGTTTCCAAACCCCACCACCACGTAGGGGGGCTCTTCCTGGGCACTCAACTGGGGCAAAAGGCTGAGGGTCAAAAAGCCATGCGCGATGGTCGTCCCGAAGGGGCTTTCACGTTTCGCCCGTTCTGTATCGAGATGGATCCACTGATGGTCTCCAGTGACATCAGCGAACTGATTGATCATCTCCTGCGTCACCTCGACCTCTTTTCCAAACGGCCCGAATTCCTCACTCACGTGTTTCTGTAGCGAAGCGATATCGTCGAATTCGATCTTCTCGGTAGCCATGCTCTGCTCCCTTGCCTGTGGTTTCGGGCGGTGCGTTGGCCCGATGATCCTACGGAGCCGTCACCCCGTAACGATGCCCTTCGATCTCCAGGGCCTCACGCTCGATCCGCTGGACGACAGCCTCGCGAAACGGAGCGACCTGGACTTTCTGGGTGGCCGTGTACTGGAGCTCGTCGTCCTCGAACACGAGGACGAGCTTGGGAATCTTGTATGCAGAGAGCCGTGCCCGCAGATAGGAACGAACCTCTTCCGGGTCGACCTCGGCCCCCTCGTTCCGCGACACCCCCAAGACCACCACTTCGCCGAGCAACGGATGGGGCATCCCCACCGCGACGCCATCGTGAACCCCCGGGCAACCGGCAACACAGCGCTCGATTTCCAGAGGTGAGACATTGGCGCCGCCCGTCTTGATGACGTTGGAAAGCCGGCCGGTGAAGTGCAAATAGCCCTCTTCGTCGAGAGTGCCTTCGTCTGCGGTGTGGAAGAACCCTTCGTCGTCGAGATAACTCTCGGGTTGGACCTTGTAGTAACCACGCATGAAGGTCACGCCCTTGACGATGATTTCACCTGATTCACCCGTGGGCAGAGGGTGCCCGGTCTCCGGATCGACGACGCGAATCACCATTCCAGGCAGAGGGCGCCCGCTCGTGGCGTGCCGGATGTCCGCAGACGTATCGGCAGGCAGCATGCTGGCCAGGGTGAAGGTCTCGGATAATCCGTAGGAAGAGCCCACACCGTAGACGTCCTCCTTCGCTCCCAGCAGATCTCCCAGGGGTCCCGATGACTCGACCTTGATCAGCTTCGAGAGATCCGTCGATGCGGCATTCGGATGCTCGGCAATTGCACTCTGCTGGTGGACCCAAGCATGGAGGGCCGTGGCACCGTGCTCACTCATGATCTTCAGCGCAGAGCCGGGCTCGAAGATTTCGTCCAGCAACAAGCACGCCCCGGAGGCGAGAGTGCCGCACAGCGACATGGCGAGACCTGCCCCCCAGAAGAACGGATACGCGGTGTAGACACGATCATCGGCTTCGTAACGCAACAACTCCGAGAATCGGCGCCCCTGCAAGACGGCCGAACGCTGGGCGTGGAGTACACCTTTGGGGTTGGCAGTGGTTCCCGACGTATAGATGATGATCCCGTCGTCGGACGATTCCACCTCCGCGCAGGCAGCCGTGAGCAACTCGTCGGCCACGTCGGCGCCATGAGCGATCAGGTCGGACCACGTCTCGACCCCGCCCCGCGGCTCCTCGAGATTCAGCGAGAAGACTCGTCGAAGCTGGGGGAGACTCGGCACTCGAAGCCGACCTGGAATGCCCGATTCGATTTCGGGGTGTGACGCCAAAAGCCCATCCAGGTACTCGTGCCGCAGAAGTCGGTCCTGCATGAGGAGCACGGAGACATCCCCGTGACGCAGGATGTAATCGGTTTCTTCCGGATTCGCGAAGGTGTTCACAGGCACGAGGACCGCACCCACCATTTCGATCGCGAACGCGCACACCGCGAACTCGAAGCGGTTGGACATGAGAATCCCGACGCGTGAACCCTTGACGACCCCCGAGCCCATCAAGCCCCGGGCGAGAAGACGCACCTCGCGGTCGAACTCCGCGTAAGTCCACGTCCGCCCCTCGAAGACGATGGCAGCACGCTCAGAATGAGATGCAACCAGATCTTCGAGGAAGCGGCCGAAAGTGAGCCTCGGGTCATCGCTCTCGATCAACGCAATCTCGATTCAGGGCTCGGGCAGCTGGACCTTGGCGATTCCCTTGGCCATGACCGCATCATCCTGGTTCGTCATATTGATGGCGATGGTGGCAACGGGCCCCACGGCAGAGGAGGAATGCTCGATCTGCGTCACTTCGCCGTCGATGTAGGTCATGTCCCCAGTCAATGCCGGAGCTCGGTACTGCATGTTGCTGTGGATGATGAAGCACCACTCTCCACCCCAGTTGGTGATGTAGTCGAGGATCCACGTCCCCATGGTTGCCCCATACCCGTAGCCACGAGGCATGCCAATCAGCTGCGCGTAGCGCTCCTGAACGTGCCCGCGAGAGGGACCGTGATACAGACCATCGCCGTAGGTCGGGTCGATCTTGGCACCTTCCTTGTCACGAGACATCTCAGGAAGCCAGCCCGATTCGCTATGGGAGCTGGTACCGAAATCGAGCCACGACCCCCAGACGGTCATCAAATACGAACGCCACTCGGTCGTGAAGCTCATCAAAGTGTGGGGACCAATCGGACGCCGCGGAAGTTTGTCACCCTCTTTCACAAAGAGGCGCTTCTCGTGCCCGAGTTCACGGAAGCTCTGGTAGTACGCCATCTTCTGCTTCTCGATGTCCGCGAGCTCCTGGTCCGTCCACGTGCGCTCCACGTTGTCGGCGAACAGCCCCTTCTTGCGCGCGTTCTCCGCGAGATAACGAACCGAGGTCGATCGCTGCTTGCAAACCACTTCGCCGCCATCATTGATGTAGACGGTATCTCCGCGCGAAAACATGGTGGGACCGGAGAAGCTGGTATCGGTGACCTTGTAGTCAAACAGCATGCGCTCCTGGGTCACGCGATCGCCCGGCTTGAAGCGCGGTCCGTTGAACCACCACTCGTCACCCCCGAAGATCATGTGCTGACCGGGAATCACGCCCTGGATGGCGGGGCCCGCACCGTGGCTCGTGTCCGTACAGACTGCAAAAGATTGAGGAGCCGTTATCTCACCGAACCGACCCTCTGATGCGTAGTCCTCGTCGTAGTAGAGGGGGTTCGGGTTCTGCATCCCCTGCGCCCAGCGCCGGATGTCGTTGGAAACGATGGGATCCTTGAGTCGACCGCCGCCCAGCGGGATCCCGACCCAGCGCTCGACGTCGCTGGTGTCCAATTCAACCATTCCATCTTCTCGTTGATTAGCTTCGCTCACTAGTCTTCTCCTAACGGGTAACTGAACGCGGATTCTCGCGCGGCGGCTTAGTCTATTGCAACCATCAATCTCAGATTGAGGCACTTCGGGCCAGTTTCTTCTAGTCCTTGGCGGCACCGCGTTCCCGAAGTTGCTCCGTGGTGGTCAGGACGCCGTCCGCCTTGAGCTCACCCGTCACGTGGACCTCGCCCATCACTTCGTTCAGGTATTCGGGCCCCTTTGCGGTCGGAATGAACCAGCCGGTGGGGCACATGGTGAGCACCTCGACGAAAGAAAAGCCCTCGCCGCGGGCTTGACTTTCAAAGGCTCGCTTGAGCATACGTCCAGTCGAAGCCACACCTGCGGCGCTGTGCACGGAGCCACGGGCCGCATATGCGGTGCCCTGGAGCTGTGCGAGCAGATCTCCAATCAGAATCGGGTAGCCGTGATACGCGGCATCACGTCCGTCGAGGGAGTTCTTCGTGCGCTGGCCCAGCACCGTCGTGGCTGTCATGTGCCCACCCGTCTCGCCGAACACTCCATTGTTTAGAAGAATGCAGGTCACACTCTCACCCCGGGCCGCCGTGTGGATGATCTCCTGCAGGCCCTCGTTCACCATGTCACCGTCGCCTTGGAGCGTGAAAACCATGGCCTCGGGGCGCATGCGCTTGACCCCCGTGGCCAACGAGGGGGCTCGACCGTGGAGTGCCTGCACCAGATCGACATCGAGAGTGCTCCCGAAGGCCGTGTAGCAACCAATCCCCAATACACCAATGGTCCGCTGCTGAGCCGCGAGGGATTCGAGAGCCTCGAGCATCATGCGAACCACCAGAGGTTCACCACAACCGGGGCAGAGGTGGTGATTTTCCTTGAGAAGAAGCTCGGGCTTGAGGGCACCGACCTTCTTCGACGGCTCGGCCGGCGGCACATCGGTTCGAAGCGTGTTCGAGATCGAATCAGGCATCGGAAAGCACTCCTCGGATTCGTTCATGAATGACTGCGGGGTCCAAGATGTCCCCAACCCCGAACCCAGACGGATCGGTTGAGATTCCACCAATGGCTACGATGGGAGCTCGGCCCAACACTCCGATTTTCACATCGTCGATCATCTGGCCGGCATTCTGCTCGAGCACCGCAACCCGACTCGCGGACTCGGCTGCCGCCGCCACTGCCTCGTACGGGAAGGGCCACAGAGTCACGGGGCGTACGAACCCAACCCGGTGACCCTCCTGTCGCAAACTGCGAACCACATGACGAACGAAGCGGGCCACGCCTCCAAAAGACACGACGACGACTTCCGCATCTTCGAGAAAACCCGTCTCTACCCGTACCTCTTCTCGCTCAATGGCATCGTGCTTGGCCTGGAGGCGGTTCCACAGTGCCTCAGGATCGATACCGGCGCTTTGCTTGTCGACCCCAAGCGGGTTCACGGTGCGCGATCGGCCGGTCCCCCCGAGGGTTCCATCAACCGCCCAGTCCTTTTCGGGAAGTTCCGGAAACTCCATCGGTTCGATTTCCACGGACTCACTGGTATGAGCCGTCAAGTAGTCGCCATAGATGAGCACTGGGTTGCGCCAACGATCCGACAGGTCGAAGGCAAGTTGCGTGTGTTCCACCGCTTCTTGGGTGTCCGCGGGCGCGAGGACGATATGGCGATAATCTCCATGCCCGCCGCCGCGGGTCGACTGGAAGTAGTCACCCTGCCCCCTGGCCATGTTGAAAATGACCATGGGCAGCTCCGCACGTGTCATCTCCGAGAACGACTCCTGCATGAGCGAAAGGCCCTGACCCGTAGATCCGGTCGCGGCCCGAGCACCGGTCGAAGCCGCCCCCCATGCCATCCCTACGGCCTCGAGTTCGCTCTCGGCGTTGATGCAGGTGCCACCTGCCTCGGGCAACCGTCGCGCAAAACTCTCGAGCAGCTCCGTAAATGGGGTCATCGGGTATCCGGCGAAGAAGCGGCAACCGGCCGCAATCGACGCTTCGGCCATGGCCTCGGAGCCCTCCATCAGTCGACGCGTCATGACGCCACCTCATGCTGGACCGGCGTGTCGAACCGGAAGACCTCGAAGACGAAATCGGGGCAAACGAGCAGACACGCGCGACAGCCCGTACAACCAGGGCTCAACTCCGGATAACGGAAACCGAGCTTGTTCACTTCACTGGACATCGACAAGACGACCGGTGGACAGGCCGGAATGCACAACTCACAGCCCTTGCAGCGCTCGACCGAAACGGTCACGGTTCCCCGACTCTCAACCGTCTCCATTGGAATCCTCCCTTTGGGTCCAAGCGGGTGCCACATCGGTCTCGGCAAACTCGAAGCCAGCCCGGAGCGCCTTCTCATTGTCTGCAGCGTGCTGCTTACGGTAACCGGGAAGTGACTCCTCCATGGCCTGAACCAGAGAATCGATCCCGACAATCGACGTCGCCGCGGCAACCGCCCCCACCATCGCCATGGAACCCGCGAGAGGTGTCCCGATTTCTGTAGCCAGTTCGGTGGCAGGCACTTCGATCACCTGTAGATCGGTGCGGTCAAATTCCTCCTCGAACAGAGTCGAGTTGAGGAACACGACGGAGCCAGCAGTCAATTTTCGACGCATGGGTTCCCAATACTGGTGATGCATGGAGACCGCCGCCCAGGTCGTAGAAACGATGGGCGGAGAACTGATGGGCGCATCTGCCACGACCAGCGTTGAATCCGTATTGCCACCCCGCATGGACCCGCCATAGGTACCGAACAGCATGACGTGCCGATCCTCGCGGGTCGCAGCAAGCCCAAGAATCTGAGCACCGAGTTGGACCCCCTGGCCTCCGATGCCCGTGAACATGATCTCGCGCTCCATGGCTGCAATCTCCTATTCGTTGTCGCACCGCGTTGAATTCATCGTGAATGAGAACGGGGACTGGGCGCCAGCTCGATACGTGAACTTCCAAGCGCCCGTCGGAGCGAGTTAGAACACGATTCCCGAGCTTGCAAATCGCATTCTATCCCAGGAACGGTGCCCCGGGACGACATGCGTCGAATCGCCAGGCGCATGGGCGATCAGCCTCGCGCCAGGATCCGTTCCACCAACAGGGCCCTGCGTACCTGTCCTGTGGCGGAAGTTCGTGGCACCTCGTCGACGATCTCGAGCCGCCTGGGCCTCTTGTAGGACGCGAGGCTGCCCTCGCAGTGCTCGACCAACGAGGTCAACTCCAAGGCCGCACCGGGCCGGGGCACGGCCACCGCGCACACGATCTCCCCCCAGCGCGGATCCGGCAGCCCAATCACGGCGATATCAGCGACCCCAGGGTGCCCGGCCAATGCCTCCTCCACCTCACCGGGCCCCACAGTCTCACCACCTGTGCGAATGACGTCCCGAACCCGCCCTACGATGAACAGGTACCCCTCGTCGTCGAGTGCTCCGAGATCACCGGTCAGATACCAGCCATCCGATAGCGCCTCGCGGGTAGCTTCCGGATTGTCGAAGTAGCCGTCCATCAGAAATTCACTGCGCAGACACACCTCGCCCTTGTCGGTAAAGCGCAGGTCAACACCAGGGGCTGGAAGGCCCACGCTGCCGGGCTTGCGCAGCACATCGTCGTCATCCAGACGAGTGCCCGAACCGGCTTCTGTCGATCCATAGGCGATCCGAGTTCGAGTCCCTGGAAAGCTACGCTTGAGAGCTTCCAGGAGTTCAGGCGGTGTTGCAGAAGTACCCGTATCCACCTCTCGCAGACTCGTGAGATCCCAGCGGGAGAGATCTGCTTCGAGAATGCGTGCCCACACCGCGGGAATGCAATAGAGCCGGGTGGCACGGCGCCTCTCGACGGCGGCGAGCAGTGTGTCCGCCGTGGCGGTGTCGACGAAGACGATCTCCCCGCGCCCCTGCCAGGCCCCCAGGGCCAACGTCCAGCCTGCCATGTGAAACAGCGGAAACATGCACACCACTCTCTCAGGCTCGGAGAAATTCCCGACGATGCTGCGAAGAAAGTTCGCGCGGTGAGACAGCACGACTCCCTTGGGTGAACCGGTGCTACCGCTGGTGAAGAAGAGCACATGGGGCAAACGGTCGTCGAGATCGCGAGGCCCAGGATCCTGTTCGACAGCATCCGTAGGAGCTTCCGAAAGATCGATCACCCGGTCGAGAGGGCACCTGACGGCATCGAGACAAGCCACGCCAGGCGAGCCAGGCCGATCGGCGATCTCCAATGCCGAATCCAGGTGCGCGACGTCGGCGATCAGCAATTGGGCTCTCGCCAGATCGACGACCTCCATAGCCTCCTCGACACCGTAACGGGCGTTGAGAGGTGCAAAAACTGCTCCGAGTTTGGCCAGCGCGGCGAACAGGGGAACCGCCTCGAGTGCCGTCTCGCCCCACCACAGAACGCGGTCACCGACCGCGATACCCATTGCAGCCAGTACCGAAGCCAACCGATTCGCCTCGGCGTCTATCTCCCCGTAGGTCAGCGTGCGGTCGCCCATCGAGGCAGCCACACGATCAGGCGTGCTCGTGGCATGGCGTCGGAAGATGTCCCCAATCAGGAAGCCCATGCCGCCATCATGAGCACGCCCAGGTCGGATGACAAGCTCAGTGAACTGCAAATGGAGCGAACGGAGAAGCCAAAAAGCCGATGAGCGATTTGAAGCAGGCCGCTCGGCCACCTACCGTCGATTGGCGGGGTTCACAGCCCGGGGCGCAACGCGAAGGGAATGGTGACGACTCGAAACAAAACAACGGTCGCAAGAATCGCGTTGGTGTTTTCGCTCGCCTTCACGGGCTGCTACGCGCGTACGGCCCCCTTGCCTCTGCCCGACGCTGACGCACCCCACATCGCGCTCCCGAACCCGGGTTCGGCCCGGGGTTCGGTCGCTTCGACGTTCCCCGGGGCTCCAATACCCTTGGTCGTGGGCGTCCAGGCCAACTCACCGGGCCCCCAGGCCCCTGGTATCGACCCGCGCCGCGTCGTCGAACGCGTCGCTTCAACACTTTCATCGGCGCAGTTGTTCAGCGCCGTTCTGTACCCCGTGAGCGAACTCGCCCATCTCTCTCCCGATTGGACCCTGACAGTCAGCGTCAGCAGTTCCCTGGATCTCCACGCAGTCGAGAACCTCGCCAAAGACATCGCCGTGGGTGTCTCGGTGCTGCTTCTCCAGCCCGTTCTACCCACCACCTATGACCTGCGGGTGGAGATCGAAGCCCAGATCCATTCGAGAGACGGCAAAGTCGTGGCGAGCTACGCCCAGGCACCAAGCCTGCGCTTCGAATCCAACTGGATCTCACCGGACTACGAAGCCCGGGCGGAATGGCGCGACGAGGCGGTCGCCCTGGCGGTAGCAGCCCTGATCGACGAGATCGCCTCGGACCGGACAAGACTTCGAGACACCGCAGAACCCTCGTGAAGATGCGGAAGCTTCAACTTTCCCTCGCCCTGCTCGGTGGGTTCGCTCTGACTGATCCAGCCCATGGCAACGGCGTCGAAAAGGCCGGAGACGTGCTGCAAATCGCCCTTCCCGCCGGTGGCTACCTGCTGAGTGTGGGACTCGAGGATTACGAAGGCACCCGACAACTGACGCGCTCCCTGCTCGCCACCCTGACCACCACCTTTGCACTGAAGTACGCGATCGATGCCAAACGCCCGGACGGCAGCGGCCAGGCCTTTCCATCGGGTCACACCGCGGCCGCGTTCTCCGGCGCGATGTTCATCCAACGTCGATACGGGCCGCGCCTGGGTATCCCTGCCCTGGCGGCAGCGGGCTTCGTGGCTTGGAGTCGCGTAGACGCCGGGCGCCACGAGGTGAAAGACGTGGTCGCAGGGGCCGGTCTCGCCATCCTATGCGGTCATTTTCTGGTCGATCGCTTGCCCGGCGAACTATTCATCGTACCCGTCGAAAGAGACGGTTTTCTCGGCCTCAGGCTCACTGGGATCTGGTAGGCAGAACTCCTCAGCCCGGGTAATCTACGCTTCGAGCGGAGGATCTGGTTTGCATCGTTGTGCACGAAAACGTTCTCAATGCTTGCTTTCTGAGCTGGCGTGCTCGGGCCTTCTCCTACTGGTCAGCGCCTGCGCGAGTCTGCTCCCCAGCCCACCCCTACCCCGCTCCTTCCCATCCGATCTCGAGAAACCGCGACCCGTGGTCGAGTCCAGCCGCGTTGTGACTGAAGAAGGTGGATTCCTCGACTGGTGTCACGCGAGCAACCTCATCGCTTTCGCGTACGAAACCCATCGATCCGCGAGTGAGATCTACACCATTCGTCCCGATGGAAGCGACCGCCGATGTGTCACCTGCGACACACCAGAATTCGGCAACACGAAAGCTCGAGGCATCAGGAGCAATCGCGGTCGGCGCTACAAGAGCGCACCAGCTTGGCACCCGAGCTGTGAATTCATGGTGGTTCAGGTCGGATCCAACGATTTTCGACCGACCATTTGGGAACGCCCGCCCTTTGGGATCCATAACGAGTTGTGGATCGTTGCCGCCGATGGGTCGTGGGCCGAGCAGCTCGTTCCCGTGGAAAAGGGTGAAGGCGTCATGAGTCCACACTTCTCGGATCTCGGGACTCGTCTCGTCTGGGCAGCTCGAAAACCCACTGGAAAAAAAGTCGGCCAGACCCGCATAGACCCCACACCCCTAAGTGAGAGCCCTTGGACCGGTTGGTACCTGTCCGTCACGGACTTCGTGCGGCCCCACGGGGGGCCGAGCGTCCTTTCGAACCCCGTTGAGTCGCTCCGAAAGCATACGGGCTTCTTTCGACCCTCCGCGCTCACCGGAGACACCCTCTGGTTCACGCGCACGTGGAAAGAGCGCAAGATGGCCGACAAACTTCAGCGCTCCAACCTCGACGGTAGTAACGACGAGACCCTGTACGACTCCCGCAATACCTGGGAAGACCAGGGAGAACCATCGCCCTGGGGAACGCTCCTCACGTTTCGTTCGAGCCAGCCCTACGCGTGGCGCAACCCTGGCAGCCCGATGGGTCACTTGCACCTCGAGCTGTGGGCATTGAATCATGACCGCGAAGCGATACAGCTCACCCACTACGACGGGAAGGTGAACGACAGCCGACGCTCTCTGGTCGAGGACTACGCGTGGGGACCTCGGGGTCGAGAAATCGCCGTCTACGTCAAGCAATTCACGTATGGCGAGAAACCGCGTCATGCCATCGAGATCCTGCGTCTAAACGACGAATTCTGATCTGAACGACCGGGGAGAGGACGCTCCGTGATCTGGTTGTACCGGGCGCTGGGCTGGCTGATTGCAGGACTCGTGGTGCTCCTGCGCCGAACCTGTCGGGTTCACTTCGTCGACGACCCGCGCCCCGCTCTGGCAAGAACGGGAAGCTCGTACGTACTCGCACTGCTGCACGCGCACCAGGCCACCGCGGTTCTCGCCAACGACGAGATCGATCTCGCAGCCATGGTGTCGCGTTCCCACGAGGGCGAATTGTTGGTCCCCAGCCTGGTCGTGAGCGGTGTCGAAGTGGTTCGGGGCTCCACCCGAACTACGGATCGCGACAAGGGAGGGCTTGCCGCCCTGGATCGGCTTTCCCTCCATCTGGGCTCCGGTAAACCCGCCCTACTCGCGGTGGACGGTCCCAAGGGTCCCCGGGGTCGAGTCCACGGCGGAGTCGCGGAACTCTCACGCCGCAGCCGAGCGCCCGTGATCCCACTCGTGGCCGTAGCATCCGGGTGCTGGCGTGTCGAAAGTGCCTGGGACCGGTTCCAGATCCCACGGCCGTTGACGACCGTGACCGTCACCTTCGGAGAGATCCTGCACCCCGGTGCCGAGGAATCCACACGAAACTTCTGCCAGCGGATCGGCCGCGGGTTGCACCAGCTCGAGCAATCCTGCGACCCAGCTGAGGCTCGCTTCTCGGAGACGGCTCAGGAGGTGCCGGGACCGCCAAACGCCTGAGCTCCACTGGGCGTGTGAAGCGAGTAACGGTCGAGGACGCGCCGCGGATAGGCGACAGGCAGCGGTCGGCCATGCTCGATGCGACTGCGAATCCGGCCAGGGCCCCAGTTGTAGGCGGCCAGGGTGGTCTCCAGGTCGCCGAACCAATCCCGCAGGTATTCGAGATAGGCCACGCCAAGCTGAACATTTACGACGGGGTCAAAGAGCGTCTGCCGACCACTCCAGGCAACACCGTCCCAATGGGCAACTTCGCGTCCCGTGGTGGGCAGGATCTGCATCAATCCCAGAGCCCCTGCCTCCGAAACCGCGCGGCGATCAAAGTGACTCTCGACCTCCATGACCGAAACCACCAACCACGGGTCGAACCCATGCTCCCGCGCTTCCACCACGATGGTTTCGGCAAGCAGGCCCGCATCTACCCGATGCATGGTCACAGGTTGACGGACCAGATAATCGGAGATTCGCTGCACGTCTGTCGGCGGAGCCGGTGCGTCGACGGGCTCGACGACGGCTTGCGGATTGGAGGCGGATTCCGCCACGACGGGAACTCGGGGAACCGTCGGGGCTTGGACCGACCGATCCGTTCCTGCCAGGTTGCACGATAGGGCCACCAGCGAAACAGCCAGTGCCCACACGACCGGGGGGCGAGTCATGAGACCATCAGTGTAGGGAGTGCCCGCACGGCGGGTCAACATCCCAAATCTGGTCTATGGGAATCCCGCTGTGGCGTCCCCACCCCGCTTGGGCCGCACCTCTCCAGAACGTGGCTCATTCGACGCGCCCAAGCGATGAAACGATGTTTCGTCGGGTACGATCGCTCGAGACAGCGCCCATCGGGGGAGGCGGTAGCCTTGGAGATGCCGGCCTCTTGATACCTCGAGGGACGTCCACTCACCGGGGAGTGGCCCCATCGCACAGGAAACTGCGTGACCGAGCCCACCACACCGCACTCCGTTGGGGAGCCCCGAAGACGCAGACGCTTCGCTCCCGTTGTATGGGGGCTGTTGCTAGTTGCAGTTCTCCTGGCCACTGCCGTGCAGACACGGCGTCCCCTCATCGAGTGGGCCCTGCTGCACCTGCTCGACGCCAACCAGGCGCGGAACGTCTCCCTACAGGTGGAGGCAGTCGATCCGACCCGACTGATCCTCTCTCACCTGAGCCTCTCCTACGAACCCACTGCCCAGATCGAGGTCGACGTCACCCTGGGGCGCGCAGAGTTCACCTTCACCCCTCAGACGCTGCTGGAAGGCCGGGTGGAACACGTCGACCTCTCCGGCTTGAAGCTGAAGGCGAACGTGGCTTCCCAGGCAGCGCGCCCGACACCTGCTTCCAATGGAGACCCCCTCACAGCTTCCCTGACCTCATGGACGGAAACCGTCGGGAGTCTCCCCGCTCGCTCCTTGAGCATGCGTTCCGCCCAGGCGGACCTCGATTTCCCCGAAGGCCGACTGGCCGCTGAATTCGAACTCGAGATGAATCCCGTCAGCGATGGGGCGGCTTCGGGGGCAGACGCCGTAGTGAAACTGCACGTGGGCGTGAAACCGGAAGACTTGACCGTACCGGGGATCCGTCTACGGGCCCCCGTCGAGTTGTCGCTCGAAGCGATGCGCCTAGATGTCGCATGGTTGGCCGAGTTGAAGCCCGTGAAACTGGATGCAGACTTCGGAGAGGAGGCCCCCACTCGTGTCGTGCTTCAGACACCTGAACTACGAGGACGCTTCGACCTCCAATCCGACGCCCAACAGCCACTGACCCTCAGCAGCGGAATGGGGGCACTGGAGCTCCCCTCCATGGGAATCTCGGCCCGGGGCATCAGCCTGGCCGCTGGCATCGAGCCCACGGCCTGGGTGTCCGTGAAGATCGAGAAGCTTCGCGACGAACGATCTTCGCCCCGTTTCGCCCCGCTGACAGTTCGAGCACGAATTTCGCCCATCGCGGACCGGCTCGACTTCGAAGTGGATGTGGCAGACGAGAGCGGACATCTGAACCTTCTCACCCGGGGGAGCCATGACCCGGCCACCGGTCGGGGACATGCCACGAGCCGCCTCGGAGCCCTTCGCTTCGGCGCCGAAGCCCTGCAACCTTCCCAGCTCGCTCCCGCTCTCGAAGGGACGGTGTCGGACCTTCGAGGCGAGGTCCAGGCCCTCGCTTCAACGACCTGGGATCTCTCGCGCGCCGAACCGATGACCGCACACCTCGAGGTGGCCATCGGGGACCTCGATCTCTCCACCCCATGGGTACGACTCGAGGGCATCCACGGCGTGATCGAACTCACCGGCCCCTCGCCCTGGTCCACACCACCGGGACAACAGATCGCCATCGGTGTCGTCGATCTCGGCATTGCGGCCACCGATGCCCTGGTGGTCTTCGGACTCCGACCCGACGGGGTGCTCGTGGTGGGAGACGCACGACTTCGATTCGCCGGAGGGACCCTCCAAAGTGCGAGCCGAATCGAGCTGGACGGCGACGTCCACGATGTCGTGCTCGAAGTCTCGGGCATCGAGCTCGGCCAATTGTTGAGCCTGGTCGATATGGAGGGGCTGACAGGAAGTGGAACCCTATCGGGCCGAATTCCCCTTCACGTGGAAGCCGAAACCGTCGAAGTCCGCGACGGACATCTCTCCAACGAGGGAAGCGGTTCGATCCGCTATCTCCCAGCGAGGGGCGGTGAAATCGCCGCGTCGGCGTACTCCCAGCTCGATACCGCGATCGGTGTGTTGACGAACCTGCAATTCGACCGGCTCGATCTGTCGCTTTCGGGCCAAACGAAAGGCCTCATGCACTGCGTAATTCGCGTGGAGGGACAAAACCCCGACTTCGAGAATGGCTGGCCCATCAAGTTCAAACTCGACCTCGAATCAAGGCTGGTGGACCTCGTGCGCGAGGTCTCGTCAGCGGCTGAAATCGCTCATACCATTCAAGAGAGAATCTCGGATTTCAGCACTCGGGCAGCGAATTTCGCACCGCCTCCACCGTCAAATTCAGACGACACCGTGGTGGCCCCAGAGCCCGGTGGGGATTAGGTTGACGTAGCCTCCGAGAGGAAGGGAGAATCAGCCGATGCGGGACTTCGGACGAGCCGCTTCCACGAGCCCGAGGACGGCACGAGTCCTGGCGATGATCGTGTGTTTCGGGTCGTGGGCCTGTGCTCCCAAGGTTCAGATCGAGCCTCCCAGAGAACCCATCGTCATCGACCTCAACGTGAAGATCGAACACGAAATTCGTGTCAAGGTCGACAACGAGTTGGACCAGCTATTCGAGAACGATGATGAGTTGTTCTGAAGCCAGGGAGATCGCGAAGATGAAGCGCACCGCAGGTGGTTTTCTCTCCCGCTTGGGCACCGCAATGGTCACGTCGGCGCTGTTGGCGATCAGTCTGTTCGGTGCAGATGGAGCCCTGGCCCAGAGTCTCGACAACTACCGCGCCGCTGGGCAGGTGGGCGAGCGAACCGACGGCTACGTCGGCATCATCTCCGCCAACCCGGACGAACAGTTGCGCGATTTCGTCGGCAATCTCAACGAAAAACGCAAACAGCGCTACCAGGCCATCGCCCGCGAAAACGATGCCAGCCTGGAAGCCGTGGCCAGTCGCGCGGGCCAGAAACTGACCCAGAGCGCCCGACCTGGGACTTACGTGCAGAATCCTTCGGGCGCATGGGTTCGCAAGAAATGACGCCCCCGCCTTTCATGGACTCGGCCGAAATCGGGCCGTGGACTTTCCCGGCGACCCGTCGCCAATTCAGAGGAATTCAATGTCCCAGTCTCAGCCCCTCGAAAACAAGAAACTCCTCGTCACCGGACCGACCGGTCAAGTCGCCGACCCGGTCGCGCGTGCGCTAGCCGGCAACAACGAGGTATGGAGCACAGCGCGATTCACCGATGCCGCGAAGAAAGCCTCACTCGAGGCCGATGGCGTCAAGTGCATCTCCCTCGACCTGGACTCCGGTGACTTCTCGACCCTTCCCAACGATTTCGACTACGTACTCAATTTCGCAGTCGTGAAGACCCAGGATTTCGACCACGATCTGCGTTGCAACGGCGAATCCACAGGCCTGCTCATGAGCCATTGCCGGAACGCAAAAGCCTTCCTTCATTGCTCGACAACCGGCGTCTACCAGCCCAAGGGACACGATGCCTTGAGCGAAACCGACGAATTGGGGGACAACCATCGAGTGATGATGCCGACATACAGCATCGCCAAGATCTCAGCGGAGGTCGTCGCCCGATTCGCGGCACGGGAATTCGAACTACCCACGATCATCACACGGCTGAACGTCCCCTACGGGAACAACGGAGGCTGGCCCTTCATGCACCTCATGATGATGAAGAGCGGTGTCCCGATTCCCGTGCACTCGGACTCGCCGAGCGTCTACACCCCGATTCATGAGGACGACATCATCGCCATGCTGCCCGGGTTGCTTGATGCCGCAAGCATCCCCGCCAACATCGTAAATCTCTGCGGGAGTGAAGACGTCACCATCGAGGATTGGTGCCAATACATGGGTGAGTTGACCAATCTCGTCCCCGAATTTACGCTGACCCAAGACACCCTCGAGAGTGTTCGAACCGACAGCACAAAACTGCACACTCTGGTGAATGAAGCTCAGGTAGACTGGCGCGAAGGCCTGCACCGGATGATCGAAGCCCTGAGCCCCGAACTTCTCACCAATCGCTGAACACATGACCACAGAGCACCACGAATTCCAAGCCGAGGTCCAGCAACTGCTCGACCTCATGATCCACTCCCTCTACTCGAACCGCGACATCTTTCTGCGCGAACTGATCTCGAACGCATCGGATGCCCTCGACCGTGTGCGCTTCGCGGGTCTCACCGAGCCAGCACTCCTGCCTGAGGGCGAACTCGCCATCGAAATTCGCGTCGACCCCGAAAAGAGAGAGCTGTCCATCAGCGACAATGGAATCGGCATGAGCCGCGATGAGGTGGTCGAGAACCTCGGAACCCTCGCCCGATCGGGGACGTCGAAGTTTCTTGCAACCCTGGAGAAGAGCCGCAACGCGGGAGAGAACTCGGAGGTTTCACCGGAGCTGATCGGCCAATTCGGCGTGGGGTTCTACGCAAGCTTCATGGTCGCTGATCGCGTGACTGTCTTGAGCCGCAAAGCAGGAGAAGACAAGGCAACGGTCTGGGAATCCGCGGGGGATGGTCGCTTTGCAGTCGCCGATGCCTCGCGCGACGCACCGGGGACCACCGTGACTCTCCACCTCGAAGAATCCAAGGAGGGTGAAGAAGGCTCGGATTACGCCAACGAGTGGGTACTGCGCCAGATCGTCAAGCGGTACTCGGACTTCGTCGCATATCCAATCCAACTCCACATGCCAGGCGCCGAAGAAGAAAAATCCGCAGAGCCCCTCAACTCCATGAAGGCCATCTGGACGCGGCCCGACGAGGACGTAAGCGACGACGAGCGCAAAGAGTTCTACAAGCACTTCTCACACGATTGGAATGACCCATTAATCCACGTTTCGACGCGTATTGAGGGGACCTTCGAGGCGCTTGCCCTCCTGTTCATACCGTCAGTGGCTCCCTTCGACCTCTACCACCAGGAAATGGCCCACCGAGGCATCCAACTCTACGTCAAGCGTGTATTCATCATGGACGAGTGTCGAGAGTTGATGCCGGAGTATCTGCGCTTCGTGAAAGGCGTGGTCGATGCGGAAGATCTCTCACTCAACGTCTCACGTGAGATTCTCCAGCAAGATGCCCAGATTCGGGTCATTCGCAATCACCTGGTAAAGAAGGTGCTCGAAGCCCTGGGGAAATTGCGCAGCGACGAGGCAGATGCATACCGCGGCTTCTGGGAACAATTCGGTCCAGTTCTCAAGGAGGGGCTGCTCTCCATGGACGAAAAACGCGAGCGCATCTATGAGCTGATGCTCTGCGCCTCGACCCATCACGAGAGCCAACTGTCATCACTCGACGAAATCGTCGAACGGATGGATGAGGACCAGGAGTTCATCTACTACCTGACAGGCTCGAGCCTGGATGTTGTGAGGCGGTCTCCGCAAATCGAAGCCTTTCGCGATCGCGGCATCGAAGTCGTTCTGTTTACCGACCCTGTCGATGAACTCTGGCTCCAACGCATGCCCCCGAGCTACCGGGACAAAGAGTGGAAGTTCGTTGGCGAGGGAGAGGTCGAGTTCGGTGACGAGGAAGAAAAGAAAGCCGCTGAAGAGGCCCGCGAACAAGATGCGTCCAACTTCCGCGAGCTTCTAACCCGGCTGCGATCCGCTCTGCAGGAGGACGTCGCCGAGGTACGCCTCTCGACTCGGCTGCGAAGCTCGCCGGTGTGTCTCGTCCGCGAAGAGGGCGAACTGTCTCCCCACATGGCAGAACTGATGCGTCAGACAGGCCGTGAAATCCCCGACGCAAAGCCGATTCTGGAGTTGAACGCGAGCCACAGCCTGCTCGTCAAGCTCAACACCCTGTGCGATTCCGACCCCAAGGACGAACGACTCGAACAGTACGCAAAACTGCTCCTCGGGCAGGCACTGCTCGCGGAAGGGGGACGGCTGACGGACCCGACAACCTTCAGCCAACAAGTCGCGGAATTGATGGAGCGTGCGCTCTGAGCCGGAGGCTTGGATCGAGGCCAACCAGGTCTCCGATCGGGTCATAGCACGGGGGTCGGGGAATGGGGACCTCCATTCCGCCTCGGGTACCTCGTGATGGGAACAGAATGCATCGCGGTTCACCCGCGTGCTCTGTGCGCGTATGCTGGCACTCGAAATCCTCGGAGGGAGAACTCATTTGAAGCATCCGATCGAGGGCCTCGAGGTCATAGACCTCTCCACCGGCATCGCGGGCCCCTATGCGACGAAAATGTTCGCCGACGCAGGAGCGAAGGTCTGGAAGATCGAGCCACCGAACGGCGACCCGCTCCGGCGCTGGAAAGCTTCGGCACAACTCGGACAGAGTGAACCGCTACCCGCATCAGAGGACGGTGCGCTGTTTCGCTTCCTCAACACCTCCAAACAGGGCGCAGTCCTCGATCTCGACTTGGACGAAGACCGTGAAGTCCTGCTCCGACTGGCCTCACGCGCCGATCTGGTTGTCGAGAGCTTCGAACCCGGAGAACTCGATGCTCGCGGACTCGGCTACCAGGCATTGGCGCAAAGCAACCCGGGCATTTCACTGCTGTCGGTGACTCCCTTCGGCCAGGATGGCCCCTGGTCCAAGCGACCCGCCAATGAATTCACACTTCAGGCCGAAGCTGGCTCGACGGCCTTTCGCGGTTATCTGGATCGTCCTCCCGTAGCAGCGGGTGGACGCATTGGCGAATACGTGGCAGGAACCTTCGGAGCCGTGAGCGCATTGTCCGCTGTCCTTTGGTCCAGGCAAACAGGCCTGGGACGGCATGTCGACACTTCGACCTTCGAAGCAATGCTGATCAGCTTCCAGACTTTCCAGTACATCCACGCTCAGCTCGAACCGGGGGTCCCCCTCGCACGCAACGTCGAGGTGCCTTCGGTCGAACCTGCTGCTGACGGATGGGTGGGATTCTCGCTCATCACGGGTCAGCAGTGGAAAGACTTCAGCCTGATGATCGAGCAGCCGGAGATGGGCGAGGATGAGAACCTGCTTGCCGCACACCTGCGCTTCGAACAGATGGATCGGATCCTCGAGGCCGTCCACGCCTGGACCCGCGAGCACAGCGTCGAGGAGGTCCTCGAGAAAGCCGAAATGATGAGGGTGCCCGTGGCCCCCGTGGGCAACGGCAGCACACTGTTGAAGACCGACCACTTCCGCGCCCGGAAAGTCTTCACCGAGAACCCGGCTGGATTCTCCCAGCCACGCGTCCCCTACCGACTCGGCGTAGGAGAACCGCGCGCCTTCGAGCCGGCCCCACGGCTCGGGCAGCACACCCATGAGGCTCGCAAGCAGGCTTCTGGAATCGATTCGGCACCGACTGCTTCGTCGAACCCGTTGCCTGCGGCCTCTGGGACCCCGAAGCCCTTGGAAGGGATCTTCGTCGCCGACTTCAGCGCGTTCTGGGCGGGCCCAGTAGCCACCTCCTACCTGGCCGCCCTGGGTGCCGATGTCGTCAAGATCGAATCGATTCAACGACCCGACGGAATGCGGTTCGCCGGCGGAATCACCCCCAAGCCGGGGCAAACCCTGTGGGAAATGTCCCCAGTCTTCCACGGTGCCAACATCGGTAAGCGTGGCATCACCCTCGACCTCGAGAGCGAAGCCGGTCTGAAACTGGCAAAACGCCTGGTGGAGAAAGCCGACATCGTCGTCGAAAACTTCTCCCCCCGAGTGATCGAACGTTTCGGACTGGGCTGGGAGACCGTGCATGACTTGAATCCCGAAACCATCATGCTCCGCATGCCGGCCTTTGGTCTCGACGGACCCTGGCGCGACCGTGTGGGCTTCGCGATGACGATCGAACAGGCCACGGGCCTGGCATGGACGACCGGCTTCCCCGACCGCTCGCCGCTGGTGCCGCGGGGAAGCTGCGATCCCCTGGGTGGTATGACCGCAGTCTTTGCCACCCTGGCAGCCTTGGAGGTTCGGCGCTCGGGCGGGGGTGGACAGCTGGTCGAAATCCCTCTGGTGGAAGTGGGGCTCAACGCGGCCGCCGAGCAGCTGGCCGAGTGGACCGCCTACCAACAATTGCTGGAGCGTGCCGCCAACCGAGGTCCCGGTGCTGCGCCTCAAGGCATCTATACGTGCGCGGAAGGTGAACACCTGGCGGTTTCCATCGAGAACGACAAGCAGTGGGAGAGCTTGGTGCAACTCCTGGGGCAGCCAGAGTGGAGCCAGGACGAAGCGCTCGCTCACGCAGCGGGCAGGCGCGCCGCCCACGATCGCCTCGATCGAGAGCTGGAACTTTGGTTCGCGGAAACCCGCGCCGCTGATACGGTAGAGCAACTGGTGGCCGAGGGAATTCCCGCAGGGCTCCTCCGCAACGCGCGTGAACTCCGTCCGCACCCACATCTCGAGGAGCGAGGTTTCTTCGTGACGAGAGAGCATCCGATCGTGGGAGAGCTCGGCTACCCGTGCTTCCCTGCCCGCTTCTCGGGTCAATACCTGCCCATCCCCGGGCCCGCCCACACGCTTGGCCAACACAACGAAGAGGTATTAAGCGAGCTGCTCGAACTGAGTCGCGAGGAAATCGATGGCCTGCGCAACGACAAGGTCATCGGTGAACGCCCCTCATTCATGTAGCAAATGTGAATCGTCTTGAATCGGTTCGGTGGCCACCTCATGCAACCCTGGAGGATCGAATGAGCGAAACGAGCGATGCGAAACCCGCCAATCGACTGGCGGGAAAAGTCGCTCTGGTGACCGGCGGTGCGCGGGGAATCGGAGAAGCAGTGGTGCGCGTGTTCACGGCCGAGGGCGCGCGGGTCTTGTTCGGCGATCTACGTGATGAACTCGGTGAGCGCGTCGCAAAAGACATCGGGTGCGATGCAGCCTATCTCCACCACGACGTGCGCGAAGAAGAAAGTTGGCGCCAATTCGTGGACGCGGCAGCCGAACGTTTCGGGAGGATCGACGCACTGGTCAACAACGCGGGCATCATCCACATCAGCCCCCTCATCGACACCTCGCTCGGCGACTATCTCGACGTAGTCAATACCAACCAGCTCGGTTGCTTTCTCGGAATGCGCAGCGTGGCACCCGTCATGGCCAAAGCCGGCAGGGGCTCGATCGTCAACATCTCGTCCACCCAGGGCCTGGAAGGCGCGGCTGGCCTGAGTGCCTATGTGGCCAGCAAATTCGCCGTGACGGGCATGACACAGACCGCGGCCCTGGAACTAGGACCCCAGGGAATTCGGGTCAACTCCATCCATCCCGGCGGAATCGACACCGAAATGGGAGACGGGGACATGGAGGGCTTCGAGGAAATAGACAGCGAGGCCTTCTTCGCTTCCACGCCGGCTGGGCGGATGGGCGCTCCGGAAGAAGTAGCGCGTATGGCGCTCTACCTTGCAAGCGACGAATCCGATTACGTCCGCGGTGCGGCCTTTCGTGTGGACGGGGGCATCATGGCGGGCGAGCGTTACTAGCGAAAATACGACTCAGAGCGCCGCCAGGCACTCGAGGGTGCGCAGTCTGCATGCTTCTTCATCGTCCCCTATGACGAAAGGCGCCGCCAAAAGATCGGTGAGGCCTGCAGATTCGAACGAGCGAATTCGCTCGCGAACGTGGCGTTCATTGCCGACGACACATACCTGCGCGGCGGTGTCGCAGTCACCCAGTGAAATCATTCGTTGATAGCGGGGAATCGCGTCGTAGGTGGAAAAGTGAGAGGCCAGCGCTTCGCGACATCCCTCCACATCGTCGGTGACGAGAACGGGGAGCACCGTCCCGACCCTGGGTTCAGGGCGTCCGGCCGCTGAGGCCGCCTGGCGAATTTCGGGGCCGATCACTCGCTCGATCGCCGCCTCGTCGCACCAGGTCGCAATGGTTCCATCCGCCACCTCGCCAGCCACACGCAACATCATGGAGCCGAGGGCTCCCACCAGGATTGGCATTACCGACGCCCCCGGAGTGCCGAACATGGCATGGACGCGGAACACCTGACCTTCATGATTCACCTGTCCGGTTCCCGCCATCGATGCGCGAAGAACTTCGACATACTCCCGCACCTGGCGAGCCGGACGCTCGAAAGGAATACCGTGCATGGTCTCGATGACGACCTGCTGGGAACAGCCGACACCGAGAGTCAGCCGGCCTCCCAACTCGCCGCGAAGAGAGTGGGCCTGGCGGGCCAGGGCCAGGGGATGGAAGAGATAGGTGGGAATCACCGCGCTCCCGAGTTCCAACCGCTGGGTAACCGCACCCGCCGCCTGCAGTGCAACCAATGCGTCGAGGCTCCAGGGCAGGTAAGGCACCCAGGCTCCGTCGAACCCCATCTGCTCCGCCTGTCTTGCACGCACTCGAACCTGCTCGAGGTCCGAAGGCTCTCCCCAGGTCTCGCTGACGAAGACACCGACCCTCACGGCAACATCATGCCACGAAGGACATCAGGTGTTCAGGGCGAATCGAGTCCATCCTGGGGCAGCTTCCCCGTTGCAATGAAGGTCAGGCTCCCTGTCCCTCGATCGGCTGCGCATCGAACAGCTGAGCCAGGACGAACGCCCGGACTCGATCTCGCAGTTCCCGTGTCTCCTCCTCCACGGTCTCTCGCCTCCCTTCCGGCTGCGCATTCTACGCGGCTCAGCGGAGTCCAGCATCCGCTACAAAAGACTCGAGAGCTTCTTCAGATCACTCCACCCGAGTCGGAGCTTCCCGGCGCCGATACACTTCGACGATTGGCCCACCGAAGCGACGCCGGGCGACGAGAGCAGGACCCGCGTGAAAACGCGCTCCCTCGGGACTCAACTCGACGACAAAGACACGGTCGAGGCCAGCCTTTCGGAGCTCCAGCCATGCCAAAACATCGCTGTCGTGCATTCGAATGTTCTTGAGCGAAGAGGAGTCGAGCCAGCTCTCGACTGGACTCACATAGACAAACCAGGCGGGATCACGTTCCTCCAACTCTCGAATCATCTCCCTCTGCATCTCGATCGCAGCGTCGTGATTCTCCATCAGTGGATACATGTATATGTGTCCAGTCGCGCATCGAAGTTCTGAATAGAAACAGATCTGTGGTTCCGAGCCGAATACCGCAATGCTGTCGCCTGGATCGGCCAGGGATCCAATAAATGATGCAATCCGAAGAGATTCCGCGAAGGGGTTTCGAGGCCCATAACTCACACGCGTAAGATCCACTGGTGTGAGTTCAAACATCGCCTGACGCTGAGACGCCAGTGTTCCTCCTACACACGCGAGCGCAATCAAAACCGCCGTCAATGCTCCCGCGAGAGTTCCTGCGTTTTTTCCCATCCACCGCTCCACAGCGAGACAAAAGGCTCCAGCCAACAGAGAGAACGCGGGAAGCGCGAGCACGAAGTAGTGGGGACGGAAATTGAGCCCCGGGGCCACGGCCAGCAGAGAAAATAGGAGCGTGGGAAGCAGGAAGCGGGTCTGGCCCCGAACGCGCTCATCCCAGATCAGAGCACTGCAACCGGCTCCAGCCAGGACCCAAAGCCAGGGCGATCCAGCGGCGACGGCTCCACCAAAGATTTTCAACAGCATCCATGAGCCTTCCAGACTCATGTGTCCGGTGTAGGTCCAGGCGTAACTCACCGCCCAGTACCAAAAACTGGGCAAGACCCCTGCCGCAGCCAGGATGCCCGCTGCCAGCAATAGTGGTGTGGACACGCCGAGCAACAGAGCACCTGTGCCGCGTCCCCAGGTCACCAGGGACATTTGTCTGGCGCGAGCATCCAGTGCAACCAACACCAGGGCCAACAAAACGAAGGCTGCCCCCTGTTGTTTCATCGTCACGCCCGTTCCCAGGAGCACCCCCGCGATCGGGAATGCTGCGATGCGCCAGCCCTCGAGGGCTCGCATCAGCACGACAAGCCCGGTGACCGCGGGCAACAACACGAAATGCTCCGCGTTCGCGTAAGCTCCCTGCAGCGCCGGCCCGAGTGACAAAGTCGCAAAAACAATTGCCGACACCCCCGCGGCCAGATCCCCTAGGCTGCGACGCGCCAGGAAAAAAACCGCCAGAATCGTGGCAGCGTTGATCCAAGACAGCCCGCTGTGAATCCCTCGAACTGTCTCCCCGAAGATCGCCATGACGCCCGCATACGCGGCATAGATGCCTGGGAACTTCAGGTTGTAGACCTGCTCGTAGGGTGGAATTCCATTGAGCAGAAGTTGACCCGCGTAGGCGTATTCCCCTTCGTCGCGTTGCAGAGGTGCGTCGAGAACGCGCCAGCGCAAAGACACCCCCATCGAAAGTGCAAGCCCGAGCAACGCCCAGCCGAATCGGCGACTGATGCGACTCATAGATGTTCCGGGCATGGCGGAGGCTCCAACGTCTCGACTCAAACCACGCCCCCGTGAGACGGGTCCAAATCGGCCCCATGCAAGCCTCGGATACGATTCATAGAACCAACATACAACGGCGGAACGACTACAGTCGCCCTGCGGCACCTTTTGACCGTCAACCGCCCCCAGGTCTGGTTGACCCACCCCGTCCAACCCTTTAGCGTCGAGAGGTGGACAGAGAAGACTCCGAGCATTCGATCCTGGGGCTGGATGGCCGAACTGCGCTCGTTTCGGGTGCCGGCAACGGAATCGGGCGCGTATGCGCACTCGCTCTGGCGAGCCTGGGTGTGCGTGTGGCTGTGGTCGACATCGACGCTGAGGCCGCGCGATCGGTCGCCGACGAGATCACCTCAGCGGGCGATCACGCCATCGCCATTGGAGCCGATGTCAGACAGTCCGATGACGCCCAGCGCATGGTGGATGCCACCGTCGAGTCCTTGGGGGGCCTCGACATCTGCGTCAACAATGCCGGCGGCATGCTCGAACACAAGCGCAGCCGCTTCCTGGACGCGACTCCAGAATTCATCGAGGACATGCTCGACCTCAATCTTGGCGCCGTCTTTCGCTGCGGCCAGATCGAGGCACGCTCGATGTTGGAGCGTAAGACCGGAGGCTCGATCATCAACGTCAGTTCACTGGGGGGAATTCGCGCGGTACGAGGTGTCAACGCCTACGGAGCTGCCAAGGCCGGTGTCATTCAACTGACGCGAACCATGGCCGTAGAACTCGGACCCCTGGGCATTCGAACCAACGCCATCGCACCGGGTACCACGCTCACACGGGCGGTCGACGACACCACCGCAGCGCGTGCACTCGAAACCACTGCCGCCGTAAACCCGCTAAGAAGGTTGGCACACCCCGAGGACATGGCCGGAGCGGTGATCTTTCTAGCCTCGGACCTGTCGCGCTACGTCAACGGTCAATGCATCGCGATCGACGGTGGATTCGAGGCTTCGGTGGGAGTCATCGCACGCGCCAAGACCTGAGCACAAGGATCTCAGGCAGTGAAGAAATCCGCCCGAGGCTTGCCTTCAGGATCGTAGACAGGCTCCGAGAGATCACAGCGGAATTTCGATACATCGATCCCGCGCACTTCGTGGTCACCGATCGTTTTGAGCATCGCCTTGTAATAGGGACCATTCAGGTGGGCGGCCAGTGATTCCTGGTCGTCCCAGCGCTCGTAAACATAGATCCGGGCAGCGTTGGTTGGATCCGCACACCACACATAATCGACGCATCCCGCCTGGGAGCGCGTCTCCTCCATGAGAAGCCGGGCCGCTTCGATGGCGGCATCTCGCTGCTCCGGGTTCACGTCGACAGTTCCAGCGATGAGTATCATTTCGGTCTCCTGATCAGGTGCAAGCTCGTTCAGAAATCATCGGGCAGGGGAATCGGCGCCGCACTGAAATCGGGAGGCCCCAGATACAAGGGCTCGAAACGCCGGCGGAAAAAGAACCAGTCGTCTCCCACACATGCGTATTGGTCCTGGTACATCCCCAGATTCATCACCGGCGTTCCATCGGTTTGCCGAAGATATTCCGTGATCGTCCAGCGCCCGGTGGCCTCGGCTCCGCTGACCTCGATGATCCCACCATGGGCAATCTGACTCACGAACGAGAAGGTAGAAACCAGGTGTCGCCAGTGCTCGACGACCTGCTCTCGACCCGTCACGATTCTCCCCAGGATTCGCCACTCACCATTCTCAGCCCAGGTTGCGCCGAAAGCGTTTCCATCGTTTCGGGTCACCGCCTCGGCGTAC
This sequence comes from Myxococcota bacterium, assembly GCA_022447545.1. Taxonomy (GTDB): domain Bacteria; phylum Myxococcota_A; class UBA9160; order UBA9160; family SMWR01; genus JAKVBI01. The sequence goes on from JAKVBI010000001.1 coordinate 76,029, forward strand.
CGCGCCACCAGTGTGCGAATCCCGAGTTCTGCTGCCAGATCCGACTGCTCCACCGTTCTCTCCCTTTTCCGCAACGGCCTCAGTGGCCCGCCAACCTGGCGACCACTGGCGCAAAGGCCTCCAACGCATCATCCCCGATGGTCACGTAGGAGATTCCATAGATCTCGCGCCTTCGCTCGAGCTCCTCACAGATCCCGTCCACACTACCGATCAAAGCGTGAGGAAATTCCAGCATCTGTTCCCGGGTGAGCCCCATGGCAGATCCCATACCCTCGGCAGTGGCAGCGGCAGCGTTGGTCACAATGCTGAAGTAGGCGCCAATCTCGAGTTCCAAATCAACGAAACGCTCGCCCGCCCCCTCGCGCACCCAACCCACCTTTCGCTCCGTCTCCTGCGCGGTCGATAGCGCGACGCCGTCCGGACCGATCACCCCCGAGCGATTATTGAAGTTGAAACTGACGATGTCAGCTCGCTCTCCGGCCAGCCTCAAGACCCGAGGACTCCCACCGCCGATCATGATGGGAGGACGCGGTTTCTGGACGGGTTGGGGGACTCCCTCGTATTCCCGGGCGACCACGTGTTCACCGGCAAACTCGAGCTGACCCTCGCTCATGTGAGCTTCCAGAAAATCCACCACCTCAATCAATCGATCGATCCTCTTGGGCGCCGGATCGAATTCCAGACCGATCGCCGCGTACTCATCGCGCAGCCAGCCAGCGCCGAGACCGAGTTCGAGACGTCCATCGGACAATAGATCCAGAGTCGCGGCCTCCTTGGCGAGTACGGCGGGATGGCGATAGTCGATGCAGAACACACGGCTACCGATTTTTAAAGTGGTGGTCGCGGCAGCGGCGGCAGCCATGGCGGGAACAGCCGCCAGCTCTTGGAGCGGATGCCGAGTGCGCTCGAGGGCTGGTCCGGGGCCGATGATGTGGTCGGCCAGGTGAAGCGCCGAATACCCGAGTTCCTCGACCTGCAAAGCGCGCTCGTTCCACTGCTGGGCAGAACTCGCACTGAAGGATTGGACCGCGAAGCGGAAAGGTTTCGGTGCCACCGTTTCCTTCGACACATGCACTCCTGTGTTCGACCGCCCAGTCAGAAGGAAATCGGGTGTCAGAAATTCACTCGCTTGGTGAATCCACCGTCTACCACCAGATTGACCCCTGTGACATGGGCGGCAGCAGGGCTGACGAGAAACGCCGCTGCTCTCGCCACATCATCCGGACTACCCATGCGACCGCTCGGATGGTCGGCGACCGCCTGCTCGTACATCTGAGGCATATTCTTTTCAATCATCTGCCACGACCCTCCCTCGAAGTAGATCGGCCCCGGGCATATGGTATTCACGCGGACCCCAGATGGGCCGAATGCCTGGGAGAGACCGTTGGAGTGAACCACGAGCGCCGCCTTGAGGGAGTTGTACGGCATGGGTCCCATGAACGTTTCCACAGCTGCGGTGGATGCAATGAAGAGTACGCTGGCGGCATCCGATTCCTGAAGAGCGGGTAGACCCGCCTCAAAACAACGCACCGCTCCCATCAGGTCGACCTCGAAGATGGACTTCCAGCCCTCTTCGTCTGGACCTCCACCACCCGTGGTGTTGCTCACGATGATATCGAGGCCCCCGAGTTGCTCGACCGAGTCCCCCACCCAGGCCCGCAGTGCCGGACCGTCCGAGACATCCAGAGCTGTGGCAATGACACGACTACCACTCTTTTCGATTTCGGAAGCTGCGTCATCGAGATCCTTTTGACCACGAGCGCAAATTGAAACGTCTGCGCCCTCCTCTGCCAGAGTTTGGGCGATGGCACGCCCTATTCCTCGGCTGGCTCCCGTTACGATTGCTTTTTTTCCCGCTAGGCCCAGATCCATCTTCCCTACCTCCGAAACCGGATTCGAATCCTCCGGATAATTGCATTCATGGGGTGTCGAAATCGATGTGGAGTTCCATGAGCCCTCGGAGCAGGATGTTGGGCTCGTAAATCAACTCGCTCTGCTGGGTGGACAGACGAAAGTTCCCGATTCGCGCCAACAGTCGCTCGAATGCAACTTGCATCTCCTTACGAGCGAGCATGGCGCCCAAACAGAAGTGGATCCCCAAACCAAAGGCAACGTGATCCGAGGCATTCTCCCGCGTGATGTCAAAGCGATCGGGATCTCGAAAGACAGCTTCATCGCGATTGGCCGATGCGAAGCGCAGCATGGCCATGGATCCCGCCGGAATGTCGACCCCACCGAGTCGAGTATCGCACTTGACCACACGCCACATGTTCGCCGTGGGTGTCGCCAGGCGCAGCACTTCCTCGACGAAGTTAGGAATCAAATCCGGTTGCCTGGCGAGTTGATCCCGCGCCTCGGGATGCTGTGACAAGAGCAGCACTCCCTCGGTAATCGAAGAAGCCGTCGTTTCATTCCCAGCCACCAGAAGTTGCTGGAGAATAGAGAGACATTCTGCGGTGTCGAGAGAGCGCTCGCCTTCAACCTCCGCGTTTACGACATCCGAAAGGATGTCGTCTCTTGGATTCTGCTTCCGATCTTCCAGAATCGATGCGAAATATTTCTGAAATTCGACGATCAATCGAGCCGCCTCGACCTGCTCGTCAAGACTGGCCATCCCCCCCAACTGCGCAACGAATCCGTCCGACCAGCGCTTGAAGCTCGCAAGGTCTTCGCGAGGCACTCCCAATTGGCCGGCGATGACCGTGAGGGGAACTGGGACCCCATAGTGCGACCTCACCTCGACCGTTCCGTCGTCGATGAAGTCATCGATCAACTCGTCGCAGAGCCCCTCAATCGCAGAAGCCAGGCCGTTGACACGGCGGGGAGTAAAGGCTCGATTCACCAACGAACGGAAACGCTTTTGCTCCGGGGGGTCCGCAGTCAACATGGTATCGACAGGAGGCCAGCCATCCTTTGCGATTTCCTGTACCTCAGACGGCAAGCCACGAGAGCTTCCCCCCATCGCGACACCAAATCGATTCGAGAAGATCTCCGGCTTCTTGAGAGCCTCGGCAACGTGCTCGTAGGATGCGACTTGGTAGATGCCCGAACGCGAATCGAGATAAACCGGAGCTTCGGCACGCAGCCTCGCGTAGTACTCGTAGGGGGCAACGATCAACTCGGGGTCGAAGGGATTGAAATCCTCGAGTCGACTGGTGGGGGCGGTCACGGAGACTCTCCTCTGGGTTTTCGGCACGGCATGGTGAACCCGTCACGGTACCCTTGCACTCATCCTGATGTTCCGACGGGCCGAGGTCAACGGCATTATCTCGGGTTCGAGCCTTCAAGGGGTCTCACACGCCAACTCACTCTGGCTGTGGATCCAGCGCGTTGAAATCCACGTGGGCGCATGAGATTCTCGGGACCGGAGTTACCCGTGAGCACTGCTTGGGCGGAAAATTCTGAACTCAGCGTCATTGACGTGACGGACGCCAGCTACTGGCAGGACCCTCACTCGATCCTGCGTGAGGCTAGGCGGCGACACCCGATGGCGGTTGCCTCCACGGGAGAACCGGTGGTTCTTCGCTACGCCGACCTGGAAAGGCTGGCCTCCGAACCACTCGTGGAGAGTAACGCCCTGGCGTTCATCGAGCGCTACGTCGAAAGCGGTCCACTCGTCGACTGGTGGCGCCTCATGCTCACGAACCTCAATGGACCCGGCCACACGAGGCTCCGGGGTCTCGTCTCCCGGGCATTTACGCCGCGCACCGTGGATGCCCAACGAAACCACATTCGAACCATGACGCGGGAGTTGGTGATGCGCCGCGCCGACCACGGCGAAATGGACATCCTCCAGGACCTCGCCCACGAACTCCCTATCCGTCTGATCTGCGAGATCCTGGGAGTTCCCCCGGAGCATCACGCCGACTTCTCGCGCTGGTCGACGCAACTGGGTCAGGCGTTGTCGTCGGTGATGACGCCGGAAATTCGCGAGGCCGGTGAAAGGGCCGCGACGAACTTGAGTGGCGATGTACTGGACCTTTTGCGTCAGCGACGACGTGCGCCTCGTGACGATTTGTTGAGCGCCCTGATTCGAACGTCCGACGAAATGGATGACCGCTTCAGCGACCAGGACCTGCTCGTACTGGTCATCAATCTGATCTTCGGGGGGCACGACAGTTCTCGGAGCATGCTCACCGTCGCAATTGCCCTCCTCCTACAAAATCCCGACCAACTGCAACGTTTGATCGAAAAACCATCCCTCGCTCAGAGCGCGGGCGAAGAGGTCCTCCGTTGTGAACCCATCGTTCCGGTGCTTTCCAGAGAATGTTCCAAGGATCTCGTGGTCGCGGATATCACGCTTCCCGCCGGCCAGCCCTTTTTCCTCTCAATCCTCGCCGCCAACCGCGATCCCGAGGTTTTTGCCAACCCGGATCTCTTCGACATTTCACGCAGCGGACCAAGGTCATTCAGCTTTGGGTGGGGAGTTCACCACTGCCTCGGAGCAGCCCTGGCCCGCGCGGAGATTCAAGAGGTCATCCCGACCTTCTTCGCGATGTTTCGCGAAGTCGACCTGATGATCGAGACCCCCCGCTGGGTGCCCTTTGCAAATCTGAGACGAATCGAATCGTTGCCTGTCCGCTTCGATCTCGCATGACCATTGTCGAATTCAACACCACTCAGGAGAAAATAGATGGCGCTGAGCTCATTGGCCTTCGAAACGAAGATCCGAGAACTCCTCGACGAACTCTGGCCCTACGCACTGGCCTTCTACCATCCGCTCCTCGACGGCCGGGTTCAGAGCCGAGAACACCTCGAACAATGGTGCTCTCGCTTCTACATCAAAGATGTTGGCGTTCTTCTCGCTCGGACCTATGCCAAGTGCCCTCATCTCGAAGCTCGTAAGTTCATCGCAGAGAACCTCTGGGAAGAGGAAGGCAGGGGACAGCCGGGGCGGTCCCATCCCGAACTCTCGGCGCGGCTCCCCCACCATTTCGGGGTAGAACACTCCGATCTCGAGGAGCGCCACCAGAAGCGACTCGCCAATCCCCAATCTCGTGGCCGACAGGAAATCGTCGAGAAGGAGACCTGGCTCGAGGAGTTCGCCGGCTTTGGCCTGGGTGCCGAGTTCTACGCACCTGCATTCTTCGAACTCATCCTCGAGCGCTTGCGCGAAGAATTTCAACTCCCGGAGGAAGTGCTCGAGTTCTTCATCGTCCATCTGACCGAAGACGAGGACCACTCACGACGCACCATGGAAATTGTCCTTCGCTACGCGGACACCGACGAAGAACAGGCTCGTGTGTTGTCGGCGATTCGCCGCCATGTCATGGGAGAAGCGGGCCTGACGGGACGCGTCCGTGAACCCACTCCACTGCCAGATGAAGTCGTAGAAAAACTGCGCTCGGTTGACCGATCCAGCGCTGGCTCCAGCCCGTAGAGCAATCCCCATTTGTCGCGATCCCAAAACTCGTTGGGACACTCGGCCAGTCTGACCCCGACCGCCTAGACATCTCTTGCCAGCCAGTTCAGCAATTCGAACTCTCCACTGGCTTCCATGTACCTGGCGCGCTGCGCCCATTCATGGGGGACTCGCGCATCGATCCATTGAAAAGAGCGATTGAATATTTTTCCGAAGACGCTGCGAGCATTCCTCGCAACTTCGGAACTGCTCTGACCCGTCTTGCCCCAGCAGTAGAGCCAACAAATGCTCTGAGCCCTGACCAACCCCGACGGATCCACCTGCCAGTGCCGTTGAATTCCACTGCGGAAACTCGCATGGGGAATACTCGAAATTCTGTGAATCGCCTGCTCGGGGCTTACTCGCAGGCGAAGCAGAGTCTGCGCATCGGCAGGAGCATTCCAGAGACTCGTCCAGCCTGATTCGATGGGCTGCGATGGATCTCGATGCCGGGTGGACACTCCCTGAGAGCCCCGGGAAAGGTGGCGAAGGAATTCACTGCGGATCGTTCTCGAACCAGCGGCACCGAAGTCGACCCGGACGTTCGACCCGATGCCTAGAGCAACGATCCGCCCGTCTCCCCATTTCGCGCAACTGACGTGGCTCACCCAGTCCCCAACCCCCAGGGGTCGCGAAATCGCGTGGGGCAAGGAGTCCCGAGTGGAGACCCTCGAAGCCGAGGGCTCTCGTGTCGAAGGCCAGCATTCCGAGGACGATTTCCCTACGTCGACACCCGGGGCGGGAGAGGTTCCAGCGTATATCGGAGTGCGCCGTTCGAGGAACGACATGATCTCGCGGTCTCCACCTCTCACTGAATAATTCGCGGGCAGCACCTCGAAGCCATAGGTCATCCGCGGAGCGATCTGGCCTGGAAGGGCGCACAGATTCTCCAACCCCAAGCTGATGGCCTCCGCGAGCCACTCGAACGAATAGCCCACGTAGGTTCCGCGCTCTGCCAACACCCGAAGATCGATGGCGTGCGATTCGCACAATTCACGGGTCACCGACGATTCGAAATGACGGACCGTCGAAAGACTCAGCTGACGAAGGACCAAGCCGAACTCGAGGATTCTCATGGCTGGCACGATTGGAGTCTCTTCTTCGCGCCCGAGCACGATCAGTTTCCATGATCGTTCTGAACACCGCTCGGCGAGGATAAGAGGAGCCTCGCCATCGAAGGAGCCATCGTCGGCCCCCTGCAGCACCATCCATTGATTCGATGCACAGCGAAGAACCGCCGCCGCAAGCGGAATCATGTGATCCGCGGTGTCACGGATGGAAGCGATGGACCTCCAACCCAGATCCGGGGCATGCGTAGCCAGCGCCCTCGAGTTCAACTCGATCCGAGCCGCGAGTTCGCCCACCAGCTTGCCGGGTTCGAGTCCTCGGGGAGGGGCACCCGAGAGTCGCTTCGAGGCGGCGCGACCACGGTAGCGTGCCGGACGGTCTGGAATGGCGACACCCAAGCAGCTGTCAATGGATTCATCGATTCCAGTTCGCGGAAACGAAGCGAATTGCAGCGAATCCATTGATGGACGGGAACCCGCTGAAACAGAACCCTCCAACGCAAATCGATCCCATTGCGGATCGCGCGTCTTCTCTTCTACCGATCCAGCTGCAATTGAAGTCGCTCGTTTCATCCCCTCGACTTTCGAGAGGAAGGGGATGATCTGCAATCGGGTAAAAGGCCTAGGGATGAGCCTGTTTGCCCTAATTGCCGCTCATGGCGCGCGCGACGCAGTGGGGATTCCCGGGGACTTGACGACCGAGGATCAGTGATCGAAGCCGAAGATTCGAGCCGTCGTTCCTCCCAGAATGGCCCTCTTGTCTTCCTCCGGGACGCCCTTCAATTGCTCTTCACAGATGCGACGTGAATTGGGCCACGTCCCTTCCGGGTGAGGGTAATCACTTCCCCAGAGCAGAGGCTCTACACCGGTAAACACACGGTTATGTATCCCCACCGGGTCGTTTTGAAAAGTGACATGGACCTGCCGCTTCACGAACTCACTGGGCTTCATGGAAAGCTTCGGGCGGACCCACATGTGGTGTTTCTCGGCGATTTCGTCCATCTGGGTCATCACCCAGGCGAGCCACGCGCTTCCCGTCTCGACCGTGATGACGTCGAGTTTGGGAAATCGATCGAGCACCCCGGAAGCCGCTAGATGCATGATCAAGTGAGGGCCATCGGCCTGGGCCCCGAGTAGATAGTTGATGATGGCCCCTCCCGGACCGCGCACCACTCGTGGCTCATGGCCCGTTCCGCAATGGAAGGTCAGGGGAACCCCCGCTTCGCTGGCAAGGTCCCAGAAGGGATCGTAGGCGGGGTCATTGTAGGGTCGCTCGGGGACCTGGATAGGCAGAAACAGTGTCCTCAGGCCGAGATCGAGGCAGCGCTTTGCCTCATCGCAGGCCTGGTCAATATCGATCATAGGAACAATCCCAGCGACAGCGAAGCGATCGGGATGCGGGCCAAAGATCTCCGCCCCCCAATCGTTGTAAGCACGAGCCAGGGCCATCTGTAGCTCGGGGTCCGGCGTCGAAAAGCTCGACTGCAGGGAAAGCGTCGGAAAGACGACTTCAGCCGAGATGCCATCACTATCCTGGTCTCGAATCCTCACCTGGGGGTCCCAGCCACCGGCTTGGGCGCGATCGATTTCGGCGTCATCGCGCTCTTCCAGGCCCTTGGGCATCTTGCGCGGGCGCATGCCCTCGACGACCAGTTGGGGGACCCCGTCGATTACCTCGGTATGGGGGGCCCGAGCGCGAAGCGCTGCTGGCATACGCTCGGGAAATAGCTCTACCGGCTCGTTGACATGCGAATCGGCCGAGACAAACCGGAAACCCTCGAGTGAGTCGGACATGAAGTGATGCGCCTCCCGATGAGAACTACCCCCCGAGCCTGAGTCCGAATCTTCGACCCGGAGCCTCTTCGGGGAGCAGGCATGAATACCATTCCTGGACCCATTATGCCCAGAAATGCCTGCTGGATGCAGGGTTCTGGATCTCCTGGCGACGGGTGACTGGAATCCCAATCCCTCGTGCATTGGAGCTATCGTTCGTTGATGAAGCAGGGGCCATCGCCGCCTGCCCGGTTGAGAGATGAAGCCCTTGAGAATTGCCGCTGCAATCGCATCACCTGTCCTGACGCTGGGGCTCTTGGCTTGGGCAGCTGGCGGTGACGATGCTCCCTTCGCGATCGAAGAGGTCCCCGGGGCGGGTCGAATCGTTCTCGCAGAGATCGTCGACCTCGATGGAGATTCACGATCCGACCTGTTCACAGTGTCTTTCGATGGAATCCCTCCCACCGAAAAGCGCGAGATGCGGGTCTACTTTCAGGCCGAAGACGGTTCGATCCCCGATGAACCCGACTGGACCGGTCCGCTGCCCGAAGACGCCACCGCCTATGATCTGACCAAGGCTCCGGGGATCGTTCGACAAGAGGTGCTGCTTTTACACCGCCGGGGCCTCCACATCATCTCCTTCCCAGGACGTGAACTCTCGATGCGGGAGATCACCATCCCGGGCGACCCGACATTGGCGTTGTCCCAGGACGAGCGCGGTCTGGACCGACTTCAGATGGTCCACTACGACCTGGGCGATGACCCCACCCTGGTCATATCGGGCCTGGGGGAATCGATCCTCCTCACACCGTCGGGCGACGTCCTGGGTCGTCTCGATGTTGGACAACGCGCCAACTACTTCTTGCCGCCACGCCCGGGCCCCATGATCAGTGAGAGTCAGGGCCAGATCTATTTCGACGCCGCTCGAATGGACTCCGGGGATTTCGACGGAGACGGCCGCAACGACCTCATCGCATCGACCCGCCACGAGTTGCGAATTTTTCTACAGCAACCAGACGGCTCGTTTCCGAGCCATGCGGATCACAGCATTCCGTTGCACACGATTGCCGAGGGGGATCACATACGCGGCACCGGCAGTGTTCATGTAGACGCTGAAGATTTCAACGCCGATGGCCTCGTCGACCTGCTGGTCGTGGATTCCACGGGCGGGGTATTTCGAGCGGAAACACGCAGCCGCGTCTTCCTGAACCGAGAGGGCTCCTGGGCTCTCGACTCTCCGGACCAGATCTTCCGGACCAGTGGTGGCTTCGCCACACAGCAACTCCTCGACCTCGATGGCGACGAAAAGCCTGAACTTCTGACGGTACGTATCCCCATGAACGTACTCGAAATCGTCGAACTACTGATTACGCGCAGCCTCGACGCCGAGGTCCGGATCCACGCACCGGCGGAAGGCGATGGCTTCGCGACCCAACCCCTGTACAAAAAACAGGTCAGCGTCTCCATGGACTTCGAAACCTTCCGGCCCAGGGGATTCATCTCGACCTTTCTCGCAGACGTCAACGCAGACGGCCGTCGCGATTTCCTGGACTCGGGAGGTGGCGAGAAGCTGGACATCTATCTCGGGGGATCGGAGTCCCCCTACAAGAAACGCGCAGGACGTGTCCGATTGGACACCGATGGCCGGATTCGGTTCGGCGACTTCGAATCAGACGGTTTCACGGACTTCCTGATCCACGACCCCCGACGCTTGGATTCGCCCGTACTCTTGGGGCGAAACCTCGGCCGGCTGGCGCCGCTGAGACCCAAGCCCGAAACGAGGAGATAATCGGACCATGCAACTCCATGCCACCTGGCTACGCGTCGTGATGTTGACCATCGGCATCGCCATGCCCGCAACCTCCCCGGCCGAACCCGGAGCCCCGTCGAAATCAGCGGAACCTGCAGGGGTGTTGGATTTCACCATGAACCGCATCGATGGCAAGCCCCAGAAACTCTCCGACTTTCATGGCCATGTCCTACTCATCGTGAATGTCGCCAGCCGCTGTGGTTACACCCCTCAGTACGAGGGATTGGAAGCAATCTACGAGGAGTACACCGAGCGGGGGTTCGAGGTGCTGGGCTTTCCCTCGAACGATTTCAGAGGCCAGGAACCCGGCACGAACGCCGAGATCGCCGACTTTTGCCGATCGACCTACGGCGTTGAATTCCCCATGTTCGAAAAGCTCCGAGTGAAGGGACGTGAGAAGCACCCCCTCTACCGCTATCTCACCTCGCTACCGGAGCCGCTCGGAGGCGAGGTCCAGTGGAACTTTCAGAAGTACCTTGTCGATCGCGAGGGAAGAGTCGTGCACAAATTCTCACCCTCCACGAGTCCACGTGACGCTCAAATCGTCCAACAGATCGAAACACTGCTCGGCCAGGAATCCTGATCCGATCTCTCGCCTCCTACTCGACGGAAACGACTTCGATCTCGAAGGTCACGGTGCGGCCCGCCAGCGGGTGGTTGAAATCGACAATCACCACCTCCTCACGCACTTCCAGAACCGTCACGTACATGGCGGGGCCCTCCGGTGGCTGCGCGACGATCACCTCGCCAGGATTTCGGTTCTCCGCGGGAATCTGTGCCAGAGGGACTTTTTGGAGCTTGGCCGGCGAGGGATTCCCGTAGGCTTCTTCAGGGCCCAAAACGACCTTCTTGGACTCGTTCGCCCTCATGCCGAGCAGCGCACTCTCGAGTCCTGGCAGCTCGATCTGCCGTGCACCATGGGTGATGCGCATGGGCTGGCGCCCTACGCTGGTGTCATGGACGGTGCCGTCTTCGAGACGCAACGTGTAGTCGAAGACAACCACTCTGCCTTCAGCCACCGGAACGGACTGGAGCGAGTCATCCGCAGCAGCGACCAAAGCCCAGGATAGACACCCAAGCGCCGCAGTGAAAACTCGTATCATTCGAATTCCGGGGCCCGGTGGTGGGGTGAGTCAAACGTGTCAGCCACTGCCCGCAACGGGTCGTTCGTGAACCAACAGGCTCGTCTTCTCACCAAACAACACCTTGATTTTTCCGGGCCCGCTCCCCCCCTGGACCACACCCAGTCCAAGCGTTGGGTGCTCGATCCGGTCTCCTGACTGGAAGGCTTGGCTGATCGAATACGGGCGAATGGGCCGAGACAGATCAGCCTCGACAATCATCTCAGCCGGGTCCGTCTTCTTCGTTCGCGGTTTGGGCTTGGGCTTCAGCTTCCCTGCACCACGCTCCCAAGCTGTCGCCAGATGGGCAGGCGCATCCAGAACCGGTGAGCCATCGGGATAACTGAATCCGGGGTTCTCGGTCAGTCGAAGAGAAAGGAACATCACGGTCACACCGATGTCACGCTCGATTTCGGTGGCCAACCGCTCCATCTCGCGGATCCAGGCGGCGCCCTTTTGCGCTTCTCTCTTCCGACAGAGTTCCCAGTACCGGCTACTGCCGAGCACCACGAGAACGGGGGAATCGTCAGCAACGGTTACACCGCTGGCGGCCGCAATCTCGCTTCGCAGTTCATTGCGATTCGCTTCAGCGATGGCGCAATTCGCCAAACCCTCGAGAAGGGCACGCAGCGGAGTATCCCCAACCCCGACCCTATTCGCGTCGGGTGCCAGGAAGCGCACTTCAACGACTGCCAGGCGACCCTCGGGTGCGACTCCGATCGCGTCGACCCGATCGACACCGTAGTTCGGATCCTCGGTCCCCAAGGCCTTGTCGGCTTGAGCCGATTTCAAGGGCACGAGCGGATGAACGAAGCGCAGAGTGCCCTCTTCGCTCTCCTCCGTCAGAACCTCCCCGGGCAAGGCAATCCCAGCTCCGAGTTCCCGACAGTGTGCCGTGAGTGCGATCGCCATGTGTTCGCCGTCGCGCCCGGGTCGCCTTGCGTTGGCGAGCTTCGAATTGTACTGGACGAAGTACTTCTTCCCGGCAGCCGTGCGGTTGGGTGCGTTGACGAGTTCCTGCTGATACCACTCCGCCAGCCGTTCGCCAGTGAGTTCCGCGGCCGCCTGCTTGAATGCGGCGGCCTGCTTGACCGTCTTTTCGATGGAATGCTCGATGAGCGGGTGCTTGCCCAATGTATCTCCCCTTTTACGATGGGGATAATACCGCTGTTTTCAGGTTTTTCGCCGAAAGGAACGCCCGGAACTTGGAGATTAGAACGCAAAAGCCCAATTCGGGGCTCCGTGAGTACCAGGGTCCCATTCCGGAAGCCTTTCGGGCCAGAACAGCGGGCGGGATCAGTCCATCGAACCGGCGGAGAAATCAAGCGATCGGAGGAGACCCGAAGCAGCCGGCTGCTCGCGCAGACGCAACAGCGCACGGCCCTCGAGCTGCCTCACACGCTCACGCGAGATCCCGATCTCATCGCCTATTTCGGCCAGGGTGGCCATGCTCCCCTTGAGCCCGAAGCGAAGCTCAACGATACGGCGCTCTCGAGGATTCAAAACGGACAACATGCTTCCAATTTCTCGGCGCACCTCGTGCGCGTCGATCTCCTCCACCGGGTCGGTGGCAACCGGATCTGCGAGCGCGTCGTCCAGGGTCAAGGCCTCGGTCCCCGGAATCGGGGCATGTGTGGATTTGATGGGAGCCATGGTTCCCACAAGCCGATCGATCTCCTCGACCGAGAGTTCCATCACTTCGGCGAGTTCTTCGCGATTGGGATCTCTGCCAGTCTTGCGGCGCAGAGTCTCCTCCATCCTCCGGAACCGAACCTGCCTCTCCCAGATGTGGGATGGGGCTCGCACAGTGCGAGACTGGTTCTGGATGACCCGCATGATCGCCTGGCGGATCCACCACACCGCGTACGTGGAGAACATGAAACCGCGCCGGTAGTCGAACTTCTCGACGGCGCGGATCAGGCCGAGATTCCCCTCCTGGATCAAATCCATGAAGGGAACGCCCATCTTCCGGTACTGCATCGCCAACTTCACAACGAGCCGAAGATTGTGGGAAACGAAAGTCTGTTTTGCCTGATCTTGGATCTCGAGAGCGCGATCAGCACGAGCCAATGAGGCTCTCGCCGACGGCTTGTTCAACCCCATCTCGCGTTTCTGGGCAGCGATGGGGCGAGAACGCGGCATACCCACGAGTTTCTTGAATTTCCTGTGAATCGACCGAACCACATCGATCGAGAGATTCGAACCCATCAGGTGTTTGGCGATTGCAGCGTCGCACTTTTCCGTTGCGGTTTCCGTCTGGCTGCTCTCTCGCTCCTCCACCAGAGCTCGAAGCTTTTTCATCCTGCGATCGATTTGGCTTCCCCAGTCCTTGCCAGTTCCATCGCGATACCCCGCCGACAGCGCAGCAGATACATGACCGGCCTCATTTCGAGCGCGCCAGATGGAGAGAAACTCTTTGGCCGTTCCCGGAATTGCGTAAACCGATGCTCGGAAGGCGAGGTCCTGCTCTTCGATGGTCTTCGCCAGAGCGTACGTTTCTTCCTTGCTGAGCAGAGGAACATTTCCGACAGAGCGGATGTAGTTGTTCAGACCATCCGACGAATCTGACCCTTCGGAAAGCCTCGAAACGCCCGATTCGCGCCTCTCCTCTTCGGTTTCTGCACCTTCCACCGGTTCGCCCCCGGCGCCCTCGGAACCGCTTCGATCGGCCCCGTAATCGCCCAAATCGCTGTCTCTATCCATTTGCAACCCCTGTGCTCCACCAACAACGTGAATCGACAGTTCAATGATAGACATAAGGTGCGATTTTCATCGTAAAGATGCTGTAAATCGCAATTTTGTGAGGAGATATGGCCTCACCTGAAGTCGGGAGTGAAAGCCGTTGTGAGCGCGAGTTTTGCGATGCCAGATGCGCATGGTGCGCGGAGGGCCCACACACCACAGAAGCGAACCTTCACCCGAGTTGCGACTGCAAGAGGGCTAGCGGTCGCTCGCGAAGAACGGAACGCCCAGCGAATCGTGCTGTAAAAACACAGATGAGAGGGATTGCCACGACCGTCCCCGACGTAGCCCACCAGTCGATCGCCCAGTCCGATTCAAGTAGGAGACGGCTCAAGAGCGCGCTGGACAGAGCACTGCAAGTCACACCAGCCAAAGATGCGAACAGACTCAATAAGCCGAACTCGAAATCCGTTGCTGCACGGATCTGGCCGAATTCCGCACCGAGCACCTTCAACAAATTCGTCTCCCAGCGACGGGTTCTCGCCTGATCTCTCGCAATGGCGAACACCAGAACCAGACCTACGAAGACAGAGAACGCGGCGGTGGAAGTCAGCGCCCATTCCAGTTGTTTCAAGAGGCCCAACAGCCTCTCGACAGAACGGGTGACGTCGATGATCGAGACATTGGGGAACTCCTGAGTGATGGAACCCTGAAGAGACTCCCTCAATGTGGGGGAAAGGCGTGGAATCGATGCGATCAGAATTTGCGGCGCCTCTTCCAGAACACCGGGCTGAAAGGTCACGAAAAAATTGGGCTGCAAGCTGTTCCAGCGAACCTCTCGCAGATTCACCACCTGGCCCGAAACCCGCACTCCCTGAACATCGAAATCCAACACGTCGCCCAGGCCCACGCCGAGTTCATCTGCGAAATGCACCTCCAGAGAGAGCTGGGCCGGTCCTTCCACCACGGGTTCGAACGGGCCCATGAATGGAGTTCCTTCCACCAGCTTTTCGGAGTCGCTCAGGGCTTCTGCATAAGTGAGGTTGTAACGACGCGTCCTGAGTTGAGCCTCCCGGCCTTCGCGCGCCCTTCGCGCGGTGAGTGTGTCGCGCCGGGCGGCTGGGGCCGGATTGTCGACCCCGTTGATGCCTGTAAGTCGGGCGCGCACCATGGGAGACAGCCTCTGGAGGACCGATCCCTGACCCTTCACGTGCTCTCTCAAGGGATCCACCTGTTCGGGCTGAATGTCGAAAAGGAACAGGCTGGGAATCCCCGGCCCTTTTGGCGGATCCAGATCGCGACTCAGCGCTGCCCGCAGCTGAGGAGCGAGGCTCACCAGGAGGGCACAGAGCGAAATCGTCACAAAGTTGGCCAGACTGCCGCCAGTGCCTCGGGCCATTCGCCGAAGGGCGAGCCGTAGAGAGACACTCGATGGTCGGGGAAGCCGAGCGATCAGGTGAAACAGCAACCGCCCGGAGAGGGCAAGCAGTGCCATGGCGGTTGCAAAGACCGCCACGAACAAGCTGCCCGCTTCGAGACTCTCTGCCCGCCATACCGAAAAGGCCCAAAAGGTCACCAGGGCGGGTATGAGCAACAAGACATCCCGTGGGCCCTGTTCGAGGGAGGGCTCGGTGTGCTCCCGAAACAAGGAGGCAGGTTTCAGACTGCGAATACGCGCGACGAGCGGCAGGCAGGCTGCAGTACTTCCCAACCACGCCAAAGCGAAGGTCACAGCAAGAGTTCGAGCCTCCAATCCCAGAGTCGCTCCGGGTGGCAGGAAATCCGCTGCAGCCGCCGCCACGGCCGGGAGCAGGGCTGCTGCGAGTCCACAGGCAATTCCTGTCGCCAAACCGGCCAGACACCAGAGTTGGATCATGAACACACTCTGGGCTCTCGCGCGGCTGGCGCCGAGGCTCATCAAGATGGCGATTTCATGTAAGCGCGCCAGAAGGAACGAGCGAAACAGATACGCCGCCCCCAAACCCGCCAGGAACACCGCGACACAACTGACGAGGCCAAGATAGGAGGCGACCGCCCCATAGGCGCGGGCGAGGCTACGAGTCGCCTCCAGATGAGATTGAACCCGGACCCGCTCATCGTCCAGCATCGAACGAAATCTCTGGGTCACGACCTCGACGTCCACGCCTTCGGACAATCGATAGAAGCGCTGGTACTCGATGCGAGACCCGGTGTCGATCAAACCCGTGGACGGTAGGTGCTCAATCGGAAGGTAGATCCGAGGTGCGATGGAAAACCCACTGGTCGCTCGACCCGTGTCCCGCGCAACCGTGTCGATCACCTGGAAAGACATCTGACCGATTCGAATCTGCCCACCGACTTTCACTTCGAGTTGCTCGACGAGCGCAGGATCGAGCCAGGCACCGGGGGTATCGAGAAACCGTGCCCGCTCCGCGTCCCCTGCGGGCCCCGCCCCCTCCAGTTCGATCATCCCGTAGTGAGGGAAACGGCCGTCGATGGCACGAACCTCTACGAGACGCGCCCGCTCACCCCCTCCCGCCATTGAAAAAAGCCGGGCACCCGGCGAAACCAACGCACCCCGACCTGCCGCCCCATCAAAGCGTCTCGCCTCTTCCGCTTCCAGAGGCCGTGACGATTGGACGACGAGGTCCGCCCCCATGAACGAACGGGAACGGGCGACCAGTTCACTGGCCACCGCGTGATCAAATGCATCCAGAGCAGCGAAGCCTGTCAACCCGATGGCCAGATTCACTGCAAAGAAGAGGGCGAAACGTGGAGAGTTTCGAATCTCCAGGTAGGCCAGCCGCAACCCGTTCATGCCGATTCCACACCTCCCAGGAGGTGCATGGGGCCGCTCCGAGAACTCACGCCAGTCGACCGGACACCAGTTCCAAGCGGCGATCGCAAGCCGCCGCCAACTCCTGGCTGTGGGTGACCAGCACGAGAGTCATCTCCACCCGTTGGACGAGGTCGAACAGGAGATTCATGACCGTGCGCCCCGTACGAACATCGATACTGCCACTGGGCTCGTCGGCCAACAGCAGAGCCGGCTCCACGACCATCGCGCGTGCGATGGCAACGCGTTGGCACTCGCCCCCCGAAAGTCGCGACGGAAGGTGGTTCGCGCGGTCCGCGAGACCCACCTGTTCGAGGGCACCCCGGGCCCGTTCAAGGGCGTCCGACGCATTCTGAAGTTCCAACGGCAGGGCGATGTTCTCGAGTGCGCTGAGACCTGCCATCAGATGAAACTGCTGAAACACGATGCCCAACTCGCGTGCTCGAAATGCTGCGAGTTCGCTCTCCCCCATGGTTTCGAGCTCACAACCAGCGACTCGCACCGTGCCCCGGCTCGGAGCGTCGAGCCCGGCCAACAGCGACAACAGTGTCGATTTCCCACTTCCCGACTCGCCCACGATCGCCACGGTTTCACCGCGATCCACACTGAAGCTGAGATCGTTCAAGACCTCGAGCCGCCCCGCCCCAGTGTCGAAGTGCTTCGACACTTCTTCCACACAAAGGATTTCGCTCAAGGGACGACCACCGGATCAGAGAAGGGGTTCGAGGTGGGACAAAACGGTTTCCGCAACGATTTCATGCCCACGCGCATTGGGGTGAATCCCATCGGGAAGGTTGAGGTTCTGGCGAGCCGCAACGCCTTCCAGCAGGAACGGGATCAAGGGTACCCCGTGGGTTTGAGACAGGGAGGAGAAGATCTCCTCGAAGGCGCGAGTGTACTCGGGGCCATAGTTCGGTGGCATCTTCATCCCCGCGATGAGAACCCGAACGCCCTCCTCGCGAGACCGTTCGATGACATCCGCCAGGTTCTGCTTGGTCTGGTCTACCGCAAGCCCCCGCAGCCCGTCGTTGGCTCCAAGTGCCAGTACCAGCACATCCGGTTTACTGCGCAACTGCCAGCGCAAACGCGAGAGTCCACTGGCCGAGGTCGAACCACTGATCCCGGCGTTGATCACCCGAACATCATGCCCCGACGCGCGCAGCTTCTTCTCCACGAGAGCCGGGTAGGCCTGCTCAGCCTCGACCCCATAACCCTCGGTGAGGGAATCGCCGAGACAGAGGATCCGCAGCTCGGCCCACACCGGCGATGGAGCCAACACGAGCCAGGACAACAACCCCCAGACCCAGCAGGAGAGGCTCCGCTGAACGAGGGTTCGACAGCGTTCGGACCGCACCTGGAGGAAGATGGGGGAATTCACCATGGCGGCACGGTAACGCGACCAGCGCCCCGCGGCTGCGAGGGGCGAACTGGCGGCACTGGATTCCCGCGGATACATTCTCGGGCCGTCATCCTCCAGGAACGCGCATTGCCCATCAAAGCCTCTTCGAACCATCTGGTGGTCCTTCGTTGCACGAAGTGCGGCGATTCGCACACGCCCTGCCTGCCAGTCCACGCGAAAACGGTGTGTGCCGCATGCGGGGAGGGCGCAGCCCGAGCAGACCGCGGCAATTCTCAGGGCGTACTCTTCGTTCCGAGCCCCGAGAAACACAACCAACCGCTCTAGCCCGCGCCAGAGTTCCCTCGAGAGTGTCCCGAATGGCGGCCGAGGGATGGAGTGAACAGACGATCCCCTTGGGGACATCCCCATTGCGGCTCAGCCCTTGAATTCGGTAGGCGGATGCAGTGGGCTTGACGAGAGACCAAACGCGAGGTTCCAGCATGTCGAACGAAGCGCGAGTCGTGGCCATGATCGAGCGCATCTACGATGCCGCCATCGAACCCTCGGCATGGGAGACCTTCTCCCAGGAGCTGTCGACGGAATTTGGTGGAGCTGCCGTCCTGATCTCGGTCGAGCGTCAGTCCGTCGCCGGCACCGGTGGCAAGCAACTGGCGATCTACAGCGCGGGGATCCTGGACGACTTCATCCCCGTTCTGCTCACGCATCTGGAAAAAGGGCTGCCCTGGGGAAAGTTTGCCAAGCCCGAATTCCTCGGGCGTTTCGCTCCGACTTCTGAACTCTATCCGGACGACCAGCTGAAGGAAACAGCGTTTTACACCGACTTCATGTCTCCCCAGGGCCTCGAGCCCGAAGGTCCTCTGGGGCACGTGATCCACGCCGATCCCGAGGGGGAATCTTCGGGAATCGGAATCTACCGCCGTGTCGGAGGTCGCCCGTTCAACCCGCAAGACATCGAATTCGGCAATCGACTCGTCCCACACCTGGCCCGAGCATTCGATATCCAGCGACAGCTTGGTGGCTACGAGCGCGAGCGGATCGCTCTCACGGAGGTCATGGACCGCCTTCCCAATGGAGTGGTGTTGCTCGATAGCCGGGGAAGGCCGGTGACCTGGAACCGCAGCGCCGAGCGGATTGCCGACCGCGACGATGGCTTCCGCATCGAAGCCGACGGTCCGCGCCTGTGGAACAGCCAGGAAAACGTGATGATGCGCAAGCTCATCGAGTCGGCCATTGAGTCGGGGCTGCAGCGGGGAGAGGGTTCTGGGCAGTTCATGCCGATTTCGAGGCCCTCCGGGCGGAGGCCCCTGGTCACCATGGTCACATCACTCCTCAAGCCCGCGCCCCAGAGCAGCGGCCGCGACGCGGTTGCGGCACTGTTCGTCAGCGACCCCTCAGACGCCAAACTGAGCACCAGTGAAGTGCTGAAATCGCTCTACTCTCTGACGCGTGCCGAAGCCGAATTGGTGGGTCTGCTCGCCAGTGGAAAGTCGCTGGAGGAAGTCGCCAATGAGCGGGGGATCACGATGAATACGGCACGTAGCCAACTCAAACAGGTGTTTGCCAAAACAGACACACGGCGCCAGGGTGAACTCGTACAAATCGTCCTGACCGGCATTGCCACCATCGACCTCGAATAGCCGCCCTGCTGTGGATCCCTCGGCCCAACGCCGGCTCCGTGAGGCCCTGGCCCTGGCCTTGGACGCTCACGGGGAGCAGACCCGCAAGGGCACAGCGATCCCGTACTCGAGCCACCTGCTCCAGGTCGCGGGAATGGTTCTGGAGTACGGAGGAAGTTCCGACCAGGCGATTGCCGCACTTCTCCACGACACGCTGGAGGACTGCGAAGGCATCAGTCTGGAGTCCATCAGCGACCGCTTCGGGGAAACGGTGGCACGCATCGTTGCCGATTGCAGCGATCTTCTACCCGGTGACACGCCAGCCACGAAGTCTCCATGGAAGGATCGCAAGCGACACTATCTGTCCACTTTGTCGAAGGCCGATGAAACCAGCCTGCTGGTCGCAGCCTGCGACAAGCGGCACAACCTGGGCTGTCTCGTGCGCGACCTCGCACACCAAGGCCCGAGCTACCTGAACCGCTTCAGTGCAGGCGCCGAGGATCAGATCTGGTATTTCGAGACGATCCTCGAAATCCTGGACGGGAGGATCCCCCCGCTCCTACTCCTTGAACTCGAGGCCCTGGTGAACGAACTCCGCGTTAGCCTGCGGTCGCCTTGAGGGCCGCGATCCGCTCCTCGAGCGGCGGGTGGCTCATGAACAGGCGGCTGATCCCTCCACCCCCAGCGATCCCGAAAGCAGACATCGCGTCCGGCAGGGGCTCGGTGGCTCCACCCTTCAGGCGCTCGAGTGCTGCAATCATGTTCTCGCGACCCGCCAGGCGTGCACCTCCCACGTCGGCTCGGAATTCCCTCTGGCGAGAGAACCACATGACGATCGTGCTGGCGAGGATTCCGAAAACGATCTGAGCCACGATGGAGGTGATGAAGAAAGCAGGGCCCACCCCCCTTTCGTTCTTGAAGACCACTCGGTCGACGTAGTATCCGACTACCCGCGATAGGAAGATCACGAAAGTGTTCACCACACCCTGAATCAACGTGAGGGTGATCATGTCTCCATTGGCGACATGGCTGACTTCATGGCCGATCACGGCCTCGGCCTCTTCTCGCGTCATCCCACGCAGTAGACCCGCACTCACCGCCACGAGCGCCTTGTCACGCCGAGCTCCGGTCGCAAAGGCATTGGGGGACTCGGAAGGAAAGATCGCGACCTCGGGCATGGCGATCCCAGCAGCCTGGGCGTGGTGTCCGACAGTCTGAACGAGCCAATGCTCGACCTGACTCGATGGATTCTCGATGACCTGGGCACCCGTGAGGCGCTTGGCCATCCACTTGGACATCAGCAGGGAGATAAAACTACCCCCCATGCCAAAGACAGCGGAGAAGACCAGGAGGTTGCCCATGTTCAAGTTGACACCTTGCTGGTCGAGAATGGAATTCACGCCCAGCAGGCTCAGCACAATGCTGAGAACGACGAGCACCGCGATGTTGGTGACGATGAAGAGAAAAACGCGTTTCATGGCCCGAAAGACCTCCCTGATATGTCGTAAGGCGGCTCCCACCGGTTCGTCCCAGGTGGGTGAATCACTGAACCGTTCCGAAGCATGTGTCAACCCACTGGGGATCGGATCACCGTGTCCAGCTCGCCTCAGGAAATCTTATGGCCGATTGGGCTCGGGTCAAGGTGAGACGGCTCTACTAAAACGCATTCTGCGCCCTGGAGAGGCATGCATTGGACTGCTTGACAGAATCGAGACAGCGAGGACGCTTGTAAGGCCGATCTCGGGAAGCCGAAGCAGGTTCGGCAACGCGCCAGGGCACACCACCAAGCCGAGGCCCGAACAGGAGAGGCCATGCTGATCAAAACCGCCACGGAAATCCCCACCCGTGAGATCACAGACGAATCGCTCTATCTGAAGCGGCGCAAATTCCTCATGGGAGCCGCCTCCGCGGCGGGAGCCGCGTTGCTGCCAGGCATCGGCCACGGAGCCACGCAAGACGCCTACCGCCAGCTTCCAGACGTGAGACCGGGCCCCTTTGGCACCGACGAGCAACCGACCTCATTCGAGGACGCTTCCAGCTACAACAATTTCTACGAGTTCGGAACCGGTAAGTCGGACCCGGAGCGCCGGGCCGGCAGCCTGCGCACCGACCCCTGGACGCTGAAAGTCGGGGGAGAGGTGGGCAAACCCGGGGTCATCGGTCTCGAGAGCCTGATCGCACCCCACCAGCTCGAAGAACGTGTCTATCGCATGCGCTGCGTGGAAGCCTGGTCCATGGTGATTCCATGGGTCGGGATCCCCCTAGGAGACCTGCTCACTCGTTTCGAGCCTACCTCCAAAGCGAAGTACGTCTCCTTTCAGACCCTCTTCGATCCCTCACAGATGCCCGGTCAGCGCCGGAACGTGCTCGACTGGCCCTATGTAGAGGGATTGAGAATCGATGAAGCCATGCACCCCTTGACGATACTCGCAGTGGGGATGTATGGACGCGTACTGCCCAATCAGAATGGCGCTCCGCTACGGCTCGTCGTTCCCTGGAAGTACGGCTTCAAGGGCATCAAATCCATCGTCTCGATCCGACTGGTCGAAAAGGAACCACCCACGAGCTGGAACCTATCCGCTCCGCACGAATACGGCTTCTACGCCAACGTCAATCCCGAAGTCGACCACCCGCGCTGGAGCCAGAAGAGAGAACGTCGAATCGGGGAATTCTTCAAGCGCAAAACCCTCCCCTTCAATGGATACGCCGAGCAGGTCGCACACCTCTATCAGGACATGGATCTGCGAGCCAACTACTAATCGGGCCCCATCTGCTGCGGAAACGTCTTGATGGGCTGCCGGAGAGGTGAGGAAGTCCCATGGCGGTTCAATGGCCCGCATCCCGGCGGTTGCAGACCTCTGTTGTTGCTGTGGGCCTTCTACCGGCCTTGGCCCTGATGACCCGGGCAATTCGCGGCACGCTCGGGGCCAACCCGGTCGAGGCAATCACCCATGAGACCGGCGAGTGGGCACTTCGACTGCTTCTCCTCACTCTCGCGGTCACACCTGCCCGAAGGCTCTTCTCGTTACGCCGGATCGCACCGCTTCGACGCAGCCTGGGGTTGCTGACCTTCGGCTACGCTTGCTCTCACTTCCTCGCCTACCTGGTCCTCGATCACTTCTTCGACTGGCAAGCCATCTTCGAGGATGTGCTCGAGCGACGCTATGTGACCGTGGGGTTCCTGGGATTCCTGGCCATGGTTCCCCTGGCACTGACCTCCACGAACCGGATGGCCCGTCGTCTGGGTCGCCATTGGAAAATGCTGCACCGGCTCTCCTACGTGGCAGCCGCGTGCGGGGTGCTCCACTTCCTCTGGCTCGTCAAAGCCGATCTTCGCGAGCCCCTGATCTATGCCGGCGTGCTTGCCGTGCTGATGGGGGCGAGAATCTGGTTCTGGAGGTTCCGAAAGTCCCCTTGAAACCTCGCGCCGAAGCCCGCTCGACCCATCGGACGATTCAGGGCATTTGGATCTTGCCCGGCCTCGCGGCCCCAGGCACTACGATGCGAGAAGCTTCCTGCCGCTGCATCTCGCGCGCTTCCTCGATGAGGTTGTTCACCGCTGCGGCGACAGCGTCGGGAAATTGGTCAATGGCCTCGTCGAGACTCTTGGCCTCCAGGGGACACTGAACCGGAAGCGGCCCCGCCTGGGACATCAGAGTGGTCTGGCCTGAATAGAGGACCGGGCGGCTGGAATCGGGAGACCCATCCGAGCAAATGGGAATCATGCAGCGAATGGTCGCGACTTTGAGATCCGTGTAGGTCTCCTCGCGGTATAGGTTGTCGCGATCGACCTTGATCTCGCTCAGGGCCTGCTGTTCCGGATCACTCACCTCAAACTCCTTCGACGGTCGAAAACGAAACCGTCCAGTCGCGGAACGTTCCGCTGGGGAAGATCAGAGGCTACCACGACCGGCTCATTTTTCGAGCACTCCCTCCCATCGAGAGTTCCCGCCTGGGTACTGTGGAAGCGTATCGCGCCGCTACACTCCGCCTTCGGCTCGTGAGGTTCACCTCGGCTTCCACGGGTTTCAGGATCGAAGCCAGCACCTGCCGGGCCACCCGCGAGAAGAGGTCAAAGCCATTTCTTCGAATCACACAGGATCAGAAGGAGAGAGTGCGGAAGCCCGCGACTACCCGCGCGACGTTCACATCGTAGAAGTCCAGGGGCGCGAGTTCATACTGGTCGGCACCGCACATGTCTCCCAGGAGTCGACGGACCTCGTTCGGCAGGTCATCGAACGCGAGCGACCCGACCACGTATGCGTCGAACTCGACCCTCAACGCTTCGAGGCACTCTCCCGCAAGACACGCTGGGAGAGTCTCGATCTCAGGGAAGTCATCCGCAAGAAACAACTCGCCGCCCTGATCGCAAACCTGATGCTCGCATGGTACCAGCGGAAACTCGGCGGAGCGCTGGGAGTCGTACCCGGTACCGAGTTGCTCGAGGCAACCCGGACTGCGGATGAACTGGGCATTCCGGTGGCGCTTTGCGACCGCGACGTGCGAATCACCTTGCGGCGGGCCTGGTCCTCCATGTCCCTGTGGAACAAGGCCAAGCTGATGGGGGTCCTCAGTGGGAGCGTACTGGGCCCACCCGAACTGGACGAAGACGAGCTCCGCCGATTGCGAGAACAAGACGTTCTTTCGGAGCTCATGCAGGAACTCGGCGAGGCCATGCCACAGCTAAAACGTGTTCTGATCGACGAGCGAGACGCCTACCTCACGGAAAAGATCCTCTGTGTCGAGGGCCGCCGCGTAGTGGCCGTGGTCGGCGCCGGGCACGTGAGCGGCATGGTCAAAGCCCTGGAGAGTGGTAACGATGTCGATCTAGACGCCATTTCTGTCGTTCCCCCGGTCGATCCCATCTGGAAGTGGATCGGCTGGGGCATTCCCAGCCTCATCCTCGCCGCTCTGACATACATTGGCGTCACCAAGGGTGCCGCGGTGGCCGGCGCCAACGCGCTGTTCTGGGTTGTCGCGAATGGAATCCCGACGACGCTTGGAGCGGCGATCGCCTTGTCGCACCCTCTGGTGGTGCTCTCAGCGTTCTTCGTGGCACCCGTCACGAGCCTGATTCCCGTGATCGGTGCAGGCTACGTCTTGGCATTTTTCCAGGCCTACCTGGTAGCCCCGACGGTCTCCGAATTCGAAACCGTGCTCGATGACGTAGGAGTCATGCGCCGCTGGTGGAGCAGCCGTTTGCTCCGAATCTTTCTCGTGTTCATCCTGACCACCCTGGGTAGCATCGCGGGAACGTGGGTCGGGGGCATCGAGATTGTCTCCAACCTCTTCTGATCTTCTTGACCCTATCGACTCCCTGAGGCCTGCACGCCCGGGTCAGCACTCACCCGGAGGATCCGAGCCCGCCCCCGGACGATTCCGATCTCCCGCCCACCCGGTATCCTCAGTAGCGATGGAATGCCGCGCAAAGACGCCTCGCAGGGATTCTCAGGCTCACGGAGACACGACTCCGAAAAACCCAGCCGGGGACTTCCACAGGAACGGACATCCGCGGTCGCGAGGGTTGGCCAGAATGGAAGATGCCCGATGACCCCCTCCCGGGCCTTGCGCACCGCGGGTCTGTGAACGTGCCCGAGAGGATTCTCGTGCGCCTGCCCAACTGGGTTGGAGACACCGTCATGGCAACCCCTGCACTGCGTGCAATCCGTGCCGGGCGCCCCGAGGCAGAGATCACCGTCGAAGGCCCTCCCAGTCTCCGGGATCTTCTCGATGGTCTGACCTGCTTCGATCACTTTCTGGACGACGCCAATCGCGGAACCACCGCCACGCTGGGTCGAGCTCGAGAGTTGCGGCGGCGCGCCTTCGATCTGGCCATCATTCTGCCCGACTCTGTCCGGAGCGCTCTCGGGCCCTTCTTGGCTCGTGTTCCACGTCGAGTCGGTTATTCGCGCGACCCATTGCGGCGAGTTCTCGTGACGGAAGGGCCCGAACTACCACGAGACGACGCCGGGCGCCGTGTCCCCATCCCAATGGTCGAGCGTTACCTGAATCTGTCGCGGCACCTTCAGTGTCAGGACCGCGGGTCTCATGTAAACCTGACGGTAAAGCCGGACGAACTTCAACGAGTGGATGAAGATTTGAAACGGCTCGGGATCTCACCAGACCGAAAACTCGTCGTGGTGTCGCCAGGCGCTCGCTTTGGCCCGAGCAAAAGGTGGCCGGTCGAGCATTTTTCTGCAGCTTGCGATGCCTTGGTGGAACGTTTCGACCTGCAGCCGTTGATTGCATGTGCTCCCAATGAGATCCACCTAGCGCAGGAGATCGTCGCCCAGTCGCCAAATGCGATTCCGTGGCGACCCGACGGCTCGTCAACCCTGGGCGGGCTCAAGGCACTGATGAGCCGCGCCACTCTCGCTGTTTCCAACGACGCAGGCGCACGCCATGTCGCCGTCGCGCTGGGTCTTCCCGTCGTGGTGCTCATGGGCTCTACCGACCCGAGGCACACCGCCTGTAACCTCGAGCGGCAACGAGTCCTGCGCACGGGAGTCGCGTGCAGCCCGTGCCACAAGCGCACATGCCCCATCGATCACCGCTGCATGACGCGGCTCGCCCCCGATCTGGTGGTCTCAGCGGCAGAGGAACTTCTCGGGTAGTCGAGCTCCGAGCCGATGTGGCCTACTCAAGAACGCGTTCACGTAAAGCCACCAGGGACGACTCGTTCACCCCCGCGCTGAGCGCGTAGGCGTCCATCGAACCGTGTCGCTCGCGTAGACCGTCCAACAGAGCGACCATCGTCTCGGGGTTGGCGTGCAGAGTCTCGGGCGGGAGTTCCTTCCACATGTCTCGGTATCCTCCCGATTCGTTGAGCCTCTCCACGATGGCGTCGAGGGTCTCACGGGTCGCCGCATAATCGGCAACGATCACCTCGTCCTCGACCCCCAGGATTCCCAGGAGAATGGCGGAGATCACGCCGGTCCGATCCTTACCTGCCGCGCAGTGGTACACGGCAGCTCGCTCCGAAGAAGCGAGGGTCTCGACGATTCGGGCAATGGCCAACTTGGCAAACTCGGTCATGCCCAGGTACATCTCGCCCAGGCTCAACTCTGCCGGGGCTTTGTCTGGGACCGGAGCATTTCCGTCGAACAAGGGAAGGTGGTGAAAACGAATCGATTCCTGCTCCAGCAGGCCACGGCCATCGATCTCGAGCTCTCGGGTGGAGCGCAGATCGATGATGTCCCCGAGTTCAATCTCGTCACGCAGGTAGGCCACATCCTCGGGTGTCAAGTGGCTCAGCCCATCGGCACGAAACAGAAGGCGCCATCCGACACGGCGCCCGTCGCGAGTCGGATAACCGCCCAGATCCCGAAAGTTGTTGCAGCCCCGAAGGTCCAAACGTCGTTCAAGCATGCGCGCATTCTGAAGAAAAATCGGCGCCGTGTGAAGTTCTTCGGCGCTCAGATGATGGATCAAACCAAGATCTGGTTCGCGATCCGTTCCATCTCTTCCATTCGATGGATGATCACATAGCCGCGCTCGACGCTGATCAAGCCGTCAGAGGCCCAGGTTCGCATCTGTTTGTTGATGCTCTCCCGGGTGGTGCCCACGAGGTCACCCCACTCCTCCTGAGAGAGCTTGAGATCGATGCGAATTCCCTGCGGCGTGGACTCTCCATACCGTTCCGCATAGCTCGTGAGCTTCTTGGCGAGCCTCGGCGGTAGGTTCAGGAACAGAGTGTCCTCGACCAACTCGCTCACACCGCGCAGGCGATTGGCCAGGATGACCAACAATTGAATCGCAGTGTCGGGGTGCGAGCGCACGAAAGCGAGAAAGTCTCTCCGGTCGATCACTAGCAATTCACACGGCTCGACTGCGGTGACCGTCGCATTGCGAGGCGCTCCGGTGATGAGAGCCATCTCTCCGATCACTTCACCCGGCCCCACGGTGTTGAAGACGACATTGTCGCCATCCATCGAGGTGGTCAGAATCTTGAGCCTGCCAGTGCACACCACGTACACCTGGGATCCCTGATCGCCCTTGTGAAAGAGCTCTTCCCGGCTACTCAATTTTCGGGTGGTCGTGACCGCAGCGATCCCTTCCAAGTCCTGATCGCTCAAGCCTCCAAAGAGCCCGACCCCTGCCAGAATCTCGCGTTTTCGCTCGTTTCCGACGATTGCCACGAAGCGAGTATACCTCTGACCTCATTGGGCGAGGACCACCTTTG
This sequence comes from Myxococcota bacterium, assembly GCA_022447545.1. Lineage (GTDB taxonomy): Bacteria > Myxococcota_A > UBA9160 > UBA9160 > SMWR01 > JAKVBI01. Next base: position 103,856 of record JAKVBI010000001.1, read on the forward strand.
ACCCACCCGCTGGCAAAAAACTCCGCCCCACATCTCAACCATCAGGCGACCCGCCGGCCAACCTGGTACCAAAATCCCTTCTCCGAGCTGGAGAGGGCCTCTGATCCCGCTTCGAATCAGCGCCCGGGAGATCAAAAAGCCGGGAGAACCTCTTCGATCACTCGTTGTGTCTGGTCGAGGGTCTCTCGCTCCCCAGTTGCCATGGGTCTCAGGATGAACTTTGTGATTCCCACCTTCGCGTATTCTTCGATCCGTGCTCGGATATCCGCGGCCGTTCCCACGGCCAGATAGCCCTTAGGATCGAAATCGGGCTGGAATCTGGCCAGATTGCGAGCCATGCGTTCAACTAGCGGATCGTCCCACGAGCCGAATCGAAAAGAGAACCCTGCCCCGTAGTGATCCGCAGGAACGGGCCGACCTACCTCCGCCGACGCCTTCGCGATGGCGCGCACGACCGTCTCTACCTGGGAGGGTGAGCTGATTCCCGCTACCCAGCCCGTGCCAATGCGCGCCGTTCTGCGAACAGCGGCATCACTATTGCCACCGATCCACAACGGAAGCGGATCCTGGACGGGGCGTGGGGAGATCGATGCATCGGTGTAGCGATAGAACTCGCCCTCGAACGTCACCGACTCCTCGCTCCACAATCGCGCTAGAAGCGTCAGCGCCTCATCGGACTTGCGTCCGCGGCCCGCGGGGGATCGACCCGTTGCCCGCCATTCGGGTGCTGCCGACGGACCCACACCGAATGCGGGTAGCAGGCGCCCGCCGCTGAGATAGTCGATGGTCGCACACTGCTTGGCGAGAACGAGAGGGTCTCGGTGGCTGACCACGGTGACGCTCATGCCGAACTTCAAGCGGCTGGTTGCACCCGCCAGAGCCGCCATGGCACTGATCGACTCGAGAGTCGGGTCTCTCGTCACCAGTTGATCGCTATGCCAGATGGAGTCGACATGAGGGTCGGCCTCACAGCTCTCGACCCAACGCCAGTAACCCCCAGCGTCCTCGAACGGAAGGCCTGCAAGCCCGAGTCCGATCTTGATACCCAACAAAGCCTCCACCTTGACGAAACCCTACGGTGCTGCCGGGCCTCCCCGGGGTCGCATTCCAGCTTCCGAAGGAGCGTACCCCAGGGCCAGCCGTGACGGGGACGCCAATCCGGTGAAAGACTCCCGCGGGCCTGGGACAAACCTCGTATCAGACGGCGGTCGGATTGTTCAGTATGCTCGCCTTCCCCCATGGAACTCGATCACGTCTGGATTCGCGGCGCACGAGAGCACAACCTGCGCTCGGTCGATGTAAAGATCCCGAAGAAGAAACTCGTCGTACTCACGGGCGTCTCGGGCTCAGGCAAGTCCTCCTTGGCCTTCGACACACTCTACGCCGAGGGCCAACGACGCTACGTCGAATCCCTGTCCGCGTACGCTCGTCAGTTCCTCGGCCAGATGGAGAAGCCTCGCTACGACACCATCCGAGGGCTCGCTCCAACGATCTCGATCGAACAAAAAACCACGGGGACGAATCCGCGATCGACGGTCGGGACCATCACCGAGCTCTCGGACTACATGCGAGTCCTTTGGGCGCGCGTTGGAACCCAGCGCTGTCACAAGTGCGGCCGAACCGTCCAGGGACAGACTGCGGAGCAGATCGTCCGCGAGTTGATCGCCCAACCCGAGGGTTCGAAGCTCATCCTGATGGCGCCGCTCCTCGTCAACCGAAAAGGCGAACATCGAGAACTGCTGGAGGAAGCGCGACGCGCGGGATGGATCCGTTTACGAATCGATGGCGAGGTTACCGTCATCGATGATGTCAAGTCTCTCGACAAGCGGAAGAAGCACACTGTCGAAGCCGTCATCGACCGGGTCGTCCTCAAGAAAAGGGGCCTGCGCTCCCGCCTCACCGAGTCGGTCGAAACCGCTCTTCAGGTCGGACATGGAATTCTCATCACGAGACGCAACAACGGTGCGGATGTCGTGTACTCGGAACACATGGCATGCAAGACCTGTGGGATCTCCTTTCCGGAACTCACACCTCAGAGCTTCTCCTTCAACAGCCCCCAGGGCATGTGCGTCGACTGCAACGGCCTCGGCTCCAGGGTGGAAATCGACCCCGAGTTGGTCATTCCCGACGACAGCCTGTCCATCGACGAGGGCGCCATCCGAGCCTGGGGACCGGACGTCTCGAAACAAACGGGCTGGGGGAGTGGTTTCCGGAGCCAGATCTGCGAGCAATTGAACATCGATCTCGACAAACCTTTCAAGAAGATCTCGGCAAAACAGCGACACTTGCTCCTGGAAGGGGCGGGAGATCGTCAATTCCACGTGAAGTGGAAGGGACGAAGCGGCAAGGGATCCTTCGACATGAAGTGGGAAGGGGTCATGCCGCGCCTGATGAGGCGTTTCATGCAAGCGGGTTCCGAACGCTCCAAGCGCTGGTACGGCCAGTGGATCGGAGACACCCGCTGCTCGACTTGCGAGGGGAAACGGCTGCGTCCCGAGAGTGGTTCCGTCGAGATCGGCAGCTCCACCATCGTCGATATCTCCAGCCGCACGGTCGATGAAGTCCGCGAATTCTTCAATCAGCTGTCGCTGAAGGGCACACAAGCTGAAATCGCAACCGAGGTACTGAAGGAGATCCGCAACCGACTGGACTTCCTTTCCGCCGTAGGACTCGGATATCTGTCGTTGGACAGATCCGGCCCAACGCTATCGGGAGGAGAATCCCAGCGGATCCGGCTCGCCAGCCAGGTGGGCAGCGAATTGACCGGCGTGATCTACATCCTCGACGAGCCCTCCATCGGACTCCACCAACGAGACAATCGCCTGCTGCTCGAGACCCTCAAGCGTATGCGCAACATCGGAAATACCGTCGTGGTGGTCGAACACGACGAGGAAACCATCCGAAATGCCGACCACGTGATCGACTTCGGGCCCGGTGCCGGAGTGTTGGGTGGGCGAGTCGTCCACGCTGGCACCCCCGAAAGCCTCGAACGTAGCCGCCGCTCGATCACCGGCGCCTACCTATCCGGAAGGACTCGAATCGAAACGCGTTCAAAGCGGCGAACCCCCCAGGGCAGCCTCAAGGTCGCGAGTGCTACGGAGAACAACCTCCAGAACGTCGACGTCGAGTTTCCTCTCGGCGTATTGGTCACCGTCACCGGTGTTTCCGGGGCGGGGAAGTCGACCCTGGTGAACGACGTCCTATATCCGGCGCTAGCGCGCCAACTACACGGGTCGACCCGGCGAGTAGGACGACACAAAGCGCTGATGGGTGTCGAACAGATCGACAAAGTCTCCGCAATCGATCAGCGCCCGATTGGACGTACTCCTCGAAGCAATCCCGTCACCTACATCAAGGTATTCGACGAGATCCGTCGATTTTTCGCCCAGCTACCCGAGTCCAGGATCCACGGTTACAAGCCGGGTCGATTCTCCTTCAACGTCAAGGGAGGCCGGTGCGAAGCCTGCCAGGGCGACGGAGTGCGCAAGATCGAGATGCACTTCCTACCCGACGTATTCGTACGCTGTGAGGAATGCGACGGCAAGCGATTCAACGAGGCGACCCTCGAAGTCCGCTACAAGGGACGATCAATATCGGACATTCTAGAACTGACCGTGCATGAAGCCGTTGATGTCTTCTCCGCGCATCCGAAAATCGTTGCGCCCCTGAGATTGTTGGCCGACGTGGGTTTGGATTACCTCCATCTCGGCCAACCCTCTCCCACACTCTCAGGGGGTGAAGCCCAACGCATCAAGCTGGCGCGTGAGTTGTCCAAGAAAGCGACCGGCCGCACCCTCTACCTACTGGACGAACCCACGACGGGTCTTCACTTCGACGACGTACGCAAGTTATTGTTGGTTCTGGACCGACTCGTGGACTCGGGCAACACGGTGGTGGTCATCGAGCACAACCTCGATGTGATCAAAACCGCAGACTGGGTGATCGACCTGGGACCCGAGGGGGGGCCCAACGGAGGTGAGATCATCGCCCAAGGCACGCCGGAACAAGTTGCTCGAGTGAAGGGCTCGCACACGGGCCGCCACCTGCGCAAGGCTCTTCGTGCCGCGAAACCACGGCGCGCAAAGGCTTGAGTCCTTGGCATAGCGCTGCTTCACGGAAACCAGTACCGGGCCTGAAATCAGCCCAGGCTCAGACGTCGGCAGGAACTGTGGAACCCGTTGGCTGATGGTTCTCCAGACGGCTACGGATTTCGTCCGCCAGTTCCAGTGAGTTCGCGTCGATGGCCAGTTCGAGGGCTTCCTTGTAAACACTCACCGCGTCTTTCGATTGGCCTGCCGCTTCGAAAACCTCCCCGAGCCAGACTCTGACACCTGGGTTGTCCGGCATGCGACTCGCCGAAAACCTCAGGCGGCGGATGGCTTCTCCGAATTCCCGCCTTTCGGCCAACAATCGCCCGAGGTGAGCTGCCGCAAAGGGTTGCTGCGGATCGAGTTCCAAGGATCGCTCTAGGTATTTGCGAGCCGGCGACACCTGCCCGACCTCAATGAGTTGAATGCCAAGAGTCGATTGTGCATGGGGGAGTTCGGGGTCCAAGTCGACCGCTCGCTCGCTCTGCTCGATTGCCTCGGTCACACGGCCCATCTTGGCCAATGCCAGTGACCAGTTAACGCGTATCTGTGAAGCTTCCGGATCGAGATTCACCGCTTCCTCGTAAGCGAAAGCAGACTCTTCGTAACGACCCAGCGCATACAGACTCTGGCCGAGCCCAGCCCTCCAAACGACCGAATCGGGTCTGCGCGCAAGGGCGCGACGAAAATGAACCTCCGCGTCCCTGGGTCTTCCGAGTTCGATGTGGAGCCGCCCCAGTGCCGCGTGAGCAAACGCCGCATGAGGAGCGATTCGAAGTGCCGTGACGAGGTGCGCCATGGCATCCGCATATCGTCCCGATTCTACGAATGCCTCTCCTAGATTGATGTGCGCCACGTGATTGTCGTCGGTCACACGTAACGCGTGCTGGAACAGAGTCTCCGTGTCTCTCCAGATCATGACCTGACGAAATGTGACAGTCCCCAGCGCCAGCATCACGATGATACAAATCGACAGGACGAGTACTCTGGGAATCCCCCTGTCTACAACGAACTCTCGAATCGCCCAGACGATGGCGATCGAGAGTCCGATCAGAGGCAAGTACATGTATCGGTCGGCTCGAGCCTGGGCACCTACCTGAATCACGCCCAGCACAGGAACGAGAGTCCCAAGAAACCACAACCAACCCACCGCGAAGTAGGGGTTGCGCCGAATCCGAGCCCAGGAGAATGCGGTGAATCCGAGGATCGCGAGCCCCGAAACCACAACCGGCCAGGTTTCGAGCTTCGCACCGGGATGTGGATAGAAAACCGCTAGACCTACCGGCCAGAAAACGTCCAGCAGATAGTCACCCACGGAAACCAGGGCGTTCGCCAAGCGCATCCCCACCGGAATCTGGTCGAGTGACTGCACCGCACCCCAACTCTGCTGCGCGACGAACGTCAGAACGCTCGCAAGCACCGAAATCAACAGCAACGGAACCTTCTCCAGAAAAGCCAACCGGGCAGCATTCGTGCCGAGTGGGTTGGCACCTCGAAGGAACTGAATTCTCTGAAGGGGCCAGACATCGAGGAGCAACAACACGAAAGGGAGCGTCACCAGAGTCGGCTTTGCCATCAACCCCAGGACGAAACATACGATCAACACCCCGAAGGGGCGCCACCGGGTCCAGCCTCGAGTCGATGAATCACGCTGGGCGCTCGCATGTCGTTGATAGAAGAGCAACACCATTGCGAACCAGAAACCACTCAATACATCACGACGGTAAGAGGCCCACGCTACCGATTCGACGTGAAGAGGGTGCAGCGCGAAGATTCCCGCGACCGCCGCGCTGCAGAGATTCGCTCCCGTCATGCGCAGCAATGCGAAATACAGCACCAGTGCAGTCAAAAGGTGAAGAACGAGACTCGTAAGATGAAAACCCCAAGCGTCGGGGCCGAACATCTCCACATCGAGCATCCAGGACAACCGGGTCAGTGGGAACCAGTTGGCGCCATGGAATGAAGTGAAGGCCCAAGCCAGGTTGGGCCCGGTCATGCCTCCGAGAATGTGGGAGTTGTCGGTGATGTAGATATCGTCGTCGTAGTCGACGAAATCATTTCCAGGCCAGGGCAGGAATTCAGGCGCGTAAGCAGCAACCGTGGCGACCGCCAGGATCAGGCAGATCAGGACTTCGCGATTTCGACCCTCGTGTATTCCAGCACTCACGACCTCACCGCCATGCGGACGTTCGCTGTCATCTCGCAGGACTCACAGGGGAACGCTGGCGGATTCGCCGCAGAGACTCTTTCAAACCACGAGCAGCAGCGAGGGACGCTTCGTCGAACTCGAATTCGGACACGAATACCAGGGCTTTGCCTGCCACATCGTTGGGATCACCGTTCCGACGGAGATGCTCCTCGAGGACGTACATGCCCGACAGAACCGTTCCTGAGTCACCGGCACGACTCGATAGATCGATCCACCTGAGGAGGTCCGCCGCATTGGGGCTCACCCGCAAGCCATCCCGGAGGATCAAGAGCGCCTGAATGATGCGCTCTGGATTGGCCAATTCGCTCCGCCACACGACCCGCAGGCGCATCGCATAGGGATGCATCCCATCGGAATGAGGCACAGCGGCCAGTTGAGGATCGAGTTCTCTTAACCGCTCCCACTGGCCTGCCGCTTCCGCCCTCCAGCCTTCCAACACAGTCCGCCCCCAGGGACTGAGCAACGCCTCGAGTTCGGCGGCCTCTGGGACCCTCGCGATCAGGGACTGGCGAACGAGTCGAGCAAACAAGGACCGAGCCCGTTCGGCTTCGGGCGCATTCGGGCTGTGCTGAACGATGTTCGAGATCGAGCGCCTCAAATCACCCATTCGCCCCTCCGAAAGGGCATGCCGCGCATGGGCGAACTCGAGAGACACTGGGCGCCCGGTGGAAGCCGCGACCCGGAGCGCTCGTTGCGGGGATTGGCTGTAGATGCGCTCGAGCAGGTAGCCGGGGTCAAGCCTCGAATCCGGAGGCTCAAGAGAATCCACATCCCTCATCAGTTCCAAGGCGGTCCTGAAGTTGAGGGGTCGATCGAGAATTCGGGGCGAACGAACCTGGAGAAGATTGTGATCATCCGTCGAGACCGTGGCATCACCCGAGAAGATACGTGCCTCCCGGTCGCCCATGGCCAGCGTGAACTCGACGTCCTCGGGGCTCCAGACCCCACTATACGCCATGGAAGCGGGTGCAGCTTCAATGGCTCTCGCGGCCGAAGCCACCATGTCGAAGGGCTGCTGTGAGCCGAGGAAGTACATGGTTCCCGGTGGGTTCGAGTGATAGACACGAATATGCGGAAACGCCGCTCCCACAGAAGCGGTGAGTGTCCGCAGCAATTCCGCGTCGACGAAGTCGAGATCGATCCACTGCAGGAAAACCCCGTCGGGAGTCATGTGCTCACGAATCAGCTCGAAGAAATCGACCGTGTAAAGGTGCGATGCGCCCGCGGTCCATGGATGCGACGGCTGGGAGATCACTAAGTCGTACTTTTTGTCCGTCAGATTCAACACACCACGTGCATCCCCCAGAACCACATTCGTACGTGGGTCGGAGAGAGGGTCGTGAATCCTAAGGTGCGCCACAGAACGATTCGCCTCCACGACTTCGGGCTCGAGTTCGATCACATCGATCTCCGTCACCATCGAGGGCACGTGACGCAATAGCGCTCCACCACCAAGTCCGATGACCAGCAACGAGCGACCTTCGGGGTATGCGAGGCTGGGAAGAGTCGCCAACCAACTCTGACTGAATTCCGGAGTCAATGAAGTGGCGATCGCCGATTCGGGCAACCCGTTCGAACGCAAGCGCACTCCCAAAGGCGAGCGAAAAGCCAGCACCGACGCGCTGCGCCCCACGGCTTCGAACAGCACGTCCTCGCGACGCGGGGGCTCTGGGGGTTTCGCGCCTGGCGCGACTGACGCGAAATCGAGGGGACTCATGGACATGAGTGCCCAGGGCTGAGGCAGGCGCACGAATATGAGCAAGAAAAAACCGACGGCAACGGGCGCAACCATCCAACGGATGGCGTTGGGTGCAACCAGCAGACAGCTGACAGCGCACAACGCCAAGTTGATGCCGATCGCCAAAGAAATCGCACCGACGTAACCGAGTTCCGGAATCAGCCAGAAACCCGCGGCAACGGCACCCACGATGCCTCCCATCGTGTTCCATGCGTAGGTGCGGGCGCTGACCACACCCACCGTCGTCTCATCTCGAGCCAGTGCGCGCACCGCGAATGGATAGGTGGTGCCAACGAAGAGCGCGATCGGCAGGAGTGCGAGGCCCGAGATCAAAGCCTGTGCTGTCAATCCCGAGCCGCCGCTCACCCCCAGACGAATCGCCAGAATCGCAATGGAATCAGCAGAAGCGAACACCCCCAGAGATGCGGCCGCGATGCCCAACTGAGCAATCGCGAAGCCCCAACGCGCTCGCTCTCTGGTCGTCGCAAAGCGCGACGCCAAAGCGCTACCCAGCGCGATTCCAGTGAGGAAACTCGCCAACATCGTCGCAAACGCGTAGACGCTACCCCCCAGAACGTGACCCAGAAGACGCGTCCAAAGAACTTCATAGATGAACGAAGTAATGCCCGAAATGAAGATGAGGGGAAGAAGGAGAACCAAGGGAAAGGGCAGTTTTAAATCGCTCCGCGATCGAGTTCTCACCTGGGCCGGCGGCGAACTACGCGAAAGCCAGGCTGCAATTCCGAACACCACCGCATTGAGGGCGACCCCAATCAATACCGTTCGGAACATGCCCAGCCGTGGCAGGAGAGCGAATCCAGCTACCAGGGTTCCAAAGACTGCCCCCACCGTGTTCGTGCCATAGAGCGAAGCGATACGCGGTCCCAATTGCTCGTCACTCTCGACACAGTGACGAGCCAGCAGTGGCAGAGTCGCTCCCATCATCGCTGTCGGAATCAAGAGAATCACGAAAGAACAAAGCAGATAGAAGACCGCGATCAGCGCACTTCCCTCTTCAGGTTCAGGTTGACCGCCGAAGAAATATCTGGAGACGAATATCGAGAAACCAATGGCGTACGGCACCGCGAGCGCCGCGACCGCAATGCCCAGCTCCAGAAGACCGTAAACGCGAATGGGCCGGCGAATGCGGTGGATCAAACGGCCCGCGACGGCTGCGCCAAGCGCGAGGCCTCCCATATATCCCGCAAGGACCGTGGCCACCGCGAGATCTGACGTGCCGAAGACGAAGTGGAACTGCCGCGTCCACACCGTTTGGTAGAGAAGGGCCGCGAATCCAGAAAGAAAAAAGCAGAGCAGGACGCCCAGAAACGGCAGGTCGCGACGCATTGAACGATTAGTCTAGCCCAAGGGTCCTTGCGGGTAAGAAACCGACTCGTAATCGCCATGGGTTTCGGAGATTGCGCGAATGACGATCTCAGTGACTTCAGCGGGAGCGAATAAGCGCAACGGTGGGCCCCAGAATCCGGAACCTCGGCTCACATACAACTGCGCTCGACCCTTGCGATAGACCCCCGACAGATAGCGAACGAACAGACGGACCAGAATTCCAAAGGGCCAGATCTGTCCACCGTGAGTGTGACCCGACAGCTGCAGATCGATGCCGCGACTGGATGCTCTCCGAAATGTCGTGGGGTCGTGAGCAAGCAAGATCCCCGGGCGATTTTCGTCGCGCCCCTCAAGAGCAGCGTCGAGATTCTCTCCACCGTCTGAGTCCGTCCAGCCTGCGTGAGCATCGTCTACGCCGATGAGGTCGAAGCACTCGCCTCCATCGACGATTTCGACGCGTTGGTTGCGGAGCGCTTTGAGCCCCAGGCCTTCGACCAGGGTCACGACCTCCGTCGCACCTGAAAAATGGTCGTGGTTACCCGTTACGAAAAAGACCCCAAGGCGACCCCGAAGAGCCCCAAACGGCTCCACCTCCGGTGCGAGTTCGGCGACGGACCCATCGACTAGATCTCCAGTCACGGCCACCAGGTCTGCCGACAAGTCGTTCACTCGCTGGGTCAGCGCAGCGGCGAAGCGGCGATCCAATAGAACGCCAATGTGAATATCGCTGATCTGGGCGATCCGGAAACCGTCCAGCTTTCTCGGCCAGTTCGGGACGAAAATTTCCACGCGCGCGTCCCTCGGTGGACCGAGGCCCGATCGAAGTCCGACGGCGCTGGCCAGCGTGGTCAGCAGCAACGCGACAATTGCAGTGGTACTGGCGGAGACGTGCCATTGGAATCCGGTGGCCGAAGCGGCCCAACCGATCAACCCCGCCAGAGCGTCCAGCGCACCCACCGCGACGAGCATGAGAAATCCCACCCCCATCCACACGTAGGCCGGCCAGGCCAACCAACGAGCGCGACCGCGGGCGACCCACCGTTCCACCATGGGACCCGCCAGGAGGACGATCCCCAGAAGACCCACCATTGCATAGGCCAGATCTTGCCAAGGCTGGGGCAGAGCCGGGGCCACAACCAGGCGCTCCAACAAGTAGAAGTGAGCGGCGATCACCAGGCTCGAAGCCAGGAGACCGAAGATCGTAACTGCAGCCAAAGTCAGAAAACGCGTCAATGAAAGACCCGCAGGCTTGGGGAACAACCGGTCTCCCTGCTCCGTAAACACCCATGCGAATACACGCTCACCCTACAGACCGAAGGATCCGACGATACCTCGATCCCGGGCTCCCGCGAATTCCCCGTCCCCAGCGGAAACACGAAATTTAGAAACCGCATCCCGCTCGACTCGGATTTCCATTCCGCCCCCGCCGGCACCCCTCCCGGTGTAGTCTGATGCGCCTCCAAACGAATCGGGAGATGGCATGTCAAAGCAACCACTGGAAGGCATCCGCGTCGTCGATCTGACTGACGACAAGGGCGAACTCACAGGCCGGCTGCTTGCCGATTTTGGCGCCGACGTGATCCGGGTCGAGCCTCCGCGTGGGGGAAGCTCTCGCGCCCTCCCACCGATCCACGATGGCGAAAGCCTCTATTTCGCCCACCGAAATGCGAACAAACGAGGCATTACCCTCGATCTCGAGCAGGCAGAAGACCGCGACAAGCTCCACTCGTTGCTATCCCGCGCCGATTTGATGGTCGAATCCTTCGACCCGGGTTACCTCAGTTCCCTGGGTCTCGATCCGGACCAGCTACCCGAACGCCACCGCCATCTGATCTGCCTTTCCATCAGTCACTTCGGTCAGCACGGGCCCTATCGGGATTGGGTCGCCACCGACGCCACCATGGAAGCCATCGGCGGCATGCTCTTCAAGGCGGGGGTCCCCGAAAAGCCCCCCCTGATCCCCCCAGGAGCCATCGCCTATGACACAGCAGGCATCATGGCGGCATTCGCATCGATGCTCGCGCTGCTTCAGAGAGAACGAACCGGGTACGGACAGTACATCGACCTCTCGGTTCTGGAATCCCTGGCTCAGATCACCGATTGGTCATTCCCCAATGCCAGCCACGTTCGCTCCAAGGCCTCCGAATCCGTCGAGCTCAGAATGGGCTCTGGCCCGATGTACACCATCTACGCTTGCAAGACGGGCTACGTGCGTCTGGTGATCTTGTCGCCGCGCCAGTGGCATGCCATGAGAGAGTGGCTAGGCGACCCCGAATATCTGCGCGATCCCTTCTATGACGGATTCATCGGGCGCATGTCCATTGCCGACGCCTTGATGGTCACCATCGGCGACCACTTCGCCACCATGACTCATGAGGAGGTGTCCTTCGAGGCACAGCGACGCGGCATCGTCTGCACCCCCGTGCTCACACCCGAGGAAGTTCTCGAAAACGAGCATTTCAAATCGCGTCAGACGTTCGTCGACGGCGAATACAGCCCGGGACGATCAGGTCCCATGTGCTCGGGATTCTTCGAACTCGATGGGGAACGCCAGGGCTACCGCCAACGCGCGCCTGAACTCGGCGAGCACGATGCGCCGCCCGAAGACATCTGGCCGGACGAACGCCCACAACCGGAGGGCCCCCGTCCTACACCGTCTTCCCCACTGGAAGGCATCCGCGTACTCGATTTCGGGATTGGGGGCGTCGGTGTCGAGGCGAGCAGGTTGTTTGCAGAATACGGTGCCGAGGTCATCAAGATCGAGAGTCGCACCTATCCCGACTTCATGCGCGTGGTCATGGGCACGGAGATGAGTGCATCTTTCGCCTCATCGAGCCGTTCGAAACAGGGCTTCGGCGTGAACCTGAAGAACGACCAGGGGATCTCGGTGATCCGAGATCTCATCCGACATGCGGACGTGATCGTCGAGAACAACTCCACCGGAACCATGGACGACCTCGAGATTGGATACGCACAAGTCGAGAAGCTGAACCCGCGGTGCGTGATGGCGAGCAGCCAATTGCTAGGCTCCCGCGGCGTATGGGCGGACTGGCTCGGCTACGGACCCAGCACACAGCCCATCGGCGGCCTCGTCCACCTCTGGAACTACACGGACCAGGAATTCCCCGCCGGTTCCGGCGCCATCTTTCCCGACCACCTGGCCGGGCGACTGGTGGCTCTGGTCGCCCTGGCGGCGCTACTCCGGCGTCAGCGAACCGACCACGGAGGACACGGGGAGGTTGCCCAGTGTGAGGCCGTGACCGGGATACTGGGCGATCTGCTCCTCAAGACCGGCCTTGCGCCGGGGAGTGTGAAACCCACTGGAGGCCGCAGTGACCGCGGTGCGCCCTGGGGCGCCTTCCCCTGCGTCGGCGATCAACAATGGGTGGTCATCAGCATCCGCGATGATGACGACTGGAAGATGCTTCGCATGGCCCTCGGTGAACCTGAATGGGCCATGGATCCAGCCCTGGAAGACGCCCGTGAGCGCTTCGCCCGGCAAGACGAGATCGAATCGCACCTCACCGAGTGGACGTCATCTCGTACACGCGAAGATGTCACGGCAACGTTGCAGATGATGAAGGTTCCGGCAGCTCCCATGTTCACGGCGACGGACCAGATCTGCGACCCCCACTATCAGGCGCGCGGTTACCCCCACTGGATCGACCAACAGGACCTGGGCTGGATCTGCATGGAGGGGCCCGCCTTCCACGCTCCTGAAATGGGGCGAGTTCGCATCGAGCAAGCGCCGAAGCTCGGAGAACACACCCGGAAGATCTGCAGGGAATTGCTCGATATGAACGGCGAAGCCATCGAAGAACTCGTCGCCAACGGAGCCCTCGAGGTCCCCAACGACTGACCCCAGTGCCCGCAGCCGACCGGGTCAGAATGGGTGGCTATAGAGCACCTGGTGACTCGGCAGATCGGATCGGGTGAACGTATCGTCGTAGATGTATTCGTGCCCTGTGTGGCTGATCTTCCACTGGCCGTTCACGCGCTTGAACTCGTCGTGGTAGAAAGCGAGCAGCAAATGGAGTTGGTCGTCAGGACGAAACCACATCGGGTTGTAGAGCCTCGAAGTGGTCTTGGCGTGGTCCGGTGTGACGAAATCGATCTCCATAGCCGCACACTGGTGCACGGTGATCACGGAATCCCCCTCCGCGAAAGGGGTACTGCGTAGGAACTCCATGATGGCCTCGCGGCCCGAGAGGCTCACTTGACCGTCGAGCCAAGCCGTCGTCGCGTCTTCGGTGAAGGTCTCGGCCATCTCGTCCCATTCCTTCAGGTCGAGATGTCGCATGTTCTTGTACTTCACGCGACGGATCTCTTCGCGGTCCCAGTTCTCTCGGATCATCGTCTCGTTGTCCGGGCGATCGGACATGGCCTTCCTCCCCACGTGCCGACGGAATCCTAACACGGTGCCCTGGTCGGGGGAGGTAACAGCGGTTCGACGGGGGAATCACTCACCCGTATCCTGCCAGCATGAAGTCTCAAGAAGCGCGCTTCGGGGTCGGCGACCTCGTTCACCACCTCCGTTTCGACTATCGGGGTGTCATCTTCGACGTCGACGCAACCTTCCAAGGGAGTGAGGACTGGTACCAGCAGGTCGCCCGCTCGAGGCCGCCAAAAGACGCACCCTGGTACCACGTACTCGTGGACGGCGCGACTCATTCGACCTACGTGGCGGAGCGCAACCTCGAACCCGATGGCGAAGGTGGGCCCATCGATCACCCACTGGTCGCCCACCTCTTCGGAGCCCTTCGAGAGGGCCGTTACCTTCGAAGGCGCGAAACCAATTGAGGCGCGATCGAATTCCCACGGGCGCATATCAGCACCCTGGTGAAGGCAGAAATCCGTCTCACAAACGAGTCAGCCAGCGCTCGTACTTGCTCTCACGCCCGGCCGCGATGTCGAAGAAACTCGTCTGCAGCAATTTCGTGATGGGCCCTCGGCGCCCGTCGGCGATCGTGCGCCGGTCCACCTCACGGATCGGAGTCACTTCCGCGGCTGTGCCTGTCAGAAACAACTCGTCAGCAATGTAGAGTTCGTCTCGCGTGACAGTGCGTTCTTCGATGGGAATTCCCTTGTCGCGAGCCACCTCGATCACTGAGGAACGCGTGATCCCAGCGAGCACCGTGTGAAGTGGTGGCGTCGTGAGCACACCGTCGCGGACCATAAAAAGGTTCTCGCCGCTCGCCTCGGCCACCAAACCCTCGGTATCGAGCAGGATGGCCTCATCGTATCCATCGAGCAGGGCTTCGCGCTTGGCGAGGATGGAGTTGACGTAGTCGCCGCACGTCTTTCCTTTGGTCATTTTTGCATTGGGGAAGTGGCGATTGAAGGTCGACACCTTGGCGCGGATGCCGTGCTCCATGGATTCCTCGCCGAGGTACTTGCCCCACTCGTAAGCGATGATGGCAACGCGGATCGCATTGCCCCCGGGGTTGAGACCCATTTCGCCGTCCCCGATGAAGACGATGGGGCGGATGTAGCCCTCGCTCAGGTGGTTCTGACCGAGCGTCTCGAGAATCGCCGCCTGGATCTCATCATGCGAGAACGGCACCTCCAGGAGGTTGATATGGGCCGAATCGAAGAGCCTCCGCACGTGCTCGGGTAGGCGAAAGACAGCCGCCGAGCCGTCGTCGGTTCGATAGCTGCGAATCCCCTCGAAGACCCCCAACCCGTAGTGGAGGGTATGGGTCAGGACGTGGACATTGGCATCCGCCCAATCCACGAATTCCCCGTCCATCCAGATCTTCTCGCCCGTCACCGCAACCATCGCTGCCTCCGCGAAGGGATACGGGAAAGAGCCACACCCGGGCTCTGCCCCTGTCTCGAGACATCCTAGCGATCGAGCCGCAACGGGGCACCGCCCGTCCGGTCCCCCGGGGCTCCCCGCCCCCATGACCGGGTTCCGGTTTCAGTTTGAGTTCGGAAGGGTGGCAACGAGCAGCGGGTTAACTCAGGCGCCTCGAAAGCAGGTCCCGAACCGCTCCAGGGTCCGCTTTGCCCTCGGTACGTCTCATGACCTGGCCCATGAGGAAGTTCAGGACCTTGCCCTCTCCCGCGCGATATCGCTCGACATCCTCGGGGTGGTCGGCGATGACCTGGTCGACCACTCCCTCGAGGACGCCGCTGTCCGTGACCGCCTCGAGTCCTCGCTCGGAGGCCAGGGCGGTCGGGTCCCCTCCCCGCTCCACGAGTTCAGGAAGTAGCTCCCGAGCACTCTTCGGGGTCACTCGCCCCTCCTCCACCAGGCCCACCAGCGCAGCGAATTGGTCGGGTGTGAGAACCACGTCCTCGATGCCAATTTCGAGTTGCCCCAGCACCTGGGCCAGATCGCGCAGCATCCATTTCGCGATGGGTTTCGCGGAACCCTGAGTAACAACCGCTGCCTCGAAGAACTCAGCGCTCGCTCGGCTGGCCGTCAGTTGTACCGCCTCGTCGTCCGACAACGCGTACTGCTCCCGAAAACGTGCGCGCCGGTCCTCGGGCAACTCGGGCAATTCATCGCGCACCCGATCGATGTCAGCGAGGTCGATCTGGAGAGGAATCAGATCGGGGTCGGGGAAATAGCGGTAATCGTCGGCATCCTCCTTGAGGCGCAGAACACGAGTTCGTTGGGACGAAGCGTCGAACGCCATCGTTGCCTGCTGCACGGCGACACCATCGTCCAACAATTCACCCTGCCGATCGATTTCAGCGTGGAGGGCCTCTTCAACGAAGCGAAAGGAGTTGAGGTTCTTCAACTCGGTGCGGGTACCGAACTCGCTGGTTCCCGGTTCCCGCAGAGAAATGTTCGCATCACATCGAAAGTGCCCCTTCTCCATATCGGCATCCGTCACATCCACGTATCGGAGGATCGAACGCAGCGTCCGGAGATACGCAGCTGCCTCGGCGGGCGAACGCAGATCGGGCTCCGAGACGATCTCGAGCAGTGGAATACCCGCACGGTTCAAATCGACGTGAGTCGCATGGCCGCCCGTGATCTCCGAATCGTGGATCGACTTTCCGGCATCCTCCTCCATGTGGATTCGCGTTAGTCGGACCCGTTTGGTCAAACCCTCGCCCAGCTCAATGTCGATCCACCCCCCAGTGGCCAGAGGTTCCTCGTACTGAGAGATCTGATAGCCCTTGGGCAGATCGGGATAGAAGTAATTCTTGCGGGCAAAAACCGAGTAGGGGTGAATCTCACAGTGCGTCGCCAGGGCAGCCCGGATGGCGAGTTCGACCGCCTGACCGTTGAGCACTGGCAGAACTCCGGGCAATGCGAGACAGACTGGATGAACGCTGTGGTTGGGCTCCTCTCCGTAGGAGACGGGCGCAGGACTGAACAGCTTGGACTCGGTCCTGAGCTGGGTGTGAACCTCCAGGCCGATGACAACTTCGTAGTCCATGACTTGCTCCAGTTCCCGCTCGCAGGTCTTCAGATCGCGGTGGGAACCGCGGTGTGGTGAGAAGTCAGGCGTTGAAAGACGTCGGCGGCCCGTAACAGGGTCGCTTCCTGCAGAGGCCCTCCGAGCAGTTGGAGGCCTGCAGGCAGCCCTCCGGCCATGCCACAGGGCACCGATATTCCCGGTATGCCTGCGAGATTCGCCGACACCGTATAAATGTCACCGAGGTACATCGAGAGCGGGTCGCCCGTCTTTTCACCCAAGCGAAAAGCCGTCTCGGGGCAGGTCGGTGTGGCGATCACATCGCACTCGTCGAAGGCTTTCTGAAAATCGTCCAACACGAGCGCACGAACCTGCTGTGCCTTGCGGTAGTAGGCATCGTAGTAGCCCGCCGACAACACATACGTCCCTAACATGATGCGGCGCTTGACCTCTTCTCCGAACCCCTCGGACCGAGAGAGAAAGTACATCTGGGAAAGATCCGTCGCGGACGCAGCGCGCCTTCCGTACCTCACGCCGTCGTAGCGAGCCAAGTTGCTCGATGCCTCCGCCGTGGCGATCAGGTAATAGGTGGCCACCGCGAATCTCGTGTGGGGAAGCGAGACCTCGCGAACCTTGGCGCCTGCCCTCTCCAAAACCGAGACCCCGTCGCGAACGGCGGCAAGCACGCCCGGATCCACACCCTCATCCAAGAAATATTCTCGCGGCAAACCGATTACCAGGTCGGAGATATCACCCGTGAGTTCCTCCGAAAAACGCGGCACAGGCTCTCGGAGCGACGTCGAGTCCGCCGGATCGTGGCCGGCGATGGCTTCGAGCAGCAAAGCGGCATCTCCAGCATCGCGAGTGAAAACACCAATCTGATCCAGGGAGGATGCGAAGGCGACGAGGCCCCAGCGTGAGACACGCCCATAGGTCGGCTTCATTCCCACGACTCCGCAGTGGGAAGCAGGCTGTCGGATCGAGCCGCCGGTATCGCTGCCCAGCGCCGCCGGTACGATCCGGGACGCGACAGCTACCGCGGATCCTCCTGAGGATCCCCCCGGGGCGCGGTCGAGATCCCAGGGGTTCGATGTCGGCCGAAAACAGGAGTGTTCCGTGGAAGAACCCATGGCAAATTCATCGAGGTTGGTTCGGCCGACGATCACCGCACCCCTGGACCGCAGCCGCTCCACGACGGTCGACGTATAAGGCGAGACGAATCCCTCGAGGATGCGCGAGGCGCAGGAGGTCGGCTCCCCCTCCATGACCATGTTGTCCTTGATCGCCACCGGAACCCCATCGAGGGGCGAGAGGGTTCGTCCCGCCGCCCTCCGTGCATCGGCAGCCGCTGCGTCTTCCAGCGCTCCCTCGGCACGCATTCCGGTGAAGGCCCCGAGTGCTTCATCCAGGGCATCGGCGCGTTCCAGCGCCTCGTTCACGATGCCCACGGAAGTCCCCTCACCCGAGTCCAGCAGATCTCGGACGCCGCGAAGCGAGGGAAGGGGTGAAGACGCTTCCACTCCCTCAGCCCTCTTCTTCGCCGTCGATCACTCGCGGTACGACAAATGCCGAACCGGCGCTCTCGGGCGCATTGACGACGGCGGCCTGGGGATCCAGAGGTGCAGCGGCTCGATCTTCACGAAGCGGCGTGGCCAGGGGAAGAACGTGCGACATCGGGCGCACGTCGGTCGTATCGACCTCTTCCAGGGTCTCGACGTAGTCGAGGATCGCTTCGAGTTCGGTCGAGAGTCGCTCGACCTCGGCATCCGTCAGGGATAGACGTGCCAGCACGGCCACATGTTCCACCTGCTCCCGCGAAATTCGCGCCATGGCTCAAGACTAGCAGGTTGGCAACCTTCACCGTTTCCCCAACGCTGCTTCAACCGTCGGCGGGGATGCTCGAGACGAGCTCTAGCGAGAGCGAGATTCCCAGTCGGGAGCCCCGAAGAGGCCACTGTGATAGCCTCGCGCCCGAATGAGCGAGCTATCCGAGCTTTTCGCGGACTTTTCCGACCCCCTTCGCCTCGGGATCGCGGACCTCGGTTGGTCCGAACCCACCCCGGTTCAGGAGCGCGTCATCCCCCGCATGCGGGAGGGGACCGATCTCATCGTGCAAGCCCAGACCGGGAGCGGCAAGACGGGAGCATTCGGCCTCCCCATCATCCTCAACTTCGATCCCGAGATCGCGGCCTGCCAGTCACTGATCATGACGCCCACAAGGGAACTCGCCAACCAGGTGGCAGGCGAGATTGCCGCCCTGTCGAAACACACTGGCCTGCGATGCCTCGCCGTTTACGGGGGTGTCGGCTATCAGCACCAGATCGATGGAATCGAAGCCGGCGCACACGTGATCGTCGGCACTCCGGGTCGGATGCTCGACCATCTCGGTGCGGGTCGACTCAAAGTCGATTCACTCCGAACCCTGATTCTCGACGAAGCCGACGAACTTCTTTCGCTCGGATTCTGGCCGGACATGCGAGAAATCTCCAAGTACCTGCCAAAACAACGACAGTCGTGCTTGTTCTCGGCCACGATGCCCGAGCGTGTTCAGTCCCTCGCTCGGGTGTTCTTGAGCGATCCCAGCTTCGTCTCTCTGTCCGAGGACCAGTTGGCACCCCAGGAGATCCAGCACTTCTTCGTGGTGACCACGGCTCAGGAAAAGGAGGCAAACCTCGCGAGAATCCTCGAATACGAGGAGCCCGAGAGCGCCATCATCTTCTGCAACACCAAGGACGACGTTCGGTTCGTCACCTCCTACCTTCAGCGCCGGGGATTCGACGCAGACCAGATCTCCGGAGACCTCAGTCAGGCCGCGCGAGAACAGGCCATGGGCCGAATCAAAGCCGGCCAGCTTCGCTTTCTGGTGGCCACGGATGTCGCAGCTCGAGGCATCGACATCAGCGACCTGACCCACGTGATCGGCTACTCGGCCCCCCAATCGCCGGAGGTCTACGTCCACCGGACTGGCAGAACGGGGAGAGCGGGCAAAGCGGGGGTTGCCATCTCGTTGGTTTCCGGACTGGACATCGGGAACTTCCGCCAACTTCAGCAGGTCAACAAGATCGAGATCACGGAACGCGAAGTCCCGTCGGAAGAGGTGATCATCGAGCGGCTCCAGGATCAGCTGTCGGTCAAGGTCGAGCAGGAGATCCGGGAGATCCCTCAACGTGAGCGCGCGTGGAAGATCGATCGCTTCTTGCCAATTGTCGATTCCCTGGCGAACAACGACGAGGGACGGAAGCAATTGGCCGCAATCTGCGCGTCATTCCTGAAGGAGCACAGACCCGACACCCGGGTGGATAGCGTCGAGGCCGCGCCCAAAGACCGTCCCGACGAGCGAGCCCCGTCGCGAAGCGGCTCCAAGCGCCGCAACGATCGGACCAACCGAGGTGGCGGCGGGCGGCGACGGCGGCGACCCCGCTGAACCCGTGCCGTGAGGATTGCGGTCTACTGTGCGTCGAGCCCACGCGCCCCGGAGAGGTACCTCGCCGACGCTCGGAGCTTAGGCGACGAAATTGCCCGCAGGGGACACTCGCTCGTTTATGGGGGCGTGCGAACTGGATCCATGGGTGCACTGGCCGATGCTGCCCTGGAGGCCGGTGGACGCGTCTACGGCGTCATCGACCAGCGAACCCTCGAGGCCGGCGACCAGCACACGGGACTCCATGAAATCGTGTGCGTCGGCGATCCCAGAAAACGCAAAGCGAGCCTCGAAGAACGAGCCGATGCCTTCATCTCGCTCCCCGGGGGACTGGGAACCCTCGAAGAATTGGCCGAGACGCTGTCCCTCCGCAAGCAGCGGCTCCACGCCCGCCCGATCGTTCTGGTCGACACGTTGGGTTTCTTCGGAGGCCTCATCACGCAACTCGAACGTTCCCTGGAAGTGGGATTCGACGGATCCGATTGCCAGGCGTTTCCTCTCCTCACACAGGATCCCCGGGAGGCGGTGACGCTGTGTGAGGACCACGCCGTACGCGAGTAACCAAGCGCCGCCGGTCCACGCCTCTCAGGCCGGCATCCAGCGCACCGCGGCGCCTCCCTCCGCGCTGCGAAGTCCAAGGCGGCGATCGGCGGGATCCAGCACCACCAGCTGGCTTGCAGTGGTTTCATTGGAGAGCAGACCTTCGATATCCTCCACGCCGCCCGGAGGACGTTCGGCCAGCCGCTTGGCCACATCGTTTTCGGTTTCTGCGCCAACCGCATCCACCAGCAGACCTTCCGCAGGGCGCAGCACCCGGCACTCGTCGCCCAGGATCTCGACGCCGGCGACCTCGCCGCTCTCGTCGCCAATCAGCAGCTTGGCCCGACCACCCGTGGGTCGCGCGAGGCACCAATCGAGCGCCCCTTCGATACTGCCAAAACGCGCTAGACAGTCGTTGACCAGCAGCAACGCAGGGGCCGCACAGTTTCCAGGAGCGCCCCCGCCCGGAATACACACCACACCGAGGCCCGCTTCGTTGACTCCCGCCAGGGCCGAGGTCAGCCAGGGAACCGTCACCTCCACCGAGCGGTGACACCCGTCCGGACGACTCCGCCGAACCACGACCCGAGGCGCAACCCTCGCAGCCAGAAAGCTCGCGCTGGGAACACTCCGTTCGCTGCGTCGCGCGGCGACTGCCAGAGATCCACGGATCATCCGCGGTGGAAGGCCGGCGGCCTGGAAGGCGACTTGCCGGGCCAGCCAGCTCGTCGGCACCCCGGCACCCCGCGCGATGCCCTCCAGAGTCTCGGCTTGATGAGGAAAATGTCGTCGAAAGTCCCGGGCGACGCGCGCGGTGTGTGCGTCTCGGCGGCCCAATCGATGGGCAAACCGCACCTGAGCTGGAAGTTCGTGGAAGCTTCCGAGCAGAAGATCTCGGCATGCAGTTCCCTGGCTTCTGCCCATGTCTCGAGGGGCTCCCTCACAGAGCACCTCGATCAAGCTGGGACAGTCCGCCCCCGATTCACTCAACGTCCCCGCCCCGTCTGCGATGCAGCGGGCGCAGGCAAAATGGACAGCACCTCGTTGAGCGATCCAGTGCGGTATCCCTCGAGATCGAGCGAAACCCAGCGAAAGCCCAGCGGCTTGATGACCTCCACGATTTGGCGACTCATTTCCGGATCGAAGGCGCGAGGCAGTTCGGACGGCTCGATCTCCACGCGAGCGAGGTCACCGTGATGTCGGAGCCGCACCTGTCTGAAGCCGAGCCCACGCAGTCGCTCCTCGCCCTCATCCACCTGACGCAGGCGCTCGGGGGTGACCTCGGTTCCGTAGGGCAATCGCGACGAGAGACAGGCCGAAGCGGGCAGCTCCGCCGTGGGGAGCCCCGCGCTCGCGGACAGTTCGCGAATTTCGCTCTTCGACAACCCCGCTGCCAACAGTGGCGAGATCACACCGTGCTCGTCGGCGGCGCGGTGCCCGGGACGGTAGTCTCCGGTGTCATCAGTGTTGATCCCGTAGGCCACTCCCGCGAATCCGAGTCGATCCCTCAACTGCTCCAAAACTCCGAACAGCTCGGTCTTGCAGTGGTAGCAGCGATCGGGCCGATTGCTTCGATAATCTGCGCTCTGCATCTCATGGGTGTCGATGAACCGATGGGGGAGCTCGAACTCGCGAACGATCTGCTCGGCCAT
Organism: Myxococcota bacterium; assembly: GCA_022447545.1. Lineage (GTDB taxonomy): Bacteria > Myxococcota_A > UBA9160 > UBA9160 > SMWR01 > JAKVBI01. The sequence continues at coordinate 126,227 of JAKVBI010000001.1, forward strand.
CGCCCGATGAGAAGCCGGATAAGAGGGAGATTCGGCCGTGACGGCCAGAGCCTGGTCACCCAACACACGGTGAGCCTCGTAGGCGAGGTAGCTCGAATCGACGCCGCCCGAGAAAGCGACGATCAGCGGGCCCGAGCGCCGCAAGTCGTCGCAGAGAGCGTCCCGTTTTCGCTCCAGAGTGTTGGAAAGCAGAGCCACCTCTCGAAGTTACGAGCCCGTCGGGAAAGGGTCAAGCAGATCCCGAAACGCCAGACTATGATCGAGAATGGGACGCGGACACCAGGGAGCGCGTGCGTGTGGTCCGAGGTGAGCGTCGGCCGGGGGCAACCGAATGGCGAAGCTGCGCGTCGGACTGATTTTCGGGGGGCGATCCGTCGAGCACGAAGTCTCGATCGCATCGGCCACCTCCGTCCTGAAGGCCCTCGACCCGGCCCGGTACGAGGTGATGCCCATTCGGGTCGAAAACGATGGACGCTGGTTCGTCACCTCGCCGGGCCCCCCTGACCAGATCGGGGGTGTCGGTGAAGTCATTCAGCCCCAGGCCATTCCTGGCGAGGGTCTGGTCTCCTGTGGGGATCAGGGTGCGGGCACGAAGAGGCTCGAAATCGACGTGGTTTTCTCTGTGATTCACGGGCGCGGCGGCGAGGACGGGGCCCTTCAGGGTCTGTTCGAATTGGCGGAACTGCCGTACGTCGGTTCCGGTGTCCTGGGTTCCGCAATCCAGATGGACAAGGAGGTGGCCAAGCGACTTCTTCACGCCGCGGGATTGCCAGTCACTCCATGGGTTTCTCTCTCGGCGTCGGAGATCCACGATGCCAGGACTCGACAGCGAATCCTCGACAACTTGCCATTCCCGATTTTCGTCAAACCAGCAAACTCGGGATCGTCCGTGGGGATCAGCCGAGTGGACGAGCAAGATGGCTTGATTTCCGCTCTGAACGATGCCGCGCGCTACGACACCAAGCTCCTGGTCGAACAGGGGATCGACGCGCGGGAGCTCGAAGTCGCGATCCTGGGCAATGGCCCCTACGAGGCCTCCGTCGTAGGAGAGATCCTCACAGAACACGCGTTCTACGACTACGAGGCGAAGTACATCGAAGAGTCGACGAATCTAGTCGTTCCCGCAACGCTTTCTCAGCGTCAGGCTGACGCACTCCGAGAGATGGCCACTGATGCTGCCGGAGTACTGGAGGGGGCCGGCCTTGCGCGGGTGGACTTTCTCTTGGAGAGGAACGGCGATGGCTGTTACATCAACGAGATCAACAGCATCCCGGGATTTACCGAGAGCTCCATGTACCCGAGGCTCTGGGAGGCATCTGGGCTTGCGTACCCTGCACTGCTCGACCGCATCATCGAACTCGCCTTCGACCGGCACGCAGCACGGAGCAATCTCGAAACCCTCTACAGGCGAGGGTCCTGAGGCACCTGCGAGTCCCCCAACCCACGGCGGATCGACGACAAAGCGGGGAGCCAGACACGGCCCCCGTCAATCGATCGCGTACCCCAGGGCTCGCAACTGCCCGAGCTGAAGTTCGTTGAGTTCCTTGGTAGAGGGTTCGACTCCCCAGGGGCTCTCCGCCAGCTCGAGATAGTCCTTGGCCATCTTCACGAGGCGTGCAGTTTCTGCACTCCGCTCGCCGGACAGATTCTGTTTCTCTCCCGGGTCCTCGCCGAGGTCGTACAACTCGATCGAGTCGGGATTTGCGGTGTGATAGAAGAGTTGGAGATCCCCATCCGTCACCCCCACCAAAGGCGCCGGGCCGCCCTTACGCTTCCCCCACCCTTTGTTCAAGTGAGAAAAGGCCGGCCTGTTGAAGTCTCCTTCGGACGAATCTGAAACGCCAGCTGCTGAGAGAATCAGGGGTAACAGAGACACGCCATCAGCACCCGGAATCGGTGGTAAGCCCACCATGTCGAGCACCGTCGGGAACAGGTCGATGTTGGAAACCAGATTATCGATGGTGATCCCACCCTCGATGTAAAAGGGTGGGATGAAAATCATGGGAACGCGGGTCACCTCACTGTAGAGATTCTTGGCATGCCCTTCCCAGCCGTGCTCCCGAAAAGCTTCTCCGTGATCTGATGCAATCACGATCAGCGTCTTGTCGCGCAGACCTCGCTCCTCCAGGTCGACGACCAAATGAGCAATAAGCCGATCCGTCCACGAGATCGACTGGTCGTAGATATCGAGATAACTCGTCCCGTACTCGACGGACTTATCGTCGTAGACGTACTGATGAACATCCATCATGTGGAGATACAGAAAGAAGCGTTCTCCAGAATACGCATTCAGAAACTCTTGAGCGGATATCACGAGGTCTTCATCGGTCCCCTGAAGAGAGGCACCCGACGGGTTGAGACGCTGCATCTGAAGGTTCGCGCGACCAGCACGTGGCCTGATGTACGCGTTGAACCCCTGGTCAAAACCGAAGGTCGAGGCGACCCAACCGTTTCGAAAGATCCCAGCCGTCTGATATCCCGCCTCTCGAAAGAGTTCGGCGGGAAGAACCGCCTCGTCGGGAATCACATGGTCGTAGTGAACAATGCCGTGGTTTGCAGGCACGTTTCCCGTCCAAAGTGAAGCCATGGACGTCTTGGTCCAACTCGACTGGGAGACCGTGTTCTCGAATACGATGCCGCCGCGGGCCAAAGAGTCGATGTTTGGCGAGACGTCCCGATCGTAGCCGTAGATCCCCAGGTGATCTGCGCGCAGGGTGTCGACCAGGATAAACAGCACGTTCAGATCCTTCTGATCGCGCAGGCTGAGCAGATCCTTCACCGTTCCCGCGGACACGCTCGGGCGTTGGACCTCCACCTGGCTCGCGACAGTGACCAACAGCAATGCCGCAGCACCAGCAAAATAGGGCCAGGGGCGCTCCCACCACTTCTTCTCTTCGCTTGCCAAGGAAACCCCTCCCCGAAATCTGGCAACCTCATCCTATCAACCGGTCCAGCGACCGTCCCATCGGGCCGACGTTCCTCCGCGGGCGGGGTTCCATCCCCTCCACCATGGGCCGGGGCAAAAAACACCCGGACACCGTCGCGGCGCACCGACCCTTCCGCTATCGGCAATCAGCATCGCGCACTCGATGAGACTCTTCTGTGATCGACACAAATTCTGCTCCACCGCAGATGTCGTATCGCCGATAAAGATTCGAAAGCAAAAGGGATTCTCTCATTGCTTCTTCGACGACAACAGACTCGGGCGTATACTTCGGCTCGGTTGATGGAGCGATGTTCAGCGGCCTGGAGGTCCTTTCGACGGATGGATGGAATCACCTTGGACGCAGCGAGTTCCGATCGGAGCTCGGCTGTTCGGACCCCCCGACACGCGGAGGAAGCGCACTCCGGAATTTCCAAAGGTATGCGGAGCGCTGCGCTGATCACGGCCCTCCTGGCAGTCGGATGTGGCGGGGATGTGGACTCGCGGATGGCCGAGGTTCGCGCACTTCAGGATGTGGGGCAGTTTCACGCATCCATCAATGAACTGCGCGAAATTCTGGTGGTCGATCCCGATCTCCCGGAAGCCAGCTACCGCCTCGGAGTCGCCCTCGTACAAACAGGGGAGAGAAGTCGCGCAATCTGGTCGCTGCAGAAGGCGAGCGAATCAGCCGACTACGCGGTGCCCGCACACTCCCTGCTCGCGACCGTTCATCTGGCCAACTACGACTACGACGAGGCACTTCGGAGTATTGATCGCGTTCTGGAGTTGGAACCCGAGCGCCAAGCGGCTCTGGAGCTACGCGCCAAAGCGAACATCGGCGCAAAGAATTTCGAAGATGCGCTCTCGGACACCCGCCACCTCGTCGAACTATTCCCCGACGATTACTCTTCCTACGCGCTTTACGCCACGGCGCTCGTAGACGCCGGGGACACCGAGGAAGCGCAACGGGCTCACGAACATCTCAAGGTTCTGGGCGCCGAGATGGGGGATCCGGACATGGCGGCTCGGGGTTGTCTCGCGCCAGCTCTTTTCGCCGACGACCAACTGAAGGACGTAGACAAGGCCGCGGCACTCTACCAAGAATGTGCCGATGAATTTCCCACGAAGGGCTTCGTGCTGAGCGCAGCTGCGAAGTTCTTCGACACAAACGGCCGAACCGACGAATCGACGGAGCTCTATCGTAAAGCCATCGAATTGGCCCCGGAAAATTCTGGGCTTCGCAGCGGTCTGGCCAACCGGCTGCTCGAGCAGCGCCGCGGCGCGGAAGCCGAAGCGGTTCTGGTCGAAGCCACGGAGACTCTGGGCTCGATTCAATCCTGGAGCCAGCTCGCAAACTTTTACCGCCGTACGAATCAACCGCAATTGGCCCTGGACGCTCTCGACAAAGTGAGGGAACTCGCGGGATCCCCCAGCGATTCCGTAGAGTTCACACGGGCTGATCTCCTGGTCGATCTCGGTGAATTGGACCAGGCCGAAGAGATCGCTGAGCAGCTCAATCGGGAAACCTACGCGACGCTCATCAACGGACGAATCCTGCTGGAGCGACAGGATCCTGTCGGGGCCTTGAAGGCATTCGAGGCCGGAATCCGGAATTGGCCCAACAACGCACCTGCGAGATTCCTCGCGGGTTTGGCAGCCCAGGAGAACGGCGACTTCGAAAGAGCGATCCAGGAATTCCGTGAAGCCATCCGCGTGGAAAAGGACGGCACCGACGCCGCCATCGTCCTCGCGGAACTCCATTTCGAACGCGGCGAGTACGACTCTGCACTCAGTTTTGCCGATTCATTCATCAAGAACCGACCGGGCAGCACTCAACACCACGTGGCTTTGATCCTCGCGGCTCGTAGCCTGATTGCGCTGAAGCAGTACCCCCAGGCCCGTGCTTCCATGAAAGTTCTCTCGAAACTTCCCGGACAGGAGACCAACGTCGCGGTCTACACAGCTCACATCGAACGAGCTGAGAACGGGCCTCATGCGGCAGCGGAGTTCATCCTGGACAGCGGCATCGAACTGAAGTCCGCCGAGAATGACCAAGTCCTGCGCGTGCTGGCCGACAACCTCGTCGAGCGAGGCCAACCCCAGGAAGCACTTGCACACATTGAAAAGGCTCTCGAATCACGTCCCGACTCCGCGGGCCTCTACGAACTCAAAGCGACGGCCCTCGCCCGCATGGGTGAACGCGAAAGCGCCATAGCCGCCTTCAAAAAAGCCACGGAGATCGACAGCTCCCACGCGGCCGCCTACGGAGGTCTCGCGACGTTGAGTGCCATCGACGGTAGGACCGACGAAGCTATCGACCTTTTCGATCGCGCCAGTGAGCTCTCGCCGGACAGCGTCGAGTACTCCTATTCGGCCTCTCAGCTGAGCTTGGCCAGCGGAGACCTGAGCGGTGCAGAACAGAGGCTGAAGGAGGTCGTGAAGCGGTCGGCACAACACGCCAGAGCGCGAAACGACCTAGCCTGGATTCTCACTGAAAAGGAAGGCGATCTCGATCTCGCTCTGACTCTGTCGAACCAGGCTCGATCACTCGACCCCAGTGCAAACAATTTGGACACCCTCGGCTGGATCCATCTGAAGCGCGGTGAGCCCGAGGAAGCCGTTCGAATACTCGAGAACGCGGTGAATCTCGAACCTGAATCCGCAAGCATTCGCTATCACCTCGCGCTAGCGCTCGGCGAGACCGGCAACAAAGAGCGGGCCAGGGAAATGCTGCAACTCGCGCTGGAGGCGGGAGCCTTCCCCGAATTCGACGACGCCCGTAGAGAGCTCGAGCGCTACGGGCAGCTCTAGAAGAACTCCATGACGATCGAATCTCTGAACACGAGGTCGTTTCGCTCTACCCTCGTTCTGGTAGCTTGCGCGTCGATTCTAGCCGGCTGTCAGTCGCCGGAAGAGCGCTTTGCCGAACACGTAAATCGGGCAGAGCAGTACGCGGAAACCGGTGACCGCGACGAAGCGATCCTCGAATACATCAGCGCCCTTGGTGTGGATCCCACCAGTGCCGAAATCAACGAGCGAGTAGGCCTCTTGTTGACCCGCCAAGGCGCTCTCGAAAACGCAGCGCGCCACTTCCTCGAAGCCTACAACCTGGATCCGAATCGAATCGAATCAGCCATGCACCATGCTCAGCTGATCGCTTGGACGAACCGGGATCGCGCAGACCGCCTGGTAGCCGATGCACTGTCGCGCGCACCCGACGAGTCCATCGTCCATCGCACCATTTCTTCCCTCGCCCTGATCGATGGGGACACGCGAGCAGCTCTGGATGCGGCCCAGAAGGCCGCCGAGATCGACCCGAATGACGCAGAGAATTGGATCCAACTAGGTCGCGCCCAACAGGGACGGATCAGCCAAGCGCAGAAGGGATCCTCCCCTGTGCCGGACGACGCCTTCATCGGAGCCATCGACGCATTCACGAAAGCCGATGAAATTCGGGATGGCGACGTCGGTGTGCGCTTGGAGCGAGCACGTGTGATGGGAAGCTGGCCGGGGCATGGCAGCGAAGCGGTTCGCGCCTACGAGGAGACCCTCGGCCTTGCCAAATCACTGGGTGAAATGGAACAGCAGGTCCTCGCGGCCCACGCGATGACCCAATACGCCGTGGCCAGCAACGACCTGGGACTCCAGGTTCGGGGCTTGCGGGAGATCGTGGAGGCCTCTCCGGACGACATCCAGAGCTGGCAGAGCCTGGCCCAGACCTCCGAGGAACTCCGCCCCGGCTCCAGTGACGAGGTCTTCGCAGAACTCGCGAGAGCCCGCCCCTACGACCCCAAAGCCACTCGCGCGAGAGCCAACTTCCTGATGCAAAACGGCCGTTTCGACGAAGGTGTCTCAGTCATCCAAGCCGCCGTCGATACCGGAAATGCGAACCCACGCCTCTACGACGACCTCGTACTCGTTCGGTTGCAACTCCGACAACCCTACCTGGCTCAGCGAGCCCTGGACGAATTGCTGGAAATTGAACCCGAACACCCCTCGACGAAACGCGCTGCAGCTCGCATGGCCCTCGCCCAAGGCCGAAACGGCAAGGCGGTAGAACTCCTGCGCGCGAACCCCGCGACATTGGCGGGTACCGAGGGCCAGCGGTTGCTGGCCCTGGCCGAATTCCGTCGTGGGAAACTGACTGAAGCGACCGCTGCCATCAACCGCGCCATCTCCCACGGCAGCGAATTCCCGCTAGAGGCCATGAAACTCAAGGCCCGTATCCACCACGAAAATCGAAACTGGATCCTGGTCTATCGCACACTCACGGAGATCACGAATCGCGGCTACCCCCTGAACGACCGCAAAAGATTGATGGTCGCACAAAGTCTCTACGAAACGGGCCGACGGCACAAAGGAAAGCTGGCCCTCTATGAATTGCTAAGCGCGGATGAACCTCTTGCCGAAGCGGCTGTGGAATTCGCGAAACGCGAGGCGACATCGCACCCGCGGGCAGCACAGATGTATCTCACCGAGGCCTATCGCCAGGATCCGTCCCGGTATTCCGTCCTCGAGGCCATGACGGACCTGGACCAACAAAACGGCAGAACCGAGCGAAGCCTCAAACGCGTACAGAAAGCCATCGCAGATGGACGTGGTGGCCCTCGAACCTTGCTGCTGCAAGCTCGCCTCCTCACAGATGCGGGCGAATTGGATCAAGCCGAGCGCGAAGCCCTTCGAGTTTTCGAAGCCGTCCCGTCCCTCCCCGGGGCCATCGAATTGCTTCTTCGGATCTACCGGACCCAGGGCAACGTCGCCGAGGCTCAGCGTTCTTTCGAGGAGGCAGAAGCCGCTGGAGTGCTACATGCTGGCGGCCGACGACTCCTGGCGGGGCTCTACGCGGCGCAGAGCGAAACGAGCAAGGCACGAGCCCTGCTCGAAGTCGTGGTCGAAGGACACCCGAACATGGCGGGAGCTCGCAGCGATCTGGCGATCCTTCTCGCCGACGAGGGCTCCGAGCCCGATCGGGCCATCCAGCTGGCACGCGATGCCAGGAAGCAACTACCCGCCGACCCCAACGCAGCCTTCGCCCTTGGGTACGCGCTGTTCCGAAAGGGATTGTACGAGGGAGCCGTCACCGAATACACACGCGCGATCTCCCTCGACCGGCAGCAAGGCAGTCAGTTGCAGGGAAGCCTCTACTACTACCGGGGCCTCGCCCTGAGAGCACTCGACCGGAAGGATGAGGCGCGCAGCTCCTTCTCCACTGCTCTCGGCGCCGCTGTCGATTTCCCGGAAGCCGAAGAAGCGAAGCGCCAACTCGACGCTCTGGAAACCTCGTAACACCCCGCGCTCGTCGACCTGACAGGAAAGACGGGGGTTCAGCGCAACCCGCGCTGCTTCGCGATCGCCGCGAGATCACGACGCGTTTCAGCATCCTTGGGCCCACCCACTGCCAGCGCTCTTTTCAATACGGCGATGGTTTCGTCGATTTCGCCGCGAACAGCATGCGCTCTGGCGACGGTACGCAACTCGAGTTGTGTGGGATTCTCCAATTCTTTGAACATTTCGATTCGAATTTCGGCGATCTCGTTGATCAGTGCTCGAAATTCCGGGTGCTCGCGAATGGGCGCGAAACCCGGATCACCATCGAGTTGCTGAAATCGGTAGAACCCGCGGTCCATGGCGGCACGGATCCTCGCAGTCGCAGTCTCCACGTCGTGAATTTGTGCAGCCCGCTTCGCACTCAGGAGTTGTGCCGAAACACCATTGGGATAGTGAAGAGCCGCATCGGTCGAGACGAAGATCGCCTTGCGCCAGATTTTCGAGCGATCGTGGCTATGCCAGGTGAATACACACAGAACCAGCACGACGGCGATCAACAAGCCCCTTCTCACTCCCGCAGGCAGTGAGGTGGACTCTTTGCGCTCCAGCAGATCGACCCCTGCGAGCAACACGCCACCGATCAAGCCGGGAAGGATGAAATAGAGGTAGCGGTCGGCCATCGGGTAGAGGAAAGGGAAGACCTGGGAAATCGGCGCGAAGGAAACGACCGCCCAGGTCCAGTAGGCCGCTTCCGGACGACGATCGCGCAGGACGACCCCCCAACGCCATGCCAGTACCACCAGCAAAGGCAGAGCAGCCAACCACCACGGATCGAACACCGAAGTCACAGGATCGGGTTCGTGGAAGGCAGAAACCCCGTAGGAGGAAGCCGCCATCACCAGATAGCGCATCGCCAGTGCAACCACGGTGGCGATCAACACGAGGGGGGTTCCATGAAGTGTTGCCTCGGCTGCACCCGATCTTTGATGCGCGGTGAATTCGATGACCGCATAGAGGACGAAAATCAGACCCGCGGCCCCGTAGGCCCACCATCGTTGCAGTCCGGCCGCAGGTCGGCGCGTATCGCGCGTCCACTCGAAGACCAAGGCCACTGGAAGCACGAAGGCCGCGGTGGGTTTTGCAAATAGCGCCACACAGAACAAAGCGGTGGCGAGTACCGGACGATTCCAGAATGCGAGAAGTGAAGCCAATGAGAGCACCATCGCCGCACTCGACTTCAACTGACTGATCCAAGCCACGGCTTCGACATTGGCCGGATGGAGCAGAAAGAACAACGAGCCCAGCAGGGCCGCCGCTCCGGGCACCCCAGACCGCATCAAAAGCGCCAGTAGCAAGATCGATGCGAGCGCGTGGAGCAACACGTTGATGACGTGATGACCCATTACATCTTGACCAAAGGCCGCCCATGCCACGGCGTGAATCAGCAGGTGAACGGGTGTGTAGTTCACCACTGCAACGGTGGCGCCCCCCGTTGGATCGAGAATGGCAAGGACATTGTCGACACTCAACGTATGGACATAGACGTTGTCGCGGACGTAGTGCAGATCGTCGGAGAGGAATTCACCCTCGAGAGCCGGCGAGTAGACGACCAACGCCCCAATGGCGAAGAGCACATACAGAAAAACCAATTGTCCTGTTTTGGGAATGGACACAAACCCTTCGCTTCCACGAGGCTCTCGTTTCGTGACACCGCGCTTCAACGTCCCGCTCCCCGCAACTTCGACCGCAGGAGAGTCAACTCTTCGCGAACCAGTTCATCCTGCGGTCCGCCCACGACAAGAGCCTTCTCCATGGCCGAGACGGCAAGTGGGTATTCCTCGCGCACCTGGTGGGCAAGCGCGATCACACGAAGTTCGGGCTGAGTCGCATCACTGACGCCTCGCGTCTTTTCGATCCAGCGGCCCGCCATTTCGCGAACGAGAGCCTGGAACTCACGGGCCGAGCGAATCGGCGCAAGTCCAGGGTCCGTCAGGAGCACAGTGAAGCGAGCCGCATGCCGCTCCTCCGCAGCGCGCAAACGCATGACCGCGGTGGCCACGTCACCGACTTGGGCGGCGCTTCGCGCGGCCAGAAAACTCGCGGTACCCCCCTCCGGGTAGTGAAGCGCCGCGTCGAGAACCAGACGGGTCTCACTACGCCAGATCTGGGTACGGTCCATACTGTGGGCACCGAACAACCCTGCCACCCCGATGCCGGTCACCAACGCGAACCGGGACCACGGAACGTGACCTCGGCCACCCGAACCGGCTTGCTCCATGCGGCGAAAGCCCTCTCCACCGGCCATCAGCACCCCACCGATCAAACCGGGCAGGATGAAGTAGAGATAGCGGTCGGCCACCGGGTTCACGAAGGGCATGATCTGGGAGACGGGTGCAAAAGATGCTGCTGCAAACAGCCACCAGGCGCCCTCCTCCCTGCGCTGGTACAGCGTCGTGAGCATCCGCCACAACAAAACCGCCCCCAGCACAAGGGCTGCCAGCCACCACGGGTCCCAGGGCGATCGGGTGGGAACAGGCTCCTGAAAGGCCGACACCCCATAGGAGGTGGCGGCCATCACCAGATAGCGGGCACCCACCGCTGCCATCGAGCGGACGTGGACCCAGGGATCGTTGTAGGCAGGTTCGGAGAACACCGACCCAAACGCGATGGACGTGGCCTCGGGAAGCAGGTAGAGCACGAACAGTGCCGCCCAGCCCGCCAGCCAAAACCACTGCCTTCTTTCAGTTCCGGGTCGGACCCAGCAAAATGCCGCCGCCATGGGCAGGGCCGCGTACGCGGAGGCCTTGGTCAAGAGGCCCAGGGCAAACAATCCCGTCGCCAGACCTGGGCGCCGCTCGAAGGTCAGCAGCGCCGACAGCGTCCACACCATGGCGAGAGTGGTCTTGAGCTGGGAGATCCAGGCCACCGCCTCCACATTGGCGGGATGAAGCGCAAAAATCAGCGCTCCCACCGCTGCCCCCCAGGTGGGCACCCCGGAGCGAAGAAGGAGTGCCATGAGCAGCACAGAGGCAAGAGCGTGTACGACGACGTTGACCAGGTGGTAACCCATGACATCGTCAGCGAACATCTGACGTTCGAGGGCAGTGGCGACGAGGTGGACAGGGGCGTAGTTCACTGTGAAGCGCGTGGCCTGGCCAAATGGATCGAAGATTTCGATCAGACTCCGGGCATCGAGGGCTTGCGTATAGGGGCTGGAGACGATGTAGCCGTAGTCGTCCGAAACGAAGGGACCTTGGAGCGCTGCGTGATAGACGAGCAGCAGGACAAACACAAAACACGCAAAAACCGCCACCGGACCGCCTCGCGGCCAGGTTCCGGCGACGGGTCTGCGCTCGGAGCCACCCCCGCCAGGCTCGGTCGACCTCGGAGGCGCCCTGTCGGGCTTCGCTTCATTCGGCGGCGCCATGGTCCACGAGTCTACCAAGCCCCCCGGCCATATACGGCCCGGACACTGGAGGACCCGCGTGTCACCGACTGAGCCGGGACCCCTCCGAGCAACCATCGGCCTCAGCGTGGCCGTCATCGCCCTCGCTCTGGTGGTGTATCTCCCCACCGTGGGCCACGACTGGGTCAACTACGATGACCCCATCTACGTATACGACAACCCTAGGGTCGCCGAGGGCCTGACGCTGGAGGGGACGATCTGGGCCTTTTCGAGCTTTTTCGGTGCGAACTGGTTTCCCCTCACCTGGTTGTCCTGGATGCTCGACAACCAGTGGTTCGGGATGAACCCCGGAGCGTTCCACACCACCAACGCCCTCCTCCATGCCCTGAGTGCCTGGTTGCTGTTCGCCGCGCTGACGCGCATGACCGGGGATCTGGGACGAAGCGCTTTCGTTGCCGCCCTATTCGCCGTCCATCCGCTTCACGTTGAATCCGTGGCCTGGATTTCAGCTCGTAAGGACACTCTGAGCGGGGTGTTCTTCATGCTCGCGCTGTGGGTCTATGCGGGTCGCCCGATAGATTCCGACCGCCTCGGCGTGGGACGGCGCCTGGCTCTCTTGGGCTGCACCGCGGCCGCCCTGATGTCCAAACCCACTGCCGCGACGCTCCCGTTCGTTCTGCTCCTTCTCGACGCCTGGCCGCTCGGGCGACTCACGGCTTCCGCCTCGACTCGGCGCCTCGACTTGAACCGACTGAGACGATCCGCTCTCGAAAAAGTGGATTTGTTCGCCCTCGTGATCATCGCAAGCTTCGTGTTCCTGGCCGCGCAACACAGCGCTGACATGGTGGTCGGCCTCAACCACCTGGGATTCGGAGCCCGCTTGTCCAATGCGGCCGTTTCGTGTGTGTCGTATCTCGGAAAGTTCGCCTGGCCCACGAACCTGGCGGTCCTCTACCCACACCCGGGAAATGCGCAGGAGTTGTGGAAACCCCTGATCGCGGGAACCGCTCTGCTGATCGCAACCATCGGTGCAGCCATGGCGTGGCTTCGCCGACCCGCCTTCACCGTCGGCTGGCTCTGGTTCCTGGGAACCCTGCTACCCACCATCGGCCTGCTCCAAGTGGGTTCCCAGGCCATGGCCGATCGCTACATGTACCTGCCGCTGATCGGCCTGTCCCTGGCGATGGCCTGGGGAGTCTTCCCCCCCGCTAGCGATCGTACCCCCGCGGTTCGAATGGGTCTGGCCACCATGGCGCTAGCCAGCATTGCATCGCTCACAGCGGTTGCCGGCGCTCAGGTGGGCTACTGGCGAAACAGTGAACTGCTGTTTCGACACACGGTCACGGTGACCACCGACAACCACATCGCCCACGCACACCTGGCGTCGGCCCTTCTCGAGCGGGGCGATGCCGAAAGCGCCATCGACCACTTCACCGTTTCAATTCGCCTGCGGCCGGACGCCCCGGATGTCTCCAACCACTTCGCCTGGCTACTGGCCACCCATGGGGATCGCCAGATCCGGAATCCCTACCTGGCGATCAAGTTGGCAGAGAGGGCCAGCCGGCTGTCGCAGCGTGGCCAACCCGCCTATCTAGACACGCTCGCAGCAGCCTACGCATCTGCGGAACGCTACGAAGAGGCCGTCCTCACGGCTCGAGAAGGCGCCGATTTGGCCCGGGAGCTCGGTCAAGAGGCCCTCGCCCAGGCCATGGAGACCCGCCTGGCCCTCTACCAGGACTCACTGCCCTACATTCACACTCCATGGGGCAACCGCCGCTGAGTGGCCGGGGCAACCGATCATTCCCGGGCCGAGCGACGCTATCGCCGCCGGCAGACGGCATGCACGGTCGCCCCGTTTCGAGCCAGGGTCTCCAATACGGTCATCAGCAATGCGATGGGCGTTCCCGCGATCAAACAAGCAGAGAGCCACAAACGCGTCTTCAGGCCGAAGGGAAACGATCCAGCGGAGGTCCTGCGGTGCAACATCACGTAGAGCGCATTCCGGGGCAGAGAGGAGTAAGCATTGAGCGCACTCTGGATCCATCCGAAGGGGTTTTGACGCAGAGAGAAATGGTGCGCGTTCCCGACTTCGAAGCCCGACCGGTCCAACAGAGCCCTGAGCGCGGACAGGGGAAATTGGTAGAGGTGCCGAGGAAGATCCAGGTGGAACCAAGCGGGTCCGGACCAACGCGACTGCAGGCTCGAAAAATTCGGCACTGCGACGATCAATCGACCTCCAGGTTTGAGGATCCGGTGCACACTTTCGAGCGTCTCGACCGGATTCACGATGTGCTCGAAAACATGCCAGATCACCACCTGGTCGAAGTACTGGCTCGGATACTCGGCCTCCGTCAGGGTCCCAGCCACCGTCACCTGCGCACGGGCATCGGCGCCCCGAGCGGCTTCCGCACTGATCTCGAATCCGTGCACCTCGAAGCCACGATCGGCGAGAGCACCGAGGATGACACCTCTTCCACAGCCAACGTCCAGCACACGCGCTCCAGGCTCCAGTCCCTGGGACAAAAAGCTGATGTGCCTCGATCCAACCCAGCGAACCAAGCGCTCCACCAGCGGTTGGAACTTGATTCCTGGCTCGCCGTAGTACTCGTCGGGGTAGTAGCTCTCGATGACCTCGGCATCCGGCATCGGGTGAAGACGCCCCAAGCCGCACTCCGAGCAGACCACCACTCGCTCAGTCATTCCCACGATTCGAAATCGGGGAACGGCCCGCATGGATCTGCACACAGGACAGGGCGAGACCTCCACCGGCTCGCGCTCCGACACCTCGACATTCTCCACGCGCTGGGCGTAGAGGCTCGAGGTCATAGCGAGGGATTCGTCTTGGAGCATCCGACGCCAGAATGCTGCGTGGCATGCCCGCATCCGTCAAGGGAGCCGGTGAATTGGCCCGGCAAGCCGCCCGTTGAGGATGCGTTCTCATGAGAACTCGAAGCCGAGGTGGGGACCTCTCAGGAAAGTGGTTCGCAACCGGTCTGCTGGCCGTTTGCGGGCTCGCCCTGGTACTCGGGGGGCGCTCACTGGACGCCCCGGGGCTCTACTACGACGAGGTCGTCCAAGCCGAACCGGCCGTGCAATTCCTCGCTGAAACCGGAAGGCCGGTGGACATTCCGGGAATGAAGACAGAATGGGCGTTCGGCGGCTGGTTCCCGGTGATGACCCAGTCCTACATGGGTGCTCTCAAGAGCCAACTGCTGATTCCAGTCTTTGCATCGACGGAACCCACACCGGAGAGCCTTCGAGCCACGACCTTCGCCTTCGGCCTGATGGGTCTCGTCCTGAGCGCACTGTTGGCACGCGCGCTGCTGGGAAACCGTGCTGGCCTGGTGGCCGGCCTCCTCCTGGCCGTGGATCCGAGCATTCTGTTCGTGAGCCGCCACGACTGGGGCTCCTTCGCCCTCGGATTTCTGTGCCGCAGTGGGGGGCTCCTGTTCGGGGTCGCGGCGCTGCGGGCCGCCCTGAACCCAGAGCGGGGCGATCGGCCTGCAGTCGCCTGGCGGGCACTATTGGCCGGGCTCCTGTTGGGCGCAGGGCTGTACAACAAGATCGACGCCGCCGTGGTCCTGGGCTCCATCCTGGCCGGAGTGCTCATCGCGTATCGGGGCCATGCAAGGGAAGCCCTGACTCGCCTGATCCGAGAGCAGCGTCCAGCCATCCTGCTTTTCACGTCGGGGGTTGCCCTTGGCGCAGCGCCGCTTCTGGCGAGTCTCGGAAACGTCGTGGGCGCTGCCGAAGCTCTCGTCACCGGTGGAACCATGGGTAGCGGCGATTGGGCCTACAAACTCGCCACCCTGGGAGCCACATTGGACGGCTCCTACTTCCCACGCCTGATGATGGCAGGCGGCGACTTCGACACCATGTTCGACACCGAAGCGACGTCGCGAAGTCTCTTCCCGTGGGCGCTGTGGGTGTCCATCGCATATCTAATGGGCCAAGCCTCGAGTGCACGCGGAACCTGGAACGCCAAACTTCTGATCTTCATGACGGCTGCGTTCGCGCTGACGGTGCTCGGCTTGTTTTTCACCCCTCGGGCGATCCGCGTTCATCACATCCTCAACTTCGTCCCTCTTCCCCATCTGATCGTGGCCGCCGCATTGGACAGCGCCTGGCAAAGTCGAGAGCGAGGCGAGCGCTTTTCGGGATCGAAACGGGCATTGGCCAGCCTTGTCCTCGCCGTCGTCGTCGCAAGTGCGGTCCGCGTGGATGTCGAGACTCTGACGGATCTCCGAGCGAGCGGAGGAAGAGGCCGCTGGTCCGACTCTCTCGCTCGATTCGCCAAGGATCTGGGGAAAGATTCCCAGAGCGTGGCCGTGAGCCTGGACTGGGGACTTCACGGAACGCTGCGATTCGCCAAACGCGAGCTCAAACTCGAAGAGCCCTTCTGGCGTTGGTGGAGACCAAGAGGTCGACGCACCCCGTGGACCCACGATGGGAACGACAAGCACGTCTACATCATGCCAACACCCTCTCTGGCCGTCTTCGGCTACGGCGAACGTTTCCAGGAAGCCGTGGCGAGACTCCCCAACGAAAGCGTCTCGATTCGACAGCACCTGGATCGAGAGGGTAAAATCGCCTTCCTGAGCGTGAAGATCCACCGTCCACACCGCGTCATTCGCCGCGACGGTTTCGAGATCCAGCTGCGTTGACCCAGAACCGGCTCGTGAAATTGATGGCAGTCACGCGCGCAGCCGGCATCGGGCGAGGGTATGCTTTCAGGCTCGAGGAGGAATAGTTCATGGGAAATCGATCCGATGCAGCTCTGGTGATTTCATCCCTTCTGTTGTCCGTTGCCATCGTCGCTGGCAGCTGGCTCATGGGGTCTGCTCTGGACTCGGCCGCGAGCGAACTGTCGGAAGAGATCGCCGAAGTGGCAAGCGTTCTGAAGAGTGGGGGGACCCAGGCCGCCGCAGCTCCGTCTCCGCCCCGTCGCCGCGGCCGACCGGACCCCACGGAAAAGTATGAGGTAGCCACCGCGGGATCCCCGAGTCGAGGCCCCTCGAATGCCAAGATCGAGATCGTCGAATTCAGCGATTTCCAATGCCCCTTCTGCAAAAGAGTCCAGCCTACCCTCGACCGCGTCATCGAAGACTACGGAGACGACGTTCGAGTGGTCTTCAAACACTTTCCCCTCAGCATCCACCCGGAAGCTGTGAAGGCCCATGCCGCCACGGAAGCCGCGCACAAACAGGGGAAATTCTGGGAGATGCACGACCGGGTTTTCTCGAACCCAAGAGCCGTTTCCGAAGAGATTTTCGTTGGCTATGCAACCGCCGAGGGGCTCGATGTGGAACGCTTCAAAAAGGACCTGACCTCCTCCGAAGTGCGCAAGCGCGTGCAGGACGACGTGGGCCAGGCCGGTAGCCTTGGAGTTACGGGGACACCGGGTTTCTTCATCAATGGCCGCTTCCTCTCAGGCGCACAGCCCTACGAGTCGTTCAAACGAGTCATTGACGAGGAGCTGGCCAGGCAGGGGTGACCTTGTCCCTCAGGTCGATCGCCCCGCAGGGCCGGGCAGAGGCGGGAGCGTGACCCGGTAGATTCTGAACATGCCCTGCGGCGTCAGATAGACGGGCTGAAACCACTGGGGCCGTTGGGCGATCAGACGCCGAACGGCGGTGGTCAAGACATCCGGGCGTGCGTTGTCCACGTACCAGCGCACTCCTGCCGCTCGATACGCGTCCGGGAGCATTCTCCGAACCCGTTCCGCCACCTGATCAGCTGCCGTCTCCGTGCCGAGAATGAAGAAGTTCCAATAGCTCCGATCGGGACCGTAGAAGAGCTCATAGGGATTCTCTATCGGCCACGCGTAATAGCCCTGGCGACCGGTGGAGAGATAGAGAGCCGCAAAATCACCCGAGGCCACCACATCCTCCGGATCCGTGAGTTCGCGCAGCTTGGCCTCGAGATCGCGCGCGTCTCCCCAATCCTGGGGCGTGACTCGAAAATGATAGTCGCTTGCCCCACCCGACACGGTTCTGAGATCCTCGGTCACGAACAGCAGCGCCAGGAGTGAGCCGAGCACACCCATGGCGATCCGCTCGTTCCGGGTGGATCGCAGAGAAGAGCCGCCGGCCGCCAGATGCGCAGCGCGACCCGCACCCGCCAAAAGGAAATAGATCAAGAAGGGCGCCCAGGGAAGCAGGAAACGATAGGGATCACCAGGATAGGCGAGCACCACGATCGCGTACGCGATTGCCGCGAGATGAAGGGCCCGAAGTCGTTGCCGCACGGTCACTACGAAACCCGCGAATAGGGTGATCAGAAATGAGTATCCCAGAACGTGCACGATGATCGTGGCCCATGAAAAACTGCCGAGCGCATCCGCTGCGATCCACGATGGAAGGCCGAATTGGAAATACGGCAGACCAAAGACGATGCGGACGGCATTTTGCACGACGACTCGCAGCGTCTCAAAGGCCCCCACCGGCGCCCAGATCCCGTAGTTGAGTTCCGAGAGCAGAAGACCTGCAAGAGAACCATCACCCAGGGCCGCACCATTCGCCGCCGCAGCCTGCAGTTGCCAAAGATGCCAGGGCACGATGAAGAGCGCCGCGATACCCGCCACCGCGGAAGCGTCGCGCCAACGCCTGCGCCAGAACAGGAAAGCCACCGCACCTGCCAGCACACTGAGCCCAATGGACCGAGTCAGGGTAGCCGCTCCCAACAAGGCGCCGGCCATCAGCCCTCGGCGAACCGAAGGTTCTTCCTCCCCAATCTCATCAGCCGCGTCCAGTTGAAAGAGCGCCGCCAGGGCCAGAGCCGCGTACACGAGATCGCTCATGGTGAATCGCACCATCGAGACGATGGCGGGCGAAAGAGCAGAAAGAATGCAGGCTAGACGCCAACGTAACGGGTCGGGGGCAAAGCAGCGGCGCCAGTACAACGCCGAGAGGACGACCAATGCCGCAGCAGCGATCGCCGTGGGGGCGAGTAGCAGGGGAACGTTGGACGGATATTCGGGCGCTATTCGTATCAGGACGGAGAGAAGGGCCGGATACAAGACGGGATACTTGGCTTGGAAGGGCTCGCCGGGGATCTCGGGATGCCGATAGCCGTGCCCTTCGGCCAGGGAAGTCGCCGTGGCGACATAAATCGCGTCGTCCTGCCAGGCACCCATGGCGAGTGGGCCCCAAATGGCGCACCCCCAGTAGAGGACGGCGAGAGCCAAGGTCGCCAGGAGGGGTCGTAGGACGCCCACGCTGGATCAGCCGAGCTCGAGGTTCGCGTATCGCACCAGGATCGTCTTGATGCCCGCGCGTTCGAATTGGATCTTCAACTTCTGGTCCAATCCGTTGCCCGATACCGACACCACCGTGCCCGCTCCGAAGACCGGATGCACGACGCGAAGACCCGGCCTGACATCGCCGCCCTCACTGGCCGGTTCCTGGGCATACGAGTAGTCGAGTTCATGCCCTCCCCCCGATCTGGAGCGGGCCGCCTTCTTTCGTCCACTGCCGATTTGGGTGACCACTTCCTGAGGAATCTCGTCGAGGAAGCGAGACGGAACCCCATAGTTCCGCGAGCCATACCGCACTCGTTCAGCTGCCGATGTGAGGTTCAGCTGCTGCATGGCGCGCGTCATGCCCACGTAACACAAGCGGCGCTCCTCCTCGAGACCCTGCTCGTCTCCCATCGAGCCCGAGTGGGGAAAGATCCGCTCCTCCAATCCAACCAGAAAGACCACTGGGAACTCGAGCCCCTTGGCATTGTGGACAGTCATCAGCGAAACCGTTTCCTCGGTCCCCGCGTAGGCATCCAGATCCGAGACCAGGGCAACCTGGTCGAGAAAGATCTCGATGCTGGTCCGGTCGTCGTCGGAATCTGCGTTCGCCCGGGAAAAGTCCTCAGCAGCCGTCAGTAACTCCCGCAGGTTCTCGATCCGCCCTTCCGCCTCGGGAGAGCCGTCCTTTTCCAGAGCCTTCATGTAACCACTTCGATCCAGGATGATCGCGAGCGCATCCGCAGGTTCTGCAGCTGTGCACTCACGCACCAGGAGTTCGTAGAGCTGAATGAAGGCACGGACCTTGGCGGCCGATCGAACACCGCTGGTGCCCTCCCCCAGAACACGAAAACCCTCCAGAAGAGTCTCGCCGCGCTGGGAAGCCTCGAGTTCGGCGCGTTCCACGGTCGTCCGCCCGATTCCCCGCGTCGGCCGGTTGACGACGCGACGCAACGCTGCGGTGTCCCTGGGATTGATGACGAGGCGCAGGTAGCAGAGTGCATCCTTGACTTCCGCGCGCTCGTAGAAGCGAACCCCACCCACCACTTCATGGGGAACGTCGTACTTGAGCAACTCCTCTTCGAACAATCGGGACTGGGCGTTGGTCCGATAGAAGATCGCGAACTCCTGGTAGGATCGATCTCCTTCGCGGGCACTCGCGAGAATTTCACCGACCACGAACTGGGCCTCGTCGCGGTCCGTAGCCGCCTCGTGAATTCGGATCTGATCGCCTCCCTCGCGATCGGTATAGAGATCCTTCCGCTTGCGCGCGAGATTGTTCGAAACCACCCCCGTCGCACCGGTCAGGATCGGCTGGGTCGATCGATAGTTCCGTTCCAGCCTCACCACCTCGGTTTCGGGATAGTCCTCTTCGAAATCGAGAATGTTCCTGATATCCGCGCCCCGCCAGCCATAGATCGACTGGTCCGGATCACCGACCACGCACAGATTGCCGTGGGCCGAGGTCAATTGGCGGATCAATCGGTACTGAACCCGATTCGTATCCTGGTACTCGTCCACGAGGATGTACTGCCAACGGCTCGCGTAGTGGGCGAGTACTCGCGGGAATCGCTCGAAGAGTTCGACTGTGAGTACGAGCAGATCCCCGAAATCCAGAGCGTTCGCATCGGCCAGCAGACGCTGGTACTGGGCGTAGATATCGGCCGCCTGGTCGTCGTCGATATCGGTGGCCCGTTCGGCGGCAGCCGCGGGCTTCATCCCGTCATTCTTCCAGGCATCGATCCGCCAGCGGATCCGCCTGGGGTCGACCACCTTGGGATCGAGACCGCGCTTGGTGATCGCTTCCTTGACGAGTGACAAGCTGTCGGCCTCGTCGTAGATGGCGAATCCCCTCGAATATCCCAGATGCGAGATCTCCCGGCGCAGGATCCGCACGCACGTTGAGTGAAAGGTTCCCACCCACAGGTCGCGCGTCTGCGGACCCAGCAACTTCTCGACCCGCTCGCGCATCTCACCCGCGGCCTTGTTGGTGAAGGTCACGGCCAACACACCCTCGGGAGGGATGCCGCAAGTCCCCATCAGGTAGGCGATGCGGTGGGTGAGAACGCGTGTCTTCCCGCTTCCAGCCCCTGCCAGCACGAGCAGTGGTCCTTCAGTGGTTTCGACGGCACGCCGTTGCTCGGGGTTCAGACCGTCGAGGAACGACGCGTTCTCCACACGCACGGATCTCCCATGGTGGATGGATGCGCAGGTGATGGGTGCGCATCAGGAATCACCCGAGAGTAATAGAACGCGCAGCACCGAACAATGGGGCCGCGCACCCCCCGCATGAAAACGGAGTTTCGTCTATTCGACGGTCACACTCTTTGCGAGGTTGCGCGGCTGGTCGACGTCCGTCCCCTTGAGGCAGGCCACGTGATAGGCCAGGAGTTGGAGGGGGATGGTCGCGAGAATAGAGCTCAGGTAGGGCCCGAGATCCGGGATGTAGATGACTTCGTTCGCCTTCTCCCGGATCTCCTCGTCTCCCTCGGTGGCGATGGCAATCACCTCGCCGTCGCGCGAGCGCACCTGTTCCAAGTTGGAGATCACTTTGTCGTAGACGTGACTCTTCGTGGCGATCACCACCACGGGCATGTTCTCGTCAATCAGGGCGATGGGCCCATGCTTCATTTCGCCCGCCGCGTAGCCCTCAGCGTGGATGTAGGAAATTTCCTTGAGCTTGAGGGCTCCTTCCAGAGCGATCGGGTACATGATGCCGCGCCCCAGGAAGAGGAAATCCTGAGCGTGAAAGTATTTCTGGGCGATGGCTTGAACGGCGGAGTCCATCCCCACGACCCGCTCCACAAGTCGCGGAAGTCTCATCAATTCTCGCACCCGCTGCTCGGCCTCGGTCGGGTCAACATGGCCACGGACGATGCCCAGTTTCAGGGCCAGTAGATAGAGACCCACGATCTGCGTCGTAAAGGCCTTCGTCGAAGCGACACCGATCTCAGGTCCCGCATGCGTGTAGAGAACGTCATCGCTCTCTCGTGCAATGGACGCCTCTCTCACGTTGCAGATGGCGATGACTCGAGACCCATTGGATCGGCCCTCCCGCAGAGCCGCCAGGGTATCCGCGGTCTCCCCGGATTGAGAAACAGGGACCACCAGACTCGAGGCATCGAGGATGGGCTTGCGATAGCGGAACTCACTCGCGAGATCGACCTCCGTAGGAATTCCGGCGATCTGCTCGACCAGATATTTACCCACCATCGACGCGTAGTAGGCGGTCCCGCAAGCAACCATGTGCACCCGATGGATGTTCGAGACGACCTCCGCGGAAAGATCGATTCCATTCAGATCAACGTCGTTCTCGGACTCCACGACACGCGTTCCGATGGTGTCCATGATCGCGCGGGGTTGCTCGAAGATCTCCTTCTGCATGAAACGGTCATAGCCACCCTTCTCCGCCGAAACCGGATCCCATTGAATGGGTTTGGGGTGACGCTCGATGGGGTGAGCGTCCGCATCGACAACCTGAATGCCGTCTTCACTCAAGACCGCGAAATCACCGTCCTCGAGAAACAACATCTGCCTCGTGTAGGGAAGAATCGCGGGAATGTCACTTGCCATGAAAGTCTGCTTCTCGCCCAACCCTACGATCATCGGGCTCCCGCCATTTTTGGCGACGACGATGTAGTCCGGCGCCTCACTCGAAACCGCGCCGAAGGCGTAGGATCCGGCCAAACGCGCGGCCGTCGATCGCGCCGCGGTAAGGAGGTCCTGACCCTCCAGAACACAACGGTCCATCAGGTGAGCGATCAATTCCGTGTCGGTTTCGGATTCGATCGTTCCTCCGGAATCTTCGATCTCGCTCCGCAACTCCCGGTAGTTTTCGATGATCCCGTTGTGAACGATGGCAACCGAACCGGCTCGGTGTGGGTGAGCATTGATCTTCGAGGGCTTTCCGTGAGTCGCCCATCGCGTATGCCCGATGCCAATTTGTCCGGGCACGGGTTGATCTCGAAGTACTCCTTCCAGGTTGACCAACTTCCCAAGAGCGCGGCGAACCACGACCTCTTCTTCGTGCAGGACCGCCACACCGGCGGAATCGTAGCCGCGATACTCGAGCCTTCTCAGGCCATCAATGAGCACGTCGACGGCACGGTGTTCCCGGCCAACGTATCCGACGATTCCACACATATTCCCCCCCGAAGCCCTGATTAACAGGTCGAGCCCTAAGTTTCGAGCCGACCCTTCTTCCCAGCCGTGCTCTCGACACTGGATCCCGGTACTGACGAATCACGGTCCAATCTCTTCTCTCGACGCGCGACCCACCCATCGACGTTGCGCTGGCGCGCTCGAGCTACTCCGAGTGATTTCTCGGGTACATCGTGGGTGACCGTCGAGCCCGCAGCAATGAAGCTGTCATCCGACAATCGAACCGGCGCGATCAGGTTCGAGTTACAGCCCACGAAGGCGCGATCCCCAACCGTCGTCCGATGCTTCTCGATGCCGTCATAGTTGACGACGATGGACCCGCAACCAAAGCTTGCGCCCTCGCCCACGTCGGCATCCCCGATGTAGGTGAGGTGGTCGGCCTTGCACCCATCCCCCAGGGTCGAGTTCTTGATTTCGACAAAGTTTCCAATGCGAACGCCTACGCCCAACCGGGTACCGGGCCGAAGGTGCGCCGAGGGGCCCACCACGACGTCATCCAAGAGTTCGCTGGACTCGATGGTGCACTGCGGCTTCAGGTGAACTCCGGCACCCAGTCGAGAGCTTCCCTGGATCACACAACCCGGCTCGATGAGAGTATCGGCACCGATGACGACTTCTGCGTCGATGTAGGTCGTTTCTGGATCGACGATCGTCACGCCGTTCCGCATGTGACGCTCATTGATACGAGCGCGCATGTGGCGGCTGGCGGTGGCGAGTTCCACCCGGTTGTTGATACCCATGGCCTGTTCACCGTCTTCGAGCGGAATCGTCTCGATATGCCGACCGTCGGAAACCGCAATTTCGATGATGCTCGTGAGATAAATCTCGGATTGAGCATTGTCGTCGTCAGTGCGATCGAGCGCACTCCAGAGCAATCCGGAGTCAACGAGATAGACCCCCGTATTGCGCTCGCGGATGGAGAGTTCGTCCGGAGTCGCGTCCGTGGCCTCGACGATGCGCGCAATCTTTCCATTGGAGTCTCGAACCACGATGCCTGGAACGTCGATGGCTGCTGTCAGCATGACCAGATCAGCACCGGAATCAGCCTTCACGTCGACCATGCGTTGCAGGGCCTCGGGCTGGACCAGGGGGGTGTCTCCGTAGAGGATCAGAACATCCCCATCGAAATCAGAAAGCGCATCTCGCGCTTGAAGCACGGCGTGACCGGTACCCCGCTGCTCGGCCTGCTCCACCAGTTCAGCGCGGTCTCCAACTGCAGTCCGGACGTCATCCGCGTGATGGCCCACCACGAGGAGAACCCGGTCGGGACCCAGGACGTCCGCCGCGTCGAGCGGATAGTTGACCATCGGCCGCCCTGCGATGGGATGCAGGACCTTGGCGAGACGGGATTTCATCCGAGTCCCCTTGCCAGCGGCCAGCAGGAGAACGCATAGTTGACTAGCTCTAGCACTCATTTCACTCTCCTCTCATCGGCCATTAGCGTATGATCTTTGAGCCGCGGTTCAGGCTCGAGGGTGGATTTTCTCTGGGGAACCCCCATCTACTTGGGTGTGGCCTGGCTCAGTCAGGTAGAATCGTGGCGATAACCCCACGATCCATGGAGTTGGGGTCCACCCCGTTGCTCGGATTCCCGTGAACATCTACGGAAATACCCACGGTCTGAAGGCCAATCAGATCCGGCGGCTCGAACGTCTTGTACGGCGCCATATCCCTGCCGAACGCATCATCACCCACGACTTCGCGCGCCACCTGACCGAACTTACCGGCGAAACAGGTCGCCAGGTGGGCGTTCTCGTGGATCGACGCGGATCGGTTACCCATGCCATGGTGGGCGACAACCGCTCCATCGAGATGCCCGATTGGGGCCGTATCCGCGCGGGCCAGGGGCGGCTTCGGGGACTTCGCTGCATCCACACCCACGTGGGTGACGAGCCGCTCGATCGCGACGACCTCACGGACCTCGCCCTGCTTCGCCTCGATGCCATACTCGCCGTGGGCACCGACCCATCGGGTATTCCGGGTCTTGTCTACGCGGCGGCCCTCGCCCCCCCGGGCTTGGACGGCGACCCCGTCGAGTTGCTCGACCCCACCCCAGCGGCTCTCCTCGATTTCGATTTCCGCATCTGGATCCGCGAACGAGAGGAGCAGATCGCCCGTCAGGACCGGACGCGCGAAGTGGTGGATGGCGACCGGGCGATCCTCGTGTCGGTGACGGCTGGGCGCAGCAAGGATGTCGTGGAGGACGAGGTTCGCGAGTTACAGGAGCTCGCCAAATCAGCGGGGGTCTCAGTCGTAGAGGTCGTGACCCAACGCCGCTCACGTGTGGATCCCAAGTTCGTCATGGGCCAGGGGCGCCTGGCAGACCTGGTCATCCAGGCCTTTCAGAGTGACCTGGACCTGCTGATCTTCGACCAGAACCTTTCGCCCACCCAAGCTCGCAATCTTTCCGATCGTTTCGAGCTCCGGGTCATCGATCGCACCCAGCTGATCCTCGACATCTTCGCTCAACACGCGAAAACGAGGGACGGCAAGCTTCAGGTGGAACTCGCCCAACTCAAGTACATGATGCCTCGCCTGTCCCAACGCGACGACCGATCCCTCTCCCGATTGGCAGGTGGAATCGGCGGACGCGGACCAGGCGAAACCAAGCTGGAGGTGGACCGACGGCGCGTCCGGGATCGCATTGGTCGACTCGAACGAGAATTGACGAAACTTCGCAAGCAGCGTTCACAGCGCCGCAGCCGCCGAACCCGCAGATCTCTGCCGGTGCTTTCCATCGTCGGATATACGAACGCCGGCAAGAGCACCCTGCTACGCGCCCTGACGCGCAGCGAAGTCCTCGTAGAAGACAAGATGTTTGCGACCCTGGATCCCACGTCCAGGAAGCTGCGCTTCCCCAGGGAACGCGAGGTCATCATCACCGATACGGTGGGTTTCATTCGAGACCTGCCGCCCGACCTGGTCACCGCATTTCGAGCCACGTTGGAAGAACTGTCGGATGCAGACCTCTTGTTGCACGTCGTCGATGCGGCTTCTTCGGACATGGAGCAGAAGATCGAGGCGGTGCGACGGGTCCTCGACGAGATCGGCCTAGGACAGACCCCCGAGTTACTCGTCTTCAACCAGATCGACCGCCTCCCCCCCGACCTGTCGGCGGACATCTGTGCATCGATCACCCATCGTCACGGCGGGGTGGCGATTTCTGCGCTGCAGGGAACGGGACTGGGCGACCTGCTGGCGAGAGCGGAAGAATTGCTCTGGCTCGACTCTCCGGGCATGATGGTCGACCCAGTCGCAAAGGGAGAATTCCATTGACTACGCGAGCGAAGATCACGGGCACCGGAATGTACGTTCCGGAACGTGTGGTGAAGAACGACGACCTGGCTGCGCTCATGGAGACCTCCGACGATTGGATCCGACAGCGGACGGGGATCGAGGAACGACGCTACATCGATCCAGGAACTCAGCCGGCAGATCTCGCCTACGCTGCAGCCAGCAATGCACTCGAATCCGCCAAGCTGAAACCATCGGACATCGACTGCGTCATTCTGGCCACGCTTTCCGCCCAGGCCGATTTCCCAGGAACCTCGTTCTTCCTGCAGGAAAAGCTGGATGCCGGGGAGATCCCATGCTTCGACCTCCGAGCGCAGTGCAGCGGTTTCGTCTACTCCCTGTCGGTCGCTAATTCATTCGTGCGAGCGGGCACGTTTCGCAGGGTGCTGGCCGTGGGCTGCGAGGTCCACTCGACCGGGATCGACATCAGTACCGAAGGGCGGGATGTGGCCGTCCTCTTTGGGGATGGAGCCGGGGCTGTCGTCGTCGAAGCGAATGACGACCCCTCGGACCCCAGCGAGATCCTCGCGGTCAATCTCCACGCAGAAGGTCGCCACGCCAAGCGATTGTGGGTCGAGATTCCAGGTTCGGGAAATACACCGGATCGAATCACGCCGGAGATGCTCGCCCAGAAGAGACACTACCCACACATGGAGGGGCGTTTCGTGTTCAAGAACGCGGTAACGCGTATGCCCGAGGTTCTCAGGGAAACCGTCGCGTCCGCAGACGTCGGCCTCGACGATGTCGACCTCTTCCTCTTCCACCAGGCCAATCTACGGATCAACGAATTCGTCGCGAACCAACTCGAAATACCGGCGGAGAAGTGCCTGAACAACATCCAGCGCTATGGGAACTGCTCGGCAGCCTCCATCCCGATCCTGCTCGACGAAGCGGCACGCAGCCAACGCCTGGAGCCTGGAAATCTGGTCAGCATGACCACCTTCGGCTCCGGGTTCTCGTGGTCGAGCGCTCTGGTGCGCTGGTAGGCCAGAATGCCGCGGTGCGTTGTAATCGTTCAAAACGCGCCGAAGCGATTAGGAAAGCCTAACGAGGTCAACCACTTACCGGATTTCAGCGAGCCTTGACGCGATAACGCGGTGTGTTAATCTCGTCCGCGATTCTCACAGAGCAAAATCCCAGCCGGCCCGCACGAGTCAGGACCAGGAGGAACAGCATGAGCGAACAGGTGGACTTCGTTCAAGATGGCATCAACCGGTTCAACGACGCCTACCGATCGGTCGACGAGGGCGTCAAGCACCTCCAACAGCGCTTGGAAGCGGGACGGAAGACCGTCGAACGCGAGATCGACACCCGCCGCAAGCTCTTCGAAGAACAGACTCGGGGCCAGATCGAGCAGATCCAGGGTCACGCAGTGGTTCAGCGGGTACTCTCGATCAAGAGCGATACCACGCGGCAAATCGAAACAAGCATTCAGAGCCTGCTCGACCTGTTCGACATCGCCTCGAAGAGCGACATCCAGCGGGTGGACAAGAAACTCAAGCAGCTCAACCGCAAGCTTCGCGACCTCGAGCAGGCAAAAACGACCAACGGCGCCACCGCCGCCTGAACACCTCTCGCAAAAGAGATCGCACCGCACGACCGATTCTTCCACCCGTTGATTGGCCGTTGCGTGGGTTTCACGCCCGCGAGCGCATCGCCTGCCTGGAGACCTCGTGCCCGATTTCATTGGAACCGACTTCCTGCAGCTCGACGAGTTGTTGAGTGATGAGGAGCGAATCGCTCGGGACACCGTTCGAGAGTTCGTCACGAGAGAATTCCTCCCTCTGATCCAGACCCATGTGCGCGAAGATGGCTCCTTCCCCATGGAAATCGTGCCCAAGATCGCCGAGTTGGGACTCTTCGGAGCCAATCTTCAGGGCTATGGGTGCGCGGGCATGAACAACGTCGCCTATGGACTCGTCATGCAGGAACTCGAGCGCGGTGACTCGGGGTTGCGTTCATTCGCCTCCGTCCAGGGGTCCCTGGTCATGTACCCGATCCACACCTATGGAAGCGACGAACAGAAACAGCACTGGCTGCCCCGCATGGCTGCAGGCGATGCCATCGGCTGCTTCGGCTTGACGGAACCCGATTTCGGAAGCCACGCAGGTGGCATGTTGACCCGTGCCGAACGCAAGGGCTCGGGTTGGGTGCTCAATGGCACCAAGCGCTGGATCACCAACGGGTCCATCGCTGATGTCGCAGTGGTATGGGCCCGCAGCGAAGAGGGGTTCCTCGGTTTCCTCGTCGAACGGGGAACACCGGGCTTCGAGACAGCCGACATCAAGGGCAAGTTCTCTCTCCGCGGTTCGATCACCTCGGAGCTCTTCCTACAGGACGTCGAAGTGCCCGAAACGAACCGCCTGCCTGGAGCCTCGGGGCTGAAGGGACCTCTGAGCTGCCTCACCCAAGCCCGGTATGGAATCGCCTGGGGGGCCATCGGCGCCGCCATGGCCTGCTACGAAGAAGTCGTCGAATACACCCGCGATCGCGTGGTTCAAGGCGGCCCACTGGCCTCGAAGCAGCTCACTCAGGAAAAGCTCGTGTTCATGCTCACCGAGATCACCAAAGCCCAACTGCTGGCCCGCCGGGTCGCCCAGCTCAAGGACGCGGGAGACCTCCATCACACGATGGTCTCCATGGCCAAGCGGAACAATGTCGACATCGCCCTCCAGGTCGCGCGGCTGGCCCGCGATCTTCTGGGCGCCAATGGAATCGTGGACGACTACCAGGCCATGCGACACATGGTGAATCTCGAGACGGTTCGCACCTACGAGGGCACCCATGATGTCCATACCCTGATCTTGGGTGAGCACATCACGGGCATGCGGGCACTGTGACGCTGAGGTCACGGCCGATCCGAGAGCGCAACCGATAGCCCAGCCGTTCAGCGAGTGTCTTCGAAAAGGTTCGGACCCCAGCGTTCAGCCGAGCTGGCCGCGTTCGATGGCCCTTGCCGCCACTCCGCCACTGGCATCCAACAATTCTCGTGCTCTCAGTTCGTCGAGACCGAGTACTTCCATCACGATGCGAAGACCCCGTTCGCGCAGCTTTCGCGAATTGGGAGTGAGGTTCGTCATCAGGTTCCCCGACACATAGCCGAGCTTCACCATGACGGTGGTAGACAACAGGTGAAGCACCATCTTTTGGGCCAGGCCGCCCTTCATGCGTGTCGAACCGGCGATCACCTCGGGACCCACCGTGGGACAGATGGCAATCTCCGCACCCTCGGCGAGAGGCGACTCGGGATCGCAGGTGATCGCAAGGTGCCGGGCGCCGGACTCCCTGGCGAATTCGATGGCCGACAAGGCAAAGGGCGTATCGCCGCTGGCTGAGATCGCGAGCACCGCGTCTCCATCACGAAGCCCAGCTGTCATCAGTTTCGTTCGGGCAGCCTCGCCGTCGTCCTCGGCGTCCTCCACGGCGCGAATCAGAGCAGATTCACCGCCCGCGAGAATGGCTCGAACGCGGCGGGGATCCAGGCCAAAGGTGGGCGGAATCTCCGCAGCATCGAGGGCTCCCATGCGACCACTCGTTCCTGCACCCACGTTGTACCAACACCCGCCGTTGGCAAGCACTTCCGTCAACGCATCTACGCCCTCGGCAATCGCCGGCAGGACACGCCCCACGGCTTGCCATGCCCGCCCGTCCTGGGCATGGATCAGAGCGAGAATCTCATCCACACTCCGACTGTCGAGATCGCGCGTCTCCGCCAACACGGCCTCGGTCGGTTTCGACCTTCGCATTTGAATCGTTTCGGCCGATGGGCGGTTGCAATGAACGCCACAGTCGTCTCATCTCGCTCGGAGAACCACCGGTGAGTTTCAGCGTCTCGCAAAGAACCCTCGAACATCTCGGATGGACTCAGGTTCTTGCCCGACTGGGTGGTCTGACCCGAACTCCGGGAGGACGCAGAGCCGTGATGGGAGCCCCGGCCGAGGAGCCTCGGGACGAGTTCCCCAAGCCTGACGATCAAACCCGCTCGACTCTCCTGGAGACTCCGGACGAAGCCGTGGCCGGCCTGCTCGAAGAGACCGCCGAGGCGCTGGCCCTGCTCGCCGAGCAGGGCTCTCCCCCCCTCGGAGGGATCGGCGAGATCTCCGATGCGCTCGGCCACGCCCGCAAAGGCGGAATCCTGACCCCCCGAGAATTGACGGAACTCGGTTCGACGCTGACTGCCACGCGAAGGGTTCAAGAATTCATCGGCAGCCGGACCGAGCAGGCTCCCCGCCTGGCTCGCCACGTCGAAGCCATCGGTGATTTTCGGTCTCTCGAGGTCGAGATCGACGCCACCTTCACACCCGACGGAGAAATTCGCGACGAAGCCTCCTCGGTACTGGCGCGCACACGCGCCCAAGTGCGCAGCCTCGAATCCTCCATCCAGAACAACCTGGGCGATCTGCTTCGAAATCCAAGGGTCCAAGAACGGCTATCGGACCGGTACTTCACCATTCGCAATGACCGCTATGTCCTGCCCGTACGCGCTGAATCACGCCAGGGCTTCGGCGGGATCGTCCACGATGCGTCGAGTACCGGGGCCACGTTGTTCATCGAACCCCAGCAACTCGTCGAATTGAACAATCGACTCAAACAGGCGGAAATGGAGATCGAACGCGAAATTCGCCGCATCCTGCGCGAGTTATCGGAAGATGCCGCTCTCATCGCGGATGACATCGAGCGCTCAATCCTATCGATCACCGCCATCGACCTCGCCTTCGCCCGCGGGACCCTTGCCCAACAAACCGATGCAACCTGCCCAGAGGTTCTCGACGAGGGTGTCATCCACCTGACACAACTCCGTCACCCACTCCTCGAATCTGCGGATGCGGTACCCAACGACATCGGTCTCGGCAGGGGGCATCGAGTGCTCGTCCTTTCCGGTCCCAATGCCGGGGGTAAGACCGTGGCCATGACTGCCGTTGCCCTGGCGGTCCTCTTCGTTCGCGCCGGCCTGTTCGTACCGGCAGGACCCGGGTCACGAATCGATCGCGTGACGGCGCTGTACGCCGATATCGGAGACGCGCAGGACATTCGCGAGAGCCTCTCGACATTTTCCGCACATCTCGCCAACCTCGCGGCAATCGTCGACCGTGCCGACGGCCACTCCCTCGTCATCCTGGATGAAATCGGTGTTGGAACGGATCCACTCGAGGGCTCCGCCCTCGCCCAGGCAACCCTCGAGGCACTGGCCAACGCCGACTCGCGAGTTCTCGCCACCACTCACTACAGCCTTCTCAAGGAGATGGCCGACGTGGACCCGCGCTTCGAAAATGCCAGCATGCTGTTCGACGAACAGACCCTCGAACCGACCTACCGACTCAAGATCGGCACCCCCGGCGCCTCTTCGGCCACGAACCTCGCTGCGCGCATGGGCCTGCGCCCGGATGTCGTGGAGCGAGCCATCGACCTTCTCGACCGCGATGACCGGCCTCTGGACCGAATGCTCACCGAACTCGCCAGCAGCCGGGATGGTCTGGAACAAGAGCGTCGGCGAGCCCACCAGGCACGGCTGGAGAGCGAAGCCGAACGCGATGCCCACCAGAGAATGCTCCAAGAACTCAAGCAGAAGCGCACCCAACTCTTCGAAAACATGCGCTCGGAACTACAGGAGAGATTTCGTGATGCTCACGGGCAGATCGCCGCGGTGATTCGCGATCTGCAACGCGGCGGGACTGCCCCCGACGCGGCGCACGCGCGGGAGCAGATCCTGACACTGGAGGAACACGTACGGGAACAGGCGGCCTCGGAAAGCCCACCCCCCGAGACCGAAGGCGCCGGTACACCCATCAATTGGGAGACCGCTCGCGTTGGCGATCGGGTCCGACTCCTCGGTGGAGCGCGAGCCCGCCTGACGAGCACCCCCGATCGCCGAGGGCGCGTCGGACTCCAAACCGGGAGTGCCCGCATCGAAGTCCCTGCTGAACGCGTCGTCTCGATCGAGGACGATTCAAGCGCCCCGATACAGAGCCCGACGATCCATCACGCCCAACCGAGCCCCGAATCCGACAGCGAATGGCTCAGCTCCCAGCGCTGTGACCTCCGCGGACTGCGTGTGGACGAGGCCCTCGACGAACTTGGCCACGCCATCGATAGAGCCATTGCCAGAAATCACAGCCAGCTCTTGATCGTTCACGGTATCGGAACCGGCGCTTTGCGAGAAGCCGTGCGTACGAATCTCACAACCCACCCTCTGGTCCTCAGATTCGCTGGTGCGGAAGCAAACGAAGGCGGGCCAGGTGCAACGGTCGCCAACTTGCGATGAGTAACCGGGCAGGCGAACGGGGATCTTCCGGGTACCCTCACCATCAGACCCGGAACTCCTTGGAGGGTAGAAACGTGCGTGCCCGCAAGAGCCCTTCAGCACGGCGATTTGCGTCCGTTCGTCGCCTGTTGGCGATTCTTCTGCTGGGTATGGTCGCCTGTGCAGGGAGCACCGAGCGGTCCATGGAGGTCACCGCGACGGCCTACAACTCGCTCCCGCAACAGACCAACGACGACCCCCGACTCGCCGCGTGGGGAGACATTCTGCGGCCGGGCACGAAGTCCATCGCCGTATCGCGTGATCTCCTCGAACTCGGCCTCGGCCGCGGCGTGCGCGTGAAAATCGAGGGCTTGGAGGGCGAGTACGTCGTACTCGACAAGATGGCCCGGCGTTGGACGAAGAAGATCGACATCTACATGGGCACGGACGTGGCGGCGGCCCGACGATGGGGCAAGAAAAAAGTTCGAATCACCTGGAAGGAAAAGAGTCCGTAGAGGGCAGCTGATGGGCGCCCCGAGTCAACAAGCCATGATACGCCTAGCAGTGCGTTCCCCCGACGCCACGGCCGCCTCCCGCGACGGCCCCATCAAATAGTCGCCTGCGAGAAAGACACGTCGCCCTCGTGCCTGTTGGTCGTCGAAAATGCGCTCGAGTCTCGCAATCAAGCGATAGTGACCGACACCGAAATGCGGCACGGCATCGTCGATGCGTACGAGTCGGGACCAATCCACCGCACGCGCAGCGGCGGGGTCAAAGGACTGAAGCGCGCTCAGCATCTCCTGAGTCACCTGTTCGTTGGACACGCCCTGTCTGGATTCACTCCATGCCCCGGTGGCCCGTAGGGTCGCGATCCCATGGCCCTCGGGAGCCCGGCCGTCTCTTGCTGCGGGTTCGAACAGCACGGTCTCCAACGGAGAACCTTCGTCCCGGGACAGTTGAACAAGCTTGGACTGTGAGTAGAGGGGGCGCCTGAGCGCACAACACAGAACGATCGAAGAAGTGAATCGGACTTCACTCAGCGCGTCACGCTCGCCAATCGAGAGCAGGGGCGATGCGATTCGGAGGGCTTCGGCTGGTGAAGTCGCCACGACCACGGCATCCGCCTGCCGAGACAATTCCTTTTGCGCGCCGGTGTCCGAGTCTTCACGAAAGATGACGCGAACGCCGGGCCGCTTTCGCTGAGCGAGCCTGTTCACCTCGGCTCCATAACGAACGGAAAGCCTACCTGCAACGAATTGAGGGAGCTCGTCGAATGCAGCTCTCAGCGCTCCGTGTCGCTCTCGTCCCTCGTGAAGCAAAGTCCGGAGAAAAAGTACGCGGCTCGTCTCCCGGGCATCTCCGAGCGAACATCGTGTGACCATGGGTGCCATCCAGCGATCGAGCACACTGTTCCCGAAATAGAGTCGACCAAAATCCTCGAGGCTTCGATCGTCGAGAGCGGGTGCGAATTCCGGCGCGTCCCAATCGAGCTGCTGCGAATAACGCGCAATTAGCCTGGACATCCGCATCAGTCGAAGAGCATGAAGCCTCCGTACCCCTCGTATGCGTGCGACCCCCCAACGGCTTCTCGCGTCGACCTCGAACGTTCGGCCTCGTTGGACCATGGAGGTGAGCATGGGTCGCAGGGGAAGCAGCTCACTGCCCAAGCCCACTTCAGCGATCCATTCGAGTAGCTGATCATCGGCCATTGAAAGTCCAGGCGGGCCGATGTCGAACGCATAGCCACCTTCTCGATAGGTGGTCAAACGCCCGCCCGCGCTGTCTGCTCGCTCGAGTACGGTGACTTCGAAACCCTTGGACTGTAAACGCCAGGCTGCAGCGAGACCTGCGAGACCCGAGCCCACGACGACGACGCGACCCCCGTTCATCGCGCATTCCCAACCGCGAGGAGCGCACTCATCGCAACATCTCCTCAAGACCAGCCGTCACATCGTGCAACGTAGTAAAGGACCGATAGGCGACCTCCCGAGCCTCCAATGCAGTCGCCAGGGAATCCTTTGCGAAGATCGTATCCGCAGCGAGGGCACCGCACAGGTCGGAAACTCTGCCGTTGCCTATGTGAACGACCCTCACTCCAGGGTGCTCGTTTCGGTACTCCCGAATTCGACTCGCCTTACACGTTCCCGTGCCACAACCACATTCGGGGTCGGGAAAACCCACAGCGATCTGCCACCGCCCATCTCCGTAGCGCAATCGATTCGCCTCGTAATCGAACTGGACCCCATGGATCTCCTGCAATCGATCGAGATTGTAATCGAAACCATCCGAGAGAATTCGAAATGGAACCCCACTCCGTTCGCACCACGTCAACAACGCGCGGGCCCCTGGGTCGAGCTCCACCGTGTGAAGAAATACGTCGAGTTCGCGCTCTGGTAGTGGCAGGCGGTCGAGCACCTCGAGGTTGTAGTCCCAGGCCGTCAACTCACCGCTCTCATACCGCGCCCAGGCCCTCGGCTGCCGGTCGGCAGCGTGGATGCGGGCCAGTGTCGAGCCCACGTCCTGCACGGAGAAGGTTCCGTCGAAGTCACAGAAGACTGCCAGTTCAGGTGAGCCCGGGTGCGAAGCCATCGGCGCGAGAGTATAACCACAGGGTGGCGAGAGCCGATGCTTTGCGCGAATGCTTGGAAAATCGCCGACTGCTCCTGTTGGATGGCGCGACGGGCACGGAATTGGAGCGGCGCGGTGCCCCGTGCAGCCTGCCCCTCTGGTCGGCTTCCAGCTTGATCGAAGATCCCGGTCTGGTCGCAGACATTCACGCCGCCTATGCCCGCTCCGGGGCACAGGTCCTCACGGCCAACACCTTCCGGACACAACGCCGGTCGCTCTCACGCGGGGGTATGGACCCGGATCTTGCAGCCGAGCTCACCCAAAAAGCCGTCGACCTGGCCCGTGAGGGGAGCCTCCTGAGCCCCGATCGAGAGTGCTTCGTGCTCGGCTCGGCGGCTCCACTGGAAGACTGCTTCCAGCCCGAACGTGTCCCTGAGGACCGAGCGCTCGAGATCGAGCACGGCGAGCACGCCCGTCACCTGAGAAACGCCGGCGTCGACGGCATCCTGGTGGAAACCATGAACACTCTTCGCGAGGCCGTCGCAGCCACTCGCGCAGCGCGGGCCACGGGGCTCCCAACTCTGGTGAGCTTCACCTGCGGCGCGCGGGCCCAGCTCCTTTCCGGTGAACCCCTGGCCGCTTCCTTGGCAACGGTCATACGAGAAGGCGCCGAAGCCGTGATGGTCAATTGTCTGCCCGCGAGCGACGTCGGAATCTGCCTCCAGGACCTGCGGAACACACAGCGCCCCTTCGGCGCCTACCCCAACCTGGGCGCTCCCGGAGGCACTCCCGATGAGCCGCGCTCTGCCCCGTGCAGTCCAGTGGAGCTCGGGCGATACGCACAGTCCTGGATCGCTTCGGGCGCGACTCTGGTCGGGGGGTGCTGCGGCACCACACCCGACCACATCGCCGCTCTCGCGAACTCCCGGCGAACGAAATTCGAACGATGATCGAACCCGACCTCCGCTGGAACTCATGCCCGATTACGCAGAACCGTCAGGAAGGACCAAGAGGCTTGTTACGGTAACGCGGTTCATCGACACCGAACATGACCATCACAAGAGCACAAGCCTGAAAAGCAAATGCGATCCAGAAGAGAATCGAATAGGAGAAAGCCGAGGCAATGAAACCGCCAGCAACAGCCCCGATGGCGGCCACCGCCTGAGCGGCCGAATTCGCCACCGCGATTCGCATGGGAAGGTTCCGACGAGATCCGAACTCGAGCATCATGTTTCTCGATGTGAATTCAAATCCCCCAATGCCGGCACCCAGGACTGCGAAGGCCATCAGAAGGCCCGAATAGTCGGAACTCTGAATGAGCATGACCGCTGCCAGCATCCAACTGGAAAGCGAGAGCAGGAATGCAAAGCGAAAGCCGCGACGATCCGCGAGTGCCCCCCAGCCGAGGTTCGTCACACTCTGGGACATCACGAATGCCGCGGTGAGTACGCCCAACTCATCGCCGTCGAGACCAATCCTCTGCTCTGCGTAGATGATATAGAACGGAACGGCCATCTGCCCGATGGTCCCCAAAGCACGTGCGAGGAAGTACCGCGTAAAGCTTCGATCGGAACGAAGGAGTTCTGGCAACTCGCGCAGGCGTTGTGAAAAGCTCGATGGAACACGAACGTCCGGACTCGCAGGTTCGCGAATGAACAAGAGCGTGACGAGCCCCAAGCTGGTCAGCGCGAAAGCCACCAGAAACGTGGTCGCATAGCCATTGCCCAGGACGTTGGTCTCCACCAGGGCTCGCCCGGCAAACACTGCGACCAGAGAAGCGGTGATTCCCGAGGCCGCAGTGCGCAGGCCGAGCAGAATGCCCCGTTGCTTTACTGGGATCACTTTGGAGATCACCATGTTGAACACGACACCCTGGATTCCGCCAAAGAAGCCGAATAGGCCCAGAAACAACCAGCTGGCCAGGAGTCTGAACGGATCTGGGAGTAACAGACCTGCGAGCCCAAGGCCGAGGATCTGCAATCGCATCAACACGCCGTTCCACATCCCCACACCCAGAACCCGAGGGCGGTGCTCGATCAGGAGTGCCCCGAGCAACGGGGACAGCAGATTTCCCAGATATTGGAAGGCGCGCGCCGCACCCACGGCGGCATCGGAGCCTGTGAAATCGAAGATGTAGGCTGGAAGGAAAGTGGGCGCATTGAGAATCCTCATGCCTGTCTGGCCGAGCAGACCGTGCCCGAGCGTGGCCAGGTAGTTTCGGCGCAAATCCCTTTGGACCTGCGCCTGAAAATCATTCTCCGAGGTGGTCTCATTCACCGGAAGACCTACTTCCTCGTCCGTCGGGAGCGCCGGCTTCATACTCGGCGGGGTTGGCTTCCCGCCATACGCTTCGGGCAATGCCCGCAAGATAGACAGAACCCGTGATGCACAAGCAGTCCGAGGATCCGAGGCCCTGAATGGCCTCATGGACTGCAGTTCGGGGATCCCGCACAATCGAAATCGGGATGTTCGGGGCATGCGATCGAACTCGCGACGCCATCGCGTCGACCGGTAGCGAACGAGTCGATTCCGCCAGAGTGACCGTAACCGCGCTCGCGTGAGGCATGAGTTCGCTCACGACGGCATCGATGTCCTTGTCGGCGCTCAGAGACAAAACGAAACGAACATGGTGCTCGTGCTCTCTCGGCAGAGATCTCAAGACAGCGGCAAGTTCTCGCGCCGAGGCCCGTGTGTGCGCACTATCCACCAACACCCAAGGAGATCCCGACAACCGCTCGACGCGCCCGGGTAGAACCACCGTCTCGAGTGCAGAGACTGCACTTTCAGCCAAGACGGATTCCACCACGAGATGCGAACGGCGAACACAGGCGAAGGCCAACGCGGCATTCTCCGCCTGATGGGCGCCCAGTACGGGCAGGACGGCCTCGACCTGCTGCGGGGAGTCGTCGATGCGAATCCGCCGCCCCCAGTGGTCGAGGGCATGCGTCACGCGAAAATCCCGCCCGAGTTCGGCAAGCGGCGCGCCGAGTTCATCTGCTCTTGAACGAACGACCTCCGCAGCTGAGGGATGCAGTGGACCCATGACCGCGGGAACACCCGGCTTGAGAATCCCAGCCTTCTCTCCCGCAATCGCCGCCAGGGTGTCCCCCAGTTTGTCGGTGTGCTCGAGTTCGATCTGGGTCACACAGGTAACCACGGAATCCAACTCGTTGGTCGAGTCGAGACGGCCGCCCAGGCCCACCTCCATCACCGCGCAATCCACCCCCGCCTCTCGAAAGATCAACCACGCAGCAGCGGTCGTCGCATCGAAGAATGAGGGAACTGCGCTGGAGTCACTTCGCCTGAGTTCATCGATGTGGGGGCGCAGTCGGTCGACGGCAACTGCAAGGTCGGCTGGTCTCACTGGCGCGCCATCCACCCGAAAGCGCTCCGTCCAGTCCTCTAGGTGGGGCGAGGTGAACGTTCCCACGCGAACTCCTGCGCCGAGCAACAACGCCTCGGAGAACAACGCAGTCGATCCCTTGCCCTTGGAGCCAGCGATGTGAAGAGCTGGAAAGCCGCGCTGGGGATTCCCGAGTCGATCGAGCAGGCCCTGGATCGCCTCGAGGCCCAGACGTGTGTAGGGAAGCGTCGACTGCTTCTCGAGGTTGATGAGGCCCTCAAGGTACCGCGCCGCGTCTTCGGCGGTTTCGATGGGTCGACTGTTCGACATTGCCACTACCTGAGGCTGATCCCATTCGGTGGCTGACCCCATTCGCGAGATCCAAAAGTCGCCCTCCGGGCAGGATCATCGAGATCACCCGAACTACGACATCACGCGGTGACCGGGGACCCATTCAATGCGCCGCACGCTTGAAACGGATCCTCACATCGAGTTCAGCCATACGCAAAAAAAGAGACGAGGCGACCCCGGGGCCGCCTCGTCTCTTCGATTCATGGTGTGCCGGGGAACGCTACTGAACCATGTAGCGCTTCCATTGGCGATACTCCTTGACCGCCTCACTCGTAGATCCTGCAGCCGGGAAATAGAATTTCACGGCGTGGCCACAAGTTCGACAGATCTTGTAACAGAACTTGAAGCCTTCGATCTCGCGCATGTTGCCGACAATCTCACGCGTATCGTCGCTACAACAACTCGAAGGTCGAACGGGGGACACGATCTTCTTCGGGTAATCATTTTTCGGCGGCTGGTCATCGGTGTACTTGATGATGTTGCGAACCGTTCGGTTCGCCTTGCCGTCCGAGTTCTGCTTACGGATATTGCTACCGATTCGTCTCAACGCTCACTCCTCGCACTAGACTCCCCTTCTACGATCCTGGCCTTTCGGTCCAGTTCGCGAAGGAGGGGGGTAAAATCGAGATACGGATTCCGACAGGGCTCGCCGTCCGCATAGTGAAATGAACTCTGTGGGCCGAAGGTCTCGGATCCATCTCCGGGCGAGCCTTCATCCAGTCGGAGAAGAATCGAACTCCGCGTTCCGTACTCTTCGGTGTGGACACACGCAGCGTCGAAAGAATCCCCATCGTGACCGCGACAGACCTGCGCCAATGATTCCATCACATCTTCATTGGGCCCAGCCGCCATGCGACGGGCCCCCAACGCAATATGGTCGAGCTTGGGACTGGTCTCATGGAGGCCCACGTTTCCAATGACGTGAACGCCGGGCTCCAGGGTGAAGACTTCCGGTTCCTCGAGATACGTGACCGCAAATGCTTGATCGCGGTCCGCGATGACCATGTTGAAAGGGTTGTAGCGAGATTCTGCCGCGAGACCGGTCGACATCGCTTCGCCGCCTTCAAGAACCTTCGCATCGGAGACGTCGGCGCGCTCCAGGTCCTCGGGTTGACGGGACAACGCTCGGATGCGCTCCACAGCGCCCTCCGGGGTCTTCTCAGCCAACACATCCATAACCAATAGCCCCCGGGACCTGCGTGACGGGTCCGTGGCTTGCGAGCTTCGATTCGTCAATGCGGCAAAGACTCCGTTGCCATTCAGCCCGATCCAGGTTCCACCTTCCCGGTCATCGCGTGGTGCCAGCACGACGCCTTCCGGCATTTCGCGCACTGCGGGACCTTGGGTAGGCCGGTTAAAAAACTCGTCTCGGTTCGCCCCAACCACCAAGGGGGCGCCACTCACACATCGATGAAGGACGATCAGGGTGCACATTCGTTTGGATCTGAGATCAGGAGCGGCCGCCTTGCCGACCTATGGGACCGATCACTGCTCGGCAACTCCTCCGTTCCCTGACCTCCACCGAACACTCGACTGTGCTTCGTACTCTGCCCGCCCGTTCCGTACTGCTCCATTCACTGCCGTTGTGCGATTTCACCAGTCGCTTGCCCTGAGCGTTCGCACCCCGTGCGCCCAACAATCGACCCTCGTTACCAAACGACCCACGCGGAGCAGTTTGCAACGGACCCGGTGGTTTTCTGGCGCGTCACAGGACGAAACGCTACGACGCTGGCGTGATCGACCATCGTCTTTTCGCCTGTATCGCTTGCCCGGGTTCGAGAACGGGGCGAGATTCAGGACGTTTGTATTATACCAAAGCGCTTTCGATTCGCCAGCTTACGGGGCTTTCAGCGTCGCGCTGAAGTCCCCAGGGGATTCAACTGGGAGTTCCAGCGGCCGGCCGCCCGAGCCTCAGTGTCAAACCAGCCGGAAAGTCCCCACCGGCCGACCTTCACAGTTGGCAAAAAGGCAGGGGGGTCCAATACTTGTCACCCGGCCAACGCCGGCACGCCCTTGCGCGGCGCGAACGAGACCCACGCGAACACAGAAATTGGGGATGGCGCGAGATTCCATGGCGATGCTTCGAAAGATCGGACTGGTCTGCAATGCCGCCGGCTGCATCGGGGTAGCGGTCTTGTGCGGATGCGCGAGCCCAGCGCGCACAGCGGGCCCCATGCCCCCGCCCGCCGTGCAGACTTCCGGAGGCGAGACGCAGCCTGCCCGAATTACTGGCACCTCGCCGGAGGACCCCTTCCCCGTCATGCCGGTGCGTCCTGCGACCGCCACGGCCACGAGAGCCACTGCAACGGCAGCCATGGTCGGAGCCGTCCAGACCAGCCAGCGAGTGCCCGTGAGAACGCGGCCTCAGCCCTTGTTCTACGGACTGATCACCGGCCATGAGCCTTTCGATGACGCAAACCGGAGACGGGTGGTGCGCGTAGCCGATGCTGGGGAAGTGGTGCCGACACGAGCCGAAATCGCACGTGAAAACGAAAAGAGCAAACAACTCGAACAAGAGATCGTAGAAGAAACCCGTCGGCAGGAACGCCTGATGGAGCAACTCGAACGGGAGTCCGATGCCGGACCTCCGCCGCTCCCTGGCCAAGCCGATCTGGCAGATCGGGCCGATCCCCGAAGTGCACCCGAAACGCCTTCGTTGAGACGCCTGCCCCGTGCGATCTTTGACGAAAAACGAGTCACGATCGAACCCGGTACCTGGAACAACGATTGGGAACTGCGGGTCGTGCGACGGGTCCTCGACGCCGATCAGGACGGAAACGCGGAGCAGGTTCGTTACTACACGGCCGATACGGACGTGCTACTACGGGCCGCCGAGGACACGAACTTCGACGGGAACATCGACTCGTGGACCTTCTACGACGAGGGTGAACTGGTGGAGCGTCGCCTCGACTCCAATGACGACGGCCAGGCAGACACCTGGGAGCGCTATCACGGAACGCGGATGACTGAGCGAAAGATCGACCGCGACTACGACGGAACTAAGGATGCCTTCTACACCTACCGGCACGGGGGCCTGGTGGAAGAGCAGCACGATCCCGACAACGACGGAACGATGAACAGTGTAAGCACCTACGACCGCCGTAAACGGATCGAGACGAAAGAGGACCGAAGTGGCGACGGCTCTTTCGACCACTTCACCACCTACCACGTGGTAGACGGAGTGGAACTCGTCAAGCGAGTGGAACGCGACACCAATGGCGATGGCGCCCGCGACCGCTTCGAGGAATACACGGCCTCGGAAGGCCAAGCGGTACTCACGAAGCGAGAAGAGGACAAGACCGGAGACGGACAGATCGACATCACTTCGATCTACGAAAACGGCCGACTGGTGCGCCGGGAGATCTCGGACCCGTCGCTACTCCCCTAGTCCCCACTCTCGGTCACGAGTGTCTGAACTCGAAGCGAGCCCCATCCCCACCAGCGCGTGGGCGCGGTCCCCCGAGACGATCACTCGATTTCGAGATCCAGTGCCTTGCGCTGTTTGTCTCGAAAGCGCTGGATCCGGTCGCGTTCGATGAGAATCATCAACTGCTTGTTGCGCTCGCGGATCCGCTCGAGTTCGATCTCCAATTCGCGACCCGACAATCCTGCGGTCTGGAACTCCATCTCGAATTCCACACTGCTGCTGGAACCATTGGACCCAAGGGCCGTAACGCGCACTTGGTTCGAGCCTTCACGAACCGGGACAAAACCCGAGAAGCTTCCGTCGGGATAGAGCTGAACATCCGTCGAGACCTCGCGGGTGGTCAGGTTCGTCAACACGACATCTTCGATGTTTGCGAGGGACACAGCCTGCAGGAAGGTCACGATCTGCCCCGGGTCGCGAACCGGCAAATAGGTCCCGCGGGTCAAGCGGGCCATCTCCGTGGCAGCGATGGGATTGGTGAGCGCTCGGGGGCCGATCGCGTAGGTGTTGATGGTCACACCCGCACTATGAGACAGCTTCGCAGCATTGATGGCGGCCTCGATATCGCCTTCGTCGGTGACGTTCGAAAGACCGAAGGGGAAACTGGGCACGCCATCGGTCAAGAACAGCATCACCTTCTTGGAATCGTCGCGCGGGCGACTCTGGGCTTCACTCAGGCCCGCGAGTTCGGTGATCGCAAGCCGGATCGCAGCGGCAAAATTGGTCGCACCGTGTGGCCCCCGGACCAACACGCGGTCGAGGGCCGTCTCGACCCGGGCGAAGTCGTCGGTGAGTGGCGCTTCCACCCAGGCGTCCTTCTGGTCATAACGCGCCCGGCGATTCGTCTGGGGGTTGGCCTCGCCAGAGAAGGAGATCACTCCAACTCGGACGCGGCCGGGCTCCAGCGTCTTCAGAAGCGCTTTTGCGGCCGCGATCTCGGCACCCAACACCGTATCGCCCGGGTCCGTGCACTCCAGGTCCGGCGGGTACATCCCGTCCGGGACGAGTTCCTGCTGGGGGTTGAAACCGATTTCACCGTCGCCATCGACATCGCTGCCACTGGCGTGACTGGTGGAACCCGAGACGTCGATGGCGATGATCACGTCGTAGTCCACGGGGCGGTTCGCATCCGCATTGGCACGTCCGCGAATCGGCGCCTGGTGGACCTTGTTCTTCACCTTTTCGCCGGGTTTCGGGGACTCGACGGAGATTCGAATCGGCCCACCCGAGTTTTCCACGGCCTGGGCCAGCGTGGCGATGGCACTCAGAGCAAGCAGGATGGCAATCCAGCTCCAGCGCTTCGGGCGCCGCCGCGGGTCGAAGGGTCGTCCGAGCCCCATGGCTGCCTTCAAGGCGGATCTCCGACGAGCGGCTCCTCGGGGGCCAGCAGCGCTCTCGTGTCCTCTTCGAGAGTCGAGCCCACGGTTTCGTCTCCCTCGCCCACTGGGTCTTCCGGCGTGGAATCGCTCGCTTCTGAGATCTCGGTACCCGACATGGCCTCAGGCGGTGGTACTGGCGCGTCGGCCACTCGATCGACCTTCACCATCCGGCCGACGATGCGGTCAAGAGCGGCCAGCGTGACATCCCCCACCACCTGCAAGCTGCCGGAGTCGCAGTTCTCGAGATTGTCGTCCTCACTGTTCGAGAACGCCCCCGGGGACTCACCTCCGCCGTGGTTCGAGTCGCTGAGAAAGACCGCGTTGCGTACACCCCGCTGGACGAAGGCGATGTGACTCCCTGCCAGGGTCTCGAAATCCGCGCCGTTTGGAAACACCGTGTGGTGACCCAGCTTCCCAGCAGAACCCCAGAACTGCTCCCGATACAACCGACTCGACGCCAGATCGCGCGCCATGACGAGATCGGGATCGCAGACCCGATT
This sequence comes from Myxococcota bacterium, assembly GCA_022447545.1. Classification (GTDB taxonomy): domain Bacteria; phylum Myxococcota_A; class UBA9160; order UBA9160; family SMWR01; genus JAKVBI01. The sequence goes on from JAKVBI010000001.1 coordinate 170,325, forward strand.
GAACGCCACCAGCAGGCGGATCCTGGGGACCATGCCCTGACGCAGGAATTTGAAAGCCTGGACCTGACTGCCCAGCAGGCGTGGCTCATCGTAGTCGGAAGTGTCTTCGCCAAAGCGGGATTCGGCGTCGAGAAAGAGCAACATCGTCGTGTAGGGGAGCGGATGCTCGTTCAGCACTCGCGCGATTTCCAACAACAGCGCCGTCCCCGACGCCCCGTCATTGACACCGAGGAATTCGAAGCTGTCGAAGGAGCGTGAATCATAAGGCGCGGCGAGCATGATGAGATCTTCCGAGTCTCCTGGAATCTCCACCATGAGGTTGCGGGGAGGCTGTGAACCCGGGTTGGCCTGAATGGGCTCGGCGAGTTCCTCCTCCTGGACCTCGAGGCCGAGTGCCTCGAGTTGACTCCGGATGTATTCACGTGCGCGCTCAGCACCGGGTGTACCCGTCACACGCGGACCGATTTCGGCCAAGGCCTCGAGATGCCTCCATGCCGTCTCGCTGGAGAACCTCTGGCTGGGCGCTGGCGGAATCCCGGAAAGCGGCGGCACCGGTGGGGAGGCCTGACAAGCGGCAAGAGCGAGCACCCCAAGCCACCAGAGACCCCGAAGGGTCGACCCGAGGGTATGCGGCAGACCGGGTGCGCAACGTCGTCCAACGCACGCAAGGCGCGCAAGCAACACCATGGGCGGCCTCCCAATCCTGGGGAAAGAAGCCCTAAAGTAACGAAGAACCAACCCCTTAGAAGCCTCACGACCCTGGTCTGCGACCCTTCGCCCAAAAAAACTCTGCACGATTTTCGACACATTGGCCCGTCCAGCGTCACTACTCCATTGACATGCCCTGTCGGGCTGTTCAGAAGTGGGAGGCAGGGCGTCGGCGTAGCCGCACCCTGCCTCCTTGCTTTTCACCCCCTGCGGTCCCGCGGGGAAATCCACATGGCTCGTGTCCTCGGTGTCACTCTGATGGGAGTGGACGGCGTCGGCGTCGAAGTCGAAGTCCGGATCGGCTCCCAGCTCCCGCGCATCGACATCGTGGGGCTTCCGGAAGCCGCAGTTCGCGAGAGCGCAGCCCGGGTTCGAGCCGCCATCGAAAGCCTGGGGCACCGCTTCCCCGACCGACGCGTCACGGTGAACCTGGCGCCGGCGGGATTGCGCAAGAGCGGCGCCGGTCTCGACCTTCCCATCGCCATCGGGATTCTGACCGCAGCGGGCACCATTGAAGCTACTTCGCTGGAAGGCATCGCACTGTTGGGCGAACTCGCCCTGGACGGCCGGATCCGTCCCGTTCGAGGTTCTCTGGCACTGACCCTGGCCGCCCGCGCGGCAGGGTGCACGCGGGTGATCGTCCCCGAACGCAACAGTCTCGAGGCCTCATTGGCCCCGGACATTCAGGTCCTGGCCGCTCGCGACCTGGGAGAAGTCGTTGAATATCTGACCCAGGGGTTGGCCCTGCTGGAACCTCCTCCCCCGAGCCCCCTGGAGCCTTCCCCAGAACCGCTGGCCCTCTCGGATGTTCGCGGCCAGGAACACGCCAAGCGAGCCCTGGAAATCGCAGCAGCAGGGGGCCACGGCCTGCTCCTGCGTGGAGCGCCGGGTTGTGGCAAAACCATGCTCGCCCGACGTCTGCCGGGCCTGCTTCCGGAACTCTCGCCAGAAGAGCGCCTGGAAGCCACCCGTATTCATGGTGCGGCCGGGCTGTTGACCGACCAACAACCCATCGTGTGCAGGCGACCTTTTCGCGCCCCCCATCACACTTCGAGTGCCGCTGGGCTGCTAGGAGGGGGATCTCCCCCCCGACCTGGGGAGATCTCCCTCGCCCACCTGGGCGTTCTGTTTCTAGACGAAGTGCCCGAATTCGATCGCAGAGCCACCGAGGCCCTACGCCAGGTCCTCGACGATGGCCAGATCCGATTGGCGCGTGTGGGGACGACCTACACGTTTCCCGCGCGCTGCCAGCTCGTGGCGGCCGCGAACCCCTGCCCCTGCGGGTGGCTCGGTACGCCCGGGCGGGATTGTCGTTGCGACGACGGGGCCATCTCGCGCTACGCGGCTCGGATTTCGGGGCCGATTCTCGATCGTATCGACCTGCATGTCGGCGTGGAGCGGGTGAGCTGGCAGGCCCTCAGCCAACCGCCCCCAAAAACTGCGTGCAACGAGGCCGTCGACCGAGTGCGCGTTGCACGGCGCTGCCAGCAGCATCGCTTTGGTGCAAGCAATGCGTTGCTAAATGCCCACATTCCGGATGGCCGAATCGAAGAACTCGTCGGAGCGACCCCAGAAGCCCTGGTTCTGCTCGGGCGCGCCGTCGACCGGATGCTGCTCTCGGCACGGGCAGCGCGTCGGGCCCTCAAGGTCGCCCGGACGATTGCCGACCTTGAAGGAGAGACCGCCGTGGGGCCCGCAGCCCTGGCGGAGGCCCTGGGGTTCCGCGAGGTCTCCCATGGGCGGACCCAAGGAGTGTGATCCCAGTCACGGTCTCCGAGACCCAGGTGGACCAAAGTGCACGCGGGGGCTGGACGAAAAGGAACGCACCGAACGCAAACCGACGCGTTCCCGAAGCCGTGAGGACGCATGAGCGGGCTGAAGGGCTCACCGATCGTGGACCCGGGACAACCGGAGCCGTACCGGGCGGCTGACTGCCTTTGGCACGGATCGTGCTCTTTTATCGGGTGACTTGAGCCCAGCGAGGAGGAAGCCGTGCAAACGTCGATGCGGACAAGAGATCTCAACCTGCCGTTGTGGACAGGGGGAACCGAGGAGCAACTGACACTGCTCGAACTCATCGAGGCCGTGGGTGAGTTTGCGGACAACGACCGTGAGGTCGTCGCCACCGTGACCCACATGCTGTCGACCGGGCGGGTCAAACACGAATTCGGCAACCCCTGGGACTGAGCCCCGCGGGGGGAGCAACCAGCACTTTGCCTCCACCACTTGACCCTGCGCCGACCCTGTGGAAAATCGCAACCGCAGGTCCAGTGGCAAGGGGTGGGGTTCTGGGCATGGCCGTTGCGAAACGTGCAGCCGCACGTCGGGGAAAATCCGCAAAGAAGAAGGCGACTCGAGCCCCCAAGGGTAAGTCGCCTCGAAAATCGTCCAAGAAGAAGCGGGCGGTCGCCAAGAAGAAGAGCGAACCGGCTCGAGCCAAGAAGACCGCCAGCGAGATGGCCCACGCCCAGCGTGACATCTCGGTATCGGAATTCTTTGCCAAGAATCGGCATCTGCTGGGCTTCGACAATCCCAGCAAAGCCCTCCTCACCACCGTGAAGGAGGGCGTCGACAACTCTCTCGATGCCTGTGAAGAAGCGGGCATCCTGCCCAACGTTCGCGTCGAGATCCAACAGGTCTCCGAGACGCGGTTCATCGTCGCCATCGAAGACAATGGCCCCGGGGTGGTGAAGAGCCAGGTCCCCAAGATTTTCGGAAGCCTGCTCTACGGCTCCAAGTTCCATCGCCTACGCCAAAGCCGCGGCCAGCAGGGAATCGGCATCAGCGCGGCAGGAATGTACGGGCTGCTCACCACGGGCAAGCCCATCTGCGTGACGACGCGTACCGGGAAAAAGAAGGACGCTCACCGCGTCGAGTTGGTGATGGACACCAAGCGCAACGAGCCCCGAATCAAACGCGAGGGCGTGGTCAAGTGGCCCTCCCCCCACGGGACGCGCGTAGAAATCGAACTGGAAGGCTCGTACCGCGGAGGCCAGCACTCGGTCGACGCCTACATTCGCCAGATCTCGCTCGCCAACCCGCACGCCGAAATCACCTTCGTGCCGCCCAAGGCCGAGGAGTTCGGAGCCGAGCACGTCTTCCCGCGTGTCACCAAGGAAATTCCGCCCGAGACGGCCGAGATCAAACCCCACCCCTACGGCGTTGAGTTGGGCGTCCTCATGCAGATGTTCCGGGACACCAAGGCCCGCAACCTACGCGCGTGCCTGAACGGAGATTTCAGCCGCGTCTCGCCACGCCTGGCTACAGAAATCTGCGAGACGGGCGGTGTGGCCACTTCAAGGCGGCCCAGTGAGATCGGTCGCGACGAGGCCGACCGAATCCACAAAGCCATTCAAGCCACCAAGATCATGTCGCCGCCAACAGATTGCATCGCACCCATCGGCGAGGATCTCATCGGAAAGGCCCTGCGCGCGGAGATCGATGCCGACTTCTACGCCACGGTGACACGCCGAGCCACCGTCTATCGGGGAAATCCATTCCTGATCGAATGCGGCCTCGCCTACGGCGGGAAGATGCCGGCAGAAGACACGATCACCCTCTACCGCTATGCGAACCGAGTGCCTCTCCAATACCAACAGGGTGCGTGCGCGGTCACCAAGGGCGTAATCAATACGGACTGGAAGTCCTATCAATTGCAACAACCTCGCGGCAGCTTGCCCGTAGGTCCCGCTTTGGTCCTGGTCCACATCGCGAGTGTCTGGGTGCCCTTCACTTCCGAGAGCAAAGAGGCGATCGCCCATTACCCGGAAATCATCAAGGAAATCAGGCTCGCACTCCAGGAATGTGGCCGTCGGGTGGCGACCCACATCCGCAAGCGAAAACGCGAAGCCGACGAGGCCAAGAAGCGAGCCTACATCGAGAGCTACATCCCGCAGGTCGCCGTGGGCCTCCAGCAAATTCTCGAATTGTCAGATGGACAGACCTCGAAGGTGGTGAAAAACCTGACGAACGTGCTCGAAAAGAGCAGGAAGATGTAACGATGGCCGCGAGAAAGAAGACCCCCAAGCGAAAGACCGCAGCCAAGAAGGCCCCCGCTCGGAAAACCGCCCGCACCAAGGCCGCCTCATCGCGCAAGACAACCCGCCAAAAGGCCTCGAAGAAGAAGGCCGGTGCGAAGAAAACAGCAACCAAGAAAGCTCGGGGCGGGAAGAAGACCAACCCGTCGGCGTTGGCCAAGAAGAACGAGAAACTCGACACCCTGACCGTCGACCTGATCCGCGAGTCCGCGACGGATGTCTACACTCACATCCAAAAGAAGCGAAAGCCGGACCTCTCCTTTCCGATCCGCTCGCTCAAAAATGTCTCCTACTCGTCCAAGCGTGGATATTTCGAGATCGGGAAACAGCGCAAGGTGCGAACCCTCACGGTCAACACCGTCAAGAGCTTCGCCCAGACGCTGCGCATGATGGGGCTGTCCAAAGAGTTGGTGGAAACCAACGACTTCGCGACCAAGCGAGACGCCTACTACCAGAGCAAGAACTGGGAAGAGGCCCGATTCGAGGAGCAGACCGAGTCGGATGCCGTCATGGACGACATCGAGGCCATGTTCTCCATGCGCGGCTTGTCCAGGGAACAACTGCGTTTCGTTCCCGACGAACACGGTGGCGCCGTCGCAGGCAACCTCATCGTACTCGACCCGGACCGCGACACGGGGGTCGTCGAGCGGATCGATTGCACCCGTTTCGGCTCCGGCGCCTACTCGATCCCATCGAACGTCGAGCAACTTTCCTTCGAAACCAACGCAAAGTTCATCCTCGCCATCGAGACCGGGGGCGTCTTCCAACGTCTGCAGAGCCACAAGTTCTGGCAGACGTCGCGCTGCATCCTCGTATCGATGGCGGGTGTGCCGACTCGCGCAACGCGCCGGTTCATCCGCAAGCTCTCCGACGAGGCCCGCATCCCGGTGTACGCCTTCGTGGACTGCGACCCCTACGGGATTTCGAACATCTACCGAACGCTGAAGGTGGGCTCGGGCAACGCAGCCCACCTCTCACAGTTCTTTTGTGTCCCCCAGGCGCGATTCCTGGGCGTCACCCCTCAGGACATCATCGATTACGAACTCCCCACCCATCCGCTCCACGACGCAGACATCAAGCGTGCCAAGGACGCCCTGAAGAACGATCCCTTCTTCAAGACCCACAAGCCCTGGCAGAAGGCCATCGAGCAACAACTCGCCATGGGAGTACGCGCCGAGCAGCAGTCGCTGGCCAAGTGGGGCCTCAACTACGTGATCGAGGAGTACCTCCCCAACAAGCTGGCCCGGGTCCAGGACTTCCTACCCTGAATTCCTGACCCCAGGGAGAAGGCCCGACGTGCCGAACCCTCAGCCCTGCGGGTCCAGCGCCTCGAGAACACGCGGCGGCGACAGGGGCAACTCGGTCATGCGCACGCCAGTCGCCGCCCGCATCGCGTTGGCCACAGTCGCCAGAGGCGGCACGATGGGAATCTCTCCCACACCACGTGCCCCGTAGGGATGCGCTGGATTGGCGACCTCGACGATCGCAGTCTCGATCATGGGGAGATCCGAGGCGACGGGCATCCGATAGTCGAGGAAGCCCGGATTCTCCATGGTGCCCTCTGCGTCGTACAGGTATTCCTCATTGAGCGCCCAACCGATGCCCTGAGAAGCACCTCCCTGCATTTGCCCTTCGACAAAGCTCGGGTGAACGGCCTTCCCCACATCCTGGACCACGGTGTATCGCACCACCGTGGAGCGACCGGTTTCGGGATCGACTTCGATATCACAGATGTGGGTCCCAAAGGTGGGAGCCACGGCGGGAGGGACAATGGAGGCACTACCCGTGATCGGCCCTCCGGTTGCACCGGTCTGGGAGGCCAATTCCTGGATCGTGAGCGGCTCGTTCCTCGCAGCTCCGTTGCGTGGCACCGCGCGACCCTCTTCCCAGGACACGTCGTCCACCTCGACGCCCCAGATCACCGCAGCACGGCTTCGCAGTTCCTCGACGATCTGAGCACATGCCTCGATGATGGCTCCGCCCGTCACTACGGTGGTCCGGCTTCCGCCCGTGAGATCCGTGAACCCCACGCTGTCAGTATCGAGCACCAGGGGACGAACCTGGTCGTATTCGACACCCAGCTCCTCACAGGTGATCAAGGCCATGCTCGCGCGCCATCCTCCGATGTCAGGGTTGCCGGTGGCCACCACCACACTGCCATCGGGATGGAGGCTCACATTGGCGCTCGACTGCATGCCCGCATTGAACCAGTACCCACTGGCGACACCACGCCCCTGGTTGGGCCCGAGTTCCGCCTGGTAGTGGGGATGGCTCCGCGCCTCCTCGAGGGTCTCCTTGAATCCGATCCGCGGATAGGCGGGGCCGACCGGAGTGGGATCCCCCTCTTCCACTGCATTCAACAAACGCAGCTCAATGGGATCCATCCCGAGTTCCAGGGCCAGCTCATCCACCAGCGATTCGGTCCCGAAGGCGCCCATCGGTGCCCCAGGCGCCCGGTAGGCGGCCACTTTCGGCTTATTGAGCACCACATCGTGCGCTTCGATGAAGGTGTGGGGAATCTTGTAGGGGCCGAAAGCCGTCATGGCCGCGGCGCCGGCCGGTGAACCAGAGAACGCGCCGGCCTCCATGGCCACCGAGGCCCAGGCGGCCGTGATGCGGCCGTCGCGCTTGGCCCCGAGTTTGAAGTGCATCCGACTGCCCGAAGTGGGACCGGTGGTGCGGAACACTTCCTCTCGAGACATCACCATCTTGACCGGGCGCTGGGCCTTGCGAGACAGCACCACCGCCAGGGGCTCCATGTAGACCGTGGTCTTGCCCCCAAATCCCCCACCGATCTCGCTGGGAATCACCTTGACCTTGGACGCCTCGACTCCCGCAACCGCAGCGGTGAGTTCTCGTACGAGAAAACCGCCCTGGGTGCAGCACCAGACCATGACCTGTTCGTCCTCGCCCACGCGCGCCACGCAGGCGTGGGGCTCGATGTAGCCCTGGTGAACCATGGGGGTCGCGAATTTGCGCTCGACCACGATGTCCGCTTCCGCGAAGCCCGCTTCTACATCCCCACGTGAGAACTCGATCCGCGAGGCGATGTTGGTGGGGCCATCGGGAAGATCCCCGGGCATGCCACCCGTGCGCATGTCCTCATGCAGGATGGGTGCACCGGCCGCCATGGCCTCCTCGATTTCGAGAACCGCGTCCAGGGGCTCATAGACGACTTCGATCAATTCAGCGGCACGGCGAGCGGATTCGAGCCGGGTCGCCGCCACTGCAGCCACGGGTTGACCGTGATAGAGAGCTTTCTCCCTGGCCATGCAGTTGCGCGACAAATCCCGGAAGCTCACGTGGGACTCGGGACCGCCGGTGGCCGTGGTCGGCAGGTCAGGCAAATCCTCGGCGGTGATCACGGCCTTCACTCCCGGGAGAGCCAGGGCCGCCGTGGTGTCGATGGAGACGATCCGCGCGTGAGCGTGGGGACTGCGCAAGACCACGCCTTGCAACATTCCGGGCAGGTTGAAATCCGCTCCGTAGTTGGCACGGCCCGTCACCTTGTCGACGCCATCCGGTCGAATCGGCCGCGTCCCAACGAAATTGAACTTCCGATCATCCATTTCGAAACCCCGGTGTGATTCAGTTCGAGGGTATCACCGGAATGGGGTCCGGGTCAGCAGCCCCCCGGAGGTGACCGGGAGCCAGGAGAACCCTGTCACCTCCCCCGCGGGTGTTATCCTGTGAACACAGGCGGGCCCATGGGTTGGACTGTGACCCTGGGGTCGACGGTCGAAGTGGGATGACGCGCCACGACGCGCCCGGAGGGAACCGATGAAGGGCATCATCCTCGCAGGTGGATCGGGGACCCGACTCCACCCGATCACACGAGGCGTCAGCAAGCAGCTCCTCCCCATCTACGACAAGCCGATGGTCTACTACCCCATCTCCACGCTGATGCTGGCGGGAATTCGGGAATTGTTGCTGATCTCCACCCCCGAGGATCTCCCCTCCTACCAGCGGCTTCTCGGTGATGGGGGGGATCTCGGCATCGAGATTCAATACGCCGAGCAGCCCCGCCCGGAAGGGCTCGCCCAGGCCTTCCTCATCGGCCGCGATTTCGTGGGCAACGATCGGGTTGCGCTCGCCCTGGGCGACAACGTCTTCTATGGCCAGGGGCTGGGAGGCGTCCTCGAACAGGCGCGCAACCGCGAAGCCGGCGCCACGGTATTCGGCTACTGGGTCCGGGACCCCGAGCGCTACGGCGTGGTGGAGTTCGAAAAGGACGGCACGGTCAAGGGCATCGAGGAGAAACCCGAGCACCCGCGCTCCAGCTACGCGGTGGTGGGACTCTACTTCTACGACAATCGCGTGGTCGAGATTGCCGACAACCTGGCACCGTCGCCCCGGGGTGAGTTGGAGATCACCGACGTGAACCGGAACTACCTCGAGCGTGGAGACCTCCACGTCGAACTCCTCGGCCGCGGCATCGCCTGGCTCGACACGGGCACCCACGAGTCCCTGCTGCAAGCTTCGAACTTCGTCGAGACCATCGAAGCACGTCAGGGCCTGAAGATCGCCTGCCTGGAAGAGATCGCCTACCGGCGGGGCTTCATCGATCGAGAACAACTCGCCCGGCTGGGGGCTGCCCTGGGCAAGACCCAATACGGCGAGTACCTGCTCATGCTGGCCGAAGAGGATTCCTGAGTTGCAGTTCATCGAAACGCCCATCCCCGGAGTGATCGTGGTGGAGCCACAGGTACACGGCGACGAGCGGGGGTTCTTTCTGGAGACCTATCACGCCGAGCGGTTCGCAGCAGCCGGGATCGCGCTGCCTTTCGTGCAGGACAATCACTCGCTGTCATCCCAGGGCATCTTGCGGGGCCTCCACGGCCAGTCCCCCCACCCACAGGGCAAGCTGGTCCGCGCCATCGAGGGCGAGATCTACGACGTGGCCGCCGACGTCCGCCGGGGCTCCCCGACCTACGGCCAGTTCTTCGCAATCCACTTGTCGGCGGCGAACAAGAAACAGCTCTACGTACCTCCGGGGCTCGTCCACGGCTTCAGCGTCGTTAGCGACAGCGCACAGGTCGAGTACAAGTGCACCGACCTCTACCACCCCGACGCCGAGTTCAGCGTGCGCTGGGACGATCCCGAACTCGCCATCCCCTGGCCCGTGGAAACCCCGGTGCTGTCGGACAAAGACCGGAACGCGCCGTTACTGCGCGACGTCCAGGATCGATTGATCGACTTCGAGGATTGATCGGCCACGGCTCTCCCGCTGGGCGGGAGCCAGTCGTTCGAAGGACACCCGCTCCCTCCAGCCGGCGGTGGTCCGCACCTCGCCCCTGCCCGTCTCCACCAGGCCCTCGCAGTCCGGGAGGGCCTCGACGAGGTCGAGGCCCTCCTCCTCGCCTCCAATCAGCAGGGCCGTGCTGAGCGCCTCGGCAAGAGCCGCATCGGGCGCCACCACCACGGCCAGGCGGTGCTCGGTGAGAGGCCAGCCTGTACGTGGGTCCAGCACGTGCCCATACGACACGCCTCCGATCTCGACGAATTGGCCGAGACTGCCCGACACCGAGAGCGCCTGGTCCCGCAAAAGGATCAGACCGATGGGACCCGTGGCGCCGCGCACCAGCAGCGTCCAGCCCGCTTCCCCGGGTGGCGCTCCGATCGCCCAGGTGCTGCTCTGGCCGAAACTCAGCAGCGCCGCGTGGACCCCCGCCTCAGCCAGCAGGGGCCGTAGCTCATCGAGCGCGTACCCCTTGGCGATGCCACCGAGGTTCACTGAAACCCCAGGCTCCAGAAACTCCACGTCCCCGTCGTCGCCCACCCGCACCCGATCCGACCCGACCTTTGAACGGGCCGACGCGAGCGCGTCGGCGCTGGGTGGCTGGCCACTGTCTGCGGCCCCCACCCAGAGTTCCACCAGAGGTCCCACCGTGACGTCGAAGGCTCCGCCCGTGAGCTGCGAATGGCTCAAGGCCCGTGCGAGAAGATCTGCCAGCCGCGGGTCCACGCGCTTCGGATCCAGGCCTGCGCTGCGGTTGAGTCGGCTGATCTGACTGTCGGGCTGGTAGCGGCTCACCAGGCCTTCGAGCTCTTGGACGCGCTCGAAGGCGCGATCCAGGATCTCACGAGCTTCCCGCGGAGAAGCACCCGCCGGGGGCACGATGGACATCTCGAGCACGGTGCCCATGGCCAGCCGTCCATCGCTGACGAGGTCCGGAGGTGGGGGGGGCGACGCGCAGGCCAGCACCAGTATCACCACCAGGGCCGGAGCGATGGCGACAGGCCTCAAGAATTCGGCGACCTCGCCGTCCCGCCCGCGTAGTTGCGTTGGCTGCCCGTGAACACCGCCCACAGCGACAAGCCCACCAGGGCAGCCAAACTCCCCTGCAACAACAAGAAGCCGGCGATCTTCGCGTAGGCAAATGCCGGATGACCGAAACGCACCAACCAACCCGCGCCCTCGTCGAGAATCGCCGAGAAGAAGGGCACCACCACCAGCCAGGCCTTCACGGAGTTGCGCAGGGGGATGAAGAGCACCAGGTGGGTGAGCACCAGTAGCAACATCCCCATGGCGAACAAGTGAAAGTGGGAGACTTCGAGCAGTCCCTGATAGCTGCGTGGCGAGAGGAAGCGCTCCTCGGAGCCCAGGTAGTACTCCACCACCGACTGGTAGGTGAGGCTCATCTTCGCGAAATACAGCAGAGCGTTCGTCACCCACAGGCCGCACACGTAGAGGGCGTAGAGGACCACGATGGTCTGCAGAAGGCGGTTGCGGTTCCACTCTCCGGTGATCACGAAGCGCACAGCTCAGTCCCCGTCCTTGATCAAGACCTCGTACAGGGCAAGCACCCGTCGCACCCCCCCGGCGGTGGCGTGCGTCGTGAGCGTCGACCCGACGACGGCGTGAATGTCCCTCCCCACCCTGAGTACCGAAGAGCGGGTCGAATTATCGAACTGAAGATACCAGCGGTCGATGGGGAGATAGTCGAGCGGCTCGTGAAATGCCAGCACGCGAACGGACCTCACCGTACCCTCGGGGCTCAGCACCACCAGCAGCGCCTCGGCGAGGGTGCGGACCATGTGGAGATCCACCACCGCGTAGCCCAGGAGGGTGCCCTCGCGGCGGGCGGTGAACACCCGCACGATGCGCTTTTCCACCCGTTCCTCGGCGAGCGCCTCGACGCGCTCCACCTGCTCCTCGGTCAAGACATAGGTCGAGGATTCGATTTCGGCCCCAACGCCAAAGGCCTCCGCCACCGCGTCCAAGCGGGCAGCGAAGACCTTGGCGTGGGCAGGGGTGGCGGCCCCCGCCCACGCGATCAGGGCCAGAAGTATCCCTCCGACCCAGCTGGAACTGAGCCTAGAAGACAAAGCCGATGCCGACGTTGAACTCATTCGAGTATGAATCGTCCCCGGCTGCTGAAGAGATGTTCCGGTAGTCGAGTTTCACCACCACCTGGGGGATCGGCTTATAGGAAAGGCCCACCGTGTGGTAGTGGACGTCCTTGTACTTCAGATCCGCTACATCCGCACCATCCATCTCGTGCTGCAGGTCGAGGTAGGAGAAGCGATAGAACGGCTCAATGCTCTGACCGCTGCCGGGGCTGAAGAACGGCATGATGTCGTAGCCGATCTCAGCGTAGGCGCCGAGCATCTCCTTGGCGTTGTTCGGGTTCGAGCCAGTATCGGCCAAAACAGCGGCATTGAGTGCTGCAGCACCGTCCAGGTTCGAACCCGTCACCAGGCCGCGCACGCGAGCGCCGTGGCCCTGGTACTGAAGGTGAACGTCCCAGATCGTCGTGCTCAACGCGTTGCCGTTGAGAAGCGCATCGTCCTGCCCCGAGTCGCCGTAGTAGATCGACGCGCCGAGATCCCAGGCATCCGTGGGCGACCAGTCGACCCGTCCCACCAGCGCCGCGTTGTTGGCGATGGCCTTGCCACCCTTCTGGCGACCCCCCCGGAAACCATCCTTCGCGCGGAAGTCGGCCCCTTCGAATCCGTTCATCGCATAGAGCTTGTAGGTAAGGCCCTCGGTCAGGGTGCCGTAGAGCCCCACACCGTTTTCACGCCAGGTGGACGGAATGATGGTCTGCTCGACCCGCGGGCGGAGGTTGCCGAAGTAGGTCACGGGCTCGTGCATCTCATTGATGAAGCCCATGGGAACCAGCATCAGACCGGTTCGCACGTTCGCCCAGTCTCGGAGCATGAAGTCGACAGTGGCGAACTCCACGCCGACCTTGCCGGCGCCGGAAACCGCCGAGCCGCCGTGCTCGAACTCAATTTCGGAGTTCAACACGATCCAGTCGTTGAACTTGTAACCGGCGTACAGGACCATCCGATAGAAGTCGGTCGAATCACTTGCACCATCCTGGAGCTTCCGGCCGTAGTAGGCCTCGCCGTAGCCACCCAGCGAAAGACCGCGGTCGATCTTGTAGACCTTCGAAGCCGCAGGACCGAGCCCGTAGAAGCTGGCGTCGTCGCTATCGGGCACCACGGCGCCAGACACCGCCTTCTCCAACTCGCTGGTCAGCGCCTCCACGGTGGATTCCAGGCGGTCAATGCGGCTGTTCTGCTCAGCCTCGGAATCGGCAGCCTGAGCCATGCCAGAAACGCACAGCAAGCCGACCACGAAGGCAATCGCCCCCCGGCGACAATGCCCTGCCAGGGCCTCGAATTTGGAACTGAATCGCGGTTGCAATGTCGTTACTCCTCAATTTGAAAATGAATTTCGTTTTCGGGGGTTGCGCAGCATAGTCCGTCCTTCTTGATTATGAAAGTCATATTCAAATGGTTTTGAAAGTCATGTTCAGAATAGAATGCGTACAGGAGACAACGCTTAGAGGGTCAACGAAGTGCATGAAGCTGCTTGGGAAGAACAGCGCCCGAGGCCTAGGCTAACTCGCTGGGAGGCCGTTTCAGCACGCCCTGACATTTCTCGCACAGGCCGTAGAGCTCGTGTCGGTGGCGCAGAATCTGAAACCCGTAGCGCTTAGCAATCTCTTCCTGGGTCTTCTCGATCATCTCGCACTCGAATTCCACAATGGTCCCGCAACGGGTGCAGACCAGATGATCGTGGTGATCGTGGGCGATCTCGTAGCGCGTACTGCCTTCGTCGAAATGGCGTTCTGCTGCGAGGCCCGCCTCGCACAGCAGCTTCATGGTTCGGTACACCGTCGTGTAGCCGATCTGCGGCTCGGTCTCTCGGATCCGCTGGTACAGGTCGTCGCTGGTAATGTGACCCTGGACATCCAGAAAGGCGTCCAAAATCAGTTCCCGCTGGCGTGTGTGCTTGAGATTGTGCTCTTCGAGGTAACGCGCCAGCGCACGGCGTTGCGGTTCATGAGCCATCGAGAGAGAAGCTAAACCAACGCTCGTGTGCATTCAATTGCGCACGGCCGCAAGACACGCAGAATCACTCCAGCCCCACTGGGACCTGGAAGCCCCTGTAGTCGGGAACCCAGCCGGTCAGATCTCGGAGAGCTCGACCCTTGCCGATACGGGCAGGTGATCGGAGGCACGGCGGGCCAAGACACTGGAATGTGCCTGGAGTTGGGTCATCAACACGCCCCGGCCGTAGATCCGGTCCAGAGCCAGAACGGGTCGCAGGGAAGGGAAGGACGCAGGCCAGGGTGTACCACCATGAGGCTCGAGTTCGTCGTCGAGGGTGCGACTCGCGCGGCACCTGCGCCAGGAATTCATGTCGCCCATGAGAACCGCCGATCCGCTTCGAAGCTGGGGGTGGTCGAGTAGCGACCGTACCTGCGCACGACGAGTGCGGGGAGCCAAGGCGAGGTGGGTGGCAACGACTTGGAGCAACCCCTCTGGAAGATCCAACTGCGCGCAAAGAGCAACTCGCTTCTCGAGGCGCGAGCGGGTGAGGTCCAGCATCGACAGGCCGAGAATGGGCCATCGCGACAGAATGGCGTTCCCCAACTCCCCGGTTTTGTGGACCCGTGTGGCCGCGAACGCCACGTGGAGTCCCAACGAATCGGCGAGACTCGCCACGGGGTCTTCCCCGTCAAAGGGCCGAATGACCTCCTGGAGCGCCATCACATCGGCATCGAGTTCCGAGATCACAGAGTGGGCACGCGAGGGATCTGGCTTCGTCCGGCCACTGAGTCCCATCCAGCGATGCACGTTGTAGGTCGCCACCTGCAGGCTGCCGTCGTAGCGCTCACGCGGCTGGGCGACGGCTGGACTGCGCAACAGACACAGGTGCGGGGTGTCTGGATGACGACCCGGTACCGGAACCCGCCCGGAGCTTCGTTTTTCCCTGCCGCGTGCCGCTCTCGAGGCGCGTTCACGCTTGTTCATGAAGGCCCTCGCCATGGTCCCAAGTGACTCTCTGTTGCTGGGTCCACCCATCTAGTATGGGAACCCCAACCACTGGGTCGACCGGGTGAAGGCGCGACTTGAGGAGGACAGATCGCGGCCGAGAAAATCAGACCGAGCGACCCAGCTGAGACATCGCCGCGCGGCAGGCCTCTTCGAGCCGTTCCCGTTCGGTGCCCCGAAGTTTGGGCAGGCGCAACGTCGGCATGCCTCGGGATAGAGCCGAGGCCTCGGCGATCCAATCTCCACGCCCGGGCAGTCCGAAGAACGCGTCAATCTCGCTCAGTACGGCCTCGGGTCTCGTCACGAGATCCTCGAAGCGAACCTCCAGAAAATCCGCGGGGTCGAGGCCCGCGACGGCCGCATAGCCATTCTGGATCTGATCGCTCCAGTACTTGCCGTATAACTCAATGGGAGGTCTTGTCTCCAGCAATCGGTCGATCGCGGCTCCGTCCGAGCGTTCGAGTTCCGTGAGCCCCTCGTGCGAATACTCGATCTCTCCCAACATTCCATTCATGACGGCCACGGCCACGCGAAGTACCGGATATTCGCGCATGGACAGGGCTGCCTCGCACCCGTCTCGGTGGATGTGGACAAAACGGGCATCTGGAAACAACCGCTTCAGCTCTCCCAGGTATTCGATGGAACTCCCGGACCGCTCGATCCAGCACTCCCTGCCCGTGCGCTCGGCGAGCCAGTCAAAGACATCCTGATAATGGACCGCCAGGGGAGCCGAGGGTCTGGCTTCGACGAGTTCCAGCATCTCATCAAACAGCCCATCGGGTTCTTCACTGATGCGAGGGATCGCAATTCCGAGTGCCCAGGGCACGGGGTCGCTGCGCCGATAGCGACTACCCGGCTGGTCGAAGGGATAGACGACCTCCGGAACGTCGTAGCCCCGCTTCAATACCATGGTCAACATGGGGTGGTCCTGACGCAGGCGCTCGGCGAGTTCAGCCCCCCCGACCGGGGCCTCCTGGAAGCGGAAGAACTGGTCGATCCCCGAGAACAACTCGAACACATTCAGCACCCGCGTATTCACACTCAGCATGCGCGAGAGCAGCGTCGACCCGCAGCGCCCCGTTCCCACGACGAAACGAGCCGGAGCTGAAAGCATCAGCGTGACCCTCCGCCCACCAGCGCGCGCGCTTCCTCGATCGAAACACGGCGAGTGGAAATGGGCGGCACGGGTTGTTTCGAGCGGGACCAACGAAACACCAGCGTCCCCTCGAGATGGCCCTGGGTAGCGAGCCAGTTGTCCGATTCGACGGATTGGGGGCTGACCACCACCTGCACCGATCCATCTGTCGAGCGACTGGCGGTTCCGGAGTTGAGATGGGATTCCGGCATTCCATAGCCCACTGGTTCATACCAATAGCTGGCCAGACCGAGGCTCCAAAAAGGGACGCTTCCGGGCTGAAAGTCCAGGATGAGTGCCTCTTCGGGCTCGAGCTTCAAGTACGCGCAGGAGAACTGATGTCCCGAAGGAGGCGCAATGTCCGTGCGCGAATCCGCGTCGAGTTGCGCCTCGAAACGGTTCACCGAAAAGTCCGACCAGTAGTCGGAGATCCCGGCCCAGAAACGGGGCGTGTACTGGACGAACCCCACAGCCCCCTCGAGTCCCTGGCGAATCGCCTCGAGAGATAGGGGCGAGGCCGCCGGGGTCGCGCCCTGGCGATGAAGTGCAAAGCGACCCATCCGGAGGTCGGTCCAGTCGTGGGCGTACTGACGGATCATCATGTATCGGGTGTTGGCGTCGGTTGCGATCCAGTTGCCCGGGTGTTCGTCGGGGCTCAGCACAACCTCTAGCGAGCCATCGTCACCCACCACCAGGGTTTCCTCGGTGATCGATGCGATCAGATGGCTCGGCTCGTGGATCCCGACCTTGCCTGTGTACACCCCGAACTCAATGAGCGGCGCGCCGCCACGATGACCCCGGATGACGTGGGTCTGAGTACCGTCGATGAAGGCGTGGAGGTAGCGGGCATCGGATGTCACCCCCTCGTAGAGCAGAGTCCGCTCTACCATGGAGGCGAGGACGGGGTGGTCGAGATCCGCGAACTCGTGGCAGTTCTCGAAACCCGCGCGGATCATTCGGACCAGATGACGAAGCCCTTCGGCCTGGGTCAGTTCGTCGCCCGGTGTTTCCGGCCTGCGCAGCACCTCCCCCGCGCGCTTGAGAGAGTCACAGAATTCGTCCCACAACGCTGCGGCAATCTCCCGTTGATTCGTAGAATTCGGATTCGTCATGGTGCCGCCATTATCCACCCCTGAAATCGCCCTTGAGAACCCGAATCCGGGTAGAGGAGCGGAATCCCGCCCATTTCGTATGCTTCCTCCCCGGACGGAGAGAACGTTGCTCACACCCGGAAAGCGCTTCGGAAAGGTCGTCCAGACCGCGTACCTGGTGCCCGACATCGACGCGGCCATGGAGCACTGGGTGCACCATGCGGGGCTCGGCCCCTTCACCTGCTACCGCAACATCGAATTGGACTCGACCTTCGAAGGCAGGACGCTCGAGCTGCAAATCCACGAAGCCCTCGCCTACGCGGGCGACCTCCAGATTCAACTCGTCCAGTCGTTGAACCCTGCTGAAGAAGCCACCCCCTACCAACGAGACATCGGCAACGGCCGCTACGGACTGCACCACCTGGCGTTCTTCTCCGAGGACATCGACCGCGACATCGAGACGGCACGCGCCCAGGGGTTCGAACGCGTGTGCGTGATGCGCGGCAAGGATGGGCACCGCTACGCGTATTGCGGATCGGCCGTCCTGGGCGAGGTGTGGATCGAGTTTCTCGAGGTGTATCCGCAGCTCACCGAAATCTTCGCATCCGGTATTGCAGCCGCGGAGGATTGGGACGGCTCGGACCCCATTCGAAACATCGAGTACGCCGACCTCTGAACGCCCGGGAACTCGGATTGGTGGCTATCCATTGCTGGCAAGCAGGCGCTTGACCTCGGCCGCCTGCTCTACGGCCTCGGTGTCGTTTCCCGCCACCGGAACGAGGTGGAAGTTTCGACACCCGGCTTCGGCGTAGGGGGCCAAAAATTCGGCCACCTCTTCGGGACTTCCGTAGGGGGTATAGCGTTCGAAATTCTCGAACCCGATGCGGTAGATGTCCTGCATCCCCTCGCTCACGCGCTGACGTGCCTGCTCCCGGGTATCGCCGAACCCGCACCACACATACATTCCATGGTCGCAGACATCCGAAGGCCTGCGACCCAACCCCTCGGCCTGCTCGGCGATTTCAGCCGCAATGGCGGCAAAGCGCCCCGGTGAGATCCAAACTCCGAGATAGCCATCCCCGAAGCGGGCGGTGCGTCGCACGGCCGCCGCTGAGCGTCCCCCCACAAGAATGGGAACGGCAGGCTCCACCGCCGGCGCAATCTGAGCAGCCGACAGCGAGTAGTGGACTCCCTCGAAGTCGATGGGCTCACCCGTCATGAGACCGCGCAGGATCTCGAGAGACTCGTTGGCACGTGCTCCACGGGTTCGCGGGTCGATGCCGCAAACCTCGTATTCGTGAGGATCTTCACCCCCCACTCCGATGCCGAAGACGAGGCGACCCGGCGCCCCCGCCGAGATGCATTGGAGTTGACGCGCCACCGTGGTGGGATGACGCAGCGGAAGCAGATACACGGCCACCATCACCGGCAGCGTGTCGTGGAGGGTGGTCAACTGAGCGGCCTGGATCAATCCATCGAAACCCGCCCCCACGAAGAAACTCACGTGGTCTGAGACCCCGACGTGATCGAGCCCCGCATCGGCCAACGCAGCCAGAGCCGCCCGACGGTCGGCAACCGGCCCGATGAGCGATTGGGCCGGTGCCCTCATGCCTACCTTGACCCGACTCATATGTCACTCCAATTGCAAACAGCGGCTCTCGCCACCCGAGATTCTCGCTGGATTGTGCAGCAGCCAATCCCAAACTCTAGCGCCAGTCGAGACCCCTTCTGACTTGGTAATCCGTCACCGGGGTACAGCCAGAGCCGATCCATCCTGGGCCCGCCGCCGGTGTTCGCGCGCACTCAAGGAGCCTTCGATCCGGGTGTAGAGGGCCGCCACCTCCGGATCTTCGGGGTCCTGCTCGTAGAGAAGACGCGCCAGATCGAGGGCCTGTTCGGTTCGCCCCAGATGGAACAGCCCGTCGATGACGCGCAGCCACGGTCCTCGCAGATCAGGCCGCATCCCCAACACGCGTGAGTCGATCTCGACCTGCCACTCGTAGCTGCCAATGCGCCACAGACGTTCACCGAGGATCCGATGCGCGCGCAGTCGCTCGCCAGGATCATCGCTCTGCAAGGCAGCGACCTGAACGGCGTGGTCGCGCGACAGGAGATCGTTTTCGAAAGCCCAGGTGGGCGCAGCCTCCGTGATGGCCGCGACATCGAGTCCGGTTTGGCGATCGAAAGGCAGGTCTCGTTCCCGGTAATAGGCCATCACGCGAAACAGATTCAGTTCATTGACCGGCGCGCGACGTAGATAAATGGCGAGATGGTGCGACTGGTAGACTCGGACCCAGCTGCGCAACTGTCGGATTCCAGCAGCCATTCGAAGGTTCGCATAGCGCTCGCCCGGTTGGTCGACGGCGATGAAGACATCGACGTTTCGGGCATCGAGAAGCGTTGCCAATTGCCGTGATGCACCGCGACCAGAGGCATTCGCGATGCTCTGGTAGTCGCGATAGACCTCACGGGGGTAGTGGTCCATCCGGCCGTCGATGAACGTCTTCAAGCGCGGGGCATGCCAGTAGGCCAGGAAACCTCCCAGGTAATAGGGGTTGAAGATTCGGCCCTCCAGGGCCGTCTCCGAAAGAAACCGGCGTGCACCGTCGCCGTAGCGGTCCTCGAGGTAAGCGGGTTCGAAATAACCGCCACCCGAAGCCGCGACCTCGTCCGCAAAGGCCTGCAGCCCGTTCCCCCTGGGAAACGCAACCGCGACACCGACTGACGCCAAGGCCGCCATCCAGCCCAGTCGCCCGAAAGACACTGAGCCGGAGCGGACTTCGCGATCCAACCAGCGCAGTACATACAGGAGGGGGAAAATACAGAGCCAGTGAAAGCGGATCGTCGTGATCATCGCCACCACCCCCGCGAGGGCCAGAGCAAGATGTTCCGGATCGATGTCGACCGCAGGGTCACCCTGGCGGCGGCGCCAGGCGCGGCCCAGGGAAATGGCGATGGCCACACACAGGGCCACGAGGAGTGCGTCGGCCAGTACCCAGGACGTGAGACTCAGTGCCGGGTTGTCGACCAGAGGAACCAGCGGGTGAAAGACCTGCCAGTCGTCCTCGATGAACCACATGGCAGACTCGCGCGAATATTGAAAGAAAGTGATGTGTTGCCAAAAGCCGCGCGGGTTGAGGCCGGTGATCAAGGTGGCAGCGACCAACAGCGAAGCGAGCTCGAGCAGCCTTCGCCTACGACCCAAAGCCACCGCAGAGCCGCGCGCCGAACCGTCAGGCAACCCCCATCGCAGCAGCGCCCCCGCGCAGGCGGCCAGGAGCAGCGCCAGACCCACGGCGAACACCGAGTGTGCGTTGGCCCAAACCACGAACAGTCCAAGAATGGCCAGGGCGGTTCTCCATGACAGCAGGTCCGGGCGAGCGAGCACCAGGCGGTAAAGCAGCAGGACGAACACGATGCTGAGCAGACCCGGCCTGAGCTGGATGAGCCGATACCAGGACAGCGCGCCGAAGACGGCGGTGGCCAGAGCAGCGGCCGGGAGACCTGCCGCAGTGCGGCGAAAAGTCGAGAACGCCAGAGCCATGATGACCACGACCGCCGTCCCATGCAGGACCCTCAACGCGTAAAGCCCCAAGTTACGGTCCAGCCCGTGTAGGGCGACCTGGAAGAGCCATTCGTGGGGAATGGGGGGTCGCGACGAAGTGGTGTGGACGAGTGGGTCCCGGTCGAGGGAGAGACCCTCCGTCGCATAGACCTCCCCCATGCGCAGATGCCACCACAGGTCGTCGCTGGCGATGGGGCGGCCAGCGATGTAGACGATCGCTCCCAGCACCGCCAGGAGCGCCCCGCAGGCTAGAATCGCGGGCGCCGTCGCTCCCCGGGTGTAGGCCTCTGCGCCGGACGCCATGAACGAAGGCTACCATGGGGTGACTGGGGAACCGACTTCGCGGCGGCCATAGACCTCGATTGGGTTTCATCGCGAGGCGGTTCGGTCGATGAGAGCCCCTGGGGAAGCCAGCCTCGATGGCTCGGCCCCTGCCGGTCCAGGAGACGACACCCCGATGAACCAAATGATTCGCCGTGCACTGATTGGGGTGGGCCTTGGCGTGCTGCTGTATGCGGCTGGCGCCGTTTATCTCGATACCCAGAATGTCAGTGAGGCCCTTTCTGATTACGGGTGGAGCGCTGTCTGGGTGGCTCTGGCGTTGTCGAGCGCCAACTATCTGTTGCGTTTCGCCAAGTGGGAGCTGTGCCTGGGATGGCTCGGAATCCGAGAACCCGGCGAAGGCAATGCGTCGGATTTGACCCTCGGGCGCTCGGCCCTGATCTTCATCGCAGGGCTCAGCATGTCGGTCACACCCGGCAAGGTGGGAGAGGTGCTCCGCAGTGTTCTGCTCCGCAGCAGCGATGGGATCTCGGGGTCGCGGACGGCGCCCATCGTGGTGGCCGATCGGCTGACGGATCTGGTTGCACTGGTGATTCTGAGCCTGGTGGGAATCGCCCAGTATCGCGACGTTCTTCCCGTGGTTTTCGGTGTGCTCGTGGTCGTTCTGGCAGCGATCGTAGTGCTGGGATCCCCTCGCCTCCTTCACCCGGTGCTGGGGGCCATTGGACGGCTGGGGCTGTCCAGCGTGACCCAACGAGCGGAAAAGCTCGTAGACAGCAGTGCCGTGCTGTTGCGCCTTCGCCCTCTGGCCGTGCTCACGGTCCTGAGCGTGCTCGGCTGGGGGCTCGAGTGTCTGGGCTACTACGCCATCGTCCGGGGTTTCTCGGAGGCCGAACCCAGTGTTTTGATCTGCTTGTTCCTCTGGTCGGCCACGACGCTGATCGGGGCCGTCAGTTTCCTACCGGGTGGCCTGGGAGCCACCGAGGGCTCCCTGGCAATTCTCGCGACCCGCCTGGTGCCCGGCGTCAGCGCGCCCCTGGCGGTCGCATCCACTCTCCTGATCCGGGCCTGTACCCTCTGGTTCGCTGTCGTCATCGGTGGGCTCTCACTTGCTATCTTCTTGCGCAACCCGACGGTCCGGTCCAGGCAGACGGGTCCACCGGTACTGGATTCCAACGAGGTGTAAAGTTGCAACTTCGTCACACCGAACAAGATCGGTCTATGCCTGAGGAATCAACCGGATACCCCATGCCCGTGCGGAGTTGGCTGGCGCACCGCTTTCTCAGCGCCAGCGGCTGGACGCTGGTGGGCAACCACCCGGCATCCCGCCGCTATGTGCTGATCGCCGCGCCCCATACCTCGAACTGGGATCTGCTGTTCATGTTGGCGCTGGCCTGGTCGGCTGGAATCCGATTGTCGTGGATGGGAAAGCACACCCTGTTTCTAGGACCGTGTGGAAGACTCGCGCGGTGGCTCGGTGGGATCCCGGTCCGGCGACACGCTCCCGAGAACGTCGTCGATCAGATGACGCGAGCCTTTGAAGAACAGCCCGGCCTGGTGCTCGCCATCGCACCCGAGGCCACCCGCTCCTACGGCCCCCATTGGAAGTCGGGCTTCTATCGAATCGCCCTGGCCGCGCAGGTCCCCATCGTGATGGGTTTCCTCGACTACGGCCACAAGCGTGGTGGATTCGGACCCGAACTCATCCCCACCGGGGACCTCAGGGAAGACATGGAAGAGATCCGGCACTTCTACGTCGACAAGATTGCTCGCTTCCCGGAAGCCACGAGCGAAATCCGTCTCAAAGAAGAGATGTAGTCGCTGGCCGCGAAATTTCCGTGGGACAGCGCACGACCGGAGCTATTCGGACCCCAGGAACAGACCGCAGCTGGGGCATTCGTCAGACTTTCCCGCGAGCACTTCTCCACAGGCCGGGCAGGCCTCGCCGTCCTCCGACTCCGTTGCGCGGGGATCGTAGCCTTCGGGTAGATCGGGCATCTGAATCTTCATGTGCTCCGCATCGATGGCGCTGGCAGCAGCCGCGTCCTCTGTACGCACGAAGATCCCCCACGGTGCTTCCCGCGCGCGCGAGGTATCGCCCGAGGCCTCCACGCGATGGGGGATCCCGGCTTCCTCCATCCGCTCGGCGAGGGCCAGGATCCAGCTCGACGCCGCCGCACGCACACACACCAACTCCGAAACGTCAGGGAGCTGCGGAACCGACTCGGCTCCGACCTGCTCCCCCTCGAGAATCAGCGGAATCTCGCAGTTCGTACACTGGGTGGCTCGGTGGAGATACTCATCCCCACAGCGAGGACAGATCTTGGGAGGCAGCGGCATACCAGGCTCCTGACCGGGGAGCATAGGGGCCACTGGACGAGCGCGCCGCTTGACCCGGGACCGTGGCCTGGGCGAGGCTCTCGACATCCATTCGGCGCGAGACGAGGAGAGTTCGTGAGAACCCAACCCATTGCCCTGGCGCGGCGCCACTAGAGAGCATGCGCGCACTGTTCCTCGAGGGAAAGCGGGCCGAGATCCTCGACGTTCCCGGGCCCGAGCCCCAACCCGAGATGGCCATCGTCCGTGTAGAACTCGCGGGAATCTGTAACACCGATCTCGAACTCGTGAAGGGCTACATGGGTTTTCGAGGCATCCTCGGTCACGAATTCGTCGGGGTCGTCGAGGACGGTCCCGAACCATGGCGCGGCGTGCGGGTAGTCGGCGAAATCAACTTCGCGTGCGGTCGCTGCGAATACTGCGCACGCGGACTGGGGCGCCACTGCCCACAGCGACGCGTGATGGGCATCCAGAACGCCGATGGAAGCTTCGCCGAATGGGTGAGCGTCCCACTCCAGAATCTGCACGCGATACCCGACACCCTCTCCAACGAGGCAGCAGTCTTCGTCGAGCCGCTCGCTGCCGCCTTCGAAATCCTGGAGCAGGTGGATGTCGCACCGGGGCTCGATTGCGTGGTGCTGGGGGATGGCAAACTCGGGCTGCTCGTCGCCCAGGTCCTCCAAGTCGCAGGCGCACGGGTTCTGGCCGTGGGCCGCCATCCCGAAAAGCTGGCCATTCTGTCTGGACGCGGGCTTGAAACCCGACTGGCTTCGGACTGGAGTCCGGAGCCCACTTCCCTGGTGGTCGAAGCGACGGGCAGTGCGGAGGGCTTCGAACTCGCCGTCCAGGCGACACGTCCAAGAGGAACCCTGGTGCTCAAGAGCACCGTGGCCGGACACGCGGAGGTCGACCTGGCCCCTCTGGTCATCCACGAGATCCAGGTGGTGGGATCGCGCTGTGGCCCATTCGCCCCCGCCCTGGAAGCCCTGGCCCGGAACCATGTGGACGTACAGCCGCTGATCTTCGACCGGGTCGGTCTGAAACAGGCCGATCAGGGCCTGAGCCTGGCCACCCAACCGGGGGCCCTCAAGGTGTTGATCGAACCCTGATCCGACCTCGACTAGCGGTAGCGCCCCGCACTTTCGATCACCTCGATCCGATACCCGTCGGGATCGTCCAAGAAGAAGATGCGCGCGAGACGAGCGCCGGCATGGTCCATCTCGACGATCTTTCCGACCGAGCACCCCGCGCCGGCAAGGCGGGCATGCTCGGCATCGAGGTCCTCCACGCCAACCGCCAGATGACCGTAACCGCTGCCGTGGACATACGGCTCGGTCTGGTCCCGGTTCCACGTCAACTCCACCTCGAAATCATTCTCTGCATTTCGCAGATACGCCAGGGTGAAGTCTTCGAAGTCGAAACGGTCCACGAGTTCCAAACCCAGGGTTTTACGGTAGAAGGCAATGGAACGGTCGAGATCGAAAACCCGGATCATGGTGTGCAGAGTCTTTGCCATGGACAGCCTCCAGCACTCGAGTTCGCGCGGAACTCTGGCACGTGGTCGAGTGGGAGTCAATCAAGCAGCGGCGCGATGCACGCACATGCGAGCTTCCATTGGTTCTGGCAACAACCGGTCGATCGCCACCACACGTTTTTGGCCGAGCTTGACACTCCGAGCCCACGCGTAGGACCCTTGGCACAGCGCCCCTCCGAAATCATCGGGAGAACACCGTGAGTCTATTTTCGAGCAACACCTTCCACGGCCAGGTCGTCCTGGTGACGGGAGGCGGGACGGGGATCGGCAAGCAAATCGCGCGCTCCTTCGGCCGTTGTGGTGCATCCCTTGCCATCTGCAGTCGCCGCCTGGAGGTCATCGAAGCCACTGCCGCGGAATTCGAGGGCGAGGGCCTGAGTTGCCTCGCGGTCCCCTGCGACGTGCGCAAGCCCGACGAGGTCGAACACGTTCTTCGATGCGTGATCGAGCGCTACGGCCGTCTCGATGTCGTGATCAACAACGCGGCGGGCAACTTTCCCGCTCCCATGAGCGGCATCACCTACAACGGTTTCAAGGCCGTGGTGGACATCGACCTGCTCGGAACCTACAACGTCAGCAAAGCAGCCTTCGAGACCTGGCTCGGCGAACACGGCGGAAACATCGTCAACATCACTGCACCCTTCCAGAACGTCGGTCCCACCCTTCAGGCCCACGTCGCATCCGCAAAAGCGGGCGTCGACTCTCTCACCCGCACCTGCGCGGTCGAATGGGGCCCTCGTGGAATTCGCGTCAACGCCGTCGCACCCGGCGCCATCGCCGACACCGAGGGACTCTCGCGCTTCGAGAACGCAACCGAGGGTGGTTCGAGTGGTCGCTGCCCCCTGGGTCGTGTGGGGACCGCGCAGGACATTGCGGACACTGTGCTCTTCCTGGCCAGCGAAGCGTCGACCTACGTCACCGGTCAGATCATTTGCGTCGATGGCGGCTCATCGGTGGACTCCATGAAGATTCGCCTGGACTGAAGAACACCAATCCAGTCAGTCTTCAATCCGGTCTTCCATGACCCGCGCGAGACGCTTGGCATCGCGCCGCAAATGGATGCTGCGACCTCCGTGAACCATCACCAGTCCTGGCTTCGCTCCCTTGGGCTTCCGGACGTTTCGGATGGGAACCACATGAACATCCGCACGGCTGTCCTTCTTCGCCTTGGAGAAATGCACCGCCAACTCACAGGCGTCCAGAATCGCTTCGGAAGGCGGATCACTGCGCCCGCCGGTGCGAAGCACGACGTGGCTTCCGGGTGCGCCGTCGAGATGAAAAAAGAGATCCTTGCCGCGCGCGAGACGCGTGGAGAGGAAATCGTTGGCGGCATCGCTACGCCCCACCCAAATCTCCATATCGCCTGCCGTTCGATAGCGCCTGGGTACCAGGCGAGACGGCACCGTCAGGCCTCCGAGCTTGCGATCAGGTGCCGGCCCACCCGACTTACCTCGGCGCGCTGAAGGAGACGAAGTGAATTTCTGGAGACAACGCGCGACCAGCGGTCGTTGAGAAAATTCCTCCCAGTCACTTTCGGAACCGCCGTCGCCACGGGCAAGCTCCTCGCAAGCTTGCAACTCCGTTCGGACGGCCTCCAAGTCGCCCTTCACTGCGTCCTCCTGGGCCCCCCCACGAGTCAAGGTGCGCAAGGCCTTGCGATAGCGCTTGAACATGGAGTTCAGATTCTCGGATGCCGAAAGACTGGGATCGAGTTCGATCACCACCTCTTCGCCGGTTTCGTGATCCCGCGCGACCATCTGGCGAGCGCCAGGCTCGACGTGCGACATCACCCCCTTGAGGAGCTCCCCATGGCGTTCGAGGACGAGTGCCGCACGGGCTGAGCCGAGATCCCGGTTCAGCTTGTCGAGCTTGCGCTCCAGCTGCTTGCGCTGCTTGGCGAGAACCTGCTCGACACGTCGCTGTAGCGCAGACTGGTCTGCTTGCTGCTCGTCTTTCGAGTAGTGGGTCTCGACGGCACGAAGAAACTCATCGTCGTCCGTTTCCTCGAAACGATCGGTTCCCGCACTGGGCGGCTTGCTCAGAGGAGATCTCCAGGGCTGTCCCAGACCGAGTTCTGCGCGGGTCTCCGCCAGCGGGCGCAAGCACGCGACCAGATTGCGCTCGCGAAGAATGTAGAGATTGCTCTTGGGGCCCAGCAGCGAGAGGACGATCTCGACCTCTGCATCACTCGAGACGACACGCACGGCGAGCTGTCGATCCGAGTGCAGAATTCGAACATCGCGAATACGGCCGCCGACTGCGTGAGCACGAAGATATTGGAGAAGGGCCGGGGGCTTGGGAAGTCCCTGCGGAGGACGTTCGATCTGCGACACTCTCGCCGTGCCGGGGCGCACGCACAACAACCAGTGGCGCCGCAATCCCGCACCTGACTCTCCACCATAGGTGGTGAGTACGATGCTCGTTGCATCGGGCTGGATGACGGCCTGCAATCGCTGCCCCGCCAGCATCTGATCGAGCCACTGAGCGGCTCGGGTCAGCTCGGCCAGGCTCAGCATGAGGCATTCATCGCTGGCAGGTCCGGCAGAAGTGGGTTCCGCGCTGGCCGATGACGATCTTTCGGATCGGTGTGCCGCAGACCCGGCAGGGCTCGCCGGATCTCGCATAGACGCGTCGCTCGTCCTGGTAGCTGCCGTCCTGACCATCGGGCGCCACGTAGTCGCTAATGCTCGACCCCCCCGTCTCGATGGACCGACCGAGCACTCGACACAACCCATCAGCGATGCGCGCGCACTCGCGACGCGTCACACGTGAGGCACGTCGAGCTGGCCGGACTCCCGCCAGGAACAGCGATTCATCGGCGTAGATGTTACCCACGCCTGCGAGAATCGACTGGTCGAGGAGCAGCGATTTGATGGGAACGATCCGCTTACGCGTCGCGGAGAAGAGAAGCTCCGGCGTGACCGCGAGTGCATCCACACCGAGTTTCTCGAGACGAGGGTGGTTCTGTCCGGCGGGCACGAACAACACCTTTCCAAATTTTCTGACGTCGCGCAGGTAGATGTCGGGGCCATCCCCATCGAAGACAAAATGGAGATGGGTGTGGTCATCGGGCTGAAAGTCGGCCTGTTCATCCGGTGCGAGAGAGGCTCTGGCCGTAGCGGAGAGCAACCGAACGCTGGCTGCACCCGCAGCGAAGAGTTGACCCGTCATGCCGAGATGGATGACAAGCCGACCATCGCCCTCGAGCACCGCGATGAGATACTTGCCCAGGCGATCGAGGTGTTGGACGCGCTGCCCCTCCACACAACCACGAAGGCGTTTCGGTGGCGTCAGGAAGAAGTAGCTGTCTGCCGTGGTATGCAGGCTCGAGATGCGCCGACCCACCAGATAGGGGGCGATTCGACGGCGGGTCACCTCGACTTCAGGTAGCTCGGGCACGTTGCATCTTGACGCCATTCCGCGCCGCATTGGAAGGCCGGGAGAGGAGGGGCGGAGCCGCGAAAGTTCCGAGGTGGCCGGCATTCTGAAGGGAAGCCCGAACATTCTCGGTGCTCACGGGAGCCGTGGACTGGAACGACCCGGCCTTGGCGGCCACCACGGCCCTCGGCAGGGGGATGAGCACGAAGGCAGCCACTGAAGCCCACGCTCCGGCCCAGCGCCATCGAGCCGTCCTCGAATGGGACCACGCGCCTGCCAGCAGGGGACCCGCCATCAACAGAAACAGCGGAAGCAGCGGCACCAGATATCTCGGAACCGCGACGGAGACCACGTGCGCAGCATTCACGAAAAGGATCGCCAGCACCACCAAGCCCTTGAACCACCCACCGGGTACCAACCACAGACCCAAGATTCCCGGAATCATCGTCGCAAAGAAACCCACAAGGGTTGTTGCGACCAGCAGCCACGCACCCGCGGTGGACAGGCGAATCCACCCCTTCTCCAGCGCCTGGAGTTCCTGGTCCACCACGGAGTACAACATCGAAGAGTTGCGAACCAACTTCTTGAACAGCCACCAGGGCTGATCGTCGGCGATGCGCCGCAGCGCCAGTCCTCGCAGGTACGCCTGGGCCTCCTCTCGGGGCATCGCACGGACCTTCTCGTTGAGCGCTTCCCTCTGAGCTTTGGGGTTCTGCCCCAGGAACCAGCGATCCGGGGGATAGAGGTTGCCATCGGCCAGAGGCCGCCAGTGGTTGGTCGAGATCAGCACGAATTTTCCCAGGGTGACCTGATTGCGCAGCGTCCAGGGACCGACGGTGAGGACCATTCCCAACAACAGCGACGCGATGGCCGGGCCCGCGACCCGCCAACGCCACCCGGCCCGAGCCCACAGCCAGCCGACCATCACGGGACCGAAGTAGATCCAGATCTCTCGGGTCAGTGCCAACAGCCCCAGCATCAGCCCAGCGGCAAACAGGTAGCGGCGTTGTTCGCTGCGATCGAAGATGTCCAGAAACCAGAAGAACCCCGTCACGAGCACGACGGCCAGAGATTCGGACCAGAGGAAATGGCTGAAGTGGAGCAGTGGCGGGCAGAGTGCACACGCGAGCCCGGATCCGATCCCGGCCCGCAACCCGAAGCGGCGGAGACAAACCTGGAACGCGAAGGCTACGGGAAGCAACGACAAGGCGATCTGCACCGCGCGCAGTACATCGAGGTCCATGGAGAACCGGAAGACCTGGGCGATGAAGAACGCGTAGAGGGGGGGCCGAAATGCACCGGGGTGGCCGAAACCCCGGGCGATGGATTCCCCAACGTGGGTGTAGTAGCGCTCGTCGTAGACAGGGGCCTGAACATCGCGGAACACCCAGGCAGCCAGACAGCGCGCCAGCAGCGCCACTCCCAGCACGACCCAGAGCCACCTTCGGGCCTCTGAGCCCTCCGTGGACGCCCTGGGAAGCTCGGACATGGCGGTGAGCGTAGGGTTCACGAGCAGACTGCTCCAGGCCCATCGGGTCGGGACGATCCACCCGGGGTCTCAGACGGCTCGGAAATGCGGGGCCCAGGGGGAAAAATCGAGGTCCCCGGGGGAAGGCATTCAAGAAAGTCGGGGGGCTCCTCGATAATCATGGATGGAACTTCGGAAGGATTTGAAGTGGCAAACTATTTGACCCCGGCCATGTCCCTCTACCT
Organism: Myxococcota bacterium; assembly: GCA_022447545.1. Taxonomy (GTDB): domain Bacteria; phylum Myxococcota_A; class UBA9160; order UBA9160; family SMWR01; genus JAKVBI01. The sequence continues at coordinate 200,398 of JAKVBI010000001.1, forward strand.
CGACCAGCTGGTCGATTGGCCCCAGATTTTGAAATTATGGCGCGGCGATGAAGTCGACGTCGAAGGCGAAGTCGGCGCCTTTCGCAGCGTGCTCGAGACCGCAGCGTCTCTCGTCGAGGGCTTCCAAGACGAAGCACGGCGGCACTGGGCCGACGAGGCCGAATTGACGGCGGACGGGGGTGCCGTTTCGCCACCCCATATCTGCGCCGCCTACGAAAGACTGCGAGAATCCGGACTGGTCAGCCTGTCGGTCTCGGAGTGCTACGGAGGCTTTGGACTCCCAACGCTGGTCAACGGACTTTTTCTCGAAATGGTGTCCCGCGCAGACCCGAGCCTGATGATGGTCGTGGGACTCCAGACGGGAGCCGCTGCAGACATTGAGAAGTACGGCAGCGAAGAGATCAAACAAGCGGTGCTCCCTCGCTTCACTTCGGGAGAGTTCCAGGGCTGCATGGACCTCACGGAGCCTCAGGCCGGAAGTGATCTCGGGGGCATCCAGACCCGTTCCACGGACCTGGGTGGAGACCGAGTACGCGTGGACGGTCAGAAGATCTACATCTCCAACGGTGGCGCCGAAGTTCACCTCGTGTTGGCACGTGATGACGATTCCTATGAAGAATCGAAGGGAACCACCAATGGCTTGTCACTGATCATGGTCAAGCGCCATCGCGACGACGGAACCCTCAACGGGCTCCGTGTGACCCGACTCGAACGCAAACTCGGCATCCACGGATCTGCGACCTGTGAGGTCTTGTTCGAAGGCGCCGAGGGAGTTCGCCTCGGGGCCAAGGGGCACGGATTTCGAGCCATGCTCGATTTGATGAACAATGCGCGTCTCGGAGTCGCGTCCCAGGCCTTGGGGCTCGCCGAGGCAGCACTTCACGATGCCGTCGTCTATGCACAGCAACGTGAACAGTTCGGAAAGCCCATCGCCGAACAGCCCATGGTACGCAGCATCCTGGCCAAGATGTCCGTCAACGCCGAGGCGGTCCGAGCCCTGCTCTACCGCACCTACAAACTGGTGGATCTCAATCTCGCGCGTGAAGCAGCACTGAAGCGGACCGACCTATCTGAAATGGAGCGGGTCGAAATCCAGGAAGAACTCGAGCGTGACAGCACCCGTGTGCGTCTACTGACACCGCTTTGCAAGTACTTCGCGACCGAGGTCTGCGACGACCTGACTCGCGACGCCATGCAGGTGCTCGGTGGCATCGGTTACACAATGGATTCCGATGTCGCCAAACTCCACGCAGACAGCCTGATCATGACCGTCTATGAGGGAACGAGTGAGATCCAGGCCTCCTTCGCACTTCGCGAAATCGGCAAAGGCGCGCTCAACGTGATGTTCGATCACGTCCGCGGCGAACTCGACGAGATCGCCGCGGATCCAACTCGAGCGGAACTGGTGGAAACCGTCAAGGAAATGTCCGAGCGAGTGGACATTGCGGCCAAGGTCCTATTCTCGGACATTCCCTACGCGCTATTGCGATCCAAACTGATGATTCAAATGGTAATTGACGTCGTCGTGGCCACAGAGTTCCTCCACCAGGCCGCGGCCGACGAGAATCGCATCGACCTGGCAGCCGACTGGATCCACCGTTGCGCCATGGAGTCCGAACACATGAGTAAGCGCATCGAGAGTGGCCTCGACGATCGTATCGACCGCGACATGCGATTGTTCGAATTGGCCACCACCTCGGTCTAGACAGCCAGTCTCTACGCGATCGCGCACACCCACGGTTCCGACCGAATCGTACAGACGAGGCTGGCAACCGCTCGGGGATTCTGAGAGCCTAGGAAGTCTGTGAAGATCAGGATCCTAGGTTCGTGTGCTGGCGGTGGGCTCCCGCAGTGGAACTGCGGCGGCGAGTACTCGGTACGTGCGCGTGCCGATGACCCGGCAGTGCCCTCCCGCACCCAACCTTCTCTGGCCGTATCTGCCGACGGAGAACGCTGGTGCGTGATCAATGCCAGCCCGGACATCCGCCAGCAGATGACCGCGTTCCCACCCCTACATCCCGAGCAGGGAACCCGGGATGTGCCTCTCGACACCGTGCTGTTGACCAGCGCTGAACTCGACCACGCCATGGGGTTGCTGATACTCCGCGAAGCGCTCTCCTATCGCATCCTCTCGACTCCCTGGGTTCGGGCCTCGATCCTGGAGCACAACTCGGCCTTTCGCCTTCTGGAATCTGTCTGGGAGCCCATCGAGGTGGGCAAGCCCCTGAACCTCGACTCGACTGGGCGTCTTCAGGCCAGGTTGTTCCCCGTCGCGCCCAAAATCCCCCCCTATCTGCGAGGCATCGCATCCGCGGCCAGCGACACGACGGTCGGACTTCGGCTTACCGACACCTCCACTGGGCGGCGCTTGGTGTTCGTCCCGGGTATGAAGAGCCTCACCACCGAGATCCTGAAGGAACTCGAGCAGGCCGATTGCCGCATCGTCGATGGCACCTTTTCCACCGCCGACGAACTGCTGGCCATGCGACCCGGTGCACCCGATGCAGTGGCCATGGGCCACATGCCCATCCTGGGAAGCGAGGGAAGCCTCGAGGCCCTTCAATCCATGGAGGGACGCTCTCTGTACATCCACATGAACAACACGAATCCCATCCTTGATTCGCATTCCGAGGCCACGGCTGCAGTTCGAGCCGCGGGTGTGGAGATCGCGCAGGATGGGATGGAGTTCGAGCTTTGAGTTGGAACGCGGAAGAGTTCGAAAGCCGCCTGCGACGAGTGGGGGAAGAGCGCTATCACCACTTGCACCCCTTCAATCTGAGAATGCACGATGGCACCCTCACCCGCGCCGAAATCCAAATCTGGGTGCGAAACCGCTACTACTACCAGACCCGCATCCCCATCAAGGATGGGTTGATTCTGGCAAAGGCGCAGGATCCGGATTTTCGACGAGAGTGGATCCAGCGCATCTACGATCACGACGGCCATCGCGCCGGCGAAGGGGGTCTCGAACTCTGGCTCGCCCTGGGCGAAGCCGTTGGACTCGATCGAGCCGATGTCGCGAGCCTCGTGGAAATCCTTCCTGGAGTGCGTCGCGCCTGCGACGACTACGTGGAATTCGTCGACTCCCACGATCTTCTCGAGTCCGTGGCCTCGTCCCTCACCGAAATGTTCGCCGGCGACATCATGACCACGCGCATCGCCGCCTTCGAACAGCACTATCCATGGGTGCGCACCGAAGGGCTGGAGTACTTCCGCACCCGCACGGTTCAAGCGCCGCGAGACGCCTCCCAGGGCCTGGCCTTCGTGGTCGAACACGCTCGGACCGCCGAGGATCAGAAGCGCTGTGTGGCCGCCCTGGAACGTAAGTGCCAGATCCTCTGGAACCTGCTGGACGGCGTCGAGGCCAGTTCCGCCCACCCCCAACTTTCGCCCCACGCGATCTGGAGGGAGGACCCTCAGGAGGGCACACTGGTCGTTCTGCCGGAACGAGCGGTCAAGATCAACCCGACAGGACGCGAAATCCTGAACCTTTGCGATGGAACGCGCAGTTCCCTCGACGTCACCGCAATTCTGAAAGAGCGTCACCCCGAGATCTCCGGCATCGGTTCGGACATCCATGACTTCTTGGATGAAATGCGCCGCCTCGGCGTGACCCAGTACGCGAAATGAACGTCCCTCGCCCCTTCAATCTGGTCGCCGAGCTCACCTACCGCTGCCCGCTGCGCTGCGTGTACTGCTCGAATCCCATCGAGTACTCGGAGTTCCGAGAGGACCTTGACGCGCCGACGTGGACGCGTGTTTTCAGCGAAGCCGCGGACCTCGGTGTCCTTCACGTGGGCCTCACCGGAGGTGAACCGAGCCTGCGCGAAGACCTCGAAGAGATCGTGCAGGGCGCGGCGTCGGCACAGCTGTATCCGCATCTCGTCACCGCGGGCAATACCTTGTCGGCGGAGAGATTGGCCGCCCTGTGTGATGAGGGGCTAAAGAGCGTTCAGCTCTCGATCCAGGACTCTCAACGGGAGGCCTCGGATCGCATCGCAGGCGTCACGGCCTTCGACGAGAAACTGCGCTTTGCCCAGGCCGTCAAGGAACTGGGGCTGCCCCTTTCCCTCAACGTTCCCCTCCACCGCGACAACCTCTCGCGGGTGGAGGAATTGATCAGCCTGGCCCACTCCCTGGGCGCCCACCGCATCGAGTTGGCGAACACCCAGTACCACGGTTGGGCGCTGCTGAACCGGGGCGCGCTGCTCCCCTCGAAGTCCCAATTGCGAGCCGCCGACACAGCCGTAGCCGAAGGGCGCCGCCGCTTTCCCGACCTCGAGATCCTTTTCGTTTTGCCCGACTACTACTCGGACCGGCCGAAGCCCTGCATGGGCGGATGGGCCCAGAAGAACATCGTGATTCCTCCCCATGGCGTCGTCCTGCCCTGCCATGCCGCCGGCGAGATCACAGGACTGGAATTCTGGAAGGTCACGGAACACAGCCTGGCGGATTGCTGGGCGCGATCTCCCGGCATGAATGCCTATCGCGGACAGGCCTGGCTCCCGGAGCCATGCCGAAGCTGTCCAGACCGCGAGCGGGACTTCGGCGGATGCCGCTGTCAGGCGTTTGCACTGACGGGCGACTCCGGGGCCACGGATCCCGCCTGCTCGCTCTCACCGCAACACGAAATCGTCCTCGAAGCGCGGCGCCTCGCCGAGTCCGAGCAAGATCGCACGCTGATCCATCGGGGCCCGTCGCGCGTGGCTACCGGTAGTTGAACTCGGGATACAGCAGATTCACGGCTGCACGCTGAACAGGGCCGAACAACGGTCCAATCAGAAACCAGGCCGCGATGATTCCCAGCATGGACAGCGATGGGCGGTTGACGAAGGCCGCGAAACGGCGTGCGGTGTTTTCGCCCACGAAAGCCCCCACCGCAGCGCTCCCGTCCAGCGGCGGCAGCGGGATCAGATTGAAGACAAAGAGGAGCAGATTCAGGGTGAACAGGATCGATAGGAACACAGCGATCACCGCCCAGATCCCCGTGACAGAATTCGCCACCACCACCTGGGTGAAGAGAATGACTCGGGGAGCCTCAAACACGTCGGCCATGATTCCCAGTCGAATCGCAAAACCGCTGGCCACCACGAGCAGCAAATTGGTTCCCGGTCCCGCGAGCGCCATCCAGCCGGCGCGACGCGGATACACATAGGCCCAGCGCGGATCGTAGGGAGTGCTCGCCCAACCGATCATCATCCCGGACATCGAAAAGGACAACAGGGGCATGAGGACCGTCCCGAAGGGCTCCCGTCGAATGTGAGGCCTGGGATCCAGAGAAACCTGGCCCGCCCAATAAGCCGTGGCATCGCCCCCACGCAGAGCCGCCCAGGCATGACCCGACTCGTGGAGGGTGAGGGAAAACAAGAGCGCCACATACCAGATCAACCCAAACTGGATCTCTTCCATGGCGACTCCTCGCACAGTCGGGCATTGCCCTCAAACCGACGATGAACGGAATCTAGCCGCCCCCCCTCCGGATTCACCAGCCTCACGGTTCGGCTACCCTCGCACCCGTGACGGCCGATCTCGACACGGAAACCCAGAGACCCATCGTAGTCGCCAGCAACCGGCTGCCTTTCACCTTCGAAAGAACCGCCGAGGGCCTGCAACGTCGTCCATCTAGCGGGGGGCTCGTGACGGCCCTCGATCCGATCCTGCGCAAGAGAGGGGGGCACTGGATCGGCTGGCCCGGGATCGAGATGAAGCCCGGCGAACAGTTGCCGAGCGCCCGAGAGCCCTATTCCATCACTCCGGTCCAACTCTCGGCCGCAGAGAGCGAACGCTTCTACGAGGGCTTTTCCAACGGCACCCTATGGCCGCTCATGCACTCCATGCCCACCCGGGCTCGCTTCCATCGCGAGGACTGGGAGGTCTACGGACAGATCAATGAACGTTTCGGCGAGGTTGTCGCCCAACAGGCCCTCGACGCAGGACTCGTTTGGATCCACGACTACCAACTGATGCTCGCACCGGCCCACGTTCGAAGACTCCTTCCCGATGTCCGGCTCGCATTCTTTCTTCATATTCCCTTCCCCCCCTACGACGTGTTTCGCCTGCTCCCCTGGGACCGAGAGTTCCTGCGGGCACTCCTGACCTGCGACCTGATCGGCTTCCACGTCCGGAGCTACGCCCACAACTTTCTGGACTGCGTGCAACGCATCCTCGGCGCGCGGGTCCGGCGCCAGGAGATGATCGTCGAATATGGCGACCGCACGACGCGGGTCGGAGCCTTCCCGTTGGGCATCGAGTTCGACACATTCGAGTCGCTGGCCATGGCAGCGCCCCGGACCGCTACCGCCGAGGCGGGTGCCACGGTTCTCGGAGTCGATCGGCTCGACTACACCAAGGGTATCCCCGAGCGGATCTATGCCTTCGAACGCCTGCTCGAAAACTACCCCGAGCACCATGAGCAGGTGGTGCTGTTCCAGATCGCCGTTCCGAGCCGATCCCAGGTCGAGGAATATCGAGAACTGAAGAGTGAGATCGACGAACTGGTGGGACGGGTCAACGGCCGCTTCGCCACAGCGACCTGGTCCCCCATCCGCTACCTCTATCGCAGCGTCACCCGCCAACAGCTCGCCGGACTGTATCGAGACGCTCGAGTCGGTCTGATCACCCCCATTCGAGATGGCATGAATCTGGTCGCCAAGGAATTCGTGGCCTGCCAGGTGGGCGAACCGGGGGTTCTCATTCTCTCCAGCCTCGCAGGAGCCTCGGACACCATGCGGGAGGCTCTACTGGTCAACCCGTACGACATCGACGGCTCGGCGGAAGCCATCCATCGCGCTCTGACCATGGAAGAGGAAGAGCGCCGTAGTCGCGTGGTGGCACTTCGCCGACGCGAGCGCAGAGACGATCTCGACAGCTGGGTGGCATCCTTCACCAAGGCCGCCTCGGCGACACAACCCACCATCGCACCGATCACCGATAGTGACTTCGAAGGCTGGCTGAGCGACTACATGGAAGGCTACCGCCTTTCCCTCTTTCTCGATTACGACGGGACCCTGGCACCGCTTTGCGATCACCCCTCCAATGCGATCCTCTCGGACTCCGTGCACCACACTCTGAAAACCTGTGCCGAGAGGCCAGACACCGAGGTAGCCGTCGTCAGCGGAAGGTCGTTGAGCGATGTGCGAAAAATGGTCGATCTCGAGACCGTGACCCTCGCTGGAAACCACGGCCTGGAAATCGAAGGGCCCAGGTTTTCGACGTTTGTACACCAGGATCTCATCCACTACCGCGAGCGCGCGAATCAATTGGCGAGGGACCTGGAAAGCCTGGGTGTCAACGGAGCCTGGACCGAGGCCAAGGGACCTACCCTCACCTACCACTACCGCTCGGTGCCGGAAGACTCCCGCGAGCAGTTGGTGAAACAAGCGCACACGATCATCAGCCGGGCCGGCTATCAGCCACGCGATGCTCACGCTGCCGTCGAGGCTCGGCCCCCCATCGGATGGGACAAGGGACGCGCCGTTCTTCACATTCTGCGTGAACGCTACGGACCCTCCTGGTCCGAGGAGGTTCGCGTCATCTACGTGGGCGATGACCAGACCGATGAGGACGCCTTTCGGTTCCTCGCTGGCCTCGCCCAGACCTTTCGTGTGGGCAGCGCCGACACGGCCACGGCTGCGACTCGACGACTGCCCAACGTCGCAGCCGTCCACGCCCTCTTGGATTGGCTCTCGCGACGGCCACTGACCTAGGGGCTTCGATACCCGCTCAGGGTTCCTCGTAGCGAATCACCGTGCGGATCACGTCCCCTTCGTGCATTCGATCGAAGGCCAGATTGATCTCCTCGAGAGGCCGCGTTTCCGTGATCATCTCGTCGAGCCGAATGCGACCGGCCATGTAGCGGTCCACGTAGCGGGGCAACTCCGTGCGACCCCGCACACCCCCGAATGCACTCCCTCGCCAGGAACGACCGGTCACCAGCAAAAACGGACGTGCGTGAATTTCCTCCCCAGCGCCCGCAACACCGATCACGATGCACTGTCCCCACCCACGAGCCGTACACGCCAACGCCTGACCCATCAGGTCCACGTTGCCCACACACTCGAAGGAATAGTCGACACCGCCATCGGTCATGTCGACGATGGTGCCGGCGACGTCATCGACCTCACTCGGATTCAGGAAGTCCGTGGCCCCGAACTCACCCGCCAATTCAAACTTCCGCGGGTTGAGATCAACTGCAATGACGCGCTCCGCTCCTGCCATGGCCGCGCCCTGAATGACCGACAGCCCCACGCCTCCCAGGCCGAACACAGCGAGGGACGAACCAGGTTCCACGCGCGCCGTGTTGAGAACGGCACCGATCCCGGTGGTGACCGCACAGCCAAACAGGCAGACTTTGTCGAGAGGTGCGTCCTTGCGGATCTTCGCCAGAGCGATTTCTGGTAGAACCGTGTACTCCGCGAATGTCGATGTTCCCATGTAGTGGTGGATCGTCCTTCCCTTGTGGGAGAGCCGACTCGTCCCATCCGGCATGAGCCCCTGACCCTGTTTGGCTCGAAGAGTCACGCAGAGGTTCGTCTTCCCCGAGAGGCAATAACGACACTGACGGCATTCGGGGGTATAGAGGGGAATCACGTGGTCCCCAGGCGCCAGGGAGGTCACACCAGCACCCACCTCCTCGACCACCCCTGCGCCCTCGTGGCCCATGACTGAGGGAAACAACCCCTCGGGATCTCGACCCGAGAGGGTGTACGCATCCGTGTGGCAGACTCCCGTCGCCAGCAACCTCACCAGCACCTCGCCCTCTCGGGGGCCCTCGAGGTCGATCTCTTCGATTTCCAGGGGCTGAGCAGCCTCCCAGGCGATTGCGGCTTTTACCTTCACAGGCTCATATCCTCCTTTGTCTGCGCGCGGGTGGATCGGAGCGCGCATCTTGACACCAGAGCCAACTTGAATCAATAAGACGCGATGGCCCTCATGGACTTCTTGAACGAAAACGTCTCCCAGCAGATTCTGAACCAAATCATCGGGTTGCTATTGCTGGCCACGGCCGTGCTGCTGACCCATTACGTTGCCAAGCGCTTCTTGGTCACGGCCATACGGGCCTTCACAGCCCGTAGCCAAGCGGCCTGGGACGATCGCCTGGTCGACGCTTCGGTGTTCGCCCGCCTGGCCAACATCGTTCCCGCCCTGGTCTGCTGGTATGGGATCCAGTTCGTCCCCAACCTGGGAGACACTGCGACCGTACTGATCCGGCGCCTCGCAGTATCGGGGATCATCCTCACGGTATCGCTGGCCGCCTCATCCTTCTTGACCGCCCTGAACGAGATCTACAGCTCTTCCCCGGACAACCGACAGCGGCCCATCAAGGGCTACATCCAGGTCATCAAGATCGCCATTACACTGATCACCGGTGTGTTGGTCATGGCGACTCTGGTCGACCGGTCCCCCTTGATCTTTCTGTCGGGGATCGGCGCCATGGCGGCCGTTCTACTGCTCGTGTTTCGGGACACGCTGCTGTCGCTGGTCGCCAGCGTTCAGCTGACCGGCAATGACATGGTCCACGTCGGGGACTGGATCGAGATGCCGAAGTTCGGAGCCGATGGCGACGTCGTCGACATCGCGCTCCACACCGTCAAGGTCCAAAATTTCGACAAGACAATCACCACGATCCCCACCCACAAGCTGATCGAAGAATCCTTCAAGAATTGGCGAGGCATGTCCAAATCCGGGGGTCGAAGAATCAAGCGCTCCATTCTGATCGACATACAGACCATTCGATTCCTGAGCAACGAAGAGGTCGAACGACTGGGCCGCTTTGCCCTCTTGCGCGATTACATCTCAAGAAAAACCGACGAAATCCGCGCCCACAACGAGACCCTCGGCCAGGCTGAACCCGCCATCGCCGACACACGCCAACTCTCGAATGTGGGAACTCTGCGTGCCTACATCGAGAGCTATCTGCAGAGCCATCCCCACATCCACCGAGGCATGACGCTGATGGTCAGACAGCTGGAGCCAACCGAACGAGGGCTCTCCCTCGAGATCTATTGCTTCACGAAGACCACGAACTGGGGACAATACGAGGCGATCCAAGCCGACATCATGGACCACCTGTTCGCGATGCTCAGCGANTTCGACCTGAAGGCCTATCAACTACCGGCCGGGCGAGACTTCGAACTCGTCTCGAATACCTGATCNACCCGAAACCGGTAGGACCGCACTTTCCGGGCGGTACCGTGCTAGACGTCGCTGCGCAGAGGCGTGGGTTTTCCGAACAGCCAGCCTTGACCGAAGGGAATCCCCAGACGCCCCAGGGTCTCGAGTTCTTCGAGCGTGTCGAGCCCCTCGCCGATGATACGCGCCCCGATCTGTTCAGATACCGACTGCAGGGCGCGCAGCAGTTCTTGCCGCGCAGGATCCTCATCGATGCCCGCCACGAAGGCCCGGTCCACTTTGATGAATTCCGGAGATAGCTCGATCACGGCCTCTAGGCTTGCATACCCGGCCCCAACGTCGTCCACAGCGATTTGAAATCCCAGCTTGCCGTAATAGTCCCTTACTTCGCGAAAGATCGAAAAGTTTTGGATCGACTCCTGCTCGGAGATCTCGAGAACCAAATCGCGGGGAGACAGCCCGGTCGCCTCCAGGGTGCAGGTGAGTTGCTCCGCTTGAAACGCCGGATCGTGGATGGTGGTAGGCCGCACGTTCAGGAACAAGCGTGCACCCCCGGGAAGATCTCGAGCCCCGTCCAAACCGCTGCGGCGACACAAACAGTCGAGCTGGAAGAGCAGATCCTCCTCGCAAGCACTGGCAAAGAGGGCGGCGGGGGAGTGGAGTTCCGAGCCCTCGGGTCCGCGCGCCAGTGCCTCGTAACCAAAGACCGTGTGGGTGTGGACGTCGACGATGGGCTCGTAGACGGATCGAACGCGGCCCTGGAGAACCAGTTCGAAAAGCTTCTTACGGCGTCGGCGCGCCTCGATTCGTGAATTGAGGCTGGCGTCACCCTGGGCCTCCTGCAAGGCGGTGCGAATCTGGGTCTCGGCACCGATCGTGGGGTTGCGCAGGGCCGTACCGTTGCCAACGGGGAGCGCCGGTACCGAGCGGAGATAGGGGTATCCCACCCGGCCTCCTCGGGTCGCCAACCCTTCGCTCAGCAACCGGGCCAGAGCCGGAAGCTCGGAGATGTAGAACTCGGCTTCCTGAGCACTGCGGAAGAGCAGAATCATGATCTCGTCCCGCCCGGTCTCTCCAAATACCACCATGTCGCCATTGCTGAGTCGATCCTCGATCAATTCGAGGACCAGGGCGCTCAACGCATTCTGGGCCCGGGTATGGGCTCGGTCGCCGTACTCCTGCTCGATGGGAGCCAGGCAACCGGCATCGACATAAAGAATTCCCAGAGAGCCCTGATCACTGAAGCGAGAGGAGATGTCGGAAAGCCGTTCTCCGAGCGTGGGCAAACGGCGTGGTTCGCCCCGGGTCTCGGCCACCGATCGGAGTTCCTTCTGCGGATCCATGGACTTTGGATCGTCCAATCAGCTACCAGGACTGAGCACGGAATTCGCCCCGGGGGCAGGGGCGGACCGAGGAGCCCGGTGGGAAGCGATTCAGTGGACCCCGGGACTGCTCACCAGTGCGGCGGGGTCGATCCCCAGGCTTCGGACCACGCGCTCCCACATCAGATCGGGATGCACCTCGAACACAACCTCCTGGGACACTGGGACTGTCAACCAGGCACCTTGGGACAGTTCAGCCTCCAGCTGCCCAGGACCCCAGCCCGCGTAGCCGAGCAGAACACGCAGCTGGGCCGGACAATCGCGCGCCAGTTCCTTGAGAACCTCCAACGAACTCGAGAACCACACACCCTCGGCCACCGACGTGACCCCTTCCAGGGAGTCCATGCCCGACTCGTGACCAAACAACATCCAACCACTCTCGGGTTGCACGGGGCCCCCCCAGTCGACGGCGTCCTCCGGATCTCCCCCCCATTCGATCTCGAGGCTGGAACACAGCGCGGGCGCTGTAAGGTCCGTCGGACGGTTCAAGACGATCCCAAAGGTTCCATCCGTGTCGTGATGGATGAGCAAAACGACACTTCGGGCGAAATTCGGGTCCATCATCTGCGGCATGGCAACCAGCAGACGGGGAGCGAGACTCGATTCATTCACCTCGCTAGCCTATCAAAGTAGACGGGGCATGTTGATCTCACCCGCGCAACGCAGACTGTGGATTTCCGCGATCACCCTCGCCACCGGCATTTCGTTCTGCCTCTGGGCACTCCCGCTTCCCGCTGGATCTCTCATCGGAGTCGCGATCTCGACGCTGGGGCTCGAATCACTCTTGGCCCTGGTCGCGATTTCCATCGCGATGAGGAGCCCCAAACCCGTCGGGGCTCGGCTGGGGCTCGGCCCCAGTCGCCTTTCCCTGCGCGGAACCTCCGTGGCAATCCTCGGGACCCTGGCCCTCAGCCACGCCCTGGATGGCGTCCTTTCTTTCACCGGGCTCCACGAAAGCAGCATTCTCGCCCACCTGAATGACCTTCTGAGCCGTGCCGGCCCAATCTCAATCATCGTCGCAATGGTGGGGATGGGAATCGCTCCCGCCATCGGCGAAGAAGTCTTGTGCCGTGGACTTCTGCAAAGGGGTCTAGCCCCCCGCCTGGGAGGTGTCGCGGCCGTGACGGGAAGCGCCCTGATCTTTGGGGCCCTCCATCTCGAGTGGATCCAGGGCTCTGCCGCGTTCGTTCTGGGCCTATACCTGGGCACACTGGCGCACGTGGCCAACAGCATCCGGCCCGCCATCCTCTGCCATGCAGTCAACAATGTCGTGGCCATCGGCGTCAGCTGGATGGGTGCCGAAACGGACCCTTCTCCTCAGGTCACGATCCCCATCGCACTCTTCATCTCTGCGATTGCGATGGTCATCGTCCTTCGATCGACCGAAATCCGCAGACGAGTTGCACACTGCAGTGCAATTCATGAACCCGAGCGACCCGAGGATTCCCCCAACTTCGGACCGTGAGAAATTTCCCGACTGGGAAAACGCCTCACCGCTTCAGACCTTTGGGAATGCTGCCGAAACGTGAGAGACGCGTTCACCGCCGCGTCCTTCGATCGAACACGGGAGCCCCTGCATGGACTGCACCTCGGAAGTTCTCCTCATCGACAACGGTGAACTCGACAACGTGCAGCAGATCCTCGACGACGAACGAATCTCGTACAAGAGACTCCTCGGAATCTCCAATCAGGACTCGGACCTCCAGCCCTCCAGATTGCTGATCTGTACTCCGCGCTGCCTCAGCAACCCAAATCTCTCCAAACACGCTGCCAAGAAGGAAGGGACTGAAACAAGTCGCCTCCCGATTCGAATCGTCATGGTGGAAGAAAACTCCGTGACTCTTCGAAACCAATTGCGTGAAGTGGGTTTCGACTATCTGGTGCGACAACCCGTCCATCCCGAGGCGTTGCGTCTTCTGCTGCTCCGCAGCCTCTACATCGGAGAAGAGAGGCGCCAGGAGACACGCGTTCCCCTGGGTCACGAGATCCAGGTCCGAGTCGGAAACCTTCCCCGTCGCGCCACACTGGTGGAGTTGTCGGCCAGCGCGTGCCGATTGCTCACCCCCTATGCGTTGGAACCTGGGCGGCGCCTGCGTTTGGCGCTTCCCATGCGGGATCCGGGTGAGACACTCGATGTCCTTGGAACCGTGATGAGGATCCGACTCGAGGAGCGGATGGGAGTTGATGGGCTCTACAGCACCGCCATCGCCATTGACGCTTCCGAAGGCCGAGCTCGCCAGCGCCTGAAATCGATGCTCGAAATCACTGTCGAAAGCCCCATCCATGCCATCTCCGCTCCAGGATCGGAGCGGACGCCGATCGAACTTACGCAGTCGTCTCGGGCACCCTCGGAATTCGACAACAGGCCCGATGAACGGCGCAGGAACCCCCGGACGACCTTCACGGGCCGAGTCGCAGCACTCGGAGAGCCCGCGATGCGCGTCCTCGTGGGCCGAGACCTCTCTACCGGGGGAATGAAGATCGACCGACACCCCGGACTCACGGTAGGCGACCGCTTGCACCTGATGATCTACGGCGAAGCGGGCGAAGACCCCGTTCCCATATGGGCGACGGTGAGCCGTGACGAGGGCCCGGGTGGGGGCATGGGCCTCAGCTTCGACCCCCTGCCCACGGCTTTGTCAATTTTCCTCGAGAGCATGGTTGCCAACCTTCCCACCGTAGAATCCCTGGGTGATGGTGAAGCCGCTGCCATGGGAACCGTGATGTCCCAGATCCTGGGAGAATGAGCGAAGCCCGACCCCGCACCGGTCCCCGCAGGAATGGAAAATTCCAGCGGGTACCTTGCCACGGCTTGGAACTCCGTTAGCCTCCGACTCCCTGTCGAGGCTGATCGGGTTTTTCAGACTTCAGAGGCAGGTTGGAAGCGAGGTGGACATGGCCCGAAGCAAGAGCAAGCAGAAACGCGCCAAGCACCGTCATAAGCAGAGCCACAAGCGACGCATGAAGCGCCGCAAGGCGGCGAAAGCTCAACAGGCCGAGAACTGAAGAGCACCTCGTCGCATCAGCGGGCAGATTCCGACTGAACGGCGAGCTTGGCAGGAACGACGGGGGGCGCTCCTACACCCAGCCCCTCCGGTGAATCGCCGATGAAACGCTGCACGTACTCCTCTCGGCATTCGCGCTTCTTGCAGAAGACACGATCCAGCACGTCGCCTGCGATCTGTGAAGCGGTTCGCCACCACAGATCGCTCTGGACCATCACCACCGCGATGGCGATTCGCGGCTCCTCTGCGGGCGCAACCCCGACGAACCACTCGTAGCGGCCTTCGGGATTCCGACCCGAAAGACTTCCTGTCTTCCCGGCCACCTGGACCTCTCCGAGCCTGGGGTTGCCTCGACGCGTCCTGAATGCGCTCCGGGCGGTTCCACGACGGGTCGTGTCCACCAACATCTCACGCATTTCCGCGGCGAGCTCCGTCGACATGACGCGGCGCGGCGCGGCAGTCGCGGGAAGTGGTAGCTCTCGACCGTGCACATCCGTTATCCGCTCCACCCAACGAGGAGCAATCCGCTCGCCGTGGGCGAGTATGGTCGCCAACTGGGCGGCGTGAAGGGGGGTGATCCGACACCCTCCCAGTCCACAACCCAATCGACCCAACTCGTAGCGATCCTCCGACTCTTCGACTTCTCCGGGAGGGTGAGCCGGTGCGGGAGAAGACAGCCATCCAAAAGATTCAATGGCAGATACGAGACTCGGCCGTCCGATGGCGTGAACGGCGAGCTGGGCAAAGCACTGGTTGTTGGAGGTTGCCAGGGCTCGTCGCAGCGAAACCGTGCGACCATTTTTAGGTGGATCGATGCGTGACTGGGTCAACCGATAGGGACTGCCTACGAACCGACAGGGAAGCTCAGCCGTCTCACGATCGATTTCCAGGGCTGCCGCAGCCGTGATCACCTTGACGAGGGAAGCCGCGGGGTAGACGCGCGTGGGCGGAAAGGCCTCGACATCGGTCGATGCATAACTCAGAACTCGGCCCGTTGCGGGATCCATCAGGATCACATGTCCGAGGGCGACCCGACCCCGGCGCAGAACATCGAACACCTCACGGGTGAGCTCCGCATCCAAGGTGTACTCGACCCTCAAGGGCCCCTGGATGAGCGGGCTTTGATTGGTGACTTCGACAGTCTCGAACAGACGACCGCCGCTTTGAGCAAATTCGTCAGCCGATGCCTCCAGGACATCGGATGTGTAGACGGGCAATTCGAGGGCGGCCCGTGAGACGGGCAATCGCTCGAGCACCTCGGCCGGCGGATCCGGCGCGAGCCGGACGGGAGGTGCCGCGGCGGACACGGGTGCGAGTCGGGAAGCCTCCCCGCCGGGTGCCACCCGGGTGGATTGCGCGGTACCCAGGGAAACCGCCACCAGAGCCATCGCCACCAACGGAACGGCCAGAAGCGTCATCGCTCCTCGCCGTGTCAACCGGCGATGGCTTTGCTGAAGCGCGCGCCAACTGGGGGAGCCCGATGGCCTGCGTGAACTCGCGATTCGCCATCGCCACTGCGATTTGTTTCCCACCATGGCCGGCTTCTCCCCATCGCTTCAGCTGCCGCCGCGAGAGCCGTGGCCCGCAGCGTCCTCGAATTCAAGATCCGCCTCCGACCCGGCGGAAGCTTCATTGGGGGGTGGGGGGATGTCTCTCGACGCCGTGGCCCTCAGACCGCTGCCACGCCTCGCACCTCTGGAATCTCCTCCTGAAGACGCGCCTCGATCCCGTGCTTGAGAGTCGCCGCGGAGCTGGGGCAACCACTACACGCCCCTTGCATCTGGAGCTCCACGATACCGTCCCGAAAACCTGCGAACACCACATCGCCACCATCCCGCGCCACAGCCGGCCGGATCTCCCGATCGAGCAGCTCGAGAATGCGACCCACCACCGGGGACTCCTCGTCGGGTGCCGTGTCCAAGTAGGCGTCCCCCAGGGCCGGGGCTCCGGAGCCCACCTGCAGCTTGATGGCATCGACGATCTGCTGGGCGATGTCGGTCCACTCCAGCTGCTCGCGCTTGGTCACGGTGACGAAATTCGATGCCAGGAAAACCTCTTCGACCCCGTCGATCTGGAATAGGGCAGACGCCAGTGGGGAGACCTCCTCATCAGGGCGGGTCGAAAAATGAGCCCTCGCACCCCCCTGAAGAATCGGCCGCCCGAGCACCCACTTGATACTGTCGGGGTTGGGCGTGCGCTCGGCGTGCATGCGAAAGCCGAGTTCCAAGGGCTCCTGCCTCCAATTTCCAACGACCGCCGTCCAACCCTCAGCTTCCTATCGACTTTGAGTGGCCCGCGATCGACTGGGGGTCGACTGCAGTTGGAAGTCCGCGTCGCCTCGATGGGTGGGTGGCCGAGGGTAGACCGTATCTGCTTGGCGGCCAAGGTGTACCCCCGGGGCACATGAACCCGGGCGCATCAGGGAAAGAGCTTTCCCTCGGCATCCTCCAAGCTGCACACCAGAAAACCCCTCGAACGAGCCAATTCGATTTCCCGGGGCCCGTTGTAGCCCCACGCCGCCAGGGCACATCGCACCCCGAGATCCGAGACGCTCTCCAGATGGTTCTGCTTGTCATCCACGAAGGTGATATCGGCGAAGTCGATCCCCGTGCGCTCCTGGAGGAGGCTCAGATGGGCCCGTTTGTTTACACCCGTCTCCTTGTCGAGGATCATTTCCGGGGCGAACAAATCGCTCGCCTGGTAGCTCTCGAGCAGGCTCCGGACCGAGTTCGCGTCCTTCGCGGTCGCGATGGCCAGGCGACACTCCTGTGAACGTCGGCGAAGAATGGCCAGAAAGGGTTCGAAGGGACCCATCAGGCCCAGCCAACCCGCCGGATCCCTGCGGGAGAGTTCGTCGCGAAGCTCGTAGAATTTCAGGTGGAACTCCCTCAGCCAGTCGTCAGACAATTCCCCACGGAACCGGTCGTAGGTCGCCTGATCGGACAACTCGGCTCCGTCCTCCAGGGCACGCAGAACGACCCCATAGTCCTCCGCGCGGTTTCCCAACGGCATCGCGGACAAAAAAGCTCTGTAGGTGGCATCCGCCTCCACGCGGTCTCGCGGCGGGCACGGGCCGCTGAGTACGCTCTCCTCCGCACCGGCCGACACGCCACCCGGTCGGACATTGCGATAAGTGCGCAGCGCCACCACGAACGATTCGGCCGCGCTATCGGAAACCACTCCGTCGAAATCCAGTGCCAGCAGCATCACGAGCCCAGACTAGCGCGCCCGCGCCTGGGCGGTGGGCGCCCTCGGGGGGTGAAAGCCACCGACCCGGGCGAACCTACGACGCCGATTCGGACTCGCCCCGCTATGCTGCCGGGCCGTGCCCTCTCCCTCCACACCGCTGTGGCGCCGGCTTCTGCCGTGGTCCGTCTCCGCCCTGGCCCTCCTCTATGTGTTCGGGTGGGCGACGAATTGGGACAAATTGGTCGAGGCCACGCAGAGTGCCAATCTCCCCCTCTACCTGACCTACACCGTCATCGACAAGACGATCTTCTTCCTCTGGTGGGGGATCCTCCAGGCAGCCGCCCTGCGTCGCTTCGTCGCACCGATCCCGACACGCCAGGTAATCGCGATTCGCGGCGGCGCGGAACTCGTCCGAACTGCCAGTGGTCCTCTCGCCGACGCAGCCTTCATGTTCGGTGTATCCCGCCTGACACAAGGCAGCATTCCCGCCGTAGCGGCGGCCGCCGGCGTTCCCTTTTTCTGTCACTTCACCATCCTGCTGATCCAAGCCACCCTTGCCCTGCCCTTTCTCGCCGGTGGCCTGGCGAACAATCGGGATGTCGCTCTCTTCGTGTTTGTGGGTTGGATGAGCGCACTCGGGGTCACACTCCTCTGGCGCTACAGTTCCTTCCGCTCGTGGTTCGGGAAGTCAGCACTCATGCGTTGGCTCGAGGGGCTGACCTTCCGCGCCCTCCTACCCCTCTTCGTCTGGTTTGCCCTCTTCTCCGCCTTCGACGTGTTGATCCAGGGGCTCGCATCCCGAGCCTTTGGAATCACCATCGCCTGGCCGGATCTGATTGCGCGGATCCCCATCCTCTATGTATTCCTCGCCTTCCCATCCTTTGGAAATTTCGGCACCCGCGAACTCACATGGGCCGCCTCGTTTGCGGACTTCGCACCCCGAGACATGCTGATCGCCTACGCACTGGCCACCAATACGATCTTCCTTTTGATGCATGTGGTGATCGGTGTGATCTTTCTGCCCAAAGCCATCGCGCTGATCAGCGGGATGCGAAAGGCCAAGGCAGAGTTGGGATCGTTGAAGGTCCCACTACTCCATGATGCCAGCGATCCCTGACCCCCTGTGTATCGGCGCGCGCGAGCGCAAACGAATGCGCCCAGGACAACGGTCGGGACGCACACGCGGGTCAGAAAAATGGACGCATCAGCAGAAGAGCGGCGGACGATCCCGACACGAGGAGCACGACGATTCGGGTATATCCCCGGTCGAGGGGACCTTTCAGCCAATTTGAAAGGACAAAGCCCACGACGACCCCGGGAATCAGCAGGGCGGCCATCACCCATTCGGAACGCCCAAACTGCCCTGCGAAGCTCAGAGCAAGCAACGAGATCATGCCACCGACGACGAACAAGACCGCCAGGGTCCCTCGAAGCCGTTCCCCGGACTCACCTTGATAGACGAGAGCCATGGGGGGGCCTCCAATGGAAGAGGTCGTGCCCATGAAGCCCGACAGTGCGCCGGCGACGAAAAGATTCAGTGGTCTCGGCCGAAAGTCGAAACCCATCGCGGACATGACAACCCCCAACAACACGATGCCCGCGATCAACTTTTGAAGATCACTCGACCCCACCGAGGCCACCACCCAAGCACCCAGAACCGACGTGGGAACGCGACCCAGAGAAGCCCAAGCGACCCCGGAAAAATCGATTCCGTGGCGATCGCGAAGAGCGGTGAGTACCACCAACGTCATAGTCGCGGCCACAAGAGGTGCGGGCAGGAAACCCGCGTCGAGCTGAACCAACAGGGGAGCGGAGATCAATCCGAAGCCGATCCCCACACCCCCCTGAACTGCCGCACCCAGTCCCACGATGACGCTCGCCCAGAACAAGACATTGGCGGGCGGCAGTTCAAGCATGGAAACGAGCGTCAGCGCTCGTAGCGCACTGGATCGATCACGCCCAGCCGTTGGCGGAGAAGAGCGAACAAGTCGTGAACGTCTTGATGCAACTCGTGCTCACGCGTGGCCCTGGCGACCCGAGCCAGGGGCACCGGGCGTCCGAGCAACTGGGCCAATGGGCCTTTTCTCCCGAGCAGCCGCTTGGCATCCAGCGTGCGGTAGGCGTCCTCATCCTCGGGAACGGGCAGAATCTCGTGCAACAGCCCGGCCAGCTTTGCTGCGTCTACATGCGCATCCATCACCCGTCGTATGACATCGGGCACCAACACGTAACTCTCGATGTGGCGCCGACTCCACATGAAGTACTCCATCCCAAACTCGGGCTTGGGCGCGGGTTCGAGTGTGCCGTCCCGGTCCAATAAACAGAGCCCTCTCAACTGAGGTCGCTTGGCCGCTTCTTCGTGAAAGTGAGCGAGTGCGCGCGCAGGCTGGCGACCTCCCAGGATTACAGTCGACTCGAACAGGCGTTTCGCAAAGCGCGGCAACAACCGATAAGCCCACTCCCGCAGGATGCTGCGGTCGCCAGCGCCCTCGACGTACAAGATGAACTCCTCATTTCGTACGGAGGGATGCGCCTCATTGACTTCCGCCATCGGCATGGACCAGAGACTAGCAGGTTGTCCGTTGCGAACGTCTCGATGGTGAGTGGTCCTCTCGGGTCGAAACCAACGACACAAGGCGACCTCGAAGAAGCGTCTGGTCTTTGCGGCGATGAGCGAAATGAGGTTTCATCACACAATGATTCGGATACTCGTGGCAGATGATCACAGCATCGTGCGCGAGGGAATCAGGCGGGTCATCGAAACGACCCAAAACGTCGAAGTCTGTGCCGAGGCTTCCGACGGCGCCGAGGTTCTCGGGTGCGTTGAACGTCACAGACCCGATGTGGTCGTTCTCGACATCAACATGCCCAACCTCAGCGGCCTCGAGTGTCTCCAGCAGATCAAGGCCGACTACGACAAGACACGGGTCATCTTGTTGTCCTTTCGGTCCGATGGCCCGGTGGTTCAAAGCGCCGTAAACCTCGGCGCTGATGGCTACGTACTCAAGAACGCGCGCACCGACGATCTCGTCGATGCGATCCGTGCCGTGATTTCCGGAGGCAACTACTTCAGTCCACAGATCGCCAAAGAAATCATTTCACAGGTTCGAGATCCCCAGAGCGGCACCGAGCCGTTCTCCTCGCTCTCCAACCGTGAGCGCGAGATTTTGAGACAGATTGCCGATGGCCAGTCCGCCAAAGAGATTGCAGTCGCCCTGAATATCAGCGTCAAGACGGTGGAAGCGCACCGCACGAACCTGATGCGAAAACTCAAGGTCAAGAAGGCGACCGAACTCGTCCGCTACGCGATCCGCCATGGGCTGATCGACCCCTGAACCTACTCGCCGGGGCGTTCTAGAACCGCGAGGGCCTCGACGTGAGGCGTCTGGGGGAACAGGTCGAATCCACGCACCCGCCCCACCTCATAGTCGAGTTCCACGAATCGGGAGAGATCGCGAGCCAAGGTCGCCGGGTTACAGGACAAGTAGACGAGCCTACGAGGGCGGCAGAACCCGTGGATCCAGTCCACGCTGCTCTTGGGTAGACCCGAGCGCGGCGGATCGACGAACACGACTTCGTAACCCGCGGGAGGGATGGGAAGAGACGAGGCAATCGACTCCACGCGGGCACAGGCGATCTCGACGTTGTCGATGCCTGCCGCAGTGAGGTTCACACCCAGGTCACGGACGGCATTGCGATTGGCTTCCACGGCCATCACTCGCTGAAACCGGCGCGCCAGACCCAAAGTGAAGAGACCGGCCCCCGCGTAGAGTTCTAGAGCATTCGAACCTCGCCCCACAGCCGAGTCCACGGCTTCGACCAACTCGTCCAGCAAGAAGAGGTTGGACTGGGCGAAGACTCCCGGGGAGAACTCCAGAAAGTCCTCTCGAACGCGGATTCGCACGCTCGGACCTCCCTGCGCGGGAAGACGCTGAACCCGGGGGACTCCCGACGTACCCACGGCGAGTTCCCATTCCACCGATGCCATCCGCGAGCGACGCCGTTCACGAGACTTCCCCTTGGACCCTGGACGCTTCTCGGTAAGGCTTTTCCCCAGAGCCTCGAGTTCCTCGACGAGGGGCTCGACGAGTACGGGGCAGGTCGAGACGGGAGCCACGACTGTCGACCGCCGCTCCCGATAGCCCACCCTGCCATTCTGAACATGGACCCGGGTTCGGCCTCGATATCCGTAGGGACGGGGCGAGGGAACCACCCGTATCGGTTCGGCAGGCTCGATTCCCCCGATCCGCATCAGCGACTCCGCCAGAATCCCCTCCTTGGCGACAAGTTGTGTCGCGTAGTCGAGATGCTGCCAAGAGCACCCCCCACATCGCCCATAGTGCGGGCACCCAGGCGTGGTCCGACCCACCCCCCTGCGGCGAATGGCGACCCAGACAGCCCGAACGAACCGAGCGCGCTCCTCGACGACGCGAACCACGACTCGATCTCCGACAGCTGTAAACGGAACGAAGGCGACCCGGCCGTCGGGAAGACGGCCCACCCCCTCCCCACCGGCAGCCAGGGATTCGATGTCGAGTTCGATTTCTCCGGTATCCAGTTGGTCTGCGTCGCTCACGCGGCCTGCCCCACCCATGGAACCCGTCAGCCTCGAGTCCGAGGAAACACCCCTGCGCGCACTTCTCGCCTGCCGCACCAGGGACAGAACCGCAGGAATGATTTGAAGGTCGGCCAACGACAGCGCGGACAGCGATCAGGCAGGTCGGGGTGTCTCCAGGGACGAGCCACCTTGCGCTTGCACAGGGGGCAATACCGCATGAATGGGCGCAGCTGACCCGCACAGCCACGGGCCCCACAGCGACGAGTCGCCCGAGAATCATGACGAGGTGCACGCCCGTTGGACTCGAACCGACCCTTGTAGCACCAGGGACATGCGCTCCACTCGGCGCGAACACCTCGCTCACATTCCGGGCAGACCAGAGGGTAGGAGGTCACGGCGCGAAACGAGTTTTCCCCGGTTCCGCACCATGGGCAGAACGACATCGATTCGGAAATCGGTCCCTCACAGCGGTAGCAGTCGTACCGCATGCCGAGATGACGACCCTGCATACGCTGAAAGGCCCGAGCTCCAGCGAGAAGCGGGGACGGAGTATGCCGCGGGGTTCGGCGTCTGCGGCGAGGTGTCACCCGCCGCGCCTCTTCCTGGGCGACTGCAGCCTCGATGGCCTCGTGAAACATTCTCGCGTTTTCGTAGCGCCGAGTCGGGTTGAATTCGGCTGCCTTTCGGAGGATCGGTTGTACGGATTCGGGCACCTTGGACACAAATCGGTCGTGCCGATCCGGAGGCCAATCGAAGGGCCAGGAGAGCAAAACGCCGGTGAACAACTCGTAGGCGATCAATCCGAGCGAAAAAACATCGGAGGTGAATCGGGGCCGTCCGTAGGCCTGCTCGGGAGCCATGTAGCCGAGGGTTCCCGCTTCCGTATAGGTCTCAGAGGCACCCTTCGCGAACTTCGATGCTCCGAAATCCGAGACGGCTGCGCGTCCATCGTCGAAGATGAGAATGTTCTCGGGTTTGACATCGCGATGCAGGATCTTTTGATCGTGGGCATGCGCAAGACCCGCCGCCACGTCGCGCACGACCTGGAGGGCAAACTTCGACGAGCGACGGTTCCGTTTGAAGGACTCCAGATTTCCAATCGCAAGATCCGTGGCGATGACGAAACGACCGTCGATCCAATCGGCATTGCGCACAGCGACGATGTTGGGATGCTGAAGCCGACTGGTGATGAACGCCTCGAGTTCAACTGCGTCCCTGCCGAATTGGGAGACCACGTCGGGTTGGGTGACCTTCAGAGCAAGAGATCGTTTCTCCACGAGATCCCGGGCACGCCAAACCTCCGCAAAGGCTCCCTGGCCGAGGCGGCTATCCAGTCTGTACTTACCGAGCCTCGTCCCGCGGCGTAGCGCGATCGCCAAGGCGCCCTCCTGGTCGGAACCCTCTTCGTAGCCTACTCGTTCTCACGAAACCCAAGGCGCGTCAATGCGGCTCGCAACTCACTGCCTGGCGACAAATGGTGACGCAGCGCAGTGACAGCAGGGCGGTCCCAACGATCTTTCGGAATCACGAAGTCGTAGTGCTCGGAACGAAGAGGCCTGAACCGCAGTCCGGACTGCTTCGCAACGGTCTCGATGGTAAGCCCCCAATCCGCGCGCTTCTGGGCCACGGCCGCTGCCACGGCGAAATGCGAACGTGGCTCGTAGGCGTAGCCCGGTGGGCGTCGATCGCCCAGAAGTTCATCCATGAGAATGCGTGTCCCCGAACCCCGGTTTCGGTTGACCATCCGAGAATTCGTGTCAGCGATCAACTCTTCGGTCGAACGGTCATCTTCGGAACGCGTCACCACACCCTGAAGACGCAGGTAACCCGTGCACAACTCGAGGCCAGGCGTCAGGAACGACTCGTTGTAACGCTGAGTTTCCGAATCCAGCAGATGAATGGGCGCAACGTCGCATTCGCCGCGTTTGGCAGATGACAATCCACCCTGGCTCCCCACCGCCATCACCTTGATGCTGAAACCATCCCGGGCCAGGGACGCGGCGATGAGATCGAGTCCCTGGCAATGGCTGCCGATGATCACGAGGTCGGCGATGGGAACCTCACGTCCCAGGAGATGGACGTCGACCCGCGTATCCGCCTCCACCAATTCGACGTTGCGTGGGATTCGAACGAAACCATCAGCACGGCTGAACGCCGTCACGCTTCCACTGCCCTTTCCCATGGGGTATGCGGCGATGGTGTCGTCTCGGCGGCGAGTCAGCCCCACCAACAGGTACTCGAGCCGACCTCTCTCGGAGACCGTCTCCAATGCAAGGTCCGCAGACACCACCTCTCTCCGGTCCGGTGGAAGACCGGAGAGTTCACGAATGACCGGTGCCACAAACTCGTGGAACGTGAAGACTGCAGAGGTGGGGAAGCCCGGTAGTACGACGACCGGCCGACGGCCAGATGCCGCAAGACAAATGGGCTTGCCGGGTTTGAGGGCCACGCCGTGGACCACGATGCCGGGCTCGAGGTCTCCAACGACGCGGGCGTTGAGGTCCCCCTCGCCCTTGGAGGTCCCACCCGAAAGCAGCACCAGATCTGCAGTGTCGAGAGCGCGCTCAAGAGCCTCCCGGAGAGCCTCAACGTCATCTCGGAATGTGCCCATGAAATGGGCCTCGCCTCCGAGTTCGGTCACGGCATCGGCCAGAATTCGTCCGTTGCTGTCGTAGACGAAGCCGGGCTGCATGGATTCACCCGGCTGAATGATCTCGTCTCCGGTGGAAAGAATCGCCACGCGCGGGCGACGAACCACTTCGACCTCCTGGCGACCGATGGCAGCCAGAACGCCCGTCTCTCGAGAGCTGAGGCGTGTCCCGCCAAAAAGAACCGTCTCGCCGCTGCCAATATCCGTGCCGGCAAACGACACCGCACCCCCCGGAACCACTGCACGCCGCACCACGACGTCGTCTCCGACGAGGTCCGTGTACTCAACAGGCACGATGGCGTCCGCACCGCGGGGAAGCATTCCTCCCGTGGCAATGGTCGAAGCCCAGTGCTCACGAACCTCTTCCTTCGGAAATACACCCGTCGGGATCGTCTCCGCATTGAGCCGAAGCTTCACGGGCTCCGCTTCGGATGCGCCGTAGGTATCCTGCGCACGAACTGCGAAACCATCCATGTTCGACCGGTCGAAGCAGGGCACATCGACTTCTGCCCTGACGTCCTCGGCGAGCACTCGGCCAAGACAGTCCTCGAGTGCGACTCTCTGCGAGTCCAAACGCGCGGTTTCGATCGCCTCCCGCCAACGGCTCTCAGCCTCATCGCGGTCGAGCACCTCCAGAAACTGCCGTTGCCTCACGGCGAAATCTCCTCAGTGGGTTCCTCGTCGTAGAGCAGCACCTCGACTTCGGCACCCTCAGGCATGCCTTCCAGTGAGCGCTCGACGATGACACAGCCCGAGGCCCGGACCGTGGACGAAAGGATCGACGCACCGGATGTCGCAATGGGAACGACGCGTCCCTGCTCGATGGCAACACGAACGTAATCGGTGCGACCCACGGCTGAGCTGATCTTCCGAGCCAAGGAGAGACGAACCCTACGGTGGGGCCAGGTACGCGGGCGCCCCCCCATTGAACGAATCGTCGGCCCAGCAAAGAACTCATAGGCGCACAAACAACTGACGGGGTTTCCAGGAAGCAGGAAGACCGCTGCATCGCCGATTCTGCCTACCCCAGCAGGGCTCGACGGGCGCATGGAAACCCCGTGGAAATCGAGGCTTCCGAGCTCAGCAACCAGTCGCGGTGCATGATCCTCCTGTCCCACCGAACTGCCTCCAGAAACCAGCACTACATCGGCGTCGGCCATCAAAGCCTCCCGAATACGCTCGGGGCGATCGGGCAGGATCTCGAAGGGAAGACAATCGCCCCCATCCCGATCGACCAGGGCTCTTAGGATCACTGAATTGCTGTCGACGATCCGAACGCCATCTGGCCGACTCCCTGCCGGTAGCAATTCGTCTCCAGTGACGACCAACGCGACGCGCGGTCGCCGGATGCAGAGGGGTGTCGCCACGCCAATCGACGCGAGCAGGCCCAGATCCTGGGCCCGCAACCGCCGACCGGCCAGCAGCACCACGTCGCCTCGCCGGATGTCCTCACCCACGGCTCCCACGTGCCGACGAGGTGCAACCGCCTCACGCACCTCGACCTGACCATCACGCTCGCCGCACACCTCCGCCATCACCACGGCATCGGCACCCTGGGGAATAGGCGCACCCGTCATCACGCGAACGGCGGTCCCCGCCTCCACTCGACCCTCGAACGGCTCACCCGGAAGTGCGGTGCCCAGCAATTTTAGCGTCAACGGGTCGTAGGCTGATGCGCCGAAGGTGTCCTCTCCTCGAACCGCATAGCCGTCCATGGCAGACCGGTCGAAACCCGGCACATCGACCTCTGCACACACATCAACGGCGAGCACACGCCCGGCGCACTCGTGCAATACGACACTCTCAGATGTAAGGGGCGAGGTTCTCTGCGAAAGGAAGCGCTCGACATCTTCGACGTCTGCCCGCTCCGCGAAGCCTCTCATGCGCACGTCGCGCGGCACGCGAAACCACCATCACCTTCGACCCGCAGCCATGACCACGGTCGGAAAATCGGCCGAGTGGACTCTTCCGATCCATCGGCCCCATGTTGCTGTCTGGCGGCGCGCATCCGCGCGCTCGAACTCAACTCCGGTTAACCAGACGCCTTCTGCGAGAAGAGTTCCTCACGACCTTCGAAACGCTCGTAGGCCTTGGCAATGACGTCCGGTTCCACATCGAACACAACATTGGCCGGTCCAATGGCATCCTGCTTCATGCAGTCCGGCATCTGGTCAGGGTCCCTCGAGAAGCCCGCTCGATCGTTGAACTCCCACTCGTCCTCGAGGCACTTCCAGCCGATGTCAGCCACCTGCTCGCGTGTGATCTCCTCGCCATAGAGCAGGCTGTAGAACTCCGCGATGTTCGTGATGTTGGGCTGCAAGAACTGGCAGAAACCGGACGAATCTGTGGCTGCGTTGACGACCTGGGACTCCTGAGAAGCCTGGGCCAGCTCGTCCACGGGCAGCCCCGGGTTCACGATCAGTCCCGCCGTGTGATCCGCACCCTGGGGGCTGGTCGCGTAGGTGATCCCCGTGGCCTTGAGGGGCCGCGGATCCCAGGCCGGGATCGCCTGGCCTCGGACAGTGGGCACTCGGTGATGCTTCTGGCGCTTGCCCGTGGCCACGGCACCATTGCCAATGGCTTTACCGAGGTCGGTCCCCTCAGCGATCTCCCGCAGGATTCGCTTGGCGCCCTCCGCGTCGCCGAACTCCATCCCCCCCGAGTCCATGTAGATCGCCAGAGCCGCGCCCGTTTCGATGGTGTCGAGGCCCAGCTCGTCACACAGACGGTCGAGATCGGCGACATCCTCCCAGCTGGCGATCGCGCAGTTGGCACCGAGGAGTGTCAGGGTCTCGAACTCCAGCGCTGACGTTCGATAGTTGCCGTCCTTGTCGTGCACCACGTTGCTGCATTGCACGATGCAGCCCGTCATGCAGTTGTGCATTCCGCCGCCATAGGTCTCGAAGCTCTCGACAATACGAGCCCCGTCCAGAGTCTCGGCATCGGGAGAGCTTCCCTCGGTTCGGTTCTTGTAGGGGAACGTGCTCAGCATGTTGGCAACCGGGACCACGGAGCTGGTACCCGTCTTGAACATCTGGGGCCCCTCGGTGTAGTCCTTGGTGTACGCCTTGCACAACTGCATGAACTCTTTGCGCTTTGCGGGCTGGCGCGTGGGATTCTTGCCGGGCTCGACAGACACATACTTGAGCCCCTTGCTTCCCATCACCGCACCCAAACCACCGCGGGCCGCATGTCGTGCAGGGCGACGCTCCTGATCCTGGTCGGTACAGGCCACCGAGGCACCGGAAAGCTTCATCTCGCCTGCGGGTCCGATGGAAATGAAAGAAGTGGTCCCGCTGTAGCGCTCACTCAAGTGTTCGATGAGCGCGTAGTTCCACATTCCCTTGCAGTCGTCGGCTTCCACGACCACCGCGCCCTCCTCGTTGACCTCGACCGCATAGCGCTTGTCAGGATCGGCGGGCTGGCCTGTGACGATCACGGCCCGGTAGCCGAGCTTCATGAGGTCCTGGCCAGGATTGCCGCCCGCATTGGCCTCTTTGATGCCTCCGGTCAACGGGCTCTTGCCCCCGATGGAGATTCGCCCGGAAGTGGGCGCCGCAGTGCCGGACAACACACCAGGCGCCATGACCAGCACATTGTCGGGACCCAGGGGATCGCAGTCGGCGGGGCACTCGGCCAACAGAATCGCAGCCGATAGCGCGCGGCCGCCCAGCAGCTTCCAAGCGTCGGGATAGGGCTCAGTCGTAGCGGCGAGCTGGGTCATATCGATGCGGATCAGACGGTCGTTCGACGGTCCACTCATCTTGATTCTCCTTGCTGGCTCTAAGGTTGGCAGGATACCAAAATCGAAAGTAACGCTGAGTCAGCCCATCCCAGACACGCAGTGGAAACGCAGCACCGGGATGGGAACAGCAGGCTGTACTGCGGAAATTCCCTGTGGAGGGCTAGCCCCCGGCCACGGCAGCCAGCACCTCGAGTTCATCGTCGGGGTTCAGCTTTGTGTCGATGGCCGACCGGTCGATCTCGACCCCGTTGATGAAAAGCTGCACGAACCGATGGACCCGCCCCTCGGGGTCGAAGACCTGATCGCGAAAACCCGGAAAGACGGCCTCCACCGCATGGATGCAGTCGGCGACGGTGGATCCCTCCACAGCGACCTGTGCCTCGCCCTTCGTCGTCCCGCGGTAGGCGGGGGGAATGTTCACCTGCGGCATGTCGCCCTCCTGTGGGCCGGCAGTGTAGCCCCGGAAAACGAGTTCCATCAGCCTCCCCGCCGCCATCTCGTCCAGCCTTCGGCTCGAGTGCCCTCAGCGGAAAAGAACGACAGGCTCGGGAATGGCGACCTTGACCGGCTCATCGGGCGGCAGGGCACCCACCGCCGGCAGTTCGTTAGCCACCGCGGTTTCCGGGAGGCTCCAGGCGTTCCCAACCCGGTCGCTCACATCCGAAAGACTCTCACCCGCTCGGGACACCGCGACACGCAGACGGGTGACCTGAAGTGACGCCCGCTGCTCATCGCTGAGGCGGCGAAAGCTGGCAGCCGAGGCGACGAAGTGTCTGCGCGTCGCATCGAAGGAACGAGCGGGAGCAGCGCCCGTCAGACGAAAGATCAGCCCCTCGTGCTCGACCCACGTCAGGTCGAGGTACACCTGCCCATTCCCCCTTAGAGCCGCTACAACGTGATAAGCAGGCGCTCCCCCGAGCGTAAACGCCTCTCCCTCGCCCCGTTCGAAACGAACCGCTTCGGAAAGCTCGGCGAAGAATGCGTCGGCGGCTTCCGCTGGCGGACCCGGGTGCGAAGCGATTTCCAGGACCAGCCTCGCTCGGCCGTCGGGCGCCTCGGCGGCCACTAGGTTCCTCTGATTGATCAGAGTCCATCCCTCGGGGAAAGCGAGCGCGAAATCGAGATCGGGGTGAAGAAAACGCGAACCCTCGAAGACCCCTTCGGCCGGGTTCGTGCCCAGCAACAAACCGTCGAGCCTCGCGAGAAAGGCTCGCCGACCTGGCGATAGTTCCGCGACACGCGTCCACTCGATTTCGCCGCTGTCTGCACGCGTCGTCTCCACGCGCTCGGGTGTCGAAGGATGTGTATCGAAGAAGTGGAGGCCCGTACCCTCACCCTCCTCTTGCAGAGAGTTTTCCTTCTCCAGAGTCGTCAGAAAATCCGAGAGGCCGATGGGGTCATAGCCCGCCTTCGCCGCGATGCGCTGACCGAGTTGATCCGCTTCGCGCTCCTGGTCTCGACCATGCGCAGCGATGACCCCCTGGCCCGCCAGGTTGAAGGGCGTTTCGATCACATCTCCCACGGTGCCGCCCACGATCCCTCCAACGACCCGCGCCGGCAGAACCAGCAGGCCCACCCCAGCCCTGCGGGTCTGCTGCTGGGCGTGGTGCAGAGCCGCCACGTGACCGATCTCATGGGCCAGGACGTTGGCGAGTTCGTCCTCGGAATTCGTAATGGCCAGCAGACCCCGTGATACGTAGATATGACCACCGGGCAACGCGAAGGCGTTGGCTTCGGGTAAATCAACGATCCGAAAAGAGTAGGGGACGTCGCGACGAGGCGAGTGCGCGGCAAGGCGTTCCCCAACCGCGGCCACGTAGGACTCGAGGGCTTCGTCCTCGACCCGCCCCATCTGCTGCTCGACCTGCTCGGCCGCCTGAGCGCCGATTTCGATCTCCTTCTGGGAGTTCATCAGCACCACTTGTCGGCGACCGGTGGCGGGGTTGACCGCACAGGCGCACAGCATCAGGGTGAACAAGATCCACGCGAGGCCGGGAAGAGGGGCCGAGAATGGCCGACGGTGGCTCGCGTCCATGGCGTGCGAGGGTATCCCGCCAGGTCTCCGCCGCGAGGCCGCCGTCCCACGGCCGGGGGACACCACCACACGCCGATGGGGGCGGCCCGGGGCTATCCCCACGGGGTCGTCCGCCAGGAACCGAGGGCCCGACCGTCTCGGTGCGCGAGAGGCGATCCCCCGGGGGGAGGCACCCTTCGAAGGTGGAGAATTGGGGTTGCCCGAGTCGTCAGAGGGCTACACTTCCTCGGTCCGATCGCTCTCCGCCCTGCTCCAACTCGAAGTGGCAAGGCTCGCAACGGAAACGAGCGGCACGAACCCCGCTCTGAAGATCACGTCAGAAGAGCGCCAGGACCGATGCCACCCAGGCCGTCAGTGGGTAGGGCAGGATTGAAACGGGTCGAGTCGCGATCAGAGGACGGGAGTCGAGTGGGTCGTCGAATCATCGTCTGCGATGGGGCCGAGTTGGCCCGCTTGTGGGGTCGCATTGGAGCGGCGGACGACGAGGTTCTCACCTGGATCCCGCGCGAGAAGGAATCCCGTGCTCGCCCCCCTGGTTTCCACGCCCTGCAACAGGGGCGCAGCGCCGAGTCGATCTCCCGTCTGGAGCCAGAAGATGGAGACGAATTCGCCCTGGTCAGCGAAGACGCCCCCTTCATCCGCGCCACGATCTCCGCCATCGACGAGGCAGCCCCCTGGGCCCCTGTTTTGGTGTTGTCGGACAAGGTCGACAGCGACGAATTGCCCGAGCACCCGTGCCTGCTCCGAGCTGGCCTCCGCTCCCTGATCCGAGACGACATCGATCAGGAATTCTCCCATCTCGCCAACCTGCAGCGGGTGGTGGACCTCCGGAATCTGATCGAGCCCCTGGACAAGCTCGGCATCATGCTCCAGCCCGACCCGGACCCCGACGGAATCGCCTGCGGCTACGCGCTGCGCCTGTTGCTCGGCCGCAAACGCCCCACGGCACCCCTCATCTCCTTCGGCGAGGTCAAACGGCCCGAGAATCGAGCCATGGTCGAGGCGCTGGGAATCGACGTACGAACCGTGACCCCGGAGGAATTGGAAGAGTTCGATGGCCTCGCGCTCGTCGACGTTCAGCCCACGGTCTTTGGGGAGAGCCCGCCGGAACGTGTCCGCTCGGTCGACGTGGTGATCGATCACCACCCCGAGCGCAACGGCTACCAGGCAACGATCCGCGACATCCGCCCCAGCTACGGCTCCACGGCAACGATTCTGACCGAATACATTCGGGCAGTCGGAATGGAGATCAACCCCCGCCTGGCCACCGCCCTCGTATATGGAATCAAGAGTGACACGCAATTGCTGGGACGAGAGACGAGCCGCCAGGACATCGCCGCCTTCTCGTACCTCCACGCGTTCCACAGCCCAGCCATTCTGAGGCGCATCGAGCGCCCCCAGCTTCCCAGCGATGGCCTGCGGGCCCTCGGGCGCGCCCTTTCAAATACGACGGTCGAGGAGGGAATCCACCTACTGGTGCTCGGAAGGGTCCGGGAAGACGTCATCCCTCAGGTTGCGGATCTCGGCCTCCAGGCCGAGGGAGCCGAGTGGGCGATTGCAGCTGGAATCGTAAATTCCGACCTCGTCTTCTCGGTTCGCAACGTGGGGCATGTGCGTGCCGCCGGCGAAGTCGTGCGGGCGGTCGTCGAAGGTCTGGGAGTGGGTGGGGGGCACCGCTCCATGGCGAAAGGCATCATCCCCCTCAAGGCGTTCCGCGAGGTCTACGGAAACACGCGTCGCGAAACGATCCGAACCGCACTCCTCGACGCCTTCCTCAACGCCATCCAGGGCTGATCCGGCGGTCGCTCGCCCGCGAGCCTCAACGGCGCGCCTAGGCGAGGGTCAAGAGATCGTGAGCGCCCCGCATGCGCTCGGGAATGTCGACTCCGATGGGGCAGGCCCCCGTGCACGGCGCGCTACAGCTCGCACAGATCGATGCATTCTTCTCGAGCGCCGCGTAGTGGGACATGGCCTCCCTCTCCCACCCGTAGTCCTCGAAGTACATCCGG
Source organism: Myxococcota bacterium (assembly GCA_022447545.1). Lineage (GTDB taxonomy): Bacteria > Myxococcota_A > UBA9160 > UBA9160 > SMWR01 > JAKVBI01. The sequence goes on from JAKVBI010000001.1 coordinate 233,102, forward strand.
TGGCGCAGCACGTCGTTGACGGCCAGTTGACCCGAACACGATCCAAGGCAGTCACCGCAGTGGGGAGCACAATGGGTGCCCGCCGTCAGTGCATCGTACTTCTCCAGCAGGGCAAGATCATCGGGCTCCAGGGTCTTCCCAGAGGCGTAGAGGTACTCATCTACGTGTTGCATTTCAAAGAACGAGATCACCGCCGCAGAAACATCTCGGTTCGAAAGCACCCACTTGAGCGCAGCCTGGGAATAGGAATCCGACTCGGGCCGGTTCATCATGAGGCCACGGTGCTTCGCCCCCTTGAGGGTCTTCATGGCGACGACGCCCATGTCCTGCTCGCGCCGGGCCCGGGAGATGATCTCGGGCTGGTTCTTCCACACTCCGTGGTGGTAGGCGAGCATCATCACATCGAATCGCCCGGAGTCGATGGCCGCGTTGGCGACCTGCTCCAGGTTCGGAGTGTGACTCGAGAACCCGAGAAACCGGACCTTGCCCTCTTCCTTGAGCCGGTCGAAGGCTTCATGAACGTTGGGGTCCATCAGCCGTGAGACCTGATCGCACGAATGGATGTGGACGAGGTCGACGTAATCCGTGTCGAGTCGGCGCAGACTGTCCTCGATGACCCGTTTGTACTCCGGAACCGGAGTCCCCATCGGAAGGTGACCCGAGGGCGTGCAGAATTTCGTTGCGACAAAGAGGCGATCACGGACCCCTCGGATTGCGCGCCCCATGGCCTGCTCGCTCCCGGATCCCGCGTAGTCGGGAGACGTGTCGAAGTAGTTGACGCCACGTTCGATCGCCCGGCGTGCGATTCGCTCTCCGAGTTCACCCGTGATACGGCCAGTTCCGAGCACGATGTCGGAGATCTCCCATCCCGTGCGTCCGAACCTCCGATGATCTCGGATCCGAGCCTCCCTCCAGTCGCTACTCCAGTCCGGGTGGGTGGTGATCACAGAACTGTCCTGGATGATGGCAATCTCTCGCCAAGACCTTCCACTTCCAAGACCCATCAGACCCCGCGCGGTCGCGGCAACGGCTCCGACCCCCCACGTACCCACAGCCACACCCACCCCCGCACCACTCCCTTTCAAGAAGGAACGGCGCTCGGAATCGACGGCATCGTGTCTGCGCGGCAGCCAGAACCGGACGGCGAAGAAGGCCACGAGGGGAACAATTGCCAGCGCCCCGAGAAGCTTCGAGATCTGCCCCACGCGATCTGTAAGACCAATGGGAATCACGTAGAGCACGGGACCGGCCAGGAAGTAACCCATCACTGCTGCGCTGATGAGAAGTAGCGGAACCAAAAAACTCGCTTTCCGGTGCACGAACCCCTCCAATCGATTGAATCGAGGCGAATGGGGAATATAGCTCGACGTCCGGCCGCACATGGCAACCCGCTATGCTGACTGCGTGAACACCCTCCACACGGCTGCAGCACGCTTCCTTGGAGCCACCGCAATCCAGACGCGCCACCGGATGGGCGTCGAACTCGCCTTTCGCCTGGAGCGCTCCCACCTTGGCGTCGATCTCATCGAAGACTTCGCGAGTCTCGGGCCAACCCGGACCGTCGACGCCGTCAAAGGCCTGGGCAAAGTCCTGCGCGTGCTGCGCGCTGCTCGCGTGGCACGGCCCAGCAATTCGCTGACACTGGCCGGAAACCCCGAACGCGCCTCGACTCTCCTGGCCCGGGCAGAGGGCGCCTCCATGCGCTTGCACTTGCGGGCGCGCTTCGAGCTGCGATTCATTGCCTGGACGGAGTCTGGAGTAGAGACGGTCGAAGACGTCACCAGCGTCAATGAGCACGAAGACGCCTACTACATCCAACGCAGAGGAGCGCGCTCCCCCAAGCGCTTCGAGCGCTCTGAGATCATCCGGCACCAAACGGAACAGAAGCGCTGGCATGAAGTCGTCGACATCGAACGCACGGGAATCTAAGGTTGCCGGCATGCCCGTCCAGACGACCATTCCCAGCGTTTCCGCCATTCGGGAATTCGTCGGCAAGGAACTGGGCGTCAGCGACTGGATTCAGATCGACCAGCAGCGCATCAATGACTTTGCCCAAGCCACCGACGATCACCAATGGATCCATTGCGATGCGGAGAGAGCAGCTCGGGAATCGCCCTTTGGAACCACGGTCGCTCACGGCTACCTGACCTTGGCGCTCGCCCCCACCTTGCTGCGAGAGATCGTGACCGTGGAGGGAATGACCTCGGCACTGAATGCTGGCTGCGAAAAGGTTCGCCTGTCCACTCCAGTGCTCGCGGGCGCGCGACTTCGCATGTCTGCAAGTTTGGCAAATGCACGGCGCATCCCCGGAAGCGGCATGCGGACCACTCTTTCGCTCACTTTCGAGATCGAAGGTGAAGAAAAACCCGCGTGTGTTGCCCGGGTCCACTACATCTATTTCGACTGAACCCCCAACACAACCCCAAGGCACCACGAGTTGACTCCCCGAAGCAGCACAACGATCCTCCCGACATGAAAATCGCGATCGCTCAGGTCAATCCGACCGTGGGAGATCTCGACGGCAATCGAGCGCTCGTCGAAGAGGCCGCGGCTCGAGCTGCCACCGGCGGAGCCGATCTTCTCGTTCTGCCCGAAATGGTGCTCACCGGCTATCCCCCCATGGACCTCCTGGAAAGAGAGGGGTTCGTACGAGATCAGCTGCGAGTTCTGGAAGCCCTCGAGCCCGCCTCTCGACGTGTTGCCATTGCGCTGGGCGCAACCCTGCCGACCGAACACGCGCAGCCCCAGCAACTCCTCAACGCAGCCGTTCTGCTCGCCGGTGGAAAACGTCGCGCGGTGCGCGCCAAGTCCCTGCTCCCGACCTACGACGTGTTCAACGAGCAGCGCTACTTCACGGCCGCGGAAAACCGCGAGCCCGTCGACCTTGGAGACACACGGCTGGGACTCACGGTGTGTGAAGACACATGGTCGAGCGAAGTCGGATACGCGGTGGATCCCGTTGCCGAACTCGTAGAAGGTGGTGCGAGCCTGATCGCAAACCTCTCCTCCTCGCCTTGGCACGTGGGCAAAGCCGCCGAGCGCCGCAACCTGCTGTCCGGAGTCGCCCGCCGAAACAGGGTCCCGCTGGTGTGCGTGAACCAGGTGGGCGGCAACGACGAACTCATATTCGACGGAGCATCCTTCCTTTGTGACGCCCAGGGAAACATCACGACGACCCTGCCGCTCTTCGAATCGGCTTTCAAAATCGTCGAACTCGACCCGGCGACCTCTGGAGTCGCACCGGAAGACATCGTGGATCCGTCGGATGTGGAACAACTCGAAGGTGGGCTGATCCTGGGCATCCGCGACTACTTTCGAAAACAGGGACTCCCACCTGGCGCAGTGGTGGGCCTTTCAGGTGGGATCGACTCCGCGGTCACCGCACATCTGGCCCAACGGGCTCTGGGAGCGGATCGCGTGCTGGGCATCGCCATGCCGGGGCCCTTTTCATCGGATCACAGCGTCGCCGATGCTCTCGCCCTGGGTGCGAACCTCGGGATTGAGGTTCGCACGGTGGACGTGACCCCCGTCTACGAGTCCTATCGCGAGATCTTCCGAAGCCTCTTCGGCGACAAGGAGGACTTCGGGATCGCTCAGCAGAACATCCAGTCTCGGATCCGCGGCGCTCTGCTGATGGCAGTCTCCAACGCCGAGGGTCGTCTGGTGATCGCCACGGGCAACAAGAGCGAGCTATCGGTGGGCTATTGCACGCTTTATGGCGATACCGTCGGTGGAATGGGTGTGTTGGGCGATGTCTTCAAGCGAGACGTCTACGCTCTGGCCCACCTCGCCAACCGCGACGGGGAGAGGATTCCCCGCGGCACCCTGGAGAAACCACCTTCGGCAGAACTTGCCCCCGGGCAACTGGACAGTGATGACCTGCCCGACTACGACGTGCTCGACGCCATCCTTCAGCAGACCGTGGAGGGTAGGCTCGGAACCACTGGCATCGTGCCGCCCTCCGGGGTCGGTGAGGACGTGATCCGCGGCGTGGTTCAACGGGTCGACCGCAACGAATACAAGCGGCGTCAGTCGCCTCTGGTGCTGAGGACCTCGCGCAAGGCCTTCGGTTCTGGCCGACGCCTTCCCATCGTCCACCGCTACGGATCTGGCTGATCCACAGCGAGGGCGCCTCACTCGCCGATGATGGCTCGGACGTTCTCGGCCCGGGCACCCCGGGGGCCCTCCTGGACCACGTACTCGACCACATCGCCCTCTGACAGCGAGTCGTAGTCTGTGGCTCCAAGGCCCGACCGATGGAAAAAGACCTCCTTACCGTCATCGCCGCGCACGAACCCGAAGCCACGGTCACGAACCAGCTTCTTGATCCGACCCTTGACCTTCGGCCCCGACGGAGTCGCCGGCGCAGCATTGCGGCGCGATCGGCTACCCCGACCCCGCCCTCGACCGCGGGGCGCGTTGTACCGATCGGTCAACACGAACTCCTCGCGGAACAACTTCATGGGCACGACCAGATCGGTCAGATCGGATGATTCGGGAGAAAGCAGAACCTCGTCGTCGCCCGAATCCACGACCTTGTAGCGAAGACCGGTGTTCTTGTGAGTGACTTGGACGCCCGGTTCAATGTCCTCGATAGACAGCATGGCGATGAGCCTCCAGCACAGGGCTTGCCCAACGGCGTAGCAGAGCCTTCGCTTCCCAAGAAATTCGGGGCGGCGACGTACCCGACCTGGACTCCCGGAGTGCAGCTTCTCGGGCTGCGCGTTCCGTGCTCCAGAACCGGACCCATGTGAACGGGCCCGCCGAAAGACCCGCCGCACACCGGACCCGGGAGACCCCCCAGAAACCCAATGAGCGCCGAACCTTATGCAAAAAGCGGCACGGGGTCAAACGAGCGATGCACAGGGCCTCGGCTAGGCTCGGATCCGTGAACCCGCCTCCCCTCCGATTCCCACGCTTCCGGCACCCTGCACGCCGCCCCCGAGCGTGCCGCTCTCCCCACTTCGACTTCCATCCTCTCCGCAGATCCAGGGCTTTGGGGGTGGGTTTGGTGATCTTGGCACTCACCAGCGCAGCCCCCCCCGGCATCGCGGGTGCGCAGGGGGCCAGGCCCCCGGATCTGCTCGTGGGCACCAGCGGCGACTACGCGCCCTTCAGTGACGAACGTGGCGGGCTCCACGGCTTCGACGTGGCGCTCGCACGCGCGTGGGCAAAAAGTATGGGAAGGTCGCCCGAATTCGTGAGTTTCCGTTGGCCGGAGCTGCTCCCGGACCTGGCCGACGAGCGGTTCGATGTCGCCATGAGCGGCATCACGGTGCGGCCCGAGCGCTCTGTTGCGGGGCGTTTCAGCCTTCCAGTGGCCGAGACGGGTGCAGTCCTGCTCGTGCCCCGAAGCCTGGGCTGGCGCGACCCCAAGCGCGCAAATCAACCCGGACTCCGCATCGCGGTCAACGCAGGGGGGCATCTGCAAAGGGTGGCCGAGAAACATTACCCAAAGGCCACTCTCGTGGTGATTCCCGACAACCAGGCCGTGCTCGAGACCCTGGTGGAGCGCAAGGTGGACGCTGCCGTCAGTGACAGCCTGGAGGCACCCGTCTGGCTAGCCGAGGCCGAAGGCTTCGAGGCACTCGGACCGTTCACTCTGGACCGCAAGGCACCTCTCCTGCGCCCGGAACTGACAGCGCTCGCTGGGCAACTCGACCGCTGGTTGATGGCCCGCGAAGCCGATGGGACCCTGGCCCGCATGCGGTTCCAAGCCTTCGGCAAAGCCGCCGAGCCGATGGGCGCCACTGCAGCCCCGCTGGAGGCACTTTTCGCCGCTATCGATGAGCGCCTGGCCCTGATGCCTGCCATCGCGGTGGCCAAGCAGCGCGCCGGGCTCCCCTTTGAGGTCCCCGCGCGCGAAGTCGTGGTACTGGCCACTGCTGCGGCCGCGGTCGAACGCGCCGTCACCCAACACGGGGGATGGCTTCCTCCGCCCGCGGCTGTCCAGGACTTCTTTCAGGCACAGATGGAGGCCGCCAAGCAAGTGCAGCGGACCACACTCCGGAGCCCATCGGGCACCCCCGCCGGGCCTGCAGCGGATCTGGAGGACGAGCTGCGGCCTGCGCTGCTTCGCATCGGCGATCGAATCGCTGGCCTCATCCCGCGACTGCCTCGAGATCTCGCAAGAGAAGACATCGAAGCGGCTGCGCGACGCAGCTTGCGCTCGACCCCGCTTTCCAACGAGTCCCGCGAAATCCTCGTCCAGGCGATCTGGCGACTCTCGCGATCAGCGACTCTCGAAGGTCCCTCACCGCAGACCCATCGCCTTCGGTTCAGTGAAACGGCAAAGCCCGGCTGACAGCCCGCGCCAGCAGGCCCGCCACGAGGGGCAGCGCCAGACAGATCCCGAAGCGCAACAGCGCAAACCGCCAGCCCAGCACGGGAATCTCCCAAGCAACCAGGCGGTGCAGGGATAGCAGTGACCAGCCCACCAGGTAGGCGACGATGGTGCCGACACCCGCACCAGAACGCACCATGACGGCTGCGATGGGCATGGAGACGAAGGGGCCCGCCGGCGTGATGGCCCCCACCCCCGAAGCGATGAGCATGCCCTGAAAACCCGAGCCATCTCCCAACGTGTCGCGGACCCATTGTTGGGGAATCAGGGTCTCGACGAAGCCGGCGGCCAGGAACGAAATGACGATCACGGGCGCAAACCGCAACAGCAACGACGCCCCGTCCCCCAAACCCCGCCCGAGCAGCTCGGATCCACCCTTCAGATGAGCCAGGGCTGCCATGGCGGCCAACAGCACCAGCATCAGGATCAGAGTTCCGTCGATCACGCGCCGCCTCCCGGTCATGGGTTCAGTAATAGCTCGTCCGCGTGCGGTGGCGAGGCGTTGCCTTGATCTCGGGGGCCTGGCCACGTCCCCACAACCAACCATCGAGGTCACGAGCCGACACCTGGGCTCCCGTGCGAGCCAGCGCGTCCACCAAACGCTCGACAGCGTGGACCGCACAGGCACGCAACTCGACCTCGGGAGGTGAGCCGGCGACCAGGAGCTCTTCGCGATCAATGCGACCGGCGAGGTCGGCGGAGTAGCGAAGCACCCCGCTTCGGCGCAAAACGTGGGGCACCAGGTTGTCGGCAAACAGGGTCAGACGCTCGAGATCGTCAAACGCCCCGAACCCCTTCCCCTCGAACGCCCGCGCGAGATCGGAAGCGGTCAACTGAGCGCGCTTGTAGAACGGCACCTCAATGGAACCGTACTGGGACACGTCCCCGTACAGCGGCATCCGCGCCAGGATCTCCACCAGAGCTGCGGCCGAGCGCCGGCATTCCTCCACAGGGCCTTCGAAGCGACCCTGGTAGCCCTCGAGCAGGAAATCACCCAGATCATTCAGGGCCCGGGCAAACCAGCCCATCAATTCGGTGGCCCCATCCGAACCCGGACTCTGGCCGAAGACCCGAGCACACACCGCCGGTGACAGCGCGGAGAGTTCGCGAGCACTCCAGCCGCCCTGGCTTTGAAAGAGCTCCTCGAGACAAGTCGCGATGGTGAAGTAGCCCGACATCCCAGGCCGCTTGTTCAGATCTGGGAAATAGCCGGACCCAAAATTGATGGCGTTGAGGGTGACCACGAAAGCGAGGGTCTGTGCCTCGTTCGCCAGGGGCCGTTGAGCCGGATCTGCGACGATCTCCCGGCTGGAGGCCATGAACTCGCCAACCAGCGCATCGAGGCCGGCGTCCAGAATCTCCACGGATTCGGCTGCGAGGGCGACGTGCCCACAAGAACTGCGAATCCGATCGAAGACGTCGGAACTCACCCGGACTCCGGCAACGCTGCGACTAAGCCTGCTGGCGAAGCAGGTTCAGCGCCGATCCAGCCCGGAACCAGGCAATCTGGTCTTCGTTCAGGGTGTGAAGGGCTTGGAACTCGTCCGGTTCGCCCTCCCCGTGGTGGAGGGTCACCGTGATGGGTGAGCCGGGCGCGAGTTCCGTGAGCCCCGAGATACTCACGCGGTCGGTCTCCTGTACGAGATCGTAGTCGGCGGGATTCTCGAAGGTCAGCGGCAACACGCCCTGTTTCTTGAGATTGGATTCATGGATGCGGGCAAAGCTGCGAACCAACACCGCGGCAGCACCCAACAGGCGGGGCGACATGGCCGCGTGCTCACGGCTCGAGCCCTCGCCGTAGTTCTCGTCTCCCACCACCACCCAGCGCAGGCCTTCCGCCTTGTAGTGGCGGGCGATGGCCGGGAATTTCTCGCCCCTCTCACCGGTCAGCTGATCCAGCCCACAACCGACCTCACCAGTGAAATCGTTCACCGCTCCCAGAAACATGTTGTCGCTGATTCGATCGAGGTGTCCGCGATACCGCAGCCAGGGACCCGCTTGGGAAATGTGGTCCGTGGTGCACTTGCCCCGGGCCTTGAGGAGCAGCGGGAGATTCTCGAAATCTGCACCGTCCCAGGCCGGGAAGGGCTCGAGGAGCTCGAGCCGCACGCTGTCCGCCTGGACCTCCACCTCCACACCCTCGCCGTCGGGGGGCGGTGCCAGATAACCTTCGAAGCTCTGCACGAACCCCGCGTCGGGAACTTCCGGAGCAGGAGCGGGCGGATCGAGCATGAAGGGTTGGCCATCCGGACCTTCGATGGAGTCCGTCAAAGGGTTGAAGGACAGCCGACCTACCAAAGAATAGGCGACGACGATTTCCGGGCTGCTGATGAACGAGTGGGTAGAGGCGTTCCCATCGTTGCGTTTGCGGAAGTTGCGGTTGTACGAGGTGAGGATGGAGTTGTTCTCCCCTTCGGAAATGTCGTCCCGCTTCCACTGTCCGATACACGGACCGCAGGCGTTGGCGAGCACCGTCCCCCCAATGTCCGAGAACACGCTCATTTGGCCGTCGCGTTGGATGGTGCGGTGGATCTGTTCCGAGCCGGGGGTGATGAACAACCTGGCACGGGCAGAGAGCCCCCGGCGCTGCGCCTGGCGAGCGATGTCGGCGGCCCGTTCGAGATCCTCGTAAGAGGAGTTGGTGCAGCTACCGATCAGACACGCCGTCAGGGGGTCCGGGTATCCCTCGCTCTCGACGTCGGCGGCCATGCGCGACACAGGCCTGGCCAGGTCGGGTGTATGGGGCCCCACGATGTGGGGCTCCAGGGTCGACAGATCGATCTCGACCACTTCGTCGAAGAAGCGGTGGGGATCTTCCTCGACCTCAGGGTCAGCCCGTAGCATCGGCGCGTGAGCGTCAGCGAGATCCGCAATCTCCTCACGGCCCGTCGCTTTCAGGTAGGTGGCCACGCGTTCGTCGTAGGGGAAGATCGACGTGGTGGCTCCCAACTCGGCACCCATATTCGTGATGGTGCCCTTTCCTGTGGCGCTGATGGATCTCGTACCTGGGCCGAAGTATTCGATCACCCGATTCGTCCCACCCTTGACGGTGAGGGTCTCGCAGACCTTCAAAATCACGTCCTTGGGCGCCGTCCATCCATTCAGGGACCCCGTCAAACGGATCCCCACGACCTTCGGATAGAGGACCTCCCAGGCGAAGTCCGCCATCACGTCGACGGCGTCGGCACCCCCAACCCCGCAGGCGAACATCCCAAGTCCTCCCGCATTGGGGGTGTGGGAATCGGTACCAATCATCATGCCGCCGGGGAAAGCGTACTTTTCGAGCACCACCTGGTGGATGATTCCGGCGCCAGGCCCCCAGAACCCGATTCCGTAGCGGGCCGCGGCGGACTTCAGGAAGTCATAGACCTCGCCATTGGTCGTCGAGGCGGTGTCCATGTCAGCCGCGGCACCCGTGTGGGCCTGAATCAGGTGGTCACAATGAATGGTGGTCGGCACCCCAGTTTCCCGGCGCCCGGCCAGCATGAATTGAAGCACCGCCATCTGTGCCGTCGCGTCCTGCATCGCCACCCGATCCGGGCGGGTCTGCATGTAGCTACGTCCGGGGACCAGTTCGGCGTCGGCCGGAGATTCCAGATGGCCGAGGAAAATCTTTTCCGCGTAGGTCAGGGGGCGACCGAGGCGCTCTCGCACGATGGAGAGGGCTTGCTCGAGGCTCCGATAGACCTTCCCTACCAACTCGGGGGTGGTCTCGATGGTAGGCATGGATCCTCCCAGACGCCGAAACGTAGCGCACGAAGGGAACCCCGAAGGCGCCCCGGGACCTCAATGCGGCAGCGACGCCAATTCGGCAAGCAGGTGCGCTGAGGTATGGGCAGCCTTGCGGAAATCCTCGAGGTCCAGACTCTCGTTCTCCCCATGAGCGTTGCAGGGCGGATCTTCCAGGCCGACCAGAAGCGCCGGGATTCCCCCGAGGACTTCGCTGAAAGGACCCACGAAGGGAATCGATCCACCACAGCCGATCAGAACCGGTTCACGACCGAACCCCGCCGCCATGGCGCGCAGGGCGGCATCGAAGGCTGGCCCTTCCGGATCGATCCGCCAGCCCGGAACCGCCGTGGCCACCCGTAGATCCAAATGCACCCCGAAGGGCGTGTGGCGGCGAAGAAACTCGACCAGACAATCGCTCACGCGAACGGGATCCTGGCCGGGGGCGACCCGAACACCCACGCGCGCATGGGCTTCGGCCATGAGCTGATTGGCAGCCGATGCCATGGGCATCCCCTCGAGGGCCGTGACCGCCAGCGAGGGTCGATGCCAGAGTCGCTCATACACCCCACCCGACGACCCGGTGAATTGCCCTTCCGGCCACATCCCCGCGTCGGCACGAAAGGCGTCGGCGTCGAAAGGCAGCGCTTCGAGTTCCGAGCGCACCCGTTGGGTCAGCGCTGGCAGGTCATCGCAAAGGTCCGGGACGGCGATCTCCCCGTCCTCATCCACCAACTGTCCGAGCAACTTCACCAAGGCCGTCGCCGCGTCGGGAACGGGCCCTCCCCACATCCCACTGTGGATGGAGTGATCCAGGGCTTTCAGGTGCACATCGACGGCAACGAGTCCGCGTAGGGAGGTCGTCAGTGACGGTACGCCTGTGGCGAGGTTGGCGGTGTCCGACAACACCAGGACATCACAATCAAGTCGCTCACGGTGAGCGGCCAGGAATTCGGCCAGATGCTCGGAACCGATCTCCTCCTCACCCTCCACCAGCAGCTTCACATTGATGGGTGGCCCTCCCCGGATCTCGAACCAGGCGCGCAAAGCAGCCACATGGAGCAGCAGACCCGCCTTGTCATCCACCACACCGCGCCCGTAGAGCCGACCATCGCCACGCAGTGTCGGCTCGAAGGCGGGTGTGAGCCAGCGGTCCTCAAATCCGGGAGGCTGGACGTCATGGTGGGCGTAGATGAGGGCGGTGGGTGCATCGGGACCCGCACCCAGCCACTCCGCCACCACGTAGGGATGGGCATCGCCCATGCGCAGGATCTCCACCGCATCGAGACCCACGGTTTCGAGCAACCCGGCCACGTGCTCCGCCGAGCGGACCAGCTCCGCTGGATCGAAACCAGCGGCGGAGACGCCCGGGATTCGGGCGAGTTCCATCAGATCCTGCACGCTGCGTTCGAAGTGAGCGTCGATGCAGTCGGTGATGTCGCGATCCGCGGGCACGAAGCGTCAGCTTAAGGGTACGCACGAGGCTTGACCAGGGTGGCCGGGGGCGGCGGGTTCCCCTCCCTGGGTGGAGCTCCTCTCGGATATCATGGGAAGTATGGAACCCCATTCTCGACGTATCCGGGCCGCCCACGGCCTCGAACTGCACCTGCTGGAATGGAGCACCGAGGGAGTGCCCATGCTCCTCCTCCACGGCTTCGGCAACGAGGCTCACCTCTGGGACGACTTCGCGCCGAAGGTGGCCCCCCACTATCGGGTACTGGCCCTCGACCAGCGCGGCCACGGGGATTCCGATCACGACCCCGAGAGCCGCTACGACGTGCACTCCATGGTCGAAGATGTCGAAGCCCTGACGAGGGCCCTGGACATCGACCGGCTCGTGATCATCGGCTTCTCCATGGGCGGCCGGGTCGCCACGCTGTTCGCTGGCCGTCACCCGGAACGCATGGCAGGCCTCGTGATCGTAGACATCGGGCCGGAGGTAGACCCCCGTGGAACCACCCGCATCCGTGGCGAGATCGAGGAGGATCGCAGTCCGCGCTTCGCGAGCATCGAGGAATACGCAGCCCAACTCAGCCTCCACTACCCCGCGGGCCAACGCGACGCGCTCTTGAGGATGGCGCGATACGGACTGAAACCCTGCAACGACGGTATGTTCGAGCTGAAGATCGACCCCGCCTTGCGAGGCGTCGGGGTCACGGCGGACGATCCGACCCAGGCCGCCGAACACGAGCAGGCCCAGAGCCGGGAGATGTGGGACGCCCTGGCAAGAATCCCCTGCCCCACCCTGGTCATCCGGGGTGCGGCATCGGACATCCTGTCGCCTGAGGTGGCAGATCGCATGGTGGACGAGGTGCTTCAGAACGGTCAGCTGGCCATCGTGCCCCAGGCCGCCCACTCCGTTGCCACCGACAACCCCGCGGAATTCACCCAGGCGGTGTGTGATTTCGTCCTGGCCTGAGCGTCCACCTCAGTCCGATGAGACCTCACCCGCAGCAAAGTCGCGGACCTTGGCCTCCAGGGCGGCAATCAGGGCCTCCACGCCCTCCCGCCGAATCAGCGAGGAGTACTGGGAGCGGCGGAGGGCGAGTTCGCTCACCGTTCCATCCAGGTACATGTCGATGACCTTCCAACCGCCATCGACCGGGCGCAGCCGATAGTCGAGTTCGACAACCTCACCCTCGGGGACCCGAAGTCGCGTGCGCACCAGCCGCGTGCCATGGGACGATTCCTCCTCGCCCAAGGAGACGAACTCTTCTCCCGTGTAGCCGTCGAACCGACCGGCGTAGTTGGCCACGGTGTAAGTCCAAAAAGCCGACATGAGGCGTCGTCGCGCGGAGTCATCCAGCACTTTCCAATGGCGTCCCACGGACTTCTGGCTCATGAAACCGGCGTCGAAGGAATCGGCGAGGACCGGCTCGAGGGCCGCATAGCGCCCCGCGTAGCCGAGTTCATCCGACGACTTCATGGTGGTGATCAGCGCCTCGTGGAGCCTTTCCACGACTTGAATCGGACTGCTGGGAGCGGGGCCGATCGCCCAGCCGGACGGGGGACCCGACGCGACGCTCGCCATGACCAGGAGTCCGGTCACGGCAGCCCAACCGCCCTGGAGCCACCTTCCCAACTCAATCCGCCCCCACCCGCAGCGCCTCCAACCCTCTCCGGATCGTGCACCGCCTCATCCATGACTCCCGAACTCCGCAAACTCCAGGGGAACCCGAGTGAATTGCATCAAGGAGTGTCGTCGTTGACCTGCGCGGCTCGGTTCTGAAGATAGGCACTTCGCAAAACCGCGTAGAAATCCACAGAAGACCTCTCGAGTTCGTCGAGAGAATCGGCGGTGTGGTCTTTTTTCGCAAAACCCTTGGGGGCACTGATGAACAGCCCCTGAATCGGCCCGAGCAGATAGGTAGCTGGATCGAAGGCGATGTCGATGAGGCTGCCCACACCGTCGCGGACCGTGTTGGGCCCGAACAGCGGCACGACGATGTACGGCCCCGGCTTCACACCGGCACGCGCCAGGGTTTGACCGAAGTCCTCGTCACCAGGATCCCAGCCAACCTCCTCTGCGGCATCGAACAGCCCCCCGATCCCAGCGGTTGAATTCAACACGAAGCTACCCAGTGTCTCACCTGCGTCGCGGGTGCGACCCTGCAAGAGCTGGTTGACGAGAACCACGGGCGCGCGCAGATTTTCCAGCGCTCGGAACAAGCCCCGGCGCACGGGACGGGGGACCGCCGTGCGGTAGACACTGGTCAGCGGCCGCCAGAAAAAGGTGTCGACGCCCTGGTTGAAACCAAACAGAAGCCGGTTGGTCCTCTCGAAGGGATCGACATCCGCATCATTGTCCGCATCGAGTTCGAATTCCTCATCGAACAGCGAATCGTCGAACTCCGCGTACTCGAGGGAACTGCCAGCGGGAGCGGCGCTGGACGCGTGAGCACCCACCAGAAGCAGCAGAGCAACCGTGACGAACCAGGAGAGTATGGAAGTTGTGAGGGGCATATCCTGCGGAAAGCGAATCCTTGCGTGGTCGCGGTTGGGGAGTGCTGGGTAGAGGTGGAGGGGAAGTTGTGTCAAAGAGTGGCGCCCGACTTCCTGGGCAGACGAGCGTCGTTTCGCGTGTTCCGCCATCGCCGAACTGCGGCGTTGGGTTCTCGCTCACGCGCCAGTTTCAGGCTCGGTCCCAGCCTCGATCCCAAGGGACGCAAACGGAGCCTGCAGGGCCCCTACCGGCACCCGGGATCTTGGGCCGGCTGAGTCTAACCCAGCGACCTCCACAGAAGCGAGCAATCATCACCCCCAAATGGGTTATTTTCGTGTCTTAAAACACCCAGATGCGTTCTCGAGGATGGCTGATGACTTGCGACAACCTGAGTTAACTTCCCGCCGCTACTCGGTGACCGTAGGCCGAGAGAAAATCCCCCACGCATCAGGATCCGGCACGGCCGACCGATACGCAGATTGCGCGCTCCGAAGTGCAGATGAATTCGAGATAGAGACGCCGCGGTCGTACGGGGTAGAATCCGCCACCCCCTCAGGCCCGATCCGTAGGAGGCAGGGTATGGACGTATTCGACAAGTGCACCGAGTACGATCGCTCTTCGCTGATTCGCGAAGCCGGCGTGTACACCTACTACCGCACGATTACGTCGGCCCAGGGTCCCGTCGTTTCTCACGAGGGGCGAGACCTCGTGATGCTGGGATCAAACAACTATCTGGGACTGACCTGCCATCCCGAGGTTAAAGACGCTGCCGCCATGGCGCTCGCGTTGTACGGAACCGGTTGTGCAGGCTCGCGCCTCCTCAATGGAACCCTCGACCTACACGCCGCCCTCGAGCAGAAACTGGCCGAGTTCCTGAACCGCGATGCGGCCCTGATTTTCGCAACCGGGATGCAGGTCAACCTCGGCGTCCTGTCCTGCCTGCTCGGAAGATCCGACCTCGCCTTCCTGGACTCCCTCGACCACGCTTCCATCATCGATGGTTGCCGCCTTGGATTCGGGCGCAGCTACAAGTTCCGACACAATGACACCCAGGATCTCGAGAAGAAGCTCCAAGAGGCTGACCCGGAAAAAGGCAAGCTCGTGGTGGTCGACGGAGTGTTCTCGATGGAAGGCGATCTCGCAGATCTGCCCAACATCGTTGCACTCAAACGCCGCTTCGGCTTCCGGCTGATGGTGGATGATGCGCACGGTCTGGGAGTGTTCGGCGAGTACGGGCGTGGAACCGCCGAGCACTTCGGCCTCGACCATGAAGTCGACCTGGTCATGGGGACCTTTTCGAAGTCCCTGGCCACCGTGGGAGGCTTCATCGCAGGTGATGCAGCCCCCATCGACTACATCAAGCACACCGCTCGTGCTGAAATTTTCAGCGCAGCCCCGCCGCCGGCCTCGGTCGCCGCGGCCACGAAGGCACTCGAACTGGTCCAGCGGGAGCCCGAGCGGCGCAAGCAACTCTGGGAAAACACCCTGTACATGAAGCACGAGCTCCGAGGCCTCGGGTTTGACACCGGCGAGACCCAGTCCCCGGTGATTCCAGTGGTCGTGGGCGACGATTGGCTGGCCTACAAAATGACCAAGCGTCTCGAAGAAGAAGGCGTGTTCGTCAATCCGGTCGTTTCACCGGCGGTCCCCGAAGGTCGCGCCATGATCCGGACCTCCTACATGGCCACCCACGAGCGCGAGCACCTCGACTTCGCCCTGGAAGCCATTGCCAAGGTCGGTCGCGAGCTGAAGATCATCTCCTGATTCTGGGGAGGTGACCGAGCCGTCCGCCGTGGGGCGCAGAGCCGAACGCCGGAGCCAGCGGTCCGGTTAGCGGGCCCGATTGCGGTCCAGCGCCTGCGCTCCTGCCAGATCGTCTACGAACTGCTTGGCCGTCCGCCCCGAGCGACTCGATCGATCCAGTGCCCAGCGTAGAGCGCTCAGCTTCAGTGCCTCTGGATCCGACTCGACGCCAGCCTTGTTCGCGTAGTGACGGACGATCTCCAAGTAGGTGGCCTGATTGAAGCTGTAGAAACCCAGCACCATGCCGAAGCGGTCCGAGAGGGCCAGCTTCTCCTCGACTCCTTCGCCCAGACGGAGTTCACCGGCCTCGTCGAGCCGCGCGGCCTGGTTGTCTTGCATGGACTCGGACAACAGATGACGGCGATTGCTGGTGGCGACCAGGCACACGTTGGAGGGCGGAGCCACCAGGCTGCCCTGCAGCGCCGCCTTGAGCTCTCGATGGCGCGAGTCCCCCGAGTCAAAGGACAGATCGTCGCAAAACAGCAGAAAACGCCAGGGCAATTCACGCAGTTGATCGAAGACGTCGGGGAGATCTTCGAGGTGATCTTTGTGCAGTTCCACAACCCGCAACCCGCGTCCCCCGAACCGACTCAACAATCCCTTCACCGCCGAGGACTTCCCCGTTCCCCGGTCGCCGTAAAGCAGGGTGTGGTTGTAGGTGTAGCCCTCCACGAACTGCTCGATGTTGTCCACCAACCGTGTGACGCTGCGCTCGACCCCAACCAGATCCTCGAGGTCGAAGGGGTCCGGGGCCACGATCGGGATCAGACGGCCTGCACCATGGGCCACCGCCCAACGGGCCGCCAGATGCCGCTGGAACATTTCGGGCTCAGCGCGCCTACCGGTCCGCTCTCCGAGAACCCGTTCCATCAGATCCAACACCCGTTCGAGGCGGATCAGACTGCGTATGAGGCTCCGAAGTGCTCCCATGAAACCCTTGGACGGCCCTCGGTCTTCCATGCCTGGGATTGTAGACTGCCTGTCCTCCCTGCACTCGCAACGCAGCCGAAACTCGGAGCCGCACCGTGGGCGACCCGCCTGACCCCAGGAACCGGATGAAACGGGCCGACGATCCACGCGTCGGACAATGCTCGACTTGCCACTTCGCTCAACGACAGACCAGTGCTCGCGGACAGACCTTCTGGCGCTGCCAGAGAGCGGGAGATGACCCCAGGTTCCGTCGCTACCCGTCTCTTCCTGTCCGGAACTGTCCGGGATTTCAGCACGACACAGACCCGCACGCTTGACCTCCATGGGGAAGCGAGCCGAAATACTTCAGCGGGAGCGGCGGGGGGGACGCGCGATCTCGGGAGTCTCCTGCCAGCGATCCGGAAGAGCGCTCCCGACGGCCTCGAGCAGGACCTCCAGAAATTTGTAGGTCAGGCCCCAGACCCGGTGCCGCTGGGGATGACCGACCACGATGGCGGGATATCTCCAGGTTCCCAGCCGTTCCATCGAATAGACAACGTGCCGTTCGGGCTCGAGCAGGGATTCGACGGGAAACCAGAAGGCCTCGCGCACTTCGTGATTGGGCGAGGGCTCGCCTGCGTCGGCCAGATGAAAGACAAAAGCGGAAACCAGCATGCGGGAGTCGGCGGCGTGATGGCCCTCCATGTCGTCGATCCGGCCGAGCCATTCCGCTCCCGCGAGGTCCACGCCTACCTCTTCGAGAGTCTCTCGCTCAGCCGCCCTGCGAGAATCGGAATCGCCGGGCTCCACCCGTCCCCCCGGGAAGGCCATGTGACCCGACCAGGGATCCCCCTCCTTCTGTGCCCGCTCGATGAAGAGCACCTCGGGTCGACCGCCTCGGACCCGTAGAACGATGGCCACCGCGGCCAGACGCTTGCCTTCGACGGGCAGGACTCGCGGCTCGCGGCCGTTCAGGCACTCACGGAATGTGGAGATCGTCAGCACGGGCTCAGCATAGGCGACCTGAGGCTGGGCGCCGGCGGCGGTTCGAGGGCTCGAGACCGGGCCACCGGGGTACGCGTTGCTAGTCTTCCCGCAATGCTTCAACCGCCCAAGCCCCCCTCCCAGACGCGAGAAATCCTCGCCCTCGCACGACGCGACCGGAACGCCGCCGAGCGGGAGTGGAATGCGCTGGACGTAGACGAGGCGGCAATACTGGTCTGCGAGACACCCCTCGCACGACGATCGGCTCTACTCGAGCTTTCCCACGAGCCCGCGGCCCTGATTGCCGCTCTTCCAGAAGCCGAACTTTGCTTCACCGTGAAGCAGATCGGCCTCGCCGATGCTGGCTGGATCCTTGAACACGCGACACCCGAGCAGGTCAACAGCTGCGTCGATCTCGATGCTTGGCGAGGCACGGTGCCCGACCGCGCCGTCCTCGATTCCTGGGTCGAAGCGCTTTCGGGGACGAGTCCCGAAAGCTTCCAACAAGCGATCCGCACTCTGGACGCGGAACTTCTCGTGCTGTTCTTGAAATCGCGTATCCAATGCGACCAGAAACCCCCGCGCGACGACGAAGACTGGGAACCTCCGGTGGGCGGTCAGACCCTGGACGGTCAGTTCTACTACGTGCCCCATGATCCGAAGGACGAACTCGCGACGGTGACCCGGATGCTTCGGAGCCTGTTCGAAAATGACTACTGGACCTACTTCCGCATGATGCAGGGTGTCACCTGGGAACCCGACGGTGAGAATGAAGAGTGGGCGCTGCGCTGGAGAAACGCGCGCCTTCAGGACCTCGGGTTCCTCCCTTGGGAAGATGCCATGGGGATCTATCGCTTCATCGAGCCCGGGCAACGCGCTCGGATCGACCGCACAACGCAGCTGCTCAGCGTGGGCGAATGGCGACTTCCAGTTTGGATCACCGGGCTTCCCGAAGCCAGCGACGGAGGCTTCTCCATCTTCGGTGCGATCTCCCGACTCGGGGACGAAGAACGCCGCTCGGCTTTCTTCTCCTTCGTAGCCCTGGCAAACAAGATCGCTGTGGCAGATCGTTTCGACCTCGCCGATGCCACGAGCACACCGCGAGCCATCGAAAAGGCGGCTCGTTTCGCGAGCCTGGGCCTCGACTATGTAAGCCGCGAGAACGCCTCGGATCCCGTCGAGGTCCTGCGGTTCGTCACCATGGAGCGACTTTTCAGCGTCGGCGCGAACCTCCACCCGGAAGAGGCTAAACCCGAGACCACAGAATCCTCCGCGGAACCCTGACCCTCGGCACCCCAAACCTCTCTCGCCGGCACCGGCCGGCCGCCCATCTCCTTGTCTGAAACACGAAGGGCCCGCCGGCTTTCGCCAGCGGGCCCCCGATCGAACAAGCAGCGGCTCCCCTAGAGGTCGACCGGCTTGAGCGTCTTGCGCTTGTTGCCGACGGCACGAGCCTCGGCATCCGCAATCATCTGGCGCACAGCCTTGTCGAGCGCACCATAAAACTCACCACCTACGTTGCACTTGCGAGTCGCAGCCTTGGTGCGAGCCTTGGAGATGATGAGTTCACCTCCACCGCGCTTGGCGGCCTTCTTCTTCTTTTTCTTTGCTGCCATTGGTTCCTCCGAATGTCCTCTCTCATTGACCTCGAAATTCGCGCCTGCGCGAAAGCCGAGGCTACGCCGATGATTCGGCGCCCCCCAATTCAAAGGGACGAATCCCAAGAAAGGGAAGACACCACGACATCCCATCACGTCGTGGGCCTAGCGGCCGGATCATAGGATCTTTTCGAGCCACTGACAGGCATAAAATGGCCGAAATCGCTATCCAGAGCCCCAAATACGTGGTTTTTTCTGCACCCGAGCGGTTTCCTCCCCAGTTGGATCATGGTCCTGTCCAGCGAAAACACCAAGAGATGGCCTCGAGATGAAGACCCGTTCGCAACGTTTCACGACATCAAATCTAGACGGGGTCCGACTCCACGCGCTTCGGCACGGTGATCCCGAATGCCAACGCAAACTGATCCTGCTTCATGGAGGCGGTGCCAACGCTCATTGGTGGGATCACCTAGCCCCTCTTCTTACGCAGGGTTTCGAGGTGATCGCCCTGGACTTCCGCGGCCACGGAGATTCAGATGCTCCCCGGGAAGTCGAAGTGGGGGCGTTCCACCGTGATCTCGAAGCACTCCTTGCCTGGCTCGGGGCTCCCATGGCAGTGCTGTTGGGTCACTCCCTGGGGGCTCGAATCGCCTTGGATCACGCAGGAGAACATGGACGCAGCGAAGCTGTCATCGCGATCGACCCGGCCCGGGGGGGGCAGCGTCAGACGAGCCGCAAGATGCGCCTCGCCCTGGCGACACGGCGCACCTACGCCACTCGAGAAGAGGCGGTCGAGCGGTTCAGCTTCCTGCCACCCTCGCCGGATGCCGACCCGAGCCTGACACGCCACGTTGCACAGCACTCGGTTCGCCAGGAAAACGATGGCCGTTGGAGCTTCAAATTCGACGCACGTTGGTTCTCCGTGCCCTCGCGTGAGCCGATTCCATTGGAGCGCGTGATGTGTCCAGCGCTGATCCTGAGGGGAAAGGACAGCCCTTTGCTCACTCGAGAAGGCGCCCTCGCCATGACAGGCAAACTTCCTCGTGCTCAACTCGTAGAAATCCCCGACTCGGGACACAACCTCCACATCGAAGCTCCCGACCGCGTGGTCAGTGCCATTCGCGAATTCCTCGCTGATTCCATCTGAGCGATCAGTCGATCTGGGATCGCGCCTGCTCCCAGTCGCGCCCGTCGAACGAAATGATCTCCCAATCGGAAACGTCCACTCCCTCGAGACATCGCACGTTGACGCTGATGCCGTCGGGATGGGAGCGAGGCACGTAGAACGATTGCACACCACAGACCTTGCAGAACAGGTGCTGCGCGATACCGGTGTTGAACCGATAGGTTGCCAGCGCGTCCCACGAAGTGAGCAAACGAAACGCCGAACGCGGAACGATCCAGTGCAACGTCCCCTTCATGGTGCAGATCGAGCAGTTGCATTCGAGGGCGCGGCCCCTAGGCGCATGAATCTCGAATGACACACGGCCACAGTGACACCCTCCACACTGTATCACCGAGCGAGTACCTGCCGGGCCACGAGCGGAAGAAGATCCTGTACGGGATCACTGAATCGAAAGTCGCAGTACCCATCGTACGGAGTTTCCGAGGCCGTCAGAATCGCCGTGGCCGCACCGGACCTCCCAGCGACTTCAAACATCGAGTTGATGGGGCTGACCACGAGTGAAGTTCCCACGGCCACGAACAACTCGCATTCACCCGCCACATGCATTGCTCGCTCGAGGTCTTCGGCCACGAGTTGTTGGCCAAAGGAGATCGTTGCGGGTTTGAGCGCGGACCCACATGCACACCGCGGCACTTCATCACCCGCCTCCCAGGCCGCCTGGGCACGCTCACGAGGTTCAGCGAAATCGCAGCCCACACATGAAACCGCGCTGTCAGTGCCGTGGATGTTGATGAGACTCTCGCCCGGAAAACCACTGCGCTCGTGTAAACCATCTACATTCTGTGTCACCAGCAGTTCGACGCATCCCGCGTGGGCAAGTCGCGCGAGAGCCTGATGGGCGGCATTCGGTTGCGCGGATTGAATCACCTGCCAGGTTTCGCCCTTGTACCGCCAGTACTCGCGACGTGCTTCTTCCGAAGCAAGGAAATCAGGAAAGGGAATGGGCTGATAGTTCTCCCAGCGCCCGCCCGGCGAACGGAAGTCGGGAATGCCGGAAGCGGTCGAAAGACCGGCCCCGGTGAGCACGACCACGCGACGCGCCGACCTCCAGCGCTGCACGAATTCACGCGTGCTCTCCGTCGCGCTCATGCGAGGACCCTACCCCATCGGTCTCGCCAAATCCCGATTCCGAGGGAAGAAGCGAAGTGACACTGCGTCGCAAAGCGCTCCCCACTACACTCGCTTTCGTGAAAACCATCGACCTGCGCAGCGACACGGTGACGCGCCCGACGCAGCCCATGCGAGATGCCATGGCGAGCGCCGAAGTGGGCGACGATGTGTACGGCGAAGATCCCACCATCAACGAGTTGCAGAGACGCGCAGCGGAGTTGATGGGCAAACAGGCCGGCCTCTACGTCCCGTCGGGCACCCTGGGCAATCAGGCATCGATCCACTCGCTCACGCACCCCGGCGACGTGGTCCTCGCATCGGTCGGCGCACATGTCCTGGTCTACGAGTCTGGTGCGGCCTCGGCCGTTTCGGGGGTCCAGATCCAGACCCTGGGACGAGAAGAAACCGGCGTATTCGAGCCTGAAGATCTGATCTCCGCCTTGACTCCAAACGAAGCCCATTTCGCCCCTCACCGCCTCGTTACCATCGAGAACACACACAACCGCGCTGGAGGACGAATCTTTCCCTTCGAGACGCTCCAAGCGGTGACCACCACCGCGCGAAAACACGAGCTCGGCCTTCATTTGGACGGGGCTCGGCTCTTACACGCCGTGGTGGCCACCGGCATTCCCGCCCACCGGTGGGCGGAGCCCTTCGACACCGTGACGTTCTGTCTCTCTAAGGGGCTGGGGGCTCCCGTGGGTTCGGTGATCTGTGGCGATCACGACACCCTCATGCTTGTACACCGAGCTCGAAAGATGTTGGGAGGCGGCATGCGACAGGCGGGCATTCTCGCTGCCGCGGGCATCTATGCACTGGACCACAACATCGATCGCCTGGCAGACGACCACGCCCATGCACGCCGCCTGGCCGATGGGCTCGAAGACCTCGGCTTGACGGTTCGCAGCAAACCAGAAACCAACATGGTGATGTTCGAAGTCGATGACACCACAGCCTTCGTAGCAGCGATGAAGACGCGAAGCCTACTCATCAATGCCGTCGACGCCTCACGCTTGCGCGCCGTGACACACCTGGAAATCGCAAAAGAGGACATCGACGATGCCCTTGGACGGATCTCGGAGATCTTGAACGAGGGCATCCGCTGATCCTCGGAAGCGCCGACGCGGCGCGTCAACGCAATAAATTGTACTTGACGATGCACCAGATGGCCCTGACGCCATCCCTCCAGCCAATCTTTTTGCCCTCGGAGTACGTGCGCCCCGCGTAGGAGATCCCCACTTCGTAGATCCGGCAGTTCAGCTTCGCGACCTTCGCGGTGATTTCGGGCTCGAACCCAAAACGATTCTCCTCGATCTCGATCTTTTCGACGATCTCTCGGCGGAAGAGCTTGTAGCAGACCTCCATGTCCGTGAGGTTGAGGTCCGTCAACATATTGGAGAACAAGGTCAGCATTCGGTTGACCACCGAGTGCCAGAAATGGAATACGCGGTGCGCTTCACCACCTGCGAAGCGAGAGCCAAAGACCACGTCTGCACGCCCTTCCAAGATCGGAGCGAGCAGTTTCGGGTACTCGCGCGGGTCGTATTCGAGGTCGGCGTCCTGGATCATCACGACGTCGCCGGTGGCGGCCGCGAAACCAGTCCTCAAGGCCGCTCCCTTTCCCTGGTTGTAGTCGTGGAAGAGCAGCTGCTGAATCCGAGGAGCAATCGATTCCTGCAGGATTTCACGAGTCCCATCGGTCGAACAGTCGTCGACGACGACCACCTCTTTGTCGGGGACCTCAGAAGACAGCACCGCGTCGATGAGCTGCTCAATGGTTTCGCGCTCGTTGTAGCAGGGAATCACGATCGAGATCTTCGGCATGTCGTCGCTACTCACCCCTCATCTCACCTGCCGGCCTAGATTACAGGACCTGCTCTACTCGTCGGTCACACAACCTTCGGACGCCGACTTCACATTCTTTATGTACTTGTAGAGCGTGCCCCGCGTGGCCTTCAGAGGCGGGGGGACGAACTTCCGACGTCGCGCTTCGAGAGTGGCATCGTCCACACCGACTTCGAGGATACGGGCCTTGGCATCAATGGTGATCAGATCGCCATCTTCGATGAGCGCGATGGCCCCCCCCTCCTGCGCCTCCGGAGTGACGTGGCCGATGATGAAACCGTGGGAGCCACCTGAGAACCTGCCATCGGTGATGAGTGCCACTTGGTCTCCAAGACCTGCACCCATGATGGCCGAAGTCGGTGTGAGCATTTCTGGCATTCCTGGCCCCCCTTTGGGGCCCTCGTAGCGAATTACGATGACCTGGCCCGCTTCGATCCGGCCCTCTTCCAAAGCCGTGAGCATGGCCTCCTCACCATCGAAGACCACAGCGGGCCCCGTGAACACCAGGCCCTCTTTGCCGGTGACCTTCGCGACTGCGCCTTCGGGCGCGAGGTTCCCGCGCAGGATCTGGATGTGTCCGGTCTGCTTGATCGGATCGTCCCAGTCCCGAATGACCCTCTGCCCATCGGACAGCCCCGGAAGATCCGCAACGTTTTCGGCCAGCGTGTGGCCGGTGACCGTGATGCAATCTCCATCGATGACCCCGCGTTCGAGCAGCATGCGTAGAAGTGCAGGCGTTCCGCCGGCCTCGTGGAGATCCTCCATCACGAAAGCCCCGGAAGGTTTCAGATCGGCCAGAAAGGGAACACGATCACTGACCGCCTGGAAGTCATCCAGAGTGAGGGAGATCCCCACGGCTCTCGCCATGGCAATCAGATGCAACACGGCGTTGGTCGAACCACCCAGAACCGTGACCACCACCATGGCGTTCTCGAAAGCCGCACGGGTCATGATCTGACTCGGTCTGAGGTCTCGCTCCAATAAATTTCGAATCGCAGCCCCGGCCCGATGGCACTCATCCGCCTTTCCGGAATCCAGAGCCGGCGTCGACGAGCTGTAGGGAAGCGACATGCCCAGGGCTTCGATGGCCGAAGCCATGGTATTGGCGGTGTACATGCCCCCACAGGCCCCGGCACCCGGACAGGCGTTCCGAACCACGTCGACCCGGCCCTCCTCGTCGAGCCGGCCTGCAATGAATTCTCCATAGCACTGGAACGCCGACACGATGTCCAGTACGTCGCCACTCTTTGAGCGACCCGGTTTGATGGTGCCGCCGTAGATCATGAGGGAAGGCCGGTCGAGCCGAGCCATGGCCATCAAGCAACCCGGCATGTTCTTGTCGCATCCGGGAATCGAGATATTGGCGTCATACCACTGGGCGGACATCACGGTTTCGATGGAGTCGGCGATCAGATCCCGCGACTGCAGGGAAAAGCTCATCCCGTCGGTTCCCATAGAGATCCCGTCACTGACGCCGATGGTGTTGAAACGCATCCCCACCAGACCCGCATCCTCCACACCCTGTTTGACGTGTTCGGAAAACTCGAGAAGGTGCATGTTGCAAGGGTTGCCCTCGAACCAAACGCTCGAGATGCCCACCTGTGCCTTGGACATATCCTCCTCGCTCAAACCCGTGGCAAACAGTTGGGCTTGTGAGGCTCCCTGCGACTTCTCCTGGGTGATCCGGGAACTGATTCGATTGATCTTTTCCGCCATGACTGCTCCGCTCTGAGCCCGATGCGGGCTTCGAACTCCATTTTCCGGCGGCGCTGGGTCGCCGACCGGTCCACCGGGTTCACGGCGAGAATAGCCCACGCACGCATCCCTCAGAGGCCACGGATTCGTGCCGCCCGCTCCCCTATCCAACACCCGGCCCGCCGTCGGATTCTCTAAGATGATCGTGAAGCTACGCCGGAATCTCACGAACTGGAGCCACCCGCCTCCGGGCGACGACCCTTACCCGACGCCGGAGTGCACTCCAGTCGAACGGAGCTCTCATCCGATCGCCTACCACCTCGAATCTCGACGAGTTCCTGAGTCGCGCCACCGCCGGTTGGGTGCGGGGCGTCGTACGGAAACCCCGGTTCAGCGTTACCGCTTGTGCGATCGCCACAGCCGTCATGCTCATGCTCGCCACGGGGCTGGGCATCCACACCAATGAAAACGACCTCTTTTCCGACGACCTCCCCTTCTTCGCACTCCGAGAAGACTTCTACGCCAGCTTTCCGGAACTCGTCGACCCCATCATCGTCGCGGTGGATGGCGCCACCGTAGACCAGGCATCCGTCGCAGCCCGGCGG
The DNA here is from genome assembly GCA_022447545.1 of Myxococcota bacterium. GTDB lineage: Bacteria > Myxococcota_A > UBA9160 > UBA9160 > SMWR01 > JAKVBI01. Next base: position 258,852 of record JAKVBI010000001.1, read on the forward strand.
CTCACCGAACGATTGCGAGAAGAAAGCGAAATCTTCGATAGCGTCGACCAACCGGGTGGCGATGAATTCTTCGAGCGCCACGGCCTGCTCTACCTCGAGACGGGCGAACTCGAGGAGTTGCTCGAGAATCTATTCACCGTTCAGCCTTACCTGAGCAGACTGACACGAGACGTCGGCGTGGCGGGCTTCTTCTCCATGCTCTCGCGGGCTAGCCGCGCCGGCATCGATGGGGAGCTAGGGAACATCGACCTTTCGGAAATTTTCGATCGCGTCGACGGAGTCATCCGCAGCTCTCTGGCTGGAACACCCCATCCCCTGGAATGGGCAGAAGTCGTCACTGGGCGGGAGACCGAACGCCGCGATCGACGACGCTTCCTGCTGATTCAACCCGTCGTGGACTTCGGCACTCTCAACCCAGCCGAAGTGGCCATGTCCAAACTCAGCGAAGTCGTAGAAGAGCTGGAACTCACGCCCGACAGCGGAGTGCATGTCCGCGCTACCGGCGTCCTGCCCCTCTCCTACGAGGAGATGGCCAACATGTCGACCCAGATGATCTGGGCGGGCATCGGCTCCTTCGGCGCGGTAGGTGCGATTCTCGTTTTCGGTCTCGGCTCCCTCAGACTCGTCCTCGCATCCCTGACGACTCTCGCCGTAGGTCTGGCGTGGACGGGCGGTGTGGCTGCGCTGGTGGTGGGTCGACTCAACCTCATCTCCGTGGCTTTCGGTGTGCTGTTCATCGGGCTCACCATCGATTTCGCCATCCATCTCTGCGTGCGTTTTCGCGACGAGCTGGGAGCTGCGCGACCTGCCAACGATGCACTGATCCAAGCCGCCGCCGACGTGGGGGGCTCTCTTGCCATCTGTGCACTGACCACGGCCATCGGTTTCTTCGCCTTCGCGCCCACGGAATACGCTGGGGTCGCAGAGCTCGGAATCATTGCGGGGGCTGGCATGTTCGTGGGCCTGTTCACCAATCTGACCCTCTTGCCGGCGCTGATCACCCTGTGGGTCCCCGAAACCCGTGTCGCTCCGCCCTCGCAAAGCGCGCCCGGCATCGAAGGCTTCCTGGCATTCCCAGTACGCCACGCCCGGCCCGTGCTCGCCGCGAGCGGTCTGCTGACTCTGGGAGCCCTGGCGCTCCTGCCAGCGGTCCATTTCGACGCGAACCCACTGCGGATGCGAGACCCCTCCACCCACTCCGTGGGCCTGATGGACGAAATGTTGGCCGATGGCGATGCGTTCCCCTGGAGCCTCAACGTTTTGACCGATGGCCTCGAAAGCGCACGACAACTTGCAACCCGTATCGAACGGCTGCCACACGTTTCAGCCGTGGTGACCTTGGAGGATTTCGTACCCGACGCCCAGGACACCAAACTCGAAGCTGTCGAAGACGCCGCCTTCGTGCTGCTCCCAACCCTCGCGCCCCGATCGGCGCAGGACGCCGCTCACCGACCCCCCGGACCCGCTCTGGCCGAGCTGCGCCTGGACATCGCGGCTCTTCGGGCGGCCGAAACATCCCCATCCCTCACTGAATCAGTCGCCAGATTGGACGGTTCACTCGCCGAACTCGAAACGCGCACCCAGGCGGACGGTTGGACTCCCCAGATCACCACCCAACTCGAAGAGGCTCTCCTCGGCTCCCTACCCGAACGCCTGCGCACGCTGCGGATCGCACTGACCGCCCAACGCGTGACACTCGAAGACCTCCCGGCCACCGTGGTGAACCGCATGGTCGGACGGGGTGGCCGAGTTCGGGTCGAAATCCAACCCGCTGGCGACCTCAACGACCCCGAGCAACTCGAGCGATACGTCGAAGCCGTGCAAGAGATCGCGCCCGACACCTTTGGTGAAGGGCTCGTGATTCTCGAGACAGGACACGCCGTGGTGCGCTCCCTCGAGCAGGCCCTCATCACGGCGGCGGTCGTCATCGCAATGCTGTTGTTGGCGTTATGGCGCAATTTCAGCGACATGCTGCTCGTCACAATCCCCTTGAGTCTGGCAGCCCTCTTCACCACATCGTTCACTGTCATCGCCCAGGTGCCCTTCAATTTCGCCAACGTGATCGTGATCCCACTGCTACTGGGCATGGGAGTGGACAGCGGAATCCACCTGGTTCACCGAACACGCAGGCAAGCGCTCCCCGATGGCAACCTCCTGCGGTCCAGTACGGCGCGCGCGGTTCTACTCTCGGCCGTGACGACCATCGCAAGCTTCGGCGCGTTGGGGCTCTCGTCCCATCTGGGCATGGCGAGCCTCGGTCAACTGCTGACCCTGGGCGTCGCGATGATCCTACTCTGCAACCTCGTGGTTCTTCCCTCCTTGGCCTGGCTTCGCGAAGACCAACGCACGAGATCTCCGCGTGGGGAAAAAGTCGAATAGAATCTCCGAGTGCGCGCCTGCTACAGCACCGGCTATACGATCCCCATGCCCGAGGGTCACCGCTTCCCCATGGGCAAATTCTCGATGCTCCACGAGATCCTGACGGAAGCGGGCCTGCTCGGTGCCGCGGATGTCGTGGAACCGACCGAGGCCTCTCTGAAAGATCTCGCACGAGTGCACGATTCGGCCTATCTCGAGGCGCTCGCCAACGACGGCCTCTCACGAGCGGAGCAAAGGCGCCTCGGGCTTCCGGTGGGACCGGCGCTGTTCCGACGCTCCCGACTCGCAGTTCAGGGGACTCTGCTGGCGGGACGCATGGCCCTCGACGACGGCATCGCGGCCAATCTCGCGGGGGGCACCCACCACGCTTTCGCGGATCACGGAGAAGGATTCTGTGTGTTCAACGACGTGGCCGTGAGCATCCGGTGCTTACGCGAAGAGGAACTCCTCCGGCGATGCCTGGTCCTCGATCTCGACGTACATCAGGGCAACGGAACCGCACGGATCTTCTGCGATGATCCAGACACCTACACCTTCTCCATCCACGGGCAAAGCAACTATCCCTTCCAAAAGGAGCAGTCGTCACTTGACGTTCCACTGCCCAACGGGATCGGCGACGAGGGTTATCTCGACGCCCTCTCCCACCACCTGCCCACCGCAATCGACCAAGCACGACCGGAACTCGTCTTCTATCTCGCGGGCGTCGATCCCGTCCGAGGAGATCGATTCGGCAAGCTCGACCTGAGCCCCGAGGGCCTTGCGCAACGCGAGCAGCTGGTTCTGTCCACGCTCCAAGAAACCGGGCTCCCATGCGCGCTCCTGATGTCGGGCGGTTACGCTCGGACACCGCGCCAGACCGCCGAACTGCACGCCGTCGTCCACCGCAAGGCCAATCAGTTGTTCGGTCCTGGACGATCCCTGCCCCACCGCCACGACCCCGCCGCGGAGTCCCGGCCCACCATGGGAGAACCTCGTTGAAAATTGGTGTTCCGATTCGCCTGATGGGCCCCCAGTCCACCCGAGAAACCGTGCGCCAGTGTGCTCAGGCCGCCGAAGCCGCCGGCTTCGATGACCTGTGGGTCCCGGATCACATCGCGATCCCCCCGGACGACGCCGAGGGTTCCGGGGGCCGATACCTCGACCCCCTGACCTCCCTCGCCTACCTGGCCGCATCCACCGAGCGGATCGGCCTGGGAACGGGCATCCTCAACCTCCCCTACCGCCCGCCGCTTCCAACCGCCAAGGCCCTCGCCACGGTTCAGGAGTTGTCGAACGGTCGACTGCGACTGGGAATCGGCCTGGGCTGGATGGATGCGGAATTCCGCGCCCTCGGCGTTGATCGGCGCCGACGCGGGCGGATCACCGACAGCACCCTCGCGTTCTTCGCCGATTGCTTCACGCGCGACGAAGTCATTTCCAATGACCAGCCCTTCCTCTTCCTGCCGCGCCCCCCACGCCCCCCGGTCTACGTAGGAGGCGCAGCGCCCCACGCTCTCGAGCGGGTGGTGAGGTACGGAGACGGCTGGATGCCCATGGAAGGGAATGCCGAGAAGCTTCGAGGAGAGATCTCACAGCTGCGCGAACTCGCCACGACTGCCGGGCGAGAGTCACCGGAAGTCATCCTCATGACCGGTGTCCGCCTCGAGGATCCCGGGAAGGCGCGTGCCTACGTGGAAGGTCTGGCCGACGCGGGTGTCACCCAACTCGCACTGGGTGTGAAGTACGAAGATGCAGACGGATTCAAACGCAGCATCGACGCCATGGTCACGGCATTAATGGATACGATTCGAGCCCTCTGATTGAAATTCGAGGAGATCGACATGGTCTTGGATGGCTTTGATACCACCGAATCCACACACGACGCCATCACCCGTGTGGTCTTCACCCGCGGTTCTGGATCTGCAGTGGTGATCATGCACGAAATCCCAGGGATCACTCCGCCCGTCGCAGAATTTGCACGACGTGTGGCTGACGACGGATTCAAGGTGTACATGCCGCTGATGTTCGGCACACCGGGAAAGGGAATGACCGCCGGCTATGCGTTTGGGCAGATGGCGCGTGCCTGCATCAGTCGGGAGTTTTCCGTACTGTCCCGCAACGAGTCGAGCCCAATCACGAACTGGCTTCGCGGCCTGTGCCGAGAGGCTTTTGCGGAGTGCGGCGGGCGTGGGGTGGGCGCCATCGGAATGTGCCTTACAGGGAACTTCGCCCTGGCGCTGATGGTCGATGAATGCGTGATGGCACCGGTTCTCAGCCAACCATCGCTCCCCTTCCCTGTCTCACCCTCCCACCGCAAATCCCTGCATCTATCGGGCGAGGACCTCGCCGTGGTCAAGCGGCGAACACAGGAGGGTTGTGGAGTGCTCGGCCTGCGCTTCACCCACGACCCCATGTGCCCGGGTGACCGCTTTCAAAGACTTCGGGAGGAACTGGACACTGGCTTCGAAGCCATCGAGATCGACTCGGGACCGGACAACGATCACGGAATCGCTTCGAGCGCCCACTCGGTGGTGACCACCGACCTCGTAGACGAGGAGGGACACCCGACGCAGGTCGCCCTCCATCGCGTCCTGGAATTGTTCCGCGAACGCCTCCGCACGCCGTGACCCCCTGAATCGCGCTTAGTCGGCGCCGTCGTCCGCCTGCTCCTCCACCGGTCGCCATCCGGCTGCGGCCAGGGCCGACTCCGCATCACGTCGCTCGGGCCCATACACGGCGATAGTTCCGCGATCTCCCTCCAACAGTTTGAAGCCCTCGTTCATGGGCGTGATCTCGCGACCTCGTTGGATACTCAGGATGACGTACAGCTCAGTAGCATTTTCGGCGGACGGTGTGTCCTCTTCGAGCCCATGGAACTCCCACTCCCCGGTATCAATCTCCCCACGGCGGGCACGAACATCCCAGCGCTCGACGTCGTGAGGGCCGTCGAAGAGCACGGCTGCCTCGCGCTGCTCGACGAGTTCGGTCGCGAGACCCGTACCCGGTTGAGACGCAGCCACAAATCCCCGGGGCACCGAGAACCTCTCTCGAGCTCGGCTGACGAAAACACCGTTGAGCATTTGATTTGGAGTGAGCCCTATGACGATCCCGACACCGTCGAATCGGGCTCGAAGCAAAGTTCGCTCCTGCAACGCATTTCCAAAAACGACTGGAAAGTCCGCTTCCTCGGCGCGGCGGCAGTTGGCGGGATTCGAGTCGAGGAAAAGCACACTGCGACCAGCAGCGCGGAGGCTCTCGGCCAGGGCGAGCCCGAGCCCCTGGGCACCGAGGATCGCCACGGTATTGCGATCGGGAAGCCTCAACCCGAGAAGCGATGCCACAGGCGGTCCGGTCACTCCGGCCAGCACCACCGTAACCCCGATGGTGAGAAAAACGAGCGCCTGGAGTTCCGAAGCACCTGACACACCGGCCTGTTCGAGCGCTCTACCTGATACCGATGCAACCGCTGCTGCCACGATACCGCGAGGTGCGATCCAGCCGATGAAGAGCCGTTCGCGAATCGAGAGATCCGACGAACGCGTACAAAGCCAGACCGAGAGTGGCCGCACCACGAGAACCAGAAGTCCCACCACGACCAGGCCTCGCCAGCCGAGCGCTTGCAGGTCCGCGAAACGAACATCCGCTGCGAGCAGAACGAACAACAACCCAATGGCCAAAATGGTCAATTGATCCTTGAACTCCCGCAGATCGCGATCGACGCGAGTGCGGAGGTTTCCCACGACGACTCCCGCCAAGGTCACTGCGAGGATCCCGCTGTGTTCGACGACGGCATCACAACCTTTGGCAAGAAGCAGAACCGCTGCCAGGACAAACACATTTGCGTGTCCATCGGGAAGAGTGGAACGCCTCCGCAGAAGCATCGCCATGAGCCAACCCGCCGCCCCCCCTGCCAGTGCGCCGAACCCCACACGGGCAATCAACACTCCGCCCTCCACGGCCAGGGACCCGGTTCCTGGGGAAAGCGCAATTTCGAGGAGGAGCACGGCCAGCAGTGCCCCTACGGGATCGATCAGAACCCCCTCGGCCTCAAGAACCGTCGCCACGCGGGGACGAAGTCTGAGTTCCTCGATGAGGGGTCCAATCACGGTGGGGCCAGTGACGGCCACGAGTCCCCCAAACAACAGGGCAATCGTCCCTCCCCATGGGAAAACCAGGACAACCGCCAGGGCACCTCCCACAACCGTCACCAACGATCCCAAAACGATCAGGCGGCGAATGGCGATCTGCTCCCGCCGCAGGCGCGAGATCTCGAGATTCAGACCCCCTTCGAACAGGATGAGAGCGACTGCCAGGTCGACGATCTCATACAGATTGCTGCCGAGGGTGGTGGGCACCACCCAGCCCAGGCCATCGGGACCAAGAGCTGCCCCAGCAACCAGCAGCAGCACGATGCCGGGCACCCTCACGCGTCGAGCCAGGGCTTGGGCGGCCACGCCCGCCGCCAGAGCCGTCACCAGCGTGAGATCGGATTGGGGACTCATCGGGAAGCAGACTACCCCGGCCGGGTCACGGCTCCATGCCGGGAAATCCGACCGAAGCGAAACTTTTTGCTGGGAGCCGGGTTCACAGGGTCATGGGGCGTTCGAAGCGCCAGACGAGGGGAGCACGACATGAATCAATCGACACGGAACGAGACCTGGGCCGAGGGTTCACCCAGACGTCGACAAATCGGTAACAGAGGGAGGGCACGAACCATGAGGAGCTGGGGGGGCCTCACTCTGAGCAGCCTCGTTCTCGCCGTCATGCTGATGGGCTGCACCACTCACGTGCGGGCGACCCCGGGAAAGCATCGTGTGGTCGTGAAACCGCGACCCGTTGGCAGCGTCGTGGTCCACAAAACCCACCGTCACCGGCACGGTTGCTGGCGGTCACTGGGCCGCTGGATCTGCCCGGTCCCCTGAGGGGCGAAAAACTCGTGGACCCGGCTTCCTCCAGGGCACCCCCTGCACTCACCCTCAGCGCACCTCCCACTCATCCCGCTCGGGCATCAACACCCAGAGCACCAGGTAGACGAGGATTCCGGGAAACGCGGCCGAGAGCAGAGAGAATCCAACGTAGGCGATGCGAACCAGTGTGGGGTCCCACCCCAACCACTCAGCGATGCCCCCGCAGACACCGGCGACCATCCGGGAGTCCACGGAGCGCTTCAGTCCGCTTCGGGCCTCCATACCCAACCCTCCCTGGAAAGAATGGGTCTATAAGGACCCACTTTGCTGCCTGTCGACCGACCGTGTGTCGATCAAAATTCGTTTCGAGGTGTACCACGATCCGCGGCCCATGCCCCCCCCGCCTCAACCCGGCGCCCCACCTGCGACCCCATACGCGTCACGAAACCGGGACAACGTCTCTCACCCGGGCCTGCCACCGCTGCCCACTGCAGCGTCCATCTCACAAATTGTAGTTTTTTCAACACATCTCAAGGAGGGATCTGGGGGCTGGCCAACCCTCGGGACCTGGACCCGACCGGAGCGCAGATTTGCAGAGACCGGCCTCTCCGAGCGAAAGGGAGGAAGGCAGCCAACCCGGGGACGAGGTTCGTCAGAGCCCACCCCCATGGACCCACGCCCAGTCGGCTACCGAGAGGTCCCTCGGGGACGGTGAAAACGGGGACGGTGTGCTGAGCGATTGCGGGATCCGATCCGTATAATCGGACGCGTAGATGGGGCCCGCGCGATGCTGAGGCATCTGAACGCCTGGCGCGGGGATTGAGGAGCCTTCGGGCACGAATCGACGCCGGGCGTGGTCCACCCTCGCGCGGACGTAGGGTTCGAAACATCATTTTGTGGTGGGTGCTGTCTTGACGCTGTTCCTCCATGGGGTGGGTCACTTCCATCCAAGCAACGAGATCACCAACACATTTCTCGAAGAACTCGATATCGGGACCAGCGACAGCTGGATCCTCGAACGGGTCGGGATCCGGTCGCGTCGCACGGTGCTCCCGCTCGATTACATCCGAGAAACCCGCAACCAGGATGTACGAGCCGGCGACCAACTCAAGGAATTCAGCACTTTCGAGATGAGTGCCCGCGCGGCGGAAATGGCCCTCGAGCGTGCAGGACTCGCACTCACCGATGTCGGAATGATCCTGTGTGGTAGCTCTGCATCCGATTACGCGTCTCCAGCAGACGCTTGCATGGTCGCGAAGGAACTTGACATCGACATTCCTGCATTCGACGTCAATTCCGCGTGCACCAGTTTTCTGGCACAGATACACCTGCTCGGGATGATGCAGCCCGACAAACTCCCAGAGTTCGTTCTCGTCTGCGGCTCCGACTCCCTCACCAAGACGGTCGACTACTCGGATCGCTCCGCTGCGGTTCTCTGGGGAGATGGCGCGGCGGCGGCAATCTTGTCGACGAAAGCTCCCTGCAGCCGAACCATCACAGGAACGGCTCTCGAATCGCGTCCCACGGCCGGCGATAAAGTCATCGTTCCACGCGTAGGGCATTTCGCCCAAGAGGGCCGCACCGTCCAAAGCTTCGCAATCCGAAAGACTGCGGCCGGTTTCGAAAAGCTTCGCGAGGAGTTCGAAAGTGCCGATCGCACACTGCACTTCGTGGGCCACCAGGCCAATCTTCGCATGCTCGAAGCCGTCTGCCGCCGCTGCGAGATTCCCGATGAACGCCACCATTTCAACGTCGAGTGGTACGGCAATACGGGTGCCGCGAGTTCAGCCTCGATCATCTCGATGAACTGGGACAAATGGCAACCGCACGATGACATTGCCGTGATCGGGGTCGGGGCAGGCTTGACCTGGTCCAGGTATCTCATCCGATTCGGAAGCCCTGGGGAACAAGAGTGAAGTACCGCGAGTTTCTCGAGCAGGAATCTTTCGCGAAGGAGGAAATCATTGCCTTCGCGAACGGTACGCTCGTCGAGGACGCTCCCGACGAGTTCACCGCCCGGCTCCCGCTGCCTCCGATGCTGATGTTGGACCGCGTCCTATCCATCGAAGCCGACGGAAACCGCGGTCGTATCGTGGCAGAACGGGACGTCCATTTGGACGACTGGTTCTTCCAGTGCCACTTCCGAGACGATCCGGTCCAACCCGGTTGTCTGGGCGTCGATGGCGTCTGGCAGTTGATCGGGTTCTACTGCAATTGGCGCGGAGGACTGGGGTCTGGGCGAGCACTGGGCTGTGGCGCCGTGGAGTTCTCGGGTCAGATCCGTCCTCACGATCAGATCGTGCGCTACGAAGTCTCCATTCGTCGGTACACCGAACTCCCGAACTCGGGAGCCGCCATGGCGATCGGTGACGCAAAGCTTCTCGTCGATGACGTGGAGATCTACACCGTCGAGAAGGCCAAGGTCGGCCTGTTTACGGGTATCGGATACCACGACTACCCGAACATGTCGGAAAATGCGTCCGGCGGAAGGATGGAACCTTGAGCCATTCGGGAGCGCCTCTGACGGCCGCGGAAGTGATGAAGCTGATCCCCCAGCGCGACCCTTTTTTGTTCATCGATGAAATTCTGGAAATCGATGAGGAGCATGTCGTCGCCTCTTATCGTTGGAGACCCGACGCCGATTTCTACCAAGGCCATTTTCCGGGGAATCCAGTCACACCCGGTGTTCTCCTGATCGAGTCCATGGCTCAGGCCAGCGTCGTTGCTCTCGGCCTCTACCTGGTCACGCAAACCCATTCCGTCGAAGAAGCGAGGAAATTCTTGACTGTGTTCACCGATGCCAATGTCGAGTTTTCCGGAATCGTACGCCCCGGCGACGAGGTGAAGATTACTGCTCGAAAGCAATTCTACCGTCGAATGAAACTCCGATCGGAAGCGGAAATGACCTTGTCCGATGGAACCCTGGTCTGCTCCGGAGTCCTGTCGGGCATGGGGATTCCTCAGTGAGGACTCGAGTCGTCGTCACAGGTCTCGGGGTTGTAGCACCCAACGGCAACGACCCGCAGGAGTTCGAGCGCTCTTTGCGCGAGGGGCGATCGGGGGTAGGCGCCAATCTCAGCATGGAAGAATTCAAGTTCGCCTGTCGTGTCGCCGCAGTGCCCCAGCGGACGGACGAGATCGCTGCAGAAATGTTCGGCGAAGACGAACTCATGGCCATGAATTCAAGCCACCGATACTGCTCCATCGCATCGATTCAGGCCTGGCAGGACGCCGGGCTCGAGCGTCCGGATCCCGAAGGCGACGAGGTGGACTGGGACACGGGCGCCTTTCTCGGAACAGGCGTGGGTGGTATGGACACGATGGGCGAGAGAGTCGTGCCCTTCACTGATGGTGGGCGCGTGAGACGCCTGGGCAGCACCGCTGTCGAGCAGGTCATGGCCAGCGGCATTTCGGCCCGCGTATCCGGGCAACTCGCCCTGGGAAACCAGGTGACGACCAATTCCAGTGCCTGCAGCACAGGCGCCGAAGCCATTGCCGAGGGAGCGGCGCGGATCCGTGCGGGCCTGGCCCAGCGCATGCTGTGCGGTGGAGCCGAAGGGGCAAGCCACTATATCTGGGCTGGTTTCGACGCCATGCGCGTGCTCTGCCGAAATTTCAACGACGCTCCCGAACAGGCATCCCGGCCCATGAGTGCGAGCGCGGCGGGTTTCGTTCCCGGCGCCGGCGCCGGGGTGGTCATGCTCGAAAATCTCGATTCTGCTCTCGAGCGGGGTGCGCGAATCTACGCAGAAGTCCTGGGAGCCGCGGTCAACTGTGGTGGACACCGGGGTGGAGGGAGCATGACAGCCCCCAACCCCGAGGGTGTCGTGCGATGTATTCGCAGTGCTCTCGCCGACGCAGGAGTCGACCCCTCGGAGATCGATTTCATCAACGGACACCTCACCGCAACCGGGGCGGACCCCAAGGAGATCGCCTCGTGGTCGAGGGCGCTCGGTCGAGGGGCGGAGAATTTTCCTCCGATCACTTCAACCAAATCCATGATCGGACACACTCTGGGTGCCGCAGGTGCCATCGAATCCGTCGCCACCATCCTGATGCTCTCGGGCGGATTCATCCACCCTTCAATCAATTGTGTGGACCGACATCCGGAAATCGAGGCCTTCTCCGCATCGATCCCCGACAACGCACTCGATCTTCCGAATGCCCGCACAGCCATCAAGGCGGGCTTCGGTTTCGGCGATGTGAACTCATCGCTCGTTTTCCGCAAGTTCGAAGATGCTTGACCGTTTCAGCAACTGAACCATAGAGGACAAACATGACTGAAGATGATGCTCTAGAACGTGTCGTAAAGATCTTGACCCCGCATGTGCGCAATGAAGAGGCACTTGCAAACGTCAGCGCCGAGACGAACATTCTCGACGATCTCAAGGTGAATTCCGCCAGGTTGGTCGATGTCGTGCTCGCTTTCGAGGATGAGTTCGACATCGAGATCCCCGATGAGGATGTCGATAGTGTGAACACGGTGGGTGACTGCGTGAAGCTCATCGTCGGCAAGGCCAATTAGAGCGGCCGTTGGGAGCAGTTGAGCTCACCCTCCGCGGCCGAGCTTCGTTGGTTCTCCAACGTGAGATCGGCCGGCTGCTCGGGCCCATCTGGATTCCCATCGTCGCCTTCTTGGTTCGTGTCGCCTTCGGGTGGCGTTTCGCTGACCTCCAGACGACACGCGAGACATACAAGAGGCTGCGCTCGGCGTCCTCGAGCCCACTTCTGATCTGTGCAAACCACCTGACGATGGTGGATTCAGCGCTGATCGCAGTCGCTCTGGGTGGGCCGGGGTGGTACATCGGTCGCTTCGCTTCGCTGCCATGGAACACTCCGGCTCGGGAGAGCTTTGCCAGTACCTGGTACTCCAAAGCCCTCGTTTATCTGATGAAGTGCATCCCCGTCTCACGCGGGGGCGACCGGCGTGAAATTGGGGAGGTGTTGAGCCGGATTTCCTGGCTGCTCAGTGTGGGCGAAACCGCCTTGATCTTTCCCGAAGGGGGTCGGAGTCGAACGACGCGTGTCGATACAGCCGCCGTCACCTACGGGGTGGGGCGCATTGTGCGTGCTGTGCCGGATTGTCGAGTCCTGTGCGTGTACCTGCGGGGCGAACACCAGGCCGACTACACGACGCTGCCGCAGCGCGGGGACCGGTTCCATGTCTCACTTCGGTCCCTGGAGCCGAAAACCACGAAACGGGGTCTCAGAGCATCGCTGGACATCTCCCAGCAGATCCTCTCCCAACTCGAAGAGATGGAGAACGAGTACTTCGATGATCGGAAATGACATCGTCGACCTGAACGACCCGGAGACCCAGAAGAACGCACACCACCCGAGATTCGACGGGCGTGTTTTTTCCCGCTCGGAATTGATGCGACTCCGACTGAGCGGAGCCCCCCATCGACTGCGTTGGATTCTCTGGGCCGCCAAGGAGGCGGCCTACAAGGCGATGAAAAAAATTCACCCGAACTTGATCTTCTCGCCCGTTCGATTCGTCGTTCAGCTTGACCAGACCCTCCGCGGATCGGTGGACTGTCCCAAGGGGAGCCTCGACGTGTCGGTCACCGAAGAAGCGACATCCATTCATGCCATCGCGGCCAGCGCAGCCATGGACGAGCAAACCATCCTCAGCGGAGCGGAATGGATCACGTCGGAGACCGATGGGAACGCCCAGCAACCCAGTCAGGCGGCGCGCGCACTGGCCCTTCGGAGCCTGGAGCGTCGACTCGAACTTCCCCGAGGAACATTTTCCATCGAAAAGCACGATCGAATTCCCGTGCTCTTTCAACACGGAGTACGCTCGGAATTCGACCTCTCCCTCTCCCACCACGGTCAGTTGGTGGCCTTTGCCTGTGAAATAGGTGAACGGAAAGCTCTGAAAGAGGCACACGCGTGAGTGACAGTGAAAACCACGATCCGATTCGACGTCTCGCCATCGTAAACCGTGGCGAAGCGGCCATGCGCTGCGTTCGGGGCATCAAGTCGCTGCGCGCCCTTGAGGGTTGTGACCTCAGCGCGGTAGTCCTCTACACCCAGGCCGACCGCGAAGCCCCCTTCGTCCGCCACGCAGACCGCGCGGAATTGATTCAATCGGAGCAAGGAGATCGCGCAGCTTTTCTGGACCACGACCTCCTGATCGAAGCGCTGACCCGGACAGACGCCGATGCCGTGTGGCCCGGCTGGGGCTTCGTAGCCGAGAATCCCGACTTCGTAGATCGACTGGAAACACTCGGAATCCGTTTCCTGGGACCCTCGGCGGAAGCCATGCGGTTCCTGGGTGACAAGATCTCATCCAAGAAAATCGCCGAAGCGGCGGGGATCCCGGTCACCCCCTGGAGCGGAGAAAGCGTCTCTGACGAGTCCGAAGCTCAACGCGTTGCGGACTCCATCGGATATCCGGTGGTGGTCAAGGCTTCGGCGGGAGGTGGAGGACGCGGCATCCGCATGGTGGACGAGCCCGATCAGATCACAGAGGCCTTCCGCTCTGCCAGCAATGAAGCCGAATCCGCGTTTGGCGATTCGCGCCTTTTCATCGAAAAGAAAGTCAGCGGTGGGCGACACATCGAGGTCCAGATCGTCGCGGACCTCCACGGAAACACCATTGCACTGGGATGTCGCGATTGTTCTGTCCAGCGTCGGCACCAGAAGGTAATCGAAGAAGCGCCGCCGCCCGGTCTGTCGGCAGATCTTCAATCCAAGCTTTGCGACGCCGCGGTGCAAATCGCCAAAGAGGTCGGGTACTCGAACGTCGGAACCGTCGAGTTCCTCGTTCGCAGTAATGACTTCTATTTCCTCGAAATGAATCCCCGCCTCCAGGTCGAACACGGCATCACCGAGGCGATTACCGGCGCCGACCTCGTGCATCTGCAAATTCGCGTAGCCCGCGGAGAATCGCTTGAAGGCCTCCAGTTCCATGAGCGTGGAGTCGCAATTGAGGGACGAGTCTGTGCCGAGGACCCCGACGCAGGATACCTGCCTTCTCCTGGCCGAATTGCTCGCTTCGAACCCGCCCTGGATCCGCGCGTCAGAATCGACAGCGGAGTCACCACCGGAAGCACCATCCCTTCGGCATTCGATTCCCTGATCGCCAAGGTGATCTCCACAGGGCCAAATCGAGAGGAGGCCCGCGCGCGCCTTTCTTGCGCTCTGAGAGACTTCGACTTGATCATCGAAGGAGGCGCCACCAACAAGGGCTTCCTGCTGGACATCCTCGAATCCGATGACTTTCGGACGGGAGGCGTAGATACCACCTGGTTGGACCGCTTCGATTCGGAGCGCACCTCGGGCCAGATACTGGGGCTCGAAGCGCTGATTGCAGCTTCGATTCTCACGTACCAAACCACGAGGCACTCTGCACGCCTGAACTTCTACGCAGACACCGCGAACATCTCTGCATCGAGTGTTCCGACGTCACGCGGCCAGGTCATCGACCTCACCTACGGAGCCGAGCAGTACCAACTCCAGGTCTTCGCCGTGGGAGCCTGGCGCTACCGCGTCCATCTCGATGACCGTGTGGCCGGAGTCACCCTGCGAGAAGAGGGGCAGAACGCCGCCAGACTCATGATCGAGGGACGTAGCCTGCGAATCCTTCACGACGTCACGGACGTCGGACTCCGCATCGAAGTCGAAGGGCACCCTCACCGGTTCGGCCTGCAGACTATCGGCCAGGTACGCGCCAGCACACCTGCCATGGTGGTCACCGTGCACGTGAAAGCAGGAGATTCAGTCGAGGCAGGGCAAACCCTTGGCGTGCTCGAAGCCATGAAGATGGAGATCGGCTTCGACTCTCCCATCGCTGGTGTGGTCAAGGAAGTGCGCGCCCTCAAGGGCCAGCAGGTCGCTGCAGGCGATGTGCTCGTCGTCATCGACCCGGGCAACGACGACGTGTCGGCCGCCGCCAAGGCGAATCGACTCATGCTGCCGGACCTCGCAGACCCGCTGCAGCCGCTCTTCACCGTCGGAGCGAACGGAAAGCTCGGAGCACCGGACCTGGTCAATGCGGACCACGCAAATCCCGAGGTGCGTCGCAATGCTCTCGACGCAGTTCGTGAGGAAGTCCGCCGCGTACTCCTCGGATACGACGCGAATCCAGAGCGAGCTGAACAGCTGGCCGCCTTCCTCGATGCGCCGGTCGAAGAAGGTCTATCCGAAGAGTTCTTGTGGGAACTGGCCGAGATCCGTAACGAAATCGTCCTGTTCGCCAACCTCGAACAACTCTTCATTCGCGCACCTCGCGCATCGATATCCGGTGAGTTGGGCCCTTCCAACGACGCGAGGCTGCGAATGTTCGTGCGGCGACTGCGCGCCGGTGGCGCGGGTCTACCCGAAGAGTTCCTGGGTCTCGTACGGACGGCCCTTACCTATTATGGAATCGATTCTCTGAACCACGACGACGCCCTGGAGCGGGCGGTCATGCGTCTTCTGGCCTCTCAGGCCTCCTCGTTGCGCGGCCGACTGATGCTGGCGGTCTTGGGGAGAGTGAGCCGATTGGCCAGATCGGGAATCCACCTGGGAGACGACCGAGGGGTCGAAGAAGCCCTGCAACGAATCGTTGGCATGCGAGGCCTCGTGAGCCATGCGGTGGCAGATGCCGCCATCGATGCCAGCTATTTGATCTTTGAACTTCCTCGCATCGAACACATGGCGGGGCGGACCGACAAGCAGTTCGAAAATTGGCTGCACTCGGCAGCTACCGAGCCAGAAGCGCCCCCGGAGGAGATTCTCCAGCACCTGGCGGAAGCCCCCATCAACCTGCTGAACCGGGTAAGTCGTTGGCTGACCGATGACGACCCGGCTCGGCGTGCCATCGCCGTGGCCGCGCACCTGCGCCGCCTGTACTCACCCTCGGTCCCAGCGCGACACGTGTCGAGCCTCTCAGCCGAAAGCCCGTTCGAACGCATCGAACTAGCCGACGGCCGCGTGGTGCTCGCCAGCGCACTCTCGCCTGTCGAACTCACCACGAATCTGAACTGGCTCGAAGACGCCCTCAACGACTCCATCCAACCGACGATGGGTGCACTCGAAGTCTTCGTACCCGTGGATGCGGAATACGACGTGAATACCTGCTTGGATTCACTTCGCAGCCCGCTCGAGGAGCAACTCGCAAACGTTCGGATCACCATCAACTTCATTACACCAGACGGCTCTGGAGAGCACCGAACCTTCGTTCCCTCCACGCGTGGCCTCGTCGAAGACACTCATTTTCACGGAATCCACCCGGAAACCGCTCAGCGAATCGACCTCGAGCGCCTGCGCAACTTCGAGTTGGAACGAATCCCGGCGAGCGACGGGATCTACTGCTTCTTCGGGACGAGCCACGAAATTCCATCAGACGAGCGTGCTTTCGTGCTGGCAGACGTTCGCGGCCGATCGCCCGAACTGGGAAACGATGCCGATCTGTACCTCCCAGCCTTCGAGCACGCCTTCTACGAGGCCACGCGCTCGCTTCGCGCGATCCTGAGCACACGCGATGCCAAGCGACGACTCCACTGGAATCGGATCGTCGTGTTCGTCGCAGCGGAAATCTTGTTGCGAGACGAAGTTGCGGAACTCCTAGCCCGACGACTTGCTCCCGCGACTCGCAATCTCGGAATCGAGAAAATTGTGGCTCGCCTGCGGCTTCTCGACCGTGAGAATCCCACCGCGCCTGCCGTGCCGTCGGAGATCATCATCTCCGATATCACCGGATCGAACATGGAAATGATGATTCGATCTCCTCATACCGACCCTCTCGAGCCCCGTAGCGACTACGAGCGCAAGATCGTTGAAGCACGACGGCGAAGGCTCGTATACCCCTACGAGATCATCCGAATGCTCACGGGAAGAAATCGAGGGCAACCGACGAGTGCAGGAGAAATCACCAACTCCGTGGGCCAGCAAACCCGAGTCGGGGTGTTCGACGAGTACGACCTCGATACCTGGGCAAAGCACCCCATCGCGCGGAATGTATCCGGGCGACCGTATGGTTTGAACTCGAGCGCCGTGGTGTTCGGAATCATTTCGACTCCAACCGACAAACACCCGGAGGGCATGCGCCGAGTGATCATTCTGTCGGATCCGAGCAAGGGGATGGGTTCCCTCGCAGCGCCCGAATGCGATCGTATCGTCGCCGCTCTCGAATTAGCCGAGAAGCAATCACTCCCCGTCGAGTGGATCCCCGTTTCGAGCGGTGCTCGCATTGCCATGGAGAGCGGCACCGAAAATCTCGATGCTACTGCGCGTGTCGTAAAGAGCATCGTCCAGTTCACTCAGAACGGCGGCATCATCCACGTCATCGTCCATGGTGTGAACGTCGGCGCTCAAAGCTACTTCGACTCCTTGGCCACCATGCTGATGCACTGCCGTGGCGCGCTGATCATGACCCCTCGAGCTTCCATGGTGCTGACGGGGCGTGCAGCGCTCGAGGCCTCGGGCGCAGTCTCTGCCGAGGATGAGGAAGCGATCGGCGGATTCGAGCGCATCATGGGGCCCAATGGTGAAGCGCAGTACTTCGCCAATGACCTGACAGACGCCTACCGCATCCTGTACGAGCACTACCGACACACCTACGTATCCCCGGGTGAGAACCGCCCGCGATCGTCTGAAAGCTCCGACCCCCGTACCCGATCCATCTCGGACTCTCTTCTGGAGGACGGTGAAACAGGCTTTCGGACCGTGGGAGAAATCTTCAGCCACGAATCCAACCCCGGGCGGAAGCGTCCCTTCCCCATGCGGTCGGTCATGACAGCAGTCATCGATCAAGACAGCGAACATCTCGAACGCTGGAGGTCGATGACTGGAGCGGAGACCTCCATCGTCTGGGATGCCCACATCGGTGGCTACCCCGTCAGCTTGATCGGAATTGAGAGTCAAAACGTCGCGAGAGAGGGCTACCGCTCTCTCGATGGTCCCGAAAGCTGGACAGGTGGGACGCTATTCCCGCTTTCTTCCAAAAAGACGGCTCGGGCCATCAACGCAGCGTCGAGCAACCGACCTGTGGTCGTTCTGGCCAATCTCTCGGGGTTCGACGGCTCTCCTGAATCCATGAGAAAACTACAGCTGGAATACGGTGCTGAAATTGCCCGCGCGGTGGTGAACTTCCAAGGTCCGATCATCTTCCTTGTGGTCTCGCGCTATCACGGAGGGGCCTATGTGGTTTTCTCCCAGGAGTTGAACCCCCAGCTCAAGGCTTCAGCGCTGACGGGTTCCTACGCTTCGGTGATCGGTGGAGGACCCGCGGCTGCCGTCGTGTTCGCGCGCGAGGTCCGTGCACGCGCATCGACCGACCCCCGCGTCGTAGCTTGCGAAAAAGCCATCCGGGCCAACCCGAGCCCAGCCGCACGCGTCGACTACGACGCCGCTCTCACCGAAGCATCTCTCGAAGTCCAAGCCGAACTCGCCAACCAGTTTGATACGATCCACAGCGTCGAACGCGCGCGGCGGGTCGGCTCACTCTCCGAAATCATCGCACCCAGTGAGATGCGAACCTTCCTGATCTCCCAGATCGAAGAAGGGCTCGCCCTGCAGTCAACCAACGGCGCCCCAGTCGTCGACTAGGTGGCCGCGGGGCGGAACCGGACCTGGAGCGAGTCGGGCCCGCGAAACGCGTAGCCCCGAATCCCAGGCGTCGGTGCAGCGGGGTCGAGTTCGAGGTCGGGCAGTCGATCGAGAATCGCGTTGATTCCAATCTCCAACTCCATTCGGGCGAGGTGCATTCCGAGGCAGAGATGGCGCCCCCAGCCAAAAGCAAGGTGGGATTTATCAGCGCGATCGATGTCCCATTCTTCGGGGCGATCGTGACGCGCCTCGTCTCGATTGGCCGATCCCGTAAGCAGCATCACCGGTGCCCCCTTCGACATCTCGACTCCACCCAAAGATGTCTCCCGCGTCAAAACGCGGCTGACCATGGTGACAGAGGTTTCCCAACGAAGCGTCTCCTCAATGGCTTCGGGAACGAGTTCACGCTCGGCAACCACGCGTTGCAACACACTGGGCTTCGAAAGCAATGCAAACAAGCAGCTCCCCATGACTCTAAAAGTCGTCTCCGCACCGGCTGGCATCAGCAAGCGCAGGAAACCGTAGATGTGCTCGTCGTCGAGGCGTCGGCCATCGATCTCGGCATGGACAATGTCACTGATCAGATCATCCCGGGGTTCGAGTCGGCGGTCCTCGACGATCGGCGTCAGGTATTCGCGCATGGCTCGGGACGCCGCGACCCCCTTCTCTGGATCGAGGGGACCCGTGTTGATCTGTTCGGCCCACTCATGAAAGGTTGCGTGATCTTCGAGTGGAACTCCCATGATTCCAGCGATGATCTGAACGGGATATTGCCGGGTTACATCAGCAACGAGATCTGCGCGCCCCTCACAAGCAATTGCATCGAGCAAATTGTGAATCGTCGGCTCGATGAGCTCTGTCTTCCAGTGTTCGAGTCGAGAGGCGCGAAAGGCCGTGGAGACCAGATTTCTATAGCGGGTGTGCTCGTCCCCGTTCTTGGCCAGCAAAACCTGTCCCATATAGGGGCCCATGGTCTCGAGATTGATGCTCGAAGAGAAAGTCTCGCTATCTCGCAGAGCAGCTTCGACGTTTTCGAAACTCGATACCTGATAACTCGTGCGGCCAAAGAACTCGAGCTCCGAAACCGATGCCTCAGCACGTGCTGAGGCCCAATCCGGGTAGGGATCCTCTACTACGAATTGCGGATGCGGGGAATCCGAGTCGACATCAGCCATAGTTCTTTCGCTCCCTATCACCACTCACCAAACTCGGCAGGCGCGGACGCAATCACGCCGGGTTTACAAAACGCACCCGATGGGCCGTCTCCAAGCCGGAGGGGGATTCTCTGGTGCCAAGCCATATCACATCTGCAGTGACAGCTGGGGATTCAAATGGCTCCACACCCTCCGTGATTCCACAACTGTTTCTGGGAGACCTTCGACCTACCGCATTGCGCCGTCCGTTGTTCGGGTCCATCTTCTGGGTGTGGCGGGGGGTAACGCGGTCCCATGATCACCGTCACAATGGCGACGGTGGTCAAATGCGATCGATCTCGCGCGTGGGAAGCCCTCACGCGGCCATCCGAGATCGTTCTGTGGAACGAACGACTGGTCGAAGCCCTCGACATCCCCATTGACTATCCAGCATCTGGCCAGCATGTGCGTTGGCGGTATCGACTGGGCTTGATTCCAATCAGACTCGACGAGCACATCGTCGATGTCTGCGATGGGATATCCATCCGTTCGCAGTTGAAACTCGGGCCACTGCGCTGCTTGGCGACCCAAACACTCGCAAGGGGTACGAATCCAGAAACCACCCGCGTGGCGCTCAAAATCCAGGCCACCAACTCGGTCCCGGTCGTGGGTGGAGTTGCAAATCGTTTTGATGTTCGAACCGTGGTCAGTTCCTTCATCGACAATCGGCTGCGAGGACTCGAAAAGTGGCTGAATGGCACCGTCACCTCGCCCAACGCAGAATCAGGTCCTTCCCGAGTATCCTTCGAGCACACACCGTCGAACAAAGGGCACGAGACAATCCATATCCAAAAGAATGTGAACCGGCCGCGCAAGACGGCTCCGTCCGAGCATGCCAACTTCCGTGGCGTCAAAAAACGGCCGACATCGCGCCGGGAGGATGAGAACAGGTGATCGTCATCGTGGGTGCCGGCTCGGTGGGTCTGGTCATGGGAGCGAGGCTGGCCGCGTCGGGTACTCCGATCCTCTTCTTGACTCGGAGCGAGGCGGATGCTCGCAGCATCGAGCGCGACGGTCTGGTCGTGGAAGAACTCCCGAGTGGAAAACTCACCGAAGCTCAGGCCCTGGCAACCTCGGACCCCGGACGCGCCTTGGAAGCCGCTGGCTCCGACCCAATCCTATTTTGTACACGAGCTTCGCAGCTTCCCATTGTGGCCCAGGAACTGGCCCAGGAACCAGCGGCTGCTAGCGCCGTGTGCTGGCAAAATGACGTCAGTAGCGAGCCGATCTTGGCGCAACACTTCGATCGGGTGGTCGGGGGCGTGGTGCGTCTGACCTCGACGCGCACCTCACCGCGTTCAGCAGTGTCGGCTGGAACGGGTAGGCTCATCCTCGGCGACTACCCCAACGGCTTGGGTTCCCAGACAGAAGTGTTGGCGGACAAGCTTCGGCGAGCCCACTACGACGTGGGCCTCTCCACTACGATCTCACAGGACAAGTGGTTGAAGTTGTGCATCAACCTCATGAGCACACCCAATGCACTGATCGTCAGATCCGACCACACCACCCAGGCATTCGTGGACGTCAAGAAACAGCTGCTCGAGGAGGCTCGAACCGTCCTCGCGGCGGCAGGAATTGCTGCTTCTTCATGTGATGGCCGAGACCGCTCCCTCGACGAAGAAATCAGCTACCACCGAGAGTCCCTGGCGCGCGGCACCAGCACACGCAACATCCCAGTCTACAACCAGGTGTGGTCGGCACTTACCCACGGCGGACCTGTCGAGGCCGATGGGTATCACCGCAGGATCATCGGTCTTGCGCAACAGCACGACATCCCCACCCCCACCAACCAACGGGTGCTGGATGTCCTTCTGGAAGCCATTCGAACCTCGTCCGGTCCTGAATCTTCCCGCGCCGTCGAGTTCCTCGACTAGGGGGACCCACTCAGACCTCACCCTCGGAAGCAACCAGCGGGATTTCGATGGAGAAAGATGCCCCCCGTCCCTCTTCGGAATCGATCCGAATCATGCCACCGTGACGCTCAATGATCCCATGAGACAGTGATAATCCCAGCCCGGTTCCCAAACCCACAGCCTTGGTGGTGAAGAAGGGATCGAAGATGCGATTCTTCACGGACTCGGGGATCCCCGGACCGTCGTCCGAGAAGACCAAGCGGACCTCATCTCCCAACAAGCGTGTCTGGATTCGGATACACCCATCGGACTCGATCGCATCGCATGCATTCATCAAGAGATTCAGAAAGACCTGATTCAGCTGGCCCGGATAGCAGCGCACGGGCGGGATTTCGGCGTAGTCCCGTTCCACCCGGATCCCACCCCTGAAGCGGGGTTCCATGAGTGCCAGAGTGCGATCGATTTCCTCTTCGAGGTTGGCCTCTTGGAGCTCAGCTTGATCCATGCGCGAAAAGGTTCTGAGATCCTGAACGATCTGGATCACACGCTGGGTTCCCTCCCTACTACGACGCAGCAGCTTTTCGATTGCATCCCGGGTGTCATCCGTTTTCGCCCCAGTAGTCTGCCCCTCGACCAATCGCTTCACGTAGCCGTCGATCAGTTGAAGGTTTGCATGAACGAACCCGATGGGGTTGTTCAATTCATGCGCCACACCTGCGACCAGTTGACCAAGCGATTTCATCTTGTCCGATTGAATCAGCTGCCCCTGAGTCTCCCTCAGTTCACGCGACCTCTCCTCCACACGGGCCTCGAGAGTTTCATTCAGCTTGGCGATTTCATCGAACGCCTTTGCGTTTTCTATGGCGATGGACGACTGATTTGCGAGGGTCCGGAGAAGTAGGCGGTCGTCCGCTACCAATCGGTCCCGAGAAACCTTTCGACCCACGGTGATGACGCCGAGCAAGTCGACACCATAGAGGATCGGGACCAGAAGCTCGGCTTCTATGGTGTCGAAGATGTTTCGGCATGC
Source organism: Myxococcota bacterium (assembly GCA_022447545.1). Lineage (GTDB taxonomy): Bacteria > Myxococcota_A > UBA9160 > UBA9160 > SMWR01 > JAKVBI01. The sequence goes on from JAKVBI010000001.1 coordinate 281,731, forward strand.
TTCCCGGCGCTCGGGATCGACCTCGTGATCGAAATCGGCACGGGAAAGCTCGTCACGCCGAATCCACAATTGGCGCCAGATGGGATGATCGGAAGCGATCCGAACCGAAAGTGCTTCGTCGTGAAAATCGCCCCGGGACGCCATGGGGACGAGCATCTTCGTTTCATCGTCGACCAACAGCACCATCGCGTGCTCGACACCCATGGTGTCCGTGAGTGCCATGAGGATTCGATCGGTGATCTCATCGACGGACAACATCGAGACCATGGCGTCGGAGATCTCACGGACCGCCACCCGATAGGCGGAGCGGTCACGATCGAAGAAACGATCGACCAGGGCCTGCATCCGGTTTCGCAAGGGGTTGAAGATCAGGATCGCCACGAACAGGAAGACGAACTGGAACCAGCGAAGGCTCACGTTGAGACGGGAGACGAGGGTGTCTGCAAAGGTGATGAAGAATGCGAACAAGCCCGTAATGGACAACGTCGCCGCGCCGTAGGCAGCCGACGACTTGGCAAAAGTGCGAACCCCGAGAAGGCGCCGACGAAGCAGCCCGTAAGCGACCGCAAAGGGAAAAAGAAAGACACCCAGGAGAGCGATGTAGTAGGGCAGCGTCACTCCAAAGAGCCCGTTGGCTACGAATGCCAGAGCGACGGGAGCAAGACTGACCAGCGCCCCGTAGAAGACAAAATCGGCGCGATCGCGCAGATCCCCATCGCCATGTCGTTGGCGCTCCATGGCGATCACCACCATCGAGACCGCGAAAAGCGCCGTGGAATAGAAAGCACTGACCTGGTCGAAATTCACAGCGTTTCCGCCCATCCCCCATTGGACGAACGCCGCCCCACTGATCACCAGAGCACCGAGGTACGGGAGCAACAAGATCTGGCGTCTACGCACCAGCCAGGCTGGCTCAAATGGGTAGGTGGCGAAGAGATGGAAAACCGACGCACCAATAAACGACGTACTGAGGATCGAGCGCGACCAGGACCAGGGAACCTGAGACCATTGAACCAATGTAGAGAGCTGGCAGGCAATCAAACCGCAGAAGATCACGAAGGGAAGCGCACCGGGGTTTTCTGAGCGCAAGAGCCAGACCACGGATCCAATGGCCAGGTAGATTCCCGCAACGATCAACATGAAAGCGTGGAAGATTGCGATCATCGGAAGCAGGAGATCGTCGGCTCGAACCGGAACCAGTGGAACCGAAACCCGTCGGCCGTCCCGTTTGATGACCTCGTAAGAGTTGGGAACACCGAGCTTCAAAGCTCCCACCACGAGGGCAGGGTCTCCAACGAAAGGAACCCCATCGATCGCAACGATTCGGTCGCCCGCCTCGATGGAGCCATCAACGAGTCTCGAATCCACGGCGCCCACCACCGTGGAAGAACCGAGCCGGATGGTGTGGAAAGGGGGGCTCAGTGTGTCATTGGGTGAAATGAGCGCCAAGACCGACAGGGCGATGGCAAACGCACCCCAGCCGAGGCTAAACGCTGCAGAAAGTCGTCGGAAGCGCTGGGTGAATGTCGACTTCATCTCGCTCCCGGAGGCCGCGAGAGAGTACCCCGAAACGACTCCACGGTCGCGTCAAGCGCCGGTGGAGGGGGAGCCGTACAGGTGAGGGGGGCGAAGCCGTATTCAGCGGGTGGGAGAGAGGGTGGCCATGGGCGTGGGCGCGTAGTTGTAGCCTCGGTTGTTGAGGGGGTACACGCCGCCCGACGAATTCGAGGATTCCGCGTGCAGACGGCCCTCTGCCTCCTGCCCACGCAGGCGCGTCAGCAGCGCTTCGAGGGAATGTGAGGGGCCAACCTCCCGAGGGGCACGACAGACCTCGGCCTCTCCTGGTACGCCCCCAACACGCTCGGCCTGAACCCCGGCGGAGCTCAGTACCAGAATCACAATCGACGAGACCATCCCGAGTGCCGATGAGAATCTCGATTGAAAACGCACGGTGGACCTCCCCTGCTTCGCAGCCCCTATCATCGGCGAGCTCAACGCGGGTCTTGAACCCCGCATCCATGCCGGCGCCCTCCGACGCGACAACCGCATTGCAGCGGCAAAGCGCGTGCGAAGTGCCCAAAGGTTGCTCTCGATCGGCCTCATGCCGAGGTTCCCGCTACCCCGCGGAGGGAGAGATCGGTACGTAGCGAACCAGCTGTCGAGTCCCGTCGCGATAACCATCGCGCATGCGGTCACGCCAATGATCAATTTCGTCGGGATACTTTTGCTCAAAAAGCGCCAACAAGCGCTCGAGCAGCTCATCGTCTCGTACCGCGGATGCACGCGCTTCGAAGTGAGGACCCGCACGAAAGCGTTCGTTGGTCCCGATCAAACCCCGAGCGCGCCCGTAGTCTCCCACCCAGATCCGCGCATGGTCGAGCCCTCGAGAGACGCTACGTGACTTCCAGCTGTCGCTGCTGGTGATGATCACTGCCGCGGAATCCAGCCAACCAAACCAGACTTCCCCATGGCATCGGCTCTCGGAGCCGTCACTCCGCAAAGGAGAAACGTAGATGAAAGGACTGGCCTGGAGCGCACGGATCCGTGCGGCCTTGGACTCGGGCCGAGGTTCCCCGGCATGGGCGACCCCAACGAGCGAGACGGTACCGACCGCACCCAGAACGGCGGCCGTGGAGCGACCGACAAAGGTTCGACGGTCGATCAGATCCCCGATCCCTTTTCTTCCTGGATGACGTGAATTCCACATTCACGCGTCTCCGCCGATTCCCACCACCATCGGCCAGCTCGGGGCTCCTCTCCAACCTCAACTGCACGCGTGCAGGGCGCACAGCCTACGCTGGGATAACCCTCGGCGTGGAGCCGGTGGGTCGGGACGTCGTGTGCATCGACATAGTCCATGACCCGATCCCGGTTCCAATCAGCGATCGGGTTGACCTTG
>JAKVBI010000001.1:284639-411897 GCA_022447545.1 Myxococcota bacterium
CGATTCCACCATGGGCTTGGTCGATCTCGATTTTGGGCGTCTCGCTGCGGGTCGGATTCTGGTCCCTGCGCAGGCCGGTCACCCACGCATCAAGACCTGCCAGATAGCGATTGAGGGGCTCGACCTTGCGCACGCCACAGCAACGCTGGCGATTTTCGATCGATTCATAGAATCCATTGACTCCCTGCCGATCAACCAAGGCCTCGACGGCGGTTGCATCCGGAACAATCACTTCGACCTGCTTGTCATAACGGTCGCGGACCCGCTCGATCAACTCGTGGGTACCCGGATGCAAACGGCCGGTATCGAGCACGAATACACGGGCCTCGGGGTCGATGCGGTGCATCATGTCCAACAGCACCAGACCTTCGGGTGCGCCGAAGGAGCAAGACAGTGCAAGCCGACTCCCAAATTTCTTGACTGCCCAGGTCAGGATTTCTTGGGCGCCCAGAGACTCCGCCACAGAATCGCGGATGAATCTCAAGTCGTTATCACTCAAAGGGTTTTTCATGAAATAGGCCGATGTGACGGGATCGCGACTACGGAACGTACAGAAACTATTAGCATTATCCAAAAATTCTTGACCCTGGAGTCGTGTAATCGGGTCGCGCGACGGCCCGATCACTCCAGCTGCTCCTCCACCGAGCGCAGCTTGTCCTCCATGGCCACCGGATGGTCGCGCCGGTCGTCGATCTTGATCACCGTCCCCACACGCGCGGCTCCTTCGGCAAACACCGCCTCCTGCATCCGCTGGATCAACTCAAAGACCTCACCCATTTCCCCCTCCAGCGTCGTGAACATCGGGTCCAACCGGTATCGCACGCGCTGCTGCTCGCGAACGACGCGCAGGGCCGCCGCAACGAAACGAGAGACGCTGACCCCCTCTCCGGTAGGCGAAATACTGACTGCCGCAATTGCCATGTCGTGTCCTCCTTGCTTCGGGGTGCATCCCCTCATCAATCCACTGTTTTTCAGAGCTAGGCCCCGGTTGGGCTGGCGGAACGGTAGAGCTGTAGGCCGCGTACAGGCCGCAGCCCACCCTCTGGGCGGACCCGGCGTGCCAGTTCATCGATGTTGTGGGCCAGTCCCGGAGGGCTGAGTTTCGGAGCCAGGTCGCGCAACGGCTCGAGCACGAATGATCGCTCCGCCATACGAGGGTGAGGCACGATCAGCCCGGGCTCGTGGAGCTTCCGCTGTCCGTAGAGCAGCAGATCGAGATCCAGGACCCTTGCCGAGTTGCGGACTCCATCCCGCCGCCGACCTGCCCGCATCTCGATCTCGAGCTGAACTCGAAGCAGATCCTGTGGCGAAAGGGTGGTGGACAAGCGCACCACGGCGTTCAGATAGTCCGCTTGGGGCGGAGGTCCGACCGGTTCCGTTTCGTAAACCGGCGAGATCTCGAGGACCTCGACTTCGGAATGCTCATTCAATGCGGCAACGGCCCCCGCGAGAGCTGCGGCTCGATCACCGAGATTCGACCCCAATGCCACGAACACCTGCTCTTCGACCATGCCCGGATCTTACAGCTACAATCCCACCCCGTGTCCGGATCCGCCGCCCCCAGCCTGCCGCCGGACCTCGTATCGAGTGTGCCGGGACCCCGCTCGCGAAACCTTGCGCAGCGTCTTCAGCAAGTGGAGTGCCGCAACACCACCTGTACGGAGCCGACCCCTCCGATCTTCTGGGAACGTGCCGCCGCCGCCAATGTCTGGGACGTAGACGGCAATCGGTTCGTAGACCTCACAGCCGGCTTCGGCGTTACCAACACGGGTCATAGCCACCCAGGCGTGGTCGAAGCGGTCACCCAACAAGCCAACCGCTTGCTCCACGCCATGGGGGACGTCCATCCCGCCGCCGCCAAAGTCGAGCTGCTGGAGAGTCTGACACGCCGCTATCCGGGTGGAGAGCCAGCCCGAGCCCTCCTTGGATCTTCAGGGTCCGACGCAGTGGAGGCAGCGCTGAAGACGGCGATCCTCGCCACGGGCCGCGTGGGTGTGATCGCTTTTCAGGGCGCCTACCACGGCCTCGGCCTGGGCGCCCTGGACACCACGTGGCGTCCTCTGTTCCGCGAGCCCTTCCAAGCGCGCCTGTCTGGCACGACGACCTTCGCACGCTTTGGCGACCTCGAGGACGTCGAGCGCGCAGCCCGCGAGTCCTCGGAGCCCGTTGGTGCGGTTCTCGTGGAGCCCATCCAGGGGCGTGGCGGCGAACGCATTCCACCCGATGGGTTCCTCCAGGGCCTGCGGGAGATCTGCGACCAACACGGTTGGTTGCTCATCGCCGATGAGATCTACACGGGAATGGGCCGCACAGGCCGCTGGTTTGCCTGCGAACATGAGGACGTCGTCCCGGATCTACTGTGCGCCGGCAAGGGCCTGACGTCGGGCCTTCCCCTATCGGCCTGTATGGGGCGGCGAGAAGTCATGGATGCCTGGCCGCCGGCCGGCGATGAAGCCATCCACACGCAAACTTTCCTTGGGCATCCCCTGGGCTGTGCAGCCGGTGTCGCAAGCCTGGCCATACTGACCAAGCACAACCTGGTAGAACGCGCCGGAGAACTCGGCAATCATGCCCTCGGATGGCTTCGAGACCGACTCGGGGGCCAGCCCGGCATCACCGACGTTCGCGGACGCGGCCTGCTTCTGGGTATCGAGTGTGAGGATCCCGAGCTTCCCTCTCGCGTGTGCGCCAACGCCCTTGAGCGCGGTGTCATCGCATTGCCCTCTGGAGATCGCGGCGAGGTCATTTCCATCACGCCTCCCCTCGTGATCGAGCGCGACATCCTCTCGGGTGCCCTCGACGTTCTGGTGGATGAGTTGACGTGAAGAGCAATGACACGATCCATGGAGACCCCGCCCGGCAGGCTCTCGACGAGGCCATCGTCGCCTGGATGGCGGAAGAGGAATGGCGGGATGAGGAGGAACGCTTCAACGAACTCGCTCTCCGCCTTTTCGCCCATCAATTCGAGCACTGCGACCCCTACCAACGTTTCTGTCTCAGACGCGGCGCCACCCCGAACCGTGTCGAAACGTGGCGGGACATCCCGCCAGTTCCAACGGGTGCCTTCAAGGAGATCGCTCTTCGCAGTTTTGCGTCCGAGCGTACGGTGCAGACCTTTCGAACCAGCGGCACTTCGACAGAGCGCCGTGGGGAACTCCACCTGGACACCTTGCGGCTCTATGAGGCTTCGTTGGTTCCGAGTTTTCGTCGGTTCGTGCTCCCCGACCTCGAAGCCGGAAGACGTGCCCCGAACCTACGCTTTCTGGCCTCGAGTCCGATGGAGGCTCCCGATTCCTCTCTGTCCTATATGTTCGGCCATCTCTGCGAGCGGCTCGCGGGTTCAGGGAGCGGTTTCGACGTCATCGGGGGCGAACTGCACGCTGACGCCCTGATCGACCGCATGGCCGAAGCCTCGGACTCGGTCACCCTGTGCGGAACCGCCTTCGCCTTCGTACACCTGTGCGACGCACTAAGCGCACGTAACACTTCCCTGCAGCTTCCGGAAGGGTCGAGGGCAATGGAAACAGGCGGCTTCAAGGGCCAGGGACGAAATGTTTCGCGAGACGATCTGCACACCGCCCTCGAAAACCGGTTGGGCATTCCGATCGAGCGCATCGTCAACCAGTACGGGATGACGGAACTCGGAAGCCAATTCCACGACTCGAGCCTTCGCGACCGGGAACGACCTCGGCGCAAACTCGGCCCTCCCTGGACCCGCGTGCTCATCGTCGATCCCGACACCGGCCGACCGTCACCTCCAGGTCAGCCCGGATACATTGTCATCTTCGATCTGGCCAACACGAGTAGCGTCCTGGCGATCCAAACAGCTGACCTGGGCCGCGGGATCGAGAACGGCTTCGAGATCATTGGACGCGACCCCGAGGCAGAGGCCCGAGGCTGTTCGATCGCTGCAGACGAACTGCTTTCGGACAATGCCCGATGAAGCCGGAAACCGTTTCCCATCGCCTGGCCCAACTGCGGAAATCAGGTCTGGGGCTGCGTGAGCGATCGGCATCCGACATTGCACGAGTTCTGGCCGAGGTCGTCGACCGCTGGAGCAGTCCTGAGTCCGTGTGGCGACAACGCTTGGTTTCCGAACTCACACCCCTGGCGGGGTTCAATGCCGGCCTGATGGAGCGAGGCCTGGAAGTGGGTCTCAGCCACTGGAGTGGTCCGGCCCTACAAGACCTGGTCCATCGCGAGCTCGCCAACTCGCAGAAAACCATGGTGTCGGGTTTCCAGATCACGGCGGTGTTGTTGGCGGGTTCGATTCCCATGCCGAGTCTGATTGGCTTGGTAGCTCCACTACTTCTGCGTTCTCCGGTGCTTGCGAAATCGGCAGCACGCGATCCAGTGACACCACGCCTGGTCGCTGAATCCATTGCCGAAGTCGACGAACAATTGGGTGACTGCATTGATGTAGTCGATTTCCCGGGCAGTGACGAAGCTTGTGTCCGCGCCCTACTGGCGGCCGACTGTGTCGTGGCATCGGGATCCGACGACACCGTGGCACGGGTCGCTGAACTTCTGCACCCCTACCAACGGTTCGTGGGTTACGGGCATCGAACCTCGGTGGCCGTGATCAGCGAGGCCGCAACCCGTGGAGCTGCACTCGAAACCACCGCAGCGGCGCTTTCTTTGGATGTTTGCCTTTGGGATCAGTTGGGTTGCCTTTCGCCCGTTGCAGTGTTTGTAGTGGGAAGCGATGCCGACGCCAAGACACGCCTCGCGCAGGCCCTGGCGAGCGCCCTCGCTCGAGCCGAGGAGCGCTGGCCCCGGGGAGACGTCGACGGCTCCACTGCAGCCACCATTTCCCATGAACGCAGTGAAGCCGAGATGCGCTCGGCTGCTGGACGCAGCGTCGAACTGTGGGCGAGTACGACCACCGCGTGGACGGTGATCGCCGAAGAAGATCCGTCCCTGCGCCCGAATCCACTCCACCGCTTCATCCGCATTCACTCCGTCGATGACATGTCTCAACTGCTGTCAGCCTTAGAGCCCCTGGGGCCGCACCTGGCAGCCGTCGCCCTGGAAGGCTTCGACTTGAATTCAGACGAATGGACGACCGCCGTCGCGAAACTCGGGGCTTCTCGCATCTGTCCCGTGGGTCGCATGCAGGCCCCACCCTTGAATTGGCACCACGACAACCGGGGCGTCCTCACACCCCTGGCGCGCTTCATGGATCTCGAACTCCACACGGGTAAACTTTCATGAGCCAATCCCCCTCCAATGCCGAAATGTCCGAGATCCAACCTACGGGTCCGGCTTTTCTGTCCCTCGGATTCGTCGCGTTCATGTGCTTCGGTGTCGTGCTCGTACTCATCGGCGCGAACCAAGCAGCGCTGGCGAGGGAGATCGGGCTCGATTACGAGCAAACGGGAATTCTGAGTTCTGCGCTGGCCATGGGGATCGGCATCGGAGTAATCGTGGCAGGCCCCCTGTTCGACCGTGCCCCGGGGCGGCTGCTCTTCGTCGCACCGATGCTGGCTGCAGCTGCGTCACTCCTCAGTATCGATGCGTCCGTGAATTTCGAGCGCCTGGCCGTGCACATGCTCGCACTGGGAATCAGCATCGGCGCCTACGACACCGTGATCAACGCCTGGGTAAACGCCGTGTACGGAGATGCGTCGCCGCGACCCATGGCCCTCGTGCACTCCGGTGCCACCCTGGGAGCCATGCTGGGCCCACTCCTCGTCGGCTGGGTATTTTCTGACGACTGGATCTTGAGCTTCCACCTGGTCGGAGTGAGCCACCTCGTCATCGCCGCATGGGCGTTCTTCGTGCGCTTCCCCGCCCACGACTCAGAGGGAGGAACAAACCCCTCCGAGCGATCGCCAGTGCTCTCACTCCCCATGCTGCCACTGGCTGCCGTTGCGTTTGCCTACGTCGGCGTGGAGTCCACCCTGACGGTCTTCGCGGTCCCCTATGCGGAGTCTCTCGGTCTGGATGACGCGGAGGGTCAGGTTTCGATCAGCACATTCTGGTTGGGTCTGCTGATCGGCCGTTTCGCCATGATCGCCCGGAAAAGCGATTCCGGCGCACCCACCCTCACCACGGCGGGCGCCCTGGGAGCTGCCGTCCTGGGAGGCAGCGTGGCCCTGGAACTGCCCAACACTGAGTTGATGCTCGGACTGGTCGGCTACGCGCTCGGCGCCGTCTATCCACTGATGATTGCCCTGGTGGGGCAAACCTTTCCCCATGCTCGCGGAACTGCTGCCGGTGTTGCAGCGGGTGCTGGCGCTCTGGGAGGTTTTGTTGCGCCGTGGCTCACGGGCTGGTTCGCCGATGTCCACGGCATTCGCCTGGGCTTCGCCAGCATGGTGGCCTGGTGCATCGCCATCGCGCTTTCGGCCATGCTGATTGGCCGTGGCCGTCCCAGCGAGGACTGAGTTCAGCGGCGTCAGCCGGGAATCTCGTACCCCTCTGGAAGGCTTCCCATCATCAGAATCTGATTGCAGACGCGCTCACGGATCCGCCATCCCTCAGTCGTGCGCACGAGCACATCTTCGTAATAGCCCGCATTGGTAATCGCGTCCTGTGAGCCCAACTCCCCCTTGGCCATGGGAGCATGGAAAGCTGCCTTCGAGGTCGCACCCTCTCCATCGAACATGATCTGGATATTCGTGATGCAGTGCAGATTGACGGGCCAGGGTTGCAGAGCACGATCGAGCCAGGCCATGACCGTTCGAGCGTCTCCAGCCACACCTCCTGTGCTCCTGTAATCCAGTTGGGCGTCGGAGGTGAAGACTCGATCGAGCAGATCCCAGTTCCGCGTGTCCACCATTTCTGCGTAGAGGGTCAAGAGGTCCTGGATGGCCAGGCGATCTCCAATCTCTCGAAGGGACATCGGTTCCGACATGGCAACTCCCAATGGAGGTGGTAAACCCGCAGCTTCTCGTAGAGTTCACCGCTCCGCGAATCAACCACCCCTACATCCTCGGGTCTCTGGAACAGCTTTCAGGGGCAGGTACCTGTGCGGACGACGCGTGCAAATGCCCCGGTACTCTTGGCGAGAAAACTGTAGTGGATCTTCCCGAAGGACAAGCGGGGGCCCGCACGAAGCGGGTCCTTCGAAGCCGCCCAGTAGAGCGAAGGTGCGGTCGCTCCGCCCACGGCAGCGAAACCGGGCAAGATGCAGGGAGATGCGTCGCACCGAAATGCGGGGCCCGTCCCGGCGTAGCGTCCTGTCGTCAAAACACGGAGTTCCTTCTCGTCAGGTAGACGCCAGTCGCAGTGCTGTGCAAAACAACTCTCCCCATGACTGTCTTCCGCGCGACCGTTGAGCAATGCCAGCAGCTGTTCTGTCCCTCCGGGACCAGGTCCCCATCCGTACCGACTGTTGACATCATGAGGATCCGAGCATCGGTCGGGAAGCGTCTGGCAGAAGATGGCCGTGTGGAACGAACCCGTTTTTTTCTCCCACTGCAGTCCGGTTTCCGAATCCACGACGGTGCCATTGCCGCAGTCCCGGAAGCGGGAGGCCTCCGCCGCTCCTCCGGCGGAATTTCCGGGAGCTCGTTCACTCCTCCGAAGGTCGCCCAGTGCGGAGCTCGCTGCGATCACGACAATCACGCATGCGAACGACGAAATGCACGAGTTCCAGCGGCCCACTCGTTGCCAGCTGGTGTCATTGAACGTCAGCATCTTCACAACCGCCCCTGCGAACCGCGCGCACGTAACAGTCGAAGGATTTCTTGTAGGCATTGGTGGTGAGTCCATTCTTGAACATGGCACCACGGCCGTTCTGCGGAACCGAAGCAGGATCCGAGGACCAGTACACCATGGACGCGGTAGGACCTCCGATGGCCGCGAACCCCGCATCGATGCAGGGTGGTTCCGGACACTTGTTCGGCTGGATCTTGAGGGCACGCGGCCCGATCAAGATGCTTCTCAGTTCCCTGAGTGTGGGAAGCCGCCAGTCGCAATGCCCGGCCAGACATTCCGTGGCCTCCACGACTACCTCGGTAACCTCTCCGGTCTCCTCATCCTCCTCCTCGAAGGTCAGGGAAGCCCCGTTGAGCCTCGGAAGGAAGTCCGTGTAGACATTTCCATCGGGCTCGGTGCCCGTGTTCGAGAGCTCATAGCGATTGTTCACGTCATGGGGATTCAAACACCCCATGGGCAAATTCTCACACTGCACGAACTCCCCCACCGCCCCGGTCTTCTTCTCCCACAGCAACCCCTCGCGGTTGTCCGCGAGGGTGCCATCACCACAGTCCACGAAGCGTTCGGAAGGCTTCGCGGCATCCTGGTTGGCCTCCTCTGCCGACACGCCGCCCGCGATCCAGAGGCCGAACAGTGCAATGAATCCGCAGATGGTGGTTCGATACATGGGACCCTCCCGCCCATCCTAGGTGGGCAGATAAGACGCTATGTGGAACACCAGAGCATTGCAAACCGACGAGCCTGGTCAGGCACCGAACGGGCGGGTAGCAGCGCGGAGGACCGGTATCATGCTCCTCGCCCGGCGCTCCGCCGGCAACAGAATCCCGAGGTTTCCGTGTCCTCCTCCATTCACCGAATTCTCGTCACTGGCGCCAACGGCCACCTCGGAGGCCGACTGATCGAGCGGCTCGCCGCAGACCCGAACCTCGAAGTCCGAGCCGTGGTTCGCTCAGAAGCCGCAGCGGCCCAGCTCGAGCGCCTCCCCCTGCCCTCCCCACTCGAAGTCCACCAGCTCGACTACAGCGACGCCGACGCACTCACGCAGGTAGCAGAGGGCTGCGAGACTGCCGTCCACCTGGTGGGAATCATCAAGGAGAGCGCCACGAGCCGCTTCGCGACCGCCCACGAGAGCACCAGCCGAGCCCTGGCCGAAGCAGCCCATCGCGCGGACCTCTCGCGCATCATCTATTTGAGCATTCTAGGAACCGATCCGAACTCTCCCAACCCGTGTCTTGGGTCCAAGGGCCGCGCCGAGAGAATCCTGCTCGAATCGCCCACCCCGACCCTGGTACTGCGCGTCCCCATGGTGATTGGAAGGGGAGACCACGTATCGCGAGCGCTTCGCGGCCAGGCCTGCTCGCGGATCGTCGGGCTCCTGCGCGGAGGGGCCAGCCTCGAGCAACCCATCGACGCACAGGATGTGGTGTCTGCCCTGCGGGCAGGAGCGATCCCACGCGATGACACAAAACTCGACGACCAGAGTCTGGATCTCGCGGGCCCCGAAATACTCACACGCCGCGCTCTCCTCGAGCGTTGTGCAGCGCTCTACGGACGGAAACCACTGGTGATCCCGATCCCTCTCGCCGTGGCCAATGGGGCGGCGGCGCTGCTCGAACGCTTCACCGCGAACCCACCGGTATCACGCGCGATGCTGGGCGTACTCGATCATGACGACAACATCGACCCGTCGGAGAGCTGCCGCCGGCTCGGCATCCAACTCACTCCCCTCGAAGAGACCCTACGCCGCTGCGTAGGACCTGAGGAGGCTCCATGACCGACTCTGACGCCCCGCTTCCCGCCGCACGCAAGACACCCTGGTGGCAACGTGTTCTGCCCTGGCTCGTCACCCTCGGGTGCTTCGCCTACCTCTATTCACGGATCGAAAGCCAGGCCGCTCGAGAGGGCCAGCACACCATCGAGTTTCTACTGGGTGTGTTTCAGGGAGTGAGCTGGTGGCGCTGGCTGGCATTGATGGTCCCCTACTCGGCTTTTTTCTTCCTCGTCGACTCCCTCGTGGTGTGGCGAATCATCAACTGGTTCAACACCCGAGTGCGCTACACCGACATCCTTCCGATCCGCGGCAGCGCCTACATCATCTCCATCTTGAACGAACAGGTCGGCAAGGGGGTGATGGCCATCTATCTGAATCGCCGCGACAACGTACCCGGCTGGCAAGTCGGCTCCAGCATGCTCTTCATCATGTTCTGCGAGTTCTACTATTTGTTGGCCTGGGCCACGGTGGGTTACGCGTTGCGGGGAGATGCCCTCCCTGAGCAATTCGGTCTGATTCCGTGGGTTTGTGTTGGCGCCGCCATCTGCTTTGTGTTGTGGTTGCTCTACTTCCGTGGGACGATCGCACCGGGCAGCCGTCTGAGGGACCGACAGATCCTCCACGCCTTCCGCCAGGCCAAGTGGTGGCAGTACGGGGTGATCCTACTTCTCCGCTCGCCGGCGTTGCTCGCTGCCGTCGCCGTCTACACGCTGGCTCTGCGCCTCTTCGGGCTCGAGGCGAATTTCCTCGATCTGCTCGGCTACCTCCCGCTGATCTTCTTCGGGGCCGCCGTCCCAACGCCCATGCGCGCCGTGGCCATCACACTCTGGTCTTTCCTGTACCCGGAAAATCCAGCTCGGGCGTCGGCCTTCGGCCTCGTCCAGCACAATTTCTTCATCTTCTTCAACGCTGCGATCGGACTGATGTTCCTACGACGTGCCAATCGAGAACTATTCGGAAGCAAACGTTCCCCCGCCGCTCACGACTGATTCCCAACCGGGCCTCTTCGAGCGCGGAAACTCGCCAAGGCGCGGTCTCCCATGGAGAGCAGAGTGGTCGATACAAGCAACCAGCCAAGCCACCAGAGGGTGGTATCCGCCGGCCCGGGCAAAGACACCCCCGCACTCAACAGAGACAGGGCCAGGATTCCGAAGTAGGCGATGCCATTGAATCTCCCCAGCGCGCTTGGCCGCAGGGCGCGGTTCGCGCCCACCCGGGAATCGAGCGCATACTGGGCAAACGCCACGAGGATCAACCCCGGGAGCAGCATGGGCAACGCGCCCAGCCATGCCAGCGCAAGCGTCCCGCTCGCCACGAAGATCGCGTCCACACCATGGTCCACGAGTCCTCCGAGAGGTGAGACCTCGACAAAACGACGCGCCACGTATCCATCCGCGAGGTCCGACACCACGGCGAGCGCAAGGAGCAGGCAGGCCCACGGCCACGCCTCGCGCAGAATCGCGAGCACGAGCAGAGGGGCAAGCAACAGACGCAGTGAGGTCACCGCGTTGGCTCGCGTCCGCCAGCGGCCCATGGTTTTCACGTGGACAATGTAGTCGCTTTCCGGGCGTTTCTACCCGTGAGACGGCCCGTACCACTCCGAGACGCTACCCTGCACGGTCTTCTGGGCGCTCGAACGATCCGCCCACCCCGAAAAATTCAAGAATAGGAAGCGAGAGCGGTGATGAAACGAGCCCCCGGCCGATATGGAGTTCTCGCCGGACTCGTCGGGTTGATGATGAGCTGCGACAGCGGGCAAGCGCCTGAATCCGATGCCGCTGCCCGGGGCAAAGTGACGTACATGAACATCTGCATCGCCTGCCACGCCGCCGATCCGAGCGAAAATGGGGTCCTGGGGCCCCCCATCGCCAACGCATCCATGGAACTGCTGGAAGCCAAGGTCATTCGGGGCGAATACCCGAAGGGCTACGTGCCCAAGCGAGCAGGATCCACCATGCCGAACTACGCCTACGTGGAGGCGCAGCTCCCAGACCTGCAGGCCTTCCTGGCGGAGGCGAAGCGCTGAACCGCGCTTCGCCTCCGCAGAAAGCCTGAAGCTCCGGTCAGAGCAGCGCCGCCTGGAAGATGACCAGCACGAGCGTGAGGCCGAGGCCAGCGTGGATCGTGCCCGAAACCGTCGTGAGCGGCTTCTGGGTCGATGCACCCGGACCGATCAGTGCATTGACCTCGATGGCGCCGATCACGACCAAGCCGATGATCCAATACAGCCCCAAGCTGCCGCCACCCGCATCGAGTGCCGCAGTCAAAGCCGGGAAGTGGGATGCCGCGCCCATGAAGAACAACATGGGAATCGAGAAGAGCGTATTGGTGCGTGACGCCATACCCGCTCGCCCAGCCGCCCCGGCGGCTGCAGGGTTGGCCTCACCCCCTCCCGCCACGTTCTCAGCGTTGGCGATCACGATCTGTTGGGCGGGCCAGATGACGAACCACACATTGGCCCACATCAGCGTCCCCATCAGCGCTCCGGTGAGGATTCGCGTCATGTAACCGCTCCCCAGAGGCACGCCCACGTGAAGCTTGAGCATCAGGATGAGCAGACCACTCAGGAACGTGAACATCGCTCCCCAGCGAAACCACCACAGAGCGTTGGGTACGAGACCCCGGGTCATGGCGCTCTTGGCCGTGCCCCCGAGCTCGGAGCCGAAGAACGGTGTCTGGATGAAGTTGAAGTAGTAGAGAATGCCGATCCACGTGACTCCGGCGAGAAAGTGAATCCAGCGAAGCAGAAATTCCAGGCCCTGTAGGCCGAAGATGTCCATTGCGCCCTCCGTCACCTGCTGGTGCGGCGGTCAAGGCGATCCAGGCGTCAAGCCCCCCTCGAGCCTGGTTACTTCGGAAACCGCCCCTCCCCCAATCAGCAGAAGCGCCGCAAGTCTAGCGGTCTTCCAGGCGTTTTTCCGGCCGATCCAGGGTTTCGGCCGCGATGGGACCCCATCAACCGCTGCGCCAGGCGGGCACCCGAGAGGTGATCCTCTCCCAGCCAAGTCGATCGAAAAACTCACGGGCCCGGTCCCGGTAGGCGCCGCGCCACGTCAGCTGGCGCAAATCGGCCCGAATTCCGGGAACATCCGCCCGCAGGGTGGCCAGTTCACGGGTCAGCAGAGCGCGTTCGCGGTGCTCTTCCACCCGTTGCGCCAGGCGTGCCGCCCCACGAACGCTGGCACGCGCGGCCTCAGGCCAGGTCTCCACATCACTTGGGATGTCCTCGATTCGCCCAAAATGGCCCAGAACGGCGCTCGCGCTCTTGGGGCCCACTCCAGGGACACCCGGCAGATTGTCGACGGTGTCTCCCACCAACCCCAGAAAATCGGTGATCTGAGCCGGATCGACGCCAAATTTCTCGCGAACCCCATCCGCGTCCCGCGTGATCTCGCGCGCGAGGTCGTGAGTCACCACACGGCCGTCCTCCCGAACCAATTGGGCCAGATCCTTGTCTGACGACACCACCACGGCTCGGGCCCCCTTTCGCATGAGCTGTCGCGACAGGGTGGCGATCACATCATCGGCCTCGAAATCCTTGGCCTCGAATGCGGGTAGCCCCAGGGCCTCACAGGCCTCCTTACAGAGCGGAAACTGCGGCGAGAGATCCTCCGGGGGTTCACCGCGCTGAGCCTTGTACTCGGGCTCGATGGCGTTGCGGAAACTGTGCATCGAGTGGTCGAAGGCCACGGCGAGGTGGGTCAGCCGGGTGTCGCGCACGTACTTGAGCAGGGTGTTCACGAACCCGTAGGCGGCTCCCACGGGCTGCCCTCCCGGATCTGGCATGGGCGGCATGGAGAAATAAGCCCGGAAGATGTAGACCGAACCGTCGATCAGATGAACGGTCGGGCCGTCGCGGCGACTCAAAGCGGACCCCGGCTCCTGGTATCAGTGCTGTGTGCGTCGTTCGAGAACGGCCTCGGCAATGGTGACGGATGCCTTGAGGATCTCGATCTCTTGCCCCGTATCCACGTCACGGGGCTGAAACTCCAGAATTCCGCGCTCGAGGCCCTTGGGTCCGACCGTGACCCGAAAGGGGATGCCCACGAGCTCGGCATCCTTGAATTTGACCCCGGGCCGCTCGTTCCGATCATCGAGGAGGGCGTCGATGCCCTGAGCGAGAAGGGCTTCGTACAGAGCAGTGCCCGCCTCGAGCGTCGCGACGTCCTTGGGGTTGAGCACGGTGATCACCACTTCGAAGGGGGCGATCTCCACCGGCCAGATGATGCCCCTGTCGTCGTGGTGACGCTCGACGACGGAAGCCATGGTCCGCTCGATCCCAACCCCATAGGAACCCATCACGATGGGCCGCGAAGCTCCCGAGTCGTCCAGAACCTTGGCACCCAGGGCTTCGCTATAGCGCGTGCCCAGCTTGAAGATGTGCCCGATCTCGATGGTCTGGGAGACATCCAGTGGTGCATCGCACAACGGACATCCGTCTCCGGCCTTGACCTCCCGAAGGTCCAACCATTCGGGAGAAACGATATCGCGCTCGACGTCCACACCCCGAAGATGGAAATCGTCCAGATTGGCGCCCGTGACCATGTCCCGACGGCCCCGCAGGCTCGCGTCCGCGAGAACCCGCAGACCCTCGACACCCACCGGGCCCAGACTGCCGGGCAGTGCTCCCAGCGCTGCCCGGATTTCGTCATCGGAAGCCGGCCGCAGCTCGCCAGCTCCGGTGGCATCCAGCAGTTTCTGCTCCATCAGCTCATGGTCCCCTCGCAACAACACCTGCACCACTGACCCATCCAGAACGTAGATCAGGGTCTTGATCTGGCGATCCGCTGGAGCGCCATGCTCAAAACTCGCAATGTCTTCGATGCTCCGCAGGCCAGGGGTCGCAAAACGCTCGGGCGCTTCCAGGCCCGGCCCATCCTCCATGGGGGCCAGTCGAGAGGTGATCTTCTCCAGATTGCCCGCATGGCCACAGCTCGAACAGGAGGCAATCCAGTCCTCGCCCGCGGGGCTGGGCACCATGAATTCGACGGACTCATTCCCCCCCATCGATCCAGAAGAGGCCTCCACGGCCAGGGCCTCCAGGCCGCAACGCGAAAAGATGCGGCGGTAGGCCTCGAAGTGCCGCTGGAACGCGAAATCGAGACCCTCGGGATCGATATCCAACGAATAGGAATCCTTCATGGTGAATTCCCGCACCCGCAGCAGACCGGATTTGGGCCTGGGCTCGTCCCTGAACTTGGTCTGAATCTGGTACCAGATCTGGGGAAGCTGTTTATAACTGCGCAGTTCCCCGGCAAGGTGGGCAAAAACCTCCTCATGGGTCATCCCCAATCCGACGTCGCTACCCCTGCGGTCGGTAAAGCGAAACATCTCGTCACCCATGGCTTCCCAACGCCCCGAACGTTGCCAGATCTCGGCGGGATGAAGAGCTGGCAGACGGAACTCCTGGCCTCCAATGCGCTCCATCTCCGAGCGCACCAGATCCGCGATCTTGCGACAAACACGCTGGCCCAGGGGCAGCAGGGAGTAGACGCCCGACATCAGCTGCCGGGCGAACCCTCCTCGGATCAGCAGCTGATGACTGACGGCTTCTGCGTCAGCAGGATCGTCTCGTAAGGTGGGAATGAAGGCCTGGGACCAGCGCACGGCAGCTCCTGAACTGGAAGCGACGGCACGTAGCCCAACTCCGGCACGCCCTCCCAGCCTCGGAACGTAGCTCGGGGCTCCGCTCTTGGCCCAGAGCCTCAGGCCTCGAGCAGCGCGAGGACTCCCGTGTAGGTGAGAAGTTCCGTCGCCGCAGCTCCCTGACCGAGCCCCGCACCGTCTCGTGAGCCGATGGGACCGAGTTCGAAGGCACCGAACATCCCCACCGCAGGGGTCTGCCCGAGGGCGTTCTCGAGGTAGGCGGCCTCCAGCCCGGGCATCCCGAACAACGAGGCCCCACGAGCACAACAGTCGAAGAGCATCCCCAAGCGAGCCTGTGCGCCCACGGCTCCAGCCAGCATCTCCTTGAGATCCTCACGCGCTCCTTCCGGCTCACGGGTCGCCAGGGCGATGTGTTGGCCGGGCTTCAAGATCTCAGGGATTGCCAAGGCCCGGTGTTCCTCGTCGAACCCGGCCACATTGCGAGCCAGGTAACCACCCGGGCGCAGGGGATCCCGCTCGTCGCGAGGGATCGCCGCCAATAAGAAGGCAGCGGCGTGGCGCAAATCCTCGGCCAGAGGGGCCCTGGCCACCTCTCGGTAGACGTCCAGGGCCGGGCGTCCATCGAGTTCCAACAGCCAATGCCCCTGGGCTCGGGTGACAGTCAGTAGAGGCGTCACCGGCCGACACGACTGTGTCACTCCGATGGTCACCGGGCCGGGCGCGCGGAGAATCAACCCTGCGAGGGCGCCGCTTTCGACCTGCCGCCCACCCCACTGCAGCGCACTGCCAAGCCCTGGAGCGGCGGAGCCGGCCCCAACCACGCGTGCGGGATCGAGCTCAGTGCGAATCCCGGGAAGCACGGCTTCAGGGTCGAAATCGTTGGCGTCGGGGAGCAACACGATGAGATCCCCGGGGCCTGGCTGCCCACCCAGGATGCCCGCAATGTCCTCTCCAAAGTTGACACCGTCCGCCCGCAAGTCGGGCAGCAGGAAGGGCATACACTCGAGCCCACGCAGCGCCAGGATGGATAGAGAGGGCTGTCCCTCGATCTCCTGCCCCGCACCAATGACCCCGTGGGACGTGGCACCCGCCAGGGCATCGGTACCCAGAACGCCCCCCACGACATCCACGATCTCCTCCACGGGGATGGAGCTTCCGGGTGTAACGAACACCAGGGCACCCTCGGCCCCGCCAGCCCCCTCGAGAGCCTGAGAAGCAGCCGTCTCGATGGCTGTGCGGGCCGAACCTCGTTCGTCCTCCGTATTGGGGATGGCGGTCATTCCGACGCCCGCAGCCAGCATGGGGCCGCAGTATAGACGCGTCCAGTTGCAGCGCGTCGTCTTTCGCGGGGCTCCGGTCTCAGCTAGGATGTGTCGGGTTCGCTGTTTACGACCCTCCTCAGCGATCCACCCCCAGAGAACGAAATTGTGGCGAGTCGTTTGGACGGGCCTGTCCCGCCTCCGGTCCGACTGGGGACGTGGTGGATGGATTGGACTGAACCTTGGGCACCAGGGCACAAGTGGCAGATTTCCAGCTGATTGAGAGTCGCAACGAGCTCGATGCTCTCGCGCAGGATCTCCTTTCGGAGAAGGTTCTCGCCTTCGACACGGAAGCGGACAGCTTCTACCACTACTTCGACAAGACCTGCCTCGTTCAGGTTGCGACCCAACGCGAGATCTTTCTGATCGATCCTCTGGCCTGCGGAGGACCTTCGGAACTCTCGCCCCTCGGTCCGGTCTTCGCGTCGCCGGAGATCCTCAAGATCTTCCACGCCGCCGAATACGACATCTTCGTGCTGAAAAGGGATTGTTCCTTCGAGTTCGCGAACCTCTTCGACACGATGGTCAGTGCACAGCTGCTGGGATACCCGTCGGTGGGCCTCGCGAGCCTGGCCGATCGGCACTTCGGGATCAAGTTGCCCAAGGAGCAACAGCGCTCGGACTGGTCGAACCGGCCACTGTCGCCCCGCCAACTCAGCTACGCGGCCTCGGACGTCCTCTACCTGATCCCGTTGTACGAGAACCTGAAGAAGGAACTCCGCAAAGAGAAGCGGCTGCGCTGGGCCGAGGAGGAATTCGAGAACCTGACGCGTCGAGAGTGGCCGGCGCGGGAGTTTGACGAATACGGCTACCTGCGAATCAAAGGCGCGCGCAAGCTCGAATCCAATGAGCTGTCGATTCTGCGCGAGCTGTATCTGACCCGCGATGCACGAGCACGAGAGATTGACCGACCGCCCTTCAAGGTGCTGGGCAATCGCACCCTGCTCGAAATTGCACAGGTTCGCCCCAAAAAGCTCGCAGAGCTGGCGGAGATCAAAGGCATCACGGATCTCATCATGCGGCGGCTCGGCCGAGACATCATGGCAGCCGTGCGACGCGGGAAGAAGGTCGAACACGGGCCCATCCCCAAGATTTCCAACAACAATCGCAAGCGAATGGATCGGCAGGCTGAACGCCGCCTGGCGGCCCTCAAGCAGTGGCGGACCGAACGTTCCACCGAACTCTCCATCGACCCTGGAGTGCTGTGCCCCAACGCCGTGCTCGAAGCAATCGCCTGGCGAGCACCGAGCACGAAGTCCGAGCTTTCGAGTCTGACCGAACTCAAGCCCTGGTTTCTCCGAGAGTTTGGCGCGTCGGTGATGGGGGTCATCGAATCCGTCCGGGCACCGGCCAGTAACGACTGAATCCACCTCAGGGGCCATCGGCGTGGCACACGCGTGAGCTAAGATCGCCACGTGTTCACACAACGCCGCCAGAATTTCCGCGATGCCATGGGCCCCGGAGATGTGGCGATCTTCCTGGGCGCCGGTCTCGTGACCCGGTCGAGGGATACTGAGTTTCCCTTTCGCCAGGAAAGCGACTTCCACTACCTGACGGGATTCGACCATCCCCACGCCATGGCGCTGCTCCGTACTGACGACGGTCCCGCCTACACCCTCTACGTCGAACCCCGCGATCGCAGCATGGAGATCTGGACAGGCTTTCGACCCGGCACCGAAGGAGCCCTCTCCGATTACGGTGCAGACTGCGCGAAGACCCACCAGGAGTTCCTGTCAGATTTGCCCGACCTGGTCTCAGGTGCTGAGCGCATCTTCCATATCCTGGGACGCGACGCAGCGGTGGACGCAAGGATCACCGAATCCCTCGAAGCGCTTCATCTGCGTTCGCGGCAGGGGCAAAGTGCACCGGATCAGATCGTCGACCCCCGATCGATCCTGCACGAAATGCGACTTTTCAAAGAGCCCGAGGAACTCGACATCATGCGCCGAGCCTCGGACATTACACGTGAGGCCCACTGCGATGCCGCACGTCGGATGTGCGAGGTCGAAAACGAATACGAGCTTCAAGCCATCATCGAATTCGCGTTTCGACGACGTGGGGCCAGTGGCCCCTCCTACACCACCATCGTTGGAAGCGGCGCCAATGCCACGGTGCTCCACTACGTGAAAAACGATTGCCCGCTTCAGCCCGGAGACCTGGTGCTCATCGACGCAGGGTGCGAACTCGAGGGATACGCGTCCGATGTAACACGCACGTTTCCCGTCGGCGGGCGTTTCGAGGGACCCCAACGAGCACTCTACGACGTGGTGCTCCAGGCCCAGCTCGCTGCGATCGAAGCGTGCCAACCGGGAAACAACCTGGGCAGCATTCACGACCTGACCGTGCGCACACTGGTGGAGGGACTGATCGAACTCGGCCTTCTCGAAGGTGATGTCGACGAACGTGTGGCTGACGAGAGCTACCGCCGCTTCTACATGCACAACACGAGCCACTGGTTGGGCCTCGACGTCCACGATGTAGGCAACTACCGCAAGGGCGAAGAGCACCGGCCCCTCGAACCCGGCATGGTCTTCACCATAGAGCCTGGCCTCTACGTGGCCAGCGACGACGAGCAGGCCGATCCGCGTTTCCGAGGAATCGGCGTGCGCATCGAGGATGACATTGCGATTCTGGAGGACGGCTACGAAAACCTGACCGCCGCCATTCCCAAGCACCCGGACGCCTTGGAAGAACTGGCCAAAGAGGGGTGATGAGGTCACCGCCTCGGCCGCGAACCTGAGCGATTCAAAACCACCCACGACCAGGATGGACCCAGATGCCCGATATCGTATCTCTGCTCAAAGAGAAGCGGACCTTCCAGCCCAGCGCGGACTTCACCTCCAGCGCCAACTGGAACAAGAAGACCACAGCGGAATACCGTCGCCTCGCGGCCCGCAACCCCAATCGCTTCTGGGCCAAGATGGCCAAGGAAAACGTCAGCTGGTTCACGCCGTGGAAGAAAGTCTTGGATTGGAAGCCCCCCTTCGCCAAGTGGTTCGTGGGCGGGAAGCTCAACATCTCCTACAACTGCCTCGACCGGCACCTCGAAGGACCCAACGCCTGGCGGCGCAACAAGGCGGCAATCATCTGGGAAGGCGAACCCGGCGACAGCCGGGTGATCACCTATGGGGAGTTGCATCGTGAGGTTTGTCGATTCGCCAACGTGCTGAAGGAACGCGGCATCAAAAAGGGCGACCGGGTCGCACTCTACATGCCCATGGTTCCAGAGCTGGCCATCGCGATCCTCGCCTGCACCCGCATCGGAGCGGTGCACAGCGTGGTGTTCGGCGGTTTCTCCGCCGAGGCGTTGCGAGAGCGCATCAACGACGCCGGCGCGAAACTGGTGGTGACTGCCGATGGTGGCTATCGCCGCGGGGAACCCAACGCTCTGAAACCCGCCGTCGATGCTGCCCTGCGACGCACACCCAGCGTCGAGAATGTGATCGTGGTCAAGCGCACCGGTGAGCCCACCCGAATGAAGAAGAAACGGGACCACTGGTGGCACGAACTGATGGAAGGTGCGAGCAGTCGGTGCGCACCCGCCAAACTCGACTCAGAGCACCCGCTGTTCATCCTCTACACGAGCGGCACGACGGGCAAACCCAAGGGCATCCTGCACACCACCGGTGGGTACCTGACCCACGTGACCACCACGTCCAAGGTGCTCTTCGATCTCAAGGACACAGACACCTATTGGTGTACAGCGGACATCGGCTGGATCACGGGCCACTCCTACGTGGTCTACGGCATCCTCGCCAACGGCGCGACGACCCTGATGTACGAAGGCGTCCCCACGCATCCTGGCCCAGATCGCTTCTGGGACATCATCGAACGTTGGGGCGTCACCATTTTCTACACGGCGCCAACCGCCATTCGCACCTTCGTGCGCCTGGGAGACGAGCACCCGAAGAAGCACGACTTGAGTTCCTTGAGGCTGCTGGGCACCGTGGGCGAGCCCATCAACCCCGAGGCCTGGATGTGGTACCACCGGGTCATTGGGGGCAAACGCTGTCCCATCGTCGATACGTGGTGGCAGACTGAGACCGGTGGAATCATGATCACGCCCCTGCCCGCGTCCATGCCCACGAAACCGGGCTCCGCCACCCTGCCCTTCCCAGGTATCGAAGCTGCCATCTACGACAACGACGGCCGAGAAGCCTCTGCCAGTGACGGGGGGTTCCTCGTGGTCCGCAAGCCCTGGCCCGGCATGCTGCGGGGAATCTGGGGGGACCCCAAACGCTTCGTCGAAACCTACTGGAGCCGTTACAAGAACACCTACTTCACCGGCGACGGCGCCCACCGAGACTCCGATGGCTACTTCTGGATCATGGGACGCGTGGATGATGTCATGAACATCTCGGGTCACCGCATCGGCACCATGGAAGTGGAAAGCGCGCTGGTCTCTCACAACAAAGTCGCAGAGAGCGCGGTTGTTGGGCGTCCCGATGACCTGACCGGAACCGCCATCGTGGCCTTCGTCACACCCAAGGCGGGTGCAAAAGTCAGTGGCGCCTTCGCCGCTCAACTGCGAGATCACGTCGCGAAGCAGATCGGTCCCATCGCAAAACCCAAGGACATCCGCTTCACCGACGCTCTACCCAAGACCCGTTCAGGAAAGATCATGCGACGCCTTCTTCGCGACATCGCATCGGGTAAGGAAAACATCGGGGACACGACGACGCTCGAAGACTACAGCGTGATTGCAGCCCTTCGATCAGACGACGACAGCTGACGATTCGCATGCCCGAAGACGAGCCGCGCGCCGTCGAAATTCAGGCGGACCAAATCGATCCCGAAACTCTGCGGCGAGTCGTCGAGGAATTCATCACCCGCGAGGGCACCGACTACGGACTGCACGAAATCGGTCTCGACCAGAAAGTCGAAGACGTCATGCGACAGCTCTCGAGAGGAGAAGCTCGGATCGTCTTCGACCTAGACGCCGAGAGCGTGAACATCGTTCCCGTGGATTCGAACCCAACACAGAGCCGGTAGCCCCCACCGCACCGAGGCGCTCTTCAGAAATCGAAGGGGAGCGGTAAAAATTCCCGATACAGCTCGTCGCGGTGGGCAATCAGGGAGGGGTCGACAGGTGCAAGCTCGGGGAAGTTCGCCACGTCGTAGATCTCCCGGAGAAAGTCCGGCATGGGACACAGTTCCGCTGGCATGGGGACCACCAGATTCGAAAAGGCAGCCCAGTAGAGATCCACAGCGGACAGCGCCTCCCCCACGAAAAACCGCCGGCCTGCAGCCTGCTGCTCTGCCAGGCGACTGGCGAGCAGCTGCAGGATCGCGTCGACGCGTCTGCCCGCTCCGGCCGTTGCCCCGGGATCGTCGAGGCCGTATTTCCAGGGCATGCTGCCGGAGTCGGCAGGCCCGACGGAGTTGCGAGCGAACATCATCAGCCGCCGACTCCAACCCAGCCCCTGCTCCCCTGCGATCTCGTGAAGCAGCCCCAGAGCCAGAGCACGATCCATTGGTCCCTGGGGCAATAACGGTCGCTCGGGCGCCAATCGTTCGGCCAGAAAAAGGATCTCAGCCCAGCTCGAACGCGGCCGCTCCTTTTCGTACATGGCCACGGGAGCCCCCGTCTGTCGAGTCCACTCCAGGAGCAGAGGATCCTCGGTGCTCGCGCGTTGACATACGGGGGCGTAGTCGATCCCCTTGACCCACAGGATGTTCTTCGCCGCTTCGCCCCAGGGACCGGGCACCCCCATGGTCAGCACCAGGCGCAGCCCCGGTCGTTCGATTGCTTCAGCGACTTCCACGTACTCCACGGCTCGATTCCTCCTTCGATTGCACCGCTTCCCGCGGACATCAATGTCTGGCCGGACTCCTGCGACCCCTTCGCTCGGAAACGACGCTCAGGGATCAGAAGTTCGTACCCATCCCCCCGATGAAATCCGCTTCAAGCCGATCACCCCCCCCAACTCGGGTTCCTCGGGACCCAGAGGGTCCGAGGTCAAGTGACCTGCGAGTGTGCGGATCACGCCCTTGTGAAGGATTGCCACGGCCGAGATCACAGGCAGCGCGATCAACCACTCCGCACCACACACCACCCGTTCCTCGAACGACGCACGCGACTCACCCCCCGGATAGGCGAAGCCCACCGACCGCTCGCACCATTTCGCATAGAGAACCGGATCCCGAACCTGGATCTCCTCAGCGGTCAGTCCCTCCCATTCGCCGAAATCGACCTCACGCAAATTTCCCTGCAAATGCACGGGATTCGCAGCGGACACGATCCGCGCAGCCTGCCAGGACCTCCGGAGGGGACTCGCCACCCAGCGGTCGAAATGCTCGCCGCGAACCCGCAGCGCCGCCCCGCGCATCTGCGCACGACCCTCATCCGAAAGTTCGACATCCGTGCTCCCGAAAAATCGGATGCTGGAGCGACCCACGGTCTCACCGTGCCGGATCAGAACAAGTCGACGGAGCGACAATCGCAACCTCCTGGTCGATGCATGGGCCCTGCCCACACCGCCAACATCGCGGCAGCCATCAGCGGCGTCAATTGGTGAGGTGGATCACCTGGACCCAGAGCCTCGTTTGATAGACTCTCGCCCCGGTGGAGGGGGGATCATGATTGCACGCGTGGTTGGGGTGGCAGCCGTACTGGCTGTCGGTGTCCTGGTTTGGGTGCGCGCCGAAGGCAAACCGCCTGAGATCGACCCGCCCGAAGCGGCTCTGATGGGGGCCGCTGGAGGCCTACTCGAATTCGGCGTCGCTGACGCCGACTCCGGGTTGCGCGCGATCCAAGTGACCCTGGTGCATGACGGTGGCGAGATCGTCGTCCTCGAGCGGACCTACCCCGGTAACCCGTTCCTCGGCGGGGATCGAAACGGCGCAGAGCCGATCGAGTTGAAGATCGATCCCGCGGCCCTGGGAATGCGCGATGGGAGCGGGACGCTGAAGCTACGCGCCACGGACTGGTCGTGGTTCGAAAACGCCACGGAAACGACGACCCCCATCACACTCGACACAAAACCACCGCGCATCCACGTTGCAACGGGTCTCACCTACATCAAGCGCGGTGGTGCAGGTGCGGTGCGATACCAGTTGTCCGAAGACACTCGCCGTGACGGCGTGCAGGTTGGCGATCCAGCCCAACCGGGCTCTGCGTTCTTCCCCGGTTATCCCATCGGCGAAGCCGGCGAGCGCGTTGCCATTTTCGCCTTCCCCACCGACGCCCCCACCCAACCTTCGATGCGCGTCGTCGCTGAAGATTCCGCGGGCAACCGTTCCGATGCCCGCTGGCCCGTGCGAACGAAGGAACGCACCCTCCCCCAGGGTCAAGTCACTCTGCCTGGACGCTTCCTCGACGAGACGGTGACCGATCTCGCGCGCGCTGAGGGGCTGCCCACCAACGACCTCGTAGCCACCTTCCACCGCATCAACACCGAGGTCCGCGCCCAGAACGAGAATCGCGTGCGCGAGGCCACCGCCAACGGCTCGCCTATCGCCCTGTTCGACGGGGCCTTCCTGCAGATGCGTAATTCCAAAGTCACGAGCCGCTTCGCCGAGAAGCGCAACTACTTCGTGGACGCCAAGCCCGTCTCCCAGGCCACCCATTTCGGCTACGACCTGGCAGCCACGAGCGCAGCTCCCATCGACGCCGCCAACGCCGGGCGGGTCGTCTATGCCGGAGATCTCGGCATCTATGGCCAATGCGTGATCGTCGATCACGGACTCGGCGTCGCCTCCCTGTACGGGCATCTCTCCCGGTTGGACGTACAAGTCGGAGACGAAGTGGACAAAGGGAGTACCCTCGGACTGTCGGGTGCCACAGGCCTGGCGGGCGGCGACCACCTCCACTTTGCAGTTCTGGTGGGACCGTCCTACGTGGACCCAATCGAGTGGTGGGATCCCAAATGGATGAGCTCACACATCACGGACCGTCTGGGGCCACCGAACTCGTAACCCCCGCACGTCTTCCCATCGCCGCGACCTTGAAGGGTCGGCTGGTCCGGCGCTACAAGCGCTTCTTCGCCGACATCGAAACTCCCGAAGGCGAACTGCTCACGGTTCACTGCGCAAACCCCGGGAGCATGCGGGGCTGCGCGATCCCCGGCTCCGCGGTGCGCTGCTCGAGCAGCGACAACCCCAAAAGGAAATTGCGCCACACCCTGGAGATGATCCGCGTCGGGCGCACCTGGGTCGGGCTCCACACCACTCTCGCCAACCGCCTGGCGCGACGCGCCCTGGAAGCCAGCGCTTTACCCGAACTCACGGGTTTCGATGAGATCGCCGCCGAAGTCCGGGCCAGCTCGCGCTCTCGCCTCGATTTTCGGCTCGACGCTCGCTCATCCCGCCACCGGGACCGGCGCCCGGTGTGGCTCGAGGTCAAAAGTGTCACCCTCGCCGAGGGTCGCCTGGCCCGGTTTCCAGACAGCGTCACCGAGCGTGGGCGCCGCCACCTGTTGGAACTCCAGGCGCTCATGGATCAAGGCAACCGTGCGGCCCTACTCTTTCTGGTTCAACGCGCCGATTGCGACGAGGTGGCCCCGGCCGATGACATCGATCCCGCCTACGGCGAGGCCCTGCGCGATGCCGCACAGGCTGGGGTCGAGATCTACGCCTTGGGAGCACGGGTGACCGCTCGTGCCATTACCGTCGAACGGCGCCTGCCGGTACTGCTGTAGTGCCCTCGCTTCCCCGGAACGTGCGCCGCCAACTCCTTGGCTGGTACCAGAGCAACCGCCGAGATCTGCCCTGGCGCCGGACCGCGGACCCTTATGCGATCTGGATCTCCGAAGCAATGCTCCAGCAGACGCGAGTCGAAACCGTGATCCCCTACTACGAGCGGTTTCTCGACCGCTTCCCCGACGTGCAGGCACTGGCCAGTGCCGACCTCGACGACGTTCTCGGGGAATGGGCGGGCCTGGGCTACTACTCGCGAGCGCGCAACCTGCAGCGCGCTGCCCAGATCATCGTGGAAGAACATGCCGGGCATCTTCCGGACGATCCGGAGCAACTGCGCGCGCTTCCCGGAGTAGGCCGATACACGGCAGGAGCCGTCGCGTCCATCGCCTTCGACCGCCCAGAACCCATCGTGGATGGCAACGTCACCCGTGTACTGGCGCGCTTGCTCGACATGCACGACGACGTGGGAAAGCCCGCCGCCCAGCGCCGACTCTGGGAAGTGGCAGGCGAGTTGGTGAAGGGACCCGAGCCCGGAGATCTGAATCAAGCGCTCATGGAGCTGGGCGCCACGGTCTGTATTCCACGTGCTCCCCGCTGCCTGGCCTGTCCGCTGCTGCGACATTGCCAGGCCTACCGGAAGAGCGATCCGGCCGGGCTTCCCGTCAAGGGCCGCAAGAAACCACCGCGCCGCGTGGAAGCCGTTGCTGCCCTGGTGCTTCGCCGCGGCCGGGCCCTCGCCGTGCGCCGACCGCCGAGCGGCTTGCTCGGCGGTCTCTGGGAGCTGCCGGGCGACGATCTCCAGGACCGTGAGAAGGCACCGGAAGGGATCCTACGAGGACTCCGCGAACGCGTGGGCCTGGAGGTGACAAACCCGCAGAAGCTGGGAACGGTGGAGCATATTTTCACCCACCGACTCCTAAAACTTCACGTCTTCCGCTGTGACGAGGCACCGCGCGGCCGCACCCGGCTCTCGGGCTTCGACGCCCACCGCTGGTTGCCCCCGACCTCATTGCGAGAACTCCCTCAGGGCGGCGTCACCCGCAAAGCCCTGACACTCTTGCTGGGAGAACCTCCGTGAGCAGATCGCGTGATGATGGCAACAAGGGTGAATTCGAAAAGCTCATGGGAACCGACGTCACCCGCGCGCAGAACCGCGACCTCAAGCGCCCACCGCCGGCCCCCAGGGCCACGCGGGTCGCCCAGCGCGAGGCCAACCCACCCCCACGCTTCGATGTCGAGGAATGGGGCGAACACATCGAAGGCGTGGCCAGGGGTATCGACCGCCGAATTCTGGCGCGGATCAAGCGAGGGGAATTGCCCGCCGAAGTGCGGATCGACCTCCACGGACTCGACGTCGAGAGCGCGCATCCGTACGTCATCCGGGAAATCGATGCCGCCCACCAACTGGGAAAGCGCTGCGTCGCGCTGATCCATGGTCGCGGACTGCACTCGGGTGGCGATGCCGTCCTCAAGCGAGCCGTGGTGGATTGGGTGCAAGAAGCACCGCTTGCCCGTCGCGTCATGGTCTTCGTCAGTGCACCGCCCTCGGATGGCGGCACCGGGGCTTTATACGTCTACCTGCGCAAGCGACGCACGGCACGAGGCTAAGAGGTCTTGACTTTGCCGATGCCCACGTGACATTGGCCAGCGTGCCCACCACCCATCGCATCCGTCCACCGGGACGGCCAGCCTCGCAGGTCGAGTACCGGGTCCCCTTCTTCGATACCGATGCCATGGGCGTGGTCCACCACGCCAACTACCTGCGGTACTTCGAACTCGCGCGCACGCAATTCCTCGAAGAACAGGACGCCCCCTACGAGACTTATCTCGCCCTGGGTCTCCACTTCGCAGTGATCCGCTGCGAGGTCGAGTACTGCCTGTCTGCCCGCTTCGGTGAGCGCCTCGAAGTTTCGTGCTGGCTCGAATCCGTCGGGGGTGCCAGCGTTTGCATGGGCTATCGCATCGAACGGGCAGGGAACCTGATCGCCACGGGGTCCACCGAACACGCCCTGATCGACGAGACCGGCAAGCCCCGACGAATTCCTCGCGAACGCCGGAAGGCCCTGCAGGCACTCACCCAGCCCTGATCGCCCCGCCCCGGAAGCCATAGGCACCCCCCATTCATGGGGTCGCTGGCGAGGCGGCTGACACCTGCCTCAGGCATTCTGAGCGTCCGGGTGCCGAAAACATCCATCAATATCACCCGTATGAGGGCTTCTCGAGAGAGCGCGGAGACGAGTGTGGCATTTTCTCTTCGCAAAACAAACGATCGTTTGTTTTCTGTTGTACAATGAAGCTGGAGGGGGATTTCAGGAGAGGAACCAGAGCATGCGAATCAACATCAGCGATCCGCAGTTGTTCGTCGACGACCCCTACCCCTCGTACACGTGGTTGCGCGAAAACGCCCCTCTGTACCGCGATGAAGACACGGGAGTCTGGGTCGTGTCGCGCCACGAGGACGTCGTGCAGGTCTCCAAGGACTCCGAAACCTGGAGTGCTTTGCCGAGTGTCCTCGCCGATGCCGACCACCCCATCTCGATCATCTGCATGGACAATCCCCGCCACCAACGGCTGCGGAATCTGGTCAACCGCGGATTCACGCCCCGAATGGTGGCTCGTCTCGAACCCCGCGTTCGCGAGTTGATGAAGACATGTCTCGAGAGAATTCCCCAAGAAGGCAGCTTCGATCTGGTTACCTCGATCTCGGTCCCCATTCCGCTCTACATCATCGCCGAGATGATCGGCATTCCCGAGCGGGACTTCGAGCGCTTCCACACCTGGTCCGACGACCTGATCGGGGTTGCGGGCGGCTTCAACGATCCCAGTGTCGTGGCGCGAGCCAGCAAGGCCTACGTCGAATACGGCAACTACCTAAAGAGCATTTTCGAAGATCGCCGCGCGAACCCCCAGGCCGACCTGGTCAGCATCCTGGTCACCGCTCAAGACGATGGGGATCTGTCCTCCGAGCAGGAAGCCATGGGCAACGACGAGTTGCTGATGTTCATGACCCTGCTGCTGGTGGCCGGCAACGAGACGACGCGTAACGCCATTTCAGGCGGAATGGAGGCGCTCCTGCGGAACCCGGACCAGCGAGATCTCCTGTTGGCACACCCGCAATACCTGGAGCCCGCAGTAGAGGAGATCCTTCGCTTCGTGTCTCCCGTGATCTGTTTCCGACGCAATGCCACCCGCGATACCGAATTGTGCGGTCAGCGGATCTCCAAGGGCGAGAAGGTCGTGATGCTCTATCAGAGTGCCAATCGCGACCCCCGGGTGTTCGATCACCCGGAGCGTTTCGACATCACCCGCCAACCCAACCCCCACGTGGCCTTCGGAGTCGGCAACCACTTCTGCCTCGGTGCGAATCTGGCCCGCATGGAGATCCGCGTGGTGCTCGAAGAGCTGATGACGCGTTTCCCCGATCTGGCCTTGGCACCGGGCCGTGAGCCCGAGCGCATGGCCTCGACGCTTGTGCGGGGCATCCGCAGCATGCGCGTGGGCTCCAGCCGCCGCGTCGCTGCTTGACTCGTCCCCAAGACCCGCCAACCCACCGCCCCATTTGCCGGGACAGCCCGAGCATCGGGTGGGACCCGGCACCCTGGTAACATTGCAGTGGGACAAGTGCCGGCAGCTCGCCGGTGCGCGCGCTCGGGGATGAAGCGCATCGCCCCACACGAGGTGCAGGGTTGGACGAAGTCAGTCACGAGAACGCGATCCTCGTTCTCCTTGCGCTGCTCCCGCTGGTCTTCGCTGCCCTGCTGATCCTGTTGGTGCGAAGGAATCACCGACCCGCAGAGGATCCCTCCTCGCCTCTCGTCGTACTAGGTGCAAACGCCCTGGGGGCAGCACTGTGTGTGGCGCTTCTGGCCCTCGGGGGTGAGATCTATTTCCGATTCTTCTACGACACCACCGATGCCTTCGGTGTGACCAAGACGACACGGAAATGGCTGGCCAACCACTACGCCATCAACGCCGCGGGAATGCGTGATGACCTGCCTGTATATCCGGCGAGCACCTCACCCGGACGGGCACGGATCACCTTTCTGGGCGACTCCTTTACTGCAGGCTACGGAATTCCCGACGTCAACGAGCGCTTCGCAAATCTCGTTCGTGCACAGCGCCCCGACTGGGAGATTCACGTTCTGGCAGACAACGGCTGGAACTCCGGTGCGCAGATCGAAGTCATGGCCTCCCATCCGGAATACGAGGCCGACCGGGTGGTGCTCGTCTACGGACTGAACGACATCTCCGACATCGACCCACGCTGGCAGGAACTCCGAGATTTCCTTCATGAAGAGGGCAAGCCGAGCCATTACCTGAGCCAGCACAGCTATCTGTTCAACTGGCTCCACTACCGATGGCTCACCTGGAACAATGAAACCCTTTCGCGGTATTTCGACTACCAACTCGATGCCTATCAGGGGCCACTCTGGAAGAGCCAGCGCCAACGCCTGAGCGAACTGAACGACATCGTGAAGGAGCGCGGTGGCAGCTTGTATGTCGTTACGTTTCCCTTCGTCCACGCCCTCGGAACCGACTACCGATACCGTCGAATCCACGAGCAACTGAACCGCTTCTGGCAACGAAAGAACGTGCCCCACCTGGATCTACTCACCACCTTCGAGGGCATGCAGGCCGACGACCTCGTGGTCAACGCTTACGACTCACACCCGAACGAACTCGCACATCGCATGGCGTCGGACTCCATCCTGCCATTCCTCGAAGAACAGATCGGCGGATACGCTTCGGGTAACACGGAGGCGCCTTGAACCAACCCGCCCTTTGGGCCATCACCCTGGCGCTCGCGCTGATGGGAATCGCCGGCTTGCTCTTCGGGGTGGGAAACCATCTGGGCGGGATCTACACCAGCAAGGGCCGTCAGACTTCAGGCGACCCCCTGGTGGTCGCCGATGCAATCCTCGGCTTTAAACGGCCCTCGAACGCCACCACGCACATTTCAGATGACAGTGCGGAGCTCAGTTACACGATTTTTACCGACGATCGAGGATTGCGAGTCAACCGTCCAGGCGCGCCACACCAAGAATCCACAGATCTGCTGACCCTCGGCGGTTCTTTCTCGGCCGGCCATGGCCTGGCCAACGAGCAGACCTACACCGCTCTACTAGGCGATCGCCTGGACCTGACCACCGCCAACGCCGCCCTGTCGAGCTACGGGACCGTCGCCTCTTTGCGGAGCCTCGTCCGGCACTCGGAGTTAAAACCGGACCTCGTCATCTATGCCTTCATCGACGGCCATCTGAGGCGCAACCTCGACCCCTGCGCTCCCAGCTTTCAGCCCACCTGTGTCCCCGTTCCCCACCTGGAGATCGACGAGGATGGCGCCATCGACATCGCAGACCCCGACGCAGCTGTGAGTGCTATCGCGTTCGAATACGCGGAACGTCTGCGGAACCTGCGCCAGCAACCCTCACTGCTGGATCGTGTCGCCCTGGGTCTGGATGCCCTGAAACATCGCACGAGACGAAGCCTGCAGGGCCGGGACGCGAGGCAGGAGGATCCGAACCTGCGATACCGAGCCTTTGTCGACGTCTTGGCTCGGATGAAGAACCGCACCGACCGTCTGAACAGTCGACTGATCGTGGTCGCACTCCCCGCCATGGAAAATCCCAGCGTCAATCACCTGGGCCAAAGGATCCACGAACACCTGGATGGATGGATCGACGTGATCGACTTCGCGGCTTGGATCCGTGCCCGCGAGGCAGCTGGAATCTCCACTCCGCCGCTGATCCTCGACCCCAAGGACCGACACCCCAATGCCCTTGCCCACGAACTGATCGCCGAGGCCATCACCGAGCGGATCCTGAAACGCGAAACGCCCTGAAAAGGCGCGCCGCGAGAGGCGCGCCCGGGCCACGGATTCGGTGATCCGGGCCCATCCCTGCTCTGCTCGACATCGAACGGAGGCGCTCTATGCTTTCGGCGATGTCCAGCCAACGCGGCAAATTCTTTCAGGTCACGACCTTCGGTGAGAGCCACGGGGGCGGTGTGGGTGTGGTGGTGGATGGCTGTCCCCCGCGGCTCGCCATCGAACCGGACCGCATCCAGTTCGATTTGGACCGCCGAAGGCCTGGCCAGAGCCGATTGACGACCCCCCGCCAGGAGGCCGACCGGGTCGAGATCCTCTCGGGCGTGTTCGAAGGCCATTCTCTGGGGACTCCCATCGCGATGCTGGTGCGCAACAAAGACGCCCGACCCCAGGCCTACGAGGACATGAAAGACCTATACCGCCCATCCCATGCGGATTACACCACCGAGGCCAAATATGGGATCCGCAATTGGCAGGGGGGTGGGCGCGCCAGCGCGCGCGAGACCATCGGGCGAGTTGCCGCGGGCGCCATCGCGCGGCAACTCCTGGCCGAAGTCGCTGGCATCGAGGTGCTCGCATGGGTGCAGCGCGTCCAGCAGATCGAGGCCAAGGTCGACATCGATACCGTCGGGCTCGAGGCCGTCGAGTCGAACCCGGTGCGTTGCCCCGACGCCGCAGCCGCCGCTGAGATGGAAGAACACATCGACGCTGCTCGACGCCGCGGTGATTCTCTGGGCGGCGTGGTGGAATGTGTGGCACGAAATATCCCTGCAGGCCTGGGCGAGCCGATCTTCGACAAACTCGAAGCAGACCTCGCCGGTGCCCTGATGTCACTTCCCGCATCCAAGGGCTTTGAGATCGGTAGCGGCTTCGCAGGCACCCTACTCACGGGCATCGAACACAATGACCCCTTCGTGGTGGGAGAGGACGGCAGGCCTCACACCTCGTCGAATCGCTCGGGCGGCATCCAGGGGGGCATCAGCAATGGCGAGCCGATCGTCCTGCGTGTGGCCTTCAAACCCACTGCGACCGTCTCTCTGCCCCAGCAAACCGTGACCCGCGACCTCGAAGCGACCACCCTCGAAGCCCAGGGCCGTCATGACCCGTGCGTGCTGCCGCGCGCCGTCCCCATGGTCGAGGCCATGGTCTGCCTGGTGCTCGCCGACCACCTGCTGCGCCAGCGCGGCGTCGACGTTCTCCCACCGCTGACCTGATACAGACCGGAACTGGCTTGCCTTCGGGTGAATCCCCCGAAATCAGGCCACCCGCCCAGTTACGCCCAGCCACAGGTTGTCGATGTAGCTGAAGCTCGGATCCTCGAACAGATCGAGCAAGCGTTGGAACGATTCCGTCGTGTAGTTGCCACTCCCAACCGCCATGTCCCGCACGTTCTCCATGGTGAATTTTCGATAGCGGGCGCGAAACGATCCGCCCTCGACGATGGCGGAGATGCCCTCACAGGTGAGGTCCGTGAGGCCCGCTGCGCGTAGACTTCGGTAGGCGTGACGACCCGCATCGACGTCCATCCGCCGACCGTCGCGAAGCCCCTCGAGATAGTGGAGAAAGATCTCAGTGCCCGGGTGCGAGGGATCACAGGGTTCCATACACCCACCGTAATCGGGTTCTTCCACGAACACCCATCCCCCCGAACGCGCGGAGGCTACGAGGTTCTCGGCAGCCCCATCAAAGTCGGTCACATGGGCCAAGACGGCTCGGCAATGGACCAGGTCGAACCCCCTGGGTTCGACAGGGCCTTTCGTGATGTCGTGGCGGATTACCTCGACCTGGGCGAGATCCAGATTCTGCAGAAAACGCGGGTCGCGGTCGGCAGCCACGACGTGACCCCGTGCCCCCACCCGCGCTGCCAGGGAACGCGTCACCGAGCCGCCCCCAGCACCGACTTCCAGACACCGCCAGCCCTCGGCCACCTCGAGGGCGTCCAAGCGGCGTTCCGTCGCGGGATCGTTGATCGCTTCCAACATACGAAGCCGCGCCAGTTCGGCATCTCCGTCGATCTGGGCCATCGCGTAACGGTCTTCCGGTTCGGTCACGAGCGACCTCCTCCAGGTTTGAGCGGACTCAAGGTGCGGTCCGTGTCATTCTCTACCACGTGATCCAAAGCCTCGACCACGTCCTCATCGCCACCTCGAACCTCGATGCCGCCACCTCGTCCTACGCGCGCCTGCTGGGCCGGACCCCTTCCTGGCGAGGTGAGCACCCAGCCGCGGGCACGGCAAACAGCCTGTTCCGACTGGACAACACCTATCTCGAACTGCTGGCCCCAGCGGGCGACGGCGAGTTGGGACAGCAGCTCACGAGTTGGCTGGAAGCCCGTGGCGAGGGGCCCCTGGGACTGGCCTTCGGAACCGATGACATCGAGGCATGCCATACGGCCCTTACCGACCGCGGACTCGAACCAGCACCGACCGAGGCCGGCCTGGGCCGGGATGTGGAATCCGGCGCGTACCGACGTTGGCAACGCGTCAGTCTGCCCCTCTCGACCACCCGCGGCGTATTGATGTTTGCCATCGAGCACACCACTCCCGCTGAGATCCTGCCTTTGGCACCGGCCATGGAGGAAGCCAATGCGACCCTCCACGCCCTCGATCACGCCGTCATCATGACCCCCGACGCCGACGCCGCCAAAGCGCTCTATGGCGACGGACTCGGCCTGCGCCTCGCCTTGGACAAGGAATTTCCCCAGTGGGGTGCCCGGCAGTTGTTCTTTCGGGTCGGTGGCGTCACCGTCGAATTGGGCGCACGGCTATCGGACCCGGACCCCGGGCAAGACACGGCGAGTGATCGATTGTGGGGCCTCGCCTACCAGACACGCGACATCGAAGCGACAGCCGCGCGCCTGGAGCGGATGGGGTTCGACGCCTCGGAAATCCGAGACGGCCGCAAGCCGGGCACACGTGTACTCAGCGTACGAGACGGGACCTGCGGCGTGCCTACCCTCGTTCTCGAGCACGACGCCTAAGGGACCCATCCGCGTTCACGCGAGCAGTACGAAGCCCGCCACGGCAGCCAGAGCCGCCACCAACACCGCCAGGGTGGCGAGCAGGGCATGAGCCTCGAAGGCACGGCTGGCTCCGTGCTCGAGCTTCCAACCAATGGCTGCCACCGCTACGAAGAGACCTGTGCACAAGAGACCGAGCAGACCGTGAAACGTGTCAAAGGGGCCTATGCCACGAAGCCAGACCGCAGAGATCGGCCCCGCCACGAACCCCACGACCAACAGCAACACCGTGGGTTTCGCCAGCCGAAGATGACGGGTACGCATCGGGGGGGTCCGTCGTCCGCCCGCTCGGCGAGCCCGCCTCAGGGCGTTGCCAGTCCGCAGGGAAACACCGGCAAGCGCCAGGGTCACCAGCATCCACAGCGGGTGCGCGTAGGAGAGCCATCGCGCAGTGGGATCGTTGGCCGCCGGGTCCAGCTATTCCACCTTGTGGATGCAATCGCTCGACAGGCGATCGAGCAGGGATGCCAGGGCACGCTGTAGATAATCCGCGTCGCGCGATTCCAGAGTCAGGAGAACCCGGAACGCCGTCTCGCCGATCTTGGGATAGGAGCCCAGCAGCAGGTCCGGAAACTCGTCGAGTAGTGCATTGAGATCCGTGACGATCTCGCTCTCTGAAAGCGTGACGAAGACCCGACGAACCTCGAAGGGAATCCCTCGGAAACGCTCCCTGGACGACGTGAATTTCTTGCGAAGCAGTTCGGGGATGCCCGGAAAGACGTAGACATTTTCGATCACCACCAGCGGGAACCACAGATCCCCAGCATCGAGCAGAGACGCACCCTGGGGAATCATCGCCATCTTCATGGCGCTCTCGTTGGGCTCCTCTTTGGATGCCCGTCGCAGTCGAGCCGCAATCGATTCGTTCAGCTCGATGGAACGGCCAAATGCCTGAGCGATGCCCTCGAAGGTCACATCGTCGTGGGTGGGACCGATCCCACCCGATGTGAGCACATAGTCATACGCGTTGCTCATGGCGAGAACTTCGCGAGCGATCAGGTCAACATCATCGGAAATCGTCAGAATCCGCTCGACATCCACACCCAACTCGCGCATTTCCCGGCACAGGAAAGGCGAATTCTCGTCGACCACCTTCCCTGAGAGAATCTCGTTTCCAATGATCAGCAGCCCGGCCGTCGACATGCGGGAAGGGTATCGGAGCCAAGGTCGAGAATCCAAGCAATGAATTGGGTGGTGGGAGCCGAGTCGGTACAATCGCCGCCATGAGTAACGGAAAGCGGAGCGACGGCGGGCCCGACCACTTCGAAACCCGTGCCATCCACGTCGGCCAGAGCGCCGATCCGGCCACGGGATCGACGATCGTTCCGGTATACCAGACCACCACCTTCACTCAGGACTCCGTCGGGAAACACCGAGGCTACGAATACTCGCGCAGCAGCAACCCCACACGGGTGGCACTGGAAGACGCCCTTGCAGCCCTGGAGGGAGGGCGCCACGGCTTTGCGTATGCGTCGGGCATGGCCGCCGTGAATGGCGCCATGCAGTTGGTCTCGGGTGGCGACCACGTGGTGGTCGCCGATGACCTCTATGGCGGGACCTACCGATTGTTCGACCGGGTTCTGCCCCGCTACGGCGTGGAGTTCAGCTTCGTGGACGCCACACGCCCTGAAGAAGTCCGGAAAGCCATGCGCGACACGACGCGAATGGTGTGGATCGAGAGTCCCACCAACCCCATGTTGCGGTTGGTGGACGTGGCGGCTTGTGCGGAGATCGCTCGCGCACACGATGCCCGCCTGGTGGTCGACAACACCTTCGCGACCCCCTACCTCCAGAACCCCCTGGCGCTCGGTGCGCATGTGGTGGTCCACAGCACCACCAAGTACGTGGGGGGGCACTCGGATGTCATCGGCGGTGCCGTCATCGTCGACGACGACGAATCCGCCGAGCACCTGCAGTTCACTCGAAATGCCACCGGTGGTGTCCCGGGTCCCTGGGACTCCTGGCTCACCTTGCGCGGCCTCAGAACGCTCTCACTGCGTATGCGGGAGCACCAGGCCAACGCCGAGAAGGTCGCCGACTTCTGTGGATCGCGCGACGAGATCGCTGCGGTCCACTACCCCGGCCTTCCCGACCACCCCGGCCACGACCTGGCCTCTCGCCAGATGCGAGGTTTCGGTGGCATGGTGACCGTGGATCTGGCGGGCGACACGAACCTGGCTCTGCGTTTCTGTGAATCGACCCGGCTCTTCTCTCTGGCCGAGAGTCTGGGGGGGGTGGAGTCGCTGATCGGGTACCCCTGGACCATGAGCCACGGCGCCTTCTCGCCCGAGTCCAAACGAGCCAAAGGCATCACCGAGGCCACGGTGAGGTTGTCGGTGGGAATCGAGCACGCGGAGGATTTGTGCGACGACATCGCCCAGGCACTGGACCGCGCCGTGGCCGCGAAGTGAAGCGCGCACTGTTGCTGGTCGACCACGGCAGCCGGCGGGCCGAAGCCAATGCCCTGATCGAAGAAGTCGCTCGACAGTTGCGGGATCGCAAACCGGACTGGGTGATCGAAACCGCCCACATGGAACTCGCGACACCCGACATCGCAGAGGGCCTCGAAAGCTGTGTCCGGCAGGGCGCCAACGAGATCGTCGTCCACCCCTACTTCCTGGGCCCGGGCAATCACACTGCGCGTGACATCCCTCGCCTTGTCGAGGAAGCAATGCACCAGCATCCTGGGATCGGGTTTCGCATCACCCCCCCATTGGGCGTGCACCCGGGGATCGTGGACGTCGTGCTCGAACGGGTGGGTGAGGACGGATCGGGCGGCCTCTAGGCCACCGCCCGGGCAATGATGAGCATTTCGCCCGTGGGAAGGCGCAGGTGCCAGTCGCCGAAACGCCCCAGGCCCGCGGGAACGAATCCACCGACGCGGGTCGCGTAGCTCACCAGATACGAACCCATCAAGGTCTTGCGAAAACCCGTCTTCAGATCCAGCAGCACGTAGCCACTACTCGCGATCAGACGCCTGAGGTTCTCGGGACCAAAGAGATAGAGGTGCTCGGGCGCGTAGTGGGGCCAGTAGCGACGGAACAAGCTGCGTGTGAAGCTCGCCGCGTTCGGCACGATCAGGACCAGGACCCCCCCAGGCTCGAGTCTCGCGCGACAATCCGCGAGCAGACGGTCGGGTCTCGCAACATGCTCGAGGACATCGACCAGGGTGATCACATCAAAGGCTTTCCCCGGGAAAGCCTGTCCATCGAGTTCCCCGCAATGAAGCCTGGCAGCCAGAGTCTCCGGCGCCCTGTCGATGGCGGCAGCGTTTCGGTCGAGCCCGAACGCGTCGTAACCTCGCTCGCCGGCCAACTCCACCAGGTATCCCAGCGCGCATCCCACATCGAGTAGGGAACCTGTCGGTCGATGGGGCTTCAATCGATCGAGAAGCGCCGAGTAGGTGTCACGCTTCATCTCACGAACCGACTCGAATTCTGCAGGCGTCGCCCCCCAGCGCTCGAAATAGTCGTCTCCATACAGGGACTCCAATGTCCCCGGTAAGGGCAGCGGGTGCTGCCACTCGAGTCCGCAACCCGTGCACCGCACCAGGGACACCTCGCCGCGCACCGGGAAAGGCCATCCCTTCTCAGCGCAAACGAGACAGCGCGGGGGATCACTCACGGGTCGGAAGACTCGCGCTCCGCGAGTAGAGCATCCACAGAGTGGAGAACCTCCGCAGGCGAGATACCCGTCATGCAGCGAGCTTGGGCAAACCAACAGGACAGCACCTTGTTGTCGTGCACGAACATGCAGGGAGAGCATGCGAGATGGCGATAGTGGACCTCGTGACGCTGGCCCACTCGCGAGAGCAGAGGACCGTAGAGCCGCGGCGTTTCGGGGCCGAACAAAGCGACCGTCGACGCCCCAGCCGCGGCCGCCAGATGAAGAGGACCACTGTCATTGGTGACGACAGCATCCGCATGGCCGAGCAGCGCAACGAAAGCCGGGATGTCGACCCGACCAGACAGGTCGATGATGCGATCCCCAACCCCCGACGCCTCCACCACGGCCCGAACGTAGTCGGCCTCAGCCGGCGAGCCCGTCACCACTGCATTGACGGAGGACTGGCTGCACAGATCGCGCAGGAAAACGCTGACGCTCTCCAGAGGCCAGCGACGCTCGAGCGCCATATCTCCTGCGTTGGGATTGACGACGACGATGGGGCGACCCTCACGCCACGCCGGGTCAGACAGCAGCTCCTGGTGACACGCCTGCCAACTTTGTTCGTCGGGCTCGAGACGCGAGAGCGATGTTTCCACGCGGATCTCCGCGTCATCGATCGGATCCATGGGATCACGCCGCATGA
The DNA here is from genome assembly GCA_022447545.1 of Myxococcota bacterium. GTDB lineage: Bacteria > Myxococcota_A > UBA9160 > UBA9160 > SMWR01 > JAKVBI01. Next base: position 322,797 of record JAKVBI010000001.1, read on the forward strand.
GTGTCAAGAAATTGAGCGCAACGTGGTGGTAGGCGTTGAAGGGAACTTCGACGTCATGGAGACGACCCCGCCAATTTCCCTTGGCGCTGAAGCCGTGGGAGCGCCGAGGGTTGACGAGAGCTGAGAATAGAGCCGAGAAGCGTGTGAAGAACTCCAGGTCGAAAAGCAGGTCATAACGCTCGCCGCGCAACCTCCAGACCGTGAGCACCGTACTCACGAGAAAACGCGCGATTCCACCCCCGAGATCCAGGGTCACCCTGCGGTCGACGTCGGAAATCAACCGAAGCAACGCCGTATTCTCACTCAAGGTCAAGAAATCGATACGCGCCCCGGGGTACTCCTCGCGCAAGCGGCGGAGCATGGGCGACGCGAGCACGATGCTTCCCATCCCCCACATCTTGAGCACGAGAATCCGCTGAACCGGCTCCGGTTGGGGTAGAGGACGCTCGCGCGCGGAGCCTCGCAACTTCCGGGCAGCGAACAGAAGAGCGCAAAGCGGCGGACCCAACCAGCGGTCGATCCAAAGAGCCAGCTGATATCGCCGATTCGGCCGGGACGCCCGCACGAACTCAGTCTACCACCGGCATCCCGGTGCGCGTCGCGGAGCCTCTAGGATTGGAGAACCCCAAAATCCCTCAGGGGCCGCCCCCGCTGGATCGATGGCCCGACGATGCTCCCAAATCCCTCGAGATTGCGACCCCAATGATGGCCGCGGCCGCCAGGACCGTCGCCCAAAGGGGCATGGCTGGAAGGCCCTCTGCGCACTGGCTCTCGACCCCGTCGGGAACGACCCGAAAGACCTCACCACCTCGGTCGACGATGTAGAGCTCGCCCTGGGCATCGAGACCAAAGGAGGTGATGAAGGAGATGGACAGGCCCCCCCCGGGCGCCAACTCGGCAGTGCGTTCCGTGACCTCGGTAGCGACGCCTTCGGTCATCCGGAGGCTCCAGATCTGAGCAGAACAGTAATCCGCCAGGAAGTAACTGCCCTGGAGGTCTGGGATCGCGCAGCCCCGATACACCTCGCCCCCGGTGACCGCACAGCGAAAGGGAGATCCCCCACGCGCGTACTCGTGAACCGGATCGATCGAAGGCGTCGCGGCACAGGTCGCACTGGCATCGTAGGGATGAGCCCCCTCGCGACAACGCCACCCCCAGTTCTCCCCTCCTCCACTCGACGAGGGTTGGAAATCGATCTCCTCCCAGGAATTTTGTCCGACGTCACCCAGATAGAGATCCCCCGTCTGGCGATCGAATGCATTGCGCCAGGCGTTGCGCAATCCATAGGACCAGATCTCATCGTCTCCAGCCTCCCCAACGAAAGGGTTGTCGGCGGGAATTCCGTAGGCGCCACCCGGTGCAGTCGTGGAATCAACGTCGATCCGCAACATCTTTCCCAGCAGGTTCGAGGTCGTGTCCTGGCCATTGCCGATACCGGCCGTATGACCCGAACCGGTATCGCCGCCGCCACCACCGTCACCCACCGAGATGTAGAGCATCCCGTCCAACGGGCCGAAACCGATCCAGCCACCGTTGTGGTTCCCCTGAGGCTGTCCAACGGTGAGAACCACCTGCTCGCTGGTTGGGTCGGCAGCCTGGGGCGTCAGGGCCGGAACCGAGAAACGCGACACCACGGTCGTTCCCAGGAAACCCGTGTAGTCGACGAAAAACCACCCATTGCTCGCGAAATCGGGATGAAAAGCGAGGCCGAGCAGACCCTGCTCATTGAAGTCATCGACCACGCGATCCGTGATATCGAGGAATGGGGATTCCACCAACTCCGGGGGGTCGGAGGTGAGATCGACGATGCGGATCCGACCAGGCTGCTCGACGACGAACAGCCGGCTCTCGTCTCCAGGTGGGGCGGTGACGAACAACGGCTTTTCGAGACCGCTGACGACGAGTTCGGTGGTCAAGGGCGTGTCCGCCAGAACCACTGCGCTCCACGAACTGCCCGCCAGCAGCAGCGCGATTACACACGCCTGCTTGAACCACGCGAATGATCGGCAGCCGCAAGGGCTTTCCACGGGGAGGCAAGGCACGATCCAGACCCCTTCCAGCCATCAAAACTAACAACAGGCGCCGGTTCCTTCGACCTGTTTTCTACCCAGATCGGGCCGAATCTGCTTCGCGCCCAGACCCGCGGGGAGCCGACTCCTTCCCCTGGAAACGCGGAGCGAGAATGCGAACTCCTCCAATGCGTTTGTGTTCGACATAGTTGGCGTCGATCCACTCGAGCATGGCTGCACCCATGACGCGTTCGTCCGACAGCTCGTCGACCCGGAGCACCTCATCATCCCAGACCACCAGAGCCGGAGGATCCTGCTGGAGCGCTCGAAGGGCTTCTTCCCGATGGGCGCGAGTCACCATCTGGGATCCAAGCACGAAGCGGATCGGGCGGCGACGCTCAGTCAGATAGTAGTAGGCGGCGTTGTTGGGCATGAACAACACGGCTTCATCCGGTTTCGTGTGGCTCCGAACCCAGACGACAACGCGTGAGATTTCAGCATTGCCACGGGGATGGTGGCCTTTGGTCACCAGGATTCGAGCCGAGTCGATGGACGATGCCACCGAGGAAAAAGGCTGGGCCGCGCCGGGAAGCCCCGTGTGCAACGCAAAGCCCACCAGGGCCAACAATCTCCACCCGCTCAACAGGCGTTGGCCAGTTCCCCAAAGCACCAGCGAGCGATCGAAAGCCAGTCCCAACAACACGACCGCTGCGGGGGCAACGGACAGAAAGTGACCGATATCGCTGCGGCCCAATGCGGAGCGAAAACCAATCAGGCCGAAGACCGCAACCAACCACCAGGCAAGCCGCTCGCGATCGCCATCGAGACCAAGGCAGAGTGCTCGCAAGGAAGCTACCGGACGTGATGGGCGGAAAGCCGTCACGGGGAGGCCGATCAACAGAGCTGCCGTAAAGATCACCGGCAGCGCGTAGCCAATGCGAAGCTCGCGAGACGACACCCCGGACAACGTGAGCGCATGCTGCATCAGAGCCGATTCAAGGGGTTCGAAGCTCGGAAATGGCAACTTGGCATAGCCCGCCATCATGTGGCCGGGATACGCGGCGAGATCCGACAGCATGGGCGCCAGTGCACCGTGGGACGCATAGAAGGCCAACACCGGTCCCACCACCGCCAAACAGCCCAGGCCAAACCCAAGCCCCCCGCGTATGGAACGCGTCACTACGATCCCCAGAAGCGCCGACACGAGGAATGCAACCCCGTACTCCTGGCTGTAGAGCAGGGCGGTCCCACCCAACATGCCAGCGACCACTGCCCAGAACAATTGACCGCCCCGCAACCAGATCGCGAAACACGCCAACCCCAGCATGGCCAGACCAATGCGCGCGCTCACCCAGGGAAGCAAGAGCGGGAGTAGCAGTGCAAGCGACGGTCGCCGAAACAAGCTGCCCGCCAGAACGAACAGCGACAACCAACCCAGGCTGCGCGCGAGCCACCAATACAGTTGCCAGCTGGCGAGGGATCGACCGAAAACATCCCACATGGCCACCACCGACCAGTCATACAGGGGGCCGTAAAGGCAGAAGAAATCGCGGCCGTGAAGTTCTCCGTCCTGCAGTGCGCTCGCCCAGGCCAGATGCTGTCCGATTTCGGCATGAAAGCGGAACTCATCGAACAAGAGCAGCTGATCTGGAATGCGTTGAACGACATTCCACACCGATACCCCCAGGCTCGGCACGAGCAGGAGCGAGAGCGCGATCGCTCCGAAAACCAGAATCGCCCACTCTCGGTTTCTTGCGGCGCGCCCGGGAACCGCAGGAGCATGCGCTGTTTCCGAAACTGTGCGGAGCGGACGGCGCGACCACCACAACGCACAAGCAAGCAAAGACAACCACAACGCCGAAGCTAAGAGCACAGGCAGCCACAGTGCCGATAGCAGCGCCAAGGCGCCGAACACCTCTCGACCGATCAACCGTCCTGGGCTGGCTCGCCGGTGGACGAAGGCGCTGGAGAGGAGCCCACTGAACACACAGGCAAAGGCCACACCGGCTACCAGCCAGAAGGTCTCCTGCTGCAATGGATACTGCGCGAGTGTGGCAAGACTTTCGATCCCCAGGTCATTGGGTCGGTAGCTGAAATGAATCGGAAGCAGAGGAGCAACACACAGCCATGCCGCCGCCGTGAACGGGAGGGCCACAATGAGGGCCTCCCGCGAAGACGCGGACCCGGAGTTCTCCTGAGGTTGCGCGTTCGCAACGAGGCGCCACCGCCGCCTACTCATGACGTGTCACAACGTGACAGTGGGAAAATCTCCACCCATTCTCCGAGCTTCGGGGAGTGCTGACAGCATCTTTTGCAATCGATCGAATGCACGCTCTCTCCACCGTGGAGAATCGGCCACCCCAGCGAATGCAGCCAAGAGCCGCCTCGTGGACGGAGGGTATCTGGCGAATGGACTCACTGCCGCATGAAGCCACCAAGGCAGGGGATTCCCCACGAGGTCCCACTGGATGCTGTCTTCTCATCGGTGCCCTCACCACTCCTTGGGCGATGCCCCCAGGCGAGCCCGAAAGAGTTATCCTGAGGTCCTCTCAAGCTGAGTGTCGGATGCCCGAGCATCCCCGGCACGACACCCCAGTAGAACCGCCCGAAGTCGCGTCAGCGAAAATCCGCCGTCTCGCGTATTGGACGGGTCGACATACCGGCGCTGACCGAAGCCCTGGAGAACCCAATTGGACCGCAAGCGAGCCCTCCTTGTCCCCCTGGCCATCCTGGCCATTGGTGTCGCCGGGTTCGCGATCATGCTGGCGACCCGGCCGACCGTTGCCCAAAAGCCCCCGGTTCGTCAGGCACCTCTGGTCCGCGTGCTACCGGCCAGCCCGATCGATGTCGTTCTCGAAGTCGACAGCCAGGGCAACGTCGAACCACGTACTCAAAGCGATTTGATCCCCGAAGTCTCGGGGAGCGTCATCTGGGTCTCTCCCAAGCTGGCTTCGGGAGAATTCTTCGACGACGGCGAGCTCTTGTTCAGAATCGACACCCACGATTACGAAGTCGCCATGGCCCGCGCACGTGCCCAACTGGCCCGAGCGGAGAGCGAGAACGCGCGGGCGTCGCGGGAAGCCACACGCCAACGCGGTCTCGCCGAGCGCGACTACGCGAGTTCCTCGCAACTCGACGACGCTGAAAATGCTGAGAAGGTCGCCAATGCACAACTCGCCGAAGCGCGCGCACAGGTCGCCAAGGCGGAAAGAGACCTGGAGCGAACCCATGTCCGAGCCCCCTACACCGGACGCGTACGAGAGGAGAACATCGACGTCGGCCAATTCGTAAACCGCGGCAATGCCGTCGCGAAGCTCTACGCCATCGAATTCGCCGAGGTCCGGCTTCCCATCTCCGATGAAGACCTCGCCTACCTCGACCTGCCGCTCTGGTATCGCGGGGGGGATGGCTCCGGCGAAACCTGGGACCTGGGCCCTTCCGTCCGGCTCCATGCCCGCTTCGCCGGCGCCGAGCACGAATGGCAAGGGCAGATTGTCCGCACGGAGGGTGAAATCGACGACCAGACCCGCATGGTCCACGTAATTGCCCGGGTCAAGGACCCCTATGGACGCTCAGTGGACTCCCTCGAGCGGCCTCCGTTGGCAGTGGGACTCTTCGTCGAGGCGGAGATCGAGGGACGGCTCGAACGCGGTGTCCTGCGTGTTCCCCGCCGCTCACTCCAACAGGGCAAGCTCCTCATCGCCGATGCTGAAGACCGAATGCGCCTGCGAGATGCGGAACTGGTCAAGAACGAACGAGAGAACGTGATCGTGCGGGCGAACGTTTTGCCTGGCGACCGCATCATCGTCTCCTCCCCGCGAACGGCCATCGACGGAATGCTGATCAAGCCAGAACCGAGCGAACCGGAGCTCTCCTCGTGAATCGAGCGATCGCCTGGTTTGCGACCAACAGCGTGGCCGCCAACTTGCTGATGGGACTGATCGTGGTGGCGGGCGTCATGGCTCTGCTCAGCGTCCCCCAGAAACAGTTTCCAGACGTCGACATCAACGTGGTCACGGTCTCGGTCGAGTACCTCGGCGCCGCCCCTGAAGAAGTAGAACAGGGCGTCTGCATCCGGATCGAAGAGGCCATCGACGGCATCGAGGGAATCGAAGAGTTGCGTTCGGTGGCGGCCGAGGGAGCCTGCAACGTCCAGGCCGAGCTGATGACCGACACCGATCCCATCGTCGCACTCGACGACATCAAGAATCGAGTGGACGCCATCGACACCTTCCCCGAAGAGGCCGAAAAGCCCATCATCGAGAAGTTGTCCATGCAACGCATGGTGATGGACATCGCCGTTTCGGGTCACGTCGGCCCTCGCAGCCTCTACGTCGTCACCGAGCGGATTCGTGATGAAATCGCAGCGCTTCCAAACATCACCCAGGTCGAAATCGCGCTCGACAGGCCCTTCGAAATGTCCATCGAAATCTCCGAAGAGTCCCTGCGCCGTTACGGGCTGCGCTTCGACAACGTCGTTTCGGCAGTCCAGCGCTCTTCCCTCGACCTTCCAGGCGGACGTTTGAAGACCTCGGGCGGAGAAATCCTGCTGCGAACCAAGGGACAAGCCTATCTCGGAGACGACTTCGAAGATCTCGTGCTGCTCACCCGGCCAGATGGAACACGTGTGACTCTGGGCGAAGTCGCCACGGTCAATGATGGTTTCGAAGACACGGACGTCGAGGGCCGATTCGACGGGGTCCCAACCCTACTCGTACAAGTTTATCGAGTGGGAACTCAGGACGTGATCGGAATCTCGAACAACGTGAAGCAATACGTCGAACAACTCCAGAGCCGTTTGCCCGAGGGGGTTTCCGTCACCATCTGGGAAGACGGCTCCATGGGTCTGCGAGGTCGCATCGACACCTTGCTGCGAACAGGATCCCAGGGATTCCTGCTGGTCCTGATTGTACTGGCACTGTTCCTGCGCTTCCGCGTCGCCTTCTGGGTCACCCTTGGGGTTCCTATCGCATTTCTGGGTGGCTTCTGGACATGGCTCCCCCTCGGGCTGTCCATCGATGTGATCTCACTCTTCGGCTTCATCTGCGTGCTCGGCATCCTGGTCGACGACGCCGTCGTGGTGGGCGAAAACATCTACAACCAACAGATTCGCCTGAAGGACCGGCTGCGTGGCGCCATCGTCGGGACCCAACAGGTCGCCACCCCGGTGGTGTTCGGCGTGTTGACCACGGTGGCAGCCTTTTCTCCCATGTTGTTCGTCGATGGCATGATGGGAGACATCAACTCGGTGATGGGTAGTGTGGTCATCGCATGTCTGTTGTTCTCACTAGTCGAGTCCCAGTGGATCCTTCCCGCACACCTGGCCCACGGCCAATACCAATCGGACGACGAGGTTTCAAAGGCGCCGAAATCACACTCCGCCTTGAGCGCGTTCGCCCAGCGCTGGAGGAAGATCCAAAACATCTGCGCCGGCACCCTCGAGCACCTCGCCCAGGTTCGCTACCGCGGGTCGCTTCAGACTGCTCTCACCTGGCGTTACGCCACCCTCGCCGTTGCAGTCAGCAGTCTGATTTTGGCCATGGGTGTGATCGCAAGCGGTCGCATGGGCTTCTCCTTCTTCCCCCCCATCGAAGCCGACTTTCTGGCGGCTCGTCTCACCATGTCTGCCGGGACTCCGGCTGATGTCACCAAGCAGGCCGTCGAGCGCATCGAACGCGCCGCCTATCAGTTGGCCGCAGACCTCGACCCCGTCCATCTCCCAGAAGGGGAAACCTTCGTCCAACACGTATTGTCCTCCGTGGGCAGCCAGCCTCTGGCCGAACGCGGCGGCGGCCCTGACACCCCTAGCCAAAACGCTGGCCCCCGCTCCCACGTTGGGGAGGTTGCGATCCGTCTGTTGGAGCCGGAGAAGCGACCAATCCCCAACAAGGATCTGGCTGCACATTGGCGAAAGCTCGTTTCCGACATCCCAGACACCGAGCAACTCGTCTATGCGTCTTCTTTTTTCTCCATGGGATCCGACATCGACATCCAGTTGCGCGGTGCAGACGTCGAAACACTGGTAGATGCTGCCGAGCGAGTCAAACAGGAGCTCGCCACCTACGCAGGCGTCGTGGACATCTCGGATTCCTTTCGAGCTGGCAAGGAAGAAATCAAGCTCGACATAGAACCCAGCGCGGAACCCCTGGGACTGACCCTCGCAGACCTCGGAAAACAGGTTCGCCAGGCCTTCTATGGGGAAGAGGCCCAGCGCATCCAGCGAGGGCGCGACGACGTCCGCGTCATGGTCCGTTACCCCGAACGCCAGAGACGCTCCGTGGGCGACCTGTCGAATCTGCGCATCCGCACCCAGGAAGGCATGGAAGTCCCCTTCGGCACAGTGGCCCGGGCAGAACTGGGCCGCGGGTTCTCGAGCATCAAGCGAACCAACCGCATGCGGGTGGTCGACGTCACCGCCGACGTCGACCGCAGTGTCACGACCGAAAACGAGGTTCTGGCCAACTTCATGGACACGCGGTTACCCACCATCCTTGCCGACTACCCGGGTATCACGGCCAATCTGGCGGGGGCCTCGGAAGAACAACGCAAGTCCCTGTCGGGCCTGATGCGCTCGTATCTGGTTGCGATCTTCGTCATCTACGCGCTGCTCGCCGTCCCCCTGCGTTCCTACGTCCAGCCTCTGTTGATCATGTGCGTGATCCCCTTCGGCCTGGTCGGAGCCATTGGAGGCCACATTCTGCTCGGCCCGATCAAAGCGATGCAGAGCGGCATCTGGAATCCTGCTCAGTGGAACGTCATGGATCTGTCTTTCATGTCGATCATCGGCATCGTCGCCCTCTCGGGTGTGGTGGTGAACGCAAGCCTGGTGCTCGTCCACTACGTCAACCAACGGCGTGAGGAGGGGGATCCGATCGAAGTCGCTGTCGTGTCGGCTGGTACATCGCGTTTCCGCCCCATCATTCTCACTTCGCTGACCACTTTCGTGGGTCTGACGCCGCTCATGCTGGAGCGCAGTATCCAGGCACAGTTCCTGATCCCGATGGCCGTTTCCCTGGCCTTCGGAGTCCTGTTCGCGACGTTCGTGACCCTGTTCGTCATCCCGTGCGGTTACTTGATTCTTGAGGATCTCCGCCAAGTGCGAACCCGCCGCAGCAAGGCTCCCGGTTCCGCCCAGGACTCCCTGGCTCACCAGCCCGGCTGAAACGGAGCTTCCCAGCCCGTAAGCACGGGTTCACCGGCGCCGACGCGGCATCAGAGTGGAAGCGAAGGTCACCAAAACTTGGCTCCACACCGCGACCAGCGACGCATCGCGTAAAGCCACCAGCCAACCGGGCCAGTCGCGGTGCCCGTAGAAATTCCACTTTCCGCGTAACAGCCAGTCGCCGCAGAAGAGCGCGTAGGCACCGTACACATATCCCCCCACCGCGACACTGGCCACCACGACGAACAGAGAAGGCGCGAAAAACCAGAAGGGCACCGACCAGGCCAGGTATTGGAAGGAGAAGAAATTGTGGTTGAATGCGTAAAAGGTCAGGTAGGAGCCGAGTGCCGTGGAGCCCAGACCCTGCGCACTGCTCTCGCGCCGACGCAGCCATGACAGCAAGAACACAGCCCCCAGACAGATCCAGCTGTTCCACGAGGCGTGCAACGAGGACACCGCCTCGAAGGTCGGCCTCAGAATCGCCGGGAGCGAGGGAATCCCACCGAACACATCCCAAAGTGTCCAGATGGGGGTACCGCCTGGACTCTCCACCCGCAGCCCCGGATAGGCGAGTACCCGCTCATAGAGCAGACCCGGCGCCTGCAGCAGGACTGGCAGGGCCAGGGTCGCAGTCGTTCCGAGCAGAGTCAGGGCAAAGATCCAACGGCGTCGGCCACCCCCCAGCGCAAAGAACAGGGCGGGGACCACCAAGAAGGTCGGGAGCTTGACCGACATCCCCACCCCCACGGCGAGTCCAGCCATCAGCGGCCGCCCGCGCACCCCAGCGGCGATGCCAAGCAGGGCGAAAAACGCCACCGCGGAGTCGGTATTTCCATGATATGCGGAAAAGAGAATGGCAAGGGGATTGAGCCAATACGCAGCGAAGATCAAATGGCGACCCGGCGAGCCCACCAGTAACCGTGACAGGAGCAACGCAGTGGCCAGGTCGAGCACCGCAAAGGGGGCCCGCAGAAACCACTCGAAGGGGATCCCCAACCCGATGGCCGAGGCCCAACCCGTGGCCATGAGAGTGCCCATGAAGGGCGGGTGGTTGAAGACTTCTTGTTCGGCGTAGTAGCCCACCAGACCGAACCGCCGGGTGCCTGTGGCATGGGCCTCCCAAATCGGAACATCCAGGGTGCCCTCGGTGCCCGCCACCAGATAGGCGCGTAGGCCAGCACCCAACACGAGCGCTCCCCACCACCAAGCGCCCCGCTCCCGCAGGAATGCCCAGCGTCCCTGAAGCGTTTGGAGATTCCGCAGCATGCGTATCCGTCCCCTTACCGCACTTCAGCGACGTCGCCAGAGACAGAAGACGCCGAGGGCCGCGCTGACGGCGCTGATGACAGCACCGGCTACCACACCCCGTGGCCGGTAGACGAGGATGAGCTCACGGTTTCCAGGTTCGAGTTCGACAGCGAGCCGGTTCTCACGAGACCCGAGGGAAGCCCCCTCGATCTGCCACTCGTCCTTGTCAGGACGATGCCACAGCGGAAGAACCAGAGTCGCGGTTTGCCGAGCCTCGGCCCGGTACACCAGACGGTTGGGCGCGAACTCCACGAGTTCAGCGCGGGCCCCCCCCTCCCCCGTGATTCGCAGTGGCCGTGGCCGTGGATCGATGGACTCAATCGGTGCCCCGACCCCCTCCCGCTGCCAGGTCAGACTCTGGGAAAAGGCATCGGCCCCCGCGAGCAGCGCAGCTGTAACAAAGGCGGCCAGGGTGGCCATGGGCCAGCGCCGCTGAGACCAATCGTAGAAGCGCTGTGCCCCCAGGGCTCCGGCGACCGAGAACGCGAAGACCGAGAGCAATAGAAAACGCGATGGGCTGCGCTGAGTGCGCCAGACGGGCAGGTCCTCCAGCAGCGGCCAAAGGTCGAGGGCGCGTAAACCCACGGGCCACGCCACGGCCAGCACTGCGAACGACCCGCCGGCGATCCACAAAGGCCAGCAACCTCTGGCAAAGATCGAAAGCACCAACAGCAGGCCCCCCACGGGACCCACGTAGAACGCCCACTCCCACCAGCCGCTGCCGTGGCTGAAGTCCAGACCCGGCACAGAGGTTTCCACTCCCTGACCGCGCGAGAGCAGACTGAAACCCAGCGACGCCAGAGGCAGGCCCACGGTTTTTGCCGTCGGTGCGTAGTCAGCGAACTCGACCCACAGAGGAATCAGCTTGATGGCGCCAAGGCCAGCACTCGCAAGCGTGAATCCGCCCCAGACGAGTAGCGGACGAACCGATCGCTCCGTCGCGCACCAGACCCCGGCCACTGTCGCGAGAAACAGATTCTGCCAGATAAAGGGTTGGTGCTGACCTCCGAGAATCGTGAGCGCATTGAGTGCTACGGCAGCAACCCATGCCGAGCGATTGCCGAGCACCGCACGCCGAAACAAACACAAGAGCGCCGGCAACAGATATCCGCCCATCGCCCAGGGGTGACCGATGGCCAGATGGCTCGGAAAGAACCCATTGCCCACGAACACGACCGTGGCCAGAACCGCCACCGGGGTGGACACCGAGAGATCACGGAGCAGCAGCAACATCCCCACGGAACCGAGGGTCGCAAAGCCGACGATCAACAGTTTCAGATACACACCCGTGGAAAACAGCGGCATCAGAACGACGAGGGGACTGAGTTGAGGAGCCTCGGCATTGGCGAGGAAATTCGGGGTGATCCAGGCCGTCGCCATATACAGGGGCAGGGTCTGGTGATCCACCAGAGAACGGCGAACCCAATCGAAATAGTGGAAGTGATGGGACGACCAGTCGTTTCCCGACAGGCTCCCGGTAAACAGCAGGACCGAGTAGAACAGGACCGTCGCAACCCCGCACACTGCGACGGTTAACAGCATTCGGAATCGGGAGAGGCGACGTAGGTTGGTCGACGAAGATGTCTCGCCCGAGAGCGAGAACGGTCCCATCTCCCCCTGCCCGACGCGCATCGCCGAGAGTCTACGCGCCGTTGCTGCCGCCCGCCGGTGGAACCCGCGAGGGGCCGCCACCGTCACTCTCGCGTTTCAAATCGAGGTAATGGAGGGTGGCCAACACCAGCGCGTGATCGATCTCACCGGCCCGGGTGAGTTCCCTCAGCTTGGCGGGCGAATGGAGTTCCACGACGGTGTGCTCTGTGGGCCCATTCGCGATCTCCGCCACACGCTTGGCTCCCGTGGCCAAGAAGCAATGGAGACGATTCCCGAACAGAGCGGGGTTCGGATTCACGCTACCCAGACGCTCGATCTGTTGGGCCCGGTAACCAGTCTCTTCCAGCAATTCACGAGCTGCCGCCTGGGAAGGACTCTCTCCGGGGTCCACCATCCCGCCAGGGACCTCCAGCGTGTCCTTGCGTGCACCATGGCGGTATTGGCGCACCATCACCACCTGCCCCTCCACGGTCACCGGCACCACATTGACCCAGTCTGTGGAGTCGATTCGAAAGAAATCATGCCGAGAGGCACCATCGGGTGACTCGCTCGTCGTGCGACGGACCTGGAAGACGCGGCAGTCCTGCAGGAACTCCGTCGCGATCTCCCTCCAACGTCCCGGACGTGACACGACGGAAATCTTAGCTCTTTCCCTCGGTGGCTGTGCGGCAGCCACCGAAATGCGGGCTAGCATGCGGCGGCTAAGCTCGAAGGGATCCCCCATGGCCAGCGAAAATGCCATCGGCCGAAAGCGCTCGACGGGCCACGTGTTCATGGTGTTGATTGCCACGGGCTGTGGCTTGGCGGGTGCGCTGGGCGCCGTCGTGTTCCGCTTCATGATCCGGTTCGTCCAGGCCATTGCGTTCGAGGGCAGCGACGGCGTCATCGCAATGCTCGAAGAAGGGATCCTCGCCGAAGCCCAGGATCCCCTGTCCGTGGCGCGCGAACTCTCCATGGGCTCGCGTCTGCTGATCCCGGCCATCGGCGGCCTTCTCGTAGGACCGATCGTTTATTTCTTCGCCCGCGAGGCCAAAGGCCATGGCGTTCCCGAGGTCATGGCCGCGGTGGCTCTGCGCGGAGGGGTGATCCGCAAACGCGTGGTCGCCGTCAAAGCCATCGCTTCGGCAATCTCCATCGGATCTGGCGGCTCGGTGGGACGCGAAGGGCCCATCGTCCAGATCGGTTCCGCACTCGGGTCGACGATCGGTCAACTCTTCAAGGTTCCGGCCAGCGAGCTGCGCACCATCGTGGGCTGCGGGGCAGCAGCCGGTGTCGCCGCGACCTTCAACGCACCCATCGCCGGTGCGTTGTTCGCCGCCGAAGTGATCGTCGGAAATTTTGCAGTGGCTCAGCTTTCGCCCATCGTCATCTCATCCGTGGTGGCCACGGTCGTGTCCCGCTTCTTCCTTGGCAATCACCCGGCATTCGCCGTGCCGTCCTATGACCTGGTGGGGCCCTTCGAACTCATCCCGTATGTGGTCATCGGAGCCATCGCGGGCTTCGTGGCACTCGCTTTCATGTTCAGCCTGTATGCCACCGAGGATGCCTTCGACCGAATCCGGATTCCCGATTACCTGAAACCAGCTGTCGGAGGCCTGCTGGTGGGAGCCATCGGCTGTGCGCTGCCCAACGTCTTCGGTGTGGGATACAGCACCATCAGCGGGGCGCTGTCCAGCGAGATCCCTCTGATGACACTCGGCTTTCTGATCCTGGCCAAGATTGCAGCGACCTCCATCACCATCGGATCCGGGGGTTCCGGCGGCATCTTCGCCCCGTCGCTGTTCCTGGGGGCCGTCACTGGGGGATTCCTGGGCACCATCGTGCACCAATGGTTCCCCGAGTCCACTGCGACGTCTGGCGCCTACGCGCTGGTGACCATGGGGGCTGTAGTAGCTGCGGGAACGCACGCTCCCATCACTGCGATCATCATGATCTTCGAACTCACCCAGACGATCGACATCATCCCGCCTCTGATGGCTGCATGCGTGGTGAGCACTCTGGTTACAACCTTCCTGCACCGGGACTCGATCTACACCATGAAACTGCGGAGGCGCGGCATCGACCTGTACGAGGAGGAGGATTCGAACGTTCTTCGTGGTCTCTTCGTACACGACATCATCAACCGAGACCCCGCAGTGATCGATATCGATGCGAACCTTCCCACCGTCGTGGAGCGCACCCTGGACAGCGACCGAACGGAGTTTTTCGTACAGGACAATCAGGGCAATCTCGTCGGTGTCATCCACCTGCGACAACTTACCCGCATGCTGGCGGAACAGGATGTGCTCGAGACCATCGTCATCGCGGGAGACCTCATCGAACCAAGCCTGACCACCTTGACCGAAAATGAGGACCTCAATGTGGCCATCCAGCTCTTCAGTAACTCCACCGCTGAAGAAATTGCAGTGGTGGACGAACGCGACGCGTCCAAGCTCGTGGGAAGTGTCCACAAGCGCGACGTCATCCACGCCTACAACCGGGAGATCCTACGCCGCGACCTGGCCGGAACCGTGTCGAGCAACGTCATCGTTGCGAGCAAAGGGCAGCAGGTGGATCTCGGAGGGGGTTACGTGCTGCAGGAGATCCTACCCCCGGTGCACTTCTTCGGTCACTCGATCCGGGAGCTCGACATCGCCGCTACCACGGGGGTCCATGTGGTCCTCCACCGCAGACGCGTACCCGAGGCTGGCGAGCCCGCCGTCCGAGTACCTTCCGCCAGCGACGTGATCCACGAAGGAGACCGACTGGTGGTGGCGGGAACACGACAAGCCGTAGAAAGCCTCGACGCCATCTGAACCCTCAAGCGTCGCCGTCCCCTGGAGTAGACTCCAGGCTCTCCTCGAGAATCTCGACCCCCGCACCCGGCGTCCCGCCATCCCGGTGATGGACGATACTCGCCTCCTCGAAGATCAAATCGACTCCACCCCCCTCCAGCAAGCTCACGTAGGCGCGGCTCTGGACCTCGTGACGGAGTCGGTCGGGCGAGTAGCGATAACGGACCGTCCACCGCTCACCTGACCGCAAGGTTCGGCTTTCATTCAAAACCTCTCGACGGCCGCCGCCTGCACGTAGGGTGTGGCGGAATTCTGCGGTGCCTGTGCCAGCAATCCGCACGCGGAGTTCGACCTCCACCCACTCTCCGGGCTGGACGGTGAGGTGCTGACCGCCGAAGAGCACTTTCTCGTGGGGCTGATCGACGCGTACCTCTGGCGTCGCCGTGAGCAGATAGTGGCGGCCTTCGGCCCGCAGCGGTGGCGTGTAGAGACTGCGCATTGCCATCTCAGCCACGACATCGTCACGTTCCGGCACCCATTCGAGCTGCTGGGCCTCGCGGGAGAACAGGTTCCCATCCATGGGTTCGCGCCTCCGGCACTTCCTGAAGTCATCCAGGCACAGCAACATCCGCCCCTGTGGGTCGATGGCTCCCACGTCGTGCTTATTCCCATTGGCGAAGAAGATCCAGCGGGGCTCGTCGTAGCGGCGAAACACGCTTCTTCCGAAGAAATGGCTTCCCTGGGATGAGAGACCCAGTAAGTCGAGAAGAGAAAGGGGCAGATCCATCTGGGCGAACGGTTCCTCGATGCGTGCCTGCTCGCCGCCGGGTAAACGAATGACGAGAAATCCCCAGTTCTGACTGATTCGTGCCAGGTTGTCACTGCCGTACGCGTAGCCCTTGGACTCATCGGAAGTAACCACCAAGATCGTGTCGTCGAGTACACCCGATCGCTCCAAGGCTTCGAGGTAACGGCCGAACACCCAGTCGAGATAACCAAGCGCGCGTGTCCATTCGTCGCCTTCCTCGGGGTCGTAGTCGTCGGGCACCGTATAGGGATGGTGGGTGCCAACAGTCAGAAGCGTCAGAAACCACGGTTGGTGGGTATCTTCCAAGTCCTCGATGAGACCCCGGCTGTGCTCGAACAGAGTTCGGTCGTCTACCCCCCAGTAGGTCCTGAGATACTCGCTGTCGAAGTAATCATGGCCGTGGACGCGCTCGAAACCAGCCCGCGGCATGAACTGGTCTTTCATGTGGAATGCCAGCGGTGCACCCTGCAGATAGGCGGTCGCATAGCCCGCATTGCGGAGTGCCGAGGGCAAACAGGTCCGGTCGCCTGCCGCGAAGCGCGACATCTTCGTTGGGCCTCGCGAGAGATTCGGCAACTCACCGCATAGCAGGGCGTAGAGCCCGCGGGCAGTCTTGCGCTGATGGTTGATGAACGAAGAGTAGGAAAGGGTTCGGCGAGCCAGAGCATCGAGTTCGTGCATGGGCGCCAGAGACTGATTGCCATGCACTTCCGCCAGCGAGGGCAACCGTAGCCCGGAGACCGACTCGAGGATCACGAGTAAAACATTGGAGCCCGCGTAATCTCTCGAGAGAAGGGACTCACCTGAAAGGTCCGCGCGCAGCTCGGGAACCAGGTCGAGCATGGCCGAGGGCGCATCGTCGAAGCGCTCCCGGGGTGGGTCAGCATCGAGCAGCATGCGAGCCAAGCGGGCACTGTTGTGCTGGAAGAAGTGGGTCTGGCGCCAGACCGAGACATCGTCAGCCCACGGCCAAATCGCGTAGGAGCCCAGTAGAACCGCAGATCCGAGAAGGCAGAGCCGCGCACTGCGCCTCGGTAATTCAGCAAGGCTCACGTAGGCCAGTGCAGCCGAACCCAGCACCCACAATGCCAACAGACCCGGACGGGAAATCACCAGGGCCGAACCAAGCAGGAAGGTGGTGTTGCCCAGATATTCGGCGTCTTGAATGGTCACCAACGAACCCAACGCCCGGACGTTTTCGAAATTCACGTACTGAACCAAGGACCAGAGCGCCACCCACAACGTGGCGATGAACCGCGACCACCGGTTCACCCAGATCGTCAGGCTGGCGACCAGGAGAGCCACGAAGGCATCGGACACCAGGCCGCGGAAGTCTGAAACCAAGAACTGGCCGTGTACCCCCTCGAGAATCAGGGCCACGCGAAAGCCCACGGGCGCCAACAGAACTGCGACGACCAGCAGCACGACCCGAGCCATCACGCGCACTCCTGCAGCGGGAACGCCATGGGGCTGCAACCAGGCCGAAGCGCGATGGTTTCACGGGAGCGCGACACCCACACAGCCTACTCCACGGCCGCAGAGGGCTCTTCACGCTGGGCGTGGATCTTCATCTTCTCACGCGGAGGCAACAGGACGATCCATCGCCTTTGGGGCTTCGCCCCACCCGCCTGCCGATAGTTCTCCAGGACCCATTCCGAGATCAGGGGTGCCGTGCGCACCACAGACCGCTCGGGCATGTCATCGAAATCGCGTACCGGCCACACCACGGCGGCTGGAGGGTCCGCACGCAAGCGGTCCAAGAAACCCCGCTCCTGTTCCTCACTCATGAAAGTGCCGGGCATCACCACATCGAAATGACCCGGTCCGAGTCGCCCGGTGAGTACGTGGAACATGGGGGTTTCCGCCATGTTCAGGATCTTTTCCTCAGGCAGGGTGCGGTTCTTGATCACCCGCACCACGCGGTCGATTTGATTCGCCTTGCCCCCGGAGTAGATGCTGAGAGGCTCCCCGAGATCCGCTGTCGCCTGGATGAGATGGGTGCCACGCCGTTCCCTGTCGAGGTAGAGGTCTGTACCGAGCATGAAAATCCAAGCCGCGACACTCACGGCCACTACGGCCCCCTCGGCAACGCCGCGTATGGGCCCACTCCATTGACGGGGCCAAACCGCCCGGAACCCCAGCCCCAACCCATAGGCGGCCAGTAGACAGATCGGAGGAATTGCGGAATCGAGATGGGCCTCATCGGATCGGCCCAGCGAGCGGATGAAGTAGATGCCACCCCAGACCACGACCGCCAGCAGCAAAGCGTGACGAAACGCTCGACCCTGCATCCAATCGCGCACCCAACCCACGGCGAGTGCCAACGCGAAACCGCCGTACAGGAACCAGTGTGCGCGAAACTGAACCGCCACGAACCACTCGTAGATGGAGCGCCGGTCCCCCCAATCCAATTCTCCGATGACAGGTGGGGGCATGGCCTGGAGCATCCCCAGTGGGTGCTCCACCACTTCATGCCACAGTCGGGGAAGCCCCACCGAGGCGGCGAACCAGATCAGAACCGGCACCATCACCAACGACAGTCCCAGTGCGTAGGCCCCCCAATCCCGGAGCCAACGCCGCCAGGAGGTGTCGGCGGCCATCACGGCGACACCGATTCCACAGCTCACCGCAAAGGCTGGAGTGAGTCTGAAATACAGAGCCACACCGGCGCACACCCCCGCGGCAACCATCCAGCGCACATCGTCGCTGTCGAGCCGGCGCGCGAAGGCCAGCAGGGCGAGTACGCTGAAGACCAGATACCGATAGGCGAACAGAAGCTGGAAGAAATGGCTGCGGGGAGCCGCCAGGGTGACCAAAAGCGCGGCGAGAAAGGCGAACGAAGACGGCATCAGCCGACGTCCGAGAAACAGCATGGAAACGCTCAACGCCAGATCGAATGCCGAATAGATCAGCCGCGACAACCCAATGCCGGGAGGCGCGAGCCAGCTCGCCAACCAGGCGGGCAGGACGTGGCCTGGTGGGAACACCCAGAGCACCCCCTCGTAGAGCGTTTCACCGGCGTGGAGTTGCATGGCCGCGTACAGGGGCCAGCACTCGTCGAGCCGATTGATGCCATGGGAATAGAAGAGGGACTGATAGGCGGTACCCACGACCAGCAGCACGGGCACCTGCCACCAGACGGGATTCTTCAGCCTCGCAACGGAATTGCTCGCGGCCGGTCGATACAACCCGATACCTGTACGAATCCTGTGATGGGGCGGAGTAGGCATCGAAAGTACCTGTACGGCCCCCACGAATCAATCGAGGCCCCCGGCACCCCCCCCACCGGGTCCGATAGAATGGGAGTGGCATGCCGCACGAAAGCGGAATGAACGGGTCAGCCGACGAGGGGCACCAAGAACGAATCGCGGCCGCGGCTGCCCAGCGAATCGAACTCGGTTGCAACGAGTATCGCACCCAATGGCTCGAATCGGGCCCGGTCCGACATTTCGTCGTCGACGACCTGTTGCCCGAGCCCCTCGTGGCTGAAATCGAGGCCTCGCTTCCAACTCCAGGCGACCTGACCGCGCGGTCGTCGATCCGGGAGCGCAAGAAGGTCGGGATCGACCTCGAACGCTATGCGCCCATGGCCGCCGGGGCTTTGCTGGCCTTTCAGGACCCGCGCGTGCTGGGCGCCGTGGAGCGGGTGGTGGGCAGCCAGAGGTTGCGAACGGACCCGAGCCTCTACGCATCCGGGCTGTCGGTCATGGAGCGAGGTGACTTCCTCCACCCCCACATCGACAACTCCCACGACGGCGACCAGGTCCTCTACCGGGTCCTCAACCTGCTCTACTACGTCTCGCACGACTGGGAACTCGCAAACGGGGGGAACCTGGAGCTCTGGGAGAACCGGACCCACCCACCCACCACCCTGGTGTCGACCAGCAACCGCCTGGTGGTGATGGAGACGGGCCCCTCGAGCTGGCACTCGGTGAGCGAGGTCCAGGTGGACCGACCCCGCTGGTGCGTTTCCAACTACTACTTCTGCGAATCGCCGGTCCAGGGCGAAAGCCCCTACCGGCACGTCACGACCTTCCGTGGCCGCCCGGGTTCAGGCTTGGAAGGCCCCCTGCTCTGGCTCGATGGCCTGGCCCGAAATACCCTCGGTCGGGCGCTTCCATTCTTGCTCACACGTAGCTGGCATCGCCGCAAGCCCCGGCCCTGAACCGCCCCTCGAGCACGACTGTCCGACCCGACCGCCTTCAGAGCCCCCGCAAGAAGATGTCCTGTGCGACGCTCTTCAGCCCGTAGGAATATCGGCCGTAGCGTCCGGCGAGAGCCTCCCGCAGGATGGCCGGTACACGTCCCAGCAGATGGGGCGACATCTCATCTCGCACTCGACTGTGATCGATCTTCGCATCGATCAACGAGAATATTGGTTCAGCCGACGGAACGTCCCCGGCCCCGGACAGACGCTCTCGGGCCGCGGTGAAGAAGTCGACCGCATAGGCAAAGGCACCCACTTCGAGCTGTTTGTGGGCCTGTGCGAGTTGCTCACGCAAGCTCATCTTGTGGAGACCGAACTGATTCGCTCCGTGCACCCGGTAGGTGATGAGGTTTTCATCGAGGATTCTGAATTCAGAGACCGCGGCGATCACGAATGCGATCCAGGCATCGTGACAGTCACGCAGGTTTGGAAAAGGCAGATAGAGGTCCCGAAAGCGGGAGCGAAACGCAAGGGTGGTGCCGGCAGCAACGACATGCTTGAGAAACACCTCCACCGCACGCCCGTCGCGCACCTGTTGTTGCTCCCTGGGGCTGAAGAACTGCGCCTCCCAGAGATCGGTACGGAGTGAGCGAAGCTCGGCATTCGCCACCAGCCCGTTGCTGAACACAGCCCCCACGGCAGGCTCAGCCTCCAGCACACCGCACAGCCTTTCGACCTTTGCGGGCGCCCAGACATCGTCCTGATCCGCGAGAAACACAATCTCCCCGGTGCACAGGGACACCGCCTTTTCAAAATTGGCCGAGGTTCCCAAGCGTTGGGGGTTGGGTACGACCCTCACCTCGAAAGGCGCACGCGCCGCGAAACGCTGGAGCTGGGCAACGGTGTCGTCATGGGAACCGTCATCGCAAACCACGAGTTCGTCGGGCGACCGCGTCTGCTCGGCGAAGCTCTCCAACTGCTCGACCACGAAGGATCCGCCGTCGTAGGTCGCCATGGCGATGGACGTTCGGAGCTTCGTCAAACCGGCGGTAGCCCCTGGTGACCCGGGCGCGCCTCACCCCGCCCATAACGCAGCAGACCCAGTGCCGTGACGGGTTTCCCGCGTAGGAGCGCACCGAGCGCACGATAGGCGAGGTGCAGACGAACGATTCGCTTGCGCCGGGATATCTGCGCGGCCCGTAGCCAGCCGCGGGTCTCGGCGCGGTCCGCCACGAGGTTGAAGAGCTCGAGCTCCTCGTCGAAGCGAAGCATGCTCGCGGACTGCTGAGCCGTGGCACCCGCCTCGTGCCGTCGATACGCGTACTCGACAGCACGGGCGTAGACCAACTCATCTCCTTCAAAGAGCAGCCGGCTCGTGAACTCGAGATCCTGGACCTGTCGCCAGCGGTCGGCGAAGCGTCGCTCCCCCAGCACCGAGCGCCGGAAACACAAGGTCGGACACATGATGAAGTTTCCCGCCATGATGGCGCTCAGACCCGCTTCCCCTTCGAGCACCACCGGATCGCCCGAACGCGGTACGAAAAACCGCTTCACTGCATCCGCGGTGGAGAACCGGGGCCTTCCCGATGCCGAGATGATCGATGCCGAGCAGCACACCGCAGCGGCCTGCTCATGATCGCGGGCCAGGTCTCGTACGAGCCGTGTATAGCCGGGGAGCAGTTGATCATCGGCGTGGAGCAGCGTGACGAGATCGGTTTCGGCGAGGTCGAGGCACTGATTCCAGTTGCGCACCATCCCCAGAGGGGCTGCGTTGCGGTGATAGGAGATCCGCGAATCCCCGAAACTTTCGAGCAGTCCGTCAACACCCTGCTCGCGCTCTCCGTCGTCGGACACCAGCAGCCTGAAGTCACCATCCAGCTGGTCGAGCGCGCTCCTCACAGCCTGCTCGAGGTAGTGGAGATCACGGTAAAACGGAATCGCGATGGTGAGCCCAGCCGCCATGGCATTCGGCCTCGTGTGGACCGACAGGTGTCCAGATCGGGAAACTAGCAGGGTGCTCGACCCGCCACTGCCGAGCCGAAGACAGGCTACAGAGCCTCGTCGATCACGACCTCCACCCCCCGGGCTCCCGGCTGGAAACTTCCCATCGCCGAGCCCTGAAGATCGCCCGGGTTGCGTGTCATCGCGTTGCCGTCGCGGTCGATCCGCGCGCTAATGCTCAGCGGACCCACGAAAGGCACCGAGGGAATCATTCGATCCTCGGGACCAAGGCTGAAATCGAGAGGCAACCGGGGCTGGACGATGCGCTGGACCGCCAGGGGTGGGCCGGTATCGTTGACCCGGGCAATCAGGAACAAAACCGCCCGCTTGGGCATTTTCAATCCCTCACCCAGGCGCACGGTTCCCGTCACTGGCAGGGCGTCAGGGGTCGCGGACGGACCACTCCCAGCGAAGGGGGGCGAGGAAGCCTCCCGAGGCCCGGGCGGCGGCGTCGCGGGCGCTTCCCGCAACACCCGTTCCGCTCCGGCGGGAAAGATCTTCGAAAGATCCGGTTGGGCCGGCCTCTCGTCGGGGTCGAATGCCTCGGTATTGCGATCACACGCCAAGGTCAGGCAAAGGCCACAAAACAGGGCAAACACAGGGTTCAAACGTCGGCTCACGCGATCACAGTAGCGTCGCCTTCTGGCGAGGGAAACTTGGGATGGACCCGATCCAGGACATGGGGTTCGGTTTCCGATTGAGAGGCCTCTGAGTCGATGATAGGTTTCGGTAGAGCCGTCGAACGAGGTGGGGGGCTCACGGGTTCCCCGTATCGTTTACGGTCGGTGCTCGATCGAATTCAGACTGATTTCAGATGCCGTGAAGTGGCCCCGCCTTGAAAGGGAGGTCCCATGTCCACCCAAGCCACCCCGAAGCACCCTGCCTGGAAACTCCCGCCCGTTGGCGGAGATCCCTCGGGTGGAGGAACCGGGACCACCCCGGGAAGTTTCGCCAACCCGTCTCAGCTGGGTGGTGCGCTCAGCTTCAGCTCGCCCGACAGCCCAAGCATGCCCCCGCCGTCGGAAAAATCGGCCTGGGACTTCATGCCATCGGATTGGCGGCGCGATGCTTCCGGCTGGCACGCCCCCGAGGGCTTCGAGCCCGTTACACAACTCGAGCACGCGCGACTGGGCACGGTGACGCCGGAAATGAAGCGTGTGGCCGAACGAGAGCCGCACCTGACTCCGGAGATCGTGCGCGACGAGGTCGCCGCCGGGCGGATGATCATCCCGGCCAACAAAGTCCATTTGAGCCACCAACTCGACGCCATGGCGATCGGGCGCGGGAGCCTGACCAAGGTCAACGCCAACATGGGCGCTTCCCCCATCAGTAGCGACACCTCCGAGGAGGTCGAGAAACTCCACTGGGCCCAACGCTGGGGCGCCGATACGGTCATGGACCTGTCGACGGGCGGCGACCTCGACGTAACTCGCGAGGCCATCATCCGGGCAGCGACAGTCCCCATTGGGACCGTACCGATCTATTCGATGATCCTCGGACGCCGCATTGAAGACCTAGACGAACAGACCATCTTGTCCTGCCTGGAGTTCCAGGCCCAGCAGGGTGTCGACTACTTCACGATTCACGCTGGGGTGCGGCAAGCCCACCTGCCCTTCGTCCGCAACCGGGTCATCGGAATCGTCAGCCGTGGCGGTTCGTTACTGGCCAAGTGGATGCTCCACCACGGACGTGAAAACCTGATGTACGACCTGTGGGACGAGATCTGTGCCGTCATGCGCCGTTACGACGTGAGCTTCTCCATTGGCGATGGTCTGCGCCCGGGAGGCCTCGCCGACGCGACCGACGAAGCCCAGCTTCGCGAACTCGAGACACTCGGTGAGCTGACCGAGCGGGCCTGGGCGAACGGCTGCCAGGTGATGGTGGAAGGGCCCGGACACGTGTCCTTCGACCAGATCGAGTTCAACATGAAACTCCAACGCAACCTCTGCCACGGGGCTCCCTTCTACGTACTCGGGCCCCTCGTAACCGACATTTTTCCCGGCTACGACCACATCACGAGCTGCATTGGCGCCACTGCGGCCGCCTATCACGGGGCCGCCATGCTCTGTTATGTGACCCCCAAAGAGCATCTGGGTCTGCCCAAGAAGGACGACGTCAAGCAGGGCTGCATCGCCTACAAGATTGCGGCCCACGCCGCCGACGTGGCTCTGGGGGTCCCGGGAGCCCGCGAGCGAGACGACGAACTGACCAAGGCCAGGGCAGCATTGAACTGGCAAAAGCACTTCGAACTGTCCTTCGACCCGGACACGGCTCGTGCCTTCCACGACGAGGATCTCGACGTGGACACCGACTTCTGCGCGATGTGCGGACACGACTGGTGTTCGGTGCGGATCAGCAAGGAGATCAACGAATTCGTGAGCGGCAAGGACGAAGCCTACGCGTGGGACAAGCCGCAGGTCAGCGACGCCCTGAGCGAAGAACAGATCGAGGTTCTGCAACGTCGCGGCGTCATGAGCCCCGAAGAAGTCCACCGCCTGGCCACCAAGGTCCGCTCCTCCATGGGCACGTCCTCTGGAGACAAGGCCGACTGCCATAGCGACCACATGGACGCCCCGGCTGCTCAAAACCTGCAGGGCGATCGCCTCGACCCGGTGAGCCTCGAACCCCTGTAGACCTTGGAGCGGCAGCGGAGCTTTCAATGCAAGGCGCCCCGGAATCTCTCGATCCCGGGGCGTCCCGTCCGAGCTTCACCCCCCCAGACTCAGCTCGGATCTAGGGTAATTATCGTCCGAACGCGCATGGCCTTGAGCCCTTTTTGCGCACGGCCTGCAAATTCGTGAGCCCGGAAAACCGGCTGAGCGAGGCAACCCTCCCCGGCTACCTCGTGGGACTGGGCCTCGCCTCCCCCGGGGAAGCCATCGAGGTCGAGTTGGCAGGCGACGGCAACATCAACTGGGTCCGTCGGGCGCGAGCCCCGGAGTCGGGACGGTCCTGGGTGGTCAAACAAGCCGGCCCCACTCTCGAGCGTTTTCCCGAGTACGAAGCTCCGACGGAGCGGGCTGCCATCGAAGCCCGCTACTTCGAAACCGTCGCGAATCTAGACTTCGACAGTCTGTGTCCGCACCTCATCCATTTCGACACCACCCGGAGTGTTCTGGTCATGGAAGACCTGGGAGATGCCGAACGCCTCGACGATGCCCTCGAACGCGGTGCCGACACCCGCCCCGCTCTACACAAGCTCGCGGCCTTTCTCGGGAGGGTCCACACGCACACCCAGAGTCATACCGAGTCCCTGGGCCCCTCGTTCAGCAACGACGCCATGCGCGATCTCCACGGAGACCACATCTTTCGGCTTCCCTTCGAGCCCAACGATTTTCCCCTCTCACCCCGGGTACGCGCTCGTGCACTGGAGATTCAAGGCGACAAGCTGCTTTTGGCTCGAATCCAGCAAGCACATCGCCGATATCGGGGAACTTCGGACATCCCGGAGGTCCATTGTCTCCTCCACGGTGATGTCCAGCCCGGCAATCTCCTCCTGAGCCCCGAGGGGCCAAAACTGCTGGACGCTGAGATTGCCCATTTCGGCATCCCGTCCTTCGAAATGGGCGTCCTGCTCGCCCACCTATGGCTGCCGGCCAGCGTGACCGGGGACGTCGGACCCTCCCGACAACACGTGGAGACCGTCTGGTCCGCCTATGTGGCGGAGGCGGGGGCGGAGGTGTGTAATTTCACCGATGCCGCCCAGTTTGCAGGCATTGAGATATTGCGCCGGTGCCTGGGAGCGGCCCGGGTCGCCTCGGTCTCGAGCGATGAAGCGGCCCTCACCGCCGTGGACTTGGCCCGTGCCCTGGTGATCGCGCCCCCCTCGGCTCCGAACGACCTCCCCTGACCACGAAGCACCACACCCTCCGTGCTCGAAGGGATCTTGGGCAGCTACCCTGAAGGGTGAAAGCGGAGGGTGACAGTGAACCCACAACGAACCCAGGCAATCCTGCTCCGGTCACTGCTATGGCTCATCCTCGCCCTGTGGTTCGGCAGCTTCGTGGCGTTTCCCGCCCTGGCGGTGCTCGCCTTTCGCATCCTGCCAAGCACGGAAGTCGCCGGGACACTCGTCTCACCAGTCCTGATGGCCCTCCACCTCTACGGTTTCGTCGCGGGTCTGCTCGTCGCCGGATTGGGGAGGGCCCTCGGGCGTGGGCGCATCCTCTGGCTGGGCCCCCTGGTGCTCTCGGCGGTGTGCCTCTACTCCGAATTGGCAGTGACCGGAGAAATGGCCAAGATCCGGGATCAGGTCTTCGGGGCCCAGGGCAACCTGGAAGCAGCGACCCGATTCAACGCACTGCACCAGTTCTCCATGATCCTTTTCACCTGCGTCGCCCTGGGAACGGGCGTCCTGGTCCTACTTCACGCTCGAGCGGACGCGTTGCTCGCCCGACCGCCGGGTCCCCCCTTGGAAGACCCACGGGGCGCCGATCCGAGCAGGACCGAAACGGCCCGGGAGAGATTTTCGTAGCCGATCGGCAACCCCTGATGTATCCTCCTCGGCGCAAATCGAAAAATCGTCTAAGAACCAACTAGTTAGACGATCTGTTTCGGTTGGTATTGAGTTGTAAATCAGTTGGGGTTCGGTAGGGATTCGGGTCGGGTTCGATCCAAATTCGATGGATTCGGCGGCGGATCGACCACTGGTCGGTCGGCCCCACAGTGCTTGAAGGCGGACGCAGGCCATGGACGTGAAGATCAAGCTCAGCCTGACATTCAGCGTCACGGGCTCCGGAATGGAGGACGCGATGGCGGAATACGACGAAGTCACCGTCGAGGGCTTGGTCCGCGAGATCATCGACAAGTCCATTGCGTGTGACGAAATCACGACCCATGTCGAAGAGGGACCGAACTCCCTCGAGGATTTCGACCAGCTCGGATGATCCCGCCCCCTCCGCGTCGTCCCTCTCGCGGCTCATCAGCATCCCGTTCTCGCCCACGGGGTCAGAACAGGCTGAGCTGAACCGGTTTCGCGCGGGGCGTCTCACTCCTGGGCTCGGACTTCCCGCCAACGGACCGAGAGCGACCGGGCCGGTAAATCCCCTGGGCCCGCGCGTAGGCAAGTAGTTCCCGATAAAATCTTTGAAACTGCTGACCGTGATTGAAGTGGCGCAGGTGGGCCAATTCGTGGCAAAGGGTGTCCACCAGACTCGAATACTTGAGAGGACGTGCGGTCACGGCATGGCGTAGCCGGATCTTGATCAGGCCATCCGCATAGCAGATTCCAAAACGGCTTTTCACATTGGACCGCTCAGCCTCGATGGCCTGATAGGTCAGGTCGAAGTGCCGGGCGATACGCTCAGCGTCACGCTTCAGGCGTGCGAGGATTCGGTTGCGGGTCCTGCGGTCCAGGACAACCTCCATACTAGGCAGATCCCGAATCTACCGAGCATGATATCTTGTGGCCATGAGCGAGATCCCGATCTTTCCGCTCTCCAATGTGGTGCTGTATCCTGGGGTCCACTGCCCCCTCCACATCTTCGAACCGCGTTATCGACAGATGACCCTGGCTGCGCTCGAGGGCGATCGCCGCATCGGAATGGTGACGGTTCGTCCGGATGCGGTATCCGAAATTGGAGGAGACCCGCCCATCTTCCAGGTGGGATGCGTGGGCAACATCGTCGAGCATCAGCGGCTGGACGACGGCCGCTACAACCTCCTGCTGCAAGGCACCCACCGCTTCGCCATCACCGAAGAGCCAACCCGACCCCGAGAACGCCTGTTCCGCGTCGCCCGCATCGAACTCCTGGAGGAGCAGGCGGTCGATGACGCCGAACACGTGGCATCGTTGCGCAACTTCGTTCTACGCGATGCAGCGGCGCTGATCGAACGCAACGACGCCGAACGCGCGCGGCGCTTTGCCGAGCAGAATTTCGAGAGCATCGAGGACGGGGTGCTCGCAAGCACGCTCTGCACGGTGTTTCCCTTCTCGCCAGCCGAGAAGCAGCAACTGCTGGAAGCCAGCGGTGTCCATCAACGCCTGGAACTTCTGTCGAGTCTGCTCGAGTTCCACCTGGCCGAACGGCCGGGTGGCGGCTCTCCACCATCATCCAGCGTGCACTGATTTTTATCGCTCAGAAAAAGACGAATTTCTTAGAAATTCATCAAAATTCGTCGAAAACGGGAATTTACTAAATCCTCCCGGACCGCTCAATCGGCCCCGGGAGCGACCCGAATCCCCATGAGGGCGGCGCGCGAAGTCCCCGGAAAGAAACCACGATCCGATTTGCAAACAGCGGTTCTATACCGACCTCTGGGCCTGAAAAGGCACTCCAATTGCGTGTAGGCCAAGCGGTACGATTGGCGGATGGCTGCATTGCGGAGTCCTTTGCGACGTGGTCTACTGCCGCGTCGCCGAGCACCAGACGCTCGGTGACTGGTCGAAAACCTCCGCAGATCCGTCAGAACCGTACGAAACCATGCCCCAGCCCCCCTCTGTCTGGGACGCCGTTTTACGACGTCTCGAGCCAGACGTGCCTGCCTTCGCGAGAAAAGCCTGGCTCGAGTCCACGCGACTGGAGTTGGGAAGCGATGGAGCCACCCTGGTTTGTCCGAGCTCGTTTCACCGGGATCGGGTTCGCGAACGCTATGCGAAAGTTCTCAAGTCTCGGCTCGGAGAGGAGCTCGGCACTGAGGTGAGCCTGAACCTCGTCGTGGGAACGGTCGAAGACGAAGCCGCTGACCCTGCGCAACCCGAACCCACTGATTCGACAACACCCCGAGCACTTCCCCGACCCGACCGGGGCGAGAGAGTACCGCCGGCGCCCAGGTCCGAGGCACGCCGCAACGGCGAGCGTCCCCAGCCTACTCACCAGATGGAGATCGCCTACGGTTTCGACTCCTTTGTGGTCGGCCCCTGCAATGCCCTGGCTCGTGAAGCGGCCCTGGCCGTCGCCCAGGGTCGCCAGCCCGGCGCCAACCCTCTGCTCCTCGTCTCGGACGAGGGCTTGGGCAAGACCCACCTGGCCCGAGCCATCGTGAGCGAGGCCAGAAATCGAGACCACCATCACGTCGTCTACGCTTCGGCCGAGACATTTACTGGAGAGTTCACGAGTGCCGTTCGCTCGCGCCAGATGGATCGCTTCAAGCGGCGTTATCGATCGAGTGAACTGCTGGTGGTGGAGAACGTTCAGTTCCTCCAGGCCAAGAAGGGCACCCAGCTCGAACTCTTCCACACCCTGAGTCACCTGCTGGATGCCGGCAGCCGCGTCGTTCTCACCAGCGATCACCTGCCGTGCGACCTCGAACAGATGGATTCGAGACTGAGCTCCCAGATGACATCGGGCCTGGTCGCCGAAATGGAGCCACCCGACGCTGAGGTGCGCCGCCGAATCCTGCGCAGCAAGGCAGCCCATGGGGGCATCCGCCTCCCGCCGGACTGTCTCGATCTGCTCGTGCACAGTTTGCGCGGCAGCGTCCGGGATCTCACGGGGGTCCTGGTCCAACTGACCGCCACCGCTTCGCTGCTCAAGCGCCCCATCGACCTCGAATTGATCGAAAATGCCCTGCGGAAGGTCGCTCCCGAGAATCGGAGGGCAGTGCGACTGCAGCCCGTTCAGGTCATCGACACCGTGGCCGCATTCTTCGGCAGCTCCCCCAACACCCTGGCCTCCCGCTCTCGAACACGCGAGGTCCTTCACCCACGCCAGATCGCCATGTACCTGTGCCGGCGCTACACCGATGCCACCCTCGGCGAGATCGCCCAACGGTTCCGCCGGAGCCACCCATCCGTCACCAACGCAGTGCGCGCCGTGGAGAGACGCATGTTGGAGCGGCCCAAGCTCCGCTACCAGATCGAGGAACTCTGCAGCCGCCTGGATTCCCTGGCGCCCTGATCGGCCTGCCCCTCTGGGAAATCCGATCCGGCAGGGCCCCGATGCGGTCTCCCCCCAGCCCCCGTCTAGCGAGCTCAATCAGCCGGCGGCGTGGACCTTCAGGGGGTCGGAATCGCCTTCCCGCAGGCGCCAGCGCGCCGGGCCCGAAAGTTCCTGAGGCCGTTCGGGTTCCAGGGACGGGGGGTCGGCAGCGGGGTCGTCGAAACGGCGCAGGACCTCGTAGGTCGTGCTCCGCTCCACTGGCGTTCGCCCAATCTCGCGAATCAGGCGGCGCATCTGCTCGGGCGGCAGATTCTCGCCGTACTGGGAGCCGGATTCGCGGCTGATGGATTCCTCCATCAAGGTACCGCCAAAGTCATTGGCGCCCGCCATCAAGCTCACCTGGGCAACCTTCGGCCCCATCTTCACCCAGCTCACCTGGATGTTCGGAATCCAGGGCCTGAGGAACAGACGAGAGACAGCCACGAGCTTGAGATCCTCGCTCACCGATGCGCCCGGTCGGGCTCCCAAATGATTGAAGAGGGTGTTGCGCTCGTGGATGTAGCCCAGGGGTACGAACTCAGTGAATCCGCCGGTCCGCTTCTGAATTTCTCGCAGCAGCGCAAGGTGCTCGGCGACGTGGCGGGCCGTCTCGATGTGGCCGTACATCAGCGTCGAAGTCGAATTCAAGCCGATGGAATGCGCGGCCTCTACGATCTCGATCCATCGATCGCGGCCGAGCTTTCGGGGTGAGATGGTCTGCCGGATTTCGTCGTCCAGAATTTCAGCTGCCGTTCCGGGCATGGTTCCCAGACCCGCATCCACCAGCCAGCGCAGGTAGTCGGCCAACTCCATTCCGCTCTTGCGATGGCCCCAATCCATCTCCTCGGGCGAGAAGGCGTGGATGTGAACCTGCGGAAAGTGCTCCTTCAGAGTGGTCAGCACCTCGTGATAGTGGGTGTGGTCCTTATTCGGATGGATTCCTGCCTGGATGCAGAACTCTGTCGCGCCGCGCGCCACCGCTTCGCGCCCCTTCTCGATGAGTTCCTCCATCGGGTGGTCGTAGGCATCGGCTTCGTCCTTGTGGCGTGCGAAGCCGCAGAACGAACAACCCACGTAGCAGACGTTGGTGAAGTTCATGTTTCTGCAGACCACAAAGGAGATGTCATCCCCGACATCCTCCCGGCGCGCGACATCCGCCGCCCGCATCAGTGCCTGCAGGTCTGCCCCCCCGGTCTCCAGCAACAACACAGCATCATCGACCGAAAGCTCGGCGCCGCCGAGGGCTCGCTCCAGGACCTCTAGAACCAGCGGGTTCACATCGCCGAACAGCCGCTCGAGGATCATGCCGCCTCCACACTTTGGGATTTCACGAACCCTGTTTCCGCCACGCGTTCCAGGGCTGCTTCACGAACGGCGGGTTCCAGGAATTCCGGACGGTCAAGCAGGTAGTCCGGGTAGATGGGCAGCCGCTCCACCAATCGCTGCCCAGCTGCTTCCGTTCGCCGCCGCAACTCCACGAGTTTCGGCCATGGCGCCTCGGGGTTGATGAAGTCGATGGTCACGGGAGACACGCCACCCCAGTCGTTCAGACCCGAGCGCAACAGCCACTCGAGGGCATCCGGAGCAAGATTCGGCGGGGCCTGCACATTCATCTGGGGACCGAGGATCAGGCGCGCCATGGCGACCCAACCTGCCACCTCAGCGTCGGTCAGCGGCTCGATTCCCCTCATCGGTGTGTCGTCCTTGGGGTGGAAGGGCTGAACGATCACCTCCTGAATGTGCCCGTAGCGCTCAGCCAGATCTGCAATGGTGAAAAGCGTCTCCACCCGATCCTGTTCGTCCTCTCCGATGCCCAGGAGCAACCCGCTGGTAAAGGGAATCTTCAACTCTCCAGCCTCTTCGTGCATTCGAATCCGCACGGCAGGGTCCTTATCGGGAGCCACATAGTGGGCACCCCCCTTCGCGCGAAGGCGCGGGCTGGTGGATTCGAGCATCAAACCCATAGAGGCATTCGACCGCCTCAGATCCGCCATCTCCTCAGATGAGAGAATCCCGGCGTTGGTGTGTGGGAACATGCCCTGAGCAAACGTCTGCTCACAGGCCTGCACCAACAACTCGGACGTCTTGGTCATCCCCCGCTCGGCCAACCATTCGCGGTGGGATTTATAGGCTCGCTCGGGTTTGTCGCCCAGACACATCAGAGCTTCCGCACATCCCGCCCGCATGCCTCCATCGACTGCCTCCCGCACCTCGTCCAGGGTGTAGGTCTTGGCATCAGGGGAGTCGGGCTGCTTGGCGAAAGTGCAGTACGCACAGCGGTCGCGACAAAGGTTGGT
This sequence comes from Myxococcota bacterium, assembly GCA_022447545.1. GTDB lineage: Bacteria > Myxococcota_A > UBA9160 > UBA9160 > SMWR01 > JAKVBI01. Next base: position 354,773 of record JAKVBI010000001.1, read on the forward strand.
AAGGGGAAGAAAAATGTTCCGCGAATAGCTGACGAGGTCGCCCTTGCCCCGGCGCTTGCTCTCACGAGCCCCCTCGAGCACGGTTTCGAGTACATCGGGCGCCGTGAGATTTGCAGCCAACCGCCCCGCAGGAATTCGCTCGAGGCGACCTGCGTCCACGGCTTCGATCACGATCGTCTCCGCCTCGTGGCGGTTCAGAGGAGTGTCGTGGGAGGCGGTGTTCAAAGGAAGATCTCTCGATCGATCTCATCGATCATCAGATTGGAGGTTCATCGGGCCAGCAGGCTCTGCACCGCACCGGCGTTCACAGGCCTGCGATGCGAGACCGGGACCGTCAAGCCGACAGGTGTGGCGCTGGCGTCAGGATAACACGTCCCGAGATTCGACCCCGAGCCCCCTTAGTCATCGAGCCAGGCGGGCACGGGGAGATTCTTCTCGCGCAAGAAGGTCGGGTTGAACAATTTGGACTGATAACGGGTTCCGTTGTCGCACAGAATCGTCACCACGGTGTGGCCCGGCCCCAACTGCCGCGCCAGACGAATCGCGCCCGCGACATTGATCCCGCTGGACCCACCGAGGCAAAGCCCCTCCTCGCTGAGCAGGTCGAAGATGATCGGTAGCGCCTCCTCGTCAGGTATCTGGAAGGCGTCATCCACAGGGGCTCCATCGACATTACCCGTGACTCTGCCCTGCCCGATCCCCTCGGTGATGGAGCTTCCCTCCCCTCGGAGTTCTCCGTGCTTGAAGTAGTGGTACATGTTGGCACCCATGGGGTCGGCGGCGGCGATCACCACCTCTGGATTCTGTTCCTTGAGAAACAGACCTACACCCGCCAGGGTTCCACCCGTCCCAATCGCGCAGGTGAAGCCATCCACTTGCCCGTTGGTTTCCTGCCAGATCTCCGGACCCGTGGAGCGGGTGTGACCTTCCCGGTTACTCGGGTTGTCCCACTGGTTCGCATAAAGGACCCCACCGGACTCACTGACAGCCAGTTCCTTGGCGAGGCGCTCGGCAACGTGGACATAGTTCTCGGGATTCTTGAAAGGCACAGCGGGAACTTCGCGCAGCTCGGCGCCGCACAGCCGCAGCATGTCCTTCTTTTCTTGACTCTGGGTATCGGGCATGACGATCACCGTGCGATAACCGCGCGCGTTCCCCACCAATGCGAGCCCGATCCCCGTGTTGCCCGCAGTTCCCTCGACCACGACCCCTCCGGGCCCGAGATCCCCCCGCTCCTCGGCATCGAGAATCATGTACTTGGCGGCGCGGTCCTTCACGGACCCACCGGGGTTCAAGAACTCGGCCTTGCCCAGAATCGTGCAGCCGGTGATCTCGGATGCTCGCTTCAACTTGATCAGCGGCGTATTGCCGACCGTGTCGGTGAAGTCTTGCCTCAAGCTCACATTCGCTCCCCTCTGCTCGGGCCCAAAGAAGCCCGGCATTCTAAATGAATCGCGCCTGGGCGTTCAGGCCAGAGCGCGCTGAATTTTTTCGAGGTCACCCGGGGCAAGCTCCAGCTGCCCCGCGCACGCGATGGCCCGAGAACTCATCTTCGCGAGCGTCCGGCGCGTGACATCAATCAGCTTGTCCTCGTCGAGACGCTCAGCAAGCTCGTGGAATTGGGTTTCGAGGAAGACCAGGCACAGCGCATCCTCGAGGATCTGTGTCTCCGGATCCGACAATTTCTGCTTGGTCACCAGCGCACGCACACGCTCGACCTCAGCGGGCCCGTAGTCGAGCTCCTCGAGAATGGCGGCAACACCGTCGGCGTGAAAGGCCTGAAGGTCCCTCCGCCAGCGATGGTAGCCGCGCCGGCCCTCGGGGTAGGTGGAGCGCGGGATTTCCCAGCGTCGAAGGTGATGGGCGCGCGCAGCCAATCGCAGCACTTCGCTGGGCCCATCGGGTTCATCGCACAGCGCCTCCACCCAGGTGGTGGCGAGCTCCGCGTGGGCCTGTTCCTTTGGACGAGATTTTCCATGCACGACGATGACCTGGGGATCATCGGCATTGGCCGCATCGATGGCGGCGATGGCCCGAGACAAACGGTCGCTACCCAAGGGGAGACCTCGAGGGAATGGGCTCAGGGGCTCGGCAGACTCGGATCGATGCGCTCGACCCAGGCCAACAGCCCACCCTGCACGTTCCAGACGTTTTCGCACCCCGCGCCGCGCAGCAACTTCACCGCCTGAGCGCTACGGCCGCCGCTCTTACAGTGCACCACCATATGACTGGAGCGGTCGAACTCTTCGAGGCGGCCCGCAAGAGTTTTGAGTGGAATCAGAGTCCCACCAAGATTGCAGCGCTCGTACTCATGGGGTTCGCGGACATCGATCAAGACGAAATCGGCGGAGTCTTCCCTAAGCTTTGCCAGATCCTCCACCCCAATGTCCCACGGACTTTGCTGAGCCACGCGCCTATCCGCCCAGACCCTGAAGCAGCTCAGCCGTGTCTGGAGCTCCGGGGACCGAGACCCGCAGACTCAGAGGCTTGCGGGGATCCTCTGCGTTGGCCCTCGCCACAGCGCAACCCCCGGACCCGAACACCTCGGACAACAGACCATCGAGTTCGGCCCGAGCCTGATCGTAACCTTCATCCGAATTCGGCGCGCTGAGTCGATCAAGCAGTTGGACCTCGAACTCGGCCGGCGAGAACACGAGTTCTCCCACCCCCGAGTCGGCAATGGCCCGTGCAGCACTCACGCAGCGCCTCAAGGTGTCGCGCGCCGCATCGGCCAGCGGATTGTCTTCCAGGCGTTTGCGAACCGTCAGCAGCCCGACTCGGCGGTCACCCAGATCGACCCCATAGTCGACATCGTGACCCACCAACAGAATCCCGGGCCCATCGGGGATGTGTGCGTAGTCGGCCACATCCAGTAACAGCCCCTCCAGGCTTTGAGCCTGGATGAAATGGTGGAACAGCCCGATGTAGGGCTCCAGGTCCGGAGATCCTTGGGGTTGCGGATCAGCGAACATCTTGATGGCGACACGGTTGGGCCGCAAAAGGCTCTGAGTCATGGAGAAAGGTTCCTCAAGCGCCCGGAGGGGGCTCGATCTGAACGGCGGCCGCAGACTCTGCGCTCACTCGCGCCTCGCAGGCATGGCTGGCCTCGATGAACAACTGGGACTCCTCGATTCGGCGCGACGCTTCGTTTGCATCCACGGATGTCACGGGGGTCTGGAACCGGTCGAGGAGATACTGACCAAACTTTCCGCGCGCAAAGCGATCGAAAAACCGCTCATTGTCGAAGAAGCGGGCTTTGAACTCTTGGACGATGTCTTCGGGATCCTCAGTCACGTCGATATATTCGGTGCGCACCAGAGCACGCGCCGCCGAGAGCATGGCCTTGTAGGCGAACTCCTCCGCAGTACTGAAGTCACCCTCTTCCAGAGAGATCTGAGCGTCGAAGGCCTGAGATTCAGCCTTGACGACCTCGATTCCAAACAGCGAAACCACCTCACCCGCACATTCACCAACACCGAGGTCACCGATGGTGAACTCACGCACGTCACTCCAATCGCTGTAGAACTCCGGGCCTTCTGCGTAGGGGGAGACTGCCATGAAGGGCTTGAGGATCTCGCGCACGTTGCGCTTTCCCAACCGCGCGATCCACGCCTGGAAGCTCTCGTCCTTTTCGCGGCCGTGCGCGTAGGCGTCGGTCAGTGCATCGATGGTCTCGGGAATGGCCTTGCTGGGTACCGAACCCACAGCCAGCCCGTAGCTACCGGCATTCTCGGTCCACTGTCCCCCCAGAATCACCTGGAAGTGGGGCACCGTTCGGCCATCGATCTTACGGCTGTTTCCGTAGAAGCCGATGTCCGCCACATGGTGTTGACCACAGCTGTTGAAGCAGCCCGAGATCTTGATCCTCAGATCCTTGACGGCCTGAGGAAGTTGAGCGGACTTTTCAGTCAGGCGCTTGCGGAGTTCGGCCGCCAGCCCGCGACTCGCCGCGATTCCGAGTTTGCAGGTATCGGTCCCCGGGCAGGAGGTGACATCCACCACCGAGCTGGCACCCGGTGCGCCAAGACCCGCAGCTTCGAGTTCGGAGAACAGCTCGGGCAGATCAGCCTCAGCGACGAAACGCAGGACGATGTTCTGCTCGACCGTCGTACGGATGTTGTCTCCCGCGTACTTCCGGGCCATGTCGGCCAGGAAGCGGGCCTGGTTGGAGGTCATGTCGCCCAGAGGCAGCGTGATCATGGCCACCGCGTAGCCAGCTTGGCGCTGGTGGTACACGTTGGTCTCCGCCCAGGCATCGAAGCCCGGCGGCCGTGCACCCCCGTTGAGCGGAGTCGATGGCCGCACCGGCTCCCCGCTCGTGTGGGCCATGTTCGCCAGATAGGCGGTCCACCGGTCATCGTGGGGGAGCACCGCACGCTCCTCCTCGACCAGGCGGCGGAACTCCTCGATCCCGAGCTTCGCCACCAGGAACTTGATCCTCGCACGGCCCCGGTTCTTCTTCTCCCCCAGGCGCGCGAACACACGAGCCGCTGCCTGAATCTGAGGAAGCAGCTCCGCTTCGGGCGTGAACTCGGACAGGACCTCAGCCTGGTGGGGCACCGCACCCAGGCCACCTCCCACCACCACCTTGAAGCCCCTCTCGCCGTCGCGGATGCGGGCCACGAAACCCGCGTCGTGCAGGTTCACCAGGCCACAAGCCTCTTGCTCACAGCCGGAGAACGCGGGCTTGAACTTCCGCCCGAAGTCCTGGACATCGGGGTGACCGAGCAAGAACTCCATGAGCGCGCTCGCGTAGGGCGAGACGTCGAAGGCTTCGGTATGGCAGACCCCCGCCAGCGGGCAGGCGGTGACGTTGCGCACGGAGTTCCCGCAGGCCTCGCGCGTCGTGATCCCCACAGCACCCAGGCGCCGCATCAAGTCGGGGGTGTCTTCTATGTGGATGTAGTGGAGCTGGAAGTCCTGACGGGTCGTGACGTGCAAAACGGCATCGGAATATTCCTCGGCCAGATCTGCGTGAACCTCCAGCTGCTCCGGCGACACGCCACCAAAAGGAATCTTGATGCGTTGCATGCCCGGAGCATCCCAGAGCGTGTCGGGGCCCTTGGTCGGCCTGTCGTCGAAAGCGAGAGCGCGCTCGGAAATACCATCGTGCCGACGACCATTGTCGTAGCGCTGGCCATAGACCCCACGCCGCAGGCGCGTCTCGGCAAACACCTTTTCATCGAGCTTGCCCTGCTTGCGCAGTTCGACCTGACCTCCGAATTGATCGATTTCATCTCTCCACTGGGGATCCATCTGATCCTCCAGCCGCTGCTTCCAACTGATGCCGTTACCCGCCATGGCGCTCCACTCTGCCTTTCTGTTTCGCGTCGATTGACCTGGTCTGGACCCTGTGGCCAACGCATTCCCACGCGGTGGCTGAGTCTAGGACGAATCCACCCCAACCTCCGCACGATAAAGCGCGCGAAACGTTAGCGGATCCCGGGAATATCACCGAATTCCCTATAGGAATAATCGGTTTTTCGGGCCCGTGAATCGGTGCTTGGATCCTGGGAATCGCCATCTGGCGAACCTCAGCCCTCCCGGCGCCGAGTGATCTGGACCCCCGCGTAGTTCATGACACCCGCGATGGGGGTGGGCTTGCGAACCCGCACACCCACCCATTCCGCATCGAATTTCGAGAGCACCGCCTCGGCGATGCGTTCGGCCAGGGCTTCCACGAGCTTGTGCTGTTGGTTGGCCGCCACGTCCTCCACCACCTCGAAGACACGCTTGTAGTGGATGGTGTGTCGGATGTTGTCGCTACGACCGGACACGGTCAGATCGCGGCCCACCTCCAGATCCAACAAAACGGGTCGGCGCAGACGCCTCTCACCAGCCGTGACGCCCAGTGCGGCCGGAATCTGGATCCCTTCGAGTAGTATCCTGTCGCTCACGCGCAAAACCTATTCCACTTTTGAGGATCCAGCCATGAAGCTCGAGACCGCCAAGAGCCAGGAGGCCTCACGGTTCCTGCCCGTCGTCAACCGGCTGCCCGCCATCGCCGTCGAGGGACGAGGGTCTCGCCTGACCGACGCTGATGGCCGGGAGTACATCGACTTGATGGCGGGCTGGGGGGTCACCTGCATCGGCCACTCCCATCCCGCGCTCGTGGAGGCCGTCTCGGCCCAGGCGGGCCGCTTGATGCAGACCACGAACATCTTCTACACGCTCCCCCAACTCGATTTGATCGAGCGCCTGGCCGAGCTGGCCCCCCAGGCCATCACCCGCTCGTTCGTCGTGAGCACAGGAACCGAGGCCGTCGAAGGCGCTCTGAAACTCGCCCACCGGGCAACTGGGCGGCCCCACTTCGTATCGACCCTCAACTCATTCCATGGCCGCACTCTGGGAGCATTGCGGGTGACGGGACAGGACAAGCACCGAAGCATCTTCCAAGACCTGATGCTGCCGTCGACGGTGGTTCCCTTCGATGATCTGGACGCCATGCGAGGCGCAGTCGACTCGGAGACGGCTGCGGTGATCGTCGAACCCGTGCAGGGCGAGGGAGGAGTCAACGTCCCCCGCGACGGATACCTGGCCGGACTGCGCGAAATCTGCGATGCATCCGGGGCATTGCTCATCCTCGACGAGGTACAGACGGGCATGGGCCGCACCGGACGGATGCTGGCCCTGGAACATGAGGGCGTGACCCCCGATGTAATCACCCTGGGCAAGGGACTGGGGGGAGGGTTCCCGGTCGCCGCGTTCTTGACGAGCGACGCCGTGGCCCAGACCGTCAACATCGGTGACCACGGCACCACCTACGGGGGCAACCCACTGGCCTGCGCAGCTGCCAACACCGTGCTGCGGATTCTCACCGAGGAGAAACTCCCGGAACGGGCCGCTCGGCTGGGTGCGCAGCTGACTGATCACCTGAAGGGTTTCGCCGCCGAGCATGAGGACTTGGTCGAGGAGGTCCGCGGCCGAGGCCTGCTGGTGGGCCTGGTGCTCCGAGATGCCGAAAAGTGCGGTGATCTCGTGCTACGAGCACTCGACCAAGGCGTGATCGTCAATCTGACAGCAGGGCGCGTCGTCCGCTTCTTTCCAGCCCTCAACATCCCCGAAGAGGACCTCATGCGCGGCGTGGAAACCGTGCTTTCGCTGGTCGTGGAGTGATGAAGGCCCGGGCAAGGGCAGGTCTTGCCTTCTGGCTTTGGGGCTTGCTCATTCTGGTGGCTTGCGGGAATTCGCAAGAGCCCACCACCCAGCGGTTTCTTTCCGCGTTTTCCGGGCCCGAGCGCAACTGGGTACCCGAGGACGATCTCGAGATCGCACCCCAGAAGGCACCCATGATGCGGATCTACGAGACGACGCAATACGGCTCGGGAGAGCTGCCGGACGCCAGTCAGCGTGCCGCCGCTGATGAACTCCATGCCCGCTCGCTCGAAGCCGCGCGGCGCAACGGTTGGTTCGATTTCGAGCGCGCACGCGCGTCAGGCTATGAGCTGATGTTCGGCGATGAAGTCCACTACGTGAACGAAGCGCACGTCCTGGACTCACAGATTCTCGACCCGGAGCGACCCGAGTTCCTCATGTTCTACGACACGCCCACCGGCAAGGAGTTGGTGGGCGCGATGTTCTATACCCGCAAACCGCTGGACCACGGTCCACAAGTCGGTGGTCCCCTGACCGTCTGGCACTTCCACACCTGGAACCGGAAGATCTGCCTACTGAGCGGCCTACTCTCCATTGGTCTGCCCGATGAGAGTGGGCACTGCAGCCTCGGCGTCCCGGGCTGGCGGAGCCCCGAGATGCTCCACGTCTGGTTCCTCGATCACCCCGATGGCCGCTTTGGTACGACCATGAAGCTACCGCGCCCGCTGCTACGGGAACTCCTCCAAAAGCGCCGGCGACAGGGAGCGAAAGAGGAAACGTCTCCCGTCGCGTCAGAGTCTTGAAGCCGGCTCGATCACGTCCGACGCAAAGCGCTCCACGTAGTCGACGAAATCCGCCCGGGTGTCCACCGGAAAGGCCACCGCCACGTGGGTGATCCCCATCTGACTCATCTGGCCGATCTCGTCGAGCTTCTCCTGGGCATCGAATTTGGGACTGCCATACATCCCACCCTTGACGGACATGAAGATCAGATCCCTCGGCACCTCGCGTCCGGCCTGCTGGGCGTAATCCCGCATGTAGACCAGCCGCTGTTCGAGATCCGCGAGGCCCTCGATGGCGGGCGTCCCCCTTCGCTTGGCAAACCGGCTGGGGTTGGGAATCGGCATCCAGCCATCCCCGTGGTCCACGGCACGACGGATGGCGCGTTTGCTGTTCCCCCCGATCCAGATGGGCGGATGCGGATCGCTGGCCGGCCTGGGAAGAGCGTGGTGCCCCCGTGCTTCGAACCCCTCACCCTCGATGTCGACGCTCTCTCCCCCCCAGGTGCGCTTCATCACCACCAGGGCCTCATCGAACAGCTCATTGCGTCGCGAGAAGTCGACGCCCAGGGCACGAAACTCCGGCTCGAGGTACCCCGCACCGGCGCCGAGAACGAAGCGGCCCCCCGACATGGAGTCCAGGGTGGCAACGGCCTTGGCGGTGAGAAAAGGATTCCGGTACGGGATGACGCACAGGTTCGTCTGGAGCAGAAGCCGGGTCGTGGAAGCAGCCGCGAAGGCCAGGGCCACGAAGGGGTCCAACGCGTGGTGGCCCCCGGTCCGCATCCACTCGTCCTCGGGAATCGGATGCTCGGTCACGAAAACCGCGTCGTAGCCACTGGCCTCGGAGACGGCGGCCATCTCCATCACGGCCTGGGCCGTACCGAATTCGGCGCCCAGCTGTACGCGGTCGGTGGGAAGCTGAAGTGTAAATTTCATGATGGGCCCCTTCTACCAGAAATGCGGAGCGGCTATCCAGGTCCGCCCGTGTCCTTCGCCCGATCTTCCCACTCGCGCTTCATGAACGCGAGCCCCTCCGAGGCAAGAATCTCCTCATCTTCGAACATCCGCCGCCAGATCTTCGTGGCTGCAGCCAGTTCCAAGAGCGCACTCCCGAAGGCTTCGATCACCAGCCATCCGTCGTAATCGGCCGCCTGGAGCGCATCGAAGGTCGCCGACCAATTCACTTGGCCGCACCCCGGAGTGCTGCGATCGCTCTCGGAGATATGGACGTGATTGAGCTTGGCCGCACAGCCCGCAACCGCCTCCGCCACGTCCTTTTCCTCGATGTGAGCGTGGAAGGTGTCGTAGTGGACGCCGACATTGGGACGCCCAACCTCTTCCACCAGACGAGTCGTATCCTCGGCACAATTGAGCAGATAGATCTCGAACCGATTCAAGAATTCGAGGCCGAGCTGGACATGGGCCCGCTCGGCGTAGTCGGCCAGATCCCGCAGGTATTCGACCGAGCGATTCCACTCGGCGGCAGTGGGAGCTGCACCGCTGAAGACACCCAGGGCGGAATACAGAGGCCCACCGAGCAGTTCCATCCCACCCGCCTCACAGCAATCGACCACCCGCTTCCGTTCTTCCAGAGCCCTGCGGCGTACGGCGGGGTCGGGGTCGATGGGGTTGTCCTCCGCGCCGCACACCGTGACCGCCGTGCGCTCGAGACCCATGGCATCGAGACGTTCACCGAGAGCACGAAAACGCTCGGGAATTGCCTCGAAGACCGGCAACTCGATTCCATCGAAGCCCATGGCCTTCAGACGCTCGTACAGAGGCAGGTGCGCTTCGTCGGCGGGATCCGCAGTCCACAGGAAAAGATTCATTCCGTACTTCAACGCAACCTTCCCCGTTCCCCTAGACCATGACGTTGACGACGAATCGAATGTCCTCACCGGTCGCGAAATTGCTGACTGCTGTCAGGAAAGGACGCTCGGCATCGCCGGGCGACGTCGCACAGTCGAGCTGAAAGCGCACGGCTTTCCCAGCGTACTGCGGGTACTGCTCGACCAGGTGGCCATCGAGCACGTAGGCGAGATAGGAGTTGAACTTATGCTCGAGCTGGCGGAGTTGGAGATCACCGCTCTCCGAGCCCCAGGGACGCTCCTCGAGCATCACGAGATAGACCTCGTCCGTCTCCTGATCGAGACCAATCAGATCCACGACCCGGGGATTCTGGACCCCCCTCGACTCCTGTCCCGGAGGGCCGTCCTGATCTGATTCGGGAAGTTCTTCGTCAGCCACCGAACATTCCACCATTGACGTGGAGCACGCAGCCATTCACGTAGGTCCCCCGGGTCGCCAGGAAGGCCACCACGTCAGCAACTTCTTCGGGGCGCCCCATACGTTGCTGGGGAATGCGAGCGAGAATCGTGTCACGCACTGCTTCAGGAAGTTCCTGAGTCATGTCCGTGTCGATGAAACCCGGCGCCACCGAATTGACCAGAATCTCCTTGCCCGTCAGCTCCTGTGCGAGAGATTTCGTGAACGCGTCGAGTCCCGCTTTCACCATCGTGTAGGGAACCTGGCCCGGGTTTCCCGTGTGGCCCACGACGCTCGAAATGTTGATGATTCGGCCTGTGCCGCTTCGAAACATGAAACGGCGGACGGCCATCTTGGTGAGATACCAGGTCCCACGGGCAACGCTCGCCACTGCATCGTAGTCGTCGAGCTTCATGGTCAGCACCGGCGCGTTGACGTTGTGCCCTGCGTTGTTGACCAGAACGTCGAGCCGGCCTGCGCGCTCCTTCAGCTCCGCCACCAGCGCGTCGATCGATTCCTGTGAGCCGAGGTCCGCTTGGAGAGTGAACGCACCCTCGAGCTCGTCAGCGAGCGCTTTCGCACCTCCCTCACTGGACCGGTAGTGGATTGCAACGCGAAATCCCTCTTGGGCCAGGGCACGACAACAGGCCGTCCCAATCCCAGTGCCTCCACCCGTGACCAGGGCCACGGGCCTCGAATCGGCTGCCGACTCATGGCCGCTCACGGTGTCGAACCCGATACATGCTCACCACCATCCACGCGAAGGACGACTCCGTTGACCCAGGACGCATCATCCGTAGAGAGCAGATAGATGACATTGGCGACATCTTCTGGTGTCGTCAAACGCCCAAAGGGATTGCGCAGCCTCGCTCCCGCCTTCATGTGTCCACTTCCAGGTATTGCGGCCAGGGCTGGGGTCTCTGTAATTCCGGCCTGGATGATGTTGCAGCGCATCCCGTAGGGTGCGAACTCCACCGCTATGGAACGGGCGAGGCTCTCGAGAGCCACCTTTGCAGCCGCCACGGCCGCGTACCCCTTCCAGGCCAGATCGTTGCCCTCGCTCGTCAACCCGAACACGCGCGCATCGCTGGCAAAGAGCTCCCGCGCAAACAGATCCTGAACCCAGCCTAGAATGCTCGTGCCCATATTGAAGATGGTCCGGTCGAAGTCTTCGTCCTCGAGCATGTGATCCTGAGGATAGGCGGGCGCACTCGCCAGCGTATGTGCATGATCGTGGCCCTCGAGGAGCAGTTCGTCCGCCGCACTCTGAACCGCAGCGGGATCGACCCCCAACTTCTCGGCAAGGTCACGATGCAGAGTGCGATCCGGAATCTTCTCTCGCACGAGCAGCTTCAGGTTCCCGAAGGCGATGGAGTGAAGCAGTACGCGAACCCGACCCGTCGAGCCCATGGCCTCGCTCAGCTGTTCGAGCACCTCGGCCCGCTTCTCGGGGTTCAACGCATCGGCGTTGAACGTGATCAGCTGCACACCCTCGTTGCGGATCTTCTCGAACTCAGGCTCCACTCGCGCCAATACCGAGCGACGATCACGGTGCACGACACACAGGTTGAGGCCATGTGCGGCGAGTTTCTTCGCCGTGGCGAGTCCAAACCCACTGGATCCACCGAGAATCACAGCCCACTGGTCTTCGGAAAAGCGGCCCTGTTCGGTCATTTCGTCCTCCGCGCTGGAGACTAGCCCGATGCGGGCTCGGCTAGCGAATCTCCAACCCTCTGGCTCCGGTTACCGGTCACTTGACTCGGCCTGGGGAAGCTCCAACTCCTCGAGATATTCGGCGAGTTCGTCTCGGCGGATCTCGACCACATGGCAGGCCTCGGGCAGCGCATCGCTCAACCGTGAGAAATAGCGCTTGTCGGTTCGGCCCTCGACCACGACCACCACCCCGCGATCGTCCTCGGTGCGGATCAGGCGCCCAACCATCTGCTTGAGATTCAGGAGCATCTTGCCCAGGGTGTAGCGCTCGAAGGCGGGCTCTCCATCGGTCTCGAGTCTCCGGACCCGTCGGCGGCGTAGTTCAGTGGGCACCTCGAAGGGAAGCTTCTCGATTACCACCGCTTGGAGTGCAGGACCGGGAATGTCCACACCCTGCCAAAAGGTCCGCGCCCCGAGCAGGATGCTTCCACCTCCCGTGCGGCGGAAGCGTTCGACCAACGCAGCGGGATCATCCTGAGCCCGTCGGGGCGCCAGCACCTCGAGGCCCTCGTCGCGAACGAGATCTGAGAGTCGCTCAGCCACCTGGTTCATGCGCTTCAGGCTCGTGAACAAACCCAGGGTCCGGCCACCCAGCGCCCGCGCGAGTTCGGCGAGGACATCGCTCGTCTCCTCGACGAGGTCTCCCTGAGATTGGAGGGCCACCACCCGCATGTGGTCCAGGTACGGAAATGGGCTCGCCACCGCGACCCGGCGCACGGGCATGTTGGCCCGATTCTCGATCTCCAACTCTCCCAGGGAAGCAAAGGGCTCATCGCCCACGAATAGACTCGCCGACACGCAGGCCAAAGTCTCCAGGCTTTGGGCGAACTGCTCATGAAACGAATCCGCTGGAGAGACAAAGCGAACCACCAGACGCCAGTTGTCAAACGGTGGGCGCAAGCGCTCGAAAGCCGCGACGGCATCTTCTCGGTTCTCGAAGGCTCCGCGAAGATCAGCCGCTCCTGCGCGCAGATCACCAATCGCTCGCTCCACGGACTCGGCAATTTCTTCGTCGGGCACATCGATGATGGATGCGGTGTGAGCTATCTGCTCCAGTCGCTCGGCGGCCGTCCGCGCCAGACTTCCCTCGGCAGGAAAACGCTCGCCGGGGGGGTCTGGCAACTGGACCTCGCCGAACTCACTGGCATGACGGGCAAGAGAACGGCCCAGTTCGATCAAATCCTGTTGGAGATCGCGCCGTTGGCGGGCGACATCGTTCTTTACGTTTCGCAGATCCGCCGCAGGCAACAACCCCCGACTCTCTTCGGACACCCCCCTCTGCGCTCCGGCCCTGCCCTCGGATCGACCGAATAGATCGTCGATCCGCTCGAGCAGTTCCTCGGGCCGCACTTCAGCCGCATAGACTTCATCCGCAACGCCGGCGAGTTCGTGGGCCTCGTCGACGATGGCCGTGGTGAAGTTCGGATAGTCGGACGGCCAGCGCAGCAACAGGTCGTGATTGGCCACCACCAGATGTGCACCCGACAAGGCACGCCGGCGCCGGCCGAGGGGGCAGGAGCGCTCCTGAGCGCACTGCTCCCGAGTGCACTGATCGGCGCGGGCCGCCACGGAGCGGCGCAGAAGGTCGCGCAGTAGGGGGAAGCGAAAGAGCAGTCCACCCGCCAGGGTCCCCACTTCTCCATGGGGGCGTGTCTTCGCGCAAGCAGTCAGCGCCGCGTAGGCAAGCCGGTCCTCCTCGAAGATGCCCGTTTCTCGCCCCTCGGCGAGCACGACCCCCAACCGACGCGCACACGCGTAGTTGGCGCGTCCTTTCATGGACAGCGCTTGTAGATTTGGATACCCGAGCATCGCCGCCGCCGCTGGGATGTCCTTGACCATCAGTTGGTCCTGAAGAAGTTTTGTGCGCGTCGAGATCGCGATGGGTTCGCGAACGCCCCCATCGGCGCGCTCTACTGCAAACGGGATCGCTGCTGCGAGATAGGCAAGAGACTTGCCAACCCCCGTCCCTCCTTCCAGCAGAAGCGACTCACCGCGATCCAGGGCTTCCGCAAACTCCCGGGCCATCTCGATCTGAGCCTCTCGCACTCGGTACCCGGGGAAATGACGCCTTCCACGAGCCTCGTCGGCCAGCACCTCAGCGATTGCATCGGCATCGAAGGGCACCGGGGATTCGGAAGAAGCGGGAACCTTCACGTAGGGTATGGACTCATCGGGGGAGGACGGGAACGCACCGGTCTCGAGCAGTGGAATCCAGGGAGAGCGCGGAGAGTAGGTCTCGAGTGCGTTTCGGGCCGTCGCGTAACGCGCTTCACCACGCCTCGCACCTGCCGCTGCCTCACAGATCACACGTGTGGCATCCAGAGCATCCGAAAGGGCTCGATGACGCTCTTGGGTGCCCAGCAGATCCCGAGTAAATGTCTCGAGCCTCATGTCGGGCGCATCGGGATGCGTGATGCAGAGCAGGTCCTGGGTGTCCAGATAGGTGGCGTTCCCAAGGTCGCTGGCCACGAAACGCGATAGAAAATGCCGCTCGAAATCGGCATTGTGAGCGATCAGGATCCGGCCCGAGAGCAGGTTGGCCAGGCGCGGAGCCACCACGTCGATGGACGGCGCCTCGGCGACATCGGCCTCTGCGAGACCTGTCAGACGACGGACCGAACGGGGAATGAAGCCCCGAGGGCATACCAGGGTCTCAACGGTAGCCACGGGTTCACCGGGCCCCAGAAGCACCGCGCCGATCTCCAAAATCTCCGAAGAGTTACCGGCGGGCAGGCCTGTGGTCTCGAGGTCCACGACGGCCAAGCGTCCATGAGCCCGCAAAAACGGCTCGAGAACGGCGAGGTCGATCCCCAGCGCAGCAGGTTGGGGGTGCGAAGTCAGCTCCAGGGCGTGCGGCTTAGACGTAGATCCCGCCCCCGAACTCTGTGTCCTGACGGATGATGACGTTGATCAGGGCCGGCTTGCCAGACGCCGCGGCTCGCTCGAGGGCCGGCCGCAACTGCTCGGGGCGTTCCACGAACTCACCGTGCCCCCCCAGGGCCTCCACCACCTTGTCGTAACGCGTGAAATTCAACTTCGTGGCCACGACTCGATCTTCACCATAGAGGCCGATCTGGGGCCGCATCATCTGCCCCCAAGCACCGTCGTTACCCAGGATTCCGATGATGGGAAGTCCAAAGCGCACCGCGGTGTCGTACTCGAAACCGTTGAGACCGAAAGACCCGTCGCCGTAGACGATCACGACCCGACGGTCGGGATGGGCCACCTGGGCCGCCAGTGCGAACGGCATCCCCACACCGAGGGTGCCCAACGGTCCGGGATCCATCCACGCCCCTTCGCTCTTGACGGGAAGGATCTTGGCCGCCGTGGCGACGATATCGCCTCCATCCCCGATCACGATGGCGTCCCCGGTGTCCTCGAGCCAATCCCGAACTTCGCGGCACATGCGCTGAGGATCGATGGGAACCTCTTCGCTCCCCAGCGAGGCCTCCACGTCCTGCTCGGCCTTCATCTCCACTTCACGGAGCTGGTCACGCCATGCCGAGAAGTCGAGGGCTACACCCTGGCTCGCGATCTCTTCCGAGAGCATCTCGAAGCTGCAGGCAAGATTGCCCACGATGGGAACATCGGCCTGGCGATTCTGGCCGATCAACGTGGCATCCATGTCGAGCTGGATCACCTTGGCATCTTTGGGAATCGACTTGCCGAAACGCAATCGGAAGTCGAGAAGCGTACCGGCCAGAACGATGCAGTCGGTCTGCTTGAGGGCGTCCCGGCGAGAGCGGTTGAAGAATTCCGGCGTCTGCGGCGGAATCGTGCCCCGTCCCATTCCATTCGTGTAGGCGGGAAGGTGAATGTCGCTGATCAACTTCACCAGTTCCTGGCTGGCCCGGGACCACTTGACGCTGGTACCGGCCATCAACATGGGACGCTCAGCGCCCGCAAGAACCTCAACGGCTTTGCGCACCTCGTCCCGATCGGGCGAGATCCGCGGAGCCTCGGTGCGGATGCGCGGAATCGGCGCCTGGTCTTCCTCGCACTGCCCCATGAAGATGTCCATGGGAATTTCGAGGTAGGCCGGGCCGGGAATTCCGGACACTGCGTGGCGGACCGCCAGCTCGATGTACTCCGCGATACGATGGGTCTGATAGATGGCATCGGCGTACTTCGTGATCGGCCGCACGACTCCGATGTGATCCATCTCCTGAAGCGAGCCCTGTCGCATGTTCTCAAAGGGGCCCTGACCACCGATGACGAGGATGGGCGAATTCGCCCTCCAGGCGTTGGCGATGCCCGTCACACCATCGGTGACACCAGGCCCGGCGGTGATGGCCGCCACGCCGATGCCGCCTGGGTTACAACGGGCCCAGGAATCGGCAGCATGCACAGCCGCCTGCTCATGGCGCACGTCGATGACCTTGATCCCCTCGTCGAGACAACCCTCGTACAGCGGCATGATGTGGCCGCCGCAGAGTGTGAAGATGCACTCCACACCTGCTTCCTTGAGGGCTCGCGCTGCGATCTGTCCACCGTGAATGGGCATCCGATTGCCTCCCGTTGCCTCCCGCATCAGGCGGGAGGTTGGCTCTCGGGCACCGTATCACCGAGGTCGGCGAGCGGTCAAACGACTCCCTCGAACCGCAGCACAGACCCGACAGTCCGAGAGGCACCCCGGACTGACTCGGGCGGTTGCAAGCCTGGGCAATTCCCGCCCAGGCTGTCGCGCACGACTGGGCTCAGCGAGCGGTCGCGAAATCGACGCGCCGATTCCAACGCCACGCGGACTCGGTGTGTCCCATCACGGCCGGTTTCGATTCGCCGAAGCTGACGGTTCGCAAGCGCGAAGCGGGAACTCCGAGATCCACCAGGTACTGTTTCACGGAATTCGCTCGGCGCTCGCCCAGACCGAGGTTGTACTCTTCGCTTCCGCGCTCGTCGGTGTTGCCCTGCAAAGTGATCGTCCCCAATTGCGGGTTGGCCACGATGATCTCCGCATTCGCCTTGATGAGGGGACGAGCGTCGGCTCGAATGTTCGACTTGTCGAAGTCGAAGTAGACGGTGCGCATTTCGGGCACCACTTCTTCCACCACCTCGACGACCTCGACCTCCTCGACAAAAACTTCCTCGGGAGGCGGCGGCGGGGGAGGAGGCGTGCTCTTACAACTCGTCAGGAGCCCCCCCATGATCAGCACTGCTGAAACCAGGGCCAAGCTGCGTAGAGTCGATGTTCCTTGCATTGTGTCGAGTCCCCCCCGAGTGAGATGATCCTTCGGATCGTGGCAGGTCGGTCGCGATGAGACGATGAGCCGGCCCGGCGTCACTACCCCCGCGCCAAAGGCCCCAACCGGCGGCAATTGTGGGGACTTCCGGGTACCGGCGCAACTCTTAAGGCCGCATCCGGTCTCTCCCCTACCCGCTGGAAAAGCACGCCATCATCACAAAAATGCAGAGTCCGGGGTGGACACCCCCCACCTTGCTGAGATCCAGTGACGGGGCCGGGCACCCATGGCCAAAAAAACGTAAAACCGGAATCAGGGAGAAATCCGCGCGGGAGTGTTTCGGGAACGCAGCGGGCCCAGTCGATCCATAGCAGCCTCCAACTCCGCGGAGCCGGGATGCTCGGCGAGGCCCGAAGAGAGCACTGTGACGGCTTCCTCGATCCGCCCCAGGGATCCCAGTGCCTCGGCCAGCTTTACCCGGACTCGTGTCTGGTCCGGCGCGGTGGACAACAATTCGCGATACAACGCGATGGCCTCGACCCTTTGACCCTGGCGGAATCGACTCTCGGCGGCGGCCAGCCGAACGCGGTTCAGACGCGGCATCAGACCTTGAGTTTCGGGTGCCAGATCCGACAAACGCTCGAGGAGCCGCAGTTCGCCCGTGGGATCTCCGCGGTTCTGGCGCTCCGTAGCCGCCAGTTCCAAAGCTCTCGTGCAATCGGCACGTACCCGCTGGAAGTAAGCGGGCGTCCCCACCTCCATCGCTGCACACAGCGCAAGGCTGGCTTCGACGTCACCCCTGGCCAGATGGGCACGGATCAGGCCATGCAGTGCGGGCGGAAAGCGGCTTTCGATGTCCAGGGCACCGCGGTAGCTCTCGATGGCCCGATCGGTCAGGCCCCTCGACAATGAGGCGTCGCCCTCGGCCACCAGTGCGCGAATCCGACCGGAACCACCGGGCCCCATACAATTCGACAAACTCAACAGGCACAGGAGTGCCGAGCCAAACAGCACCCTGGTAACAGCAACCATTCCAACCCCCCGCATCCGGCGGGGGGCTTATCGGCACGAGGCGGCGCACGGTTGACGGTCCACCGCGGACACCGGTGGAAAGTTCTCGGCAACAGGGAGCCCAGGTGTCCAGATTTACGAGGGGACCTCAACGCCCCCGAAATTCAGGCTTCCGCTTCTGGAGGAAGGCCTTCACCCCCTCCTCGTAGTCCACGCTGTCGAAGCAGGCCCGAATCGACTCCTCCATACCTGCTGGGTCGCGTTGGTCGGGCGCGCGGCCGAGCTGGTTGACGATGGTCTTGACGCTGCGGAGTGTCAGCGGCGCATTGGCTGCAATGCTTTCAGCCTGCTCCCTCACCACCGCCTCGAGGCGCGACTTCTCCACCACCTCGTTGACCAGTCGGCGCTCCAGCGCTTCCCGGGCATCGAATTGGCGACCCGTGAAGAAGATCTCCAGAGCCACGGCAGGACCGACCACACCCACCAACTTCTCGATACCGCGAACCGCATAGCCCAGACCGAGCTTCGCAGCGGGAACCCCGAACCGAGCGTCGGCAGCCGCATAGCGAAGGTCCGCACACAGAGCGAGAGCCGTCCCACCGCCGACGCAGAAGCCGTGCACCATGGCAAGCACGGGCTTCGAGATGGCCGTAATGGCTTCGAATGCGCGCTGATTGGTGCGCTCGTACTCGATCGCCATGGCCCCCATTCGTGTGCGCTCGAACTCCGAGATGTCAGCACCGGAAACAAAAGCGGTGTCGCCAGCGCCTCGCAGAACCACGACGCGCACATTGGCATCTTCGTCGAGTTCCCGAGCAACCCTCGGGATCGCCTCCCACATCTCGAGGGTGATGGCGTTCCGGCGTTCCTCGTGGTCGAACACCATCCATCCGAGGGCACCCTCGCGCCGGGCGTGAACTCGACCGCTCATGACACGGCACGGTAGCAGGTGGTGGGGGCGGGATCCGCGACAACCATGCGCTGTGACCGCTCAGAGTTCCTTGAGATTGTCCTTCTCGAAGGAGATCAGATCCGGGTACCAACGCGTCGTGATGCCGTCCAGGGCCGCACTCTTGATCGAGGGCATCACACCCGAGCTGTGAACCTGCTCCGAGATGAGCAGAGCCGCTCGCTGGGCATCCTCGCCGGGCTCGGCATCGAAGCGCTGAACCTCGATCCCGTCTTCACCCTTGGCAGGTAATTCGAGGACGAGATCGAACACGACGGTGCGAACGCCCTCGGGCTCTCCCACCTCCGCGTTCATGGCGACACGAACCGCGGACCACGGAACCAACGAACGATCCTCATCGGGCCCGTGCTCCACGCCGTCGAAGGTCGGCCGAGCGTCCTCCAACAGCGTCACGCAGTATCGGCTCCGGTGTTCGATCGGATCGGTTTCCCAGAAACTCATGTCCTCGTCCCACGCACGGATTGCAGACCCCGGGGGCCCCAGTTAGAAACAAATCGGCAACTTCCACCGGGGCCTTGACGAAAACACCTCCCGGAAAGCACTGGAGCGGAGAGTCGCAGCGATTCGATACACTTGCCGGGCGCCATGGAGACCCAACTGCCCCAGTCCAACTTCTACGAGGTTCGCTGCGAGACGTGCGACGTCAGCTTCGCCCCAGCGACGCGGCGCTGTCTCCACTGCGGTGGAAGACTTTCAAGCGCAGCGGAACCGGCCCGGCGAAGCCTCTTGCGCCAGGCCCTCGGCGACACGCCCTTCGAATCGGTCGAAACGCGGCAAACCCACCCTGCGCCGCTCCCCGACGAGGGACTCGAAGAAGACGCCATTTCGCGTAAGCCGGGCCTCTCTCCGTTGACGGGCATCTGGATCGCCCTCGCCCTGGGAGGAGCAATCCTCAACACCTGCGGGCGCTGAGCCAGCCACGAATGGGCAATGACCCCACCACCCAGCTCGCCCTGCTGCGCCTTTCGGGTGAAATCGGTACCAAGGCCTTCGCCACCCGGCGCCATTTCACCAAGCGACTCCTGCGAAACCTGCGCGACGCGCTCACTTCCGAGAGCACCTCAGGAAGCGTGAGGCGGTCACACGACCGGATTTTTGCGGAGTTTCCGCGCGTCGGCGCCGAGGAAACCGCCGCCGCGCTGTCGCGGGTCTTCGGCCTGCGTTCGCTGTCCCTGGTTCATGCCTGTCCCTATTCAACGCTCGAAGAAGTGGTCGAAGCGGGTCACGAGATGTTCGCAGAGCCGGTCCGCGGAAAGCGCTTCGCCGTACGGGCTCGGCGAGTCGGCGACCGCAACCGCATCCCCGTGTCCGCATCCGAGGTCGCTCGGGTTCTGGGGGCCGCCCTGGAACCCGAGTCAGGCGGCGTCGATCTGGACCGACCGGAGGTGACCGTCCACGTCGAGCTGATGCCCGGTGAGGCCTACTTTTTCCCCGAACGTATCGATGCCAATGGCGGACTCCCCCTGGGAACTGCCGGACGCGCCGTCGGCCTCCTATCAGGTGGGTTCGACTCGGCAGTGGCCGCCTGGCAAATGCAGAAACGAGGGATCTCTCTCGACTACGTGTTCTGCAATCTCGGAGGCCAGGCGCACGAGCAGGGGGTATTGCGCGTCGCGCGGTGGCTCGCCGATCAGTGGTCCTACGGGGACCGCCCCCGGCTCCACTCGGTGGCCTTCGAGCCCATCACCGAGGAATTGCGCAGGCACACCACACCCCGCTACTGGCAGTTGCTGCTCAAGCGTCAGATGCTCCGAATCGCCGAGCGAATTGCCTCGGAACGCGGAGCCATCGGCGTGGTCACAGGCGATGCCGTAGGGCAGGTCTCTTCCCAGACCCTCCAGAACCTCTCCGTCGTAAGCCAGGCCACGAGCCTGCCCATCCTGAGGCCGCTGGTGGGTTTCGACAAAGACGAGATCATCGCCCTCGCCCAGCACATCGGAAGCTTCGAACTCTCCAAGGTAGTGGGCGAGTACTGTCAGATGGTTCAGAGCAAGCCCGCCACTGCCGCCCGCGAGGAGGCGATCCAGCGCGAGGAGCAGCCGCTCGATCCTACCCTCCTCGACCAGGCCGTAGCCCAGCGCAAGATCTACGATCTCCGTGCCCTCGAGGACAAAGACTTGAGCCTTCCGGACCTTGAGGTAGACCGGATCCCCGAGGGCGCCATCCTGCTCGACATTCGCACGCGCAACGAATACCGGAGTTGGCACCCCGAGGGCGCCCTGCATCTCGAACTGCAGGACGCTCTGCGCGCCTTCACGAGCTTCGAACGCAACCAGACATACGTGGTTTACTGTGCGATTGGCCTCAAGAGTGCCCACCTCGCCGAGCAGATGCGCGCGGCGGGCTTCGATGCTCACCACCTTCGAGGTGGCCTCCGCACTCTGACCCGCGCACGCGACCTGGGCTCAGACGGGCAGTAAGCACATGCCCACGAACTCCTCCATTTCAGACGAGATGCTCGAGCACTTCCAGGAAGACGGCTTCGTGGTCGCACGGGGCCTTCTCCACGATCGCGACCTCCAGGGCTGGCTGAAGCGCCTGGAGCAGATCGTCGAGGGCACCGTCGAACCGGCCGAGGGCATGCTCGTCATGAAGGACGTGATGGTGGCGAAGGGCGCGATCCGAACCGATAACGCCATGGAGGCCATCGCCAAGCTCCAGGACTACGAGCACGATCCGATCCTGGACCGCTACACCACCCACCCCCGGATCCTGGACTGCATCGAGCGCTTCGTGGGTCACGACGTGATGACGATCCACACCATGCTCATCAACAAGCCCCCGAACGTGGATGGCCGTCATCCCCTCCATCAGGACCTGCTCTACTTCCCGTTCCGCCCGGCCCATCGCATCGTGGCCGCGTGGACGGCGCTGGAACGCGTCACGGTGGACAATGGTTGCCTCACCGTCGTACCTGGCAGCCATCGCGGCAAGCTCCGTGAACACGAGAACCTCGACTGGGAGTACCTCAATGGGGGCTATTTCGGAGCGGTCGACGTGGAAGACGAGCTTCCACGACGCGTCCACCTCGAAATGGAGCCGGGCGACACCGCTTTCTTCCAGCCCACCCTGCTGCACGGATCGGGTCGCAACCGAACAGCGGGCTACCGCCGAGCCATCTCGGCCCACTATGCGAGCATTGATGTCACCTGGAGTTGGCGAACTCGCGAGACCTATGGGCGACGCTACCGAATTCTGCGCGGAAGCAGCGCGGGCCAGGAATGGCAGGGAGACTACGAGACCCGAAACCCCATCGATCCGGTGAGCTTCTTCCGGGCCGCGCAGGCAAAAGCACCGCCGTCAGACCAGAGCTCCTGAGTCATGGGGCCCACCGCCAGGCAGGGCCTTTCGGTGACCCACTCCCGCTCTTCCCTCCGACTGCCCATTTCAGGCATGATTCGCCAAGAGGAGGTTATAAGTGAAGCATCTCTTTTCCCTGATGGTCGCGCTCCTGGTTTCCACCATGATCGCATGCGGCAACTCCAACGAACCCGAGGCCAGCTCGGCCGGCGCCAGTGACGGCGCTCCCACCACGGTGCCGGTTTCCCCACCCGAAGGCACAGCGGCCCTGACCGGTGACGTGGTCGACTACCACGGCCGGCCCCTCGGTGGCGCCATGATCACCGCGCGCGACGAGCAGAAATCCCTCAGCGTCAGTGTGTTCAGTGATGGCAACGGCCACTACGAATTCCCGCCGATGGTCGAGGGCAGCTGGAAACTCGGAGTGCGTATCCCGGGCTTCGAACAACGCACCCGACAGATCCAACTGGGTGCAGGCGGCCTCGACGCAGACTTCCAACTGCGCCTGGAGGAATCGCCCAACGAGCACCTTCCGGCCTCCTACTACTTCTCGCGCATCGAATGGCCATCACCCGAGATGCGCGCAAATTTCACTTTGGCCTGTGCGAACTGCCACCAGATCGGCGACGCACTTTGGCGCAAGTCGCGAACCGCCGCGGAATGGGAAGCGGTGGTCGCTCGTATGGAATTTCGCGGACCTCCCCTACTCGCCGAAGCACGGGAGCGCCTCATCCCCACCTTGATGGCCGTTTTCGACAGCGAAGAACCCCTGGAATTCGATCTGCCCGAGCCACCCAGCGGTGACGCTACACGGGCAGTGATCTGGGAATACGACGTCGACCCCGAGGGTCGCAACGGCTGCCACGATCTGGAGATGGGACTCGACGGAACGCTCTACACCGAGGACGGTTTCGCCGTCAATCCCCAGACCCTCGAACGTTGGCACTGGCCCGTGCCGCGAGGCGCTCACTCCATCGAACGGGATCCATCTGGCGACATGTGGATCACCGTCACGGGTACCGACCTCCTCACCAAACTCGATGTGGAGAGCGGAGAGACCATCAACTACGAGCACCCCAAGATCGGGGACGACAAAGGCGTCTATCCCCACACGTTGCGCTTCGACGAGCACGGGCGCATCTGGTACACGCTGACGGTCTCCAACCACGTCGCGGTCTTCGACCCGAAAAACGAGAGCTTCACCTACTACGACCTCCCAGGTGCCATGTCGTGGACGGGCCCCGTTCCCATTCCCATTGCATATGGGCTCGACATCGCCCCGAACCAGACCGTTTGGTGGTCGCAACTGTTGGCCGACACCATCGGGGTCCTGGACCCGGAAAGCGGCGAGGTCCGCTCCTGGCCCACTCCGTTCCACAGCCCAAGGCGCCTTCGCGTGGGCCCGGACAACGTGGTCTGGGTTCCCGGTTATGGATCGTCGGTCCTTGGACGCTTCGATCCGGTTACGGAGACGTGGAAGGTCTACGACCTGCCCACCAAGCCCAAGGGCTCCGAACTCCCCTACGCGCTCGCGGTCAACCACCAAACCGGCGACGTGTGGGTCGCCGGTTCGAATTCCGACACCCTGATCCGTTTCGATCCCGACACCGAAAAATTCACCTCCTATCCCCTCCCGACTCCCGTCGATTTCATTCGGGAGATCGAGTTCGACGAAGACAACAACGTGTGGACCTGCGTACCCGATCGCGGCACCGGCCCCGACGGGCCCCTGAGCGGTCGCTTCATCAAATTGACGCTGCTGCCGCGCGAGGGAACCTGCGGCGACGGTCGGGTGCAACTGGGCGAACAGTGCGACGACTCCAATCTTCGAAGCGGCGACGGCTGCGCGTCGGATTGCAACTGGGAGACTCTGGAAACTGCCGAGATTGTCTGGGAGGATTGAGGTGTCTCGGCTTCGATCGCTGGCATGGATCGCCGCGTCGCTGATGCTCGCTCTTCCACCCGGGTCGGCCCTGCATGCAGGAGGACCCGACAGTTGGCCCTTCGTGGGCGGAGATCCCGGCAACCGCCGCTGGTCTCCCCTCGACGAGATCGATCGCAGCAACGTGGCTCAGCTCGAAGTGGCATGGACCTACCGACACGGTGACTTCTACGATCCCGGCCTGCAACGCGGCCGCCACGATCGCAGCGGTACCGCCTTCGAGGGAAGCCCCCTGGTGGTCGAGGGTCGGCTGATTTTCTCCACCCCCTACGGCCGAGTCATCGCCCTCGACTCCTCGACGGGTACCGAGTTGTGGATCTTCGATCCGAAGGTCGACCGCGAGCGCCACTACAGCAACGGCTACGTGACCCGAGGCGTGGCTCACTGGCACGACCCTGAGGCAGACGGAGCCTGCGCTTCCCGAATCCTCCAGGCCACCGTGGATTCACGGCTGATCGCCCTGGATGCCGCCACAGGGAAACCGTGCAAGGCCTTCGGCAAGGAGGGAACCGTCGACCTCCACGCGGGAGTCAAAGGCCTGAAGCGCCAGGAACACCACAAAATGACCTCCCCGCCCGTCGTCGTGGGAGATGTCATCGTAGTGGGCGCGTCCCTGGCCGACATGCGCCCCGATCAACCCGCCGGGGACGTTCGAGCCTTCGACGCCCGCAGCGGGAGCGCACTGTGGACCTTCCACGTGATTCCTCGCGCCGGCGAACCGGGCGTAGAGACGTGGGACCAGGAAAGCTGGCGCGAGGGAGTTGGTGCCAACCCCTGGGCCCCCCTGAGTGCGGACCTGAAGCGCGGGCTCGTCTTCGTTCCCACCAGTACCGCCAGCCCGGACTACTACGGAGGCCGCAGACCCGGAGACAACCTGTACGCCGATTCCCTGCTCGCTCTAGAGGCGGCCACGGGAAAGCTGCGTTGGCACCACCAGCTCATTCACCACGACCTGTGGGACTACGACCTCCCAGCCGCCCCCAACGTCGTGCGCCTGAACCAAAACGGCCGTGAGATCGACGCCGTCGCCCAACTCACCAAGACAGGCTTCGTGTTCGTCTTCGAGCGTGAGACAGGCAAACCCGTCTACGCCATCGAAGAGCGTCCCGTGCCNGCCAGCGACGTTCCCGGCGAACGCGCATCCCCCACCCAACCGTTTCCCGTTGCCCCACCGCAGCTCATCACGCCGTCCCGGATCACCGCCGACGACATCGCAGACCTCAGCCCCAAAGATCGCACCGCCTGTCAGGCTCTGTTGGCGAGCTTGCGCTACGAGGGACTGTTTACGCCGCCGAGCCTGGGTGGAACCCTGCAATACCCCGGAACGGCGGGCGGCGCGAATTGGTCCGGCGGCGCCTTCGACCCCGGCCGTGGAGTTTTGTTCGTTCCCATCAACAACTTCGCCATGACCGTGAAGGTCCTGCCCGACCCCGTGGGCGAGGCGGGGCCCAACGGCCTACCGCCCCTCCTCAAGGGACGCGGAGGTGTGTTTGCATCGGGCCATCGCATGTGCAGCAAGCCACCCTGGGGCTACCTGGTCGCCGTCGATCTCAATCGCGGCGTAATCCGCTGGCGCGAACCCCTGGGCGAAGACGCGGGCGGACAGCGGGGGGTGTTCAACCTTGGCTCGCTACTCGTCACTGGGGGAGGTCTGGTCTTCACCGGCGGCACCGAGGACTCCGTGATGCGTGCCTTCGACTCCGACACCGGAAAAATACTGGCAAACTTCCCTCTGCCAGCGGGTCTGCATGCGGGCCCCATCACCTACCGCCCGAGCCCCGAGGCCCCGCAATTCCTGGTGGCAGCCGCTGGCGGACACCACAACGTCGGACGGCTCCAGCAATCGAGCAGACTGGGCGATTGGATCATCGCTTACACGCTTCCGAAACCCAGTGAGGCGGGTGACGCAGGATCCCTGCAGGAGTAGGGAATCAGCGCCCCAAGGTTTCGCGGCGGGACCAAAGCCACAAAGCCACCCAGCCACACAGAGCCGTCGCACTGATGGAAAATCCAACCGTTTGCCCCTGCGGCCAGTAGGAGAGGTCCACACGACTGGAACCCGGCGGCACCAGCACTGCGCGTTGGATTCCGTTGGCGGGAAACACCCGAGCGGGGAGGCCGTCCACCCGTGCGCTCCAACCCGGCCCGTATCCCTCGGCCACCACCAGCACGCCGGCGAGGCCCGAGACATCCACGCTCAGGGAATTCGCCCGGCGCTCCAGTACGGGCGCAACGCCGGACCTCGTGGAGTCCGCCCAGGCGAGTTCAACGGGCTTCGGCGCACGCTCGAGTGCAGGGCGGGCGTCCGGTTCGTCGAGTTGCCAGCGCGCGCGCTTCCTGCCCATGACAAGCCAATCGCCGTACACCGATGCCCTGGGTTGGACATCCACGACGCGGTACACCCGCTGTCCAGCCAGATCGGCGACGTACTCGAGGCCCGTTTGATCGATGGCTTGACTCGAGAACACGTGGGTAACCGCGCTGCGGCGTAGACGCCTCAGATGGCGGGACTCGAGACGCCCGTCCTCGACGACCACGGAATCCAGCAGGCCAGGCATGCGCGGCCACGCGTAGACGGACTGAGAGGCCACCGTACGAAGCGGCGCCAGATTGATCGCACCATCCCAGGATTCGATGTCGTGGATGGAGGTGTTGTGGTAGATCGGAGCCGCCGCCAGATCTCGCACCGCGTCGCTCCGGCCCCCGGCACAGTGCCCTTCGAGGTGAGCGTCGGACCACAAGGTCTCGGCGTCGAGATTGGTCACACGGAGGGGAAACTCGGGATGTTCGCGNGCCTGATCGCTCATCAGGGCCGACAGTTCCGATCCGTCGAAAGCGTCGAGCGGAACCCAGGCCAGCCGCGGTCGATGGAGCCACGCCAGATCGAGGACCACCAGAGCCACGATCCCCCCTCCCAGGGCAAGCCGCCATCGGGCGTGCCACCGAACTGGCAGCCCCTCCCGCAGCCGGTCCCAACCGAAGCCGGCAAACAGGGCCAGGGCCAACTGGGTGAAGATGAGAAAGCGCTGAGGAAAGCGAAACAGGCCGAAGCCCGGCAACCATTCCACGAGCCACGAGAACAGTGGCGTCCAGTTGCTGAGCGCAAGCACCAGCGAACCGCAAAGCGCCAGCCCCAGGCCAGCCCGC
The DNA here is from genome assembly GCA_022447545.1 of Myxococcota bacterium. Lineage (GTDB taxonomy): Bacteria > Myxococcota_A > UBA9160 > UBA9160 > SMWR01 > JAKVBI01. Next base: position 382,178 of record JAKVBI010000001.1, read on the forward strand.
GCCACCCGTGACGGCTTGCCCGTGCGTCGCCACCCGCCCACCAACGCCAGCACGAGGGGAATTACACCGAAGTATGCGTAGCCCTCCCAGGGCAGCGAGCGGTCCTGCCAGTACACGTAATCGCACGCGTAGGGCGAGCCCGTGAGATGCGGGGAGACCAGGGTCAGAAGGTCCCAGAAGTTGAACCGGAAGTAGCTCAAGAACTCGGCGGTGCCGCCACCGGCCCTCAGCCCCTGTTCGCTGAGATACCAGGTGGGCACCCACTGCAACGCCGCCAGACCGGCCCCACAGACCAGGGCCAGGGCCACTCGAAACGACCCCGCAGTGAAGCTGCGAGGCCCCCAGTGTTCACGATTGACCCAGCCCCAACGGAGCGTGACCGCAGACACACCAATCAGTGTGTAGAGACTCAGCTGGGGGTGACCTGCCAGAGCTTGTAGGGCCACCGCGGCGGCCAGCCACGGGGTCCCTCGCCGATGCGCCCACGAGACCTCAGCAAGCCACCAGATCCAGGGCAGCCAGCACATGGCTTCATGGAGACTCGGGTGTTTGAAGTGGCTGATCTGAGTGCCGCACAGCGCGAAGGCCAGACCGACGAGCAGAGCGCCGGAATGGGACACACCGCGCCAGCGCGCCAGCGCAAAGGCACCCACAGCTGCCCACTGAGCATGCCACAGCGTCACCAGAGCCATGGCGCGCTCGGCGGACAACAGCGCGAAGAACCCATTGGGCGGATACCAGACACCGGCTTCGATCTGAGCCGCCAGGGGTGTACCGCCGAGCACATCGGGGTTCCACAGTGGCATTTCGCCGGCCGCCAACAACCGACCCAGCGTGGCCCGGTAGCCCAACAAGATGTGATGGAGATCCGACAGGCCGATGTCGTGCTGCAGCCACGTCTGGGTCCCCAGAAGCAGGGGCGCCAGGACGACAGCCACCAACGTGCACAACAGTAGAGCCCAGGCCAGCGTGGCCCACTCCGGGCGTGCGGACGGCGGGGACGAACTCCCTGAGAAATACGTGGTCCCGGGCATACTTCCGGATCCGTTCACCCCGCGATGGGTCAGCAACAATCCTGCGAGCATAGAAGAAACACGGGACGGACAGCGAACCGGACCCGAACAGTTCTCTATAATCGGCCCGTTCCACTCTCCAGCTCGCGCCCAGGAACCCTCGAAGCGTTTGCGAGCGCCACCACAACCCAACCCCCATGTCGACACAGCCCATCGCCATCATCGGTGCCGGATTGCAGGGCCTGACCACGGCTCTGGCGCTGCAACAGCGCGGAGAGGTCGTTCGCGTGCTCGAGCGTGCCGAGGGCACGGCATTGGAGACGAGCTACGCGAACGCCGGCATGCTGACCCCCTCCCAGGTCGACCCCTGGAACTCACCCGGCGTGGGGCGTCACCTGCTGCAATCCATCGGGCGGGACCAATCCGCCATGCTGCTGAGGTTGGGAGCCCTACCGTCTCTGATGGGTTGGGGACTGTCGTTTCTGCGCCATTCCACCCCGAATCGACACCGCCAGGCAACACGACGCGCCTTCGCCCTGGCACGCCACAGCATCGAGCTGACAGCCCAGATCCGAGAGAAGTTGGGAATCGACTACGACGCGTCGACCCACGGAACCCTCAAGGTCTTCCGCAGCGACCGGGCATTCGCGGCCTCCATCGCCACCGCCGAGTTCTTGGGCCGCGAGGGCATGATCTTCGAGGCCCTCGATGCCGATGGCGTCATCGATACCGAGCCCCAGCTGGCCGAGGTCGCACGTGAACTCGTCGGGGGCCTGAGGTTTCCAGACGACGAGTGTGGTGACGCGCATCTGTTTTGTCGTCGAATTGCGGCCGAGGTCGAAGAACGGGGCGGCCGCATCGATTGTGGAGTCGACGTTCGCGGGCTCGAATGCCGGGGGGGGCGTGTGACCGGTCTGCACCTCGAAGGAGAACTCGTCGATGCATCCCGGATCGTGGTAGCCGCCGGGAGTTGGAGCGTCGAACTCCTGCGCAGTGCGGGCCTGCGGTTGCCGGTGCGACCCGCCAAGGGATATTCGCTCACCCTCGACGCAAAAGGGATTCCGAACACTCCGCGCATCGCGGTCGTCGATGACACGCTGCACACCGCCATCGTGCCTCTGGGAGATCGTCTGCGAATCGCGGGCACGGCGGAGTTCGCGGGCTTCGACAAACGTGTGAGAGCCCCGCGGATTCGCAATCTCAGCGACCTGCTACAGCGCGTCTACCCTTCGGTCGCCGCGCGCGCCGACCTCGGCAGCGCCAACGCGTGGGCCGGTCTGCGCCCCATGAGTTCAGACGGCCTGCCCTTCATCGGCCCGACCCGCATCGGTGGCCTGTTCGTGAACTCGGGCCATGGCCACCTGGGCTGGACCATGGCGATGGGCTCGGCCGACCTTCTTGCGGACCTGATGGTCGGCAAGCCGACCGCCATCGACCCCAGCCCCTATCTCGCCCAGCGCGCCCTCTGATCGCGCGCTTCAGCGGGCGAAGCGACGCTGCTGCTGCCATGCGTCGATGCGCTTGGCCTCGCGGCGGTGCCGAGCGGCCTCCTTCCGAAACCCCCGAAGTTCCAACACTCGGGCGAGATTGACATGCGCGAGCAGATAATCCGGATCCGCATGGATCGCACGGCGATAGTGATAGATGGCCTCGTCCAGGTCCCCCTGCCGGCCCAGTGAGGTGGCGAGGTTGTTGTGAGCCTCAGAATGATCGGGCTTGCTCGAGAGCGCGGCCCGGTAAAGCTCAATGGCCTCGCGTTCGCGTCCCTGGCGCCGACGCAGGTTGCCCAGGTTGTAGCTCGCCATCCAGGCATCGGGGTTGGTCTCCAGAGTCGCGGTCCACAGCGACTCCAGATCCTCATATACGGGCAATCGGCGCCAGCTGAGTGTCGACAGACAAAGCAGCACCAACACCAGAGACGCACCCGCCATTGCCCGTCCGCGCCCACCAAGGGGAGTCACCCAGCGATTCACGGCCGCGACCCCCAGGCCAATGGGACCCAGACTGGCCAGGTACTGGAAGTGATCGGCGACGAAGGAATAACGCATGGGATAGACGTCGAAGAAACCGAGCGCAGGCACCAGCGTCCCTCCGAAGAAAAGTGCAGCAACGAGAGGGCCGCGCCCCACGACCCTTCGCGCCCACCACAAAATCGCCAGACCCGAGGCAACGGCCAGGGGGAAAAGGTATTGCCAGCCGAGGGACGCATCGATCCGCCAGCGCGGATAGACGAAGGAGAGGTCCACGGGCCAGACCAGCTTACCCAGGTAGAAGACGACGGCACGTCCGGCAATCAACAGACGTTCCACAGGCGAGAGGTCCCATTCGGGTCCTGTCGCGCCCACCCGGTGCTCTTCCATCCAGAGCGTGACGGCCCCCAGACTCAGTGCCGCAACGAAGAAGGGCAGCAGCGCAATCACGTCGCCTCGTGCAATGCGCCCGCGTTTCCACCACACCACCAACAACAAGGCAGCGGGCAGCGAGCCCGCAACGGTCTTGGACAGCAGAGCCCCCAGAAAGGCCAACCACGCCAACGCGTACCAGACGGCGGGTGACAGGTTCCCGGGGGCGGAATCCCGCCCGATACCCGCGAAACGCAAATACGCCAGAGCCGCCGCCAGATAGAACACGGCTGACAACACATTCTTGCGCTCCGTTACCCAAGCGACGGACTCGAGGTGAACCGGGTGGACTGCGAAGATGGCAGCCACCGCCCAGGCTCCTGGAACTTCGAGCTTCACCATCACTCTCCACGCCAGTAACACCGCGAGGGCATGCAGCAACAGGTTCACGGCGTGATAGCCCCGAGGTGAGAGCCCCCAGGCGCGGTACTCGAGCCAAAAGGTCGTGTGAACGAGCGGGTAGTACTGGGGTGTGGCCCCGAATTCGAACCAGATCCGCGACAGACCCGAGGGATCCGGCAACGTATCGTTTTCGGTCACGTAAGCATCGTCATCCCAGATGAATCCATTCGACAACGACGGCGCATAGGTGCAGAGAGTCAGCGCCAGCAGAGCCGCGCCGGCGAGCCACCTGCGAACTGGAGCGTTCAACCTCGGCCCAGTCAACGGCAGCACCCTCAGCTCGGTTCTTTAGGGGTATGCAGGCGAACCCGCACGAGTTCAGGCACGACGGTCACCACGCGCAGGCTATCGGGATGTTCCACCTGCTGACTGGAGATCTCGATCAACTGCTGCCCCTCTCGCATGGTCTCGAAATCGACTTCCACGCGCACATTGGCGGAGTTGGCACGGGTGACTTCGCGATGCGGGCCACTGAGGGTGATCCGTACCTCCGGGGGGTCGACGGAGGCAACGTCGAGGCCACGGGGCAGGTTGACAAACTGCACCGGCACGCTGAACGCCAGATGCACGTCGTTCTGCTCGGGCACGAGAGCCGCCCAGAGTGCAATGGCGAGCGCACCGGCCAAAACCCCCTCGGGCCAGCGCGCGGGAACAGCGCGCATCCAGGGCAAGCTGCCCGCCCTGTGACGCGGCGGATTCGAGTCGCGGATGTAACGGCCCAGCAGAGAGCGCAGCTCGGCGCCATCGATTTCTCGAATCACACCATCTCGTGCGGCTGAGAGGACCCCCCGCTCTTCCGACACCACCAGACACAGGGCATCCGTTCTCTCGGCGAGCCCCAGAGCCGCTGCGTGCCGGGTCCCCCCGCGACCCACTGCGTCGATGTCATCGGATAGCGGGAGATGGACCGCAAACCTCGATATCTGGTTGCCCTCCAGCACCACGGCGCCGTCATGGCCCGATGAGTTCACATCGAACAGACTTTCGAGCAGAGTGGGACTCATGTATCCGCGCAGGTGAACGCCGCCTTCGAGATATCGCTCCAGGGGGTCCCGCCCCGGAATCACCACCAGCGCACCCGTTCGCTGCTGGGCAAAACGCTCCAAGGAGTCGGCCACTTGAGTCAGGACGTCGGGCCCCGGTCTGGGTCGCCGGCGACCCAGACCCGCAATGGCGATGCGCTCGAACAAGCGACGCAGTTCGTCCTGGAAGATCACCACCAGCACCAGGGCCGCGGCTGCAAAGAAGCCCCGGAGCAACCACACGGTCAGCTGCAATCCCATCTGATCGGCGACCAGATACAGGCCAAACACAATGCCCAGGCCCGCCACTGCGAAGCGTGCTCGGGTCTGACGCACCCAGGCGATGAGGGTCCACAGCAGAAGCGTCACGATGGTGACGTCGAATACGTCGGTCAGACGCAGCTCCCAGAGGACGCGCACGGTGTGGACCGCCTCCCGGGGGGTGTCGCGATGGGTAGCGCAGGTTCGGGCTCACGGCACACGGCCCCACTTTGCGACCGGCGCCGACGGGGGAATACTGGGAGGCCCCTCCCCCACGCCGGAGACCCCATGCTCTCGCCCCGCCTGCGCCGTGTGCTTGGCATCTCTGCCGTGCTGTTGGCCACCCTGGCTCTGCTCGTAGGTGCAGCGTTTCTGGCACGCCACGAGTTGCTCAGGCTCTACGAGGATCTCCCCCCCTTCAGCCACCGCTCGGGAGACAGCCAGCTGGAGCACGTCGCCATGCGCGACGGGGTGGGCCTCGCCACACAGCTCTTCCTGCCCGAGGGCACCGGTCCATGGCCCACGGTGCTGATTCGCTCCCCCTACGACCGCCTCGAAATCGCCACCCTCAGCTGGTGCGAGCGGTTGGTGCGTTACGGCTACGCCTGCGTCCACCAAACAGTGCGGGGTCGAGGTGAATCGGGTGGGGACTGGGAGCCACTGCGCAACGAGGAAAAAGACGGACGCGACACCTTGGATTGGCTCGTGGCCCAACCCTTCCAGGATGGCAACCTCGCCCTGCTCGGCCCGTCCTATCTCGCCGCCGTGCAGTGGGCCGTGGCCAACGACCTCCCCCCCGAGGTCAAAACCTTCATCCCGTCAGTGTTCACCACGAACCTGTACGAGAGCGTCTACCAGGCAGGAATCTTCCGTCATGAAGCCTTCACCGCCTGGCCCACCATGATGCCTCGGCGCGGGGACCCACCCGACGAGGCGGGAAATCGCTACCAGCAGGCGATCCGCCACCGGCCACACATCGAAATCGATGAAGTCCACCTGGGGGGCCGCCTGCCCTGGTACCGGGAGTGGGTGAGCAGCCCCGGGCGGGGCATGGCCCTCTGGCAGGAAGACGAGAACCAGCGCCTGCTCGCCACCCCCGAGGCCGTGGAGGTACCCGTGCTGTTCATCGGCGGCTGGTACGACGTGTTTTTCGGGCCACAAATGACCGACTGGCAGCGGCTGGCCAGCCGTCCCATCAGCCGCTTCGTAGTGGGGCCCTGGACTCACATCGGTAGCAGCGGTCCGGCCATGGAGTTCCCCGACGACGAAGGGGGATTGATGCAGTGGGAGTTGACCCTGGACTGGCTGGGCCACCACTTGCGCGGTGAGCCCCTCGGTCAACCCCTCGGAGTCACCACCTACGTGATGGGCGAGAACCGCTGGGTGACTCGCGCAAGTTGGCCGCCACCCAGTGATGACCTCCGTCTCTACCTGCACGACCCGAAGGCTGCCCGGAATTGCACCGGTGGAAGTCTCGGCCCCGAGCCCCCCACACAACCTCAGCAGGTCCACTACCGCTACGACCCCCAAGACCCCGTACCCACCCGCGGAGGGTCCGGGATGCTCGCCTTCATCCTGCCGGGCTTCGACGGTGCACCCGCCGGGAACGTCTGGCAGGAAGGGCTCTGCGAACGCCAGGATGTCCTTTCGTTCGAGACCGAACCCCTCAACGAGCCTCTGCCCCTGGCGGGCAGCGCAAAGGTCGTGCTGAGCGTCGCCTCAGACGCGGCCGACACGGCCTTCAACGCCAAGCTCGTTGAGGTCCGCGCGGATGGACGAGCGGTGAACATCCGCGACGCGATCACATCCCTCGCGTACCGCAACGGTTCGACCCACCCTCAGCCCTATACACCGGGGAACACCCTCCGGATCGAGATCCCCCTCTGGCCCATCGAGTGGACGGTGGCAGCGGGCTCCAGGCTTCGACTCGACATCTCCTCATCCGACTTTCCCAAATTCCACGCCCACTCCAATCTCGAAGGCCCCTGGGCCCTTCAAGATCACGACGTGGTGGCGCGCCAGACACTCCTTACAGACCCCGCGGCACCCAGCTACGTGGACCTGCCTGTACGCGCAACGGTCGACGAACCCGAACCGACCCCCCGGTGACAACGATCCGCTAACTCGCCTCAGCCCTCCGAGGAATCCGACGCCTCGGACAGGCGGCGCAGACCGGGCAGTCCATCGATGCTGTGGCGATTATTCTCTTCCTGGTACCGGATGAGCCCGTCGGGACCCTTTTTCTCGACCCAGCGGTCGAGTTGGTCCCTCTCACCCAGGTAATCGAACCGGGGCACCCCGTACCCACAGGAGTCGGAGATGCGCAGCAGATCGATGCAGATGATCGCGCGTGCGCCGTCGTGTTGGGGAAAGTGCTGGGCCAGACCGTCCCAGCGCTCATCGGCGGGTTCAATGGCTTCGCCTCGGCCATGGAGCCGCACGATGCGCGGGGGGCCCTCGAAGGCACAGAACATCACCACGATGCGCCCGTTTTCGCCCAGGTGGGCGGTGGTCTCGATCCCACTGCCCACCAGGTCGAGATAAGCGACACGCCGCGGCGAAAGGATCGCGAGCCCCGGGCGCCCTTTGGGAGAGAGATTGATAAGGCCATCATGGGCATCGGGCGCACTCGCGACGAAGAACAGATGCTGTCGATGGATGAAGGCAATGAGCGGGTCATCGAGTTCATCGAAGACTTTCGCCAAGACATCCCTCCCCGCTGGTAGGGGTACACCATAGCGGCTCCCGAAAGCGGAAGACTTGCACCGGACCCGCTCAGGGGATGGCTGGTTTCTCCTGGTACAAGCGCTCGAGCAGACGTTCTCGTTCTTCGGATGGTAGTGCCTGGAGGCGCCCCCAGGCCCCGCGAAGTCTCTCGCGTTCTGCACGCGGAAGCGCTCGGAAGCGCCGGGCCTTGTCACGCAGCTGGTCGAGTTCGGCGGAATCAAGACTGCGCAGCTCGCTGAAGCGTTCGCGCAATTCAAGCTGCTCGCTGGGGGTCAGCGAACGGAAGCTGTCGAGCTTCTGGTGCAGCTCGCGACGCTGCTCCGGTGAGAGCTGGCGTAATTGGTCCCTCACACGTCTGCGCTCCTCCGCGCTCATGGGCCCGAGTTCCTCGCGTAGGACACGGCGCTGATCCTGCGACATCCCCCGCAAAGCGTGGTGCCTGCCCGAGTGCGGGCCCCGAGCGCCCATGTTGCGCTCCAACCACCGGCGGCGTTCTTCCGGCGCAGCGTGCTTCAATCTCTCGCGCTGTTGCGGGCCGAGATCACCCAGCCGCTGACGGAGTTGCCGGCGTTGCTCGGGTGTGGCTTCTCGCCAGCGCTTTTGCAGACGATGACGCTCGCGTTCGGGCAGGTGATCGAGCTGCCGGGCCAGCGAGGCGTCCCGTCCCGGCGGACGGGGAGGGCGAGGGGCCGGGGAGCGCACTCCAGGCCGCGGAGGCGGGCCGCCCGTGCGAACCTGCCCAGGGCCGGGAGGCGGGCCGCCAGCCGGCTGAGCCCCGGTTTCGGTTGCCGTGACCAGCAGGCACACGACCAGCCACCCGAGCAGGCCCGCAGGTTTTACGAACCGTCTCAACCCGATCCCTCCTCGAGGTAGAGCAGAGCTTCCAACAACTCCAGATTCGCGATCACATCGAGGTCCTGCACGGTGTCGAGATCCATCGCTAGCGCAATGTCGAAGGCCTGCTCGTCGTTCGCCTCTTCGAAGGTCTCGACCCAGCTCGCCGCCACTGGCCCTGGCTTGTCTTCGACACCGGTGACGGAGCGCGCCACTTCGACCTCTACGGCGCCGTCGGGAGCGACGGGTTGCGGGGTCACGATGGGTTGCGGAGCCACGGCGAATCGAGATCCATCGGACGTGGGCGTCGGGTCGGGAGCAGCGGGCAGCCCCGGTCCCCGGAGCAGAACTACCGCCAGCGCAGCCGCAGCCGCGAGCCCAGCTGCCGTCGCAAACACCGACCGGCCCGAGACCCGTTGCGTCGTAGAGCGCCGGCGCAGACGCTGGACCGGCGCCGCTGGGCGCTGCACTGCGGGGGCCTCGTGGCTCGGCTCCTGAGCAATGCGGGCCATCAACCCTTCGTGCAACGCTTCCGATGGCACCGGGGCTGGCGATTCTCTCAACCAGACATCGACGGACCCCAATGCTTCCAGCACCTCGCGACAGCGTCGGCATCCCTCCAGATGGCTGTGCACAACGGCGACGCGATCAGACGCGAGTTCGCCGTCGAGCAGTGCCGAATAGTCGGCCTCGTAACTCTCACAGGAATTCTTTTCCATCACTTCTCGTCCTTCGACACGCCCGCTCCCTCCTGGGGAGAGCGCGTCTGTCGTCCTGTGGGAGGTACTCCCTGCAGGCGTTTGGCGAGGGTCACACGGGCCCGGTGTACCAGGGCCTTGACCGCCTTCTCAGAAACCTCGAGCGCGCTGGCCACCTCCGCGTAGGACAGGCCGTCCACGGCGGCGAGAACCAAAGCAGCGCGCTGACGTTCCGGCAGATTCTCGAGCTCCGCGTCCACCGACTGTCCGATTCTGCGCGCGTCGACGACCTCGTCGATGGCGGGCCGCTCGGACACCAAGTCCGGCGACCCCTCGGCGTCGGGGCTGTGATGGGGAGCACGATGACGCGGCCTTCGCAACTCGTTGAGCGCCAAATTTGTGGCGATCCGATACAACCAAGTCGACAGGCGCGCCTCCGGCGCATACCGGTCCCGGGCTCGGTAGACCCTGAGGAACACCTCCTGCACCAGTTCTTCCGCCACCGCCGTGTCCCGCACCATGCGCTGGAGATAACGCAGCAGCGGCGCCGACCAGCGCGAGTAGATGGCATCGAAAGCAGCGGCATCTCCGCCGCAGAACGCCAGCATTCGCTGGACGTCCTCGTCCTGGGCGCGCAAGTTGGCCTCCGCACCTGTATCCAACCCACCGGGACCCGATGGGTTGCGCACATCGCCCCCGATTTCTCCGGAATCGCCCCGCGGGGTTCGGCCTTCCGGATCCCCGCTCACGACCCCCGCGGAGCCACGCGCGCCAGAAATTGCAGCACGGCTTGGTTGAAGGCCGCGGTCTCCTCTAGATTGGAGATGTGTCCCGCCCCCGGAATCACGACGTGGGACGCGTTGGGAAGACGAGCCGCCATGACCTCCGCGGCTCGGAGATAGGGCTCATCCTTCTCTCCCACCAGCACCAGGGCCTCGGCGCATATTTCAGCCAGCTGGTCGATGACCGGCGGCGCAGGGCCCGCCACGCAGCGCGCAAAATGGGCCAGCCCTGGGATGTTCTGGGCCGCAATGGCATCGGCGGCGGCCTGAGCCGCGGGCAACTCGGGCCGCAAACCAACCGCCGTGATGCCCGCCCGGCTCTCGACGAAGGCCCGCGCCCCGCGGGTTTCCAGATACGAGGCCGTGCGCTCGACTTGAGCCATCCAACCCTCCAGGGCTTTCGGATTCTTGAAGCCCGGACCGCTATCGATGAGCAGCAGGCCCATCACCCGATCGGGCTCCGCCAGCGCGTAGTGGAGCGAGGCCAGGCCGCCAAAGGACAAGCCGCCGACCACGGCGGGCTCGGCGCCCGGCGCCCCCCAATCCAACACACGGCCGAGGTCGTCCACCACTTGCTCGAGCGTGTAGGCCTCGGCCTCCGCAGGTGACTGGGAAAGCCCGTGGCCCCGGTAGTCCCAGAGCACGACCCGATATCCGGCTTCGACCAGTGGAGCCACCTGTGGGCGGAAATTCACGTGGGTCGTGCACATGCCACAGGACAGCAACACGGGCGTTCCCTCTCCGTGAGCCTCGGCGTAAAGCTCTACGCCATCGCTAGCAACGATGATGGACATGCAGAAGACCCCGTCACTCGCGTGGAGACCGAGAGTGGAAGTGATGCCGTACCCGGATCCTGGTGCCTCGGCTCGCGCCTGGTATTCCGGCCGTGCGCGAGCATGATCGCACGCTCAGTGGATCTCGACCAGAAATGGCGGCAGAAGCTGCGGGGACCCCGCCGCAGCCGCGGTGGCCAACCACCAGTCCCCCACGCGACGCAAACGCTCGGGCAGAATCACTGCGGGATGGAGACGCGCCGACGCGCCGCGCAGAAGCGCGCTGACCTGGGCCTGCAGACCCTCGGACCGCGGATAGGGAACCAACTCCACGTCGGCATCCCTCGGCAGACCCACTCGCTGACGAGCCACTGCCGTGGCCTCACGCAGCCCGCCGAGGACATCGACGAGCCCCCGCGTGACCGCCTGGGCTCCCGTCCACACGCGGCCCTGAGCGACGCGATCGACCGCATCCACACTCATGCCGCGGCCGGCAGCAACGCGCTCGGTGAACAGAGCATAGGTCTGTGTAATGGCGCTTCGCAGCAAGGCGCGGCTACTGGGTGTCAGTGGTTCGGCGAGCATCAGGGCGTCGGCATTGGCGCCCCGGGTCAGCGTCGCGACCCCGATGTCGAGTTTTTCGAAGGCCCGGTCAACCACCGGTCGCATGGCGAACACGCCGATCGAACCCACCAGACTGGTCGCCGAGGCCACCACAGCATCGGCCCCACAAGCTACATAGTATCCACCCGACGCCGCGGTATCGGAGAAGGACGCCACCAACGGTTTGCCCGCCTGCCTGGCTTGCTGGCTGGCTCGCCAGACGATCTCCGAAGCCAGTGGGCTGCCCCCCGGGCTGTCGACTCGGAAGATGATGGCATCGATGGAAGGGTCCTTGGCGGCGTCCTCGAGAGCCGCGCTGACCCGATCCGAGGCAAGCTCGGGGGCTCCCGAGGGGGTCATGGACGCATTGCCCATGACCACCGCACCGCTGCCGTACACCAGAGCAAAACGGGCTACCGGATCGAAGCCAACCGACCGGGCGTCGACGGTCGCGTACTCGAAATCCTCGATCAGGGGCCCTCCGCCCACGCGCTCCACGGCCTCGTCCCACGCCACCACGGCGTCGACGATCCCCCGTTCCCGCAATGCTCCCGGTGTGGCCGGAGGCGCGGCCAGCACGGCCTCGATCTGTTGCGCGCTCAGGTTCCGGCTCTCGGCCAGCCCCCCCACGAACCTTTCATTCAGTGAGTCGAGCAGAGAGTTCGCCATTTCACGGTGTGGCTCGGACATCTCTGACTTGGACAGCATCTCGCCAGCGCTCTTGTAACGGCCGATACCCTCGACCTCGTAGTCGACCCCGAAGCGCTCCCAGAATCCACCCAGGAAGTAGTACTGGGCGCCCAGCCCCAGTAGGAGCCCGGAGTTGGCTGGGGAGGCGTAGAGCGAGTCCGCTGCACTGGCCACGAAAATCTCGAGGTTCCCGCTGAAGTCGGAGAGTTCGAGAAAGGCCGCCGTTCGGGTCCCCGACTCCCCCAGAAGTTCCAGGGCTTCTCGCAACTCCTCGGCCTTCGCCCAGCCGATATTCAGGTCGCGCACCCGGAACAGAACCGCTTCGATCCGGTCGTCGCGGGCCGCCTTGTCGAGTTCGGCGAGCAGGGATGCGAAGGAACGGCTGCCGTCTCCCAGCAAGCGGGCCAGCAGAGAGGACTCGGCCGATTCCACGTATCCACCCGAAAGCTCGACGACCAGGGTGCTTCCGCGCTCGACCTCCGGCTTGGATTCGACCAGAAGCACCCACAGTACGGACACGAGTCCCAGCAACACCAGAAGCGCGATCACCCGCCGCAAACACTCTCCCCTTCTCAGATTTTCGATCGCCGCGCCCGGGTTTCCCGTCCGGCGTCCTGATCGACCGGTTGGGCGAGGCCAGAGGCTATCATTCAGAACCATGAGCAGGGAGGTCTACATCGCAGCCGTGGGCCTCACCAAGGTCGACCTGACGGGTCGGATCTTTGGCACGGTCTTCGAGTTGTTCGCCGAGGCCTACCGCCGCGCCCTGCAGGACTCCCAGATCCGCCGTTTCGACGCCGTCCAGGTCGGCATCATGGACAGTGAGGAGTTCGAGAACCGCGCCAACATCGCCACCAAGATCGCCGACCGCCTGGGACTGACCGGCATTCCCGCCGTGCGAAGCGAAACCGCATCCTCCACGGGTGCCGCTGCACTTCACGAGGCGTACTACAAGATCGCCAGTGGCGAGTTCGACTCGGTGCTGGTGCTGGCGGGAGAGCGCATGAAGATGGTGACCACCGAGGTCGCCACTCAGATCATGTCCAAAACTGTCGACCCCGAAGAGCGCCGGTTCGGTTTCACCATGCCCGCCCTGATCGCCCTGGTCACCCAGGCCTGGCTGCGCGAGAGAGGTGTGACTGGCGAACAGATTCCTGCCCTGCTGGCGCGACTGATGTGGCGCGCTCACACCTTGGGGACCGACAACCCCCTGGCGGCCTTCTACGGCCGCCCTGAACCCATCGGCAATTACTTCGACCCCAGCAAGAATCTGCCCGTCGCCACGCCGCTGATGCGAAAGGACTGTTCGCCCATCTGCGACGGTGCCGCCGCGGTCATCCTGACGAGCAAACCCCAGGAAGTGAAGATCACAGGTCTGGGGTCGGCGACCGAAACCTCCTCGATCCTGGATCGCGCGAACCTCTCGGGACTCGACGCCACGGGACAAGCCGCCCGCATCGCCTATTGGCGCGCAGGAATCTCCAACCCACGCGACCTCGAGGGTTTGGTGGTGGAACTCCATGACGCCTTCAACAGCCTGCTCCCCATCGGGCTCACGGACCTCGGACTGGTGGATGCGGAACGAGCTGCCGAGGCCCTGGTGGGGCCCCCGGACACAGACCCCATCCACCCCTATGACCACCCCATCACCGGGCCACGGGGTTCGATTCCCACCAACCTCTCGGGCGGCCTCAAGGCGCGAGGCCACCCCGTCGGGGGAACCGGGCTGTTCCAAATCGCTGAAAACTATCTGCAGCTCACCCAGCGCTTTCCCAACCGCTCGGCTCAGGTCGACGGCGCGAGCCTCGGCATTTGTCATTCCGTGGGCGGCCCGGGCAACAACAACTACGTGACCGTCATCGAGCGCAGCGACAGCCGCCGCCGGCGCGACCGTGTCCCCGAACCCCGCATCCACTTCGAGTCACCCCAACCACGCGGAACCCGCGAGAACCCGGTCGAGTTACACGGTTCGAGTGCCACCGTGGAAGGTGCGACGACCATTCACGTGACGGCACGAGGGGGGTCTCCCCTGCACGTGGCGCTACTCAACATCTCCGGGCGCCGGCTGTTCGCCAAGATGGACCACGCACCACGGGACGGAGAAGAACCCGAGGAGGTATTGGCTGGCCGGCGGGTGCGACTGCTCGTCAAAGACGACGGCGATCAGTACTTCCAGATACCCCGGGGTCGCAGCTTCGAGATCGGGCGGATCGTCCAGGCCATCCGACGCCGGGTACCGCTATGGTCGACCTCCGACGATGAGACCCAGCCCGAGTGAGCGGCCAAACCGATGACTCTGGAGACCCGTGACACCATGCCGACGGCGCGCGTGCGAGACATACTGGTCCTGATCGCCATTTCTCTGGTGGCCTTCGTCGTGATCGGGGAGGTAACGCTACGCATCTACCTGGAGTACAGAACCTTCTACGACGTCGAAATGTCCCGTTACGCGCGGCTTCTCAAAATCGATGCGGAAAATCCCCGGGTGGGTCACCTGCATCGGCCCAACAGCGAAGCCGAATTGATGGACGTCGAGGTCCGCATCAACTCAGACGGATTCAGAGATGACGAAATCCGAAGCAATTCGAATGGGACACACCGGATCATCTTCCTGGGCGACTCACTCACCTTCGGCTGGGGGGTGGAACAGAACGAGACCTTTGCCCATCTGCTCGAGCGTAGACTCGACGCACAATCGCCCACAGAAGTGATCAACTTCGGCACGGGCAACTACAACACCGAGCAGGAGGTCGAACTACTCCTCGAAAAGGGACTCGACTACCAGCCCGACCAGGTGGTGCTGTTCTACTTCATCAACGACGCTGAGCCCGTACCCCAGAAATCGCGGTTCCCCTGGCTGGGCGACCTGCGCATCGCCACCTTCTATTGGTCGAGGATCAAGGCACTCGCTGCTCGTTGGTCGGATTCAGCGGGCTACCGCGACTACTACAGCGCCCTCTATCGGGACGGCTCCGAGGGACTCGGCCGAGTGCGGGTCGCTCTGGAAAAACTTCGCGATGCCTCGATGGATCACGGCTTCGAGATCCAGGTGGTGCTCCTACCCGAACTCCACGAACTCGTCGACTATCCGTTTCGAGACGAACACGCCAAGATTTCGCGCATGCTCTCGGAAATCGACATCCCCACCCTCGACCTGGCCCCCGCGTTCGCCGACGTCACCAATCCCCAGGAACTCTGGGTAGCGCCCGATGACGCGCACCCCAACGCCAAAGCACACACCAGAATCGCGGACTCCAGTTTCAATTTCATTCACGGGCCAGGTGCTCGTTGATGCGAAAGTTTCTGATCAAGTACAAGTGGCACCTGGGGATCGTGCTCGCCGTGTACCTCGGGGTTGCAATCGGCCTGTACCTGATGACCGAGTCTCCCCAGTCAGTGCCGTTCTTGTACCAGATCAACTGAGCCAACCCGTCGGACCTTTCTCTCCCGCGCTCGCTATCATCACCCCATGAGCGACGCACGCGCACGCTACAAGCAGGGCTTCCAAAAATTCGCCGAGGGGCAGCTCGACGAGGCCATCGAGTTGTACCGACAGGCCATCGACGCCGACCCAGAGCTGGCCATTGCCTGGAATGGGCTATCCATGGCCTACCGCTCCAAAGGGGATCTCGACCAGGCGATCGAAGCCGGGTTGAAGCTCATCGAGGTAGAGCCCGACGAATCCCTGAACTACACGAACCTCTCGATCCTGTATCAGAACAAGGGCATGATCGCCGAGGCTGAGGAACAGAGCGCCTTGGCGATGAAGCTCGAAATGAAGGGCAAGAGCGAAGGCTGAACGTTCCGCCCTGGCCCACGTGGCCTTCAGGCTCCGTCCCGTAGCCGGGCAAGTGCAGCGCTGAAGTCCGCGGCATCGGAGCTCACAGCCTCGACCTCCTCGAAGCGGACCTGCGAGGCATGAAGCATGTGGCGTGGGGCTGCCCGGGCGGTTGCGGAATCCGCGTAGGTGGAATCGCCCAACAGCGGATGACCCAGATGGGCGAACGTCGCGCGTAACTGGTGGAGGTGGCCCGTGCGTGGACGCGCTTCCACGAGCGTGGCGTTCTCGAAGTGCTCGACGCTCCGCCAGCGCGTCTCGGACCATCGCACCCCACGCGCCCGCTCGACCTCCGAATCGGCCATCACGCGTACCCGGGCTGGGCGATGGCGCGCCATGACGAGCCCCAGGCGTACCTCTCCCGGCTCGAGGCGACCCCGCACGAGGGCTCGATAAACCTTCTCCACCCGATGCTCGTGGAAGGCCGCCCTCAGACGTTGCCAGGTCTGCTGACGGGTCGCGAAGACGATGCAACCCGAGGTGTCCACATCCAGTCGGTGAACGACACCGCTGCGCAGGGCTCCCTCCCCCACCCCGTGGATCTCCGGGTGCTGCGCACTGACGCCGCTGAGCAAACTGCCGCGTTCCCCCTCTCGCAGTGGGTGAACGGGAACACCAGCAGGCTTGTCGATCACCAGCCAACCAGGCCCACGCGCAAGCACAGCGAGTTTCGGATCTGCCTCGGGAATGGCTCGCTCGTCTTCCGGGCGGCGAAAGGGAAGGACTTCGACCTCCGCACCCTCCAACAGAGCCACCCCCTTGTCTCCGGCTCTGGCCAGGCGCCCCGACACCTTCACGCTCGCCCGATCGAGCAGCCGACGGACCTGACGGCGAGACAACCCCAGGCGCTCGGCCAGAAACACGTCGAGACGCAATCCCACGTGCTCGGGTCCAACGCTGAAAAGGCGCGGCGAATCGGTGCCCACCGCAGGAGAGTAGCCTCGGGTATCCTCTTTTTCGCCATGGGGGTTGGCTCGATTTCAAACCGCTTCAGCACGCTCGTTGCATGCGCCGCATTGCTGGCTGCAGCCGCCTGCTCGAAGCCCCCTGTCAGCGACACCGCCTACCGACCGGCCGAGAACGTCCTGGAAGTAGTCGCCGTCCTGCGCCGCCACGTCCCCGACAACACCTATCGCTTCGAGCCGGCACGAGACTATACGGGCCGCAACGTGTACCGCAGCTCTCTGCTGCGTCTCGAGAGCATCGAACGCGTCCACGCCAGCGCCCTTAAAGCCGGGCACATGGACGGTGTGATCGCCTTTAGCAAGGGACGAGCCCTCGAGCGCATCCGAGCCTTCGGTTTGGCGGCGAGCGAATATCGCAGGGCGGCCGAAGCCGAGCCCAGCCTGGCCATCGACGCACTTGGCAGCGCCGACCTCTGCAAGGGCCTAGAAGCCGCCGAAAACCTCTCCCTGGACCTCGACGAGATCACCAACCGCGGGGATGGCTCCTCCCTCCAGAGCGACGACGTCGATGCCGTGGTGGCCGGGTTCGAACGAAGGCTGGCAGCTCTGGAGGAGTTGCGAGCAGCCGCTGGGACGAGCCACTACGAATTCATCGCCCACGAAGAGATCGAACGCACGGATGTCGCACGGGCTCGCTACTTCGAGGCCATCCGAAACGTCATCCCCGATGGCAATGTTCGAGCTCTCTCGGAACTCCAGCGGGTGGTGGTGCGAAACCGCGAGAGCAAGAACTCGAGCCGACACCTGATCGCGCTGGCAGAACTCTACTCAGCTCTGGCCAGCGAGTATGTAGACGCGAACCCACCCGAGAGCATGAGCTTCGACCCGGTTCGCTTCCAGGAACTCATCGATTCAGGCGCGCGGCTGCTCCAAGTGGTCGCCAACCGCGACGGCTCATCGGAAAAGCTCGAGGCATCGCGGCGGCTGGAGGCCTTCCTGGCCTTTGCGTTGCGGGTGGACCATGACCGCTTTACTCCCTAGAGCCCTGGGCCAACTCGCCGTGGCCGGGAGCCTGGCAGCAGTCGGGCTGGCTGCGGGTTGCAGCACGCCAGCCGGCCTGCCGCCCGAACAGCCCCTTCAACCCACCTTTCATACCGCGGTCCGCGTGCCCGACGTCGGCGACTACACGGCCGCCGAGCTGGCCGCCGCCGCTCTGCGTTCGGACCGCGAGACCGCTCAGCGGGCTCTGCGACGCATGCAGAACATCGACACCGTTCTCGAGGCAAGCCAGGAACCGACCACGGGCCTGCTGACGGTCTCAAGCGACCTCGTCAACGCCACCCTCGACGATCCCCGCCACTATCGGAAGGCCACCTCCGAACTGCTGGACGAGGATCACGTGGACGAAGCCTCGGCGGAGCGGCTCGGACGCGCCGTGGAGGACGACCCTCTGAAGCTCGCCAACGCCCGGGTACGCGACGTCTATTGGGCGGAGTTCGCTCGCCTGTTCAATCACGTGGCCGAACCCGTCGGCCAATCCATCGGCAACGTCGCAGCCGCCCCTTATCGTCTGGCCCGTTCGGCGTTGCTCTACGGGATGGAGATCTACTCCCGCGAGCCCATCACCCTCCAGGGGCGCCAGGCCCTCAGCCATTGGCGCCAATTCCTGGCACGTCACCCCAACGCCCCCGAGGCCGAGAAGATTCGAGGCCAAGTCGCCGACGCCAGTATCCGCTTGAACGAAACCCAGCGCGATCGATCGATCGATCGCGCTCGCAAAGCTCTCGAGGGCAATCAGCCCCGACACGCCATCGTGCATGCCAGCCGAGCACTCGACTATCACCCGGAAAACAGCGAGGCCAGCGAGATTCTGCATCGCGCGGGCGATCGGCTCGCGATTGAACACACCCGACGTCAGTCCAGCCTCGAGGCACCTTCAGAGGCCCAGGACGTCGCGCCGCCGGAGGCCCGAGCCCTGGCCCTGGCCCTGCTGGCACCCGATGCTGATCTGGAGCGCACAGCCAGGCAGGTGATCGAGCAGGATGACAGCGGGCCCCTGGTGGACGAAGCCCGCTTCGCCCTAGCCATTGCCCAAATCGAAGCCGGAGACGAGGACCCGGCCACTCGGAACCTGGTGCGCCTGTCCGAGGAGGTTCAGCGGGACCCCAACATGGCTCGCCACGCCCGCATGCTGCTCGCACCCGGGGCCGCCCCCTACTTGGCCTTCGAGAAGGCACGCCGCACCGATCGCTGGGGGCGCGTGCGTTGGGTCGCTTTCGGCGCTTTCGCCAATGGCCCCCCCAGGAGCGCGTTACCCCGACCCCTCGCGTTGGTCATGGAGGTACCCGGCATGCTGCAGAGCGCCATGGGCCTCCCCCTGCGGCTCCTCCAGTGGCCGTGGGAGCCTCCCCTGCCGTCGGCTCGCAAAACCGCCGTACACGCTCGCCAGTATCTGGCGCACTGGCCCGATGGTGTCCACAGCGGTGAGGTGACCCGCTGGCTCATCGATTACGAACGCGCACGCGGCAACTTCAACGCCGCGTACGAGGTCGCCCTGGCAGAGGGCCGGCCCGAAGACGAGTTGACGGACCTGCGAGAAAGCGCGGCCGAGCAGGCCCTCAAAGCCGCCGAGCACGAGTCGAACCGCAGCTTGCAGCTCGCCATGCTACGGCGGGTCGCCCGGGAATTTCCCAGCACCCACGCGGGACGACAGGCCGGTCACTCGGCACGCGATCTCGCCCTGACATCCACCGCCACACGCATCGGGATTACGCGCGGGTTTCTCGGCGAGAACCCCGAGATCACGGGTCCTGGAGGCCTCGGGATTTCCAGCGTGCTGCTGGATGGAGATCCCGCCAATGGCGAACTCCACCCGGAAGGAGTCGCGCTGGTGGGTGGCCGGGAAATCGCCGTGAGCTTCCTGGCGGCCAGCGGTGACGAAGAGGACGAGCCTCAGGTGGTGACCCACCAGATGAACGAAGCTCATTTCGCCACCCTGGTATCGCGTCTGGAAGAATCGACCTATCGAAACGCGTTACTCGACGAAGACATCGAGGTGACCCCGGACGCGCATCGCGATCAGTTCATCGAGCGCGCACGTCTGGGACTGTCCGAAGAACAGGATTGGCGACCCGGCTCGGATTCACATTACGTCTACCGGGGAGTTCGTGAACGTTTTGGCATGGTACGAGCCCGGGAATCGATCCTGCCCTTCGACCTGGTGCTCCAGGGCTCGCTGGAGGATTTCACCCTGGGCGCCTTTCCCCGCCTTCACCCGCCGAGGAAGACTCCCGACGCTTTCCTCTACGAGTGATCCTATGGGATCGCGGGTTGGGTCCCCGGGGCTTCGTCGGCGCGCCCGTAGGCTTCGTCGAGCAGTTCAATGGGGTGGACAGCGCGGGCCCGCAGCCCGCGGGCCGTCAGTCCCGCGGCGATCTGCATCAGACATCCCGGGTTGCCGGTCGCCACGATGTCGGGATCCGTTTCAGCCAGCGCATCGAGTTTGCGAGCAAGGACGGCAGCGGACATCTCGGGTTGGGTGAGGTTGTAGATCCCGGCAGCCCCACAACAACGATCCGCTTCGCGATGTGCCAACAGCTCGAGCCCGGGAATCGCTTCGAGCAACCGTCGCACGGCCGGTCCCACGCCCTGCCCATGGAGTAGGTGGCAGGGATCGTCGTAACAGACCGTGGCTTCCAGCCGGCCCTTGGGTTGAATGATCCCGACGTCGTCGAGGAATTCTGCAATGTCCCGCACCTTCGCGGCGAAGGCCTCCCCCTCCCCCGGCAACCAATGCCCCGCGTCGCGCATGGCCGCACCGCAACCCGCCGAGTTGACCACAATGGTGTCAACCTCGGCGAAGGCCTGAAGGTTGACGCGAGCCAGCTCGGCCGCACGCGCATCATCTCCGGAGTGGGCGTGCAGTGCACCGCAACAGCCCTGCGTCCTCGGCACCAAGACCTCGAACCCATTGCGGGCCAGTACTCTCAGGGTCGCCCGGTGGACCGAGCCGAACAGCTCGGACATGACGCAGCCCGAAAGAAGAGCCACTCGCCCCCGCCGCACCCCTTCGGCCGGAAACCACTCGGGAAGCGGCTTGCGCTCAGCCGCGGGCGGAACCACGGGCACCAACCCCCCGAGGCGAGCCCGCAAGGAAGCAGGCAACAGCTGCAGCCCCAGGCGATCGAGCCCCAATCGCTGCAACCCTCCCAGCAGTGCCACCGCAGCATGGAGAGCACGCGGACTCGCCACCAGGCGAAGGCCCCAACGCTCCAGCACGGCGCTTGGACCGCGGCGCGCACCCGCGCCCACCACCAGGGCACGGGTCTCCTCCAGCATCTCCCCGTACCGCACACCCGAAGGGCAGGCCGTCTCACACGCTCGACACCCCAGACACAGGAAGGCCTCCTCACTCAGCGTCTCCGAAACCGAAAGCCTCCCCTCGGCCACCCCGCGCATCAGATAAATGCGCCCCCTGGGCGAAGAGGTTTCACGCCCGGTTTCCAGGTAGGTGGGGCAACTCGTCAAACACAGCCCACAGTGCACGCAATCAAGGGACTTCTCGTAGAGTGAATTCCCGACCTGCTGATCGAGTTCGACCGACATCTTCAGATCCGTCCCGCCGATCGACCGGGGGCCAGGACCCCGTCCGGATCGAAGCGCTGCTTGATCGCCTTCAGCACAGGCAGGGGCGAGCTGGAAGTGCTGAAAACATCGCGTTGTTGCTTGAGATCAACGGGCGCACGTTCCACCACGTAACCTCCTCGTGCCTCGCGCGCGATTTCATCCATCATCTCGAACCACGGTGCCATGGAGTCCCCCTCGCCGAACTCGTCGCCAGGGGCATCGCCGACGCGATCGAGCGCCACGTGGAGGTAGCCCAGACCGGGGTAGGCAAGCAGCGAACAAGGATGGGATGAGAGCCGCTCCACCACGGCCTCGAAGCGTGAGGGCAGAAGCGGAAGCCGCACGGCCAGGCGGTGCCCCCCCAAGGAACGCGCACGCACCGCGTCGAGGGCCGCCACCTCTACGGTTCGGGTTTCGAGTTCAGCATGGAGTTGATCGGCATCGTTTACCACGGTGGTCTCGTCGCCCGCGAGTTCCACGAGAACGCGCGGTTCAGCGTCACCCTCGAAGCTCACCACGCAGGACCGCGCCGAGTTGAACCGCGATGCCCGAAGACCGGCCCGACAAGCCGCACCCAGATCGGCGGAACTCGCCTCGAGCAGCAAGACACGCTGAGGTGAGGGAACCAAGCGAATCCACGCCGATGCGATGACACACAACGTGCCTCGAGAACCGATGTAGAGCTTGGCCAGATCGTATCCCGTGACGTTCTTGACCACGCGGCCTCCGCAGCGTGTCAGGTCGCCGGACCCGAGCACGACGTCGAGACCCAGCACGACGTCTCGCGGCTGGCGATACCCCAGAGCACGGGGCCCGGTGGCGGCAGCGGCGAGCACACCCCCAAGCGTGGCACCGGGTCCCGGAGCGTCCAGAGGCAGTTCCCAACCCGCTTCCACCGCCGCCGCGCGCGCTTGCGCCAGGGGGGTACCGGCACCCAGACGAGCGATCCCTTCATCGGCATCGAGTTCATGTACGCCGGAGAGCCCGCGGGTGCTGAGCAGGACGTCGGCCCGTTGGGCCAGGTTGCCAACCTCGAGGCGGTTGCCACCGCCCACGACCAGTGCCGCGAGCCCCTCCGCCCTGAGAGCCAAGATCGCATCGACCAACGCTTCAGGACTCTGGGGCGCAAGAACGCTCGCAATCTCCAGACCATCGATCTCGAGGGGAGTGCCCTCGCGCAACTCGCAATTTTCGAGACCTGCGAGACGATGGCTGGCGCTCTGGCCCATCATCCCAGCGGAACTCGGTCGTAACCGCGTGCGTGGGGGTTGGACTCGACGCAGAAACGAGTCGTTGGGAAGATCTTGCCCGGGTTGCACACCCGATCGGGGTCGAAGGCTGCACGCAGGTGCTTCATGGCCTCGAGGTCCGATTCTCCGAACACGAGTCCGATGAAGTCCCGCTTCTCGGTTCCCACCCCATGCTCGCCCGTGATCACACCCCCCATGCGAACGCACAGCTCGAGAATCTCCTGTCCCGCCAAGAGGACGCGGGCCCGCTCGTCTTCATCGCGGCGATCGAAAGAGATGTTGGGGTGGAGATTGCCGTCCCCCGCGTGAAAGACGTTGGAGAGCGTCAGCCCGTGGCGATCTCCGATGGCACAAACCTCAGCCAGCACCTCGGGTAATTTCGAGCGCGGGACAACCGCATCGTGGACATAGAGGTCAGGAGCCAGTCGCCCCATGGCACCAAAGGCTCCCTTCCTGGCCTTCCAGAAGCGCTGCCGCTCCTCAGCGTCGCGAGCCCGCTCGACCCGCAGCGCGCCGGCGCTCTCGGCCAACCGTTGGACCTGTTCGGCCTGTGGAACCAGCGCGGACGCCGCTCCATCGAGTTCGGCGATCAAAACGGCACCGGCATCGCGAGGGAGGCCCGCTGCGTAGACACTGTCCTCCACGGCATGGATGGTCCTTTGGTCAAGGATCTCCAAGGCTGAGGGCACCAGACCCGAGCGGATGATGGAACCCACGGCCCGACAGGCCTTCACCACATCGGGAAAAATGCCCAGCACTGTCTCTACCTGCTCGGGAATCGGCGTGAGTCGAACGATCGCCCGGGTGACGACGCCGAGGGTGCCCTCGCTACCCACCACGGCGCCGACCAGGTCGTGACCCGGCGACCAGCCGCAGGGCGAGCCCAGTTCCAACAACTCGCCATCGGGCAGTACCAGGCTGACTGCGAGCACGTGGTTGGTGGTCGTGCCGTACTTCAGCGTATGAGGGCCGCCCGAGTTCTCGGCGATATTGCCCCCAATCGTGCAGGCCTGCTGACTCGATGGATCCGGGGCATAGAAGAGCCCCAGAGATTCCACCGCCTCGGACAGACGGGCGTTGACCACGCCGGGTTCGACCACCGCGTAGCGGTCCTCGGCGTTGACCTCCAGGATTCGGTTCATACGGGAGCACTCGATGACCACCGCTCCATCAGGCGCCGTGGCTCCACCCGAAAGGCCCGTTCCAGCACCGCGGGGAACGAAGGGGGCACCGTGAGCACGACAGGTTCGCACGACCCGCTGCACCTGTGCGGTGTCCTGAGGCAGTACCACCGCGACAGGCGGCCCGGTATGGAGAGTCAGGGCATCACATTCGTAAACGAACAACTCGTCCGGGCGAGAGAGACAGGCTTCGCGACCGACTGCGGCCTCGAGTCCCGCGATCAGATCCGCCGATACCGTGGGACTGGCCGCCATCCAGTCAGTCTACAGCGCCGCAGTATCGAGGGGCGAGGGGCCGGCGTCAGGGACTCGGGCTAGCCCAACCCCAGACGGTCGAGATCCGCTTCGGACAGGCCGAGGTGATGGCCCACCTCGTGGCGCACGGTGATCTGGATCTGCTCAATCAACTCGTTGCGATCCCGGCAGAGTTTCTCGAGGTTCTTCTTGAACAGTACGATCCGGGTGATGTCGTCGCTGGCATCGTTGACCCCAGCCACGGTGCGCGGCGTACCGATATAGATCCCCAGGATCTGAGGAGAAACATTCTCCTGGGCCAGGAGTTCCGGAGATGGAGCGTCCTCGATCAGCACGGGAACCGCGGCGATCCATTCGCGGATCGAGCGCGGGAGATTGTCGAGTGCCTCACCGGTGGCTTCGCGAAAGAACGAC
This sequence comes from Myxococcota bacterium, assembly GCA_022447545.1. Lineage (GTDB taxonomy): Bacteria > Myxococcota_A > UBA9160 > UBA9160 > SMWR01 > JAKVBI01. The sequence goes on from JAKVBI010000001.1 coordinate 406,854, forward strand.
TCGGTGACGGCCGTGGGCAGCGCGTAGTGATCGGGGTCCAGCGCGTGGGCCCGCTCGAACGCCTGCCAGGCACTATCGTCCTCCCCCAACCGCTCGAGCACCAGCCCCAGGTGATAGATGGAGTGGCTGGCCTCAGGATCCAGGTGGGCGGCCATCTCCAGAGCCCGGCGGGCCTCCTCGAAGTTCGCGAGTTCGAAGAGAATCTGCCCCTCGAAGGCACGATAGATGGCCACCTCGCCCGAGGTCTTCAGGGCCCGGCGAACCAGGAAGATCGCGCCCTGCAGATCGTCGAGGTAGAAGACCGCCTTGGCCTTGAGATAGTGCACCTCGGCCTCGGTGCCCCGGTCCAGACGCGGAAGGTCCGGATTGCCGGCCAGCAGGGTGTCACACATGCGAACGGCATGATCGAATTCACCCAGATCCTCGATCAGGAGTTCGATGCGGTTCAGGTGGGCGGTCACGAACTTGGGGTCCGCACCCAGGGAGCGCTCGAACTCGTGCAGAGCCTCCTCGACCCGGCCGTCGTCCCAGAGGATCTCACCCCGCCCGTTGTGGGCTTCGGCACCCTCGGGATGAGCACGCAAGGCCTCGTCGAGCCATGCGAGCGCCTCCTCGGTTCGGCCCCCGTGAGACGCCTCCATGGCCTGATCCAAGCAATCCCAGTAACGATCGTTGCTTTTCATCACCCGTTGCTGGAGGTCGGGTGGGGGGGGCCCCTGCCCGAGGTTCACTTTCAGCATAGCAGACCCAGAGCGTTGAGCCGCGTGGACACCAGTCTCTCAAAAAGATCGTAGGGTATTGATTTTCAATGGGAAACTAGCGGACCGGGACTTGGAGACATCCCTGCTCGGGTGTCGCAACCCACGCCTCCATCGACTTGGAGGCCCAGTACGAAGGCTCTCGGGCGACCGTCAGGCACCCTCGGCGCGAAGCTTGTCGGGGTGCAGCAGGATGCGGTTGCAGTTCATACAGGTCACTAGACGCTCGGCCGTCAGGATCTCGATGAAGTCTTGAGCGGGGATCCCCACCCGGCAGCCCGTACAGAGTTCCTCGGTCACCAGCACCAGCGCCGGCTGCCGCCGCTTCAGCACCCTCTGGTAGACGCTGAGTACATCCCCCCCAAGGTTGCCGCACACTCCCACCCGATCCTTTTCAAGCCCCTCAATGCTTGCCTCGAGATCCTTCTCACTCTTGGCCAGCACCTTCTCGTCGGCGTCGAGGTTGTCGCGCTCCGCCGAGATCCGCTCCTCGACCTGGGACAACTCTCCCCGCGCCGACTCGATCTCCTCCATCCCCTCGAGAAGTACCGTCTCGACTTCCGAGATCAGGCCACGGGTCTGCTCCATTTCGGCCAAGAGCGCCGTATAAGCCTCGTTGCTCTTGACCTGATGCTGCTTCCCCTCGAGCTGCAAAAGCATCGCCTCACGGTCCTGAAGGTTGGCCTCGGCCTGGCGTTGGCGTGTTTCGCAATCTGCCAGTGCCTTCTGGGCGACCTCCAACTCTTCGTCGCCCCGGGCCCGACGCTCGGCACCCGTCTGTCGGCGTACGGGAATTTTGCCGAGCTCTTCGCGAAAGCGTGCGAGCCGACTGTCCAGATCTTGAAGTTCGACCAGCTGGTCAAGGCTATCGAGCAATGCGCACCCCATGAACGGCAAGCGATGACGAAAGGATCAGGGTATCGCGACCCAAAGTGGGGAAAAACCCGTCGCCAGTTTTGATTGATGGATTCCCGCCGCTGACTCCCAGTATCGGTAGAAAACCGCGCAGCGTAAACCTCCGGCGCTGCCTCAACACAACGGCAGCATGCTCGATTCTTGGGCAGATCTGGGGCCGGATTGTGCAGGACCCAACGCTGGAACCCCGGATTGGGTTGTCTGAGGCGGTGTAGGGATTGGCATATCTCTTGCTCTGTTCAAACAACGCCCGCTGGTGGGTCCGGCTGGGCGAATGTTTTGGGGGGAGGAGAGACCACCGCCGTGCGGAACCGCACGGGTTTCGCCGGCGGGGAATCGAAAGAAGGGGCCACAAAGTGAAGGCAAGACGAACTCTCTTGGGAATTGGCGCGATCATCGCGCTGCCTGGAACCGCACTGGCCGAAGAAGGCGTCGCACCCGGCGTGTTCACGGCCAATAACGTTTGGATGATGCTGTGTGCGGGACTCGTATTCATCATGCACCTCGGCTTCGCGACCCTCGAATCCGGTCTCACGAGGGCCAAGAATACGACCAACATCCTGTTCAAGAACACCTTCATCATCTCGGCCGGCATACTCACCTATGCGCTTTGCGGCTTCAACCTGATGTACCCCGGCGAATTCAACGGTGTATTTGGATTCGCGGGCTTCGGAATCGGCGCTGGCTACGACGCCGGAGCCAACACCATCGCCTACGCGGACGGCGGATACACGTACTGGACTGACTTTCTCTTCCAGGCGATGTTCGCGGCCACGGCGGCCACCATCGTTTCGGGAGCCGTGGCCGAGCGCATCAAACTCGGCCCCTTCATGCTATTCGCCACCGTGTTCGTGGCCATCGTCTACCCGGTGCTGGGCTCCTGGAAGTGGGGCGGCGGTTGGCTCGATGCCATGGGCTTCTACGATTTTGCAGGCTCGACTCTGGTCCACGCGGTCGGAGGCTGGGGAGCCCTGGCGGGAGCAATGCTACTCGGGCCGCGCCTGGGTAAATACGTGGGCGGCAAGATGCACCCCATCCCGGGCAGCAACATGCCGCTGGCTGCCGTGGGAGTTTTTCTGCTCTGGCTCGGGTGGTTCGGGTTCAACGGTGGATCGGTGCTGAGCGCCGACCCCGCCGCGACCTCCTTCACCCTGGTAACGACCTGCATCGCCGCTGCGTCGGGCACCATCGTCGCCATGTTCACATCGTGGTTCGCCTTCGGGAAACCGGACCTTTCCATGGCCCTCAACGGTGTGCTGGCCGGACTCGTGGGTATCACGGCGGGTGCCGACACTGTCAGTCTGATCGGAGCCGTTGCGATCGGCGCCATCGCAGGTGGGCTGGTCGTGGGCTCGGTGCTGTTGTTCGACCGCATCAAAATCGACGATCCGGTGGGAGCCATCTCGGTGCACTTGACCTGTGGGATCTGGGGAACCCTGGCAGTGGGGATCTTCTCCACCAATCCCGACCACAGCTTTGGCGTTCAGCTGGTCGGGGTCCTGGCCTACGGCGCCGTCGCCTTCCCGTCCGCCATGGCGATTTTCCTGGTCCTGAAGGCCACCACAGGTCTGCGCGTCAGCGAGCAGGAAGAGTTGGAAGGCCTCGACTATGGCGAGCACGGAATGCATGCCTACGACTTCGGTTCCACCATCGGTGGCGAGTCGGCGACCCATGCGCAAATGCCACTGGGCTCAATCGCCAACAACGAATGACCTTTTCTTTGTAGTAGGGGGAGAATTCGAAATGAAAAAGATCGAAGCCATCGTCAAACCCTTCAAGCTCGACGACATCAAGGAGGCCCTGGGTGAACTGGGGGTCTCCGGGATGACAGTGAGTGAAGTCAGGGGCTTCGGCCGCCAGAAAGGACACACGGAACTCTACCGAGGCGCAGAATACGTGGTGGACTTCCTTCCCAAGGTGCGAGTGGAGATCGTGGTAGCGGACGAGGATGCCGAGCGGGTGTCCCTCGGCCTCGCTGAAGCCGCACAGACCGGCAAGATCGGAGACGGCAAGATCTTCGTGACCACCGTGGCCGACGCCATTCGCATCCGCACCTCCGAGCGAGGGGGTGCCGCACTCAGCTAGGGGAGAATGGACCGAGACCTTCGGGACGATCTGGTGCTGACTCTCGGGAGAGCCACGCCGCTATACTGGATGTCGTAAGCCCCGCCTACCCGATTTCCGGGTGAGCCGGCCCCATCTGGTGAACTGCTGATGGCCGAAGCGATCCAACCCCCCGCGCGTGACCTCTCCGCGCGGTGGGTCATGGGGCCCATGCGAGACGCAGCGCTCGTCATCGGCACCCCGCTAATGATCGTACCGGCTGCGGCCCTGCTCCTCACGTCCGTGAGTATTGAACGCTTCGCCCTGTACGTGGCGGCTTTCGGATCTCTCGGTCACCACCTGCCAGGACTTTTGCGAGCCTACGGCGATCGGGACCTGTTCGAGCGGTTCCGGGTGCGTTTCATCGTGGCCCCCATCGCGTTGATCGTCGTGTGCTGCCTGTTCTCCCTCTACGACCTGGTGGGACTGGCGTTGATGGCCGTTCTCTGGGGAGTCTGGCATGGCCTCGCCCAGGTCTACGGCTTCGGCCGGATCTACGACGCCAAGGCCCGTGCCGCGTCCCCTCTGACCTCACGTATCGACCTCGCCATGTGTTTCGCGTGGTTCGGCGCCGGCCTGTTCCAATCGCCAGAGCGCATGGGAGATCTACTGCAGAAACTCTACGACTGTGGCGTCCCCCTGCTCGCCCCAGGTGCAGTCCAGGGCTTCCAAACCGCCTGGATGCTGGGGACGGCTGGGGTGACCAGCGCGTTCGCCGTGAACCTCTTCGCCCAATGGCGCCGAGGACATCCCCCCTGCCTCCCCAAGTTGCTCCTCATGGCGAGCAGCTTCACGTTCTGGTGGTACGCCATGGTGTCCATCGAGAATGCCCTGCTGGGAATCGCCATCTTCGAGATCTTCCACGACGTCCAGTACCTGACCATCGTCTGGGTCTTCAATCTGCGTGTGATCGAGAACGGTGGCCGCGTCAGCCGCTTCGGCCGTTACTTATTCCGCAACAGCAGTGGGATGATCGGTCTCTACATCGGTCTCGTCTTCGCCTATGGGTTCGCTGGGATCGTCGATGAAAGCATGGCCCCGGGAACCTTGGAGCGGGTGCTCGCGGGCATCATCGTGGCATCCGGTTTCCTGCACTTCTACTACGACGGCTTCATTTGGAAAGTGCGTGAGGCCCCCACCCAGTCGGGCCTCGGACTGAATCGGGCCGCTGCGACCCGCAGCGGCCCCCCAAGCAACCCCCCGGGCGGGGTGTGCCACCGCGCCCCCGGGGGTGGTTTGGTGGTAACGCTGGCAGCCGTGGGGCGTGG
>JAKVBI010000001.1:411907-427435 GCA_022447545.1 Myxococcota bacterium
CGCCCCCCCCGTGGTCGGGCGCTGTCATTCCCGGGCCGCCGGCCCCCCCCCCCCCCCCGACAAGCAACCGCCGTGCCTGGTTCTCCCACGTCGCCCCCTGGAGTCTTTTCGTCGTACCGATGGCAGCCTTGGCTCTTGGGCAGATCACCAACCCTCGAGAGACCAAGATTCAGGGCCACGCCAACATCCTTGCCGCGATCCCCAACGACGACCGCACTCGTGTCCAGTACGCATCGGCCCTGGCCCATCGCCAGCGCTACGAAGAATCCGCAGAGAATTACGAACGGGCCATCGCGCTTCGACCCGACAACCCCAGTGCCTACACCGGCCTTGGCAACGTGCGCCGCAACCAAAAACGCTGGGGCGACGCCGTTGCCGCCTACGACCAGGCCCTGGGCCTCGATCCCAACAACACCAAGGCGCAACTCGGACGAGGCCTGGCCATGCTGGCGGGAGAGGATCTCGACGGCGCCCGGATTGCATTTGGCGACATCCTGAAACACAGCCCCAACGACTACACGGCCCGAACGAACCTCGCGCACATCCAGCAGGTCGAGGGGCAGTACGATGATGCTCACGCCAACTATCAACGCGCCATCGAGTGGTTCCCCAACCAGCCGGCCGCCTATTTCGGCTTGGCGCTTCTGCTCGAAACCACGGGACAATCCCAACGAGCTATCGAGACCATGCGAGCCGCCGTGCGCTTCGCGCCACCCCGCGACCGGAAAAACGCACGCCAAGAACTCGAACGCATGGAGAGCAAGCGCCCGCTGGCGCCGCGCTGATGACCCCAAGCAGATCCCGAAATACGAAGCGCCCGGACCAGGGATGGAACCCTCAACCCCCAGGATTGTCGAGAAATCTCAGGATGGCGCCGGCCGCCAACTCGTGGGCATGGGCATTGGGATGGGCGTCGAAGGGGTTGACGACCAGTTCGTCCGGGTCGAGGCCCGCGTAGAGATCGCGCAGGTCGAGATGGCGCACATTCAGGCGCCCCCACAACTCGTCCAGCTGATCGTGAACCTCTGAAAACGGATACGGGTCCTCACCCATCAGGTTCAAGAAGGGAAAGGTCACCACCTCGAGTTCTCCACCGCGCTTTCGGACATCTCGCGCCAGGCCCTCCAACCTTCGGAGCTGGGCCTGCCAGACCGCCGCCTCGTAACCATCGAGCATTTTGGTGTAGTAGCCAGCCACGCGCGGATCCCGCGAAGCCATGAGCCGATAGTAGAGGGTGTTGATCAAGTAGCTGTTCGCCACCCACCAACTCTCGCGCCGGTCGACCACCAGGGAGCGCACGGTCCGTTGCCAGTCAGGGACGAGATCGGCGCCATCATTGAGGCAGTAGACGAGCACCACGCGATCGAGCTCGTATCCCTGTTCGGTGATGGTCTCAATCTCCTCGATTTCGACCCCGGTGTTCCAGCCGTTGTCGGCGATAGCATGGACCTCCCACTCCGGCCGCGCCGCGCGAACTCGGTTGACGAAACGTTCCGCGATATCGGGCAGGCCCTGACCCGTCGTGAAGGAATCCCCCAGAAAAGAGATCCGTCGGGTCCCGGGCCGGACAGCCATGGGGTAGTCGATCCCATCCCGATAGCCCGCTGCGTTTTTATGGAAATAGCGCTCATACCAGCGGCGGCCGACCTTGGAGAAGCCGAAGGACTCGGTGGTGTCGTAGACGAAGCGAAAATAGAGCTCGCCGCCCGCAAGGCAGAGCGACAGCAACAGGCCGAGCACGAGCGCGTTGCCGAGCAGTAACCCACGCCGGTCCGAACCTCCGGCCTCGCGACTCCTGAAGAATACGACCAGCGCCACCCCAAAACCCACGGGCAGGAGCAGGCTGACGACGAGCACCCCGTTCTCGCCGGTCACAGCGGCTCCTGCTCCCCGCGTCTCAACTTTGCCGAGGACGGCGCAGGAGGCGGGGGTGCAGCACCTCGCGGGGAATGTTCTGGAGGTCGTAGCTCAAGAAGGCCAGCAGCAACTGGACGCCGATGATGACCGGCAACCCGGCGATCATCACCCCGCCACTAGTCGTAGGCACGCCAACCTCGATGCCGTGGGTCCAGTAACTGACCCCCATCCACGTGCCGAAAGCCATAAAGGCCAAGCCGAGCACCCCTTCCACCGACGCGATGTTGAAGTTGCGCAGGAAATAGCTGTAGAAGATGCGCTTGACGGTATTCGAAGCGTGCTTCCACAAGAACTCACCCACCACCGTGCGCACCTGCAGCGTGCTGGTCTCGTCGCCGTAGACCGCGGGCATGGGGACGTCGGTGACCACGGCTCGCAGCGTACCCAGGTGAAACAACATGTCGGACTCGAAGAACCAGCGGCGGCTGATCCGGTCGAGGGGCAGTTCACGCGCGATGGCGGTGTGAATGGCCGTAAACCCATTGGTGGGATCGAAGAGGTTCCAGTATCCGGTGGACAACTTGCTCGCAAACGACAGCAGTGAGTTGCCGACCAGCCGCAACCATGGCATGGCGCGAAGCCCCCGAAGGTCGAAGAAGCGGTTGCCCTTCGCGTAATCGGCCTCGCCGTCCAACAACGGCTGTATGAGGCTGGGCACCAGCCGCGGGTCCATCTGCCCGTCGCCATCGAGCTTGACGATGATGTCCGCGCCGTCGGCCATCGCGGCCTCGTAGCCCGCCAGGCTCGCACCGCCCACGCCCTGGTTCGCGTCGAGCCGCAGCACCGATACACGAGGATCGTCGCAGCGGTTCTTCACGAGATCACCACTGCCATCCGGGCAGGCGTCGTCCACCACGTAGATGGCGCTGCACTCGGGTCCGACAGACGCGATCACCTCGAGAACCCGCTCACCGACGCGGTAGCAGGGAATGACGACGGCGATCTTCATCCTGTAGTCAGGATAACACCCTCCCCCTGGGGTGGCGGCGGATCCGGGAAGCCAGTTCCCGGGAGACTCCGATGTGCATGTCGAACTGGCGGCTTCCGGGTTCCATCGGGCATGATGGCGCGCGGCGGCAGCCGACTCACAGCCGCGGAGGCGCATGGTGCCGCTCCCGACCCAGCGCGATCACGAAGCCCTGAGACTGCGACTCCTGGACTGGTTGGCCCAGCAGCTTCCAGCCGGCTCGGACCCCAAAATCTCCGCGCTGTCGATCCCCGAGGCCTCGGGCTTTTCCAGCGAGACTCTGCTGTTCGATGCAACCTGGGGCGACGAGGGACGGCGCCAAACAGGCGCCTTCGTGGTCCGCACCGCGCCGGACATGGACGATCACCCCATTTTCCCAAGCTACGACCTGGCGATGCAGCACCGCTGCCTGGCCCTGGTGCGCGAACACACGGATGTCCCGGTGCCGCGTGCCCCGTGGATCGAACTCGACCCGGAGCCCCTGGGGGCTCCCTTTTTCGTCATGGAGCGGATCGAGGGCCAGGTGCCCCCCGACAACCCTCCCTACGTGTTCGGCGGCTGGCTCGCAGAAGCCAGCGCCGAGCAGCGAGCGGACTTCCAGCACCGATCCGTAGAGGTGCTGGCCAAACTGCACACCCTCGAACCCCGGAGCGTGGACCTCGGATTCCTCGAGCGCCCCGAGTTCGGCGAGAGCGCCCTCGACCAGCTCCTCGGGTACCAGCGGTACTACTATGACTGGGCCCGGAAAGGGGTCACCTACCCCAGCATCGAGCGGGCCTTCGATTGGCTCGAAGCCCACCGGCCCGAGAGCGAAGGACCCAGCGTGCTGAACTGGGGCGACTCGCGCATCGGCAACATCATGTACCGGGACTTCCGCCCGGTGGCCGTCCTGGACTGGGAAATGGCTGCGGTGGGGGCTCCCGAAGCGGACCTGGCCTGGATGGTGCACATGCACGACTTCTTTGCGGACTTCGCCGACCAGGCTGGCCTGCCAGGCCTACCGGGCTTCCTTCGTTGGCAGGATGTCACCGCTACCTACGAGCAACTCACGGGCCGGGATGTGCGTAACTTTCCCTTCTACGCCGTCTTCGCAGGACTGCGCTACATGATCATCTCGATCCAGATCGGACTGCGCGGCATCGCGTACGGGCAGATGGAACGACCCAGCGATCTGGACGAGTTGCTAATGAACCGCGGTGTGGTGGAGCGCATGATGAGTGGCGAGTACTGGGACTGAGCCTCTCCTCTTCGACCCCGCTACCTGGCCCATCGCCCCTCCTCTCCGAAGGCCGACTTGAAGACTCTCGCAAAGCGATGGCTGGCGTTCGTGCCCTTCTTGGCCAGCCTGACGATGGCCGCCGAAGAGCAACCGCCCAGGGTGGGCCTGGTCTGGACCGATACCCCACCGGTGATCGACGGAGTCCTGGACGACGAGGTCTGGAAGCAAGCGGCACTGATCGACGAGTTCGTTCAGGTGTTGCCCGTGCCAGGCGCTCCCCCTTCCCAACGCACCGAGTTCCGCCTGCTCACCGACGGCAGGGAACTTTACATCGGCGTGCGCTGCTTCGACGACGCCATTGATCAGATGATCGCCAACCGCATGCTGCGGGATGACATCTATTTCTTCGACGACAACGTAAGCGTCGTGCTCGACCCCTTCCTCGACAAGCGCAACGGCTACTACTTCGAGGTCAACCCCCGCGGCGGTCGGAGGGACGTATTGCTCGAGGGTGACGCCACCGAGCGCAGCTGGGACGCCATCTGGCGCGCCCAAACCACGATCGACGAGAACGGCTGGAGCCTCGAGGTCGCAATCCCCTTTCAATCCATCAACTTCGATCCCGGCACCGATGCCTGGGGAATGAACATCTCACGCGGAATTTCGGGTTCCAACGAGGAGGTGCGTTGGACCGACCCGGCCCCCCAGCGCTTCATCACCAACATGGGACGCGCGGGCATCCTGGAGGGAATGACCGGAGTGGATCAGGGGCTGGGGCTCGAGATCGTCCCGACCATGGTGGTTCGGCGCATCGACGACAACACCGTGGACCGACACACCACCAAAATCGAGCCGAGCGGAAGCCTGTTCTACAAGATCCTGCCCTCCCTCACGGCCTCCCTCACCGCCAACACCGACTTCGGTGAAACCGAAGCTGACCTTCGACAGGTCAACCTGACGCGCTTCAAACTCTTCTACCCCGAAAGGCGTGACTTCTTCCTCCAAGACGCACTGATCTTCGATTTCGCCAATCTCGTGGGCAACGGCGAGCCCTTCTTCTCCCGGCGGATCGGCCTGACCCCCAGCGGAGAGACCGTGCCCCTGCTGTTCGGGGGCAAGGTCACGGGTCGGATCGGCAACGACTACAAACTCGGCGTCCTGAACACCCAGGTGGACAGCTACGAAGGCGTCTCCCAGCAGAATCTCTCGGTGGCCCGTGGCGCCATGAACATTTTCGGCGAGTCGACACTGGGCGCCATCGTGACCCACGGCAACCCTGGCGGAGGGCCCAATAACACCCTGGTCGGTACCGACTTCATCTACAAGAACACCCAGTTCATGGACGGCAAGAGCCTCAATGGCACCGCCTGGCTGCAGCACACCTTCACCGAGGGCATCGACGACCAGCAGATGGCCTACGGCGCCAGCATCGCCTACCCCAACGACCGGGTGAGCTGGCTGCTGCGCTTCATGGAGCTTCAGGAGAACTTCAACCCGGCCCTGGGTTTCGTCAATCGAGCCGACATCCGCGAGTACGAAGCAAACTTCCGGTACCGCATCCGTCGCACGGGGCTGCTGCGAACCATCGACTCGCTGATCAACACCAAGGTCGTCACAGACACCGACAACAACCTCCAGACCTTCGACGTGCTGATCAGCCCCGTCCAGTTGCGCAGCAACCTGTCCGACGTGTTCTCCCCCGTCTACCGCCACCAATACGAAAGCCTCGACGTTCCCTTCGAAATCCACCCCGGGGTGGTCATCCCCGTGGGCGACTACCACTTCGACTCGGCCGGCTTCCGCCTCGAGTCGAGCCAGAGCCGCGCCCGGCGCGGACGACTCCTGGTGGGCGGGGGGAGCTTCTACACGGGCTGGCGCCTCAGTGTCTGGCCCCAACTCGAGTGGCGTCCCTCACACCACTGGCTGGTGGGCCTCGCCTACGAGTTCAACGCCGTGAGGCTTCGCGAAGGGGACTTCAACGTTCACCTCGTGCAATTCCGCGTGAACGTGCAGTTCACCCCCGACGTGTCATGGATCACCCTCGTCCAGTGGGACAATGACAGCGAAAGCATCGGCATCAACAGCCGGCTGCGCTGGATCGTTCAAGACGGGCGGGAGCTGTTCGTGGTCTTCAACCAGGACCTCGACACCCAGAATGGAATCTCCGTGTCCAGCACCGAGCCGCTCATCAAGCTTTTCTGGACCTTCCGCTTCTGAGCGTACGGGCACCCATCCGGTTCCCACGGGCAATCTGCGCCCCATACAACGATGGCCACCGGATCGGGAAACAACCGGTGGCCACCGAAGCGAAGTTTGGCGCGCCCAGCACGACTCGAACGTGCGACCTCCTGGTCCGCAACCAGACGCTCTATCCAACTGAGCTATGGGCGCTTGCAAACGCGGCGCCGGATTCTACCGAATTCGACACCGCACGAAACTTGGCGGAGAGAGTGGGATTCGAACCCACGGTACCTTTCGGTACACACGCTTTCCAAGCGTGCGCCTTAAGCCGCTCGGCCATCTCTCCGCGTGGGTGGCGTATGTTGGGCCCACCCCGCGCGAATTTCAACGGCACGGCCAAGCACCCGGGCAGGCGAGCCGGCGCGTCAGGGCACGATCGGCCCCCGGGCATGTGTGTGAGAACGCCCCGATGAGTCCCACCCCCCCCAAAAACGCCCTCCCGTCGCGCGCCTACGCGAACTACGTGCTCGGCGTCTTTTTCGCGCTCACGGCCCTCAACGTCATGGATCGCCAGGTGCTGGCCCTACTGATCGAGCCCATCAAGCAGGAATTCCAGGTCTCGGATGCCGCCATGGGGCTGCTGTCGGGCACTTCCTTCACGATCTTCCACATTTTGGCCGCAATTCCCGTCGCCCGCTGGGCCGACCGCGGCAACCGCCGCGCCATCGTCACCGCAGGGCTATTCGCCTGGAGCGCCCTGACGGCCGCCACCGGGCTGGCTCGCAGCTACACCCACATCTTCGTGGCACGCGTGGGCGTGGGAATCGGGGAGACTGTGGGCAGCGGCCCCACCCAGTCCCTGCTGTCCGACTATTTCCCCCCCGAGCGTCGCGCCACAGCCCTGTCGATTCTGGGCTCAGGAGGCGTGGTGGGCTCCATGCTGGCCTTCGGGCTGGGCGGGCTGATCGGCGAGCGCTTCGGTTGGCGCCTGACCTTCGTGTTTTTCGGATTGCCCGGGATCGCGCTGGCCGCCCTGCTCTGGAGCACCGTCAAAGAGCCCATCCGCGGTGCCGTGGAAGGGCTGCAGGACAGCGCCCAGACCCAGAGCGTGGGCGAGTGCATCCGCTTCCTCCTCAAGCTGCCGGCTTTCCGGCACGTCGTGCTGATGGGCGGCCTCAACGCCTTCGCGAACTACACCCTGATCATCTGGGCTCAGCCCTTCCTGATGCGCAGCCACGGCATGTCCCTTTCCGCGGCAGGCCTGACCCTGGCCCTGGGCATGTCGGCCTGCTCCACCCTGGGACTCTGGGTATCGGGGTTCGCGGGCGACCGCCTGAGCCGGCGCGACGTGCGCTGGTACTGCTACCTGCCCGCAGTCGCCTCCAGCATCGCGGTTCCCCTGAGCCTGGGTTTCCTGACCGCCGCGAACCTCTCGACCGCCATCGCCTTCCTGGTGCCCGCCGCCTTCTTCAACACCATGTGGCTCGGCAACTCCAATGCCATGGTCCAGGGGCTGGCCAAGCCGCGCATGCGCGCCATCGCCTCGGCCCTGAATCTCGCCGGGAACAGCGGCATCGGCCTGGGACTCGGCCCTCTGCTCGTAGGCATCGTGAGCGATTGGCTCCAACCGAGCCAGGGCCAGGATTCCTTGCGCTACGCCTTGATGCTGGCCATGTGCGCGGGCTTCTGGGCATCCATCCATGCCCTGTTGGCCGCGCGCAGCTTGCGCGAAGATCTCCTGGCCAAGAGCCGGGACTGAGAGATCCCACCCGCCCACACCCAGAAATCTGACGCGCTTGCCACAATCCACTCCAAAACCACAACGGAACGACAAGGGAGACCCCCATGATTCTCGATCGCTTCAAACTGACCGACCAGGTGGCCATCGTGACCGGCGCGGGCCGGGGAATCGGGGAAGCCATCTCCCTGGCCTTCGCCGAGGCCGGTGCCGACGTGGCCGTGGCCGCGCGCTCCCAGGAACAAATCGACGACACCGCCGATGCCGTGCGTCAACGCGGTCGGCGTTCCATCGCGGTTCCCTGCGACGTGAATCAAGATGACCAACTCGAGGCCCTCGTGGACGCAACCATGGCCGAGTTCGGGCGCATCGACATCGTGGTCAACAACGCCGGAGGCTGGCGACCCGGGCCCGCCCTCGACGTGACCCCCGCCGAGTTCGACGCCGCCTACCACTTCAACGTGACCTCGGCCTTTGCACTGACCCGGTTGGCCGTGCCCCGCATGGTGGAGACAGCGGGCGAGGGCTGTGTGATCAACATCTCATCCGTCGCAGGCCGCCACCTCTCGGCAGGCTTCGCCGCCTACGGGACCGCCAAGGCGGCGTTGTCATTTCTGACCCAGGAACTCGCCCAGGACTTCGCCCCCAAAGTGCGCGTCAACGCCATCGCGGTGGGCTCGACTCTGACCTCCGCCCTCGAAACCGTGCTCACCGACGAGTTGCGGGCCGAGATGATCCGCCTGACCCCGATGGGACGCCTGGGCACCGTGGAGGACATCGCCGCCTGTGCGCTGTACCTGGCGTCACCAGCTGGTGGCTACGTGACGGGGGAGATCTTCGGCGTCAACGGTGGCTTGACCGAATCGAGCCTGAAAATGCCCCGGGCCTTCGAATGAGCGCGCCGCAGAGTTCCGGCCGCCCAACGCGCATCTGATACCTTCGGGCCCTCCGACCCTCCAAGGCAACGAAGAGCCGAAAGTCACGGGAAGATCGGCCGATAGACGGATGGGTCGGCCGAGCGACCGATCGAACACGGGGAGTCGGGGCCCGTCGCCCCCGGGGAGGAAGGCATCCATGTCCGAATACACGGCTCCGCTGGCTGACATGCTGTTCACCCTGGAGCACGTCGCCGATCTGCCCGGTCTGGCGACTCTGCCGGGCTTCGAGGACGCGGACCCGGAGTTCGTGACCGGGCTGCTCGAAGAAGCCGGACGCTTTGCGTCGGAAGTCCTTTCGCCCCTCAACGCCGTGGGCGACCAGCAGCATTCGCGCCTGGTGGACGGCGGCGTCGTGACCCCGGATGGCTTTGCGCGCGCCTACCAGGCCTACACGGAAGCCGGTTGGGGCGCGGTGGGACACCCCACACAGCACGGGGGTGCAGGCCTCCCCCAGACGGTGGCCGTGGCCGTGCACGAGATGGGGGCCTCGGCCAACCTGGCCTTCAGCCTCTGCCCCACCTTGAGCGACGGCGGCATCGAAGCCCTGGCCCAGCACGGCTCGCCCGAGTTGTGTGACACCTACCTCGAGCCCCTGGTGACGGGCCGGATCACCGCCACCATGGACCTCACCGAGCCCCAGGCAGGCAGCGATCTCGCGGCCATCCGCACCCTGGCCACACCGCAGGGCGACGGCAGCTACCGCCTGTCGGGTCAGAAAATCTTCATCACCTACGGCGACCACGACCTGACCGACAACATCGTCCACCTCGTGCTGGCCCGGACCCCCGACGCCCCGGCCGGCAGCCGCGGCATCTCGCTGTTCCTGGTGCCCAAACAACTGGCCGGTCCCAATGGCGAGCTGGGGCAGCGCAACGACATGAACGTCGTGTCCCTCGAGAACAAACTCGGCATCCATGCCAGCCCCACCTGTGTGATGGCCTACGGCGAGAATGAAGGGGCCGTGGGCTACCTCGTGGGTGAGGAAAACCAGGGCCTGCGCCAGATGTTCACCATGATGAACCGCGAGCGGATCATCGTGGGCCTCCAGGGCCTGGGCGTGGGAGAGCGCGCCTACCAGGCGGCCACCGAGTACGCGCGCGAGCGTCGCCAGGGTCGGGCCCTGGGCCTCGAAGCCAGCGATGGAACGGCGTCGCCCATCGCCGACCACGTGGACGTGCGCCGCACCCTGCTCACCATGCGCGCCCAGACCGAAGCCATGCGTTGCCTCCTGTACCTGAGCGCCGCCGAAATGGACCGCTCCTTCCACCACCCCGATGCCGACGAGCGCGCACGCGCCGCCGACGCTGTGGCCCTGCTCACCCCCATCACCAAGGCCTGGCTCAGCGACACCGGCACCCAGGTGGCATCGGCCGCCATGCAGGTCCACGGCGGAGTGGGCTACGTGGAGGAGACCGGCGTCGCCCAGTACCTGCGCGACGCCCGCATCACCTCCATCTACGAAGGCACCAACGGCATCCAGGCCATGGATCTGGTGCTGCGCAAAGTCGCCATGGGCGAAGGCGCCGTGCTGCGCGCGCACCTCGCCAAGTTGCGCGACATGCAGGCCGACGCCGACGCCAGTGGTGACGAACTGTCCGACGCCGCCCGCTGTCTGGGCGATGCCCTCGACGCCCTCGACCGCGCCGGTGACTGGCTCGTGCAGGCCATCGCCCGCGAACCGCGCTCAGCTGCCGCCGGCGCCACCCCATTTCTCGAGATGCTGGGCTCCACCACCGGCGGCGCCCTGCTGATCCACTGCGCGACCGCCGCCATCAAATGCCGGGGCGCCGACGCCTCCACGACCTTCCTCGACGCCAAGGTCGCCACCGCGCGCTTCTACGCCGCCCAGCTTCTGCCGCGCGCCACCGCCCTCCTGCCCTCGATCATCGCCGGCGCCGAGCCGCTCGACGCCATCGACCCCGGGGATTTCTAGGCCCATCCGCGCCCCCAGACCCTCACCTCGTGACCCTCACCCCACCCACCCTTGACCCCCGCCCCCCTTCCCCGTATTGCTTGCGGGCGCGCCGCGGGTCGCCCCACCCGCCAGGAGGCCCCCCATGGCCTGTTACCTGATCGCCCAGCTCGACGTGAACGACTGGGACACCTTCAAGACCTACCAGGGGGGCGTCTTGAAGTCTCTCTCGAACACCGGTGGGCGGGTGCTGGCCGCAGGGCCCGCCTCGCGCCTGGAGGGCGACGAACCCCGGGCCCTGAACGTCATCTTCGAGTTCCCCGATCGCGACAGTGCCCAGAGCTGGTACGACTCGGACCCCTACCAGGCCATCATCCCCACCCGCACCGCGTCGGCACCCGGCGCCAACTTCATCCTCGTGGAGGGCCTCTGACATGCCGATCTCCCCCGAATCCCCCCACCCCAAACGCCACCTGGAAGTCCTCGGTAAACGCCTCGCCTACGTGGACGTCGGCAAGGGCGACCCCATCGTCTTCCTCCACGGCAACCCCACCTCCTCGTACCTGTGGCGCAACGTGATCCCGCACCTCGAGCCCCACGGCCGCTGTATCGCCCCGGACCTGATCGGCATGGGCGACTCCGAGAAGCTCGAGCCCAGCGGCCCCGACCGCTACACCTTCGTCGAGCACCGCAGCTACCTCGACGCCTTCCTCGACGCCCTGGAAATCCGCAAGCGCGTGACCCTGGTCATCCACGACTGGGGGTCGGCGCTGGGCTTCGATTGGGCAAACCGCAACCGCGACGCCGTGCGCGGAATCGCCTACATGGAAGCCATCGTCAAACCCCTGGTCTGGGACGAATGGCCCCGCGCCGCCACGGGTGTCTTTCAGGCCTTCCGCTCGCCGGCCGGCGAGCAGCTGGTCCTCGAGCAGAATGCCTTCGTCGAGCAGGTGCTCCCCAGCTCGATCATGCGCACCCTGAGCGACGAGGAGATGGACCACTACCGCCACCCCTTCAGCGAGCCCGGCGAGAGCCGACGCCCCACCCTGACCTGGCCGCGCCAGATCCCCATCGAGGGCGAGCCCGCCGAGGTGGTCGAGATCGTCGAGAACTACGGGGGCTGGCTGGCCGAGAGCCCCGTCCCCAAGCTCTTCATCAACGCCGAGCCCGGCGCCATCCTGCGTGGCGACGCACGGGAGTACTGCCGCAACTGGCCCAGCACCGAGGAGGTGACGGTGCCCGGCATCCACTTCCTCCAGGAGGACTCCCCCGACGAGATTGGCGGCGCCATTGCGGCCTGGATCGCCGACCTCGACTGACCGGCGCCCCGACCCCCACCTTCGAGCCCCCGCCAGCCCCCTCCACCCGGCACTCCCCGGAATGCTGGCTGGATGCCGGGCGGGGTCCTATGTTGAGCGCCCTCACACAGTCACGCCCTCAACCCGTTCCCCCCGGAGCCGCGGCGCATGTTCGAGCCGGTCGATCTCAAGGTCCACTTCCCCGACCTCGAGCGCGAAGTGCTCGAGCAGTGGAAGCAGCGTGACGTCATGCGCCGCTCCTTCGAGCGGCCCGGCACCCGCGGCGAATACATCTTCTACGAGGGTCCGCCCACCGCCAACGGGCGCCCGGGCATCCACCATGTAAGCGCTCGGGCCATCAAGGACCTCTACCCCCGCTACCAGACCATGCGCGGCCACCAGGTGCGCCGTAGGGGCGGCTGGGACACCCACGGGCTGCCGGTAGAGGTCGCCGTCGAGAAGGAGATCGGCTCCACCCAGAAAAGCGACATCGAGCGCTTCGGCATCGCCGAGTTCAACCAGCGCTGTCGCGATTCGGTGTTCCGCTACATCGAGGACTGGGAGCAGCTGACCGACCGCATCGGCTTCTGGATCGACCTCGACAGCGCCTACATCACCTATACGAACAACTACATCGAGACGTGTTGGTGGATCCTGAAGACCCTGTGGGACCGCGACCTGCTGTTCGAAGACTTCAAGATCACCATGCACTGCCCGCGCTGCAACACCTCGCTGGCCGACCACGAAGTCTCCCAGGGCATGACCGAAGGCGTCGATGACCCTTCGGTCTGGGTGAAGTTCGCCGCCACCGGCGCCGACCTGGCCAAGCATGGACTGGATGCCGGCGACCCCCAGGCCTCCGTGCACCTGACGGCGTGGACCACCACTCCCTGGACGCTACCCGCCAACGTGGCCCTGGCCGTGAACCCCGACGCCCCCTACGTACTGGTGCGCGCGCCGCGCCGTCACGGCGACGCCAGCGCGAGTGACCTCTACGTCGTCGCCCAGGCCCTCGTGGAGGCCACCTTTCAGGAGCAGTCCGTGGAGGTGTTGGGCACCGCACCGGGCCGGGCTCTGGAGGGGCTGCGCTACGCCCCCCTGCTACGCGGCCGCGTGCGTGAGGGCTCGAGCCTGGACGACGCCTACCAGGTGATTGCCGACGACATGGTGAGCCTCGAAGACGGCACGGGCATCGTCCACATCGCACCCGCCTACGGAGACCTCGAAGTGGGCAACCGCTACGGGTTGCCCATCGTGTTCAGCGCCGACCTGACCGGGCACTTCCACCCGGAGGTGGGCGAAACAGGCGACGGTGAAACAGGCCGCTACGCGGGGCGATTCTTCAAAGAAGTGGACGACGACCTGAGCCGCGATCTCATGGAGCGTGGCGCTCTGTATCGCTCCGAGCGCGTCGAGCACGCCTACCCGTTGTGCTGGCGCGACGACAGCCCCCTGCTCTACTACGCAAAGTCGAGTTGGTTCATTCGCACCACCGCGGTGCGCGACGCCCTGGTGGCCATCAACCAGGACATCCACTGGGTGCCCGACAGCATCCGCGGCGGCCGTTTCGGCAAGTGGCTCGAGGGCAACGTCGACTGGGCGATTTCGCGCGAACGTTTCTGGGGCTGCCCGCTCCCCATCTGGCAGAGCGAGGATGGCCAGCACCGGATGTGTGTGGGCAGTGTCGAAGAGCTTGCCGAGTTGTCGGAGCGCGACCTCTCGGGCCTCGACCTCCACCGCCCCTTCGTCGACGACATCGAGTTCGACCACGAGGGCCATCGCTACCGCCGCGTCCCCTACACGGTGGACGTGTGGTTCGAGTCCGGCGCCATGCCCTACGCCCAGTGGCACTATCCCTTCGAAAACCAGCAGGAGATGCTGGCGAGCTTCCCCGCCGACTTCATCTCCGAAGGAGTCGACCAGACACGCGGCTGGTTCTACTCCCTCCATGCCCTGGCCGTACTGCTCACGGACCCCGGCGACTCGGCCAGCGGCCGCGCCCCGGGTGCCCTGGCCGAGCTGGCACCGGTGAGCTCGGCCTTTCGCAACTGTGTGGTGCTCGGCCTGATCAACGATGCCCAGGGCCGCAAGATGTCCAAATCGCGTGGCAACACCGTGGACCCAGGCTCGGTGATCGACGAGTTCGGCGCCGATGCCCTGCGCTGGTACCTCTACGCCACGAGCCCCGCCGGCCAGAACAAAAGCTTCTCCGAACAGGCGGTGGGCGATGTCCTGCGCAGCTTCTTCCTCACCCTGTGGAACCTCTACGGATTTTTCGTCCTGTACGCCCGCATCGACGAGCCGGACCTCGCCACCCCGATCCCCGACGACGCGCGGCCACCCGTGGATCGCTGGCTACTGGCCCGCAGCCAGGCCCTGGTGCGCGACACCACCGCCAGCCTCGACGCCTACGACGCCACCCGAGCGGCTCGCGGAATCCAGGAGTTCGTCGTCGAGGATCTGTCCAACTGGTACGTGCGCACCAACCGGCGACGCTTTTGGAAGAACGAAGACGGCGACGACAAGCGCTCCGCCTATCAGACCCTCTACGAGGCTTTGACCTGTGTCACGAAGCTCATGGCCCCCATGGCGCCCTTCGTCTCCGAGGTGCTGCACGAAAATCTGGTTCGCTCGGTGGACCCCGAGGCTCCCGACTCGGTCCACCTCGCCCAGTGGCCCGAAGCCGACGAGGCGCGTGTCGACGACGCGTTGGTGGCCGACATGGAGACGGCCCGTACCATCATCGAGCTCGCGCGCTCGGCGCGCTCCCAGGCCCAGATCCGCACCCGCCAGCCTTTGCAGCGGGTACTGGTGGGCACCAGTGACGATGCGCGCCGCGAGGGCGTGACTCGTTTTCGCGAGCTGATCCTGGCCGAACTCAACGTCAAACAGATCGAGGTGCTGGCCAGCGGCGAGAGCCTGGTGGGCTACGAGCTACGCCCCAATCTACCGGTGGTGGGCAAGCAGCTCGGCAAGCGGGTCCCCGCCTTCAAGGCCGCCCTGGCCGAACTCGACGCCGCTGCGGTGGCTGCCCAGGTCGAGCGTGGCGAGGAGGTCGAAGTCGAGGTCGCGGGAGAGACCCTGAACTTCGGACCCGATGCCTTCCTGGTGGACGTGAAGAGCCCCGAGGGCCTGGTGGCCGCCGAGGCCAACGACACCATGGTGGCCCTCGACACTCAGCTGTCCGACGAGCTCATCGCCGAAGGCCACGTGCGCGATCTGATCCGCCGCGTCCAGACTGCACGCAAGAACGCCGACATCGAGGTCACCGACCGCATCGCCCTCGGGCTCGTGATGGCCGAAGGACTGCGCGAGGCCCTCGATCTACACGGCGCACTGCTCGAGCACGAGGCCCTGG
>JAKVBI010000010.1:0-301381 GCA_022447545.1 Myxococcota bacterium
GACACGCGTAGATGTTCTGAGGCGAGCCCTGGGGTCCTCGGTTTCCAGCGCGCTGGAGTTCGACGCCATAAGCCGACCACTCGATGGCGATTTCGGCAGCAGCATTGAGTGCACCTTCGACCATGGTGCACTCGAGCAACTTGCCTTCGCCGGTGTGTTCTCTCTCGGCGAGGGCGACCAGGACCGCATAAGCAGCGTGCATCCCAGCCAGTGGGTCGCAGGGGCCTCGTTGGATTCGTGGCTGGTCTTCGGCGTGGCCCGTGACCCAGGCGAGTCCTGAGATCTGCTCCATGGTTTGTGCGAATCCCACGTTTTCGCGCCAGGGGCCAGAAAGTCCGAAGGCAGGCATTCGGACCTGAATGGTCCGCGGGTTCAGGGCGTGCACCGAATCCCAATCGAGACCGAATCCCTCCACGACGCGCGGCGAGAAATTTTCGACGAAGACGTCGGATTCGGCAATCAGGCGCTTACACACTGCGAGGCCAGCGGGATCGCCCAGGTTCAGCGTAATGCCGCGCTTGTTGGTGTTGGCAGCGAGGGTGATGTGTGACCGCTCCCACCAGCAATCCTGGGAGATGAACATTCCACCGGCCATGCGCATTCCGTCGGGCTTTTGGCAGGCTTCCATCCGAATGACGTCGGCACCCAGGTGCGCGAGCATCTGGCAGGCCGAGGGGCCGGCCCACCACGCCGTTGAATCGAGGATCCGAACACCCTCCAGAGGCAACTTGGGATTCTGGGCCCGACCCGGCGACGTGCCGGGCCGACGGGGCTGGCTGGGTGCTTCGAGGGTGTCGTTGTGCTCTCCCAGGTGGGGCGGGGGTTCGGGGGGTCGAGGGCGTTCACCTCCCAAGATGTAGCTCGGGGCGGGTTGCAGGAACCCACTTCGTGGGTTTGCAACGTAGTTGCCGCGCGCTTGGAAGTGCGGATGGTCGAATACCATGCGTCCGGAGTTCACAGGCGCGACGGGAATGCGGAGCATGCTGGCTTTTTCCACGACTTCCTCTGTGGTGTGTCGTGTCGTCCAGGCCCGAACCATTTCGTTCCATTCGTCCATTCGCTCGTTGCGAACACCGACGTTCCACCACTCGATCTCGGCATCCGAAAGGTCGGGTCTTTCGATCATGAGGCAGAAATCGTTGAATTGTTGGCGGGAGTTCGTGTTGAAGCCGACCCAACCATCGCTAGTCGGCTCGATGGACGGTAACTCGACGGATCGGCTGGGTCCGATGCTTTCGGGACGGCCCAGCAGGCTGGCCATGAGGTCCACATAGACGGTGGAGCCAATATTCATGACCTCGCAGAGCGAGAAATCGATGTGCTCGCCCTGTCCTGTTTGTTTGGCGCGCATGACGGCGGCGAGACCCGCAACGGAGGCGAAGGTGCCCCCGATCCATTCGGTGATCAGCCCGCCGCATTGAACAGGGGGCTGGTCGGGAAGTCCCCGGCCGGAGATCCCCCCGCTTTCGGCCTGGATGGTCAGATCCGACGAGGGACGGTTCGCGTAGGGGCCCTCCTGCCCGTAGGGGCTGATCGAAAGGACCACGAGGCCGGGGAATCGCTCGCACCACTGACGGCCATTGAAACTCCCCGGTTCGAAGGTCTCGACCACCAGGTCTGCGCCTTCGACGAGTTCGAGAACTGAAGGGTCCGAGGGGGCTCCGACGACGGACCGTTTTGAACAGGCCAGGAATTGGAAGAGAGCTCCGTCCTCGTCGCTGAGATCCCGGTGGCTGGCGGACCAACGCCGCAGCGGGTCGCCCTGTTGGGGCTCCACCTTGATGACGTCTGCGTACGCGTCTGCCAGGAGTTTTGTCACATAGGCACCGGAAATCCGGTTGCTGAAGTCGATGACTCGAATGCCGCGCAGGCCGTGCACCGAGGTTCCTCCCGTGATCTTTTCGAGGCCCTGAGTTCCGCGATCCGGCAGACGGAATCGAGGCTTGGGCTCGAGGAAATGCCCACCCTACCGCATCGAGGCACGGCGAGGGGAGGGTGTGTGAGCTTTGGCCGGAATCGGCGACAAGCCCCCCCAAGGGGGGGTGGATTCGAGTCCGAGATCGTGTACCCGTACCCGATCTCATCCACGCTGTAGGAGGTCTTTATGTCGGACTCATCGCCTCTTCGAATTGCCATCATCGGTGCGGGCCCCTCGGGCCTGGCGGCAGGGCATGAGCTGCTCGCTAAAGGGTTTGGGGAATTCACGATTTTTGAGAAGTCCTCGGGAGTCGGAGGGACCTGGCACAACCAGAGTTACCCAGGCCTTGCCTGTGATGTCTGGGCGCACTCCTATACGTTTTCATACGCGCCGAATCCGGATTGGAGCGCCAGCTTCGTCGAGCAACCGGAAATCCAGGCCTATCTGGAACGATGCGCCACGGCGTTCGGCCTCGATTCTCACATTCGGTTGAATACGAGGATTACCCGTGCGGTCTATCAGGGGGGTGGGGTCTGGAGGCTCGAAAGTGCGGCCGGCGAATCTTTTGAGTTCGACGTCATCATCAACGCCATGGGGAATCAGCACACCGCGCTTTACCCCGAAGTCAAGGGGATGGACAGCTTTGCCGGGCAGAGTTGGCATTCGACCGATTGGAATCACGATTTTGATCTGAGCGGGAAGCACATCGCGATCGTTGGTTCGGCGGCGAGTGCGGTGCAGATCGTTCCAGAAGTTGCGAAGGTCGCTGGACGCGTGACGGTGCTTCAGAGGACACCGAATTGGATCATGCCTCGCGGGCGAAAGTTTTATTCCGATCGGAAGCGGGCGTGGTATCGACGCGTCCCGCCGCTGATGCGGCTGACCCAGAAGATTCAGCGTTTTATGATGGGCATGGTGGATCAGGCTGCAACGATCGGTCACAAGCGGATGGAGCAGTTCGAGGATCGTGCGCGAAAGTTCATCCATCAGGCGGTCACGGATCCTGAATTGCGCGAGATCGTCACCCCCAGAAGTCACTACGCCTGCAAGCGGGGACTCGTGTCCGATGATTTCTATCCCGCCTTGAATGAGGATCATGTCGAACTGATCCCATCGAGTCTTCAAGAGGTGCGGCCTCACTCCATCCTTCTCTCGAATGGACGGGAGATTGATGTCGACGTGATCGCGTACTGCACGGGGTATCGCATTCTAGATTTTGACCGTATCGATGTCGTCGGGGCACGTGGCGATTCCCTGGAAAAGGTCATGAGGGAAGGGCCCGAAGCCCACAAGGGGATCGCGGTGCCGGGCTTCCCGAATTATTTCTTCGCCGCGGGTCCCAACGGTTTGGTGCTGAACGTCCCCTATTTTGTGACGATCGAGCAGAACATCGAAACCATTGTGCGCCTGTTGGAGGAGATGCGAACGGCGGGAGCGAGAGCGATGGGCGTGAGGGAGTCACTGAGTCGGGATTACAACGATTGGTTGCTTCCGCGCTTCGAACACTATTCGTGGGGGGCTTCGTCCTGCAATAGCTACTACCGTTTCGACAACGGACGTGCTCCATTCTTGTTTCCAGGCGACTTCAAGGTGTATCAAAAGCTCCACGCCGAGGCGGGCCTGCACGAATACGAACTGGAATGATCTATATCGCTTCGATGGCGCAGAGCTTTGGAGTGCGTCGTTTTCTCAGGGGCGACGCGATCGGTGTGCTCCGGCCCGATGGGATCGTAGTTTCAAGGCCGCGATGGCCGAGGTGAGGAGGGCGGCTCCCCACGCGACTCTACCAGGCAGGGCAGGCAAGGGCGGGGCCAGGCCGGTGTCTTCAACGGTGAAGGCATCGACGGTAGCGTCAGTGACCACGCCTTCGGCTACGGCAACCGCAGTGACTCCCATGGCCACCAGTGACGGGTCGGCGAGGATCGCCTGGGCGAGACGGTTGGCGACCGCCGTGGCGGAGTCGCCGGCAAGGGTGGTGACCTCAAGAGACACCCCGGAAAGGGTCAGGACGATGCGGCCGCCATTGGCGGTGCCCGAGAAGGGTAGGGCCGTTTCGATCCGGCAACGCGAGGAGCACCCATCGAGGGTTTGGAGGTTGCCGTCTTCGCAAGTCTCGCCGGTTTGAATGATACCGTCTCCACAGTACTCCGAGCATTGGGGCGGCATGTCGAAGGCTTCGGTCACCTCCAGTGAGTTCGGGTTGCCTGCGTCACTTGCCGATGCCCCCATGCCGCGTTTGGCAAAGGCCGCCCAAAGGAGGCATTCCTGGGTCCCGTCACCAGCATTCTCGGCCAGGAGCAGGGCATCTCTGGCCTCGAGGAAGGTGGGGTTGCAGTTCTGGAGTTTTAGACCGTCGAGAACGAGGTCCATCGCGCGTTGGTTGCCGCCGTTGCCGGAGCCGAGTTCCGGGTCGAAGCCATAGGCGTGAACCAGGTTCCAGTACACCTCCCAGAGTGTGTTGGCCCAGACTTCTCCAATGCCGTGACGGCCGCGTTGGCTCGCGATATCCGCGAAGGTGAGGTTGTTGACCACGAGATCCGTGCTGTAGGGTTGAGTTCGAATTCCCGGTCCATTGGGTGGTTGGCTCAGTAGGTAGGTTCCAATCGGTCGAGCATCGGCCGCCTGGTCGTCGGCCTTGGTCGTGAAGGCGAGCCCAAAAAAATCGCTCCAGCCTTCGGCAAGGCCCAGGTTCTGGCCCTCGTTGAGGCAGTCCACGTTCGAGGCGCCGCCCGTCAGTCGTTCGGTGACTCCGTGTCCGTACTCATGGGCGATGATACCGGCATCGAACGCCGAGTCGCGGTTGGGATTACCTCGTAGCGTCAAGTTGACCGCCGATTCCGAGGAGATTTCGCTGGCCAATGCTTCGCCGTCACTTTGCCCGATGAAGAAAGAAGGGATCGTGAGGGTGGGTTCGTCCCCAGTGCCTGCCATGGTGAGGACCGCGTCGCCCGCGTTGTTGGCGATGACGGCGCCCACGGCTCCGGCGTCTTGTGCGTTTTCTACTTTTTCGACGAAAAAGCACGTGCCTCGGTCGATGAGTGCAATGTTTCCGCTGACCTGCTCGGAATTGATGAACGGTGAGCATCCGTCGGTGGTCGCGGGTCCGTCGTTGTTGGCAGCGTCCAGAGCACGAACCAAGTCGGCTTGCACGCCAGGTATCCCCGCGGCGAGTCCAAAGGCTGCCGGCCGGGTCGAGAGAGTGCCCGCCAGGTTGGTGGGTGAGTTGACGGTCAACGAGTTCGGGGTTGAAAAGAGAAACAACTCCATGCGTGGGGGCGTGCCTTCCGGAGGCGTGCCGAAGCGGGCGTTGTTGGTGTCTGCGGCGTCGTGCGTGTCGGCGAGCACGGGATCTCCCCCGACGCCCCCTCGGCCGTAGTTGTTTGCCTGGAAGTTTCCATTGGCTTCATCGAATCCGTGAGCATAGAAGAGGTCGTGGATGCGGTTGGCCATGTAGAAGAGTTGGACGACGGATGCATCTCGGTTTTCGTTGTGAACCCTTTGGAAGTCCAGTGGGATATCGAAACTCAACCCGGCTCCTCCATCGGGCCTCGTGTCAGCGACATTGTTGGCATCCGAGTCTTCCTGGGCCCGGGCGTTGTTGCCCCTCGTGTCGGTGAATTCGGCGCCGATTACTCCGTTGGTATCGTGCCATCCGAAGGGCGACGCGATGGGGTCCGAGGGTTCGGTAACGAGGTTCCGATTTCCCTGATCGGGGCTCTCCAAAGGGAGATCGAAGGCCCGGTAGCTCTCGTGTTCGATCCAGTCGTATTGGGCGAGTACTTCCCCATTTGTCGAGTCCAGGAGAATGTGCCACCAGTTTCCGCCATCCAAGGGTTGAAGTACGACGCCCCAGGCCAGATGGAGTTCGCCGTTACGTGGGAAGTAGAGTAGAGCGACGGAGATTTCGTCACGGGACAAGCCGGCTCTGTTGAATCGGGTTCTGCGTTGCGGGCCCGAGTCACTGAATGACGGTTTCAGAGGCTCGGTCATTCGGAGTCCGAGATGCCGAGCGGCGGCTTCGACCGCTTCGTGTGGGGAAAGTGTGGGTATCGTTGGAAGGGGGTTCCGGCGCGTCGGATGCGTGAGTCGGCGTCCCGGATGGAGAATGTCGCCCGTGGGCCCCACCACCACAGTGATGTCGGCGCCATGGATCTCGATGTCCTCGATCTTTTGGCGCACATGGACCGAGGTGACCCCGGTTCTCCGGGTGTGATTTTGGTCGCGGACTTCGAACTCTGTTTCGTACGTGGTGGCCTTGCGCGTTGAGTAGGAATCGTTGCGCAGATGGTCCAGTGCGATGGCGGAGGCATCGACATCGATGGGTTCTGCGCGGGCTGTTTCGAAGGGAAACAAACCGAACGAAGCGAGTAGGAAGAGGCGTAGCAGGTGGCGCACGGGTGTTTTCCCGGTTCGCGCAGTCAGTACGGGGAGCGGCGCGAACCCAGAGTATAACTCGGGTGTTTGGGGCTCGGCTGAGGGTTCTCCGGGGTGTGCCCCCGGGGAGTCAGGCTCCTCGGGCTCCACGCACCAGTTGGCCAGGCAGCGCACCGCTGTGTTCACCCTGTTCCAGCACGATCTCACCGGAGACGATCGTGGTGTGGTAGCCGTCGGCCGCTTGAACCAGGCGTTTGGCACCCGTCGGCAGGTCGTGGCGCATCTCAGGGCTACGCACGGCGAGCGCCTCGAAGTCGATGAGGTTGACGTCGGCCTTCATGCCCGGGGCGATGAGTCCGCGATCGTTCAATCCCACCAACTCGGCGGTGTCGCGTGTCTGGCTCTTGATCAGGAGAGGCAGGGGAATGCCTTCGCCCCGATCTCGATCGCGACCCCAATGAGTGATCAGGTAGGTGGGAAAACTCCCGTCGCAGATCAGTGTGCAGTGTGCGCCAGCATCTCCAAGACCTGGCACGGTGTTCGGGTCCAAGAGCATCTCTCGCAGCGCATCGAGATTGTAGTCGGTGTAGTTCATGACGGGGACGTACAAGACTCCACGGCCTTTGTCTTCGAGCATGATGTCGTAGGCAATCTCTTGAACACTGCGACCTTCTCGCTGGGCACGAGCCCCCAGGGATTCACTGGCGTCGGGTTCATATCGTGGCGGATTGCCGAGGGCGAAGAGCTTGTTGAATCCTCCGGGGATAAAATCGGGAAGTTCGCCGCCCTCGGCCAGGATGCGCTGGCGCACCTCGGAGTTCCGCAGGCGTTCGACTCGATCCTGGAGCGGCAGATCGGCGAGGGCCCGATAGCTCGGAGACGGAGCAAAGGGGTTGACCTTGCTCTCGTGACTCATCAGGAGTCCCACAGGGCGAGTGGCCACCTGGCCCTTGACCTGCAGGCCGTCGGCCGCTGCGGCGCCGATGAGGTCGAGCAACTCGCGCCACTGCCCAGGCTGACGGTCGTTTTGGAGGACAGTGATCGACATGGGCCGGCCGCTCACCTCGCACATGTTTCGCAGCAGAGCGAATTCGGTCTTCAAGTCGATGAAGTCGGCGACCACCTCAAAGACGCCCTTTCCCGCCTGCCCTACGCCTCGGGCGATTCCTACCAACTCATCCTCGCTGGCGGTGAGGCTGGGGGTGGGCTCGCCGTTGACCGAACGGTGATTCACGGTGCGCGAAGTCGTGAAGCCCAGGGCCCCGGCTTCCATGGCTTCCCGCGCGAGCTCGGACATCCGCTCGATTTCATCAGGGGTGGGAGTCTGCGTATGGTCACCGCCGCGGTCGCTCATCACGTAGGTGCGAAGCGCTGCATGAGGGAGTTGAGCGCCCACGTCGATGGCCCGCGGGAGGCGTTCGATGGCGTCCAAATACTCGGGGAAGGTCTCCCATTCCCAGCGGATTCCCTCGGCGAGTGCCGTGCCCGGGATGTCCTCCACGCCTTCCATCAGTCCGATCAACCAATCGCGGCGCTCGGGAGCGACGGGGGCGAACCCGACCCCGCAGTTTCCCATGACCACCGTGGTCACGCCGTGCCAGCAGGATGGGCTGAGCATCGGGTCCCATGTGACCTGACCATCGTAGTGGGTGTGGACGTCGACGAAGCCCGGGGCGACCAGGAGACCGTCGGCATTGATTTCGCGGCGACTGGCACCCTGGACTCGGCCCACCTCGGTGATTCGTCCGTTCTCGATAGCCACGTCACCGGTGACGGGCTCTGCCCCCCGACCGTCCACGATCGTTCCGGCTCGAATCACCAGGTCATGCATGTCCATCTCCTCTGGTTGTCTCTGACTGCTTGGGTCCCCGCTGACTGCCTGGGATTCCCGCTGGTTGGATTGCTGCGTTTGAGGGGGGGGGCGCAACGGCTTGTGGCCGAATGCAAAGGGTCTTTGGCCTCTCTCTTCGGTTGAGAGGGTATCACTTTTGCCAGCTCTCCTCCGGGAAGACGGTGCCGCTCGCTCGGGCCCGCCAGAGCGGGTATACCTCGGGCACCGTTGCCGATCCGATTCGCGCGGGGGTCGAACAGGAGTGAAAACTTGAATTTCTTCGTCGAAGGTGAACCCATCCACACCCGCTGCTTGTCGGTGGGGCTGTATCAGGCGGATGCCGGAGTGGTGCGCTTCGACGCCAAGATTTTCGACCTGCGCAAGGCGGGTTGGATGCCCATGGGCGATGGCTTTCAAAGCGCTGGCATCGTCCACCAGATGGAGTTGGCGGGTGACGTATCTGCGGAGACGCGTTGCCTCGAAAATATAAGGGTGCGCCAGCCGGTGATCGCCTACGAGCCGAGTTCGGAAAGTGAAGGAGAGAGCTGCCGAGACCCGGCCCATCTCGTACAGAGCTTCGTGGGTGAGTCTCTGAATGCAGACTTCTCCGGCAAGTTGTCCAGCGGCTTGGGGGGGGCGCGAGCCTGCTCCCACATTCTGACGCTGTTTCATTGCCTTGTGGGCGTCGTGACTCGCGCGCTCGACCTCGAGAGCGCCAGCGGGTTCGGCCCGAGGCGGCAATCGGGTGAGCGTTTCTACTATCGGAGTGTCTTCGTGGATGGTGTTTGCGGCGACGGAGACCGGAAACTCCAGCTGAGTTTGAATCTTTCGGATGTTTACACCCGGCCGGTGGAGGACGTAGATGAACCCATGGCCCGCCTGGCTCGCCACGACGAGGTTCGGGCGATTTTCGGTGTCGACGTGAAGGCCCTGCAGATCTCCGAGATTCGTTTGGGCGAGAGACTACGAGGCGAAGAAGGTACGTCGGACGGGATTTGGAACGACCGCAGCGCGGAGGTCAGGGATTTGTTGGGCCATTCGATGGTCTCGGGAGTTGCAGGCAAGTGTTTTGGTTTGTTTTCCGCGCCGGCGGATCGGCTCGTATTGGAGGGTTTGCTCGAAGTGGCTCCGGGTTTCATCCAGTGTCTGGCAGCATTGATGGATCGGACGGAGTCGATGGGGTTGAGCGACGGCTCCGGGAACGGTCGCCGCACGGATCTGGCGACCATCGGAGGACGTGAAGATTCGTGTTACATGTGGCGTCGTGAGAGCCCGCTTCTGAAAGTGAGAGAGGAGCGCATGCGCGGGCGAGCGAGCGATTGAGGGGGCTTTTCCCTTCGTCTTGGTGGAACGTGTCCCGAAGGCTCGGTGCGGACTCACGTCTCGGATTCGGGACTCTCCGATAGTAGGGTCGCGACGGCGCTTTCTACCGCGGTGCCGTGAAAGAAATCGGGCCGGTTCGCAGTCCAAAAGCGTCCAGGTGTCGCGAAGGTGAAGTCCCGGTAGTCGCGTTCGCTGATGAATCCGTGCTCCACCATCGCCCAGGCTTCGTCCGTGACTCGGGTCACGTCGGGGACGTCCCAGTGCCCGATGTCGGAACTGAAAATCGCCGCCATCCGAGCGCCAAAGGGATTGAGTTTCTCGTTGAACGCCCATGCATTGATCGGGTCATCGGCCTCGCAGCCAAAAACGAAAGGGTCTGCAAAGAGGGTGCGGATGTCTTCGGCTCGTTCGATGCGGCAGGCCGAAAATTCGTCCAGGGCGGATTCGTCTTCTGGGGTTACGTGGAGGCCGACAGAGCCCGTGATCTGATTGAGTTTGTCCCGATAGCTCGGCTCGGAGTAGCGTTCGAATAGATCCACCAGCAGTTCCCCATCGATCGCGGATGGGTCGTAGGCGCGAACTCGATCTCCTCCCCGCTTTTCCCAGTGACCGACCAGGTCCGAATAGAGGTTGCACGCCCATCCGACACCGCCTTCGAGAAATGCGAATCGGAGCGATGGGAAACGCCGGGTCACACCACCGAGGAAGAGTGCACGAGCGGTGGCTTCACCCGCAGCCGCGAAGGCGCCCAGGTGGTTGAAGACGTAGTTCGAGATGGAGGCGCGGGTGCCGAAGCCTTGGAGCGTCGAGTGAAATGTTGGCGACACGCCGAGTTCCACGCAGCGCTTCCAGACTGGGTCGTAATCGTGTTCGCTGTCGACGGCGAGGGAATCGATCCAGCCTCCGTAGGAGGCGGCTTCGATCGAGAGTTCTGCTGCGGCGGGAACCGGGCGCCGGACAACACCGGCCATCATGATCACCTTGTGGCCCAATTCTCCTACAGCGACGTCGAGTTCATCGATCGCTTCCTCGGGGCTGTGCATGGGGATCACGGCCGCTGGCGTGAGTCGATCTCGATACTCGCGAAAGATTTCGGCGTGTAGAACATTGACGGCTCGGCAGACCGATCGCCGCAGTTCTTCGTCGGAGAGTTCTGGCGCAATGAGGGTTGTGCTGGGATACATGACGGCATAATCAATGCCGATTTCATCGAGCCGGTGATACAGGAGGCGGGGCAGGCTGGCTGTGGCGCGATCCAGGGTGTTTTCTGCCGGCAGGGCCCACCACGGCCCGCGTGTCATCCGTTGATGGGCGCGTTGGTTCTTTGTTTTCGAGTACCAGGCCAGGAAGCCGTGTTCGAAAAAATCCTGGTAGCGCTTGGCGACCGCCGGTCCTGCCACGGCTGCCAGGGATTCGAGGAGCGCGGGCATGAACTCGACGACGTGTCCATCGGAGTCGATGACCGGGTGGTCGGATCGATGAGGCACCTTCAGTCGAGCCCGTACAGGGTTGCCGCGTTCCCCCCCACGATGGCAGCGAGATCCGTGTGGGGGACGCCCTTGAAGTCGCGTTCGATGACCTGCCGGGAATGCGGCCACGTGGAGTCTGAGTGGGGGTAGTCGCTGGCCCAGAGTAGTTGGCTCGTGCCTACGCGTTCACGTGTCTCGACGGCGATGGGATCCTTCTGGAAGGTGTACCAGCAGTTGCTCATCAGGTACTCGCTCGGGTTTCGATCGAGCTTGATTCCTGCTCCCAGCCAGTTGTGGTGCCGCTCGAACATCTGGTCGTATCGGTAGCCAAAATGGGCCACCCAGCCCGCGTCGTGTTCGGCTGAGACCACTCGCAGTTCGGGATGGCGATCGAAGATGCCGCTGAAGATGAGGATGGCCAGTGTTGCCTGCATGTGGTGGATGGGGCTCATGAGACCCGTGATGGGGATCCTTGTGCCGAGGGTCGGGTCTCCGTTGCCGCCTCCAGTGAGGACGTGGAACGATACCGGCCAGTGTCGCTCGGCCAAGGCTGCCCAGAGTGGATCGAATCGTTCCTCCGCGTAATGACCCGTCGCGGGAACCGCGGGAACGAGCGCGCCTCTGAGGCCGGCTGCGTGGGTGCGTTCGACTTCTTTCACCGAGGTCGCGACATCGACGGCTGGGATCAGCGCGAGGCCCGCCAGTCGACCCTGCCCGCCGTCACAGAATTCGATGAGCCAATCGTTGTAGGCACGCATGCAGGCGAGTTGATATTCAGGGTCCGGAGTCATGGCTACGTGCATGCCCACGGATGGGTAGAGGACTTCGGCTTCGATCCCATCGGCGTCCATGTCGACGAGTCTCGCCTCCACGTCGTATCCACCCGCGCGCATTTCTCCCTTGGTGTCCAGGGATTCCGAAGGTCGCCCGGCAGCACCGGCGAGTCCCACCGGAAAGGGCGGGAGTCCGTCCACGTGGAACGTGTATCCGGAATTTGCATCGCCCTGCATGTTGGGTGCGAGATGCGCCCAGGGGCCGTCCGAAAGTCGGGTGGTCCAGAGGTCATGGGGTTCGACGACATGGCTGTCGGCGGAGATGATTCGGAGCGTGGCTTCTTCGTTCATGCGTGTGTCCTGTCGTGTTCGTTGGGTCAGATCTTTGTAGGGATTGAATGGAATGCGCTGATCATGAAAGGCCCGCGCCGGGGACGTCAACTTTGGCAAATTCGATGGCGCCCTTGCGGACTGCTCGGCACTCGGAAGGTTCAGTGGTGGTGGCTGTGCACACGAAGAGGGTGCGCTGATCGTCACCCCCGAGCGCACACGCGAAGGACTCGGTTCGAACGGGGATGCGGTCGGTGATCGTTCCTCCCTCGAGGACACGGATCACGGAATGACTGAAGGGTGCCGCGACCCAGATTCCACCTTCGGCGTCGAGGCAGATGCCGTCGGGAGCCAGCGAGGGGAGTTCGGCATGGGTTCGCCGATTTGTCAGAGTGCCGTCGTCGGCGATGTCGAAGGCGGTCAGGCGAGCCCCGTAGGTCTCGGCGAGGATCAGTGTCCTTCCGTCGGGGGTGATCACGGCGCCGTTGGGAAAGGCCAGATCCTCGGCCACGACATGGCATTCGCCGTCGGGTTGGACCAGAACGAGGGCGGTGCCTCTGGGGGCTGCTCCCGCCTGGAAATCGAACCCGAAGTTTCCCACATAGGCTCGCCCGAGGGCGTCTACCACCATGTCGTTGCAGTGGAAGTCGGCGAGTTTCGAAAGATCGGCATGCTCGGTGAGTCCCTCGGGGTCGAGACGCAGAACCTTCCGGTCGGTCATGGACACCACGAGTATGCGTCCATCGGGAAGCCATCCAAGGCCTGAGGGGTTGTGGGGGACCTCAGCGACGGTTTGGAAGTTGCCGTCGAGGTCAATGGAGATGACTCGGTTGGCGTGCATGTCGGAGACGTGCAGACGCCCATCGCGCCAACGGGGTCCTTCGGGAAAGCAGAGACCCGTGAGGAGCGAGCGAAGCTCTCGGTCCATCCGAGCATCGTGATCGCTCGGTCTCATGGCTGTCAAGTGCGCGGACGGGTAGGGGGAGTTGGTATGCTTGCCCCGTGTCTCTTCCTGGACGGACAAAACAGCGCGTTCCCTACCAACCCTACGGAACGGCCGTCTATCGTCGGGAGGTGCGGGTCGTGGTCGAGCCCGGCTTCGCGACGGGCGAACTGGTTGATGACTTTCATCACTTCCGAGCCATCGTCCGGCACCGTGCTGGGGTGGTCACCGACGTGCAGGGAGAATCCGTTCGCTATCCATGGGATACGTGTCCCGGGGCCAGTGAGCCACTGAAGCAGCTGGTCGGCATGCGGCTCGAGGGGTCTCTGCGTGCGGCTTCCCGCCATACCTCCTCGCACACTCAATGCACTCACATGTTCGATGCGGCGGCAATCGCCATCGCGAGGTTGGGGCGGAACCGCGGCAGTGTGAGATACGCGATGGTGGTGCCCGATCGGCGAGAAGGGAGGGCACGGGTGGAATTAGCACGGGATGGCGTGAAGTTGCTGGCTTGGGATCTCAGTGAATCCGAAATCACGGGGCCGGAGCCCTTTCGGGGCCATTCTCTCGGCTCGGGGTTGTCGAACTGGGCGGAGAAGGACCTCGATCCGGACATCAGCGAGGCCGTTCTGCTTCTGCAAAGGGCGTGTGTGATCTCAGGTGGAAGGACGATGGATCTCGAGAGGATCGACCGAGCAGATCGGGTTCAGCCCAACCCAATGGGGCGTTGTCACACGTACCAGCCGGAGCGGGTCACGCTGGGGTGGCGCCGGATCGGTTCGATCCGAAACCTCACCCAGGTGGACGATGTCGTGGAAGCGAGCCTTGCTCCGGCCCCCGAGGGCCCCAATTGAGCCGAGACAGTGAGCCCCCGCATGGTGTATACGAGGGGTTCAGGAGGAAACGAAATGCCGATCGATCGCGAAAAGGCGCTGGCCGCGGAGTTCCCGGCGGGCGAGGGAGAGTACGCTGCCGACGATGTGATCTTGTACCACCTCGGAATTGGAGCGGGGAACCCGCCCACCGACGCCAATGAACTCGAGTACACCTATGAGAAGAACCTCAAGGTTTTGCCGACCTTTGCGGTGGTTGCCCGTTCCGGTGGAGGCGGAGGCCTGCGCGGGCTCCCGGGCTTGGAGTTCAATCCGGCGATGTTGCTCCACGGAGAGCAGTCGGTTGTCGTGCACCGTCCATTGCCGACTTCGGCCAAGCTGCGGGGAAAGACCCGGATCAAGGACGTTTACGACAAAGGGAAAGCAGCCCTGGTCGTGCTCGAAAACGAGGTGAGCGACGACAGCGGAGAGCTGCTGTACACGACAGGGATGTCGCTGTTTCTCCGGGGAGAAGGGGGCTTTGGGGGGCCGTCGGGTCCGAAGGTGTCCAACGAGAAGCCCGACCGCGCGCCCGACGGTGTGGTGGAGACTCGCACGCTTCCCCAGCAGGCACTGCTCTATCGCTTGTGCGGCGACAAGAACCCCCTTCATGCCGATCCCGAGTTCGCAAAAGCCGGGGGTTTCGACCAGCCCATCATTCATGGGTTGTGTTCCTATGGTCACACCTGCAAGGCCATCGTCGATCACGTGCTGGGTGGTGATGTCACGAAGGTCAAGGGTTACGAGGCGCGTTTTCGAGGCGTTGGGTTCCCGGGAGAGACCTATGTCACCTCCTACTGGCAGGAGGGGAACACGCTTTTGGTGGAGTCGAAGTCCAAGGAGCGTGATGCGATCATCATCTCCAATGCGGCCATGACTCTGGCGAGTTGAAGCGATGACCACGAGCCTGGTCCTGGTCCACGGCGCCTTTCATGGGGTGTGGTGCTGGGAGAGGGTTGCGCCGTTGTGCGAAGCCGCTGGGATCCCGACTGTTTGTGTCGAGTTGCACCGGGGTTCCAGGCAGGCTGATATCGAGGCGCTTCAGGAGGAGGTCGACCATCTGGTCGAGGAGGGGTCGCGAGTGGTGGCCCTTGGCCATTCTTTGGGATGCCTTGCGATCTCGGAACTCGCTGCAGCGAGCGTGGACCACCTGGTGTTTCTCGCAGGCCCTGCCCTTGGGGGTGGAGCGCCCGATGCTTCGAGTGCCATGGATCCGCTTTTCTTCGAGGCCGTCGAGCAACGAGACGATGGCAGCATGGCGGTTTCTCTGGATCACACGCGCGCGCTCTTCTACCACGATTGTTCCGACGTCGACATTGAGTGGGCGAATTCGAAACTCCGGCCCAATGTGAATTATGACGTGGGCACCCTGTCAGACGATCCGCTTTGGCAGCAAGTGCCCTCCACCTACTTGGTGTGTGAGCAAGACGGAGTCCTTCGCCCTGAATATCAGCGCTTAGTGGCGGCCATGATGCCGGCGCAAGTGTTTCTTCCTACCAGCCACTCTCCCATGTTGTCTCGCCCCGAACTCCTGGCCGAGAAACTCCAAAGGGTTGTTTCCGCCGTTTGATCCCGCGGCACCGGATGCCCGGTCGTGGCCTCAATTGGTCGTTGCTCCCATGGCCTCGAGGACATTGGCCCTCGATCCAAGAGTGTGCGCAATTCCCGAGAGGAGCGAGAAGGCACGCCCCACCAGCACGAAATCGCTGGGGACTTTGACCACTGGGTTTTCACGGACGGCTTCGAACAGTTCGTCGGTCATTTCCTCGGTGAATTCGCCTTCGAAGCGGCCGGTCTCGCTGCGTTCCATCATCCGCCGCGCGATCAGCAGGAAGGTGCTCGAATCCCCGTCCCGAGTTTCGAAACCGAGTTCGTGGAAGGCACGCAGCATCGCCGACTCGTTGAGTGTCATCATCGAAAACATCAATTCGAACAAGCCGAGGCCGAAGCCCTCGGGTAGTTCCTTGCACAGGCCGAAGTCGAGCAGGATGAGTACGCCATCGCGGCGGACGAAGAGGTTGCCTGGGTGCGGGTCAGCCTGGAAGAAACCCGCCGCGAGGATCATGCGAACCCAGGTGGACATGAGGTCCTGTACGACATCCGCCGGCTCGAGGCCCGCGGCGACCAGTTCGTCGCGGTCCGTCACTTTGATACCGTCGATGAGCTCCATGGTCAGTACTCGACGAGTGGAGTATTTACGGTGAATCACGGGAACCGAGACGCGCGAGTCGTCGGCGAAGAGTTCGCGAACCCGGTCGGCATTGTCCGCCTCTCGGAGGAAGTCGAGTTCGAGCTCGATGTACTGGGTCAACTCGACGACCAGTGGCAGCAAGTCCATGGGCTGTGGGTCGAAACGCTCATAGATCGAACACGCGCGTCGCATGTTTGCGAGGTCGGTGCGCACGATTTCTTCGATGTCGGGGTATTGGACCTTTACGGCAACCCTGCGGCCATCGAGAAGAGTCGCGCGATGAACCTGGGCCAGGGAGGCTGCAGCCAGAGGCTCGGGTTCGAACTCTTTGTAGATCTCTTCGAGGGGGCGCCCGAACTCCCGTTCGATGGCCGCTCGGATGACGGGGAAATCCTTCGGGGGGACTGCGTCGTGGCACTGCTTTAGAGTTTCCGAGACGATCGGCGGAACGACGTCGGCGCGTGCCGCGGTCACCTGGCAGAATTTGATGATCACTCCGCGCAGGTCGAGTGCCGTGTTGAGAAGCAGCTTAGCGCTATGTTCATGGACGGAGTTCGGAGTACGCTCGTCGCTTCTTCCGGTCAGGCGACGTGATAGGGCATTTGCCTTGTAGAGGCCCCAGATGGCCAGACCGGTGCGGGCCACCCGTTCGCTACGCCGGATGCGTGTGAGGATGTTCACGCAGTTCCAGTCGCTTTGGTCGCGGGCTCGAAGCCAGTGAGGTTCGGCGGGGACCAGTTCG
This sequence comes from Myxococcota bacterium, assembly GCA_022447545.1. Lineage (GTDB taxonomy): Bacteria > Myxococcota_A > UBA9160 > UBA9160 > SMWR01 > JAKVBI01. The sequence continues at coordinate 16,767 of JAKVBI010000010.1, forward strand.
AAGAAAGCGATTCGAATTCTTCCATGACACGTTTGGGATTCGATGCATGGGCGACAGCTTTTTCAAGGCCTTCGCGTGCTTCTTTTTGTTGTTCTCGTGGTCGTTGCCTGGTTAGTTGAGAAAGGGTTCCGTGAAGTGCGGCATCGACCAGACGTTGGCCCGGTACACGAGTTCCGTCCTCGGCGAGGATGGTCCGGCAGCGGATCTCTGAGAGCGCGGTTCGTAGATATTCGACGTGGGGCGTTTCGTCGCTACGAATGTGGTTGACCATGGCGGCGGCGGCCACAGGGTCTGCAGAAACCTCGGGGTCGCCGAGAAGTCTTTCACCCCAATCGAATGTGTCGGTGGCAAAGATCTCGATCACCATTACGTTGGCCATGGTGGCGACCATCCGCTCGAGGTCTTCGCTGATTTCCGGAATTAAACGCTCTGCCTTTCCTCGGCGTTCGTTGCGGCGGGCCATCAGGCGCATGAGTATGTCGCCGGGGATCTTGGGGGTTTCGAGGGCGAGGTCGCGGGCCGCTTCCCACATCTGTTTGTGTCCCCCCTCGTTTTTATGGCCTGCCTCGTCTCGGGCATGGGCTTCGAACAAGCCCGACTTGAGGTGGGAAAGTGCCGTTCCGTCGATGGGTTCATCGATGAGTGATGGGAGGTCCGGGACATTTACGTCGCGGGTGCTGGCCCCAAAGCCCGCCATGATCGAGATGATGGTCAGGGCACGAACGATAGGCTCGCGAATGTTCTCTTGAAGTAAAAGCTTGGCCTGGGCGACATTGGGGTACTGGGGAGGGGTGATGGCTGCAGGAAGGTCGATCAGCCAGGCGTCCTGCTCTGCGAGGCGTTTCTGCCAGGCAGCGATGGCCGGCCCTCGATGGAGGGTGCGGGGAGAGATGTATTGGCCGTTCTCGTCGAATCCTCCGTGGCAGAGGACTCCGCCAGCGACCAGCGGATCGGCGGGTAAGTGGCTGGCTAGGAGTTCGTCTTCGGTGAACTGGATTTGACTGGAGTCGTTCATGCTGGAACCTCGGCTTGGCTTATGGCCTGGAACTGAATTGCCGGGAAAGGTGCGGAGCGCGATTGGAAGCGCTTCTCTGGCGATTCAGCGTAGCCGCGTGCGGGTGTAGTTCAAGCGAGAATCCACCTGCAGGGGGAAACCTCGAGTCACCGCCAGGTGGTGAACACGTGTGCTTGGCGCTGTCGACCGGTAGGATGGGTGTGGGGGCAATGTCCGTGGGAAAAGGAGGGGGAACGGTGGCCGCGGAGCAGGTTCTGGTCGTCGATGTTTCGGACCTTTCTCGTGGCTCGACCCGAGCGTTGGAACACGCAGGACGGTCGATCCTTTTGTGTAACGCGGATGGAGAGTTCTATGCGGTGGAAAATCGCTGCAGTCATGCCGCGACTCCGCTGACGCGGGGCCGTTTGGAGGGTTGTCTCCTCGAATGTCCGGTCCACGGTGCACGGTTCGATGTTCGGGATGGTGCGGCGGCGCGGCGCCCCGCGCGACGCCCCCTGAACACATTTTCTGTCGCGGTCGCGGGCAACTCTGTCGAGATCCGGGTCGGCTAGCTCTCGCTCGGTAACTCCACGCCAAGTGGGCAAGAAATGCCGGTACCTCCCATTCCGCAGTAGCCGTGGGGGTTTTTCCCGAGATACTGCTGATGGTAGTCCTCGGCGTAATAGAACTCCTGGGCTTCGAGGATCTCGGTGGTGATGTCCGAATAGCCGGCCTTCTGCAGGCGTTTTTGATAAAGGTCGCGTGATCGTTCCGCGGCGACGCGCTGCTCGTCACGGGTGGTGTAGATGCCGGACCGGTACTGGGTTCCGACGTCGTTGCCCTGTCGCATGCCCTGGGTCGGGTCGTGGTTTTCCCAGAACACCGTCAGGATCTCGGGGTAGCTGATTTGCCTGGGGTCGAAGACCACACGCACGACTTCGTTGTGCCCCGTCATTCCACTACAAACTTCCTCGTAGCTTGGGTTGGGGGTCACGCCCGCCGCATATCCAACCGAGGTGGAGAAGATGTGGGGGGTCTCCCAGAATTTTCTTTCCGCGCCCCAGAAGCATCCCATTCCGAATAGGGCGAGCTCCATTCCCTCGGGGAACGGAGGGGCGAGGGGGGCTCCGTTGACAAAGTGGGCCGCTGCAACCGGCATGGCGTTGTCTCGTCCGGGCAGGGCATTTTCTGTCGACGGCATTTGATCCTTGTTGCGAAAGAGTCTCACGGGCGTCCTCCTCGTTCGAGCCGTGAATAGGATAACCGGGGACCGACTCCCAGTCGCATCCCGTGACTCAGGGCAGGCCTGAACGATCCGTTATGATCGGGCCTTCTGGATCAAGAGGAGGCGTGATGGCGACCGTATTCGAAAACCCATCGGAAATATTGAATGCCGTGGGGAAACAGTTGGGAAAGAGTGATTGGCTGGTGATCGACCAGGAGCGCATCGACCAGTTCGCTGAGGCCACCGGCGATCACCAGTGGATTCATGTGGATCCCGAACGAGCGAAGGAAGGTCCTTATGGGGCGACCATCGCCCACGGGTACCTCACTCAGTCCCTTGTCAACTTCTTCCTTCCTCAGATCGTGGAGGTTCGTGGCGCCTCCATGGGGATCAACTACGGGGCGGACAAGTTGAGGTTTCCGGCTCCCGTGCCCGTCGGATCGAGGATTCGGGGGAGCGCGGAATTGATTGCGTGTGAGGAGATCAAGGGTTGCATTCAGGCCACCGTGCGTGTCTCCGTTGAAATTGAAGGAAGCGAACGGCCTGCCTGCGTGATCGACACGATCAGTCGTTACTATCCCTGAGTTCGAGATCGTGCACCGCGCCCTTTTTTAAGGGATCAGTCGGTGCGCTCTCCAACCCATTCGGGCATGTCGAGGGGCGGGTTGGGAAGCGGTTTGATGCCGCGCTCGGCGCAAAGGCGCTCGAAGCCGGATTTGTCTGCCGGTTCCGCGCGTGGGTCGCCCATCATGATTTCGTAGAGGAGAGCGCCCTCTGGGCCTGCTTCGATAGGGCCGAAAATGGCACCGTGTTCAAGGGTGATGTGCATGCCGGGTGTACACCGTTGGTCGCCCACTGTGATTTCGCCTTCGAGTACGAACACCACGTGGTCACTGCGGTGTCCGTGGCGTTCCACCAGCATGCCGGGGTCGTAGCGAGCGTAGAGGCACAAACGGTCGGGTGTCCATTCGAGATATTTTTCCCAGATGGACACTCGCTTGTCACCGTGTTGCTGAGCCTTGACCTCCCGCCAGGGTTCTTGGTCGAGATGTCGAAAGGAGAGCCGGGGTTCGTTGGGCAAAAGTGACTCCTTGCACCTGCAGCCTTCGCTGCATTGAAAGCGGACGCCGATTCTACATGGGACTCGGTGGGCGAGGTGGATCGGATTCCCGTCCGGTTACGGACAGTTTTTCAGTCTCCATGGGGTCGGTGCTCGATTCTCTTGGAGACTCCTACCAGAAACTGGAGGCTGTCGATTCCTCGGTTTGGTGAGGCCGTATAGGCGTTGGAGATGTGCTGGAAACGCAGCTCGAAATCGACGTTGACTTCGGGGCTCCAGCGCCAACGTAGCCCGACGCCCGCCTGAGGGTTGAATGCGAGCCCATCCGCCTGGTCTTGCAAGCCAAATTCGAGGGCAAGGATGCCTGCCCCCGCGTGGAGAAAGGGCGAAAGGCGAGCCTCATCGGCGAAATGGTGACGTAGGAAGATGCCGCCTCCCAGCGCATATCCGGTCGTGGGTGCGAAATTGATGAGTGCCGTCCCCTCGACTCTTAGGTCGAGTCGAGGGCGGCCGCTGGTTCCCGATGGAGCCGAAGATCGCCAGATTTCGATCTGCCAATGTGGAAGCAGAACCAGGGTCTCTACTTCGTGTCCGTCGCCGAGTCCGGAGCCTGCGAACTTGACGCCGAAGCCATGGCCCCCGCTGATTCCGATTTCTTGGCGGCGTGGGGTTTCGGTTGGTTCCGCTCGCATGGATTTCGGATGTATGAAAAAAGCGAGGGCGACCGCCATGGCCAGGCCGATGTGGTGCACGGGGGCGGCCTCCTGTTTTCACCCGGTAGGTTGAGTGGTTGCTGCTGGGGCGTTTGGCTCGTGTCGCCCAAGTTCCTGGGTCCGAGTCGCGGTCTGAACGGGGCGATTTCACGCGGGGAGCATGATCGGCGTTCGGTTGGCCCATCACTCTGTCTCTCTCCATTGTCCTCGATATTCCGGTTTGCTTCCCAATGATGCTGAAATCGGCCTGGATTTGCCCATTGCAGTGGAACGGTTGCGTCGGTTCTGCGTGCCGGGCCGAGAATTGCCGAAACGGCTGACCGGTTTGGGATTTCGGTGGCACTCACGGATGTGGGAAGAGTCCGTCGCGATGGGAGGGTTGTGCCTCAAGTGTCACGAGTGCGCACAAAGAGCAGTCGAGAGCGCTTTGCCAAAGCGACCCTTGCCTTTTTGATGTTGTCCTGGATCGCGTCGGGCGGTGCAGGTGCGGATTTGGTGGGTTCTTGGGCGCTCGAGGAAGGCCAGGGGGCCGACGTCCTCGATACCTCCGGTTGGGAACATCACGGTGTCCTGTCACGGGATCCTGGGAATGGGGTTGCCTGGAGTCATGGGCAACTCGGGGGTGCCCTTGAGTTCGATGGCAGGGGAACCCACGTGCGCGTTTCCGATGCCACGAGGCTTGAATCCTCTCACGCCGTGACACTGGTGGCGCGTATCAGGCCTCGGTCGAAGGCGACGCAATATCTAGTCAAGAAAGCGCGTATCCGTCGAAGTGATGGCTATGAGTTGGCGCTGTCGAGTAATGGGCGTGTCTTCGTCCGTTTCAACCAGGCCAGTCGTGGCAATACCTACAAGGTGGTGTCGAAGGCTCGGTATCCGACCGATGGCGAGACTCCTCTGCACATCGCTGCGACCTTCGATGGTGACGAAATCCGCCTTTATCTGGACGGGGAACTCGACCAGGTCGAAGAAGCATCGGGTCTGGCAATTGAGGAGAACTCGGAACCGCTGACCATTGGAGCCGAGGCGGAGGGTGTTGGAGCCTATGACGGTTTCGTCGAGGAGGTCCGAATCTACGACGAGGCGTTGACCGCCGAGAGAATCGTCGCGCTGTATGGGGATCAGAGCCATGAGCAAGATGAGGATCCCGAAGACGAATCGAATGTCGCTCCGATTGACCCACCCGTGGTCTCTCGTCCTCGAAGCGTCGGGCATTGGGGGTTCGATCATCTCTCCGGCACTGAGGTCGAGGACACGTCGGGCATGGAGGGGCACGGGGTTGTTTCGGGTGTGATTCGCCGGGAAGAGGGACCGGTGGGCGATGCGGTGGTAATGCCCGATGCCGATGCCATGGTCACGATACCCAGTGCCAGCCCATTGGATCTGAGCCAGGGGTTGAGTCTTGCAGCGTGGGTTCGTCCCGAGCGTAAGGCGACACAGTACATCCTGAGAAAGACGCAGAGCAGCCGCGACGACGGGTATGAGCTCTCGCTTTCGAGTACCGGTCGTGCCTTTGTTCGTTTCAATCAGGGCAGTTCCCGCAACCGCTTCAAGGTCATGACCCAGGCTCCGTACCCCACCGACGGCAAGACCTGGCAGCATCTGGTGGCGACCTTCGACGGCGACGAAATCAGGCTCTATGTCGATTCCGAGTTGGATTCGGTGGAGCCCGCTCCCGGTCTGGTGATCGGCGTGAATTCGCGCCCGTTGTTGCTGCTCTCTGCCTCGGGGCGGACACGCGGATTGACAGGCGCCGCCGATGAGATCCGAATTTTCGATGGAGCTCTTTCCGACGAAGACGTGCAAGCGTTGTTCGAGGGCCGAGAACCAGTTTCGGCATCAGCGGTCGCCGAGAATGACAGCGGGCAATCCAATGGAGGGGCCGGTGGGGAGTCCGGTATGGAGCCCGGCGTGGAGGCCGGTTCGGAGTCGACCCTAGCGGGCGGGGACGACGCATCCGAAGGGTTCGGAGAACAGAATGCGGAGAATGGGGGAACTGCGCACCCGGGCACAGATTCGGAAGAAGCCGAGGGGGAGATCTCGACCGGATCCGAGCAGTTCGTCGATTCTGATTCGTCGGACGTGGTGGTCGAAACGGGCGATACCGATTCGGTTGGAGAAAGTATCCCGGAGGTCGTCGAAGAGTCCAATTCGGCGGTACCGGATCCGGGCAACTATGCGGTTGGGATCTGGTTGTTCGACAACCAGGCGGGGGCGACGGCTCGGGATTCGTCGGTCTGGGGAAATCACGCGTCAGTGCGGCGCCAGGTGGATTTGGTGCCCGGGAAGGTGGGTTCGGCCTTTGATCTTGGACCTGGTGGTTATCTCAAGGTCGAGGACTCGGCGTCTCTTCAGCTGAGTGGACCCATGACCCTGTCAGTCTGGGTCCGCCCGGTTGCTCGTAAGACTCAATATCTGATCAAGAAGGCGAAGTACGGAAAGGTCGACGGCTATGAACTGGGGCTTTCGAGCAGCGGACGCGCCTTTGTTCGGTTCGACCAGGCCAGAAGCGGCAATGCGCTCCGTGTCGACTCGGCCGAAATGTATCCACTGGATGGTTCGACATGGTTGCATCTGGCCGGGGTATTCGATGGCTCGAAGATTTCGCTCTATCTGGATGGAGAACTCAACGGAGAACTGCCCGTCAGCGGCTTTATGCCTTCGTCGAATGAGCTGCCACTGGCAATTGGAGCAGAGAGCGATGGAGGAAAACGGTTTACTGGAGGGTTGGATGAGGTCCGAATTTTCAATCGGGCACTGGGGCTGAGTGAGCTCCAGGCTCTGGCTGAGGGCTCCGGTCCTGTCGATCTCGACCGGGACGGCATTCTCGACGTGGTTGACCTCGACGACGATGGGGACGGCCTTCCGGATTCGTGGGAGGCCTACTTTGGTTTGGACGGGACATTTGCGGGTGACGCCGAGTCCGACCTCGACGGGGACGGTCTTTCCAACCTTGCGGAGTACCAGCACGGTCGGCATCCACGGGACCAGGATGAAGATGGGATCCCCGATGCTCAGGATCTCTTTCCCGGCGACCCCAGTGAAAGTAGTGATCTCGACGGAGATGGGGTGGGGGATGTTGCCGATCCGGATCGCGATGGGGATGGGATTCCGAACGACTGGGAGTTGACGTTCGGTTTCGATCCCAGTGACGCTAGTGATGCCGGATTCGATAGCGACGGGGATGGATACAACAACCTCGAGGAATTCGTCGGGGATCTCCATCCTTGGGATCGTGATGGTGATCGCGTAGCCGACGCATCAGATGTCTTTCCCGACAACCCGAGGGAGTGGGCTGACAACGACGGGGACGGCATCGGGGATAACTCAGATCTCGACGATGACGAGGATGGACTGCCGGATCTCTGGGAGTTGGCCATGGCGATGGACCCCTGGGATGCCGGCGATGCCAGCTCGGATCGGGATGGAGACGGGTTGACGGCGTCTGCCGAATGGCATCTGGGGACATCGACTCTCCGGGCGGACAGTGATGAGGATGGCGCACCTGATGGCGAAGACATATTTCCGTTGGATGTCGCCGAATGGCTCGACTCGGACGCAGACGGGGTCGGCGACAACGCCGATGCCGACGATGACGACGATGGGTTGCCGGACGTCTGGGAACGGGAGATGGGACTCGATTCCTTGGACGCCACCGATTCGTCATCAGACCGAGACGGCGATGGCCTCGATGCACAGGCCGAGCTGGCACTGGGAACCTCGGCGTTGCATGCGGATACCGATTCCGATGGTGTTGACGATCGAGAGGATCGGTTTCCCCTGGATGGGCGGGATTGGCTCGATGCCGACGCTGATGGTTTGGGGGACAACACCGATGCGGACGATGATAACGATGGGCTGCCGGATCTCTGGGAGTTGGCCATGGGCCTCGACCCCCTGGCATCCGGCGATGCTGGGTCCGATTTGGACGGGGACGGTCTCGAGGCTCGCGAGGAGTGGGTCATGGGTACCTCCGCGAGCAGTTCAGACACCGACGGTGACGGCTCTCTCGATGCGATCGATGTTTTTCCCATCGATGGAGACGAGTGGATCGATACGGACGAGGACGGGGTAGGAAACAACTCCGACCCTGATGACGATGGGGATGGGGCCTCTGATGATTGGGAGGTCCAGTATGGTCTCGATCCTCTGGATCCAGGCGACGCCGAGATCGATTCGGACTTCGACGGTCTGACCAATCTCGAGGAGTTTCTCGCGGGCACATTGCCCGTAGACCGCGACCGAGATGGCGTGGTGGATGCCGCGGACGCGTTTCCCGAAGACCCGACGGAATGGTTGGACAATGACGGCGACGGCACGGGCGACAACGCCGACACGGATGACGACGACGATGGTCTTCCTGACTTCTGGGAACTGGCCATGGATCTCGATCCATTCGATGCGAGCGATTCGGCTTCGGATCTCGATCGTGACGGCCTCGACGCTCGGAAGGAACTCGAGTTGGGGACTTCGGCGCGAGTCGCCGACAGTGACGGGGATGGTTCTCTCGATGGCTCCGACGCCTTTCCTCTGAATGGAGACGAGTGGCTTGACATCGATGGGGATGGGGTGGGTGACAACCAGGACGCCGACGATGACGGGGATGGTCTGCCCGATGCCTGGGAGTCGGCGATGGGGCTCGACCCCGTCAATGCAAACGACGCCCATTCCGATGGGGACTCCGACGGCTTGTCTGCGCTTGACGAATTCGTGTTGGGAACATCCGCTGCAACTGCCGACACCGATGAGGATGGTTCTCGAGACGCACAAGATGTCTTTCCTCTGGATGCCAGTGAATGGCTCGACGCAGATGGCGACGGCTTCGGAGACAACGCGGATGGCGACGACGACAATGATGGCCTCCCCGACTCCTGGGAGTTGTCCATGGGTCTCGATCCATTCGGGCCCGAAGATGCCAGTTCCGATCAGGATGGAGATGGCCTCGACGCTAGAGCCGAGTTCGCGATGGGGACCTCTGCGAGGGTTCGGGACAGCGATGGGGATGGCTACGGGGACCCGATAGATGGCTTCCCAGTGGATGCGCACGAGTGGCTCGATAGTGATTCCGATGGTGTCGGAAACAATGCGGATGGCGACGACGATGGGGATGGCACACCTGATACCTGGGAGGTTCTGTACGGCCTGGATCCGCTGGACCCTCGGGATGCGGCGATGGATTCGGATTTCGACGGCGCGACGAATCTACAGGAGTTCCTGGCCGGAACGCTTCCGGTGGATCGGGATCACGACGGTGTGGTGGACGGACGGGACCAGTTTCCCGACGACCCGAGCGAGTGGGCGGATAATGATGCCGACGGCAACGGTGACAACGGCGATCTCGATGATGACAACGATGGTCTTCCCGATGCCTGGGAGTCCGCCATGGGGTTGGACCCCTTCGACGGGCGGGATGCCGACTCGGACCGCGATGGTGATGGACTCAATGCGCGTGATGAGTGGAGCCTGGGAACATCCGCCCAGGACGAGGACAGCGACGCCGATGGTGTTTTTGATTCGGTAGACGTGTTCCCCCTGGATAGCGCCGAGTGGTTGGATACCGACGGCGATACTGTGGGAAACAACGCCGACGGCGACGATGATGGGGACGGCCTGCCCGATGCCTGGGAACTGGCGATGGGGCTGGATTCTCTGGAGGCGGGAGACGCCTCGTCGGATTCAGATGAAGACGGCCTCGATGCTCGGGCAGAGTTTGCTCTGGGTACGTCGGCACAGAGATCGGATTCCGACGGCGACGGAGCCACGGATTGGTCGGATCGATTCCCGCTGGATGGGCAGGAGTGGCTCGACAGCGACGACGACGGTCTGGGTGACAACGCGGACACCGATGACGACAACGATGGTCTCCCCGACAGTTGGGAACTGGCTATGGAGTTGGACCCGTTGGACGGCGCGGATGCCGACACCGACTCCGATGGAGATGGTCTCGACGCTCGTGCTGAATGGGCGCTCGGGACTGCGGCGAATCTTCCGGATAGTGATGGTGATGGTTCACTCGACCCCTTGGACGTTTTTCCTCTCGATGGGTCGGAATGGGTCGATAGCGACGGGGACGGGCTTGGTGACAACGCAGATGTCGACGACGACGGAGATGGGATTTTCGACGCCTGGGAGATTCTCTACGGCTTCGATCCCATGGACCCGGAAGATTCGAGCCTGGATTCGGATTTCGATGGTTCGACGAATTTGCAGGAATTTCTGGCGGGGACTTTACCAGTCGACCGTGACCAGGACGGGGTGATCGATGCAGCGGATGTCTTCCCGGATGACCCGAGAGAATCGTTCGATCACGACGGAGACGGCATCGGCAACAACGCCGACGAGGATGATGATGGCGACGGGCTCCCGGATGGCTGGGAGTTGTCGATGGGCTTGGATTCCCTGGATGCGAGCGATGCAGCTTCGGACCGTGATGCCGACGGTCTCGATGCTCAATCCGAGTGGGTCCTCGGGACGTCTGCTGATCTGCCTGATACGGACGGGGATGGTTCGTTGGACCTCGAGGATGTCTTCCCACTTGATGGAAGTGAATGGCTCGACACCGACAGGGATGGAATCGGGAACAACGCCGATGTGGATGACGATGGCGACAACTTGCCCGACGTCTGGGAACTGTCCATGGAATTGGATCCTCTCGATTCGGGAGATGCCGACTCGGATCGAGATTCCGATGGTCTGACGGCTCTGGTCGAATTCGCCATGGGTACGTCCGCGCGAAAAGCTGACAGCGATGGCGATGGATCCCAGGATTCGGTGGATGTTTTCCCATTGAATCGCGAAGAGTGGAGCGACGTGGATGGCGATGGGATGGGAGACAATGGGGATCCTGACGACGATGAGGATGGGCTCCCGGATCTCTGGGAGCTGGCCATGGAGTTGGATCCCTTCGATTCAACGGACGCGGAATCCGATGCGGACGGGGATGGTCTCGAGGCTCGGAAGGAGCTGGAGCTGGGTACATGGGCCAATCGCGCTGACAGCGATGGCGACGGGTTTTTGGACCCGGTCGATGAATTCCCACTAAACCACGATGAGTGGATCGATACCGATGGGGATGGAGTCGGAAACAATGCCGATGTCGACGACGATGGGGACGGGATTTCCGATCGCTGGGAGTTGATCCACGGTCTTGACGCGCGCGATCCCGATGATGCGGAAGTCGATTCGGATCTCGATGGCTCGACGAATCTCGAAGAGTTCCGCGCGGGAACTCTACCTGTCGATCGCGATGACGACGGTGCAGCGGACGCGTTGGACCGCTTTCCTGATGATCCCTCGGAATGGGCGGATCACGACGGGGATGGCACCGGCGACAACGAGGACATTGACGACGACGACGATGGTCTTCCGGACGTCTGGGAACTGGCCATGGGGTTGGATCCCTTCGATTCGGGAGATGCCGATTCGGACCTGGATGGTGACGGTCTCACTGCTCTCGATGAGAGGGCGCGGGGGACTTCGGCTCAGGATTCCGATAGCGATGGGGACGGTGCGCTGGACCGAGTGGATGCGTTTCCTCTCGATTTCAACGAGTGGCTCGATGGTGACGGAGATGGCATCGGTGACAACGCCGACACCGATGACGATGCCGATGGTCTTCCGGACCTCTGGGAGCGAGCCATGGGGCTCGACCCGTTCGACGCCGGAGATGTCGATTCCGATGGAGATTCGGACGGTCTGACTGCCCGCTTCGAATTTGCGCTGGGGACGTCCGCACGCAACTCCGACACCGATGCAGATGGTTCCGCCGACGGGGTGGATCTCTTTCCGCTGGATTCTCGAGAATGGCGTGACACAGATGGAGATGGACTAGGTGATGCCGCTGACCTGGATGACGATGGCGATGGGATCTTCGACCATTGGGAAACTGCCTACGGCCTCCATCCCCTGGATCCGACGGATGCCCTGGAGGATCAGGATGCCGATGGCGTAAATAACCTTGGCGAGTTCCTGGCGGGAACCCTGCCCGTGGATAGAGACGACGACGGCGTGGTCGATGCCGCCGATGAGTTCCCCTTGGATCCCTTCGAATCGCTCGACACGGACGGCGATGGGATCGGCAACAACGCCGACTCCGACGATGATGCCGACCATCTGCCGGATGCCTGGGAGTGGGCGATGGCGTTGGATCCTCTGGATCCTAGCGACGCCACTTCTGATCGAGATGAAGACGGGCTCGACGCGAGGAGCGAGTTCTCGATGGGAACATCGGCTCTTCGCCCCGACAGCGATGGGGATGGCGCGCTTGACCGAGTGGATGTGTTTCCGCTGGATGCTTCCGAGTGGCTTGATTCCGATGGAGACGGGCTTGGAAACAATGCCGACGCCGATGATGATGACGATGGGATTCCCGATGACTGGGAAATTGCTCATGGCCTGGATTCGCAGGATGCTACCGACGGAAGCCTGGATCTCGATGGCGATCTGCTGACCAGTCATCGTGAATACCTTTCGGGTACTCATCCTCGGAAGGCAGACACCGACGGGGATGCGGCTCGTGACGACACCGATGCTTTTGCGCTCGACGCTTCGGAGTGGCTCGACACCGACGGGGATGGGATCGGAGACAATGCTGACAGCGACGACGATGGCGACGGTTTGTCCGATGTGTGGGAAATCGAGTCTGGCTTAGATCCATGGACCAGGACCGAGCTCGGACAGGATCCCGATGGGGACGGGCTTTCGAATTCTCGAGAGTTCGCGCTGGGTACCCATGGGGGCCTCGCGGATACCGATGGTGACGGAATCTCCGATGGATTGGATGCGCTCCCTCATGACCCGATGGAGTATGCAGACTCCGATGGAGACGGCCTTGGGAATCGCAGTGATACCGACGATGATGGCGATGGAATCCCCGATGTCTGGGAGTTGCGATTCGGACTCGATCCTTTGAATCCCGCCGATGCGAGCGGCGACTCCAATGAGGATGGGGTCGATCACTCCAGTGAATTCCTGTTGGGCCTGGATCCAATTCTGCTCGTTCGGCAGGGGATTCGGTCCGTCATCCACTGGGATTTCGAACGCGTCGAGGGGGCCCGGGTGCTGGACGTATCGGGCAATGGAAACGACGGGTTGGCGACGGATGAAACGGAATTTTCGGTAGGAAGAATCGGCACAGCGTTGGATCTGACATCGACCCGTAGCGGTGTAGTGGGCGCTGGACCTCTTGATCTGGACCCGAGCCGGGGACTCACGGTTTCGGTATGGGCGAAGACACGAGTCAGGCGCACGCAGTCGATCATCGAAATTCTCGATCCCGATTCTCCGGATGGAATCGAGGTTGCCTTTTCCAGCGCCGGCCGAGCCTTCGTGCGTTTCAACGCCAACCGCTCGGGAAATACCTACAAGATCTACAGCGAGAGCCCGTACCCGCGAGACGGCGAAACCTGGATGCATCTTGCCACGACTTTCGACGGTGAGAGGGTTCGGATTTATGTGGATGGGGAGTTGGAGGTCACACGCCAAGCGCCGGAGCTTCGTCTTCAGGGCAATGGAGCGCCTCCTCGCGTCGGGTATGGGGGCGATGCTCGTCGCCATTTTGACGGCGATCTGGATGAAGTTCGGATCTTCGAGGGGGTTCTTTCCAGTGAGGATATTCGGGCGTTGGCTCAGACCGGTGCCTTGTCTCAGGACACGGATCGCGACGGGCAACCTGATGGTGAAGACGCTTTTCCGACAAACCCTCTCGAATGGTCGGACCTCGATGGAGACGGTCTCGGCGATACGCAGGACTCGGATGACGACGGTGATGGGATCTCGGACGGTTGGGAGCGTCGGTATGGGCTGAATGAACGAGACGCCGGCGATGGCGTAGCCGATCTCGATTTTGATGGAGTTTCCAATTACCAGGAGTTCCTTAACGATACGCACCCGATTGGACGGAGCGCTGCCGTGGCCAGCGGGTCGTGGTCTTTCGAAGATGAGTCGAGAGAACTGGTCCCGGACAGCTCTTCTTTCGGCGCCGATGCTCGGATTCACGGGCACTCGGTTTCGGTGCCCGGTGTCTTTGGGCGTGCGCTGCGATTTTCTGAAAATGGCCACGGGCTGGTCGCTTCACATTCGGGGATCGGTGGGGGCCGGGGGCTGTCTCTTTCTCTCTGGGTTCGCCCGGAACGCAAACGGACCCAATATCTGCTGAAGAAGGCAACCTCACAGATTGACGGTTATGAGATCAGTCTTTCGAGCAGCGGGACGCCATTCTTCCGGATGAATTCCGCAAGTCTTGGCAACCAGTTTCGCGTGAACGGCCACCAGCGGTACCCGACTGACGGTCGAACCTGGATGCATCTGGCGGCCACGATCGGTCCGGATTGGATTCGCTTCTACGTGGATGGGAGTCTGGACGCCGAGCTCGAGGCCAGCGGGCAAGCGGTGAGCGTGAATGATCTTGCGCTCGGGATCGGTGCGGACCCCGGGGGCGCGCGCTCGTTCGTGGGTGCCATCGATGAAGTTCGCATCTTTGAAGAGGTGCTGGATCCCATTGCCATCACCGAATTGTTCGAGCTGGGAGCGCTCGCGGTCGACAGTGATCGGGATGGAGAATCGGATTCGAAGGACGTATTCCCCGATGATCCGACGGAGTGGTCGGATCTGGACGGCGATGGTGTTGGCGACCGCGCGGATCTCGACGCAGACGGTGACGGCATGGACGACGATTGGGAGATGCAGTGGGGATTTGATCCGTATGCCGGTGGGGAAGGAGCCGGCGATCGGGATTCCGACGGTCTTTCGAATCTGGGTGAGTTCTTAAGAGGGACGCTGCCGGGAGTCGTGGATACGGATGGGGATGGGGTTTCGGATTCTCTGGACGCTTTCCCCGCTGAGGCGGCGTTTGCTTTCGACCTGGACCAAGATCGCGTGCCCGACGCCATCGATGCGGATATTGATGGCGATGGACTGCCGAACGCCTGGGAGCTCGCCATGGGCCTCGATCCGCACCTGCGCGGGGACGCGATGACGGATTTGGACGGCGACGGGGTCTCGAATTTCGACGAGTATGTGGCGGGAACCGGGCCCCGCGATGCGGACGATGATGGAGTCAGAGATCTGGCTGACGCTTTTCCGCTGGATTCCCGCGAGTGGGCTGATCTCGATGGCGATGGTGTCGGGAATAATTCGGACCCGGACGACGACAACGATGGGATTCCGGATGTTTGGGAAGACCTGAACGGTCTCGATTCCGGAGATGCCTCGGACGCTCATGTCGATCTGGATTTCGACGAAGTTACGAATCTGCAGGAGTTCCTCGCTGGAACGCTGCCCCTCGATCGCGATCGCGATGGTGTGATGGATTCACAAGATGCGTTCCCGGAGGATTCGACGGAGTGGGCAGACAGTGACCTCGATGGCGTCGGGAACAATATCGATGCCGACGACGACGGGGATGGCCTGCTGGATGTCTGGGAGGTCCGGCACGAGTTGGATCCCTACGACCCGCGTGACGCCGCGTTGGATGCCGACGCCGATGGGCTGGATGCAACGGATGAGTGGAGGTTGGGCACGGATCCACGCCTGGCGGACAGTGACTTTGACGGGACTCGAGATCCCTTGGATGCGTTCCCTCTCGATGCAACGGAATCCGCTGACTTCGACGGCGACGGCATGGGAAACAACGCAGACGTCGATGATGATGGAGATGGACTACCGGATGTCTGGGAATCAGGCATGGGCTTGAACCCTCTCGACCCCGGCGATGGCGTGTCGGATTCGGACGGTGATGGCCTGACGGCCGAAGCGGAATTCGCTCAGGGCACCTCGGCTCGCAAGCCAGACAGCGATGGGGATGGTTTCCTGGACCGTGAGGATCTCTTTCCTCTCGATTCGGCGGAATGGCGCGATACCGACGGCGATGGTTCGGGAGACAACGGAGATCTCGACGATGACGGGGATGGTCTCCCGGATGTCTGGGAACTTGGGATGGATTTGAATCCCCTCGACCCCATCGACGTGACTTTGGACTGGGATGGAGACGGCTTGAATGCGGGTGTCGAGTTCTCTCTGGGAACGTCGGATCGGAACACGGACAGTGATGCCGACGGCAGTTTGGACTCGGAGGATGCTTTCCCTATGGCAGCGGGCGAGTGGTCCGATTCGGATGGGGACGGGATTGGCGATAACGCCGACCTCGACGACGATGGCGACGGTTTGCCCGACGTGTGGGAGATGGCCATGGCCTTGGACCCTCTCGATCGAGAGGATGCCGATTCCGATCGCGATGGTGACGGGCTCGTTGCCCAAGACGAATACGAGTTGGGAACCTCAGCCATCGTGGCAGACTCCGATGCAGATGGCGCGTTAGATGGCGAGGACGTCTTTCCCCTGGATTCGGGCGAATGGTTGGACACGGACGGTGACGGTGTTGGGAATCAGGCAGATGACGATGACGATGACGATGGAATGCTCGATGTGTGGGAGGTCCGTTATGGGCTCAATCCCCTGGATCCGGTCGATGCTTGGACCGATTCGGATTTTGATGGTTTGACGAATCGGCAGGAGTTTTATGCGGGCACTCTCCCCGTCGACCGAGATCAGGATGGGGTCGTCGATGGCGAGGATGATTTTCCGAATGATCCGATGGAATGGCTCGACAGCGATGGGGACGGTGTCGGTGACAACGGGGATCGGGATGACGATGGAGACGGAATGCCAGACGTCTGGGAAATCGCCATGAGACTCGACGCCATCGATCCGGACGACGCTGATTCGGACCATGATGGGGATGGTCTCTCGGCTCGAACGGAGTACGAGATGGGGACTTCTGCTCGCTTCGCCGATAGCGATCATGACGGTCGTTCCGACCTTGTGGACCGTTTCCCCCGGGATGCAAACGAGTGGGCAGATCTGGATGCGGACGGCGTGGGAAACAATTCCGATAGTGATGGGGATGGAGATGGTCTTCCCGATGCTTGGGAACTGGCCATGGGTTTGGATCCTCTCGATGCTGGCGATGCGGGTTCGGATTCGGACGGCGACGGGCTCGATGCCTACGCGGAGTTCGCGGCGGGAACTTCCGATCAAAGCGCGGACAGTGATTCGGACGGAACTCCCGACGCTGCAGACGCATTCCCGAGTAATCCCGGAGAATGGGTTGATCTCGACATGGATGGGATTGGAAACAATTCGGATCTGGACGATGACGGCGATGGTCTGCCTGATACCTGGGAATCGAGCATGAGGATGGATCCACTCGACCCGAGTGATGTGGGCCTGGACAGCGACTCGGATGGTCTCGACGCACGCACGGAGTTTGCGAGCGGCACTTCGGATCGTAGTGTCGATAGTGATGGGGACGGCTTGCCAGACGGAGTGGACGTCTTTCCTGCGGATCCGCTGGAGTGGGCCGATCTGGATGCGGATGGCTTAGGGGATAATTCCGATCTCGATGACGACGGCGATGGGATTTTCGATACCTGGGAGCTTCAATACGGCTTCGACCCGTTGGACCCCTCGGATTCGGGGCTCGATTCGGACCTGGATGGCGCGACCAACCTCGAGGAGTTCTTGGCGGGGACCTCGCCAGTCGATCGGGATCAGGACGGTGTTGGGGATGTATTGGACGTCTTTCCAGACGATCCGAGCGAATGGGCTGATCATGATGGAGATGGATTGGGCGATCAGGCCGATCTGGACGACGACGGCGACGGTCTGCCAGACAGCTGGGAATTGTCGATGGGGTTGGATCCGCTGGATCTCACAGACGCTAGCTCGGACCGAGACGAGGACGGTCTTAGTGCGCGAGTCGAGTACGCACTTGGGACCTCAGCCCGCGCCGAGGACACCGACGGGGATGGCGTTTCCGATGCCGAGGATTTGTTCCCTCTCGATGTTGCCGAGTGGTTCGACCACGACGGTGACGGTGTGGGTAACGGTGCCGATGAAGACGATGACGGCGATGGGATGCCGGATCGCTGGGAACTGTTGTACGGATTGATGCCATTGGATCCCAGTGATGCCGCACACGATCCGGATGGCGACGGAGTTTCCAACTTGGACGAGTATCGCAAGGGCGAGCATCCCACTCTTTCCATGCACATCGCACTGGCTCATTGGTCCTTCGATGAGGGGCCTGGGGGGCCGGTTCTCGATGCCACGGGCAATGGTTTTGATGGAATCCTGGAGGGGACGGCGACCTACCTGGCGGGACCCCATGGATTGTCCCTGCATCTGCTGGGCGACGGCGCTCGGGTCACGGTTCCGAATTCGACACAGCTGGGAGTGTTGGAAGGCTTGACCTTGTCGGCATGGGTTCGGCCCGAAGTCAGAGACAGTCAGGCCATCATCCGAAAGATGGAGCGTCATACGACCGACGGCTTCGAGTTGAGTTTGTCGAGCCGAGGGGTTCCATTCGTGCGCTTGAACCAGGCTTCTTACGGGAATCTGTACAAGGTCTACGGACAGACCCGCTATCCCACCCAAGGCGATCGGTGGATGCACCTCGCTGCGACTTTCGACGGAACTGCGATTCGGATGTACGTCAACGGTCGACTCGAATCCGAGGAAGAAGCCAAAGGATTGAAGATCGCATCGAACCTCCTTCCGCTCTCGGTGGGCGCCCAATTCGATGGAAGCGCGAGTTTTCAGGGGCGCTTGGATGAGGTCTATGTCTTCGATCGAGCGCTTGGCCAGGAACAGGTCACGAATCTCATGCTGGCCGGAGGGCGAATCGCCGATTCGGATGGCGACACAGTGCCGGACCTGCTGGATCTCTTCCCAGACGACGCATTGGAGTGGGTGGATGCGGACGGTGATGGAGTAGGGGACGCCGCGGATCCAGACGATGACGAGGATGGGATGTTGGACGAGTGGGAGCTCGCTCATGGCTTCGACCCGTTGGATCCCTCTGATGCCGGGGCGGATGCCGATGACGACGGTTGGACGAATTTCGACGAGTTCGTCAGCCAGGGCAATCCCCACGATCTTCAGGGACCCGCCGTCACCTTGGACACGGACCAGGACGGCATGCCCGATAGTTTCGAGCGGTTTTACGGTCTTGACCCGTTGGGTTCGTTCGATGCTCATTTGGACCTGGATTTCGATGGGGTCTCGAACCTGGAGGAATGGTTCCTTGGGACGGATCCCATGGAGTCTGGTGCGGGACCGGAACTGGAGGATTACTACGTCCGGCGCGGAACCGGTTGCCTGCAGGAATATCCGCTGTGTGGAACGGAGGATCAGCCTTTCGACGACATCGATCAGTGCGCATCGGTCCTGACGGCCGGGCAGACGTGTTGGGTGATGGACGGGATCTACACCCGAGGAATCGATCGTGACGACGGGAGACCCTATCAACCCGTGAACAGCGGAACCCCCGAGCACCCGATCCGCATCGCAGCCTATCCGGGGCATCGTCCACTGATTCGCGACGCCGCGGGAGTCGTGTGGAACTTCGGCGTCGGTGAACGCCGCGAATACATCACTTTTTCGGGGTTCCGCGTCGAGGGAGTCGTACGCATCGCTGGATCTCACGAGGAGGCGCGTTCGCGGGGCATCGTGGTGGAGGATTTCGAAATCTGTCGCGGTGGGGGAAAGGATGACGGGAACTGGTCCGGTATCTTTGCGGAGTATGTCGAGGATCTGACCGTTCGGGAGAGTGTGGTTCGCAGCGTGCGATCGCCTTCAGGTGGACGGCAAAAGGGAATGACGCTCTTCGATTCCCGTCGAGCGCTGGTGGAGAACAGCTTCTTCTTCGACAACACGAGTGAGGGGATTTTCGACAAGCAGGGTGGCGAGTACAACGTCTACAGAAGGAACGCTTTTCAGGACAACGGCGTCGGGCTCAAGATCAACAATCAGTCGAGCAGCATTGGTATCGACAATGTGGGGACCGAGATCTACGAGAATGTTTTCTTCTGCACCGGCGATTCGGCCGGTGAGAGCGTCCGGATGCTTTCGGAGCCGACCGATTGGAGTGTCTACAACAATGTGTTTCACGACTGTAATGGGGTCGTCATTCGAAGCCTGAGTGGGCCCGCGACTGGCGGTGAGATCTATAACAATATCTGGTCGCGAAAACACAAGGAGTCGCCAAAGTGGTTCGAGAGCTGGAGCGATGACGACCGCGAGCCCGAATTTATGGACTTCAACCTCTTTGGTGTGGGGGGGAGGTTCGAGGAGAATCGGTATGTTCCGGGGGATCGCGAGTACGAATCCCTGGCTGAATGGAGTTCTGCCGCCCACCCGCGAATCTACGACACGAACAGCTTCGAGGGAGAGGCGCGCTTCGTCGATGCCCGCAACGGGGACTTCCGGTTGAGCGAGGACTCGCATGCTCGGGGTGCCGGTGTGGGTGGAGAAGACATCGGCGCGTATCCCAGGGCAGATCACACGGCGGTTGGGCGCGTTCGGGGAAACCGGATCTCGAACGACGGCGGAGAGTGCTTTCCGCTTCTGCACTCATCCATGTCCGCGGAATCGGTGGAACCCTGAAGGATAAGGATTCTGCCAGGCTGAACCGCGGGAAGGAGTATGCTGTCCGGACTGAACGACAGCTCTTCGGTGAGTGAGGAATAGGGAGGTGGGCCGCCTATGAACAAGGTCAAACTGGGATTCTTCTCCTTCTCGGAGGTCACGATTCCCTCGGAGCATCACGCCTACAACGAGTGGCACCAACTCGATCACATGCCCGAGCAGTTCCAACTCCCGGGTCTCGCCCGGGGAGAACGCTGGGTTTCGACGCCGGCGTGCCGAGCGGCCCGACAGGTCAGTGATCCCATGGTGGACCCGGTCCATTATGTGACTCTGTATCTGATGTCGGAGCCGCTGGAGCCGACACTTCGAGATTTCTACGATCTGGGCGCGAATTTGCGCGAATTGGGTCGTTTTCACGAGCACCGAAAAGCCCACCTGGGCGGACCGTTCTATCTGGTGAAGGCCTATGCCGCTCCGAGGGTGTTGGTTTCTGCGGAGTGTCTTCCCGCGCGTCCGCATCGGGGGGTCTGGGTCGAAGTCTGCGACGTGGAGCCCGGCGTTACCGAAGCGTACGCCCAGTGGCTGGACCGGGTTCATGTACCCGATGTTCTCGAGGTCGAGGGGGTGGCGGGGACGTATACCTTTGCGAGCCGGGGGAGTGAAGCCGCGGCATTCGCCAACGCCAACCCTCCGGGCCGGCGAATCCTGGTCCACTATCTCGAGAAGGAACCCTTGGCAATTGCCGAAGAGTTTCAGAAGCGCCGAGAAGAATGGCGTGCTGCGGGGCGCCTGCCCGATTTTGAAGGGCGTGTGAAGGTTCTCTTTTCGGGGCCTCTCGAGACCATCGTTCCCTGGCAATGGGATTGGTTCGATTCAGAGGGTTGACCCCGTGTTGCTCGTTGGCTCCCCGCCGGGTGACGTCAGAACTCGAGGCCGTACACCCGCGCCGCATTTTCACATGTGACCTTCCGCAGGACTTCGTCCCCATGTTGAGCGAGCGGCGACTCGGCCACCACCTTGCGCGAGTGGGGCCAGGTGCTGTCTCCATGGGGATAGTCTGAAGCCCACATCACATTGTCGGCTCCGATGCGGGGAATGAGTTCGACCCCCAATGCCTCTTCCTCGTAGGTGGTGATCACCTGGCGAGCGAAGATCTCGCTGGGAAGCATGTCGATCTTATGGTCGTTGACCAACGGCCCATATTTGTGGAGTTCATGATCCAGGCGCTCGACCACGTAGGGGATCCAGCCCAGGCCCGCCTCACCCATGACGAAGGTGAGGTTTGGCCGCTTTTCCAGGATGCCCGAGAAGATCATCCCTGAGAGGACTTCATCCATCTGCATGGGGACAATGGCCACGAACGCGGGCGAACGCCAGGAGCCGGGCTTCATTCGGAGGCTATGAGCTCCGCCAGACAGGTGGACGTGGATGGGGATCCCGATTTCCGCTGCGGCGTCCCAGAAGGGCGTCCAGGAGTCTTCGAAAACGGGATCGCCACGGCCGATGGTGTCGCTGACGATGGCGCCCTTATGTCCCAGTTTGGCGCAGCGCTCGAGCTCCTGGATCGCCGCGGGGATATCAAAACTCGGGATGTCCGGCAGTAGAACGAGGCGATTGGGGGCTGCCTTTTGGAACTCGGCCGCCCAGTCATTGTAGGCGGACGAGACCTGGGCGTAGAGTTCTTCGTCTTGAATGCGCAGCTGGGTAGAGGTGGGACCGTAGATCACCTGGGCGTGTACGCCGTCCTCGTCCATGTCCTCGAGACGTGAGTCAGGCTGCCCCGGTCGAAAACCATGCTGCCGGGTCTGGATGAGGCCGGAGGGCTTTCGTCCGCTGGGAGCCAGACGTTCGCCATCGACGATCCACCACGGGCCGTCGTCGGTTTCCTCGACCCGTGGCCCGCGTTCACGCCAGGCCTTCGGGAGCCGTTCCTGCCAGGTTTCGGGAGGCATGGCGTGGATGTCCATGTGGTCGTCGGCAGAGATGAGAATCTGGTCATTGGGGAGGCTCATGGGGATCCTTCCATGGGTGTAAGCGAAAGAGTCAGGCTCCCACTTTACAGTGAATGGGTCCTGGGGATCCAGTTACACCTGCTGAGCGATGAGATTCGTGGGCGGGCCCGAAACGATTGGCGTGCTATTTTTCGGATCGGTCGCGGCGGACTCGTGGGCGGTCGGATTCGGAAGAGTTTCAATACCCGACTGGGGGAAGCTTCGAGAATGGGTGTGGATCGGGAGGAAATGGTCAACCGGGATGCGAAGTTTCGCATTGGGGCGATCGTCCGGCACCGCTTCTACCCATTCCGCGGCGTAATCTATGACGTGGATCCGACTTTCAGCAACACCGAAGAGTGGTGGCAATCGATTCCCGAAGACGTCAGGCCAGCAAAGAACCAACCCTACTACCACCTGCTGGCAGAGAACGACGAGGGAACCTACGCCGCGTATGTGTCGGAGCAGAATCTCGTGCCCGACGAAAGTGGCGAGCCCTGTCTCCATCCGCTGGTGGAACAGATCTTCGATGGCCCCAGTGAAGGCCATTACGATCTGAAGGTCCGAACCGACAACTGACAGCCCTCGGTTGTGTTTCCGGCGGCAGTATCACTGCACACAGGTGAGGTCGAGAACTTGGCCTTCGACTATCACGCTCATGGATTGATCGAATCGCCCGCCCGTCCTGCGATCCCCGGAGACGGGCCTCAGACCGTGGCGGAACTTCTCGACGCGTTTGTGGCTCTCGAGCCCGATCGAGAAGCATTGGTCGGGAGGGACGGGCGGTATACCTACGCGGAACTCGATGAGGCGGTCAATCGGGTCTGCGCGACCTTGGGGGCCATGGGAGTGAGGTCCGGCGACCGGGTTGCCGCCTCGCTGGTGAATTCCGCGAGCATCATCGTCGCCTTTCTAGGGGTGTTGAGGATGGGGGCCATCTGGGTGGGTATCAACCGCGCGCTCGCGCCCCCGGAAAAAGCCTACTTGCTGACGGATTCGGGGGCATCGGTGTTCCTGGGCGACGGAGAGATGGTCGGTCAACTCGAACGGTTGCGCGGCGAGATTTCGTGTGTCCAGCATTGGGTGCGATCGGACCCCGGCGATGCTTCTAGCGAATGGGCACAGCGAATCAGTGAACAGGATGGGGCCACCCATCCGCGCGCCGAGATCGATCCCTTTGCGCCGGCGGCCATCGCTTATACCAGCGGAACCACCGGTTTCCCCAAAGGAGCGGTTCACAGTCAGCACAATATATTGTTACCGGGTGCGTCGGCTTTGATTGAATGGTCCGATGGTGGCGGCTTTCGCACCGGGGTCTGTCTTCCGCTCACTCTCTTGAACCTGATGGTGCTTGGCCCCGCTCTGGTGTATCAGGCGGGGGGGTGCGTGGTGGCCATGGATCGTGTCGATGCCGTGGGCCTGGCCCAGTGGATTCGTGAAGAGCGAGTCCAGGGGTTTTCATCGGTACCTGCCATCATGAATGATCTCCTCACGCATCCTGACGTCAGCCACGAGGATTTGAGCAGTCTCGAGCGACCGGGAGTGGGAGGAGCCGAGTGTCCCGAGTCCACGCGGTTGCTCTACCGGCAACGTTATGGGCGCGAGGTGACCATTGGGTATGGGCTCACCGAGGCGCCCACTTCGGTGACGCATACGGAATCAGACCGCGAGCGAGTCCCCGGAAGTTGTGGTGTGGCGTTGCCCTTCGTTTCCGTGAGTGTGCGTGGGGGCGATGGGGAGGAGTTGCCGGTAGGAGAGGTTGGGGAAGTCTGTGTCGAGCCGGCACGCGATGGGCGCCTCGCTGGAATCTACACCCCCATGCTCGGCTACTGGAATCGCCCGGAGGCCACAGAAAAGGCGTTGCGAGGCGGGTTGCTGAATACCGACGATCTCGGGCATTTTGACTCGGCGGGGAACCTGTACATTGATGACCGCCGCTCGGATTTGATCCTCAGGGGGGGGGCCAATGTGTACCCGGCCGAGGTGGAGCGCGTGCTGATGGCCGATGAGCGTGTGGTCGCTTGTGCGGTGCTGGGGGTTCCAGACGAGCGTCTGGGCGAGCGTGTGGTGGGTGTGGTGCAGCTTGAACCGGGTTCGAGACCTTGTGGGGACGATCTCCTGAGTCAATGTGCCGAGCAATTGGCTCGCTACAAGGTGCCGGAGCGTCTGCTCGTCGTGGATGCCTTTCCTCGGACACCCATGGGAAAGATTCGAAAGCGCGATCTCGTGAAACTCTTCGATCCAGTCGATGGCAATCGGACGAAATCCGGGGCCGAGGGTGAAGCTTCGGGGTGAGGTCCTCGTCCGAATCGTTGCTCGGTCGTACGGCGCTGGTTACCGGAGCCAGTCGGGGGATCGGGCGCGCGATCGCTCTGGCCCTTGGGCGCGACGGAGCGGATGTCGCAGTTCACTATCGGACCGATGCCCATTTGGCGGCGGAATGCGTTTCCGAGCTCAGGTCGTTGGGGCGGCGTTCGAGCGCGCACCGCGCCGATGTCGCGAATCGGGAGGAATTGCGTCGCCTGGTTGGGGAGGTCGAGCGAGAGTTCGGAGATATCGACATCCTGGTCAACAACGCTGGGGTCGACTTCCGGGGGGCCGGTGTGGTGGAGACGGAACCCGATGAAGTCGATCGGGCGCTTCGCATCAATGCGTTGGCTCCACACGAGTTGTGTCGGTTGGTGTTGCCGGGGATGAGACGTGCCGAGAGGGGTGACATCGTGATGCTGTCGAGTGTGGTCACCGAAGTGATGGGTGCGGACTATGCCCCCTACGCAATGAGCAAGGCTGCTCTAGAGGCGCTGGCCGTCGTGCTTGCGAAAGAGGAGCGAGCCCACGGAATCCACGTCAATGTGGTAGCCCCCGGCCTCGTTCAAACGAAGATGGGAGATCGATACATCGAACACCTCGGAGCGGACTCGGATCTGGAAGCCGTCGCTCGCATGATGCCTTTTGGCCGGATCTGTCAACCGGAGGAGGTCGCAGAGGTGGTTCGCTTCCTGGTTTCAGAAGGCGGCGCCTACGTCAGTGGACAACGCATTTACGTCAACGGGGGTGGGCAGTAGCGGGTCGCTTCGGGCAGGGGCCGCGCTGGCCGATTTCGGGTGTAGAATCAACGGGTTTTCACAGGAGGAACTCGGATGAAGCTCGGTCTCGTACTTTCGGCGCCCACGATTGCCGAACAGGTTCGCTTTGCCGTGCGCGCCGAGGACGCAGGGTTCGACTCGGTTTGGACCATTGAGTTCTTTAATCAACATGGCTTCGTGAGGCTGGCTGCCGTTGCCGGCGCGACTCAACGGGTTCGAGTCGGCACGGCCATCGCCTACGCGTTTATGAGGACTCCGGTTCTCGCGGCCACCGGTGCCATGGACATTGACGAGATCTCCGGTGGACGGATGGTGTTGGGGTTGGGAAGCGGTACGCGAAACATGAACCAGAAGTGGTACTCGATCCCCTTTGAGTCGCCACCGGCGCCGAGAATTCGAGAGGCCGTGGCATTGATTCGGGCGACGTTTGAGGCCAGTGGGGGAGGGGGGCTTTCCTTCGAGGGCGAGCACTACCAGGTCTCGAACCCGACCTTTCAACGGGCGGGTGCGGTTCGGGAAACGATTCCAATCTATGTGGCAGCGGTGAATCGAGGGATGATCCGGGCGGCGGCAGCGGTTGGGGATGGCCTGGTGGGTCACCCGGTCTACACCCGGCGATACATCCGCGAAGTCGTGAACCCGGAAATCGAGGGAACTCGCTGCGAGTTGGCTCCGTATGTGGTCTGCTCCATCGCAGAGGATCGAGAGGTCGCGCGTCGAGAGGCCCGCGCACAGATTGCCTTCTATTACACGACTCGCCTCTATCATTCGATTCTCGACGTCCACGGTTGGCGCGAGATGGGAGAGACGATTGCTGGAGCGTTCCGTCAGCTCGACTTGGAGGGCATGAGTGAAGCAGTGAGTGATGAGTTGCTGGATGAAATTGCGGTCACGGGTACGCCAGATGAAGCCCGAGACCGTCTTGCCAATTGGGAGGGCCTGACCGAACAGGTTCTGCTCTATCCACCGACCGTGGGGACTCGGCCCGAGCGAGTGCGGGAGAATCTCGACGCGATGATCGATACCTTCGGGCGGACGTGAAGGGGGGCGGGTGTATTCGGTGGCGCGAGATGTTGCTCAACGGTTATACACAGGGCGTTGCAGAGCAATCATCAACCGAATGGAGTCTTGTGCATGAAACTGTTCAATTCGATGGGCCCCAACCCTCGCCTGGTTCGGATGTTTTTGGCTGAGAAGGAACTCGAGATCCCCTTTCAGGAGATCGACATCATGGGCGGGGAGAATCGCAAGTCGCCGTACACGGACAAGAATCCCCTGGGTCAGTTGCCGGCCCTGGAACTCGACGACGGAAGCGTCATCGCCGAGACCGTGGCGATTTGTGAATACATCGAGGAAGTTCATCCGTCTCCAGCGGTGATCGGCGCCAACCCTGCAGAGCGCGCCGAAACCCGCATGTGGACGCGTCGTGTGGAACTCAACGTCACTGAACCCATGGGTGCAGGTTTTCGATATTCCGACGGAATGGCGATGTTCAAGGATCGAATCCGCGTGATTCCTGAGGCCGCCGATGGTCTCAAGGCTCAGGCGCAGGACGGGATGGCGCGTCTGAACTCGATGCTCGAGGGCAAGGAGTTTCTGACCGGAAGCCGGTTCACTTTGGCGGACATCGTTCTGTTCAGCTTTCTCGACTTCGGAAAGATGATCGGCCAGCCCGTCGACTCGAAGAATGAACTTCTTCAGGCTTGGATGGATCGGGTGGCGGCGAGACCGAGCGCCGAGTCGAGCCAGTAGGCTCGAAGCGGCACCGTTGTTGCCCCTCGCTCTTACCGGAGTTCGAATCTGGGATGGCTGCTCGTCAGAGACGACGCGGGAGCGATTGACGATTCGGATCCATGGGGATCGAATCGCTGGCGTGGGAACTGCCCCCGAGTTGGCGCAGGAAGCCCACCGGGTCGAACTGGACGGTGCTGTGGTTCTGCCGGGTCTCATTGATGCTCATGTGCATCTGACTCTCGATCCCTCCATCCGGTCCCCTGATGAACAGTTGGTGGTTCCTAGTGATGAGGTCGTTCGGGCCATGGAGGTGCGGGCGCTGCGAATGGTGCGGGCCGGGGTTACGACGGCCCGTGACCTGGGGGGTGGGCGCTGGCTCGAATTCAATCTGAGGGATCGGATTCTGAGTGGAGAGATCCCAGGTCCGCGGTTGTTGTGTGCTGGGCAGCCTGTGACCACGCCAACCGGACACTGTCACTTCTGGGGTGGGGGAGCGGGAAGCGAAGAGGAAATTCGTCAGGTCGTTCGCCGCCAGATCGATCGGGGAACGGACTGGGTCAAGGTCATGGCGAGCGGCGGAGTGATGACCCGGGAAAGTCGAGCCAGTGACGCACAGTTCGATGCGGTGTCCATGGGAATCGTATTGGAAGAAGCCAATCGAGGGGGTCGGCCGGTTGCGGCGCACTGTCATGCCACCTCGGCGATTCGGATCGCCTCCCAAGCGGGGGTCCGGACGGTAGAGCACTGCTCCTGGTCATCCCCCGAGGGTTTTGGAACGGCCTTGGACCGGGAGGTCCTCCGCGACATGGCTCGACGTGAATTGTGGATCTCGGCGACGGTCAATCCCGGCTGGGGTCGACGCTACGACGAACAAGGGCGTCCCACGCCCTTCGTGCACCGGATGCGTGCTTGTTTCGAAGCCGCGCGCCAGGAGTGCGTCCCCCTGATCGCCTCCACCGACGCGGGCATTCCGGGCGTCGAGCACGACGCGCTTCCCGAGGCACTGCCGGTCTTCGCCGGCTATGCGGGGTTTGAACCGGTGGAGGCACTTCGAGCGGCAACGTCAGAATCCGCCAACGCGTTGGGGCTTGGCAAGGACACCGGCCGAGTGGAGGTGGGATTCCGGGCGGATCTGTTGGCGGTGGGGGGAGACCCTGTGATGGATTTGAGCGCCTTGAGGGATGTACGGTGTGTGGTCGCGGCCGGGCAGAAGGCCCTTGAGACGCCTTCTGCGGAAAATTCCGGCCGTCTGTAGAATTCGAATGGTCTTGGTTGAGGGGGGGGCGTGGTCAGGTTGAGTCGGCTCAGTCGATCGATCGAAGGAAAGGTGGCGCTGGTCACCGGTGCCGCGAGCGGGATGGGGCGAGCGACCGCTCACCTGTTCGCGGATGAGGGGGCTCAGGTCGCGGTCACGGACATTCACTTTGAGCGAGCGCGTTCGGTTGTCGAGGAGATCGAATCGGCAGGGGGACGGGCTCGAGCGTGGGAACTCGACGTGTCGGACCCGAAGTGTTGTCGTGCAGTCGTCGATGAGGTCGTTCGAGACTTCGGCGGGCTGGACATTCTGGTCAACAACGCTGGGGTGAGCATTGGGGCTGCAGCCACGGCATCTGACGAGGACTGGGAGCCTGCGTGGGAGAGGGCGCTGGCCACCATGCTCACCGCTCAGGCTCGCCTCGTGCGGATCTGCTTCGAACACCTTTCGCGTCATGGAGAGGGGCGCGTGGTGAATATCGCGTCTACGGAAGCGTTGGGGGCCTCGGCGGGAACAGGGCCCTACACGGCGGCAAAACACGGCGTGGTCGGGTTGACCCGAAGTCTCGCCG
Organism: Myxococcota bacterium; assembly: GCA_022447545.1. Lineage (GTDB taxonomy): Bacteria > Myxococcota_A > UBA9160 > UBA9160 > SMWR01 > JAKVBI01. The sequence continues at coordinate 45,821 of JAKVBI010000010.1, forward strand.
TGGAACTGGGCCGATCGGGAGTGACGTTCAACTGCATTTGCCCCGGCCCCATCCATACGGGGATGACGAGCGCGATTCCAGACGATGCCAAGACGAAATTTGCACGCAGGCGCGTCCCGCTCCGGCGTTACGGAGATCCAGAAGAAGTGGCACACGCCACCTTGTCGTTGGTGTTGCCCGCGGCGTCCTATATCAACGGCGTCACTCTGCCCGTCGACGGTGGGATGACGATCCAGAACACCTGAAGGGCGGAAAGTGCCGGGGACGGACCTCACTCTGCCCTGTGGCTCGCGCGTTCGTGCCTCGGCCTCTTATCACCGCCGGGAAGATGATCCCGATCGAGGTTTCGGGCTGTACCTGGATCCGCATTGGGAGCCGACCTGGCCCTCCACAGTGGTGCCCTGGGTCAATCTGGGGCTGCCGCATGATTTCGAACAGGCCGTCGACGCGATCCAGCAAGCCTACGCGAAAGCCAGATCCGGGGTGCTCGTGGAGGTGGGTTGCCAGGGAGGTATCGGTCGAACCGGGGTGGTGATCGCTTGTATGGCGGTGCTTGCGGGTGTGGAGGACACCCAGGCCGTTGCGTGGGTTCGATCCCATTACGTCCAAAGGGCGGTCGAGACCCCACTCCAGGAGTGGTGGGTTCTGTGGTTTGCTGCTCGTGTTCAGGGACGACCGCCGCCGTCGCGCCCGGATACATGACGCAAAGGGCTGGGTCTCATTCGGGCACCAGGGCGATGATGCGCAAGGGGGCTCCGCTACCTCCGCGGATCTTCATGGGAAGGGCCACCACCAGGGCCCCGGTCGCGGGAAGAAGTTCGAGGTTCGCAACGTTTTCGAAGGCGGGTATGCCGTGGGAGAAGAGTTCGACGTGACTTCCGAATTGCGTCGATGAGCCCGGGTCGATGCTCGCGGTATCCAGCCCGATGGCGGCGATCTTTCGCTCTTGGGCGAGCCAGCGCGCCGCTTCGGGGGCGAGGCCTGGGAAGCGAAGTTTTGAGACCGCTTCGACTCCACGCTGATCGGTGCCTAGGTAGAGACTGCGATCGGGCCATTGCCCAGAGAATCCGGTTCTCAGCAGGAGGATCGACCCTCTTGGAATGAGCCCATGGTCCTTCTCCCAGCGACGGAGTTCTTCGGTCCCCACCTGGTGGTCGGGGTTGTCTCGACACGCATCGGAGACATCGACGACCACGGCGGGTGCCACGAGTCGGTCCAGTCCGATGGCATCGACGCTTTCGCCTCCCTCCCAAAAATGAATGGGAGCATCCACGTGGGTTCCGCCGTGCTCGGCACCTCGAAAGCGATGGGCTTCGTAGTAGTAGCCCCCATCGGTGACGCCGGCTGTTCCCCGTTCGAGCACGAACCCTTCTTCGGTGGGCCAGTACACGGTCTCGCTGTCGAAGGCATGGGTGAGGTCTACGATGCGAGTCGGGGGCCATGGCCCTTGCCTGGTGGCGACGGATCCCGCACATCCCACCATCGCCAGCAGGGGCGGAACCCAGATGGGCCAGGCCCAAGGAGCGCGCTTTCTTCGCGTGAACATTCGTCGCCTCATCCCGTCTCCGACCTCCGGCGGGGTCCGCACCTCGCCACGGGGGTGCCATGACACCGGGGTGCCTCGCGATCGTCAAGGGAGGCAACGGGCTCGTGGGACCACGGTCGCCCCGCGGGAATCCACCCATGCAGTCATGGCCACAATCTGCTGAAATAGGCCGCCTGAAGCCCAGGAGGGGCGTGGGTTTTTGGGCTCAGCGTGAATCGGCGAGGGCAGGGTTGCGTCGGATACGCTGACGGAGCTTTCAGGGAGGCGCTGGGTTTCACGGTCCAGGTGGAGACACATCCCAGATGGTTTGCGGTTCGGTCGATATCAGGGAACCCGGGCGAGTTCTGATTCTGAGAATGGGCTTTGCGAGGAATCGATCCCTCGTCGACGAGAGGTTCGGATGAACGAAGGATACCAGCGGATGCGAAGGCTTCTGATGGTCGGGTGGATGGCTTTGGTGTGGGCTGGGGGTTCCATGGCACAGACCGAGTCGGTGTCGGGGCCTGTTTTGACGATCGACCACTTCCATACAGCGCTGACCGACATGGCGATGCGTGCCGACGAACTGGGCTACACCGGGCGCTTTCAGCGAATTCGCCCTGCTGTGGAAGAGACCTTTGATCTCGAATTCATGGCGCTCAAGTCCCTTGGGCGGGACGCGCGGAGCCTGAGTCCCGATCAGCGCTCGGAATGGATCGAAACCTTCAGTGACTTCGTGGCAGCCAACTGGGCACGCCAGTTCGATGGCTGGTCCAACTATGAGTTCGAGAGTCAGGGGGTCGAGGACGCACCACGAGAGACCCGAATCGTGAAGACACGGCTGGTACGGCCGGATGATGACGATGTCAAACTTCACTATCGCTTGCGTGAGGTGGCTCGCTCGGACGGAGAACCAGGGGAGGAAACGGGTTCTGGGGAGGAGAATACCTCTGGAAGCTCCTGGCGAATTATCGACGTCTATTCCAATGGGACTGTCAGCGAACTCGCCTTGAGACGCTCCGAGTTCTCGTCGCTGTTTGCTCGAGAGGGCTTCGATTCGCTCATGAAAACCGTTCGCGCGAAAGTGGACTCGGAGTAGGCACGGGGCTTCGGGGTGAACCCCGCGCGTGGGCGCGTCAAGATCACAGTCACGAGTAGAATCACGATCACGAACAGGAAGGGCCAATGGATCAGACCGCGAATTCGAGTCGGAGATCGTCATGGGGGCGCTGAGTGGGAAGGTGGCAATCGTCACCGGAGCTGGCCAGGGAGTGGGGCGGGGAATTGCACTCGCTCTGGCTTCGGAGGGTTGCGCCATCGTGGTTGCAGGGCGGACCCAGGCCAAGCTCGTCGATGTTTGCGGTGAGATCGAGGGGCGTGGGAGCAGGGCCCTGCCCGTTGTCTGCGACGTCGGCCACGGGGATCAGATCGAGGCGTGTCTCGAGGCGACACTTTCGGAGTTCGGAGGTGTGGACATCCTGATCAATAACGCTCAGGTGGTTCCGTTCGGAACGCTACTGGAACTCGATGAGAATGACTTTCAGCAGGGCTGGCAAACCGGTCCCCTGGCGACCTGGCGGTTCATGAAAGCCTGCCACCCGCACCTTCGCGAGGGGGGGTGCATCGTCAATTTGGGCACGGGTGCTGCGTTGCGACCCGATCCCGTGGGGTATGGCGCCTATGCCGCCGTCAAGGAGGCGATCCGCAGCCTGACCCGAGCAGCTGCCGTGGAGTGGGGCCCGGACGGCATTCGGGTGAACGCGATCATTCCCCTGGCAACCTCCCCAGGGCTCGAGACCTGGATCCGAGAACGGCCCGAGGAGTCGTCAGCTTTTTTGGCAACGGTTCCGCTGGGGCGTCCCGGAGAACTCGAGGCGGACATTGGGCGAGCCGTGGTCATGCTCGTGGGCCCCGACTCTGCGTATATTACGGGTACGACCTTGATGCTCGATGGTGGCCAGGCCTATCTGCGATGAATCGGGGCCACAACGAACTGGGAGTGGACATGCAAGCTGTCTGGAATGGGGTGGTGATCGCATCCAGTACCGACACCCTGGTGGTCGAAGGGAATCACTATTTTCCCATGGACAGTGTTCTGCGCGAGTACGTCCGCAAATCCGATACGCGGAGCGTGTGTGCTTGGAAGGGGACCGCCAGCTATTTCGATGTTGTCGTTGAAGGGGAAGTGAACCGTGATGCGGCCTGGTACTACCCCTCGCCTCTGCCAGAAGCCGGTCACATCGCCGGTCGTGTCGCGTTCTGGCGAGGGGTGAACGTCGGCCCCTGAAGGGTGAGGACGGACGTCACGTTCTGGCGGCGTCGACACGTTTCTGCCATTTCTGGACCATCTTGCCGAAGTGGTTGGGGTTGTAGATGTCCTCCTCGTAGGACCACTTCATGTCTCCGGCGTACTTGAGGAGCGTGAAGTTGTATTCCTGATGAAGGCTGCCATCCCCCGGATCCCTCATGCGGTTCCAGACCTGACAGACCACCCATCCCCGCTCTTCGTCGATGATGTACCACTCGATGGGAAAGAAGGTCATCTGGTCATTGGGCGGGCTGGTCATGGTCTTTTTGATCCAGTTGTAGATGGCCTCGCGTCCGCCGAAGGTCCCGAAGAGGTGCTCCACGTAGGTGGCGTCCTCGGTGAACAGATCGGCCCAGGGGCGCCAGTCCCCGCTGGTCCCTGCTGTCAGAGCGGTCTTCTGGTAATGGTCGAAGGCCTCCTCGATCTCGGCGCGGCTCCATTTGCCCATGGTTTGCTCCCTTTCGGCGATGGGGTGTGTGTAGCGCCGCAGCTTATCGGGAGCCCTGAGGTGGAGCCACCGGCAATGGATGGGCTCCCTCGACCCGAGAGAAACGATGGAGCCCCTCGGCGGATCCCGGGGCCGAGGGGCTGAGAGAAGGGGGCCCTTCCCCTATCTGGGGGGCGGAATATCTGACGACGAGCGGTGCTTGCGGGAATCGACTTTATTTGGATCGTGAGTTCGGGTTATGCTTCGGGCCGAGATGGGTCGGTCGGTTGCTGTTTTGCGACTGTGCTCGGGCACTTCGGGCGCATCCGGACCCAGGGAGATCTCACGACTGATGCAACTCCGAGCCAGGTTTTATAAAGCCCTGGGATCCATGGCCGCGTGCCTTCTGCTGGGTTCGACCGCTTCCTTCGCCGAGGACGAAGCTCCGCCCGATTTTGCCCGGCCGGGCTGGTATGCGGGCCTCGGGGCGACTTTCTTCAATCCCAAGGGTGACGTGTTGCCCGTGGGGTCTTCCGGGGTGACGAATCTGGAAGTGGATCAGGGAATCGGGCTGAATGCTCAGGTGGGTTACCGCTTGTTTAGGAACCTTGCCGTCGAGCTTCAGGCCCGTTACGCGCCATCCATCGACAGTTCATCCTCGTACGGCAAGCCTGTCATCGTCTGCGCTGATCCGCAGAGCGAACGCTGCACGCTGGATGATCTGAACAATGATTCGGTGGATGGAGTCACAAACGACACCCGATCGATCAGTGATGAAGTGCAGCGCACCACCGATCTGCTTCTCGTGACCGCCAATGTGAAGATTCCGCTTCTGACCGGGCGATTTCAGCCGTTCGTAACCGGTGGTGTGGGCTTTTACTACGACAGCTCGACCGAGCAGCCTGCCAACATCGGAAGCCGGGTCACGGGGGAGCTGCAGGATGCGGTTTTCCAGCAGGTGAACTCTCCCACGCTGAATGATATTCCGGGGCTCGCACTCGACGAGTTCGGATTCGCGGCCCAGGTGGGAGGGGGCGTGGACCTCTACTTCACGGACACATTCCTGCTCAGCTTCGATGCCACGTGGGTCAGTCCGAGTGGGATGGAGGGGCTCCCCATCGACGATCCCACGTTCCTGCTCATCGGACTCGGGTTTCAGTACCGCTTCCATTGAGAGGTCCCTAGGGCCTCTCTCGCTCGCTCACGCTTGCCCGGGATTGCCTCCGTAGCGTAGGAGCGTGAAGAGGTTCGTTCCCACGATGTCCCCGTCCTGGTTGTAGAAGGTCGAGAGGTTCGTCTGGAAGTAACCCGGGCCGAGCTTGGTGGTCTTGAGGGGGGAGCAGTTCACCACCTCGTTGGTTTGGTAGATGAGGTCCCCGGGTCGCACGGGCTTGCCATAGGTTTGTACGGAGCCCTGGGCAATGGTGTCCGTGGTGCCGGGAGGGTTGGGGATGCCTCCGCCACTGGAAGCCGGCTCCTTCGGGGGCCAGGGCTTGCGATCGGTGCAATCGGCATCGGGGGCCTCGAAGTCCACGCCCTGATGGCCCCCCCGAGCCATGGTCCAGGTGATCAGCCCCATGGGGGGTGCAATCACGCCTCCGTGCCGGCTTCCTCGGGAGTAGTCGCCGTCGAGATAGAGGGGGTTCACGTCTTCGACCATGTCGCACCAGTACATGATCTGCACTTCACTCACCGGGTACCCACCCGGGGAGCGCGGGCTTTCGTTTCCCAGCCACTCCTGTGCGAAGGGGGGAATCTCGGGGTGGGGTTCGATCTGGGGTTTCGCGAGACCTTTCAATGGAGTCACGGGGCCGTTTTCTCGAGACGGCATGGCCAGGGTGGCGGTGGCTGCTGCTGCGACGCCGATGTGGTTGGTTGCCGTGATTTCGAGCGCAACACGATGGTCGTCGCCGACCCGAGTCTTGTCTGTGACTCGGCCCTCGATCCGCGCGATGTCACCGGGGCAGAGTTGGTCGATCATCTGCAGGGAGGTTTCGCGAAAATCGCTTTCGGGTCCGCACCAATCGGTGACGAAGCGACCGAATAGGGCCTGTTCGAACATGGTGTTTACGAACATGTCGCGGTTGCCGACCTGTTTCGAGTAGGCAGCGTTGTGGTGATAGGGCATGAGGTCGCGGGTGCCGCAGACCGCCAGGGTGAGGGTTTTGATGGTGATGGGGAAGTCGAGGGTTGGGAGCGATTGTCCCACCTCCACATCCTCCCAGTACACGAAATCGACATCCATGTTCGATGGTTCTCCGGTCGTTTCAGTCTTTGGGAAGGCCGAGAATCCGCTCGGCCACAATGTTGCGTTGAATGTTCGGGCTTCCGCCGCCGATGATCGTGCCGTGCCAGTTGAGGGCCGCCCGTTGCCAGGGGCCTTCTTCCAGGCCCGCGGTTCCCAGGATTTCGAGGGAGAGTTCGCTCATCTCGAATTCGAGTTCGCCGCGCAACAACTTGTTGAGAGAGGTTTCGCTCGAGGGAGCACTTCCTTCGAGCCTCGCGCTCAGGTGCCGCAACTCATTCAGGCGCATGGCCTCGATGCGGGCCTCGAATCGAGCGAGTCTACGGCGAACGGTCGGGTCTGCGGATGCGGGTTTGCCCTTGCGTTGCGCGGTTCTGGCAAGCTCGATCAGGCGGTCGAGATGGTCAGATTTTTCGGTGGATTCCGAGATGCCAATGCGTTCGTTGGCCAGTGCGGCCATGGTCACGAGCCAGCCCTGTCCTTCTTCTCCCAGGCGATTGTCCACGGGAACGCGCACGTTGTCGAAGAAGACCTGATTGAAGCTGGTTACGCCAGAGAGGTTGGGGATGGGCCGAACCTCGATGCCCGGCGAGTTCATGGGGACGAGGAGACACGTGATGCCGCGGTATTTTCGCGCATCGGGGTCCGTTCTCACCATCATGTAGATCCACTTGGCCTCGTGAGCGAGAGTGGTCCAGATTTTCTGTCCGGTGACACGATATTCGTCGCCTTCGAGGACTGCCCGGCATTGAAGCGACGCCAGGTCGCTGCCGTGGTCCGGTTCGGAGTAGCCAGTGCACCACGACGACGTGCCCGCGAGAAGGTCGGGAAGAAACCGAGCTTTCTGTTCGGGGGTGCCGTGGGCGATCAGTGCCGGACCGACCCAGGTCAGGCCCATGAAGTCGCTTCCGAGAGGGGGCGCGTTTCGAGTCGCCATCTCCTGTTTCAGGATGAACTGTTCCATCAGGGTTCCGGCGGCTCCGCCGTCTTCTTCGGGCCACGCGAATCCGATCCAGCGCTTCTCTCGAAGTGCCGCGTGCCAGGATTCGAGAAAATCGGGGTCCTCGTGCGATGCGTCGTCGGGTAGGTGTTTGTCCAGGAAGCGCCGAACTTCGCTGCGAAATGCGGTTTCGTCAGGGGAGAGGTCGAAGTTCATCGGAGTCCTCGGAGGGCAGCCAAGCGGTCTGCGTGGTGGTCCGCATCGCCGAACATGGGGCGGAACCACTTCGATCGCTTGAGGTAGAGCTGTGCGTCGTACTCCATCGTGTATCCGACGGCTCCATGGAGTTGCACGCAGTCGACGCCGATCCGTGTGAACGCATCGGATGCGTAGAGTTTTGCAAGGGACGAATATCGCGGTGTTTCAGCCGGTGATCCCTCCAGGCTCCACGCCGCGTAGTAGAGCAGGCTCTTGATCGATTCGATGTCGACATGCATCTCGGCAAGCGGGTGCTTGACGCCCTGGAAATGCCCGATCGGTTGTCCGAATTGAACTCGGTCCTTGGCGTATTGAACGGTGATCGCCAACACAGCTTCCGCAGATCCCACGGCCTCAGCTGTGGCGGCGACGGCGCCCTGGTCCATCAGGCGTTCGACGGCCGGCCATGCTTGATGGGGGGCTCCGAGCATGGCTTCCGGTGCGATCTGGACCCCGTCGAGTTTCAGTCGGCCCATGCTTTTCGTGGAGTCGAGACACGGAACCTTTTCGGTGTGAACGCCTGGAGCCCCTCTGTCTACGATCGCAAGGGAGATCTCCTCGTCGTTCTCACCCGTTCGAAACGCGGTGACGAAAAAGTCGGCGCGGTCGATGTCACAGATGAAGCTCTTCTCTCCATGGATTCGCCAGTGGCTTCCGTCGGCCTCGCCACGCGCCTGGAGGGCGCTGGGAACCAGGTGGTCGCTCGGTTCGAGGATCGCGATGGAGCCCACCCGGCTGCCATCTGCGAGTGAGGGGAGCCACCGGCTGCGCTGATCTGGGGTTCCGTGATCGAGGATGGCCGTCGAGGCGAGGGTGGTGGACAGCAGGGGCGAGGGAAGCAGGCTCCGGCCGGTTTCTTCGAACAACACCGTCAACTCGACCCAGCCAAGCCCGGCGCCTCCATGGGTTTCGGGGATTGTGAGTCCGAGCCAGCCCAGTTCTGCCAGTTCTCGCCAGAATTCTAGCGACATCCCCGGGTCGGACTCGATCCAGTTGCGGACGTGAGGGATGGATGCGCGCTCGTCGAGAAACTTTCGCACAGAGTCACGCAGGAACTGTTGCTCCTCAGTGAATCCGAAATTCATGCGCAGCCTCCCTCGCTCCTCGGCACGGTGCGTATGGTACTATGGCGCGCCTGAGAGGGGTTGGCGATCTGGTTGGCTCTCGCGTTGGCGATCGAACTGGCCGCTCGTCGGGCCTGTATTGGGTATGAGATATTGGGATGAGAATGAGAGGCAGGGCGCCGCGGTTCCACGGGGATCCGGGTGTTTCGTTGTGATTTGAGGGATCAGGAGTTTTCCATGGACGAAGGAAAGATCAAACAATTCATCGAACGACTGGGGTTTTCCAACGGGAAAAATCGGGACATGACGATCGACGAGATCGCAGTGATCCAACCGGGCCTCGGGAGGATCATGCCCGAGATCGGTGCCCGTACGTGGAAACTCTACTATGCGGGACAGGCTGAGAACTGGCCCAATGCCCTGTACCAGTTCAAGGAGGCGACCAAACTCTTCGAGTTGGGGGCTTACACCCGGCCGAAGCACGAAGATGGAATTGAGGAGTACCTCCGGGACGATTGGGCCCCCATTCGGAAGGCGATCGAGGCCGAAGATCTCGATGCATTCATGAAGGCCATGGATCAGGCGGTGGATTCCGCCAATGCGTGGCACGAGAAGAAAGATAAGGGCCATATCCGCTGGAAGGTTCCGTCGGAGCCGCCCCCCGATCTGGATCTGACGCCTCGTAAGTGAGAGGGAGGAAGGCCCGGTGTAGGACTCCTGGGCCTTCCGTCTCAGCTCTCGCCAAGGTCGAGTGCATCCGCGGGGACGCCCTGGCTCAGATCGAAGGTCAAGTGCTCGGACATGTTCCCGATCTGATCGACCAGGATCACGCGCTCCGAGAATCTCCATCGGTCATCCACACGATCGAACCGATCGTGGTAGCGCCCCCCAGCAATGGGTTGAAAGGGGAGCGTTTGGGTTGCCTGGAGGACCACGAAATACGATCTCGCGGTGGCTGTCTCCTCGGTTTCGGCAACGTCGATGATGGTGTTGGTTGCCAGGTGCCGGGTGCACAGGGTTCCGTTGGGATGGACCTTGTTGGTTCGTGAGTAAAATCGGCCCACCTGTTCGCCCCGCATGCCCGGTGGTTGGGCGTCTGCGGACCGGATCTCCCCGTGGGCGAAGAGTCGTGACAGGCCCTCGAAGTCGGCCAGGTCCACACATTCAGCGTATTCGTACATCAGTCGTTGGATCTGCTCGATATGGCTGCTCACCGAGGCCTCCTGGTCTGAAATTCGAAAATGCGGGGGGTCGTGGGGTCTGAACCCATGGGATTGGGTACAGAGCCGAAGGGGATGTGCCGCCGTATTTTGGGAAATGCTCTCACGGCATGAACTCGCCACCATTGACATCGAGATTTGCGCCCGTGACGACACGGGAGAGGTCCGAAGCGAAGAAGAGAGCCGCATTGGCACAATCGGCGTCATCGGGGATCACGCCCAGGGGAATGTCACGCGTGATTCCGGAGATGATCTCTTCAGGGCTGACTCCCTGCTCTCGAGCGGATTGTTCGATGAAAGTCTCGACCGGTGGGCCCCACATCCACCCCATCGAAACGGAGTTGACCCGAATGCCATGGGCCCCCAGTTCTTTGGCCAGCATGCGGGTGGCGGCCGTTAGACCGCCCTTCGAGGTTCCATAACCCGCCTGCATGGGGAGTGGCTTGCGCTGGACCATGGTGTTGATCATTACGATGGTGCCGCCTCCCTGTCGTTTCATGGGAGCCACGACCATTTGTGAGAGTGTCAGGGCTCCGAAGAGGTTGACCTCCAGTGTTTTGCGCCAGTCGTCGAGGTCTGCCTCCTCGAAGGCGCAGAACGGTCCCGGGTTGTAGGCGCTATTGATGAGAGAATCGACGCGCCCGAAGGTATCGAGGGTCGTGTCGACCAGCCGCTGGCATTGAGTTGCGTTCGTGATGTCTGTGGGGACGACGAGCGAGCGTGCGCCGAGTTCTTTCACCAGCTGGTCGATCTCTCGAAGATAGGACTCGGTGCGGGCCGCGAGGACCACAGCGGCACCCTCGCGAGCGGCCCCCAGGGCGAGTTCTCGGCCCAGGCCTGGCCCTATGCCGGAAACGATGACGATCTTGTCTTCTAGCAGCAATGGGACCTCGTAGATGATGGGTTGCGGGGTGGACGCATTCTAGCTCGCCGGATTCGAATGAACGTCCTCGGGCAGGGCGCTGGAACTTGACCTTGCGCCACCGGGCCTGCCATCGTACCGCGGAATGTCGCCGATTGGGGCGGCGTAAACCTTGCTCTTCGCCGAAGGGCGCAACTCGGGAGGCCAGTGTGGCGAAACGACGGGACCAGATCCGCATGAGCGATGAAGAGATGTGGGCGTTCATCGAGGAGCAGAAGAGCATGCAGGTGGCAACGCTCAATCGCGACGGAAGTGCGCATCTGACCACGTTGTGGTTCGCGATCGTCGACGGTGCGCTGGTGTTCGAAACCTTCACGAAGTCTCAGAAGATCAAGAACCTGGAGCGGGATCCGCGCATCGCGATTCTCTTCGAGGATGGCGTGGAATACGGAGAACTGCGCGGTGTGTCGATCAACGCCAATGCGGAGGTGTACAGCGACTCCGAAAAAGTCCACGAGTTGGCCAAACAGGTCATGATTCGCAACAACCCGGATGTGCCCAGGGAATCGCTCGATGAGGCGGCGAAGCAGCTCGCTTCCAAGCGGTCGGGGGTCGTGGTGAGACCGGAAAAGGTCGTGAGTTGGGATCATCGCAAGCTCGGTGGGGGGTACTGAGGAGGCGACGGGGGGATCTTCGCAGGGAAGATTGCGGCTCGCGAGAAGGAAAAACGCCCCGATCCTTGAGGATCGGGGCGTTTTGAATTCGGCGGGAGGTGGAAGGACACCCCTCGCTCATCCATTGGAACCACTAGACGCGTGCTCGCCGTCGTCCAGCGAGAACCAGGGTTCCGAGACCGCCTGCCAGTAGCGCCAGCGTTCCCGGCTCCGGAATGGGGTTGACCGTGATGTCACCGACAAAGGACGGGGTGACTGTATTACAGTTCGGCTGGGCGTTGTCGCAGAATCCGTCCTGACCACCGAACTGACCTGCGAAGATGTCCGCACCGTCGAAAATCACATTCGCGTTGTTGGTGGAGAAGACCACCCGAGCGAAAGTGAGGGACGTGCTGGCCGGTCCGTTACCCGTCGAAGCACCGTCGAAGGAGTAGAGCGCTCCGAAGCGGTCGGGGGCGGGGTCACCCTCGGAATTGGTGCAGTCGCCTGTGCAGCTTTCCTGGGAACTGGCAACCCCCTCGCTCAGCTGAGTAAAGGATCGGGTCGTGTTGCCCATCATGTTGACGAGCGACCAACTCAGTTCTTCGAATTCCACGGCGTTGATTTCGTTCTTGAGGTCCGTGTCCCACTCGAGCGACATCGTCGCCACGCTGAGCCCGGCGGTATCCACATCGAGAACAACATCGACGGTGATCTCCGCTGAGCCGGTCGGGCCGACTACCACGGTGTTGGTGCTCGCGTCGAAAGTATCGTAGTCGCCGCTCACGTTAGTGATCTTGAGACTTACGGACGTTGCATGTGAGAGGGTCGAAAGGCTTAGGAACGCCAGAGCCACAACGACAGCTATTGAAATCGACTTTTGCACTTTGCTGTCTCCTTTCCCTTCGTGCCCGGCGAATCGTTGGAGGCTCGCCGGAACTTCATGGATGGTTGGAACGCCTGGCCACGGGGCCTATCACCGCATTCAGTGCGTTCCGCCGTGGCTAGACCCACGGATTTCTGAGTGTGAGTCGCGATCGAAGGCGAAAAGTGTCACCGGAAACTTTGTTTTTTCGAAAATTTTTCAGGAACGGTCGGCATGCCCCGCGGGGAGAAGACCCTGGGCCGGGCGCAGGTCAGGTTTTGCGGTTCGACTTTTTCTTTGCAGTTCAGAAATCTCTCCCCGAGGCGTTGGAATCTGGCGACATTCGTGATTTCTTGATGCCACCCGAACCGGCGGGCCCCGGCCGAGCCCTGCTCGGTGCCAACGAATCGGGTTAGAATTCGCCCTCACCCGATAGGCCCCAGTCAATGGGGGCCGGGAGGAGCGGGCATGGCATCTCTCGTCATGGAGTTCGGGATCTTGTTCGCCTCGTGTCTCGTGGCGTTCTTGGCGGGGCGTTGGACCCACCAGGGGAGTTCTCGTGTTCGGGAACTCGAAGTTCAGTTGGAGGAATTCCGGAAGGAGCACGAGATCGCACTGGCTGAACTCGATGCGGCACGCGATGAGTGGAAACGGTTACAGATCGCCCATGAAAGATATCGGAGCGAGGTGGTGGACCACTTTTCAGGGACCTCGGAGTTGCTTCAGGATCTAGCGCTCAACTACCGGGTGGTTTTCGATCATCTGACCCAGGGCGCAAAGAGTCTGTGCCCGGATGGAGCGTTGAAACTCGACCCAGGCGCGGAGGCTGCGCTTCTCCCGCCTGGAAGGACCCGCGAGGATTCCGCGGAGCCGGAGGGTGAGGCTCAGGAGGCTGCCGGGGAGTCGGGGCCTTCATCCCGGGATTCGATGCCCTGAGTCTTTCGGAAGCTGGACCCTCACGGGGCATGGGTCGGTCCTGGGGCCCAAAGGCATGCGAAGGCACGACGGTCTTGACCTCGTACGCGTGGGACGCCGCGTTCAACACCAGGCGCGGGGCTTGGGTCCACGGCGCTCCATTCCCGGCAGCCATGGGCCTGCGTCACAGGGGAGAAAGGTCCTCACTCGGTTCGCCTGTGCGGGGAGTCGCAAGGGTCTTGCGCACATCCGGAGACCCGTCGTTGTTGCGATCTCGATCCACACGGGTGGCCACCTCGGTGCCCCCCTGGAGTCGGTAGGAGGTCCATGTGTCGGTCTGCCCGTCTCGGTTGCGGTCTTCTTCCGCGCTGACCAGCACCCGGTTGTGGTAGCTGACCACGAGGTCGATGGCGCCGTCCCGATCCGAATCGTGGCGTTCCTCCACCAGGGAGACACCCTCGTAGCGATAGACGGCGTCTGCGTTCCCATCCCCATCTTGGTCGACGCGCCTCGTGGAGAGGCGACCTCGCGAGAATTCCTCCCAGAGGTCGATTCTGCCGTCTCCATCCCGATCTCGGCTTCTGGACAGAATCCCCGCTTGATCGTAGGTGTCCCAGGAGTCGAGCTTGCCGTCGGAGTCGAGGTCTCGCGCGGTTCGCAGCAGCATTCCACTTCGCTGCTCGAAATAGCGGGTCTCGTCGCTCTTGCCGTCGCCATTGATATCTACCTCGTGACGCACGACGGCAATCGAGCGGTGGTTCCCCCAACGCCCGTCTTCGATGGTTTCGGCGCCGGCGGCGAGTGAGATGGCGGGTCGCAAATCGGCTTCGGGGGCCAGGGGTGCGATGCGAGAGACGGGCTCGAGCGCAGCGAGATCCGGGGCCGTGAGCCCGGCTCCCTCGGTGGATTCGAATTCGAGAGCGTTTTGGCGTTCAAGGCTGGCGGTGATTTCTTCCTGGATGGAGGCAGTTCGGGCGGCTTCTTGGTCCTGGCTCGACGTATCGCGGTATACGACGCCTTCGCGGGTCACGGAGCGGTAGGGGACGTGGCCCGCCACAGAGGTGTAGATGAGGAGTGTTCCCGCGCCCGGGGTTTCGTTGGGGTCACTGGTCGGGGTAGCCCAGCCGGCTGCGTTCGGGTCCACGTCGGGGACCGATCGGGTGCTTGCCGTCGTCTCGAGGTCTGCGATCGGGCGTAGCGGTGGACTGGTCGGCTTGCCGGTCGGGGAGTTACAGGCGACCAGTGCGAGGGGGACGACGAGCGCCATTTGCGACCCGAGGAGGGTTCGTGGGGTTCGCGCCAATCTCATCATGGAGCCAGGATAGTGCTTCGGAACCGGGCCGGCGTAGATTCTGTCCCCTGGTAGATTATCCGGGTGCGGGCGAGTTTGAGACGATTTCCGATCCTCCTGTACTGCATGCTATCGGCCTGCTACGCGCCCAGCGCCGCGCGTCACGCAGAGCCTGTGATGCGTGAAGGGTGGGATCTAGAACGTCATGGAGGGAATGTCGTCTGGCGGGGCCCTGCGTCGACGATGGCCGGGATGGGGGACTTCGTCGTGCACGCCGTGGTCCCGCCTGGCGGTCGGACTGCGTTGGGAATTGCTGAACGCGAACCCCAGGAAAAGTGGTTCCGGGCCTACGGGGGGCCGATGCGGGAGTTGGACGAGGTGGCAATCCTCTGTCACAGCGAGCGTTCGACCAGTGTCTACAGCATCCGTGATTTGAGGGATCAGACCACCTACGCTGCGCGTCATCAGCGCTGGCACTATCCGCGTTGCATCGAAGTGCTTCCGGGGGTCTACCGTCTCGAGGTCAATTACTACGCCCGGGGGACCGTCCAGGTCGACCGCGACCTTCGGACCCATACCGTCGAGTCGTCGCGACCCAGCGTGACGGATTGGGAGGCAGAGGCCGGATCGGTGTATCAACTGGATGCCATCATTGGAGCGCCTCAAGCTGCTCCGGGTGAAGTTCCAGGGTTCTTCAATGCGGCTCCGCGAAAACAATCTCCGGGCACCACCACCTACGACTTGCAGGTCAGCACCTGGAACGTTCGGATCGCCAGGGTTCCTTCCGCCGAATACATCGATGAACCAGTGCTCGAATTTCGTGAGCAGTGGCGAAACTACGAGACTTCACGCCGTTAGCGAGTTTTGTGCCGAGCCAGCCTCTGTCGGGTTTTCGATCGGACTTCAGTGTTCATCGGGACCGAAGATCGTCTGTTCGTAGTGGTCGGCGGTAGTTGCGAGGTAGAGGAGGGCAGCGGCGATGTCTTCCGCCTGCAGGGTGTCGAGCGGTAGGGTCTCGGTCAGGACCAACTGATCGCCGTTCACCGCAAAGGCGCCGTGGGGAAGTTTGAAGTTGAGATCGAGAGCGGTGGGGAGGACCGCGGGGTCGATGAGGCTTCGGCTTCCGATCCGCGAGTAGAGCCTCACGCGCGCGCGTCCGCTTTCTTCCAAGAACGCGAATTCCACGAGTTGAGAGCGCTCGTCCTCGCATGGGATCCGAATCCCTTTGGGCTCGATTCCCCAGCCTCGTTCCCTGCTGACCCGTTCGCATTGCGTTTCGAAATCGGCGCGTTGATTCACCGTACCCTCCTTCGGCGGTATTCGGAAATCCTAAGCGTTCCAGCGAGCCCCAGAAATCAATCGGCGTGCTTGCTCGGTTGCCAGCCCCGGGCGCCCAGGTTCTGCTCGGCAAACTGGCGTGGAACCGTTTCGATCTGTGTGGCCAGCGTGTCGTTCCAGCGGTTGAGCCATCCGAAGAGCGAAATTACCGCGACCAGTTCGCAGATCTCCTCGTCGGTATAGTGCTCTTTGAGGGCTTCGAAATGCTCGTTCTCGACACAATTGGGAACGAGGGAAGCGTCGCGGGCGAGGCGAAGCGCCGCTCGTTCCGCGGGTTCGAACAGAGGGCTCGACTCGAACTCGAAGGCCGCTTGGATTTTTTCGGCGGGGATGCCGGCATGCTGAGCTCCGTGTGAGGTGTGGGCCTGGCAGTAGATGCAGCCGGAGCTCTGACTCGAGACGAACGCCACCAATTGCTTGAGGCCGCGGGGAAGGGTCCCGCCCATCTGTACCGCGTTGGCAAGTCCGCCGAAGGCCTGCATGACGCTGGGCAGGTGGGCCATGATCAATAGGCTGTTGGGAATGAAGCCCAGGGTGTTCTGGAGGTTCTCGAAGAGGGGTTCAAGTTCGGGCAGTTGATCGCGGTCGAGAGGGGCGACACCAGACATCCAGGACTCCTTGGTTTTGGCGCGAGGGCGCTTGTTTTCCCGATTCGGACGAGCGCGTACAGTCTCATATTTCGGTGGGAGCGAAAAGGATGGCCGCACGCACGCACAAGCGTTTGCAACCTGAACCCACGGGGCACGATGATCGCGGCGGACGAGTCCTCTCTGCGGTAAACGCGGGTCAGGGGGTGGGTTGGAATGGCGCAAAAGGGGCAGGTAGGAAAGGGGAGGGGATGACGGCTCAGGACAGAACGGCATCAGAACGGTTACGGCTGTTGGTCACGCGCAGGTTGCCCGAAATGGTGATGGATCGGATCGCCAGGGAGTACGAAGTGCAGTTGGCAGATTTGGCTCCAGACCTGGATGACCGGGTCCTATGGGAAGGGGCGGAGGGATGTGATGCAATTCTGTGTGCCCCGGGTGACTCCCTCGCTGCGGCGTCGATCGCGAATCTTCCCGGGTCGGTGCGCGCGCTGGCGACGTACTCGGTGGGCCATGAGCATATCGACCTCGAGGCGGCGCGTTCTCGAGGGATCGCAGTGTTCCATACCCCGGGGGTTCTGACCGATGCAACCGCGGAGGTGGCGATGTTGCTTCTTTTGGGGGCGGCGCGACGAGCCTGGGAGGGGCAGGCCCTGGTGCGGAGTGGTAAATGGGCCGGATGGGAGCCGACGCAGTTGCTGGGCCGAACCCTCGCCGGGAAACGGCTGGGGGTCCTGGGTATGGGCCGCATCGGTTCGGCGGTGGCTCTGCGCGCACGGGCGTTCGGGATGGAGATCCACTACTGCAATCGAAAGCGCCTTGGGAATCCGTCTGAAGGTGGGGCGGTCTTTCACTCAACCCCTCGAGAACTCTTTTCGAACTCTGACTTTCTGACCCTGCACTGCCCCGCGTCCGAGGCGACGCAACAGATCCTTGATGCGAGGTCGATCGGTTGGCTTCCGAGGGGAGCGGTGGTCGTCAATTCCGCCCGCGGATCTCTGGTCGACGATGCGGCGCTCATAGCAGCCCTGCGCTCGGGGCATCTGGCCGCCGCCGGTCTGGATGTCTACGAGGGAGAACCCGCAGTGAATCCCGCGTATCTGCAATTGGAAAACGTCTATCTCCTACCCCATCTCGGCAGCGCGACGGTGGAGGCACGCAATGCCATGGGGCACAAGGCCCTCGATAACCTAGCGGCGTTTTTTGGTGGTTCGGAGGCCCCGAATCGGCTCGTCTAGGCTGGTATCACGCCGTCAATGGCTATGCTCACGGCGATTACGTCTCCTGCAAAACGATGCACGGAGGAGTCGAGTATGAGTCTCACGAGCAAGATCTTCGTCGGCATGGTGTCCGGTCTGGTGCTGGGCATCCTCCTTCACATGTTGGGGATCCGTGGCTGGGTGGAGTCCCTGGTCGTGGAGGGTCTTTTCTATGTGGTGGGTTCGATCTTTTTGGCGAGCCTGAAGCTCCTCGTCGTTCCTCTCGTCTTCGTGTCTTTGGTGTGTGGTACGGCCGCCCTGGATGACGTGAGCAAGTTGGGCAGGGTGGGTGGCAAGACGGTGGGGCTCTACTTGTTGACGACGGCTCTTGCCTTGACCTTGGCAGTTCTGGCTGCGGTGATCGTCCGGCCTGGGGATGGCTTCGAGTTGACGACCGATGTCGAATACGTCGCTCAGGCGGCTCCCACACTTTCGGATACTCTGATCGGGCTGTTTCCCGAGAACCCGATTCGCGCGATGGCCGAGGGGAACATGCTCCAGGTCATTGTCTTCTCGATCCTCTTTGGTTTGGCGGTCACGTTGTCGGGTGATCCGGGTCGTCGGGTGGTGGCGTTCTTTGAGGATCTCAACGCCACGATTCTCAAGTTGGTCATGATGTTGATGTCCCTCGCTCCCTACGGAGTGTTCTGCCTGATCGCCCGGGTTTTCTTTCAGCAGGGAATCGATGCCTTCGAGAATCTGCTGCGTTATTTCCTGCTGGTTCTCGCAGTGCTTCTGATTCACGCCTTCGTGGTGTATCCATCGCTCCTGGCCTTGATGGCGAAGCTCGATCCTCGGGTCTTCTTGCGTAAGATGCGAGATCCCGTTGCGTTTGCGTTCAGTACGGCGAGTAGCAATGCGACGCTTCCCGTGACTCTACGCAATGCAGAGCGCCGGCTGGGAGCTGGCAACAGCATCGCGTCGTTCACGGTTCCGCTGGGTGCCACGATCAATATGGATGGGACCGCCATCATGCAGGGCATCGCGACGGGATTCATCGCTCAGGCCTATGGCATAGAGATTGGATTCACGGGCTACTTGATGGTGGTGTTGACCGCGACTCTCGCATCCATCGGGACTGCGGGGGTCCCCGGCGTGGGTTTGATCATGCTTGCCATGGTCTTGAGGCAAGTGAATCTACCCGTCGAAGGTATCGCGCTGATCATTGGCGTGGACCGATTGCTCGACATGGTCCGAACGGCGGTCAACGTTACGGGCGATTCTGCGGTGACGTGCATCGTCGCAAAGAGCGAGGGGCAGTTTTCCGACGAGATCTATTTGGCAAGATCTCAGGAAGACTGAGGAGGGCCCACGCTGGAACCGATGGTGTCGCTACTGTTCGCCAGGTAGCGTGGCTTTGACGCCGTGCTCGGCCGAACAGGCTTTTCCAATGGCGATGAAGTCCGCCTGGATGGTTTGGTTGCCACTGTTGACTTCGATGTAGCTGTATTTTGGCTCGGTTCGCTCGAGCCAGCAGCGGCAGATGCCCTCTTTGAGTTGCAAGTCTCCGATCCGTACGTTGGTGAGGCAGTTGTTGACCAGGTCGGCGCGTTCTTCTGCTGTCCATTCTTTGGACGAGTCACAGGCTGCCAGGAAGAAGACAACGAGTAGCGGTGCCCATGCGGCGGTTTGGATCCCGGATTGAATGAGTCGCAGGGCGAAGTTGGGAGTCCGAGGCGGTCGTTTCATGGTCGTCTCCAATGCGATCAAGGGTCGAAGTCCAGAGGCCAATTTTAGCGGATCGTCCATAGTTGGGGTCGGGCGGGGCTCGCTTCCGGTGCTTTCTAATCTGTTTCAGTGGAATTGGAACTGGAGGCGCGACCGAGGGTGATCCACAACGGGTCGCCGGTTGCCGGCGACCGGTCGAATGACTGCACGTCTTCCCAATCGCCGGCACCTGCGATCTGGCTCGAAAGTGAGAAGTAGGACTCGACGAGTTCGTGAAGCTGGTTCGGGGGCAAGCTGCGCCAGATGGCGACGGCCTTGGTCGGGAACATGCGGTGCGAGTACGCGACGATGTGCGTCCCCCCGGGCGCCAGAACACGCTGGACCGAGGCGAATACCTCTGCCGGGCGGGTCAGGTATTGAACGGAAACGGCGTTGATCACGGTGTCGAAACGGGCGTCGGGGAACGGAAGTTCGGGGCTCGTATTGAGGTCGTGTACCACCCGGTTGTTCAATCGTGGATTTTCTTCAAGTTCACGCGAGTTCAATCCCAGGCCGACCACTTCGGCGTAGTCGCGATCGTCGGGGAGATGGGAGACCCAGGATGACATCAGATCCAGGATTGCGGCTCCTTCGGGGATCTCGTCGCGGTAGCACGCAGTCAGGGCTTTGATGGTGGATGGGTCGATGTGGACCACAAAACGCGGTTGATCGTAGAACCAGGGGTCTGGCTGCTCGTCCATGCGCTCGAAGGCTCGAGGTGGAAAACTCGACGGGTTCACCGGGGTTTGACCTCCGGGTCCGAGGGCGTCGTTTTGAACGGGCCGGAGGGTCGCGCATCTACGTCGACCACCGGGGGGGTGCGGTCGGCGGTGCGCGTCCAGTCTGTATTCACATGGATACGGCCGGATTGCACCTCCCGGTCGAGCCGTTTGCGGACAGCTTCTTTGAGTCGATCTCGGGTTCCCGGAATGAGGCACGCGAAACCAAAGAGGTCCGTCAGAACTCCGGGCGTGACCAGGAGTGCTCCAGCGAGGAGGATCAGGGCGCCGTCGATCAGGGCGTCCCCGGGAAGTCGACCCCCTTGGAGATCTCGTTGGATCTGTCCCAGGGTTCGGAGGCCCTGCCGGCGTGCCAATGTGGCTCCGCCGATTCCGGTGCAGAAGATCAGGGCGAGCGTTCCGAGGGTCCCCACAATGCGACCAACCTCGATCAGCAAAGCGAGTTCGAGCATGGGGACGAGCACGAAAAGGGCGACGAGTCGGCTCACTCCCAGATTGTTGCACAGGACGGAAATTTCAGGAGTCGGAAGGATCAGGTGTAGCTGCGGGTGATGAACCAGAACACGCCAAGTCCACAAATGGCTGCTGAGGCCAATTCGACGACCCACCGTCCCTTGCGGGCGTCTCGGTGTTGTAAAGCGCGCAGAATCGGCCATATGGCAACCACGACGGCCAATTGCCCGACCTCCACGCCCACGTTGAAACCGAATAGCGCAGGGACGAGGCGCGCAGTGGGGAGCGAGAGTGTGTCGAGAATCCCTGCGAATCCGAAGCCGTGGACCAGGCCGAAGGCGAAAGCAATGATCGCCCGTAGGCGCGCGGGATGATGGGCGCGCTCGATCAGGCCGAAGTGACACAGGGAGAAGAGCGCGAGGCCAGCCAGTGCCGTGCGAGACAGACTCGCCGTTCCCATGACCGTCATCGATCCTAGGGCAAGCAGCGTCGCCAAAGGGATGGCGAGGTGGCGCCCGGACAGGATCCAACTGTTCTCGATGGCCACCAGAGCAATCGAAAACCCGATCAGGGCTTCCACGGCGGCCCCGTCGGGTTGAAGCACGCCCAGGGCCGCGAGTCCCAGGGTCACGCTGTGCGCCACAGTGAATGCGGTGACGAGGCCTGCGACTTCTCTCAGGGATTCCGCCAGGAGGAGGAGGGCGATCACGAAAGCCAGGTGGTCCCAGCCCGATAGGATGTGTTCGAGGCCGAGTCCGAAGTAGCTGGATACCGTGGCCTCTTCTTGGTCCCTGGTTTTCGCGTTTTGGCTCTCGATGGCCGGATCGGTGATTGCAAACGAGAATTCCGGGCGGGCACGGGACAGCACCTGATCGAGGATGCGGCCATCGGGAAATTCGAGGCGCACGAACTGCAGGTGAGAGGGTGCGGCTGCCGTCAAGAAACTCGAATGGATGGTGCGATCGGAGTTCGAGGTTCCCGACTCGGCGATGGGGCATTCGAGTTTCCAACCGAAGGAGACCCAGCCCTCGGGTGCGGTTAGCGGAAGTGGCTGGTGCTGGGGTGGACAGGCGCCATCTTTCGTCCTCAGGGTGAGGTGCTCGGCCAGGTAGCGGGCTGCTTCCGCCAGATCTCGGGCCGAAGCTCCCGGGTCGATTCCCAGGCGGGTGAAGTCGAGGCGCGACGCCCGGGCGGTCACCGTCGCACCCTTGTCGGTCAGTTTCCAGGTGGAGTAGGAGAGGCTGCGGGTATGGGCGTTCGTCAACTGTGCGACGCCCAGCCAACACAGTACGAGAAGGGTCGCGGCCACTCGCAGCCGCCACGGATTCAAGGCAATTGCTCCGAAATCGTCACCTGGCCGGTTGCCCGCAGATTGTCGAGGGTCTGGCGGACCGCGCGATCTCCTTCCCGGCGCTTCATTTCTGCCCGCACTTCGCCTTCGATCTGAGCCAATGCCGGCAGACTGGGAGCGGCCTTCTCGGTGATCTGTACCACGTGAACCCCCTGGGCCGAGCGTACGGGGGCGGAGTGGGTGCCCGCTTGGAGGGGGAGTGCGGCTCGCAGGACCGTGGGCCCGAGATAGTTGCGCAGTTTCGACGGGGGGAGGGGGGCGTCTGGGATCGGCGCGATCTCTCTGTCTCCGAGTTCGCGCTTGACGACACTGAAGGACTCTCCCGCATCGAGGCGCTCGGTGGCCCGTCGAGCGATGTCCATCGCTTCGCTGTCGCTGCGGCGTGACCCGGAGCCCACGAAGATCTGGCGTAAGCGAATTCTTCCAGGCCGGGTGAAGTAGTCAGCATGGTCTCGGTAGAAGCGCCGGACTTGTGACTCCGTGGGGGAGAAATCGTCCGTCGACGCCACCAGAGATCCCATGACCGCGGAAACGAGGTCGCCGCGGACACGGCGGTCGCTCTCGGCGAGCCCCAGGGCAAGTGCATATTGCACCATCAACTCTTCGTCCACGAGCCGATCGAGGACGTGACGGTGATCCTCGGGGGTCATGGCGCTGCGCCGGTCCGACGCCAGGGCGGCTACGGCGCGGCGGTAGTCGTCGCGTCGGATCGAGACGCCATTGACCCGTGCCACCGTTTGGTCCGGGAGGATGGAAAGATCGGGGGAGGTCGAGATGAGGCTCGACGCGGCCATGGCCAGGCCTGCCGCCGCGCCGATTGCGAGAAGGACTGTGGCACGTCGGTCCGTCATCGGACCCTCTGGCCCCCGTTTTTGTCGCAGCCGACGGCCAAATTCCCCCCGGCCGAGTCTTCGGGAGCCCCGACTCTGCCCGCGGTGCAACGGGACGTACGCAACGTCACGCGGGCACCATATCACTGCGGCGTCTCGATTTCGACGCGAGGGTGGCCCGAGTCGGGGCGGCCTGCCCGTTTTTAAGGAGGTTTTCGGTCCGACAGGAACCCCTTCGACCATTGGCGGGTTGCCGGGCGTGATCGGACGTGGTCTAATCGGCAGCGCATTGTCGGTCCGCTCGCTGTTCGAGGGTCCGCTGCGAAGGAGAACTCGAGATGAAGATCGTTGTCGATTACGACCTGTGTGAATCGAATGCGGTGTGCATGGATGTATGCCCCGAGTGCTTTCGCGTGGAGGAAGACGACTCGTTGACCGTGTTGATGGAGTCGCCGCCCGAGAACCTCCGGAGCAAGGTCGAGGAATCCATCCGCCTCTGCCCGCGACAAGCCATCGCTCTCGAGGAGTAGGCGCGATCTGACGCGCGGGCTCAGGAGCAGAAGGCGACCGGCCGTGGCGAGGGGGCCCCTCAACCGGAAGGCCCCGTCCTTTGAGCGCATGAAGGGCTTCGTGTTCCTTGCGGCCCACCTGGGGTGGGTTCGGTTCGTAGCTCAGGCTTCGCGAGGGGGTGGGGTACCCTGGTGGGTTCCTGCGTGTGATCGATGACGCAATCCCTCCACCAGATGTTCGAGCGGTACGGTTCCGCGCTCGGTGCCGAGGGGCCCGTCGTGGTCCTCTTCGTCGGCCTTGCTCTGGTGGGCTCATTCGTGTGGATGAGAGCGGTGGGAGGGTCCGGGCCGTCCCAGAGGGGTTCCGGTTCTGGACGGAATCGCTGGCTGCTTGGCTGTGCGGTGTCGGGCGGCGTTGCCTGGGGGATGTCCCTGGCATGGCTCGGCGACGACGCGTTCATCTCCTTTCGATACGCCGAAAATCTGGCCAATGGTCAGGGGCTCGTCTTCAACCCCGGCGAACGTGTCGAGGGCTACACGAACTTCTTGTGGACACTCGTCCTGGCGGGGTTTGCCTTTGCGGGCCTCGATCCCCCCACGGTTTCTCTGGCTCTTTCGCTTGTGAGTTTTGGTGCGCTGATCGCACTGGTACCGCGAGTTCTGCGCACCGCGCATCCCGATTTTCAGAAGGTGGGCGTTGGTGTGGCCGCATTTTTGGTGGCTGCCCAGTACACCCTCGCGTCTTTCGCCACCTCCGGTCTCGAGACCATGCTTGCTGCCATGCTTTCGTTGCTGGCGATTGAACGCGCCCAGTCCCGGGCTCCCTTGGCATCCGGTGCCGCGGGTGTGGCGGCAGCTCTCGCTCACCCCGACCACGGCATTCTCTATGCCGTACTCGGGGTGGCTCTGGGGTGGGATCGAGGGCGGCGTCGAGAGTTGTTCCGCTACGGGCTGCCGTTCGTTTTGGTCTATCTGCCGTATTTCTTGTGGCGCTGGAACTACTATGGCTCGTTTTTTCCGAATACCTACTACGCGAAATCGGGGGACCTCTGGTACCTGTCCCAGGGGGGGCTGTATGTCGCATCTTTTCTGATCGGTTCTGGGCTCTGGCTCTCGCTGCCCCTGATTCTGTTCGGTATCGCGAGGCTGAGGGGGGTGTTGCTGGGCCGTTATCTGATGATCGCAGTGCCCGTTTTTCTGCTCTACGTTGCGAAGATCGGCGGCGACTTCATGTATGGCCGGCTGTTGTGCCCACTGCTGGCCCCATTGTTTGTGGCTGCCGAAGTCGGCTTGCGAACCCTGTTCGTCCGGCGTCGCTGGGGGGTGGCCGCAGTGGCGCTGTGTCTGCTTGCCCTGACGGCGGTTCCCACCCGGATTTTCGCTCCGGGGGAGAAGAAGTGGCACATCTCAGACGAGCGAACCTTCTATCCGCTGGTTTCGTTTTTTCCCCTCGAGGTGGAGTCACGCTATTTCCGGTGGGCTCGATCCATCGATCGGCACCTGCGGTCTCAGGGGGTGGATCCGCGAATCGCTTTGGAATGCGTGGGGACCGTCGGGTATTACACGGGCCTGCCGGTGATCGATACCCTGGGGCTCACGGATGCTTGGGTCGCGCGCCGTCCCATCCGTCAGCGAGGTCGCCCCGGCCACGAAAAGAGGGCGCCCATCCCCCATGTGTTTGCGCGTGGAGCGGAACTCTCTGACCGACCGCTTTACCCGAAACCGTACGCAGAGTGGACTCGGTTGCCCTTGGATCGTTTCGACTTCTTTCTCGCCCGCTTCGATCCCGCATGGCTCGAACGCCTCCGGGGGGCTACAGGTGCCCGGCTGGCGGCTCTGAAGGCCCGAGTAGATGGATTCGTGGCATCGGAGAAGGCCGGCCAGTCTGCGGAAGATCTGGCGTGTGATGCCTGGTTCTTCGACTGGTTAGTTGCCGAGCCCACCGATTCCACGGGTTTGCGCCTTGCGACAGAGTCCGCGCTGCTGGAGGCCGGGAGAATTCGACGGGTTTTGGGGGATCCGGAAAGGGTGTCCGGGGAACTGAGAGCGACCCATCGGCCGGAACCCGGAACTTCGATTCGATTCGATGAGCCTTCGAAGGACGCAACTCATTTTCGTCGTGTGAACGTGCCGGATGCGTCGGTCGATCGTTGGATCCAAACCGGAATGGCAGGGTGGGAGGGAGGCGTACTCACTACGAGGACGGGCGAAAAGGGGGAGGTCGCGACAATCCACCTGCGTTCGGAGCCTTTCGAGATCGTGGGCGACGTTCTCGAGTTTTCGCTGGCGGGTGGGCGCAATGTCGCGAACCTTTCGGTGTCTCTCTGGGTGGATGGGGCTCGCCGCTTTGCTGCGACGGGTTGCGGGTCGGAGTTGCCGGGGCGGCGGCTTTGGTGGACCGCGCCGTTTGTCGGGAGGCAGGCGGTGGTGGAAGTCGTGGATACGGCGCGCGGACGAGGGGCTCACCTGGTGATCGACGAGATCGTTCAGTGGGTGCCGCGCGATTCGGTCGACGAGGCGGCTTTGTGAGGCTTCTTTCCACAAGAGTCCGGATTTCGTCGATGGGGGCGATTCTCCTGGGCTCGATGTTGTGCATGGCATCGCCTGGTGCAGTTGACGCCCTGGTGGTAGCGAATACCGACGATGACATCGTTCTGCGGGCGCCGGAGAACGTGGAGGGTTGGGAGCGGGTTGGGGCCTGTGGCGCGCTGACGGCGGTGTATTTGGGCAACGGGTGGGTGCTCACGGCCAGCCATGTTGGAACGCACGAATTCGTGTTGGCGACGGGAACCCACCAACCTGTTCCGGGCAGCTGGCGTGCGCTTCGGGATCCGGAGGGCGGCTCCTTGCGCCCAGACCTCGCGGTGTTCCGAGTGACGCCCAGGCCAGCCCTACCCGATGCCACCATTCGAGATCGCCCGATCGTCCTCCAGGAGCCGGTCGTTCTGGTGGCGTCGGGTCTGGGAAGGGGACAGGCCTTGCGCTGGCGAGGCCTCGAAGGTTTTGAATGGGGTGGGAATCGCGCCCGGCGATGGGGTACGAATCGAGTACAGGCGGTGGGGCGGGACTTCGTTCTTGCCGGCCGCAACACGCGTGGTTTTCAGTTGCTTTGGGAACCCGGAAAGACCCGTTACGAGGCCCAAGCCGCTCACGGTGACTCGGGGGGCGCGGTCTTCGTGCAGCAGAACTCGAAATGGCAACTGGGCGGGATTCTGTTCAGCATCGGAACACAGGCGGGACAGCCGCGAACTTCTTCAATGCCGGGTAACACGACTCAAGCCGCCGATTTGAGTCACTATCGGGGACAACTGGAGGCTTTGCTCGGCCGGGGTAACGGGCGTGGTCCATGAACGGGTTTGGACGAGGGGTCGGGAGGGCTCGGCTCCGGAGCGGATAGAGTGGCAGGATCCGTGTTCAGGCACGGGTGGGCGAATCCACCCATGCCATGGGCGGGGAAGGAGAACCCGGAGGGAGGTGCTGTGGAGCCGCTCATCATTGAATGTGCGCTGAACGAGCAGGTGACGAAGGATCAAAACGAGACGGTTCCCATCTCACCCCAAGAGATCGTGGACGAGACATTGGCCGCCGCAGCTGCCGGTGCGGCGATTGTCCACTTTCACGCACGAGACCCGGAGAGCGGCGATCTACTGCATCCAGGCACCGAGTTCTACCGTGAGGTGATGCGTGCGATTCGCCGGGAAAATGCAGACGTCATGCTCTATCCAACCTACGGGGCCTCTCCTACGCCGGAAGAACGATTCAGTCACCTGATGGCTCTGGCCGAAGATCCCGATGTGCGTCTCGACTTTGCGACCATCGATCCGGGGGCCGTCAACTATGCGGACTTCGATCCGGAAAATGCGAGTTTGGGTTGGGATTTCGTGTTGTCCGTGTCGCATGGCGAGTCTCGGTTTTTTTTCGAGTTGTGTGAGGCCCATGGGATTCAGTTCAGCTTCACGGTGCGGGAGCTTGGGCACGTGCGTCATGCCCTTGCGTACCGCAGGATGGGCTGGTGCTCCGGCCCCATGCTGTTCAAGGTCACCATGAGCGAAAACCACGCGTGGGGCATCTCTCCCAGCCCTGAAGGTCTGCGGATTCTGACCCGGGCCGTTATCTCCCCGGAAGTTCCCTATCGATGGATGACGTATGTCGAAGGTGCGTGCCATGCCGACATGTGTCGGTTTGCGGTGACACAAGGGGGGCACGTTCGCACGGGGGTGGGCGACAATCCGATGTTCGAAGGCGCGCCGTTGTCCAACGCCGAACAGGTCACAAGGGTCGTCGCAATGGCGCGCGAGGCGGGCCGGAACGTGGCGGATCCTCGTCAGGCTCGGGCGCTTCTCGCCCGAAATCCCGAACCCTGAGCCCATGCGGGCCACCCTCGTGGCTCGGTGATGTCGGGTGCCGCCTTGGGCAGGACCGCGTGAGATGCGGTTCAGTGTTTCCGTGGCTTGTCACGGGGTTGGGGCGAGAATCGAAAAAATGGTGGAGCTGAGGGGGATCGAACCCCTGACCCCCAGACTGCCAGCCTGGTGCTCTCCCAGCTGAGCTACAGCCCCACACTTCAACCCGTCACGCCACGGCCAGGCCGCTTGCCGTGAGCCCGCACCGATTCGCTGATGGTTCGGTTCGTGCTCTCGAAGCCTGAAGTCGGTTCGACAGATCGAGTGATGCCTGGATCGCGCGTGAAAGCGCCATCGAGGCTTCACGCCGTCAACCTACCGCCACCACCTTCGCCTGTCAAAGTCGCGGCGGT
Organism: Myxococcota bacterium; assembly: GCA_022447545.1. Classification (GTDB taxonomy): domain Bacteria; phylum Myxococcota_A; class UBA9160; order UBA9160; family SMWR01; genus JAKVBI01. The sequence goes on from JAKVBI010000010.1 coordinate 73,924, forward strand.
CTAAGAGGGCAGGCGGAATGGAGTGAGGGGGCGTGAGGGGCTGGCCGAGGTGTCCCGGCCAGGATGGCCTGGGCGGTGGGTCGAATCGGACGGCCGTGATGGGGAGTTGGTTCGCAGGTGGATGGGTTGAGCACTCCAGGGCCCATCCCTCAAACAGGTGTTCTTTGCGCGCGGTGACGGAGCCAAGAGCGCTCTGAGCCACTCTGTGGGACTTCAGCGGGTTACGGTACTCTCGCGACCGCGCCGGAGTGGCGGAACTGGTATACGCGCTCGACTCAAAATCGAGTGGGCTCGTCCCATGCGGGTTCGAATCCCGCCTCCGGCACGTTCACTCGGTTCGATTCGTTTCGATCGGGTCGGGGCGGGGGAGAGCGGGTGCGCACACGGCGCCAAGCAGCAACGACGATCGCATCGATCTGTCTCACCCTGCTGTGCCTGCCTCTGGATGCCGTTGCCCAGGATCGTGAGTTCACGGGTCAAGTGGACTCGGTGGGGGCGAAGGTGCTGGTCGTAGACAATCGCATGGGGGACGAAATTCGCTTCGTGCCGGCGCCGGGAGTCACTGTAGAAGGGCGGAAGCGCGCCCGTTGGTCCGATCTCGAAGTGGGCGATACGGTGACGGTATTCTGGAAGATGGTCGACGAGCCCCGTATGGCCTATCGGGTCCGGGTCCTATCGAAGCGTCGCGTCGAGGGCGGCTCCTAGCCGGCGCCGCCCGATTGCATCTACGCGGTGGGTTCGGATAGCGTCTCTACATGGTGGACCCGCCGCTTCGCCCGGATCAGTTCGATCGCTACCGTCGCCATCTGAGTCTTCCCGACTTCGGCCTCGAAGGGCAGAAAGCGCTTCTCGAATCGAGCGCACTTCTGGTTGGAACGGGTGGGTTGGGGTGTCCGCTGGCGCAATATCTTGCGGCGGCGGGTGTGGGACGTCTCGGCCTCGTCGATTTCGACGTGGTAGATGCCTCGAACCTACAACGACAGATCCTCTATGGAACCTCGGACATCGGTCGGCCCAAGGTGGAAGTGGCGCGGGACCGGATCGAGGCGATGAACCCCGATGTCGAAGTCGACCTTCATCGCGTCCAGATTACTTCGGACAACGCGTTGGAGCTGATGTCCAGCTATGACGTGGTGATTGATGGGACCGACAACTTTCCGACCCGCTACCTGACCAATGATGCCTGTGTGATGCTCGGGAAACCGAATGTCCACGGTTCGATCTTCCGCTTCGAAGGTCAGGCCACTGTATTCGATGCGAGAAACGGCCCCTGTTATCGCTGCTTGTTCCCTGAACCGCCTCCACCGGGAGCGGTTCCCTCTTGCGCGGAAGGGGGGGTTCTTGGGGTGCTGCCGGGTCTGGTGGCCATCGTTCAGGCCACGGAAACGGTCAAGCTGTTGGCGGGAATCGGGGAGACGCTGGTGGGCCGGCTCGTTCAGTACGACGCGCTCCGTATGGAATGGAACGAGTTTCGGATCCGCAAGGACGTCGATTGTCCCGTATGCGGGGAGAACCCCTCTGTGACGGAGCTCATCGATTATGCGGGCTTCTGTGGCGTCGCCTCCGCGGTCGAGGAAGAATCCGTTCCGGAAGTCGCTGCGATGGAGTTGCGGAATCGTCTGGATTCCGGCGAGCGGTTGCTCTTGTTGGATGTGCGGGACGCCGATGAGTACGAGACTGCGCGAATCGAGGGTTCGGTTCGGATTCCACTGGCACAACTCGAACTCGAACTCGATCAAATTGCGGAGTGGAAGGAGGAGCCTCTGGTGGTGCATTGTCACAAAGGCGGGCGCAGTGCGTCAGCGTGTCGCATGCTCGAGGCTCACGGTTTTCGAAACGTGAGAAACCTGGCCGGGGGGATCGATGCGTGGTCCCTGACGGTGGATTCGTCGGTACCGCGGTACTGAACGGTTGGATTGATTCCATGGCAAAATCGAAAACTCCGAACCCTCTGAACCGGAGACATCTGGTCGCGCGGGATCTCAGTCAGGCCCAGGCCATGGCGTATGCCGAGGCCTACTTGGCCGAGGGGCGAATTCTGGAGGCCATTGACTTCCTGGTCATGGCCAAAGCGGAGGAAAAGCTGCGAGGGGTTCGCCAACAGATGCTCGAAGCCGGAGATGCTTTTGGGTTCCGGGTGATCTCCGAGGCCGCGGGGATCCAGGCAAAGCCCGACGAGTGGGAGATCCTGGCTCGTCATGCGGAAACCCAGGGGAAGGTACGCTACGCCGCACAGGCGCAGCGAAACGCTCAGGTGAGCGGGGAGTGAGGATGGCCCTTCAATCCAGAGTCTTCCGTGGTCTCGTCAAGGAGGCCGAAGAAGACATGAACAAGTTCTTCGCCATCCACCCGGGAATCCGGGTGCACCACATGGCACAGAGTGAATCCGGCGAGGGGCACATCAGTATCACCATCCTTTTCGAGATTCCGGACTATCCTCCCGAGGGTGAGCTCTAACCCCACGCGCCGCAGTCCCGAGATCCGAATCGAGGGGGCTCGTTCCCACAATCTGAAATCGGTGGATTGTCGGATCCCGCTGGGCTCCCTCACGGTTTTCTCGGGGGTTTCCGGATCTGGGAAGAGCACCCTCGCGTTTGACACCCTCTACGCCGAGGGACAGCGGCGCTACATCACGTCGCTTTCCACGTACGCCCGCCAGTTCCTGGAACGGCTGCCTCGGCCCGAAGTCGACTCGATCTCCCACCTTCCTCCCACCATTGCCATCGAACGGCGAAACCGCGTGACCAACGCACGCTCCACCGTAGGAACCGCCACCGAAGTCCTGGATTTTTTGAGACTCCTGTACGCCCACGTGGGGGAGACTCACTGTGCGGGCTGTGACCGACGCGTCGAGCCCGGTACCGTGGAATCCATCGCGGATCGGATCCTCCAGCGTTGGGAGGGGAGGCGGGTGTCCATCGGTGCACCCATTGTTCGGGTCAAGGGCGAACGGCCGAAGGCTCTCCGCGAGCGACTTCTTCGCGAAGGGTACGCGCGTCTGCTCGATGAGAAGGGCGCGGTGGTGGAGGTGGAGGGCCTCACGGTTCGTCGTCTGCAGGCCTTACAGCGGACGGCCTGGTTGCTGATCGACCGTATGGCGCTGAAGAGGGAAGATGGCCGGCGCCGGATTGCCGAATCCGTGGCCTCGGCGTTCGAGCGTTCGGGCGGAATTTGCGGGGTCCACGTAGAAGACGGTGACCGAGCGGAGTTTCAGCGGGGGTTTGTCTGTGATGGGTGCGGGAATGCGTTCATGCCGCCGGAACCGGCATTGTTCTCGTTCAACAGTCCGCTTGGAGCATGCGCGGAGTGCCAGGGCTTTGGAAGGATTCCGGTCTTGGACCGAGACCGTGTGGTGCCAGACCCGACGCTGAGCCTCCAGGGTGGAGCCATTGCCCCATTTGCCTCTCCGTCGGGGCGACGGATGCAGAGTCGTCTGATGCGAGCCTGTGAAGAGCGTGGCGTGCCGGTGGACGCGCCCTATGAGTCTCTTTCCGATGAGGACTGCGAGTGGATCTTCGAAGGAGAGGGCCGAGGCGGATGGCGAGGGGTGGCTGCTTTCTTCAGCTACTTGGAGCGCAAGCGTTATCGGGTCCAGGCGAGGGTGATGATTGCTCGCTACCGCAAATACGATCCCTGTCCTGCCTGTGAGGGGGCTCGGTTACGGTCCGAGGCGATGGCGGTTCGTGTCGGTGGCATGGCGCTCCCGGAGGTTTGCCTCATGACCCCGACAAAGATTCTGGACTGGTTGAAGGGTCTTGAATTGGAAGAATCTGCCCGGGAACGTATCGACCGTCTGGTCTCAGACGTGAGTAGACGCCTCGAAACCATGATCGATGTGGGCTTGGACTATTTGACGCTCGAACGTTCGACCCGGACCCTTTCCGGAGGTGAGGCGCAGAGAATCCAACTTGCCTCGGCTCTTGGTGGAACGCTCACCGCATCGCTGTACATCCTGGACGAGCCCTCGGTCGGCCTTCATCCAAGGGATGTCGAAAGGCTTATCGGGCTCTTGCGAAGGATTCGGGACCAGGGCAACACGCTGGTCGTCGTCGAGCATGCGCCAGAGGTGGTGGCTTTTGCGGATCACATCGTCGACCTTGGCCCTCGTGCAGGGAGTCTCGGTGGGAAGCTTCTCGTGGAAGGCGGAGTGGAAGAGGTTGAAGCGCATTTCGAGTCTCTGACGGGACGAGCTCTGCGAGGGGATCTGGGGACGTCGAGGCGGAGACGGCGATCGGCACACGGGAAGCTTCGCGTGGTTGGAGCGACCGACAATAATCTTCGAGAGTTGAGCGTCGATTTTCCATTGGGCCAACTAGTGGCCGTCACCGGGGTTTCCGGCGCTGGAAAATCGAGTCTGGTGGGGTCCGTTCTCGTGGGGCAACTGTTAAGGGAACCGGATCGGGGTGCCTGCGAGCGAATCGAAGGCCGCGACTTGTTGAGTTCCGTGGTGCGTGTGGATTCCTCACCTCCGCCCCGCAGTTCTCGGTCGAATCCTGCAACTGTGAGCAAAGCATTTGACTTGATTCGTCGCCGTTTTGCCGAGACCCCGGAAGCCAAGCGGCGAGGCGTGACACCCGGTTGGTTTTCGTTCAATGTCGCGGGTGGCCGCTGCGAGAGTTGCGAGGGGACAGGGATCAGCGTGGTGGACATGCAGTTCCTCGATGACGTCCGGATGCCCTGTGAGTTTTGTGAAGGCGTGCGGTACCGGCCCGAAGCGCTGGAAATCGAGCTGCACGGACTTCACGTGGCGGGTGTTCTGGAATTGACGATCGACGACGCAATCGAGCGATTTCGAGATGATCGTCGTGTCGTAGATCGTCTGGCCCTGCTGGCTCGCGTAGGTTTGGGATACCTGACACTTGGTCAACCACTATCGATCTTGTCCTCGGGGGAATTGCAGCGGTTGAGGTTGGCGCGAGCGCTTGGGGAAGGAGGGAAGGGCGTTTTGTTCGTTCTGGACGAACCGACGACGGGTTTGCACCCCGCGGATGTTGAGGTCCTGGTGGGGTGTCTGGATCAGGTGCTCGACGCGGGTGGAAGCGTGATTCTGGTGGAGCATAACGTGGACGTCATTGCCCAAGCTGACCATGTCATCGACCTGGGGCCGGAAGGGGGCTCTGGGGGAGGGCGGGTCGTTGCCGAGGGCCCACCGGAACAGATTCTCAAGGTTGAGGACTCCCACACTGCACGAGCCCTGCGCAACCGTCTCAACTCAAGGCAGAACGCTTGACAGGGTGTCTGGGGCATCGCTTCGGCGTATGAAGTTGCACTTGTTGTGAATCCGCCGGAGCTGACATCTCAAACGTTCGAGGACTCGGTCGACGGTTGGAAGAGGTTCGGACGACTCCGCGTGGCAGTCGACCGCAGCCATGGGTTCATCGGCTCGCCGAAGCGCTGTGAATCCAGAGGCTTTCCCCTCAAGAGTCATTTTGAGGCGTAGAGCGGCTTCTGATTCGGGTGGCGGAAGCGGACGAGAATCGAACTCGCCGAGGACGTGTCGCCACGCCCTCCATCGGATTTGAAGTCCGAGGCCGGCACCAGCGCGGCAAACGCTTCCATATAGACAGTCTATGGAACTCACTTCCAGCCCGCATGCGTAGCGTAGAGCCCGCAATCAGAACACGATTGTATCCAAGTGTTTGTCTGTGAGGCCTCGAGCCGTTCGGCAAGTCTGGGAGTGTTCGAATCGCGGGCTGAAGGCTACGGGTAGGGAGGTGCGAACCGGATGGGTAGGTTCAAAACGCGTTGGGTGAGGAAAATCGTTGGCCCCACGCGCGTTGACAGGTAATCTTGCGCGCGGTGAGAGGGTATAGCCTCGGAGATGCGGCCCGCATCCTGAAGGTATCGCGGGGGCGCTTGGATCATTGGCGCCGTACCAATCTCGTGCGTCCGTCGGTGGAGGCGGGGGCGAGATCCGAGTACGGATTCGGGGACCTCGTGTCTCTGCGATCTCTTCTTGGGTTGCTCGATCGCGGTTTGTCGATGAGTCAGATTCGTCGCAGTCTCGAGTTGTTCAAGCAGACCATGCCTGAAGTCGAGCAGCCCATGCGTACGTTGCGAGTTTGGACCGAGGGCTCCGAGAGGGTGGTGCTCAACCGTGGCGGGAAGTTGATCGAGCCGAGTGGGCAGATCGTGATCGACTTCGACGAGACCCATGAGCATCAGGATTTGCGTGCTCCCGCGCGTCTGGTCGTTGCGGAACCCCAATCTTTGAATTCGGATCCTTTGGGGGTTGGGCTGAGGCACACCAAGGGTGACGCTCGAAAATGGTTTGAGCGTGGTTGCGGATTGGATTCTAGAGCGAGCACGTATGCAGATGCTGTGGAGGCTTACCTCCGAGCGATCGAATTGGATCCTGAATTCGCCGACGCCCATTGCAATCTCGGTTCTCTCTATTTCAATCGGAACCGTCGGGCGACCGCCAAGGTGTGTTTCGAGCGTGCTCTTCAGATCGATGCCGACCATGTCGAGGCAAACCTCAATCTCGCCATCGTATTGGAGGACGAAGGCCGGGATAGAAAAGCGCTCTCCCATTACAAGCGAGCTCTTGCGGCCGATCCCCTGTGTGCAGATACGCAGGTGAGTCTTGCTCTGCTCTATGAGAAATTGGGGCTTCAACGCAAGGCGTTCTCGCACTGGCGTCGTTACCTTCAACTCGATCCGGCAGGGCCATGGAGTGATGTGGCTCGGATGCGTCTCGAGAACTGATGCTCGGGCCTAGCCTTCGGTGCTCATTGTCAACTCGGTGATGGCATCGACGATGGTTGCGTGAAAGCCCGGGGCCAGGTCATGGCCCATGCCATCGATCTGAACCCAACGTGAGTGGGAGAGCGCCTTTGCTGTGGCGAAACCGTGAGCTGGAGGCACGAGGGGGTCCAGGGCGCCGTGGATTACCGTCGCGGGAGTGGTTAGTTGTGTCAGGGCGGGCGCTCGATCGGCCTGTGTAATGATGGCAGCGAGCTGTCTCGCATTTCCGGCAGGGTTGAATCCTCGACGATGACTTAGGGCAGCCGTTGCTCTGACCCATGTTTCGTCGAAGGAGGGGCTGCCGAAGACCCTCGCGTTCTCGACGGCGTCCTCGACGTTGTCATCGAGGTCTCGTGAGGTGTCGCTCATGAGGCGCGCAGCAGCTTCGGGCAGGGCCGGTGGCAGGCCACGGGTTCCCGGTGTGGACATCAGAGACGTCATGCTTCGAGCGCGGTCCGGGTAATGGATCGCAAGGGTCTGGGCGATCATGCCTCCCATGGAGGTTCCGCAGATGTGAGCGCTCTCGAGGCCGATTTCGTCGAGTACGGCGATGGCATCGGCGGCCATCTCGACGAGGGTGTAGGGGATGTCCGGAGGGGATGATCGATCGGACTCGAGGAGCAATCGCTTGTTGTCCGGTATCCCCTCGTCGGTGAGCCAGGTCGAAAGCCCGACATCGCGATTGTCGAACACGACGACCCGGTGGCCCGTATCGATCAGCCGTTTGCACAGTCGTTGGGGCCAGTGAACGAGTTGGCAGCCGAACCCTGCGATCATCAGAAGAGGACGGCCGGTATTGGGACCCCGAGACTCCCACTGAAGCTGGATCGGCCGAGTCGAGGTCAGGGGCATGATTGAATTCTGGGGCCTCGAGACGCTGCCTGTCGTGAGTCGGTCCGCGTCGGTTGGGGACTTCAGCGGCCTCCTTGGAGGCTGGATTGGTGAGAGGCGTCCGTGGAGGATTGAACGATAGGAGCCTTCGATGTCGGGGCTCCGGATTCTCGCCTCAGGCGAATCGTATTCATCAGTGAAGCCTGAGTTTTGATTCTCGTGTTTCGGACGTCACTCGCGATGGTGTACAGGCATGGCACGAGAAAGAGGGTGACGATGGTGGAAATCGCGAGGCCCCATCCTACCGCCAGGGACATGGGAGAGACCACGATGTCGTATCCACCCAACCCGTACGCGGTCGGGAGAACACCTCCGAGAGTCGTCAAAGTCGTGACGAGGATGGGGCGGAAACGCGTCACCACGGCATCCATGACGATGTTGCGTTCCTCTGTTTTTGAATTGATCTGCCCAGCGGTGAGCAGGCGCCGGTGGATGCTGTCCACCATGACGATGGATGCGTTGACCACGACACCTGCCAATCCGATCGTGCCCAGGAGAGCGAACATGGAGAGGGGGCGGCCGTGAAGAAAGAAAACGAGGATCACCGAAGCGACCGAGAAGGGGATGATGGCCACGACGAACACGGCCTCCAAAAACGAGCCGAGCATCAATGTGATGATCAGTGTGATTCCTACGAAAGCGATGACTGCTGCGACGAGCATGTCCGCTGTGGTCTTTCGTGTTTCGATGGCTTCGCCCCCATTGCGGATTTCTAGATCTGGAATGCCCTCGAATCGCGGAAATAGTTCCTCCTCCAGAAGTGTCGCCATACTCAGGGCGGTGTGGGGGCTCGCAGCGGTGAATTGGGCGGTCACGGTCGCCGTTCGCATTCCATCGCGGTGATGGATCCGGGAGACGGCTGGAATCTCTACTGGGGCTACGACGTCGCGGAGGAGGACCAGGTTGCCCCGTTGCGTGCGGACCGGGGTTTCGAGCAGTCCATCGAGTGATCGTCTTGCCGAAGGGTCGAACATCACCCGGAAGTCCGTCGTGTCTTCGAGAGCTCGATGCTCCGACGCGGGAATTCCGTGAAACGCAGCGTTGAGAGCCTTTGCAACATCTGTCGCGTCGAGCCCGTAGAGGGCGAGTTTTCGATAGTCGAGATTTAGTTCGATCTGCGGAGTTCCAGGGCGTTCGTCGAGATCGCTGTCGAGCACGCCGTCCGTGGCGTCGAGCCACGAGACGACCTCCATGGCCGCTGCTCGCCGCAGGGAGTCATCGTCACTGGAGATGTGTACTGTGATGGGTTCGCCCACGGGTGGTCCCGGTTGGTCGGCGGTGATGTGCAGATCGACTTCCTCTGGGTAGATGAGGTTCGCCTGAAGGGATTCAACCCAGGTGAGCGCGGATTGGTTGAGGTCCCTGGGCTGGAGCAGGAGCGTAATGACCGCCTCATGTTCGGCGCTCCCTCTTTCTCGAAAACCTTCTCGGTCTTTGATTTGGTGTCCTATTCGTGCCGTGACTCCTAGAAGGTCGGAACCGAGCAGGTCGGGGATCTGTTTCTCGATAGACGTGACTACGGCTTCGGTTTGTTCCAGTGGGGTACCCAGCGGGGCATCGAGTTGGATGAAGATCGCATCGGAATCATCTTGGGGGTACAGAGTTACGGGAACCTGGGGCATCACGGTCTGAAAGACGATGACCAGCGCCATGAAGAAAACCGTCATCACGATCGCGCGGTGCCTCAGGCTGGCCGAAAGCATTCTCCGGTAGCGCTTCTCCATGGCTTCGACAAAGGCCCGCTTGCGGGTGTTCCCGAGATTCCGTGCGGTCGCCATATGTGCCGGAAGGATCAAGAACGAGTCGAGCAGGGAGATGGCTAATGCGGTCATCACGACCGCGGGCATTGCGAAGATGAGGCGGCCGCTCATTCCCCCCAGTGCCCACATGGGTAGGAATGCAAGCATGGTAGTCACGGCTGCCGCGATGACGGGCCGTGACATCTCCGAGGCGCCTCGTATCGAGGCGTCGCGAGCCGGGAGCCCTGCCTGACGGTTCGAGACGATTCGCTCGCCCACGACCACGGCTCCATCGACGACCATTCCCAAGACGATGACCATTCCTGTCAGGGTTACCATGTTGATCGAGAATCCGACGATGGGAAACATCGCCAACGCGCCAAGAAAGACCACCGGGATCGCGATGAGTACCCAGACGGCAGTGGCGGGGGTGAGGAAGAGGAAGAGGATGCCGGCGACGATCGCGGCGCCGAAGATTCCATTGCTGAGCATCAGGTCCACCCGATCGCGGGCCATGATGGAGGAGTCGTTGAGGTATTCGGCTTCGACACTCGCGGGTAGGTCCGCGTTTTCGACGGTCTCGATGATTTCGTTGACGGCGTCGACGATCCCGGCATCTTCTCGCTTGATCACGATCATCGAAATGCCGGGCTTTGCATTGGTGTGGGAGAGGAGTCCGGTGTCTTCTCGTCCCAACTCGATTCGGGCCACGTCGTCGATGCGCAAGACCGACCCGCTGGGAAAGAATCGGAGGATGGTGGAGCCAACGTCACCAGGCTCTTCGAAGCGGCTCCAGAGGACGACCTGCCTTCGTTCGCCTGCGGTCTTGAGTAAGCCGCCTGTGCTCGATACGTTGCGCCGTTCGATGCTGCCCACGATGTCGAGAAGGGTGACGCCGTGTTCGCGCGCTCGGGCGGGGTCTACGAGGATGCGGACTTCCGGGTCCTGCAATCCGATCGGCATGACGCGAGAGACGGTATCCAGGCGCTCGAGTTTTCGTTCAAGGAGTTTTGCAGCGAGAACAACGTCATGGGTTGGGCCCGCCAGGGCGACTTCGACCACCGGAAACTTGCGTGGGTTCAAACGCCTGATGGTGGGTTCGTTTTCCATCTCCGGGGGGAAGTCGTTGATGCCGTCGATCAGCGTGGCAAGGTCGCGCTCTGCCTCGATGATCCGGTCGGTTTCGAACTCGTCGTAGAGTTCGACCGTTGTGACCGACATGCTGTCGCTAACCACCGTATGGAAGACCTTGACACCATCGAGTTCTTCAATCGCGTCCTGAAGCGGAATGGCCACTTTTGTCTCGACATCTCGGGCCGAGGCGCCGGGTAGGAGTGCCGTGACGGTGAGGGTCGGGATGGTGACGTTTGGAAAGGTCTCCAGTGGCGTGCGCGTCGCAGCCATGTATCCCGAGAGAATGATGACACCCACCAGGCAATTGACGACGAGGGGGCGGTCGACGAAAAATGCGATCAGTCGTTCCATTAGTTTTGTTTCTGATGCTGACGAATCAACTGTCGCTCTCGTCCCTGGTTAATTTGCCATCGATCATGACTCGAGCACCGTCGCGCAAGGCGAACAGCCCATCGATGACCACGTGTTCACCAGGCTCCAGGCCATCGAGGATCTCTACGTTTTCCCCGCTCCGGCGGCCCACGCGTACTTCGCGAACTTGAGCGCGCGTGCCGGTCGTGCTTTCGTGAACGACGAAGACAGCGAGGCGGCCTGCTCGGCGTACCAGGGCGGCCCTGGGGATCACCAGGCCGCTTTGTGCCGGGCGTGGGCTGAAGGTCACCGCTGCCACCATTCCGTCTCGTAGGCGTCCATCGTCGTTGTCGAGCCAGAGTTCGACGTTGTAGGTGCCGTTGGTTGGATCGGCGACCGAGCTGATGTTGCGAATTGCGCCCGATCGAATGGTTCCTCCGAGTTCTTCGAAGCTGACGCGAGCATTTTCGCCAACCGCGAGTGTGGCGGCTTCGGTGGCGGTGACTCCGGCATGGACACGCACCTGGGACAGATCGACGAGTCGTGCAATGGGAGTCCCCGGCGTTACGAAGTCCCCGACCTGTACGTCAACCTCTTCGATGCGGCCCGTAAAGGGAGCTCGGATCGTTGCGTCTTCGACGGATCTCTGAGCCGATCGGAGAATCACGGTGGCAAGTTCGTGGGCGCTATCGGCTCGCTCTGCGGAGAAGCGGAGTGCGTCGAGTTGACGATCACTGATGGAGTGTCCGACCTTCAGTTTCTCGCCCCGTTCGAGTTCGGCGCGTGCCTCTTCGAGGCCTACCCGTCGCACCCGTAGGTTTGCCTGGGCCTCTTCTTCTGCCAGGGTCGATCGCGTTGCGTCGAGTATGACGATCTCCTGCCAACCCCGTACCCGATCTCCGGGCTCCGTACGCCGCTCCACGACCCGGCCACTGACCTCAGCAGCGATGGCAGTGCGTCGGAAGGCCCGTACGATCCCCGAAACCTGGGTTTCACTGTCGACCATGTCCTCGAGTACGGGGGCGACCTGGACTCTCAGAGCCGTCAGCGCACGGGGTGCGATGCCCGATTCGGGTTGCTCGATGGCGGCTGCCAGGGCAGCACGAGGGACTTCGGGCTCGCAGGCAATCAGGGAGAGGCTCGCGCTGAGTAGGCCAATGAGGGTGGCTTGAACGGTGTTTCTCGTGGTTTTCACTTGGGGGTCCTAAAGCCTTAGGTTCGTGAGCTCACAAAATCATGCGCCATCGCAAGCACTGCGAACTCGAGGTGGCGGCCGAGTTCTCCGATGTCTGTATTGTCGGGATCGAGTTGGTGGGCGAGATAGCAGCCTTCGGCGAACGCCAGTGCGGAGGATGAATATTTCCTCGCGATGTCGTCCGCGAGATCTGGGTGGCTGTTTGAGAAAGTTTGTCTCAGCGCATTTTCGAAGGCGCGTCGTCCCATTTCTCGAATGCTTCGCACAGCTTCGAGCGTGGCGTGGTCATCGTGACTTCGCTCGAGCGCCAGCAGTATCAGCAGGCGCAGGAATTCCGGTGGATCGGTTTTCAGGCTGGTGAAGCCGTGTTGCAGGAGGGCCGGAAGAGGAGGACTGTCGTTGGGCGCATCAATGGACTGTTGCAGGCTTTTCAGCCATTGCCTGGCGCCTCGCTCCATGACGGCGCCGAGGAGGCCCTCCTTGCTACCGAAGTGCCAATAGATGGAACTTGCCGGGAGCCCTGAATGTTCACAGATGGCCGAGATTCCAGTGGCGGCGTAGCCACGCTCGCCCATCAGGCGTTCCGCAGCTGCGAGGATCCGGTCACGGGGACAGGGCTCTTGCGGCGTAGGGCGCTCAGCGGGGGAGGGATTGGCCAAGGGTGGGGGTTCTCTGTAGCGATCGTTACAGAGCCAACCTACCGTATTTGGGCCGGTTTTCAATGGCCGGCCAACACGGTGACAAGTTTCAGGCGGGGTTCAGAGGGCGCCCAGGTGGGCCAGGAGTCGGTCCTCGAATGCGAAGTCGAACCCCGGCCTTTCAGGCAAGGCTTCCGTGCGCATCCAGTCCCAGGTCTGCTGAACGGCGCCTTCGAAGCTGTATTCAGGTCGCCAACCTGTGTCGTGTTGGAGGCGTTCAGTGCTGAAAAAGGTACTGCGTTGCCAATCGTGGAGGTGGGGTGCGATACGTTGGATCAGCATCGAGAGTCTGAATCGGTGCCCGGCGCGGTCCGGGGCGCTGGCCCGGATGTCCACATGGGCTTGAACGGGCGCTCCGCGAAGTTTTAGTCGCCCCGCCCAGAGGTCGTCCATGACTTCGGCCGGGATGAAAACTTTTTCGGGTTCGACGCCCACCACGCGTGCAAAGGTATCCACGTAGCCGAGATCGGTGAAGCAGTCGCCACCGGTCAGGTTGTAACGTTTTCCAAAGGTGTTGCTGTTCATCATCATCATGCGCAGCGCGCGGGCCTGATCGTCGACGTGCCCGATCTGGCCAATGGTCGTGCCTACACCTGGAACCAGGATCTTCCGACCTTCGATCATTCGAACAAACATCCGCTGCTCGCGATCCGGCAGGATGTTCCGGGGGCCAAAGACCATGGAGAAGCAGGCGATGCTGGCAGGAAAACCGTGCTGCCGGTTTTCACGCAACAAATGGTCCTCGCACAGCAACTTGTTTAACCCGTATTCGTTCTGACGATCACTGCGATCGACCGGGCAGCCCTCGTGAATCGGAAGGATGTGCGAGGGTGCGTAAATCACCGTGGAGCTCGCAAAGATGTAGTGTCCGACGCGGCCGCGCAGGATCTCGGTCATCAGTTTGACATCCTCGGGCCGGTAGGCGCACATGTCTTGGACGCAGTCGAATTCCTGGCTGCCCAGGAGTTCTCTCATTCGACCATGATCGGTACGGTCTGCCTTGAGGCGCCGAACGCTCGCGGGGAGTGGGGCTTCCGTGATGCCCCGGTTGAGAATCGTGACGTCATGACCGCATCGTGCTAGTTCGCGCACGAGGGAGAGTCCGTTGAATTGAGTCCCTCCGATTACCAGGACCTTCATGGTCAGCCATCCATGGCAGAAGCGAGCTGCTGCCTCACGTCGCCTACCGTGACGACTCGTTTCTCCTGATCACCGATGGGGCGCGAACCCTGACCGGTCGTGTGATGCGAGATGTCGACATCGCTTGCTAGTTCGCGTAAGGCTCCCACGTTGCAGGTCTCTCGGGAGTGATTGGAGAAAGCGTCAAAGTTCCAGAGTCGAAGAGCATTGGCATGCGTGATGGCGTCGACTTCATCGTCCGGGACGCCTTCGAGACAGCGGTGCACGGTCTCGGGTGAATTCGGCCAGGTGGCATCCGAGTGTGGGTAGTCGCATTCCCAGCAGATGCGCTCGATTCCGATTTCATTCCGAATCTGGATCCCGACCCTGTCTTCGAAGAAACAGGTGATGAAGTGGTCTCGGAAGACCTCGCTGGGTTGGCGTCCCCCCAATTGCGTGTGGGTCCAGACCGAGTGCTGTCGGTGGACGTAGTCGCAGCGTTCGAGGAAATAGGGCACCCAGCCGATTCCACCCTCGGTCAACGAAATCTTGAGCTCGGGAAATCGGCTGGGAAATTCGGCAAACATGATGTCGGACGCGCAATTGGCGATGGCAATGGGAGTTGCGGCCATGGAGGCCTCGATGGGTGTGTCGAGGGATGGGGTGGGGAGTTCCTTGCCCGTGCCGATGTGAATGCATGCTACGACGTCTTCGTCGCAGGCTGCTCGCCAGACCGGATCCCAATGGTCGCCACTGTGAAACCCGGGGAATCCAGCCGATTCCGGGTTTTCGAGCATGGTGAAAGCATGGCAGCCTTTTCGGGCCATACGGCGCAGTTCTTCAGCGGCGAGTGTGGGATCCCAGAGCGGCAGGATGGAGAGGGGGATGAGTCTCCCCGGATGCGAGCCACACCATTCGTCACAGTGCCAATCGTTGTACGCGCGAATCATCACGAGCGCGAGATTCAGGTCCTCAGAGCCGAACCAGAGTTTTCCGCAGAAGGATGGAAAAGATGGAAAGCATAGGGATGCAAGTACGCCGTCAGCATTCATGTCGGCTATGCGCGCTGCAGAGTCCCAGGTCCCTCGACGGATCTGTTCATAGGAGGTCGGTTCCATGCCGTAGTCCTCGGGGGGTCGCCCGGAGACCGCGTTCAATCCGAGGTTCGGGATTTGGCGCCCTTCCCACATCCAGACATCGTGACCGTGTTCGTTGCGGATCACATGGGGGGCCCGGTCCTTGTACTTCGGGGAAACATGCTGGTCGAACATGTCGGGGGGTTCGACGACATGATCGTCAACGCTTACCAGGACCATATCTTCCATGCGCATGGGTCACCTCGAGGTTGTTGGGCTCATTTTCGATGATACACCCGGTTGATCACGGAGGGATCGGACTCGCCCGAGGGAAGGGGTCAGGTAGTCGTGTAACCGAAGTCGCGGAACACGGGGTGACTCAAAACGTGTACGTCCTCGGGCGTGAGGGAAGGGTGCCAGACGTCCACAGAGAGGACGATGCGGTCGAGGTTCCCTTCGTGAATGACTTCGTGCTCGAAAGAATCATCGAAGGCGAGTGTCCTGGCTCGGGTCCAGGCTCTCCATTCCGTGCCCACGCGGATCTTCACGGATTCGGGTTCCGGGATTCGCACGCCGAGGTGATGGCGCTGTCGCAGGTTGGATGAGCCGCAGTGGGGTGCGATGTGGGTACCCGGTTCTGTTCCGGAAAACATCACGAATCCGAAGTTTGTGCAGAGAGGAAGTGTCTCGAGGATCCGGGTCGTTTCGGGGCAACGCTGGGTAAGTTTCTCATTCCGCCCGGATGCACCGATTAGATGCAGACCCGTCCATCGTCCCTTGGGCGTGAGGGAGGAGTTGTCGGGGTGATCTTCGATGAGTTCGGCGATCTGCTCGAATTCGGCAATGATCGCTTCGGCGTTCTTTTCGAGGGTCTCACGAATCTCGGTCGGTTCGTCGAACCAGGGACGGCTGTCGAGGCCCTTGCAATTCCAGACGGGCGGGTTGGAGACGTCGGCCGGGGTTTTGGCAGTTTCTGCGCTGTAAAGGCTTCGTTTTCCGTAGTTGCCTGCGATCTCGTCCCGGTCGCTGTGGGTGAGGTTCTTCCAGAGTACCCGGGCGATGCCCCGCCAACCGACCGCATCCTGGAGGCGCATGTCATACCAGTAGAGGTTGTGGAGGTTGGGGCTCGGATGGTTCCGCAGAAGGGATCGAATCGTGGCGCAGTCGCGGAGGTGTTCGGTAAACCAGCGGGTCCCGACCGGCATGTTGGCCCTCCATGTCCGAGCCCGAGTGAAGCAGGGCGGAAACGCCGGTGGTACCACCTTGGACCCAGGGTTGCCAGTCCCAGTTCCCGGGGGGCGTCAGGCCTTTTCGATACGCTCGAAGCGCGAGGGTCTCGGGTAACGTCGCTCGAGAAAACGCAGCACCAGCGACTCGACCTGGGGGTGTGCATCTGCGCCGAAGTTGTCGTTCAGACAGCAGAACTTGGTCTTTCGTGCGTAGAGACCAGTGAGTCCCAGTCGCTGGAGCCAGATCCGATTGTCGAGACCGAGATAGCTGACGTTTCGGAGCCGAGAGCCCAGTGAGACAGGCAGTCCGAGGCCCTCGTGAAGGAGGTACCAGGGGTAGAGGTATTCCGGTGCAATGTTACTGGGTTCTCGGAAGGGACTGGCAGCCGTGGATTCGAAGTCCGTATTCCATTGCTGAATACACTCTCGCCAGGAGTGCCCGTCCACGAACAGGGGCACATGATGGATGGAGGAGCGCTGGACGTATCCATAGCGCTCGTCGAGTAGGCGATTCGAGGATGCGAGTGCAGATTCCCAACGTGAGAGATCAGGGCTGCCCAGTTCAGAGGCGTCGTTTGCCTTCGAACGTTTGAGGTACACGAGGATCTTGCCGTCAGGCGCCACGAAGTCGGCCAGTTCGACCGGCCGCCCCAGCAGGTAGTCATCCGCCAGGTATGCGAAACGCTTGGAGAGGCCCGGGATTCGGTGAAGATTGGCGACGATTCCAAAGGAATTGAAAGAGGGAAGGTCCTCGGCGTCGAAGATCTGGTCGTGATGAACCACCTGCAGGCCGCGCGCTTGGAGGTTCATCCAGTCGGGAATCTGAGGGCGGGCAGTCACCACGTGCACGTTTTCGATCCAAGGCGCGTGCTGCTCCAGGGATCTTAGGCTGTAACGGAAGATATCCAGGTTGTCTCGATACCGATTGGGGTTGAGGTCGTGTTCATTGGTGGCATGTTGGGCTAGGAGGTCACTGTAACCGGGAGCAGCTCCGTCCACCCACGTGTAGACAGCGTCGATGCTTTCTCGACTCAAGTCGTCGCCTCCAGTGATTCAGTGGCACCCGAGTAGGAGAGAAATCCGTGTGTCAACTGGAGTCAGGGAAGGCCTGCACCGGGGATATCGACGCGTACCGCTTCGACGAATCCCTTCGACCGGCCCTCTGCCATGTTTTCGATGTTATCCACGGAAAGGGTGTAGAGGGTGCGGAGATCGTCTCCGCCAAGCATGCACGCAAGTGCGTTGCGACCTCGGGCTGGGACACGAGCGCTGAGGGTGCCCCCCCGTTCAACTCGAACGAATTCCCCCTGCTCGAAGCAGGCGGTCCAGACCGCGCCAGAGGCGTCGAGCGCGATTCCGTCGGGTGTGCGGGCACCGAGGTCGGCAAAGATTTCTCGACCCGAGAGAGAGCCGTCGGCGCTGATGGAGAACGATGTCAATCGGTGTCCCCAGGTTTCGGCCACGATCAATTGGTTACCTGCCGGGTCGATGACGGTTCCGTTGGGAAAGATGAGATCGGTTGCGGCGATCTCAACCGTGCCGTCGGTCCCCACCATGGCCATACATGTGGGGGCAGGCGTGATCCCCTGGGCAAGGGAGAAACCGAAATTTCCCACGTAGGCCCGCCCTTTAGAATCCACGACCATGTCGTTGGCAGGATAAGCGAAGGTTTGAGAGAGGTCTGCGTGCTCGACCAATCTCCCGGCCTCCAGGCGAAACAGCTTGCGATCGTTCATGGATGCGATCAGTAAGCGCCCGTCGGGTAGCCATCCAAGACCCGAAGGGGATTCGGGAACATCGACCACGGTTTCCGATTCGCCGTCGGGGGAAATGGCGACGACCCGCTGGCTGCCCATGTCGGAAACGAACAGTCGGCCATCTCTCCAGCGCGGCCCCTCTGGGAACTTGAGGGAATCGGTCAAGGTGTGGTCGGGTTTGAGTTCCAGCATGTCGGGCGTCGGCGCACGGCGCCGGGCGTCTCCTTCAGGATGAGGCTGTTACGCCCCGAGCTCGTAGGCCGCTGATTTCTTCTTCGGATAGGTTGAGATCCGTGCGCAGGATCTCGTCGGTGTGTTCCCCCAAAGTGGGCCAACGTCGTGAGGGGTGCTCGGGGGTCTCTGAGAACTTGATTGGGTTGCCGACGATCAGCAGAGGGTCCTCGCTATCGGGACGCGGGATTTCGAGAATCATATTGTGGTCTCGGACGTGTTCGTCGTGAATCAGATCCTCGGGAGTGTTACAGGGGCCTGAGGCAATGCCCTGGCCGCAGAGCTCCGCGCAGACTTCGAGCTTAGTCTTGTCCGATGCCCACTCTTCAATGGCCGGTCGTACGACATCGTCCAAGCGGTCCCCCCAGCCCAGGCGTGTTGCGAAGCGTTCGTCCTCAAGCCATTCGGGGTGTCCGATGGCTCGGGCCAGGAGGGCGAGGTGGTGTTCTCGAACGGCCTGGAGAACAAAGTAACCGTCCTTTGCGCGAAACGACGACACGACCCCGGCCGCTCGACGCTCTTTTCCACGAACCCCCATGGACCAGAAGAACGGAACGACATCGGCCATGGAGATCATGGCGTCGAACATCGCGATGTCGACGTGTTGGCCGCGGCCCGTGCGATCGCGCTCGCGAAGCGCCGCAAGGGTACCGATGGCCGCAAATAGAGACGATCCGATGTCCCCCAACGCTCCGGCGGCACCCAGTTTGGGCTCTTCGTCCGTTTGCCTCGCGGATTCCATGAAGCCCGCCATGGCTTCGGCCACACAGGCATAGGCGGGCCATTTCGAGTAGGGGGATTCTCGAAGGTTCCCGAAGCCTGAAACCGAGACGTAGACCAGGCCCGGATGGATCTCTGACAGCACGTCGTAGCCGAGTCCGAGGCGATCCATCGTTCCAGGGCGAAAGTTTTCCCCAACCACATCAAAGTGGGGGACCAGGCGCTTGAACAGCTCCTTCCCTTCTGGGTTCTTCAGGTCCAGGCAGATGCTCTGCTTGTTGAGACTGTTGCGCAGGTAGGTGGCACCGACCTGATTTCCGTCGATGTCTGCCACGGCGGGAAGGGCCCCACGTGCCGATTCACCACTTTCGGGGTTCTCGACCTTGACGACGTCGGCGCCCATGTGTGCGAGCAATTGCGTCGCGAAGGGCAGGGCCTGCATCTGTTCGGCTGCGAGGATGCGGACGCCCTCGAGGGGTCTGCGCGTCTGTAGATCTTCTTGAGGGTTGGATTGAACGGACTCGGGCTGGGCGCTCATCTGAAATGCTCCGAAGCTTCTGCTCCACACGGATCGCGTGGGAGAGGTGTTCTGAGGCCCGATTCGGGCCGTAATAAGGATAGAGACGTACACGATACACCAGGCCTGCCCGGTGCTGCCCGTCGGTTTACCCGGGGTGGAGAGGCGCGGTAGACTAGGTGAACGGAGCGATCGTGTGGTGAACGCTGAACGTCACGAATACCCGAGCTACGACGCGCTGCTCGACGACTATATCGAGCGCGGTTGGACGGATGGGCTGCCGGTGGTTCCGCCCAGTCCGGAGAAGGTCGAGCAATTTCTCGAGGCCGCCGGCCTGAACTCGGACGAGGTTCTGGGAGCAGTTCCGACACGCGAAGTCGTGGTGACCGCGGAGCACGCGGCCATCAATGCCGTAATGGCGGGCTGCCGGCCTGAGTACATGCCCGTGGTGGTGGCGGCCATTCGTGCGCACCTTCACGAGAAGGCAAATTGTCATAGCACCACCGGAACGCTCTCGGGCGCGTCGCAGATCGTGATCGTGAACGGTCCGATAAGGCGTGAGCTCGAGATCAACTGCGAAGGAGCGTGCTTTGGCCCGGGTTGGCGCGCGAACGCAACGATCGGTCGCGCCCTCCGGTTGGTGATACGCAACGTCTGCCGTGCCATTCCAGGTTTTCTCGATCGAGCCAGCTTTTCGAGTCCGCTTCGGTACTCCTTCTGCTTCGGGGAGAACGAGGAGGCCAGCGACTGGGCGCCGCTCCATGTCGAACGTGGACATTCGGCGGATCAGAGTACCGCCACGGTTCACTCCACCATGACCTTCGTGCCGTGTGTGGACTTCACGAGTCGCGGCCCCGAGGAGGTGTGCGAGAGCTGGCTCGGTATGTTGCGCCGTTATGGTGTGTTTACCGATCGGTTTCTGGGAGACGGACAAAATCTGGTGCTGGTCGTCGGCCCGGAGCACCAGCGCTACTTCCTGGAGGCGGGCTGGACGAAAGACGACATCCGTCAGCATCTCTGGCCGCGGTTTCAGAACCCGGGCCCGGGAGATCGGCCCGTCATGTTGGGGAGTCCCGAGGGGCTTCTGATCGTGGCAGCCGGAGGACCGGGGATGGCCGAGACCTGGTTCATGTTTCCGCACCTGGCTTGGGCGATTACCGAGCCCATACAATCCATCCATACCGAGACCGGGAGGAGATGACATGACCGAACGTGAGTCTGTAACGCTACTGGGATTGGACCCCACAAGTGGTCCGCTCGAGAGGAGAGACGATCGGACGTTCAGTTCGAGGCCCGAGAGCCTCGATGGAGCGGTTCTCGGTCTGGTGGCGAACGGCCTGGGACAGGGGGAGACCTTCCTGTCGGCCGTCTACGACGAACTCGGCAGCATGGCGGCGCTCAATGGCGCCGTGTCGGTGCTGAAGTCCAGCGTTTCCGTGGCGCCTGAGCCTGCGGACTGGGCCCGTTTGACTTCGGAGGCGTCGGTAGCGATCACTGGCTTTGGGGGTTGAGGCTCCTGTAGTGCGCGCAGTTTGCGCGACGCAATCGAACTCGAGTGGGCCGGCGTCCCCAGCGTGGCCATCATCCATCAGGCGGTGAAGGGTTCCGCAGAATCCATGGCCAAACTGTCGGGCGTGCCGGGATATGATTTTATTCTCGTCGATTACCCCTGGATTCCGACGGCCATTTGGAGCGAAGAGGAGATTCAACTCCTGGCCAAGCAGGTGGCTCCGGTGATTCTGTCCAGGCTCACCGCGTAGGCGGCGAAGGGAGAAGTAGGCTGTGGGTTTTGGTGTGGATGCGGTGGTGGAGACTTTTGACGAGATCGTCAAGCCGGACGGTGGGAGCGTGAAGTTGGTGGCGGTAGAGGGTTCGACGCTTCGAATCCACTATGCACCAGGTGTCAATGAGGAGTGTGCGACCTGCGTCATGGAGCCAGAAGCTCTGGCGGGCATGATGGAGGACATGTTGAAACAGCACGAGCCTTCCATTGATTCGGTCGTGGTGGAAACGCCGAAGGAAGGCGCCGCCAATTGAACGGTGCTTTGGCTCCGTCTAGCCCGTTGCGAGGCCGGGCTCGGTGGGGCTGTCGAGCCACTCGGTGAGTTTGGTCCAGCGACGGAGTCCCTCGTTCTCGGAGACGGCTCTCTCTAGAGCGTTACGCTGTCCGACGAGAACTACGAGTTTTCGTGCTCGTGTGATGGCGGTATAGAGCAGATTGCGCTGAAGCATGATGTGATGCCCGGTGGTCAGGGGCATCACGACTGCCGGGTATTCCGAACCCTGTGCTTTGTGGACGGTGATCGCGTATGCGAGTGCGATGTTCTCCAGAGCTTCAAAGGGGTAGAAGACCTGTCGCCCTTCGAAATCAATGGTCAGTTGCTGCTCGATCTCGTCGATTCCATGCACGATTCCGACATCTCCATTGAACACCTCGCGCTCGTAGTCGTTGACCCGCTGGATCACCTTGTCGCCTTGGGAAAACCGAACCCCGGAGCGCTCGACTCTTGCGCGGATGCTCGAGGTGGGGTTCAAGCGGTTCTGAATCTCTTGCCCGAGTTCGAAGGTCCCGAGTGGGCCGCGTCGCATGGGGCAGAGAACCTGGACGTCGCGAATCGGGTCGAGCCCGAACCGGGCGGGGATGCGCTCTTGGACCACTTCGATCAGGCGTGCGGCGATACGCTGGGAATTCTCAGTTTCGATGAAGAAGAATTCCCCGTCGGGATCGCGCTCGGATTCGGGAACAGTGCCCTGATTCACGAGATGGGCGTTTTGCACGATGGTGCTTTGGGCTTCCTGGCGAAAGACTTCGCGAAGTTGCGCGACGGGGACGGTTCTGGACCGAATCAGGTCTGCACAGACCTGGCCTGGACCCACCGAGGGCAATTGATCCGAATCGCCGATCAGCAACAGTGAGGCGTGGTCCGGGAGGGCTCTCAGTAGCGCGGCGGTGAGGGGAACATCGATCATGGAGGCCTCGTCGACGATGACGAGATCACAGTCCAGTGGGTTGTTGGTATCGCGTTGGAAACGCCCACGGTGGGCATCGACTTCCAGGAGTCGGTGAAGGGTTTGCGCCTCACGACCCGTGGACTCGCGGATTCTGCGGGCCGCGCGTCCAGTGGGAGCGGCCAGGACCGCCCGCACTCCGTGGTCTTCCAGAACCTCTAGGAGAACTCGCACGATGGTCGTCTTTCCGACCCCAGGCCCTCCGGTCACGACCAGCAGGCGGGATTCGAGCGCGTGTGACAGGGCTTCTCGTTGGCTGGGAGCGAGTTCGATGGCCAATCGGCTGGCGGCCTGATCGAGGGCTTGCGAGGGGTTCGAAGCGTTCCAGGTGGGAACTCCCCGGGTCAGCGAGATCAGGCGCTCCGCGCACTCTCTTTCCAAACGAAACAAGTCCGGTAGGAAACAGCACGGGTGACCTCTGATGGTTTCCGCGACGATGTCGCCCTTTTGGATCAGTTCGGTCAGTGGCTGGGAGAGTGTGTCGGAACCGGTTTCCAACAGGTTGGCGGCGCTCTCGAGGAGGTCCTCTCTGGGCAGGCCGCAATGGCCCCGTTGTCTGGAATTGTCCAACACATGGAGCAGTCCGGCATTCAACCTCGAAGGATCGTCGGCGTGTGTGCCCAGAGAGCGAGCCAAGGCGTCGGCGGTAGCGAATCCGATACCGTGGATGTCTTGTACCAGCGTGTAGGGGTTCGAGCGCAACGTCTCGATGGCGTGGTCGCCATAGAGTGCATGGATGCGGGAGGCCCGTGCGGGTCCGAGTCCATGAGTGTGGAGAAACATCATGATCTCATGGACTCGGTTCTGTTCATTCCAGGATTCGGCCAGGCGCTCCACGCGTACAGGTCCGAGGCCGTCGACTTCCTGCAATCGCTCCGGTTGGTTGGAAATGACCTCGAATACGTCAGCACCGAATGCCTCGATCAACCTCCTGGCCAGGGCAGGTCCGACACCTCGAATCCTCCCCGAGGCGAGATAGCTCTCCATGTCCTCGGGAGAGTTGGGCTCCGCGAGTTCCAGTGAATCGCTGCGGAACTGTCGGCCATACGTGGCATCCTCTTGCCAGCTGCCGTGGGCTCGTACCGTATGGCCTGGAGCGACGTGGTTGGATCGGCCCACCACGGTCAACGGATCCGCAGAGTCTGGGGGGCGAACGCGCAACACGCAGAAACCCGTGTTTTCGTCGTGGTAGGTGACTCTTTGGACGGTGCCGGAAATCGTTTCCGGAGGTGCCGGCGGCTTCGATCGCCCCGTGGCGAGGGGCAGTCTCGGCTGCTTCTGGTGGCTCTTCATTCAGGAGCTTTCGGCCTCGCTGGGCGCGACTCCCAGGCCCTCTGCGACTCGGACGGGTTCATCGAGTTGTAGTTCGACGCCGGGATTTGGGCGTCCGGGGGTCTCTCCCAGGCGAAGTACTCGAGCATCGATCTCACCGCGCGACAGTTCGAGTAGTCCCACGGTGCCCAGGCGGGTCGACCACAGGTGCGGGTGGGTGGGACTTCCGGAATTGATCTGAACGATTCCGTCTCGGTACGAGAGCCTTTCGAAGTGTGTGTGTCCGGTAATCAGGACGTCGGCTCGTTCACCGCCGAGGTAACGGTCCATCAACTCTCTCACGGGTCTCTCTTCAGGTTCCATGTCGTGGACCATGGCCAGTCGCACTCCGTCGAAGTCGAGAATCTGACGGTCGGCCATTCGGGGGTCCTCCCAGCCCATGTCGTTGTTGCCGCGCGCTGCCAGGGTGGGGGCGATGTCCTCGAGCCAATCGAGTACCGATGGGGTCACGATGTCTCCTGCGTGAAGGATCAGGTCGACATCGCTGAAGGCCTCGGCGACTTCGTCCCAAAGGGCTCGGCGTTCGCCGGGGAGATGGGTGTCTGTGAGGAGTCCGATACGCATTCGGATCAGCCTAGGTGGGGAGGGGGGCTTGCGCCACGTTCATGCTTGAGGCTTCTCAACCCAGGACCAGTTCTGCGGCTTCGCGGATCGATTCGAGGCTGTTCCCACCGACCATCAAGGTGGTGACCGGACTCTCTCGCCATGCGTCCAGGCGATCGCGAATGCGTTCGCGGGGGCCGATCAGCATGATCTCGTCGACGAACCCATCGGGTACTGCGGCGATGGCTTCTGCTCGTTTGTTTTCGAGGAAGAGGTCCTGAATCTGCTGAGCCTCGGCCTCGTAACCCATGCGACCCATCAGTTCTTTGTGAAAATTACGGCTCTTGTGCCCCATCCCGCCGACGTAGAAGCCGAGCATTGGCTTGGCGGCCTGAATGGCTCCTTGGACATCGTCGGTGATGTTGATGAACGCGGAGCAAACGATGTCAAAATCGGGTTTGGCACCTTTAAGGGAGTCGGAATAGACCTCCGGTCGGTAGGGGGAGTACCAGAGGGGGATCCACCCATCGCAGAGTTCCGCTGCGAGGGCGACGTTCACTGGGCCCTCTGCACCGAGGTAGATGGGCACGTCGGCCCGCAATGGATGTGTGATGGGTTTGAGCGCCTTGCCCATCCCCCACGCGCCTTCGCCCTGATAGGGAAGGGGGTAGTGGGTGCCCGGGTTGCTGACCGGCGCCTCTCGGCTGAGGATCTGGCGGATGATGTGGATGTACTCGCGGGTCCGCGAGACGGGTTTGGCGAAGGGTTGGCCATACCAGCCCTCGACGACCTGGGGCCCGGATACGCCGAGGCCCAGAATCATGCGGCCTTCGGACAGATGATCCAGCGTCAGGGTATGCATGGCGGTGGCGGCGGGGGTGCGAGCCGAGATCTGCACGATGGACGTACCTAGGCGCAATCGCTTGGTGTGTGCCGCGAGCCAGGTCAACGGAGTAAATGCGTCAGAACCCCATGCTTCGGCGGTCCATACGGAATCGAAGCCGAGTTTTTCGGCCTCCTGGGCATGCTCGACGAAATTTGCAGGAGGCGATGCCTGCCAGTAGCCGAATTGGATTCCTAGGCGAAGTTCGGACATGAGGGCTCCCTGGGGTTGTGGGGTCGTTTGGGGCGTTCCTGTGAAGCGGGGGATTCTATGGCTTGAGGTCGCGAGGCTCCAGACCTTCAGGCGGGGCGTGGAGTTGGTTCGAGCATCCTCCCAGGACGCTTTCCGGTGGGTTGCCCCTCGAGTTGCGTCGGAACTCCGCCGACTACCGTGGCCCGAAATCCGCCGGGGGGTCGCGAAAGGCGCGAACTGCCATCAGGCAGATCGGCCACGGTGATGTCCTCGTGGTAGCGGAGTTCATCGACGGAAAAGATGGTCACGTCGCCTGCCATGCCAGGCTGAAGCTGCCCGCGATCGTGGATGCCGAACAGTCGGGCGACGTCTGAGGTCAACAATTGAACTGCTGTCTCGATGCTCATGTCGTTTCGTTGTTTGACGTGCCTCTCGATGAGCAGGGTCGAGTCGCCGGCACCGCACATCATGCCCACGTGGGCTCCCGCGTCACTGGCCCCACAAACCGTGGCATCGCTGAGTAGTAGGGGTGCGGTTTCAGCGGCATCGCCATTGGCAATGGCCAGGATGCCCATTCCAGGGTCGAGGTCGTTTTCTGCCACCCAGTCGGCCAGGACGTCCGAGGGGTGCCCGCCCCGCTGGGAGACCACGTCTGCGAAACTCGCCCCCACGAAACCCTCGAGTGCTGGGTCGTTCACGCGATTGATTCGTACGCTCTGGAGGTCTCGGACTGGGAACAGGGAAAACTCGGCATCGTCCCAGTCTTTTCGAGCGCGTTGGCGCCACGCTTCGTCTCGAAGCATGCCCCACCGTGACTCCGTGTCCGCCTGGATCCAGTCGTTCCAGGCAGAGAGGAAGATGAACAGTGCTGTCTGTTTGAAACTCACCACGATGTCGAAGGGGCGTGGGGAGACTTGAGGAAAAACACCTGGGCCTTCAGATTGAGTGCGCCGCGCCTGGTCGATGAGCTCGGGCAGGAAGTCTGCGTTCTGCCCTCCGCTTGTGAGCTGTGTCCATGTCCCCGGGACTTCAGCGATTCGGCTGAACTCGTGAATTCGTTCGATGTCGGCCAGGTGGAGATCCGGACGGGTGAAGCGAGGAACAAATTCGATCACTCCTCGTCCAGCTCTTCGCATCACTGCTGCGAGCGCGTTGAACTCTGCGTCATCGGCCGAGCGGCTCGGTACCGGACGGCCTTGTCGATCCGTGTCGATGAAGGAGGTGGAAAGACCAAACGCTCCATCACGCAAACAGCGGTCGAAACAGGCAGCGATTCCAGCCACCTCTTCCGGGGTCGAGGGGCGTTCGATTGCTGCTTCTCCGATTTCATGGAGGCGCAGCGCCGAATGGCCGACCAGGGGCGCGACGCCGACCGCGGCTCCGACGCGATCGAAGGCTTCTCGATACTCACTCCAGGATTCCCATTCGAAGGGCACTCCGGCTTCGAACGCGGGCACCGGGATGTCCTCGATGAAGCAGAACATGTCAGTGAGTAGAGTCTGGTGTTCTCTTTTGACCGGAGCGAGAGAGAGTGAGCAGTTGCCGGTCACGGCCGTGGTCACGCCGTGGGTGGGTAGAGGGTCGCAGTCGGGATCCCAACACAAGGCCGGGTCGTAGTGGGTATGGGCATCGATGAATCCAGGCGCGACGTAGGCCCCGGATGCATCCAGTTGGGGTTCGCCCTTGGGTCGGAGGTTCGGCCCGAGTTCGGTCACTCGCCCGTTCTGGATGCGGAGGTCTGCGCTACGAGCCGGAGATCCGGTTCCGTCGATGATCTCGCCGCCGCGGATCAGAAGATTGCTCATTCGAACCCCCTGGGTTGGGTCCTCGTTCATTTCGCCAGGTTCCGCGTCGGATGATCGTGGTGACATCGGAGCCATAAGGGAGTTTGAACGGCGGAACCGGTTGCGAACTCGGAGGTTAACAGAAACCTGCACGGCGCTGTCGTGGCAACAGTTCGAGCGTGGGTACGCGTCGCTGGGAACGGCGTGGTAGGTTGAGGTGGATGCTCGAGTTTCTGGGACGATACGCTCGTACGATACGATCCGGTGTGGTCTCGTGGGCCCTTCTGTTCGTATGGGGGGCGGCGCTTGGGGGTGTGACGGCTTGCACGACCGGAGCGCCTGCGGTGAAGGAAAAGCGAGAGATCCTTCTCCAAACCGAGTATCACGACCAGAAGGTCGGAGCCGAGATCTCCCAGGACGTCGCAGGCGAAATGGGCTTCGTCGATGATCCTGAGTTGAATGGGTATCTGAGCGAGATCGGGCGAAGGTTGGTCGAGCACGCGCCTGACCGACGGTTCGACTACACGTTTCGCATCGTCGATCAGTGGGTTCCCAATGCCTTTGCGCTTCCGGGTGGACACATCTACCTGTCTCGAGGATTGCTCGCTCTGACGAATTCCGAAGATGAATTGGCCAATGTCATGGGTCACGAAATCACGCATGCGGCTGCACGGCACTCGGCGAGTCTTCAGGCTCGGGCTCTCACTCTGAATCCGCTGGTGATCGGGTATCAACGCGTTGCCGCTTTGGCTCGCCATAGCCGTGATCAAGAACGAGATGCAGATCGAGGGGGGCAGTTTCTGGCGGCTGCAGCAGGCTTCGACCCCATCGGGATGCCATCGTTACTGAAGAGCATTGATAACATCGAGAGATTGTCCCTCGGGTATTCACGCCTTCCGAGTTTCTTTGCCACACATCCCACCAACCCTGACCGGATGGCCCGGGCAACCCAGCGAGCGGAGAGCCTGGGTTTCGAGGGCAGGTCGTTTTCGGTGGGTGGCCGTCTGGATTATCTCCGGCGGCTGGAGGGTCTCCCGGTGGGGCCGAACCCAGCCGAGGGTATTTTTGAAGGGTCGAAGTTTCTCCACCCAGATCTGGGGTTCGCGCTGCAGTTCCCCGAAGGCTGGGAGTTGCTCAACACGCCCCAGGCCGTGATCGCCGTCTCTCCTCAAGGCGATGCCGAGATCGCGCTGACGCTCGGAGGACGGGGAGATGAGCCCGAACAGGTGGCTGAAAAATTCATCGCAGAGGAAGTGCCGGAGATGCGCGCGGAGGTGCGCCGGAAGCAGTCCGTGCGCTTGGGAAGGCTTCCCGCCTACCGGTTGGAGGTGGTTGCTCCCACGTCGGAGGGGCGGGTCGCTGGGTCGTTCACGTGGATTGCCTTCGACGGGCTCGTTTACCGCATCTCCTCGATCTCGCCGGTCCGGGTGGCGAAACGCTACCAGGGGCGCACGCGGAGGGTTGCTCAGAGTTTTCGGCCCATGACCGCGGGTGAGAGGCAAAGTGTGGAGGTGGTACGGTTGCGCGTTGTTCGTGCGAAGGAGGGGGAGGTGCTTTCCGAACTTTCTGACCGTCACGCAAACGTCCTGGGCGTCAACCTGCTGGGGGTCTTGAACGATCTGCTTCCTGAGCAAAGGCTGGACGGGGGCTTTCCGGTGAAGATTGGGGTTTCGGAACTCTACGTCCCAGCGGTTGCGGAAGAGGATCCGCTGGGACCGGGCAAGGGTGGGGAACGCCCGGTGCCCGAATCGGGTGAGCAGACGGAAGGAGAGTGAGTTTCTCCCCCCAGCGCGATTCAGCGGCCGCGAAAGACTGGATCGCGCTTTTGCATGAATGCGCGAACGCCCTCTCGGAAGTCGTCGCTCTCGAAGCAACTCTGGACGTCCGCACGGGCAGACGAAAGGTCTCTTCGGGAGGGCTCACGGTTGAGTTCCGCGGCGGCGCGTTTGATGGCCCGGATGGTGAGGGGCGCGTTGCTCGCGATTTGGCTGGCGAGTTCATTCACGGTTTGCTCGAGATCGGGTCCGGGGACCACTCGGTTCAGTAGGCCAATTCTAAGGGCGTCTTCGGCATCGTAGGTCCGGGCGCTGAAGAGGATTTCCTTGGCTTGGGGGTACCCTACGACGCCAGCCAGTGATTCCACCGCAGCGACGTCATAGCCAATTCCCAGGCGAGCGGCGGGGATCGAGAAACGCGCTGTGGCCGATGCGTAACGGATGTCGGCTGCAAGCGCGATGAGCACGCCACCCCCTACGCAGTGTCCGTGGATCATCGCAACCAGTGGTTTGTCGAGTTCGGCCAAGCGGTCGAAGACATCGCCTCCTCCTGTCCGGAGCGGGGCGGAAGGGGTTTGCGCTGGAGAATCCGCGGCCGAAGGGTTTCCGGGGAACTGCGAGATGTCCGCACCAGAAACGAATGCCTCGTCTCCGGCACCTCGCATCACCACCACGCGCACATCGTCGTCACCGGCATGTAGAGTCGCCGCGTCGCGGAGTTCGGACCACATGTGGCTGGAGATTGCGTTTCTGCGGTCCGGGTGATCGAATACGATCCAACCGACAGCCCCGTCTTTGTGGGCGAACACCTTGCCGCTCATGACTCGATCCTCGGCATGGGTCGCGATCGGCGAGGGCTCAGGGGTGTCCGATGATGGCGATGCCGCAGGCCTGGGGAGGTCCACCGATGTTGTGGCTCAGAGCCATCGATGCGTTTTTGACCTGTCGATCGCCCGCCTTGCCGCGCAACTGCAGGGTGTTCTCGTAGATCATGCGTACACCCGTTGCGCCCGTGGGGTGCCCGAAAGTTTTCAGGCCACCGTCGGTGTTGACAGGCAAGTCCCCTGAGAGTTCAAACGTCCCGCTGGCCACATGGTCCTTGGCCTCGCCCTTCTTGCAGAATCCGAGATCCTCGTAGGTGAGAAGTTCTGTCAAGGTGAAGCAGTCGTGAACCTGGGCGACATCGATCTGGCGGAAGGGCTCTGAGATGCCTGCCTGAGCGTAGGCGTCTTTGGCGGCGAAATGCGTTGGCTTCCACGCCAGGAAGTCGAAGTTCGGATCGGTTTGAGGATTTGCCGATACGGCAATCGTCACTGCTTTTACCATGACCGGATCGTTCTCATAGTCCTTGGCCAGGTCCGCGCGGGAGAGCACCACGGCGGCTGCACCGTCCGACTGAGCGGCGCAATCGTAAAGCCCGAAGGGCCACGAGATGATTCGCGCGTTGAGTACGTCATCCACGCTGATTTCCCGCTTCAGCATCGACTTGGGCGCAAGGGTCCCATTGTGGTGGTTCTTGACGGCAATCTTCGCCAGGTCTTCCCGGCCTGCGTCATAGGTCTCGAAATAGCGCGCAGCGCACAGCGAAAACCAACCCGCTGGGGTGGCAGGCAGACCCCGCACACGATCGAAATCGACCGACGGGCCTGATACGCCGCGGTCCTTGGGCTTATCGAAACCCACGACCAACACCGTGTCGTACATGCCGGCCGCAATGGACATGACCCCATAGCGGAAGGTGTCGGTACCGGTTTCACAGTAGTTGGCGAGTTTGCTGATCGGTCGGTCGAAGAGTTTGAGGGCTTCGGCGACTTCGCCGGTTCCACCATTCGGGTAGACGGACCCACAAAACACGGCCTCGATCTGGCGCTGGGGGTCATCGATTCCCGCATCCGCGTAGGCCTCGTAGGCCGCATCGACGATCATGTCTTCGCGGGATTTGTCCCAGTTTTCACCGAATTTGCAGGCTCCGACACCGACGATGGCAACTTTGTCGCGAATGGTCTTGCTCATGAGATTCTCCTGGACGGGATCGCTGTCGCGTTCTCGTCAGTTGGAAACAGGAATGGCTTTCCAGAAATAGTTGGGCTTTCCGCCGGCCTCGTGGATCTTTCGGAAAGCAAATTCGACTTCCATGTCGAGGATCGCATCCTCGGGCGCGGCATCGGCCAACTGGATCTGAACATGGCAACCCTCGATCTCCGCCATGATCATGATGGCGGGGGGCTCCGGTGCAGGGAAGAAGTAGTCGAACGTATGGGCCAGAAGGCGACCGCGCTTGTCCGAGAGGCCGTAAGGCTCCCACTGGTCCCTCGAAAAGCACTGGTAGCAGACACGAGGTACGGGAAAGTGGACTTGCCCACAAGAGGTGCACTTGCCGCCCTTGAAGGCGATGTCGGCGTCGCGCTCACGGAAACGAATGGTGGCGGAAAGGCCGCCTCCACCGCCTTTCTGCCACTCTTTGGGGTCGAGTCCGCGTGAGCGGAGGTAGGTCTCGTAGCTTCTGAGAGGCTTGCGTCTCGCAAGGTGGCCCGAGACCGCCAAGCGCGCATCGAGTTTCTCGAGGTGCTCGGTGGTGGTGAGGCTCAGTACGTCTGCGCCATCGCCGTAACCCGCAAGGAGGATTCTCTCTCCGGGTTTGGCCGATTCGAGTGACGCTACGAGCAGCATCGGGGCGAACGCACATCCGGTGTTGCCGAGTTTTCCGAACAGCGCGTCTTGAAGTTGGTCGGCGCTGAAGCCCAGCGTGCGCGAAGCGGTAGCGTGGCTCCGGGCGTCGGGAGCGTAGAGCACTGCGCGGTTCACATCTGACGGTGAGAGGTTCAATTTGTCCAGAAGGCCCTGTACTGCCTCGCTGACTACGGGCGCATACCCTTCAGTGACGACGAAGCGATCCTCCCAGGTATGGGTGTAGGCGTCTCCATCCACGCGCCAGACGTCTTGGATTTCGTCGGTCACGGAATGGCTTCCCTCGAGGGTCGCGATGGGATCGCTGTCGCTGATGAGGAAAGCAGCCGCACCGTCGCCGAGCTTGGTTTCGAGGGCTCCGCGCGGGGCGCCCATGCGGCAATCGCTGGCAATCACGAGCACGCGGCGCGCAGATCCCGCGGCGACGCTGTCGAAGGCTCCGCGAAGGGCATTGGTCCCGGCGCGGAGTGATCCTGAGACGTCGCTGGTGGAGACATCGCGTCGAAGATCGAGTGCCTTGGCGATGAGTGCCGCGCCCTGCTTTTCACGGTATGCGTAGCTGGTAGAGGCAAAGACCACGGCGTCGACGCTGGCTCGGTCGATTCCTTTCAGGCAATCGGTTGCAGCAGCGACACCCATGGTGACCGCATCTTCGTCGTAGTAGGCGACGGCTTTCTCGGGGCCTCCCTCTTTGGCGGTTCGGCCGGAGATGGTGGCGAAGGGGAGGCGCGTGTAGGGCACATAGGCGCCGTAAGCTGAGATGCCTGACATGAAGGTCTCCTGAAAGAAGCTGGGGTCAGAAGCGACGAAGCCCTTCCGGCTCTGAATGGGGTCGTCGACAACGAATTCTACCAGACCCGCGCGCCATTCTATACTCGTTCGGCCCGATGGGTCGGGCCAGATGGAAAAAGGATTAGAAGTGGCACAAACACAGGTCTCCTACGGAAGAGGGCTAACGATTCTGGCTGAACAGAAGCCGGAGCACGTGGCGCTGGTTCATGAGGGCGTCAGTTTGACGCGGGCCGATTTGGAGGGCCGGGCGAATCGCCTGGCTCGTGTTTTGATGGAGCGGGGGGTCTCTCGAGGCGACTTTGTGACCCTGGCTCTACCCAACGGGGTCGATTTCGTGGTGTCCGCTTTCGCGATCTGGAAGGTGGGAGCCGTTCCTCAGCCGATCTCCTCGCGTCTGCCCGAGGTGGAGCGGTCCGCGTTGGTGGATTTGGCGAATCCGGCTCTGATCATCGGGGTGGACGAAACCGACTATCCGGGGCGGGCTTGCCTGCCCGCAGGATTCCAGCCGCCCACGGAGCTTTCGGTCTCAGCACTTCCTGATTGCGCGTCCCCCGAGCGTCAGGCCCTCGCATCCGGCGGAAGCACCGGCCGGCCGAAACTCATCGTCGATGTGCTGCCAGCCGAGTTCGATCCAGACGAGGGGTTTTATGCGGTGACGCCAGGCAGCACGGCTTTGATCCCCGGCCCTATGTATCACGCAGGTCCCTTCCTGAACGCCCACCTCAATATCCTGGGGGGTGGAGCCGCCATTTTGATGTCGCGCTTCGATGCGGAGGAGAGTCTCGCGCTCATCGAGCGACACCAGGTGCATTTCGTGAATCTGGTGCCCACGATGATGCAGCGCATCTGGCGTCTTCCCGAGGGGACGCGACTCGCCTATGACCTGTCGTCCCTCCGTCGTGTGGTCACCAGCGGTGCCGCATGCCCGGTCTGGCTGAAATTGGCCTGGGTCGACTGGATCGGACCCGAGCGGTTTGCCGAGGCGTATGGTGCTTCAGAGCGTATTGGAGGTTCCATGATCACAGGATCCGAGTTGCAGGAGCGACCGGATTCGGTGGGGCGCCCGTCGGCTGGACGAAAGGTCCGGGTGTTGGATCCACAGGGGGGCGAACTTCCGCCGGGAGAAATCGGGGAGTTGTTCATGATGCCACCCGGTGGGCGCGGGTCGACCTACCGCTATATCGGAGCCGAGGCCACCTCTGATGGCGATGGGTGGGAGTCACTTGGCGACATGGGGTGGGTGGATGAGGAGGGGTATCTCTATCTGGCGGACCGTCGAAGCGATATGGTCGTCACCGGTGGAGAAAACGTGTATCCAGCAGAGGTCGAGGCGGCCATCGACGAGCATCCATCGGTTCACTCGAGTGTGGTCATCGGTCTGCCCGACGATGATCTCGGTCAACGGCTCCACGCAATTGTCGAGGCCCGACCGGCCATTGCCGCAGAGGAGCTCACGGACTATCTGACGGATCGACTGGCGCGCTACAAATTGCCTCGAACTTTCGAGTTCGTCACCGAGCCCCTTCGCGACGACGCCGGAAAGGTGCGGCGTTCTCGTTTGAGGGAAGCCCGACTGTCCCAATGAATGGGGTGCGCGATGGGCTCACGGCTCGACGATCACTTTGCATTGGGTCGTGGGCTGCTTGAGGGCTTCGAAAGCCGCGGGCATGTCTGTGAGTGGAACCGTGTTGGTAATCATCGGTGAGGCGACCAGGCGCTCGGTTCCCAACATGTCGAGAGTGTGGGCGAAATCCGGGCGTTCGTAGAAAGATACGAACTCGAGCGACAACTCTTTCGTGACTCCGATCACTGGGGTGAACGTGTCCGGCTGAATGCACACGCCCGCGACGATCACTCGCCCGTGGCGAGGTGCGAGTTCGACGCAGTGCTGCAGCATCCCCGGCACCCCGACGCATTCGAATATGACGTCGGGGCCTCGGCCAGCCATTCGTTCGAAAGCACTCGCTACATCTTCCCGGTTCGGATCGATGGCATGGGTGGCTGCAAGTTGGCACGCGAGGTCTCGGCGGGTGGCCACCATGTCACTGACGATCACCCGGCTCACACCGCTTTGTCGAGCCCACAGGGCGACCGCGACTCCCACCGGGCCCGCACCGATGACGAGCACTCTGTCTGTGGGCTTGAGTCGAGCACGCTGTACCGAGTGCAGCCCTACGGCTAGAGGTTCCACGAGGGCCCCTTCGGCATAGCCGACGTTTTCTGGCAGGCGCAGGCTTTCGCGAGCCCCGACCCGAACAAATTCCGCGTACGCACCCGAGAGGTCCCCGATACCGGCCGTGCGGAGGCTCGTGCAAGCCATGACTTCACCGCTGTAACACGATCCGCATTTCCCGCAGCCGAGGCCGGGCAGGGAACACACCCGATCACCCAGTTCGAAGGGCCGCTCATCCATTGCGAGAGAGGCTGCGTTGGCTCCAATCGCGACGATTTCACCGGAGAATTCGTGGCCCATGATGGTGCCCGAGGGGTAGGCGGGGATGTCGGAAGTGTGGAGGTCCGAGCCGCAGATTCCGGCTCCGTGAACTCTCAGGAGCAACTCCTCGGGGCCCGGTGAAGGGTCCGGGACGTTTTCGATGACCAGAGGTTGGCCAGGTTCCTTCCAGACGGCGGCTTTCACGATGGACTCCTCGGGTTCGAATTCGCTCAGCGGCGTCTCGATGACGAGACGTCCAGGTGGATTTTGCTCCCCCGACGGGGAGCGTGGCGTCATGTTCCAGGTGCGAGTGCTTCGAGCACCTTCCAGTCGACTTCTCCCGTTCTGCCGTCGACCTTCAAGGGCTGAATGCACACGTGGGTCGCTCCTGCGTCCTGGTGCTGCTGAATTCGATCGGCAATGGTTCGTTCGTTGCCCCATGCCACGAGGGCGTCGATCAGTCGGTCGCTTCCGCCGTTTTTAGCGATTTCGTCTTCGCTGAAGCCCAGTCGCTTCCAGTTGTTTCGGTAGTTTGGGAGTATCGCGTACCGTTCCAGCGCCTTTCGTGCAGTCTCTCGTGCCTTGGATGCACTGGTTTCCAAGATGACCTTTTGCTCGACACAGAGGAGCTTGTCGGGGCCGAGGATCTCCCTTGCCATGGCGGTGTGTTCCGGCGTCGTCAGGTAGGGATGTGCGCCATCGGTCTTTTCTCGGGCGAGTTTCAGCATCTTGGGGCCAAGCGCTGCAATGACGGTCTGGGGAGGCTTCGAGGGTTCGACAGAGGTGTAGGGAGACGCGTCCATCGCATCGAGGTATTCGCGCATGGTCGCCACGGGTCGCTCGTAGGGGAGGCCACGAAGCTGCGATACGAGGGGAGCGTGAGAGACTCCGATGCCCAGGAGGAAGCGGTTCTCGGATTGTTCTGCGAGGGTCTTTTGTGACTGGAGCATCATCCCCGCATGACGGTGGTAGATGTTGGCGATCCCGGTTGCGATCACGAGCCGGTGGGTCTCACCAAAGAGAAATCCTGCGTGCGCGAAGGGGTTGCGCCCCGTGGTTTCGGGAATCCAAAGCGCTGAATAACCCAGGCTTTCGATGCGCTGGGCGAAGTCTGCGGCTTTGGGAGAACGCATCGCTTCGGTGAAATACCAAACGCCGAGTTTTCCGAGTTCCATGCAGGCTCCGATTGGAAATGGGACCGACCATTATGGGAGGACAAGGTGGACGGGTACAGCCAATTCCGCCTCGGAATTCTCTTTTGAAATTCGGAGTGCGGTCGACATTTCCACAAACGACCGTGGGTGCGGTGTTCCATTGGAAAGGATCAGGTCGGTGTCAGGATTACGTGCAAGCTCTGAGGACCCAGGGCCCAAAAGACGGGATTGGGCTCGGGGCGATGCCCAGGCGCGAGTTCGATCCGGGCTACGCGGCGAAGGAAGGTTTCGATTGCGACACGAGTTTCCATCCTTGCGAGGTAGGCCCCTGGGCAAACATGGGGGCCAGCGCCGAACGCCATGTGGTCGCGAGGGCGGGGGCGATCGAGTTGGAACTCTTCGGCTGCGAGATAGGTGCTCTCGTCGCGGTTGGCAGACGCGACACTGAATAGCACCCGTTGGCCAGCGGTGACTGGGATTCCGTCGAGTTCGATGTCTCGGGTGCAGGAGCGCGCCAAAAGTTGTACCGGGGAATCCACTCGGAGGGACTCTTCGATGAGTGGTGCCACCAGTGTTTCGTCTTTGCGGATGCGCGAATAGAGTGTTTCGTCCTCGGCAAAGCGCTGCATCACGTTTCCGATCAGGTTTCGGGTGGTTTCGTTCCCAGCGATGATGAGAAACATGGTCTGGGTGCGAACCGCGTTGCGGGAAAGTCGTTCGCCGTCGACATCGGTCAGTAACAACCGCGTGATGACGTCTTCGCTGGGGATTTCGGCTTCGAGACGCTCCGAGATCCGGTCGTCGAGGTATTCTGCGAACTCGGGGTGAATCTCTCCCAGGGATCGGTTGCTGGAACTTGCATCGTCCTGGCCCTGGCGAGCAAGGACTTCGTCCGACCAACGCGCAAAAGTCTCAAAGTCCTTGGAGGGTACGCCCAGCACGTGGGCGATTACTGCGCTGGGAATCCTTCGGACATAGCTGCCCATGAGTTCAACTTGGCCGCGGTGTTTCGAAGCGAGCAGCAGTGTTTCATCCAGCAGGCCTGTCGCCAGTTGTTCGACGAAAGGTTCGGCCTTGGATGCATGGTGGTAAGCCAGAGCCGAGTTGAAGATCTTCCGGATCATTCCGTGTCGCGGTTCGGGAATCGCAGCGAGGATACTGTCCTCCTCGGCTCGGTCACCGGAATCTCCGAAACTCCCCACGAAATGGTCGACGTTCTTGAGGCCCGTTTCTACCGCGGCCAGGCTTACGGCAAACAGGCTGTCTTCGTCCAGTTGATGGACCGGGCATTGCTTGCGCATGTCTTGGAAAGCGCGATACCGCCTTTCACTGGAAGGTCCGAAAGGGTCGATGGGCGGTGCGCTATCGGTTTTGCGATGACTCAACGGCGTTCAGGGGCCTTGGCTTATGCGGTGGATGCTGGCTGGTAGTGCTCAAGTTCCGGGAGCACCTCCTTGCCGAGGATCTCGATGGTCCGCATGACGCTTTCGTGGCTGTGGTAGCCGAATTGGACGTAGCAGATGAGTTGGTCGACGCCGAGGTCGGCGTAGTGCTTCATCTTCTGGTAACAGCGCTCTGAGTCTCCGACCACGAGCATGTCTGCGTCGTGGAAGTGGTCAATGGGAATGTTTCCTTCGATCAAAGGTTTGAGCAGGGGGAAGGTCTGGTCCTGCTCTTCCTGTGAGAGGTGTTCGAGTTCCCAGTCGAGCGTGAATTGGGCAAGGTTCTGATACCACCACGACACCGAATCCCAGATGCCATTGTTCTCGGCATCCTCCATGGAATCGGCGCAATGGACGAGTGTGTACGCGGCGACTTTGTTGGTTGTTACGTCGGTGAGTGGTTTCGCTCGGGCCGAGGCGTTGCGATAGGCGGCGATCTGAGCCGCCATCTGTTCGAGCGGTTGCATGATCGAGAAACTCAGCATGCCGAGGCCGTTGGATCCGGCGACTTCTGCTGATCCCTCGGAGGTGGCGGCCATCCAACAGGGTGGATGAGGGTCTTGAAACGGCTTGGGGGTGACGATTCGCTCGGGAAATTGGAACGTTGGAGAATCCCAGGAGAAACGCTCGTCGCGCCACATCGCACAGATGATCTCGATGGCTTCGCGCCATTGGTCTCGAGATTTTTCGCGATCGACGTGAAACGCGGTCTGTTCCATGGGGGTGGATCGGCCGGTGCCCCAGACGGCGCGTCCGTTGGAGAGGATGTCGACTGTTGCGACCTTTTCGGCGACTCGCGCCGGGTGGGTGAAGCCGAAAGGGGTCAGGGTGACTCCGAAGCCCAGTCCGATTTGTTCCGTGCATTGGGAGAGGGCGCCCAGGAGTACCTCGGGCGCCGGGCAATGGGAACGCCCGGCACGGAAGTGGTGCTCTACGGCCCAGATCGTGTTGAATCCGAGGCTGTCTGCAAGCTTGATCTGCTCGAGCGCTTCTCGGTATGCGCGCTGTTCCCTTTTTCGTTGTCCATAGGGATGGGGTCCCTCGTCCCAGGGTTGCGGAGCATCGACTTCATAGAGGAGATCGAGTTTCACAGAGGTTTCCTTCGTGGGATAGCGCGGCGAGTGCGAATTGCAGTTGCAGGGTCGGCTGCGTACCCTGGTTTGAATTCATCTTAACGCGCGGCGCGATGCACGGTCAACGCACCGATGGATGTGGATTCGGGGGTTCTGATGTCTTCGGGGATTGAGTCGGTGTTTTCGTTGGACGGCCGCACTGCAGTGGTCACGGGTGCCGCGAGTGG
The DNA here is from genome assembly GCA_022447545.1 of Myxococcota bacterium. Taxonomy (GTDB): domain Bacteria; phylum Myxococcota_A; class UBA9160; order UBA9160; family SMWR01; genus JAKVBI01. The sequence goes on from JAKVBI010000010.1 coordinate 112,656, forward strand.
TATCGGGCGGGCGGTCGCCAAGACGTTGGCAGAGGCGGGGGCAGGTGTCGTGCTCGCCGATGTCGACCTTGCGGGTCTGGAGCATGTGCGAAACGAGATTGATTCGTCTGGACGCTCTGCGCTTTGTGTCGAGGTAGATGTCTCGAGTCGGTCGGAGGTCGAGAAGCTCGTTGCCGCAGCCTTGGATCGCTTTGGAAGCGTCGACGTCATGGCGAACGTCGCGGGCATCATTCGAAACGCGTCGGTGATCGAGACGACCGAAGAAGAACTAGATGCAGTGCTGGCCGTCAACCTGAAGGGTGTGTTCTTCGGTTGTCAGGCTGCGGCAAGGGTAATGGTTGAGCAGGGGGGTGGGTCCATCATCAACGTGGCCTCCGCCGGGATGGATATGCCCGCTCCGGGCATCGTGAGTTATGCCATGAGCAAGGCGGCCGTCGCCATGCTGACCCGGACTCTGGCCGTGGAGGTCGGTGGTTCCAATGTCCGAGTCAACACTGTGGCTCCGGGGTTCACGGATACCTCCATGACCCGCCGGCATTTCACCGATGCGGGAGGCAAAGTCGATGAAGATGCGCGTGATCGCTTGTGGAACGAGCGGGCGAGTGGCGCTCCTCTGGGGCGAATTGGGGAACCGGAGGACATCGCGTGGGCGATTCTCTATCTCGCGAGTGACGCTGCGCGTTTTGTGACCGGCCAGGTGCTTCGCCCAAACGGCGGCGTTGTCATGCCCTAGACGCCCGGGATCGCGGGCCAAGGCTCCCAGGGTCAGTCGGGTAGCGAGTAGGCGAGCAGGTGATCTCCGACTTTGCTGAGCGGTGTTCCTCCCGCTGCGACGACTACGAATTGCTTGCCCTTGGCGTCCAGTCGGTAGGTCATGGGCACGGAATTGGCTGGGGCGGGTATTCGCGTTTCCCAGAGTTCTTCGCCGGTCTCCACGTCAAAGGCACGGAAGGCGTGGTCGGTGCTCGCGCCGATGAAGAAGACGCCGCTCGCGGTGGTGATTCCACCTCCGAAACTCGGAGAGCCGATGTCGAACCAGAGGGGGAAGGGGGCTTGATCACGCGTGCTTCCCATGGGCACCTGCCATGCGATCTCGCCCGTCCGCAAGTCGACGGCGATCAGACTGCCCCAGGGTGGGGGGTTGCAGGGCGCGCCAAAGGGTGAAGAGAGGAGGTATCGCTTGAGCGCGTAGGGGGTCCCCGTCATGGCATAGAATTCGTCGGGGTATTGGATGGTGGAGGTGTCGAGTTTGTCGGCCTCCTCCCGCGGGATGAGGATATTCACCAGCGCGGCGTGGGTCTGGTTGGTGAGGAGGAGTCCTCGGACGGGGTCGATGGCGACGCCGCCCCAATTCATCCCGCCGGCCGTGTGTGGCGTTTGGAGGGAGCCTTCGAGGCTCGGCGGCGTGAATGCGCCGTCGTAGCGTAAACCGGCGATCATGTCGGCGCAGGCCTTGCGGTCGAAGGGGGTGAAGCCGAAGGCGTCTTCCGGTCGTAGTTGGGTGGAGTGCAGTGGCGGCGGATGGGTGGGAAAGGGCTGGGTGGGAGAAAGAGTCTCCCCGACGACTGCACCCTGTGGAACCGGGCGCTCCTCTACGGGGTATAGGGGTTCGCCTGTTTCCCGGTCGAGTAGGAAGATATGGCCCATCTTGGTCGGCTGAGCGACACCTGCTGCTCCTCCTCCTACGCCGTCGATCTGGAAGAGGGTGGGGGGGCTGGCGACGTCGAAGTCCCAGATGTCGTGGTGGACGGTTTGATAGCGCCAAACCACTTCGCCTGTATTTGCGTCGAGAGCGACGGTTGAACTGCCGAAATAGTCGATGCCGTCGCGTTCGCCGCCGTATAGATCGGGGGCGGGATTGCCCGTGGGTACAAACACCAGGTTGCGTTCCGGGTCCCCGGTAATGATCGACCAGACGTTGGGGGTGCCCCGGGCGTAGTGTTCGCCCTCTTCCGGGTCGGGTGTCCGGTTGGGAGGGACGGGGTCCCAGGCCCATGCGAGTTCTCCGGTTCTGACGTCGAAGGCTCTCACGACCCCTGATGGAGCGTCTGTTCGCACGTTGTCGGCGATCAGAGCGCCGATGACCACGACCTCTCCAATCTGCAAGACCGGAGAAGTCGGATAGTACTCCCATGGCGGAGCACCCGATTCGAGTCCCTCGCGCAGAGCGACGCGGCCACCTTCTCCGAAGCCCTCACAGGGGATGCCGGTATCGGCATCCAATGCGATCAGTTCTGAGTCGCGTGTGCCGTGGAAGATTCGCTTCTGGCAGGCCTTGCCAGGGACGGGGGCCGGTTCCTCCCAATACGTGACGCCTCGGCAATTCAGTGGGTAGGGGCCCTCGCCCCCTCTCAGTTTGAGGACCGGGTCGAAGACCCATCGCTCCTCTCCCGTCTCGGGGTCCAGAGCGAATACGCGCTGGAAGGGAGTGCAGTAGTACAGGAGGTCGTTGACGACAATGGGTGTGGCCTGGAAGGTTGTAGCGCCGACCTCGCCGTCGAGCCCATCGGAGAAGTCACCGCTGTTGTGTTTCCATGCGAGTTCGAGGTGCTCGACGTTCTCGGGTGTGATCTGTGTCAAGGGTGAATAGTGACTCGAGCCCTGGTCTCCACCGTAGACTTCCCAATTTGCGGTCGGTCCAGAATCGTCGAGCGTTGGCTTCGAGCTGCAATTCGAAAGGCACAGAGCAGCGGCGCCCACCAGGAGGGAAGGGATCCAGGTTTTGCAGCGTCGAGCCTTCATTCGTTCTCCATGGTCAGCGAGTGAGTGGGGGCGGATTCCCGCTCTCGCGAGACTGGCATGCTACGCGATCTCGCTCCAGCGGAGGCGAGATTCCAAGGGGGTGGGGCAGTCGGGTCCAGGCTTTGTGGGCTTCATGATGCGTTCAGGGTGACGGGGAGGGTCGCGGGCCCGTTGGCCCAGAATACCGGGACTCGGTCCGCGATGTGTTCGGGATCGATGGCAAAGGAATGGACTCTTGCAAGAAACGCTTCCATGGCCTGGCGGGTTTCGAGGCGAGCCAGGGTGGAACCCGGGCAGACGTGGGGACCTCCGCCGAAGGTTGCGTGTCCGCGTGGGTTGGGGCGATCAAGCCGAAAGGCATCGGGTTGCTCGAAGATGCTCTCGTCGCGGTTTGCCGAGGCGAGCCCAAAAGCAACCTTTTCACCCCTCCGGATCGTTTTTCCTCCAATCTCGATGTCCTGGATGCAATCCCGCAGGAGATACGCGACGGGAGGGTCGAGTCGTAGGGACTCTTCGATGGCGAGCGGAATCAAGTTGGGATCCGATTGCAGCATCTCGAAGATCTCGGGAGCTCCAGCGAGACGTGTGAGCAAGTTACCGATCAGGTTGCGCGTGGTCTCGTTGCCGGCGATGAGCAGGAAGATCACGAGAGTTCGCAACTCGACGTTCGTCAGTCGGTGTCCGTCCACCTCGGTCTGGACCAAGCGTGTCAAAAAGTCATCCGACGGCGAGTCCGAATCCTGTCTCGTTGCGATCTCAGCATCGACGTATCCGGCGAACTCGGGGTGGCCTCCTCCGAGGCCCTTTCCTCGTTCTGTTCGATTCTTGCGCGCGTAGTCGCCCTCGACGACTTCGTCGGACCAGCGGGCCCATAGGGCAAAGTCTCGGGTCGGTACTCCGAGCAGATAGGCGATGACTGAATTGGGGATGGGCATTACGAACTCATTCATGAGTTCCACCTGTTTCCGTTGCGTGATCTCGTCCAGCAGGTGGTTCGAGAGATCGTCGACGAATTTTGCCACGGGACCGAGGCGGTGGGATGCGATAGCGGAGTTCACGATCTTGCGAACTCGCCCATGACGCGGTTCGGGAATCTCGCTGATCAATTGTTCCTCATCTGGAACCACCACTCCCGGGTCGCGAAAACTCGCCTGGAAGCAATCCACGTGTTGCGTGGCTTGCATGACGTCGTCGTGTCGCGCCAGAAACCAGATTCCATTTGGGGTGCGCGAGACCGGGGATTCTGCACGCAACTTCGACAGTCCCGCATAGGGGATGCCGGTGCCGGTTTCCAGGGGGTCGAATTGAACGCTCACGTTGGCTCCTCGGCCGCGCTGGGTTCCCGCTGGTTCGTCGTCCAAGATAACCGGGTCTTTGAAGAATCGTCAGTTGGATTCTAGGCCGAAATCGTCGGTCCGGGACCGTCTTGCAGTCAATGCCTCCTCGGGGGCTTCGATCCTGATACGATCCGGGTTCGGCCATGTCGTGGTCTGCAGAGGAGAGGGGAACCGTGGAAACTCTCATGGGGTTGGAGGGAAAGGGTGCTCTCGTGGTGGGAGCCGGGCAGGGGATTGGAAGAGCGGTCTCGCACCACCTGACGCGTTGTGGAGCGAAGCTCGCACTCGTGGATCTGGATGCCGACCGGCTGGCCACGGTGGTGGGCGAAGTCTCGGAACTCGGCGGGTCGGCGGAACCCATTGTCGCCGATGTGACCCAACCGGGCGAAGTGGCGGGTCTGGTCGAGACGGCTGTGGCGGCGTTGGGGCGGTTGGACGCTCTGATCAACATCGTTGGCATGGCCGGTTGGTCGCCCCTGTTGGAGATGGATGAAGCGCTTTGGGACGGCGATCATACGCTGAACCTGAAACAACACTTTTTTGTCTGTCAGGCCGTGGCGCGGCAGATGGTGAGTCAGGGGAGCGGTGGCACCATTGCGACGGTGGCTTCCGTAAGTGGGTTGTTCGGTGCGCCGAAACATGGTGCCTACGGGGCTGCGAAAGCTGGGGTGGTGGCACTGACGCGGACCATGTCGCAGGAGTGGGCTCAGTACGGTATCCGGGTGAACACCGTGGCGCCGGGTTCGGTGCTGACTCCGAGGATTCAGGCGATGCGAGACGCTGGAGAAATTCCCGTTCCCGAGGGTGACGATGTCGATCGCATTGCGGAGCCGGTTGACATCGCTGGCGCTCTTCTGTTTTTGAGTTCAGACCTGGCTCGTCGTGTGAACGGACACACGTTGGTCGTGGACGGGGGGACCACGGCAATGTTCCCGTTCGACATGGAATGAGGCAGGGGGGACGATCCGTGAGCCGAACCTGGGCGATGACGCTTTGCGCGATTCTCGTCGGAGTCGCATGTGGACGGACGAACGAGTTACCACGTGACTCCGCAGCCCCGCCCCCGGAGCTCGAAACGGAGCCGCAGATTCTTTTTGGCGATCTGCACGTCCATACCACGTATTCGTGGGATGCCTTCCTCTTCTCGATTCCGCTGTCGGGCGGCGAAGGCGCCCATCCCCCGGATGACGCCTGCGACTTCGCGCGATACTGCGCAAATCTGGACTTCTACGCTTTGACGGACCATGCCGAGTCGTTGTCCCGTGAAAACTGGGAGGCCTCGAAAGAGAGTGTTCGACGCTGCAATGAACGTTCCGGCGATTCCGATGTCCCCGATGTTGTGGCGTTCACCGGGTTCGAGTGGACTCAGATGGGGCAAACGCCCGACACGCATTGGGGGCATCGTTGTGTCGTGTTTCGCGACACCGAGGACGAAACCCTACCGGCGCGACCGATCGCCGCAGGAGATCGTTCACGGATGCAGATGGGTTTGGCGGGGAGCATGCGCGGTGCAGGAGAGGTCGGCTTTGCTGAATTTCTGGAAAGCCTTTCTGTTCGAGCGTATTGCGAGGAATCGCGCCCAAGTCGCGACCTGCCTCTGACGTGTGCTGAGGTCGCGACGACCCCCGCCTCACTCTCGGCGAAACTGGACGAATGGGACGCCCCTGCTCTGGTCATTCCTCACGGGACTTCCTGGGGAATCTATACGCCGGCCACTTCGTCTATGGCCAAGCACCTCGATCCCGAACAGTTCGATGCCGGGCGCCAGCGGTTGATCGAGATCATGTCAGGGCACGGCAATTCCGAGGAATACCGGACCTGGCGGGAGTTCGATGTGGGAGAGGGGGGAGAGAAAGTCTGCCGTCCCCCAACCGGGGACTATCTTCCGTGTTGTTGGCAGGCTGGCGAGATCGCGCGCGAGTCTTGTGAGGACCCGGATTCCGAGACCTGTGACGGTGAAGTCGCTCGCGCGCGCAATGCAGTGATGGATAGTTTCGGCATCGGCGTGGCGACACTGTTTCCCGACGTCGATCTCGAGAGATGGCTCGATTGCGGGCAGTGTCGAGATTGTTTCAAGCCTTCCTTCTCGCACCGTCCGCGGGAAAGTGTCCAGTACGGGATGTCGCTCTCGCATTTTGATCCGCGCGGGGATTCCGGTGATCCGGTTGAGGCAGTCTCGGAACCTTTGCGCTTCCGTTATGGGTTCGTGGCTTCAAGTGATGGGCACAGTGGACGGCCTGGAACTGGCTACAAGCAGATCGAGCGCTTCGGAATGATGACCGACGGATCTCCTCCGCCGGACTCTCAGGAGATGGTCGAGTTGCGCGCCGCTTCCCTGGGCCCGGTGGACAATCGGGCCCAGAGTTTCCTGTTCCCAGGTGGGTTGGTGGCGGTGCATAGCCGGGATCGTACGCGCGAGGCGATTTGGAATGCTCTGGAGAATCGCGAAGTGTACGGAACCAGCGGCCCACGGATTGCGCTGTGGTTCGACCTGATCCGGCCCGATGGTTCACGGCAACCCATGGGTTCGGAGGTCGAAATGGCCACTTCCCCGGTCTTCGAGGTGCGTGCGCAGGGTTCTCTCGAGCAATTGCCCGGCTGTTCGGACGAGGCGCATCGAGGGCTCGGATCGGAGCGTCTAGAGTTCTTGTGCCGGGGCGAGTGCTATCGACCCAGTGACGTTCGACGTGTGATCGATCGCATCGAGGTGGTGAGGATTCGGCCTCAACGGGAGCCAGGTGAGCCGATCGAAGGCCGCATCGAAGATCCGTGGAAAGTGATCCAGTGCTCCCCGGACCCCAAGGGCTGCGTGGCGCGGTTCGATGATTCGGAGTTCAGCGTGGAACGACGTGACACGCTCTATTACGTACGCGCCGTAGAAGTACCCTCCCTGCAGATCCACGGCGATCCATTGGGGACTCGTTTTGATCGCAATGGAAATGCGGTCTCCATCGACGATTGTGGCTGGAACGGGGGCAACGAAAGAAGCCCGAACTGTCTTGCGCCGAGTGAGGAGAGGGCCTGGTCTTCGCCGATCTTCGTAGACCACCGGCCGTCATCTGCGGGGTGATTTTCCGGTCCTTGGCTCCCGAGCAGGTCTGGTGACTCGGGGTCGCATCGTTTTTTATGAGCCGCGAAAATCCTATGGTGATCAAACGCGGGTTGCGTGATGCTATGGGCCTTGGCATGTGAATGAACCCGGGAATCTACCTTTTGTCACGGTGTAAGCGGTTCGCGTAGCCCCCGACCTTCGTATCTTCCAAGTCGACGTCGGGGGGCGATAGGGTTCGCGGATAGAGAACCAAACGGTTCTCCGGTAGAGACTCAAAGGATGTTGAAGCCGATAAGGCAAGAGGACAGGCCGATATGATCGAGTTCGATCCCACTGAAGAACAAGAACTGGTGGTCGAGACGGTGCGCCAGTTCGTCGAGAATGAAGTGCGACCCGCGGCCAGGGAATGCGATGAGGCATGCGAGGTGCCTCGTGGACTCCTGGATCAGGCCCACGAGTTGGGTTTGGTCGCCAACGCGCTCCCCGAATCCGTGGGAGGCGGTGGAGAGCGCAACGCGGTCACTCAATGTCTGATTGCCGAGGAGTTGGCGTGGGGTGATCTCGCAATTGCACTTTCCATCATGTCTCCCAGTTTGACGGCGCTCCCGGTCGCCGATTTCGGTACTGAGGAGCAGCAACAGCGTGTATTGCCTCGATTCGCCGGTCCGAATTTTACGCCCGGGTCCATCGCTTTGGTGGAGCCCCGCTTTGATAGCGACCCGTTTCGGCCCAAGAGCACGGCGAAACGGGAGGGCGACGAATATGTGATCGACGGTGCCAAATGCCTGGTTCCCTGGTTGGATGGCGATGAACAGGTTCTTGTATTCGCCAGTGAAGAGGGGCGGGCACAGGGTTTCCTGGTGGACCGGAACAGCGAAGGGTTGACGGCCGAAGCCGAGCAGAATCTCGGGGTGCAGGCGCTGGGTAGTGTCGAGTTGACCCTGAGCGGAGTGCGAGTTTCGGCCTCGGATAAACTGGGCGGCGATGCCGGGGTGAACATGCCGGCATTGGTGGCCCGGGGTCGTGTGGGTCTCGCGGCGATGGGGGTTGGCGTTGCTCGCGCAGCCTATGACCTGGCTCGCGAATATGCGAAGGAACGAGAAGCCTTCGGCGCAAAAATTGCGTCCAAGCAGGCAATCGCTTTCATGCTCGCGGACATGGCCATTGAAATCGATGCGGCGCGTCTACTGACTTGGGAGGCAGCCTGGGGGTTGGACGCTGGGCGCGATGCTCTTCGCGAATCGACGCTTGCGTACCAGCAGGTCCAACGGGTTGCCCTTCAGGTTGCCGACGGTGCCGTACAGGTGATGGGTGGGCATGGCTACATCCGCGACTACCTGCCGGAAATGCATCTAAGAAACGCACGTGGCTTTGCGATGTTCGAAGCCCTGACGCTGGTTTGAGAGGGGACGCCCCATGACCATTTCGTTCGATTTAGCCGAAAACAGTGTCCTGGCCCAGGAGCACTACAACCGCATTGCTCGGGAACAGATGCGGCCGATCGCTCGTGACGCCGATACCCACGAGCACGAACTCCCCGAGTCCTGGGTTGAATGGTACTGGCTTCACGGACGCGACAACGTGGGAGACGTCAACGCGCCGTCCGACGGTTTTATTCAGGTCTGCATTCAGGCTGAAGAACTTTGTTGGGGCGATGCGGGCTTGTATCTGCGAACTCCGACGGCTGCCTTGGGAGGTTCTGCGGTCGCCGCTGCGGGAACTCAGGAGCAACGCGAGCGGTTTTTGACGCCATTTCGAGGGAGTGGTCACCCGATCTGGGGCGCTATGGCGATTACGGAGGCGGAGGCCGGTTCGGACGCCGCCGCGATTCAGACGACTGCGGAACGAGACGGTGATGACTATGTGATCAACGGGCAAAAGATCTTCTGTACTGCAGGAGAAGGTGCATCGCAGGTCGAGGGTGGCTTCGTCGTGGTTTGGGCGACCGTCGACAAGAGTGCGGGTCGCGGTGGCATCAAGTCGTTCGTGGTGCCCGCGGGAACGCCGGGTATGGAACTCGTCGGTCTGGAGAAGAAGCTCGGAATTCGAGCCTCAGATACGGCCACCCTTCGTTTCGAAAATTGTCGTGTTCCGGCTGCAAACCTTCTGGGGAGCGCCGAAGTAAAAAAACGGGATTCGAAGACCGGTGACAAGGGTTTCAAGGGCGCCATGGCGACCTTCGACGCAAGTCGCCCGATCGTCGCCGCCATGGCGGTTGGAGTCGGACGTGCGTCACTGGACTTCCTGCTCGAGGAACTCGACCGTCAAGGTGTTTCGGTCCGGTTCGATGCTCCTCCCTCGGAATTGACGGCCATCGAGCGGGATGTGATCGAAATGATTGGGGAGCTCCAAGCGGCTCGGCTGCTCACCTGGCGGGCGGCGAGCATGATGAACAAGGGGAAGCCGAACAATCTCGAGGCTTCCATGGCCAAGGCGAAGGCGGGTCTGGCCGTGACTCGGATTACTCAGAAGGCCGTCGAAATTCTCGGCCCGCCCGCCTATTCGAAGAAGTTGATGGTTGAGAAGTGGATGCGGGATGCGAAGATCAATGACATCTTCGAGGGAACGCAGCAGATCAATCAGTTGATCGTTGCACGGCGAATTCTCGACTATTCATCGAGCATGCTGCGCTAGTAGGAACGCCGTACTTCAGACGACGCCGACGAGGGCCGTGGTCACCAGTCGGCCCTCGGCTCCAGTATCGGTGATGTCGACGCGCAAAAGAGAGCTTCGTGATTCGTCGACGAAGCGAGCCTCGGCTCGAATGGGCCCGAAACGGGCCGCTGCCAGGTAGCGGATGGACAGGTCCGAGACGCGGGTTGTTCTGCCCCGGTCGTGGCTCGCACGCAGTTCAGCTGCGACCTCGGCAAGAACCGCGTGTACTCCCCCTTGCAGGACGCCGAGAGGGTTTTTTACGTAATCCTCGACGTCGACTTCCACGTGTCCCTGTTCGTTCGAAAGAACTCGAATACCGAGTTGCCCTGGTAGGTCCATGCTGAGTGCGGAGTCTGGGAGTTGGAACTCAATCTCGTCGTTACTACTTTTGATTTGTCCGAGCTCGAATTCTTGTTCGGGGGGGAAAAGAGCGAAATTTGCCTGCGCGGTCCCCACCTGTCGTGTGCCTGCATCGCTGCAGCCGAAGATCGCGGCATCCAGGACTGCGCTACGGCGCCCCCGATGAAGGAGGGTTGCGGTGACTCGGATCTCATCGAAACGCCCGGGCATGAGATCTCGCAAATCCATGTCGGATGTAATGGGGTAGGTGGGGTCTCCGAATCGCTGGGCTTCTCTGCCGGTCACCATGTCGACGAGAGTTGCAATGGCTCCCATGGGGAGGCCTTGGTCGTTTCGAGCCATGGCGGGCTGGAGCGGGAGGATCCCCAATTCGTGTCCGTCGTGGATCATCAGGCGCAAGCCGAGGTCGCGAAAGAAGTGGTGCTTGGGCGGGTATGTGTCGTGGTCGGGCATGGCTCGTAGGGTCGATGTTTGGGAGCCACGTACCGTAGCAGGTGGAAGAAGGGGCCGTCGCACTCTCGAGGGTGGACTACTGGTTCGACGCCCCGAAGACATTGGCAGGGTCGAGGGCATGCTTGAATCTTCGAGTGGCCTCGAGATTCGCCTCGGATTTCACCAGCGGAAGAAAATCTCGCCGTAGTTTTCCAATGCCGTGGTGGTGGGAAAGCGATCCGCCATTTCGGAGAATCTCGTCGCGGGCTGCACGCTCGATCTCTGCGTAGGTGCCTGTGGGGTCTTCGATTCCCTGGTAGGAGTGTCCGAAATAGAAGTAGACGCAGACTCCCGTGTTGTAGATCTGGGTGATGCGGCAGGTTACGAAGGGTTTGCCTGGGAGTCCGTGTTTGGCGTGCTCCTGCCACAGCCGTTGTTTGGTGTTTCTGCACAGATCGAGGGCTTGGCTCCAGGGCACGGTGGTTTCGAAAGATTCAGCGAGGATGAAGTGTTTCATCATGAAATCGCGGATATACGCGATGGCAAAGGTGAGTTGGTATCCCCTTTCGCCATTGGCCGCGCCCCCTTTCATGCCCCGATGCCGCTTGGCAATCGCGTAGAGCCGTTTCTCCTGGAGTCTGACTTCATCAGCGGTTCCTTCGAACACGAGCGTGCATGCCACCATCTCCTGTGGGTCGTAGCCCAAGGGGCCAGTGACCCACCATCGTTCGAGGGCGCTGCGGTAGGCCTTCCACCCTGTTGGTTTCGGTTTCAGGGCCTGGCTGAACTGGAACTGAACGTTGTCCACGAGGCGAATGCTGGAGGGTTGTAGGCGTTCCTCTGAGAGTTCCCGCTCCACATCTCGCACGAAGGCGAAGCCATCCTCAAAAGAGTGAAATAGAACCGAACCGAACTTTTGGACCTCGGGTATGGGCCGGATGCGTACGGTTGCGCGGGTGACGATTCCGAAATTTCCCTCAGAACCGAACAGGGCTCGGCGAATGTCCGTACCGATGGACTCGCGAGCCAGCGCAGCGTGATGACCGATGACTCCAAGGGGCGTAATGGCTCGGAGGTCGAGGACGATGTCTTCGATGTTGCCGTAACGGTTTTTCTTCATCCCGCTGGCGTGGGTGGCAATCCATCCGCCGAGCGTGGAGAACTCCACGCTGTCAGGTTCATGTCCGATGGTGAACCCGTGGCGCTCGAGTGTCTTTTGGATGTCTCGCCCCCGGGCACCGGCTTCGATACAGGCGGTGTGATCTTCAGGGTCGATCCAGAGCACGCGGTTCATACGGCCCATGTCGACACTCACGATGCTTCGCTCTTCGTCGCGCGGGCACAGGAGGGCTTCACTCACATTGGTCCCCCCGCCAAAGGGGATCAGGCAAACGTCGAAGCGAGTGGCTGCGGCAACGATCGCTTCGATGTCGGCTTCGCTCTCGGGAAAAATCACGAGATCGGGAACCCGTTCGATCTGGTCGTATTTGATTGCGTACATCTCCTCCTGAGTTTGGCCGTGGCCATGGCGAAGACGAACGCGTGGGTCAGTGGAGAGTTGGTCACCCGAGAGTGCACGGCGCAATTCTTCTTCGAAGGCAGCGTGTGGGTTGGGGGGAGGGATCGGGGTGGGATACTGGGACGGGTTGACGTGAGAAGGGTCGAGGGTGAGGTCGAGTAGTTCACGCGCCCATGGCAATAGATCCACGAGTTCCGCACCCGATAGTGCGTAGCGATCCCCGGTCAGGCGGACGTGTCCGCGGGCGTCAACTTCGAAACGCGTGTCCTCGAAGCCCCAGTTGCTCTCGCTTTCCGCGTCCTCGGGTGCGACAGGTTCGTGGTCGGGAACGATTCTTCGAAGGGACGCGGTCGGGTCCTCCGAGAGGATCTCCTGGGACGATTGAGCGACCGCTCCGAGGCCGGTTTCTGACATCGGGACCTCCTGTGGAATGCGCGCGCTCGAAAGATAGCGGCGTGCCGTCCGAGCAGCCCTTTTCTGGGGGGTCTCATGGGGAGTCGTTGGCCGCTACGCTTGGACCTGGCCTTGGGGGGGCAGCGGGCTGAATCGATCGCCGAAGTAGGCGTCTAAGCGATGGACGGAAGAGGGCACGAAACTGCGGCCCGGGGTCGATGGCCGAAGAAACGAGTCCGCGGGGCTCGGAGAGGAGGGGAGGACGATGGCCACCTTGACATCATGGGGCCGCCGAAGCGCGGTACTGGGCCTGGTAGGGGTTGTGCTTTGGGGCGTGGGCTGTGCCCCACGCGCGATCCGGGGAGGGCCGGGCACGGAGAACCCGAGTCTCGATGAGCCTGCCATGAGTACGACGCTCGATCGATCCGACGTTGAGTACCTGGTCGCCCAGACCCTTGATCCGCTGGAGTCCTCGAAATTTTGGATGCGTGACGTGAAGGGCTCGATGGAACGTCCGTTGCTCGCGATCTGGCCCATCGAAAATCGGACCAGTCAACACCTGGAGGATCAACTGCTCACGTTGCTCTCGTCCATCGAGACGACCCTTGTGGAAAGCGGCGACGTTCGGATGGTCGACCGGACTCGACAGGCGGAATTGACCAGAGAGCTCGGCGTGCAACGAGGTGCTGCCTACGATCCCAGGACGGCACGTGAGTTGGGGCGCCAGTTGGGCGTTCAGTATTTCGTGACGGGCAAGATTACCTCCATCGAGGAGAAACTGAGCAACACGCGGCGTGTGCAGTACACGCTGTTCTTACAGATTCTCGAGGTGGAAACGGGATTGATCGAGTACCAACGGGAGGCGGTGAGGAGCAAGGCCCTCAAGGGCTGAGTTCACGAGCCGCGACAGATCCAGCGCTTGAGCTTCGAGAAATCACCCGCTCGGGAGTCGCAGTCCGAGGACGCAGTTTTCCGGGGAGGTTTTTCCTCCATCGGATGGGGGTGGGTGGGACTCATCGTCGTCCTGATCGGAATGTCGTGCGCGAGCTACTCGGATGTCACCCGGATGGTTCGAGTCGATGCGGATCAGGGGAATTACGCGGCTGCCATTGGAGTGTTGAACGGCCTGCTCGGTGTCGATGCCGAGTCGGAAATTCCTGCACCTCTCGGAGACGACGGCAGTTTGACTCTGCTCGAGCGAGGTACTCTTCTTCAAGCCCAGGAGCATTTCGGTCTGAGTGCTCGTGATCTGGAGACCGCGGATCGGGAGTTGGAGGTGCTCGACATCACCTCGGACACGGCCGGCGAGATTGGTCGTTACGTGTACAGCGACAGCGCCACCGTCTACCGGCCGATTCCAGTGGAAAAGCTCGCCCTGAACGCGTTCAACATGTCGAACTATCTCGCGCAGGGAGACCTCTCCGGCGCGGCGGTGGAAGCCCGCCGCTTCACGCTGGCACAACGGTTTCTCCGGGACGAGGGAGCGGACGATGCCCGCCTGGTGTTTGGTTCGTACCTGTCCGGGTTCGTGTTCGAACATCTTGGTGAGTACGACCGAGCGATGCGCTACTACGAGGAGTCACTCGAGGGCGGATCACTTCAAAGTCTGCGAGCCCCTGTGGCGAGGCTTGCGTCTCGAACTCGTTACCGTGGGGCGGCTCTGAGACGTCTGATCGGTGACGTGTCCACGAGCGGCGATCCGCAGGCGAAGGGCCGTTCGGCTGAGATTCTCACACTGGTGGCCTTTGGACGAGTCCCCTATCGGGTTCCGCGCCGTGTCGAGGTAGGTGCTGCAGCGGGACTGGCAGGTGCCTATATCACGGGGGACCCCTCGATCCTTCAGTACAGCGTGCTCAAGGTCGTGAGCTATCCCGAGCTCGTTCCCTCTGGGACACCGGATCGGAAAGTGCTCGTCCGAGTCGATGAGCGAGAGGTGCCTACCGACCGGCTGAGTGATCTGGCGTCGCAGGTCCGGCGGGAATATGAGGTTTTGAAGCCGAAGATTCTGGGCGCTGCGATTTCGCGATTGATCGCGCGTGCAGCGATTGCCGAAGGGAGTCGTGTTGCCGGTGAGCAGAAGAGTGATCTGGCGGGGACGCTGGCTGCGCTGTTCACCGAAGGTGCACTACTGACTCTGGATCGCCCGGATACCCGGTCCTGGACGATGCTGCCCGCTTGGGTCGTGGCGGCGAGGACGCCGGTGGTGCCGGGCAGGCACCGCGTTGAGCTCGAACTCGTGGGGGCGCCTGGCCAGGTGCGTCAGGTCGATGTCGATGTTCCTGAATCGGGATTCGCCGCGGTCGTGTGGACGTCACCTCGGTGAAGGGCGTACCACCGCCTGCATTTTCCTCAGAAGAATCCGCCGATGGCTGCGAAAGGCAGCAAAGCGAGATCCAGGGGCACGGTGACGAGGAATGCCAGGGGCTTGAGGGCCGGCAGCAGAGTCGAGTGATTGACGGCTCTCGTCATTCCGAAGATGTACTCGCTATCGAACCCTTTCCGATCCTCGACCACGAGAGCTTGGCTGGCTCTCAGGATCGGAAGCGGGCGCTTGCGTTCGGGCTCGATGCTTTCCAGGTTCGGGTCCCTTTGCTGATCGGGCCCGAGCCCGGCACTCGGCACTGGCACCGCGAATAGACTGGAAAGAGTGATTGCACACATGGCGACCACGGACGTCAACCACCGCTTGGCGAGACCTGGGCGCGTGAAGGCAGCATTCGGGAATGTCATGATCTCTCCTCGGGGTTGTGTTGTGGAATCGGATCGTTGTGGCGTGGGAGCCTGGGGTACTCAAAGGTATCGGGAATTCATCGGCTCCGATCCTCTAGCGAGATTCGTAGACGACCAGAGGGTTGCCCGCGGGGTCTCGGAGGACGGCGCGGACCTCATGGGGCCCTACCTCGGGTGGCGATTGGATCTTCGCACCTGATGCCACGAGGCTTTCGATGGCAGCCTCGACGTTGGCGACCTTGTAGCTCACCGTTGGCTCATCGGTCACCGCTTCGCCGCTTGTCGCAAGAGCGATGGTCACACTGCCGGCATCGAGGGCTGCGAAACGGTCGGCGTCGCGAAACTTCAGGGGCATCCCCAGGCCGTCTGTGTAGAAGGACACGGCCTCGTCCAGATCCTCCACTGGATGGATGATCATCCCGACTTTTTCGAAGAGAGGCATGAGAACTCCCGCGGTTTATGTCCGCGATCTCAGGGGGGAGAGTTGTAAGTATACCGCGCGTCGAAATCTCAGGAGAGGGCCGTTCCATGGTTTACACTTCAGCCCGGCCCAGGCGGCCGTCACAATCGACTTGCTCAGGAGCAGAGATGACCGATTTCAGCACTCCCGAAACCCGAATGTATGTTGATGGTGCGTTTTTGGAGGCGCGTTCCGGGGCGACCTTCGACAATGTGAACCCTGCCACCGAAGAGGTGATAGGTCAGGTGGCCGACGGATCCTCGGCGGACATGGACGCGGCCATCGCTTGTGCGCGGCGTGCGTTCGATGAAACCAGCTGGTCGACAGATCCGAGTTTTCGAAAGCGTTGCTTGGAGCAATTGCAGGCGGGTCTCGAGAAGGAAAAGGAGGCCCTGCGTCAGCAGACCGTGGCCGAAGTGGGAGCGCCCATTCAACTCACCTATGGCCCTCAGGGCGACTCGGTGATCGCGGATCTCGCCTGGGTGGCGGAGCAGATCGATCGTTTCGAATGGGAGCGGGAACTCGGTCGTCACGATTTTTTTGGAATGTCGAGCCGCAGGGTGGTGTGGAAGGAGCCCATCGGTGTGGTGGGTGCGATCTCTCCCTGGAATTTTCCTTTGCAGGTGAATCTCGCAAAAGTGGGTCCTGCGCTGGCCGCAGGGAATACCGTCGTGTTGAAGCCGGCTCCGGATACGCCCTGGAATGCGACTTTCATCGCCCGGGTGGTTGCCGAGTACACCGACATCCCCCCTGGAGTCTTCAACGTCGTGACCGCCGCTGATCCCGCTGAGGTCGGCGAGGTCCTGATCTCCGACCCGAGGGTGGACATGATCTCCTTCACCGGTTCCACCGCGGTTGGCAGACGGATCATGGCCGCCGGTTCGGAGACCCTGAAGAAGGTCTTCCTCGAATTGGGAGGCAAATCCGTCAATCTGATTCTGGATGACGCAGACTTTTCGACCGCACTACCCGGGGCCGCCACCGTCTGTATGCACGGAGGGCAGGGATGCGCAATGACGACCCGCCTCTTGCTTCCCCGTTCTCGTTACGAAGAGGGGGTGGAGACGGTGAAGGCTGTCTTTGAGGCCGTCCCTTATGGGGATCCCATGGACCCGGCCAACCTTCAGGGACCTCAGATCAGCAGACGACAACAGGAACGCGTATTGGATTACGTCCGAAAGGGCGTGGAGGAGGGGGCCACCCTCTTGGTGGGAGGTGGGGTGCCCGATCATCTTTCGCGAGGTTTCTTTGTCGAGCCTACGCTTTTTGGAGACGTAGACAACGCGATGACAATTGCCCAGGAGGAGATCTTCGGGCCGGTTTTGGTCGTGATTCCCTACGACGATGACGACGATGCAGTTCGGATCTCCAACGATTCGATTTACGGTCTCTCGGGAGCCATTGCGTCGGGATCCGAGGAGCGAGCGCTGAAGGTCGCGCGGCGGATCCGCACGGGTACGTTGGGGATCAACGGCGGGATGTGGTTTGGTCCAGATTCTCCGTTTGGCGGATACAAGCAGAGCGGTGTCGGTCGAGAGATGGGGCTCGAGGGCTTCTCCGAGTATCTGGAAACGAAGTCCATCGGGCTTCCGGCTTGAGGTCTGTTGCTACCTGAATTCGTTGAGCGTCTGAGGGCTCGACGCCACGGTTTCGAAGGGAGAGACTTTCTGGGATTCAGGGCGGACGGGCCCGGGAACGGAGAATCGGCATGTACATCGGCTACAACGAAGAGCAGGAGGATCTCCGAGACGAACTCCGCTCCTATTACGAGGGGTTGCTGACGCCCGAGGTTCGTGAAGCGCTTCACGAGGGCAGGGGGACGGGTCCCGTGAACCGTGAGATCGTTCGGCAGATGGGGGCCGATGGCTGGTTGGGGATCGGTTGGCCCACCGAGTACGGCGGGCAGGGGCGCTCACAGATCGAGCAGTTCATCTTCTTCGACGAGTCCATGCGAGCGGGGGCGCCGGTTCCCATGCTCACCATCAACACGGTGGGGCCCACGATCATGAACTTCGGGACCGATGAACAAAAGGAGCGGTTCCTTCCAAGGATCCTGAGGGGAGATCTCCATTTTTGTATCGGCTACACCGAGCCGGGGGCGGGGACGGATCTCGCTTCCCTCACGACCCGTGCTGATCGCGAGGGTGACCGGTATCTCGTTAATGGTCAGAAGATCTTCACGAGTCTGGCAGGCGACGCCGATTACTGCTGGCTCGCGACACGAACGAACCCAGATGCGAAGAAACACGATGGTCTTTCCATGTTCATCGTCGACATGAAGGCTCCGGGGATCCGTATCGACCCCATGGATCTCCTGTCGGTCCATGACATCAACTCGGTGTTTTTTGACGATGTCGATGTTCCTGCCGAAAATCTCGTGGGGGGTGAAAACAAAGGATGGCGGCTCATCACCAATCAGTTGAATCACGAGCGGGTGACCCTTTGTTCTGCCGGGATGCTCGAAAACAGCTACGAGCAGGTTCTGGCTTGGGCTCGTGAAACGAAGATTTCCGATGGCCGACGTGTGATCGACCAGGAATGGGTGCAGGTGAACCTGGCCCGGGTGCACGCTGGCTTGGAGTTTTTGCGCTTGATCAATTGGAAGGTGGCATGGACTGGAACTCATGGGGAGCTCGATGTTGCAGATGCCTCCTCGATCAAAGTGTTTGGGACCGAGTTCTACTTGGAGGCATTTCGTTTGATGATGGAGGTACTGGGGCAGCGGGCGTACCTGGTGCGCGGGTCCCGGGAAGCCGCAATCCACGGCGCATTGGAAAATCTGTATCGGAGCCTGCTCATTCTCACATTCGGCGGGGGAACCAATGAGGTTCAGCGAGACCTGATTGGCATGTTCGGTTTGGGCTTGCCTCGTGCGCCACGGTTTTGAGGAAACGCCATGGATTTTTCATACAGCGAAGAGCAGCAGTCGATCGCGGATCTGGCCGGACAGATTCTGGCGGACCTCTCGACCCATGAGCGACTGAGACAGTTGGAGACTGGGAAGGGCGAACGTTTCGATCCGGACCTCTGGAAGGCGTTCGCCGAGGCGGGTTTGTCAGGGATCGCGATCCCTGAAGAATACGGTGGCGGTGGTCTCGGGTTCCTGGAGTTGTCACTCATTGTCGAGCAATTGGGTCGCCATACGGCCGCAATTCCGTTTCTCGAAACTGCGGTGATGGGGGCGCTGGCTCTGGAGCGATTTGGGAGCGAGTCCCAGAAGGAGCTTTGGCTTCCCAGGGTCGCTGAAGGCAAAGCGGTTCTCACCGCCGCCCTGGTGGAGGGAGAGGGCGAGTTGGAGCGACCCTCGACGACTGCCACGCTTGACGGCTCTGGTTTTCGACTGGCGGGTGAAAAGATATGCGTTCCTGCTGGTCAACTCGCTGATTGCCTTCTTGTGTCCGCCACAAAATCGGACGGAGGGCTCGGGGTCTTTGTCGTCAGCTCTCGGATGCCTGGGGTTACGGTGAAGCCACTGGAAACGACAAGTGGCCAACCCGAGGCGGCAGTCGAGTTCGATGGGGTGAGAGTCGGAGTTGAGGACGTTCTGGGGGATGCTTCCCAGGGTCGTGAAGTTCTGGATTGGGTGTTCGAGCGGTCTACATCGGCCCTTTGCTCTCTCGCAGCGGGCATCTGTGCCGAGGCCCTGCGAATCACTGCTGAATACACCAAGGCTCGGAAACAATTCGACATTCCGATCGCCACCTTTCAGGCGGTGGGGCAACGCGCCGCCGATGCGTACATCGATACCGAGGCCGTGCGTTTGACAGCGCTCCAGGCGGCGTGGCGCATTCATGAAGGTTTGCCCGCCGATTCCCAAGTGGCCACGGCCAAATATTGGGCTTCCGAGGCGGGGCAACGGGTGGTACATACGGCCCAACACCTCCACGGGGGCATTGGTGTCGACCGGGAATACCCCGTCCATCGCTATTTTCTGTACGCAAAACAGCTGGAACTGACTCTGGGAGGCGCTACCCAGCAGTTACGACGCCTTGGGGCGATGCTTGCTGCGGGACCTTAGCGGTGGAGCGCGGCCGACGGGCTTTCCATGGTGAGGCTCCCGACGAGCCGGGCAATTTCTGCGATTCCGTCGGGGACACGGCGACTGGTTTCGAACGCCAGGTGGTTTGAGATCTTTTCGAACCAGACGCGGTAGTCGCGTGGGTCTTCTCAGGGTCTCTGGTATTCAATTTCACAACGCGGCACGAAGTGTCTGATGTGTTCCACGAGTTGGCGTTCGGTGTAGTTCTCCCGGGTATCTCCGACGTTGAAGACTTCCCCGCGTACGAGTCGATGCGGCGCGCCGAGTCCCCGTTGTACGGCTCGTGCGACATCGGCCACGTGGACGTAGGGTTGCCAGAGGTTCTCGCCGTAGACCTGGAGGCGTCTCTGTAGGAGGAGTTCTCGTGTGAATTCGTGCACCGGCGGGTCAAAGCGCATGCGTGGCGAGCTCCCGTAGACCGTTGCGAATCGAAGGGCAGTTCCCGCGCTTCTCGTTGTCATGCAGTCGTTGACGGAATGCTCGGTTTCGACCTTGGTTTTTGTGCAGAGGGATACTGGATGCAGCGGCGTGGATTCGTCCACTTAGCCAGTCCGACCATGCGTTCCGTCGTAGTGGCTGCAGGCGGATGCGAAAACGAAGCGCTCGCCCCCGTATTTCCTGCTGAGAGCGATCAACTGACTGCGGTCAGGTGTACGACGCCCTCGCGTGCTTCTCGAACGGAAATTTCGTCGCGAACGTCGGCTCCGTAGAGATCGAAACCTTCGTTTGAGAATGCGCTCACCAGTGATTCGCAACCATGAGCGAGTCGATCCCGCCCCCATACGTCGTGGCCGGATTCAAGGAGGGCAGGTACCAGGACGCTTCCGATGTACCCAGCGCCGCCCGTGACCAGGATCCTCACGAAGTTCTCCAGTGACTCTTCCGGGGCGCCCGCCGATCATCTAGCTGCCTCGGAGCACCTGTCCAGCACGTTCTCCTGTGAGTTCCCCATCTTCGACGGTGACGCAGCCGTTGACGATGACCGTCTCGATGCCCTCGGCTCGGGGGAGCAGTCGTCCCCCACCGCCGGGTAGGTCGAATACGACCTCTGCTTCCTTGGCCGATACGGTCTCAGGGTCGAAGGTGACGACGTCGGCGTGCCAGCCCTCTCGGAGAAGCCCGCGCTCGCGAATTCCCCAGAATTGGGCGGGCTGTTGGGTCATTTTGTGGATGGCCTGCTCCAGACTGATTTGTCTGCGTTCTCGGACCCATTGTCCGAGGAAGTAGGTGGTGTAGGCGGCATCCGAAAGGAGTGTCAGGTGCGCACCAGCGTCCGAGAGGCCAAGCAGATGTTCATCGCCGAGGACCTGATCTGTTTTGTCTAGGTCCGTGGAGAGTTGGTAGCTGAATTCTGTCGCGAGATCGTCTTCTAGGGGAAGATCGAAAAAAGCGTTCAGTGGGTCGATGCCCCGTACCGTGGCGATCTCAGCGATGGATCGTCCGATGTTTTCGCGAAGGCTTTCCTTGCCCGTCATGGTCACATGAATGTCGTGCCATCGAGGTTGGAAAACGGTGAAGCGGCCATCCTTACCACTGATCTCTTCACGGAAACGCTCTCTGAAAGAACTTTCACTCAATATTCGAGACATTTCGTCTCGAGAAACGTTCATGAGATCGGCCCAGCACTCGAGTTGGTCGAAGACCACACCACCGGCCAAAGTGAAATCCATCAGGGTCGGGCGGCAGGTCGTCTGTGGCACCAACTCCAAGCCGTCGGATCGCGCGTTTTCGAGATCGCGGCGACCATCCTGAGTGGGCAGCCCGAGAAAGGTGACGGGGCGACCACTTCTTTGGGCCGCTTCGATGCTGACCTGGACGTCATTGAGATCCTTGACGACAATCTCGAAGGCGCCGTGCTCGAATTCGTTCATGACTTCGACCAGGGTGAGAACTTCTTCGTCCGTAGCGAAACGGCTCGGGACCGGTTTGCCGTCGCCTCCCACATGGGTGGGGGCCTGGCTGGTTGAAAAGCCGAGCGCGCCGGCCCGCATGGCCTCTCGGACCAGAACCCGCATCTGCTCGACCTCGGCGGGGGTCGCCTGTCGTTCGGTGGCTTCGCCATCCATGACGTAGTAGCGAAGCGCGGAGTGTCCGATGCATGACCCCACATTGAGGGCAGGTCGCCGATTCTCGATGGCATCCAGGAACTCGGGAAACGTCTCCCACTGCCACTCGATTCCCTGCTCGAGTGCTGGCAGGCTCATTCCCTCCACGCGCTCGAGCATTTTCGCAACGCGTTGTCGGCCGTCGGGCCGGCAGGGGGCGATGGTGAATCCGCAATTCCCCATGACGACACTGGTGATCCCGTGCCAGCACGAGGGCGTCAGTTCAGCGTCCCACCAGATCTGGGCGTCATAGTGGGTGTGGGGATCGATGAATCCAGGTGAGACCACGAGTCCGGAAGCATCGATCTCGCGTCGGCCCGGTCCGGCCGCGCCTCCCACCTGAGACAAGCGACCGTCGTCGATCGCGATGTCGCCGGTGGTCCGCTCCTCACCGGTTCCATCGATCAGGGTCCCTGCCCGAATCACAAGATCGTGTGCCATTGCGAGTCTCCGAGTTGTGTGGTGGAGGATTGATGAGTTCCATCCTACACCAGTGCCCAGTGCGGGGTGGAGAAGTGAGACGGGACGGGAGGGGAGCCGCTCCTGGGCTTGAACCCTGACCGCAGGGGTGTTTGAATCCCGGTTCGCTCGAAGGGGCGCAGTTGTCCCGGGGAGCCGAAAGCGCGGAGGCGGGCCGCAGGGTCGCGCTGAAAATCGATGGAGCCGTGAAACCACCATGACGATGCCCAACGACGTGCCGATCATCGATCTGATGTTGGGCATTCCTAGCCCGGATCAACCGAAGAGTTACGAGTTTATGCAGCCTCTCTTCATGGACAGGGAGAGCCGGGAAGAGTTCAAGTTCCCCCCGCAGTACATGTTCAAGGACTTTCCGAAGGTCCCAGCTCAGAGTGACTACGTGAAATACACGCTCGACCTGATGGATCGATTCAATATCGAACGGGCGATGCTCGGAGTGGGTGAAGTGGTGGGTACGAATGAGCGTGCGGTACGGGATCATCCCGATCGGTTCATTCCGTCTTGTAATTCTTGGCCCAACGAAGGTATGGAGGGTGTGCGGCGAATCGTACGACTCTACGAGGAGTATGGGGTCAAGGCCGTGGGCGCATTTCCGTGTGGAGAGTTTCCTCAGGTCGATGTCAATAGCCCCAAGTACTATCCGATCTTCGCCAAATGCGTCGAACTCGATCTGCCATTTTGTTGCACGATTGGAGTCCCGGGTCCTCGCATTCCGATGCATCCGCAACTCACCGAGCACATCGATGAGATCTGCTGGTTCTTTCCGGATCTAAAGTTCGTGATACGCCATGGCTCTGAGCCCTGGGCGGATCTGGCGGTCAAGTTGATGCTCAAGTGGCCGAACCTGTTTTTTTCGACCACTGCGTTCGCTCCGAAGCATTACCCCAAAGCGGTGATCGACTACGCGAATACCCGAGGTTCCGACAAGGTCATGTACGCGGGTTATTTTCCATCGGGGCTGACCCTCGAGCGTATTTTCGGGGACATGCCGAATGTTCCATTCCGCGACCACGTGTGGCCGAAATTCCTGCGTGAGAACGCGATCCGCGTCTTTAATCTGTAGCGATCGGGGCTTCAGGGCTTCGGATCACACCGCTGTTTTCCAGTTTCTCGATGTGGTCGGCGTCGTAGCCGAGTTCGGCGAGTAGGCGGAGGTTGTGCGCGCCTGCATGGTGGGAAGTGTCCATGCGTGCGCAATCGCGCGATAGAAATACAGGGGGGCCGTAGCGCGGATAACGACCGATTTCCGGGTGCTCGACGTCGGTCACCATGCCGGCCTCACGAGCAAAGGGAGAGTCGAGCACGAAACTTGCCACGGGTCCCTGGTCGGCGCGAACGCAACCGACGCCATGGCTCAAGAGTTCTTGCTCCCAGGTGTCGGCTGATTTCTCGATAAACAGAGCTTCCAGTTCTGTGGCGAGTTCCAAGGAATTCGAGGGCTTCTCGAAGCGGGGGTCCGAAATCCACTGAGGGCGGGACAGTGCCCGGCATAGACGCTCAAACTCCCTCGGGGTGGGGCAGGCCAGGAAGATCCAGCCCTCGGCGGTTTCGTACAGGCGGTAGAGGGTACCCAGTCCCAGGCGCCGAGAATCGGTCATGGCAGGAGGTGGAGAACCGGGGAAGCGAACGAAATCGGCCCAATTCGCATAGGCGTTGCTGCAAAGCATTCTCGTTTCCACGGTCTGGCCCTGCTGGCTTCGGGTGCGATGAAAGAGCGCCATCAGTGCCGACGTGGTCGAGGCGATGCCTGCATTGAAATCCGGGTTTGACTCGTTGGAGGCCGCGAGGGCGATGGAGGTTTCGCGAAGACAGTCGAGATCCATCGAGGTGTCGTCGCTGGGTAGTCTGCCGGCTCCCATCTGTTTGACGACACCGCCGCACAAGGCTCCGAACGTCGGGTGGTAGGCGGTTTTCGATGAGAAGGGACCGGTGGAGCCAAAGGAGGCGCCGTAGACATAGACAAGGCCGGGGTTGATGGAATGTAGAGTGGCCGGGTCCATTCCCAAGCGCTCGGGTACCCCGGGCCGGTAGTTGTGGAGAAGGACGTCGGCCTCTCGAACCAGTTGGTGCAGGATCTTGCGCCCCTCTTCGCTTTTCAGGTCTACGGTGAGGCTCTGCTTGCCCTGGGTCGTCTTGAAGTGAACTCCTGGGTACTGGCGGATGGGGTCCCCGGTAAGGGGCTCGATTTTGATGACTTTCGCGCCGAGTTCTGCAAACAGGGTGGCGGCCGTGGGGGTGGCGATCCATGTGGAGAGTTCGAGCACCGTGACGCCGTCGAGGACCCTCCCGTTGGGTGATGCCGGATCCGATATTTTCTGGGGCGTCTCCGTGTCCGGGAGGCTCTGCCACCCCGCGTTTTCGATGGGGGTGGGCGAAGTCGTGTCGGGTGGGCCGGGTTGAGCAGGCGTCTCGGAAAAATCGGCCAGGGGGCCGAGTTCTTCGATCCAGCCCAGTTCGGAATCGCTGCGTCGGATGACGTCACCGTTGTGCACGAATTGGGGATGCTGGGACACTTCGCCTGGCCCCAGGAAGGGCACGACCGACATGTCGGAATCGGCATCGAAGGTGCGCGTCCACTCTTCCAGGGTTTTTTCGCGCATGCGGAGAAGAATCAGATCTCGCAGGGCACGGGCGTCGTCGCTTCGCGTGAAGCGGGGGGTATCGGTGAAGCGTGGGTCGTTGGAAATCGTCTCTTCCAGGCCGAGGTTCCGGAGCATGGCGCTCAGTTGTTTGGGGCTTCGTTGAGCGAATTGGACCCAGTGGCCGTCTCGGGTGCAGGCAGGCAGGTAACCGTGATCGGGCATGTCGTCGAATCGCAAGCTCCTCGAGGCACCGGGATACCAGTGGGACATGTCGTAGACGGTCAATGCCTGTAGGAGGCTGGCTTGCACCCGTTGACCCAGTCCCGTAGTCGTGCGCTGGATGAGGGCAGCCAGGCTTCCCTGAAGTGCCAGGTGTGCGGCTCCATAGCTGGCAACCGGCACTGCTGCGTAGGTAGGTCGCGTGCCTCCTTCGAGCGTGGAGAATTCGTGCATTCGACCGGCTCGGGCGGCTACCAGGCCGTCGTATCCGGGCACTTCCGCGTAGGGCCCGCTGGAGCCGAAGCCCGTGATCTCGCAGAACACCAGCTGGGGTGCTATCGGAGAAAGAGAAGCGAAGTCGAGGCCGAACCGCTCTGCGCGTCCGGGTTCCCAACTCGCCAACAACACATCGGCCTTCGCGGCTAGGTTACGAACTGTTTGTGCGTCGTGCGGAGTCGTCAGGTCGGCAAGGTGGTGACGCTTGCCTCGATTCCAGCTGAGAGCACCAGGATGACCTCGCCAAGGGTCTCCTTCAGGGTGGGAGATCTTGAGAACTTCGGCTCCGTTGTCCGAGAGAATCATCCCGGCCAAGGCCCCCGAGAGGCCTGACCCCAACTCCAATACGCGCAGTCCCGTCGTGCAACTCGTGGTTACCATTCGTTCCTCTCGTGTCTCCATGATCTCGTGGTTCTTCTCGCGTCGCGTTCTCGTTTCGTGCCGCTGCGGTCCCTGAATCGGTAGGTGCTTACGCGTGGATCCGGGGCCTGTCACCAGTCACGGTTGCGGGCCGCGGCGACGATCAGACTTGTGGCTCCGTCGTAGCCTACGAGTGCGGTATTGATGACGAGGTGGTAGTTGACCGGGTCGTTCCAGTCCCGGTCGTAATACTCCTGGTGGTATCGGGCTCGATTGTCGTCCGAGTCATCGACCACGCTCGGGGCTTCGTGGCGGTCGATGCCCAGTCGGCGAATGGCCGTCTCGATTCGTTGTTCTCGTGGAGCCACCACCCGAACGTGGAGTGCATTCTCGTCCCGGGCGAGCACGGCTGCGGCCGCTCGCCCGACCATCACCATGCGGTCTCGGCGTCCAAGTTCCGCAACGAGATCGCGGGTGATTCGTGCGAGCTTGAGTTCCTGGGGTTCGTCCAGAACCTCAGGAGACGACACGAGGTATTCCGGAAACGAAAGTGCCGAGGACTGTGCAAGCCTCTCCAGGAACCCGGGGACTCGCTCCTCGAGGCTTGCGACGTCTTCGGGGTCGTAGCCCGATCGCTCTGCGATCTGGTCGACGAACGCATTGTCGACCACGGTCCAGTCGAGGGCCGCGGCGACCTGGCTCGCAATTTTCGATCCGCCGGCAGCGTATTGACGGGAGATCGTGATGAACATGGTGGTCGTATCCTCTTCTGCTTAGGTGTCTTCGGAAAGCTGTTCGATTTGAAAATCGAGGCTTCGTAGGGCTGGGCTCACGGCGTAGAAGAACAAGGCAGAGGCCATGGCCAGAATGGCCGCGCCGCCGACGGCCATGGGGGCGCCATAACTTTCGGCAAGGGTGGAGATGGGTAGGGTGCCCAGGAGAGGTAAAGAGAACGACATCATCAAAAAGCTCGAAATTCTTCCGCGGATGGAGTCGGGGATGAGCAGTTGAATGGCCGTGTTGTTCAGAGTACCGAAGATACTCGCAAAGATATTGGCGATCAGGATCAGGACCACGGCCGGGATGAACCATGGCGAGAAGGCGAACAAAGCCAGGAGAAGACCGAAGGCCAGAACGCTGATCATCATCGGCCGGAGTCGCTGGGTCACAGAGGACTGGGCGGCCACGAAAATGGACCCCAGGACGCCGCCGGTTCCTGCGGCAGCGTGGAGGATTCCCAGTCCCACGGCGCCGGTCTCCCATACGTCATCGGCGAAGACCACCAGAAGTGTCTGGAAGGGCATGGCGAGGAACATGGGTACCAGTCCGTAGATGAGGAGGATGAGGACGATCTTGTGGTTTCTGACGTAGGTCAGCCCCTCGATGAAATTAGTCATGGCCGGTGCTTCGAGTGTCTTTGCCTCGGCGGGGCGCTTTGCAATGCGAAACATCGCGATCACGGCAAAAACGTAGAGGGCCAGATTGAGGCCGTAGACCCCTTCGATCCCCAAGACTGGGATCATGAAACCGGCCAGGGCGGGTCCGGCTACGCGGGTGACGTTCATTCCGGCCATGTTCAATGCGATGGCATTGGTGAGTCGTTTCTTGCCCACGATATCCACCACGATGGCCTGTCTCGCGGGCATGACCAGGGGAAACGTGCAGCCCATGAGGGACGCCAGGCCGACCAGATGCCAGTACTGGAGGGAGTCGGTGATGAGCAGCGCGAGGATTGCCCCCTCACTGAGGACCGCGATGCATTGGGAAATGATGATCAAGCGGCGACGTTCGATTCGGTCGGCCAGAACTCCGCCGTAGGGCGCGAGTAGCAGCATCGGGACAGCGACCGCGCCGCTCACGATGCCGAGAGCGAGAGGGCTGTCTGTGAGTTCGAAGGCGAGCCAGGGACGGACGATCTGCATGGCGCCCATGGCCATGAAGAAACTCATGTTGCTGGCAAATACCCAGCGAAACTCGGAAAACTCGAGTGCTCCGATGGCGTTTCGCCAGGCATGTCGACGCCGATTTTGGGGTGGGTTCGACATCGTTCTCCGCATCGTGGCAGGTTCCCGTCGTCGGGGAAGTGCCGTGGGGGGTCGGGGTCAGTCTCTGAGGTGTTCTAGGAGGTTCTTCGAACGCTCGAGTACCTCGTCGGCTCGTTCGAGAAGGGTATGCTCTTCTCGCGCACTTCGCCGATTCCTGCGTTCGCCCGCCTCCTGGGCCGTCTTGAGCCGATGACACGGCATGCATAACGTCTGGAGGTTCGAAAGATCGTGGCCTCCTCCATCGACCAGAGGCACGATGTGATCGACCTCCCAGAGTGAGCGACGGGGTAGGAATCCGAGTTCCCGCAGTCTTCGTGTTGCACCTCGACCCCGGACGCGCCGGCGAAGTGCGTTGGTGTCGAGATTGCACATCGCGCAGCGTCCCCGGTCCCGGCGCCGGACTCTCCGACGAGCCTCTCGGGGGTCGCTCATGTTGTAGGTCGCCAGGCATCTGGGGTGCCAACGACGCCGCCGGTCGGTTTTTCCGCGACGCGGTCCATCCTCGTACAGGATCGTTTCTCCACACCATCGGCACGTCCCTCTGGGAGCGTCACTGAAGGGGATGGTGGGGCGTCGGTGTTCGGCCATGGGGACCTCTCGGTCGACGCGTGAGCGTCATCCGTGTCTGCTCGACCGGGGGGTGTCGGCAAGATCCCCGAACGTCGCGCCTCGGTCAAGCGACTTGTGGCCGTAGGGCCACCAGTGATAGATGAGACTGCACCCGCGGACACCGAGGCGATGTGGGCGGGGAAGGGAGGCACGTGGCGACGCAGAATTCCGAGGCAATCCGGGTCGAACGGTCCGAGGGAGTGATGAAGTTGACCCTGAATCGGCCCCACAGGCGCAATGCCATCACCATGGGGATGTTCGCGACCTTGCGAGAGGCTTGTGACCAGGCGGCTCTGGAGCGAGACATCCGCGTGCTGGTGATCACCGGGGCGGGTGGGATTTTTTCGTCGGGCGCCGACCTGACCCCTGGAGAGGGTGAGGGGCAACGGCCCCGTGAAAAGAGTTCCGTTTCGGCATCTACCACGTCGTTGATCCGTGAAGAGGTGCATACCGCCATCCTGGCTCTCCATCGGCTGGCGATTCCCACCGTTGCTGTGGTCCCGGGCGATGCTGCGGGTGCCGGGGCCAATCTGGCCCTGGCCTGTGATCTGGTACTGGCCGCCAGAGACGCGCGTTTCAGTCAGATCTTTGTCAAACGGGCACTTTCTCTCGATTGCGGCGGAAGTTGGTTGTTGCCCAGACTGGTGGGGCTTCAGAAGGCCAAGGAGTTGGCCTTCTTCGGGGACTGGGTGTCCGCTGCCACGGCAGAGGAACTCGGACTGGTCAATCGTGTTTGCCCCGAAGAGGAATTGGCGGGCCTTGGGGACGAGTGGGCGAACCGCCTGGCGCAACAGGCGCCTGTTGCGCTCTCACTCATCAAGCAATCCCTGAATCGCTCCTTTGCGTCGAGCATGGAGGAGGCCCTGGATCAGGAGGCCGTGAACCAGGGAGTCTGCACTGCGACGAATGATTTCCGGGAGGGGATCGCGGCCTTTGTCGAAAAGCGGGAGCCTACTTTTACAGGCGGTTGATTCGGTCTCAGTCGTTGCCTAAAGCCTGGCGAAGGTCGGTGGAGACGATCTCGATGTGACGCGCGACCAGGTCGTCGGGCATCCCCGCGATGGAGGCCCACAGGTAGACGTGCTCGACGGGGAGTCCCCGGGTCTGTTCGCGGATTCTTTCGGCCGCCTCGTCTGCGCGAAGGACTTCCAGAGCGCCCAGCGGACCCGAACCGCGTCCGTTTCGGAGTTCGTCGACGGTCAATTCCCGAGGCGTCTTGGAACTCCCCGCCGCATTGCCCTTGCGGTAGCTGTTCAGTTGATGGGCCAGATGCGGGAGGATCCGTTCGAAGGCTTCTTCGGGGTCATCGGCGCAAACGATGCTGAGCGTTCCCCCGAGGCGTGCATTCTCGGCGTCATGGCCCGCCTCCTGTAAGCCTTCGAGATAGGCATCGAAACAGTCCCGTCGCAGGTTGAGGAGCCCCACGCCCAATCGTCCGGCCCGTCGAGCACCCAGGGGCCCGAGATAACCTGCCCAGATGGGGAAGGGCCGTTGGCAGGGAGGGGGGGTGATGCCGTCTTCATCGAGTAGTTGCCGGACTTCACGAATGCATTCGTCGGTCAGTTCGAAACGCTGAGATCGATCGGCGCCATAGGCATCGAATTCGGGCCGAACGTAGCCTGCACCGATTCCAAGCTCGAGTCGGCCCCCGCTGATCAGGTCCACGATGGCCGCATCCTCGGCGATCCCCACATTGGGATGCAACGGGGCCAACACCACGGCGGTTCCGATTCTCACCCGACGGGTGCGGGCCGCTATGGCAGCGGCGAAGGTCAAGGGCCTTGGGAGGTAGCCGTCCTCGAAGAAGTGATGCTCCGTGACCCACACCGAGTCTGCGCCGTGGTGCTCTGCCTCTTCGACCCATTGAAGCGACTTTGCATAAAAGTCCGACCAGGGGACCCGCCAGGCTTCAGGGTTCCGGAGGTCGAAGTACAGTCCGATCTGCATGGCATCCTCACGTTGCGTTCTCGGCCCATGATAGGCGGCATCGAGCGGGGAGGGTCTGTCTTCAGGCGCGGAGAAGCGAGCGACCGACGGTGACGGCCGCAACGAGCAGTGGGACCATTGTGAAACTGCCGAGAGTG
The DNA here is from genome assembly GCA_022447545.1 of Myxococcota bacterium. Classification (GTDB taxonomy): domain Bacteria; phylum Myxococcota_A; class UBA9160; order UBA9160; family SMWR01; genus JAKVBI01. Next base: position 143,135 of record JAKVBI010000010.1, read on the forward strand.
AAGAGCCAGATCGGCCCCCCGGCATCGTAGAGAGCGCCCCCAACGAGGGCCGTACTGGCTGCCATGAATTGTCCCGTGGCCCCCAGGAGTCCCTGGCCTGACGCCAGGTGTTCTGGGGGGCTGGCGCGTCCGATCCCCAACTGGAGCGATGGCATCGTGAAGGCGTCGGCCACCGAGTGGAGGATCACGATCACTGCGAGACCGATCAGGCTTTCGACGACGCCATACAGTGCCATACAGGGGATCGCCACCGCGATGCCGCAGGCGGCGACTCGTAGGGCGCCGTGCCGTTGGGCGAGGCGGCCGGCCCAGGGGGGGAGGAACAGCATGGGAAGACCGAACACGCTCAGAGTGGCCCCGATGAAGAACTGACTGGCTCCGCGATCGCTCAAGAGCACTGCCCACGTGGCTTCGAACAAGCCGACCGTGAGGTAGAAGGCGAGGCTGGCCAGGAGAACACCGCGGACCGCAGGCAGCGCCAAAAGCACCCGGATTGCCCGGGGGTCCCGGGCGCTTTGGGTGGTCGGAATGGGAGTCCGAAGTGCAAACGGCGCGAGAATCAACAAGCCGAGGGCGAGGAACCCAAAGGTGGTTTGGAGGCCAAACTGAGCATGGATCAGGGAGGCCAAGATCGGGCCCGTCATGAAGCCACCCATTTCGAGTGATGCCATCCAACCGAGGCGCTCGCCGGCCTGATCGGGCTGACTTGCAATCAGGACTCGTCGAACCGCCGGGAGAAATGCACCCGAGCCCAGGCCGAGAAGCATCCGGGACACGATGAACCCCTCGATGGACTCGGACCACGCCATGCCCAGGCTGCCAACACCCGAGCAGGCGAGTCCCACTCGGAACATCACGGGTGTGTGTCCCCGGTCCGCGAAGCGGGACAAGCCTACCTGGGCGACGAAACCTGCTGCGAACCCAGAGCCACCGATCAGGCCGATCTCCCAAGCCGTGAACCCGAAGGTCTCGCGAATGACCGCAAACAAGGCGTAGATCGATCCGTATCCCGCCATGAGTACGAAGGTGGTCGCGAACAGGGAAGTGAATCCGCTCAAGGACCCTCTCGAAATTCGTGTCATTCGATGTCACTCGGACGGGTGTCGGGAGGCCGAAAACAACCCCTGGCATCAATGGACGGGGCGCCGAGTCAGCGATCGCTGCCCGTGGGGATTTCTCGGAACGCCATGCCTTTGTCGGCCCGCATCTCTGACGGAAGCCCGAGCACTCGTTCCGCCACGATATTCCGCAGAATCTCGTCGGTACCTCCGGCCAGGCGCATGGCGGGGGAGCCCATGTAACTCGCTTGCCAAGCCCCCTCCAGAGCGGCATCGGCACCGCGCACGGCTCCGCTTTCTTCCTGAAGGTCCACGGCAAAGCTCGCCATCTCCTGTCCGAGGGGAGCCCCCACGAGCTTTCCGATCGACCCTTCGGGACCGGGGGTGGCACCCCGAGAGATTGCCGTCAGGCTGCGATAGCCCGTGTATTGGAGACCCTTGGAGCGAATGAAGAAATCTGCCAATCGTCGCCGAACCCCCGGGTCGTCGAGTGCAGTTCCATCCTGCCAATTGGTATTTCGTGCCAGTTCGATCAGGGCTTCGACGCCAAGTCCTTGGACGCTCGTTCCCAGGGATGCCCTCTCGTTCATCAGGGTCGTGATCGCACAGCGCCAACCATCATTGATTGAGCCCACGAGGTTTTCGCCTGGAATCCGGACATCGTTGAAGAAGACTTCGCTGAAGCCTGCACCGCCATCGATCTGTTGGATGGGCCGAATTTCGATCCCCGGGGACTCCATATCGAGAATGAAATAGCTGATCCCCGCATGCTTTACGGCGTCGGGGTCGGTGCGTGCCACCAGTGCACCCCAGCGGCTGTAGTGGGCTCCCGAGGTCCATATTTTCTGGCCATTGCAGACCCAGTCGTCGCCATCGGGAACGCACTGAGTGCGGAGTCCCGCCACATCACTGCCCGCGCCGGGCTCGCTGAACAGTTGGCACCAAATCTCTTCACCGCGCAGCATGGGGCGCAGGTGTCGGGCTTTCTGTGCCTCGGTCCCGTGGGTCATGATCGTGGGTCCGAGCATGCCCAGGCCGATCGAGAAGATGTTGACCCGAGTGCGGAATCGCGACTCCTCCTGATTCCAGATCACGTTCTGGATGGCGTTGGCGCCGCGCCCGCCGTATTCCTCGGGCCAAGTGAGACACGCCCACCCCGCATCTGCTTTCAGGGCCTGCCAATCCTGTTGTTCCTTGACGGCCTCAGGGTCTTCCATGGACATGAGTCGGCCCGTGGGTTGGGCCTGCGGAGCGTTGGCTTCAAGCCAGCTCCGTGCCTCGGCCCGAAAGGCAGCTTCTTCGGGAGTGTCGGTGAAATCCATGGGGTGAATGCCTCGTTTTGGTGGGGGGGAGGTGGAGGTCGAATCAGGCTGCCAAGCGTTGAATCAGCTTTTCTCGCCAGAGGTCGGCGCTGCCCAACGCCACTGACAGGAGCTTTGCACGGCGGTAGAAGAGATGACAGTCGTACTCCCAGGTGAAGCCGACGCCTCCGTGCATCTGAATGATCTCTCGCCCCGCGAGTTCGAAAGCATCGCTTGCGGCCGCACGCGCCGCACAGGCCGCGGTCCCCAACTCGGCATTCCCCGTGTCGAGAGCCCAAGCTGCATAGTATGCGTTGGAACGAGCCAGTTCGATGGCCACGTAGAGGTCTGCGAGCCTGTGTTTCAGGGCCTGAAATGACGCGATGGGGCGTCCGAATGCGTACCGATCGAGGCAGTACTCTCGAGTGATCTCGAGAGCCCTTTCGGCACCTCCGATCTGCTCGAAGGCCATGAGTGTGGCAGCGCGGTCCAGGAGACTGTCGGCCAGTCGAGTACCGGTCCCGGCTTCGCCGAGTCTCTCGGCCGGAGCGTTGGCGAAGCTCAAACGCGCGAGGCCACGGGACGGATCTAGGGACTCGAGGCTCTCGCATGTGACACCGGGTGCATCGAGTTCGACCATCACAAGGGAGGTGCTTTCTCCCTCGCGTGCGACGATGATCGCCAAACCCGCAATTTGTCCGTCCGAAACCGGGAATTTTGTGCCCGTCAACTGGTTGCCATTGAACTGCGTCTCCAGATGGGAGGTCGATGCGCGGCCGGGTCGCTCTGACAGCGCAAACGTGCCGATCAATTCTCCAGATGCCAGGCGAGGGAGATAGCGCGCACATTGCTCGGGGGTTCCCGCGAGCATCAGCGCTTCCGTGGCGAGATAGACGGAACTCGAAAATGGGATCGGGGACAGGGCCCGACCGACTTCGTGGGCCAAGAGGGCGAGTTCCAGCGGGCCGAAACCCGCCCCACCGTGTTCCTCGGGAATGGTGGCTCCGAGCCAACCCATTTCGGCGGTTCTCTTCCAGAGGGTGTCCGAGTAGGTCGCATCGGACTCCAGGACTTCCCGCATCAGGTCGAGACTGGAGTGCTCGGCGAGGTAGTCCCGTGCGGTTTGCTGAAGGAGTTTCTGGTCCTCTGAGAAATCGAAGTTCATGGGGGCTCCGCGTCGTGGTCTTCGGCGAACGCGGTAGTTGTAACACGACTCCCGTGAAGGGCCGAATCGAGGTCAGTCGCGGTCCCGCTGGTTGTCGGGGGACTGGGGCCTTTTGAGGACGAGAATGCTCAAGGCGGCCAGGGCGATGGCCAAAAACAGGAGCAGCCACCAGGGCATGGCGGGAAGGCTGACGGCCACCCCCGGAACGAAGGGCTCGGTCCGGCGCATCAGGCCATGAGCCACCACCACCATCCACAAGAGTCCGATGACAGGGAGCAGGCGTGTCGGGATCCTCGGTGGCCTCCGATACATCACGGGGCGAGGGTACCCCGATCGGGAGCCCGGTGTCGTGGCATCGAAACATTCTCTCTCCTTGCGGTGGGCCACGTAGCCGTGAGAATTCGGCTCCGTTACGTTGGCGCCCGATTCTGGCGGGTTGAAGCCCAAGGGCACCAGTACGCCGGCTGTTCCGCCCATTCTCGTAGAACCCGGAGGATCCAATCGGTTCCATGAGCACTCGAAGTTCTGAAATTCCTTCCGTGGAGGATCTTGCAGCGGCCAGCCGGGCCGTGGCGAATCGTGTGCGCTGCGTTGATGCCCCTGAGCCAGTGCTCCGCCAGGCCATCGAGGCACTGGAGAGAGTCCAGGCCCTGCTGGCGCCCCATGCCGTGACCGGTCCCTACACCCAGAGTTCGCTGAAGGTGGGCGAGCGGTTCGACGGTTTCGCAGCTCCTGGAACGCCACCCGAGGAGATTTTCCCTTACAGCCCCATCATTGGTCCTCGTAATCCCCTCTCGCCTCCGGTCCGTTTCGAACGTCATGGCGAGGAAGTGCAGGGTGAGGTTTGTTTTCCGCCGACTTGCGCCGGTGCGCCCGGGTTGGTGCATGGTGGCTTGATTGCTGCGACCTTTGACGAGTTGCTGGGCATCGTCCATGTGCTCAACGGTGAGGGCGCCATGACAGGGACGCTCACCGTTCGCTATGTGCGCCCCACACCACTTGAGACGCCTCTTTCGTTGGTGGGTCGAAGGCTGCGACGTGAAGGCCGGAAGGTCTATTCGTCCGGGGAATTGCATTGCGATGGAGAGTTGACCGCTCGCGCAGAAGGGGTGTTCATCCGAGTGTCTGCCGAGACCGTTGTGGATCGGTGAAGAGTGACGTGAAAGCGGGGAGAAACTGGGCTTGCGTGTACTGGTAACGGGTGCGACCGGATTCGTGGGGTCCCACAGTGTGAAGGCTCTCGTGGAGGCGGGCCATGAGGTTCGCCTTCTGGTGCGATCCCCCGATGCGATTGCTTCTGCACTGGACCCACTCGGGGTGTCGGGCGTGGACCACTGCATTGGGGATGTGACGGATTCCGGTTCGGTGGAAACGGCCATCCGGGGCTGTGATGCAGTGCTCCACGCAGCGGGGGTATTCACGCTCGATGCTCGGCGTCATGCGGAAATGGAAGCGGTGAATCTGGGCGGGGCCCGGAACGTACTGGGAACTGCCGTACGTCTAGGACTCGATCCGATCATCCATGTGTCGAGCCTGATGGCGCTCTTCCCACCGGTTCACCCCGTGTTCGACGTCGACTCGCCGGTGGGTACCCCCCTGGGTCCCTACGGGAGAACCAAGGCTGAGTGCGAGCGGGAAGCTCGTTCTCTCCAGGAACGAGGCGCGCCCGTGGTGATCACCTATCCGGGGAACGTGTGGGGTCCCTGCGACCCCAAGAGGGGTGAGAGTATGCAGATCCTTGGCCGTTTCCTCGCCTTCGGCGGAGCGCCGGACCCCGGTTGCGGGGGGCTCCCAGTGGTGGATGTCCGTGACCTCGCAGCGGTTCACGCATCGGCTTTGGTTCCTGGGCAGGGCCCTCGTCGTTATTTGTGCGGAGGGCATCTGCTGCAGGTGCGGGAAGTCTTCGATGTGTTGCGAATGGCCACGGGCCGCCGCCTGGTGGTGGCTCCGGTGCGGCCTGGACTGCTGCGTGGCCTCGGTCGAGTCGTCGATCGGGTCCGGAGCCTGACAGGGGTCGACCTTCTCCTGTCCCACGAAGCGATGGATATCCTGACGCGAATGGTTCCAACCGATGACAGCCAAACGACCCACGATTTGGGAGTGACCTTTCGGAGGTCCGAGTTGACGCTGCGCGATGCTCTGGCTTGGATGTACGACCAGGGCCTCTTGAAGGCACGCCACGTAGGATCATTGGCGACGGCTTGAACCAATGACCGCCCTCGGTTCGCAGGGTACTTGCAGATGGGGCGCTAGATCGCGTGGGCGATGTCGATGACGATTCGGTTCGGATTGGCGAGTGTGATTTCGGACAGACGAACGGCGGTCTTCTTCAACCGTACTCGGGCCACGGAACCGCGGGAGCGGGGTTCGACGTGAACCGAACCGATGAATTCACTGGGGGAGACCAATTCGTGTGTCGTCGCCGAAGCGCTTAGCGTGACAACGATCTCGCCCTGCTCACTCACGGAATCAATGTGATAGGCGGTCACGTGATCCATTTCGAAGACCACGCGTGAGAATTCGGGATGTGAGCCGATACGAACATCGCGGAGCGCGGCTATGGGGGGTTCTTCGGGACGTGGATCACGCACCGAGGCAAAGAGGGGAGTGGATTTTCTTTCCCGGCCGATGATGCGCTGCCAGGCAATCTGGGAGGTGTCACCCCGGCGTCTGACTTCGAAGACCAGACGGGGCGGAGAGACGAGGACGTGGTCCTGGACTCTGAGGCCGGGTTCGGTGAGCGCGAGTTGAATCACCGCAGGCGAGTTTTCAGTTTGGACGAGCTGGATCTTGTCGACGAAACCGTCCGCGGCGGGGAGGGGCAGGGGGGTGGCCCGGGCCGCGAGGGTGACCCACAGGTTCCCGGAACCGTTCGTGCTTTGGGTGCGCTCCAGCCGATAGCCGGCCCGAGCATCGAATTCCAAAACGACCCGGGTCCCGGCCTCGTCATGGCGCATGTCGATGCTCAACAACTCGACCCCATTTGCGATCCCGGGCGCAATTCCCAGGGACAAATAGAGGCCCAGTGCGATTTTCCAAAGAGAAGGGAATTGGCTGCTGTAGTCGGCGGAGTGCACCGGGAACCTCCAGGTGTGCGTACTCTCTCACTTTCGGCGGGTGGCCGGTTGGACTTCAGCTTGTTTTTGCGGAAAAGGTCGAGTTTTCGGATCGCTCTCGAATTTTGTCGAATAACGGGGGGGATAGCCCTCGCTTCGCTTCTTGGGTTGCAGCGGAAACGCTACACCGATGCGGGGTCTTTCGAAGGATCTGGTGCTAAAACGACACGCCTGGCTTCGAGCGTTTCGACGGCAGATTCGGATAGACCCAGCACCTCCATCAAGACGGGTCCGTTGTCGGCACCCCGGCTCGGCGTGCGACCGGTGGTTCCAATGGTGGCTGCCGATGCTTGGAAGGGGGCTCGTGGAATTCGAAGGCCCGGTACGACTTCGGTGAAGAGGCCCCGTCCCTCGGCCCATTCTGATTCCGCAGTCTCCTGGACGCTCTGCAGTTCGGACACCATCAACGGGTACGCGGAGAGCGCGTTTTCGAGACTCTCGAAATCGGGGTAGGTGGCTACCTCGCGCCTGAGGGCCTCCAAGAGTTCGTCCAGGTTCCGTTCGCGGAGTTCCGGACGTGCGAATCTGGGGTCCGCGGCGAGGTGCTCGGCCCCAAGCGCCTCGGCGAAGATGGGAAAGAGCGCGATGGGATTGCCCAAGATCGTTACGCGGCGGCCGTTCCCCAATTCGAAAATGCCGAACGTCCACGTGTCGAATCCCCGGGGACCCGCGTAGCCGGCGACTTCCAGGGACGCATGTTCGTTGGTGTAGAGGAGGGCTTCGGCCATGGAGACGTCGAGGTGTTGGCCCATTCCCGTTCGGTCGCGTTGAAGCAGCGCGGCGAGCACTGCACTGGTGGCGACCGTTCCCGCATAGAGGTCTCCGTGCTGGTGGACTTCAGAGGTTGGATTGGTCCCCCGCAGTTTCGCGGCGAGGTCCAGCGTGCCCACTTCGGCGTGGATCAGGGGGGCGTAGGACTTCCGATTCGATCGCGGTCCGCTCTGTCCCCAGCCCGTGACCGAGCAATAGACGAGGCCCGGATGGATCCGGAGCAACGCTTCTGCACCGAGTCCCAGGCGATTCATGACACCGGGACGGAAATTCTCGAGTAGCACGTCGGATTGGAGGACCAGTCGCTCGACCAAGGGTGGCCCTTCTGGATGTTTGAGGTCGATGCATAGATTCCGTTTGCCGGCGTTCATGTGGGCATACATCGAGGCGATCGTCTTGGTTTGAGGGGGGGTCGTTCTTACGATGTCTCCCTCAGGTGCTTCGATCTTGATGACGTCCGCGCCTAGATCGGCCAACATTCGGCCACACAGTGGACCACTGAAGACTCGTGTGAGATCGAGTACGCGGATGCCCTCGAGGGGACGGGGGGACGGCTTGGGGGTCATGGTTGCGATCCTCGAGGCGCGCGGTTTTGGCGCACGGGCGCCAGGGGTTCGGCAAGAAGTGTAGAGCCCATTCGGAGGAATGGGGGCCGAAGTGTGAGCCCTCACCGGGGTGGGAGTGCGACGACCTCGGGGGTGTAGCCGTAGCGACGAGTTTCCAAAGCTGCGAGGTTGGCATCGGAAAGCCGCCCATAGCCCGTGAGATATACGTCGATACGCGGTTGTTCCGCATCGAGCCATTCGGAGAGTTCTACCTCGTAGCCGCGACGGGAAAGTTCGTCAGCAATGTCAGCGGCTTCGGTTTTGCTTCCACGAGTGGTGACGAGGACCGCATATAAGGCGTCGGTATTTAAATCCTCGACCCGTTGGATGCTGCGCTGGAAGGCGAGACGACGTCGAATGGTCTCAGCGAGCATCTGGTCACTCGTGTTCAGCACGCGGATCTGGATGGCGATGATCAATTGCTGCTCGGACCAGGCTTCCTGAATGTCACTGAACAACCATCCGAAGAAGGGCAACGAACGAAGGAATGGGATTCCTGTCTCCAGGCTCTGAGAACGGGGTTGACTGTAGGCTGCGAGCAGCGCTGTTTCGCCGTCACGGAGCGTGACGTTGGTCGATATGACCCGTTCTTGAATTGTAGGACCGACTTCCTCCACGGATCCGGCGATGGAGCCGATCAGATCGGAACGTTCGATGTTGAGGGCGAGCGTGACCCGACCGGTCGCATTGACGGTGGGTTGGATCCGGAGACTTGTTCCGATGTCCTGTCTCTCGATGCTTTGGCGTGTTTCGAGGGGTGAAAAACTGCCTTCAGTGGTGGATTGAACGGGGATCGGCAGGTTGTTCCCGACGAAGAACTCTCGTTCCTCACCGCTCGACATAATGAGTTGGGGACGTAAGAGGACATTCGTCCGGACTTCGCGCTCACCCGCAATTGTCAAAATGTTCTCTCGCTCCAGCGAAATCGACACGGGGTTTCCGTCGGGTCCGATCAGAGGGTTTCCCGAGCCGTCCAGGAGTGGGACAGACAAAGGGGAACGGGCGAACCGGCCGATGAAAGGAGCGTCGATTCCCTTGGGGTCCGTCCAATCGATCCCCCGAGGGTTGACGGAAAAAGCCCCCCCGCTGAGTTCATTTTGCTGGGTCGCAAAGGGGATCAGGGCCGCAAAACCCAATTCGAAACTGCTGGGGTGGTTGACCTCCGTGGCGAGTACGTCGATGGCAACCCGGGGTGTGTGAACGTCGAGTTCGGCGACGAGTTCTTGGACCAGTCGAGCGGTGTCGCGGTCTGCTGTCATGACCAATGATCGCGTGGGAGCGTCGACGACCAGGCTGAATTGCCGTCCGGCCAGGGGACTGCGTTCAGTCAATTCGGCCGCGGTGTTCGACTCTCTCGAGGATGGAGCGTCCTGGGCGAGATCGTTGATGATCCTGGCGAGGCTGTCGGCGTCCGTATTTCGCACGGCGATGACATGGAAAGATCCCGTGAAATCCCCGGGAACATCGATCGTGTCGATGAAGCGCTTGACGTCGGTCAGGGGACCCTCGCGTCCCATGAGCAGGAGACCATTGGTCCGTTCGTCGAGCCAGATCTGGAAGGGCATGGCTGACCGTTCCTGCCCCTGATTCTGGGAACCGTAGAACGACTCGAGCATTTCTTTCGCCCGTGACGCCGAGGCGTATCGAAGCCGCCGGATGGTCAATTCTTCGCTGTTCTTTTGATCGAGTGTCGAGATGATGGACATCAGGCGGCGTAGGCGATTTTCCGGCCCGGCGAGAATGATTCCGTTCGAGGACGGTGACTCGATCGCGATGGTCTGGACACCCACCAGATCGTCGAGGGCGGGCAGGATCTCTTCCACCTGTCTGTGGCGAAGTTTGATCAGGGTGGTGACGAGGTTTCCAGCGTCGCTGAGTTCGTCCTCGGTCCACGCTCCCTTGAAGACGCCGCGGCTGACGTTGACGATCCGGTAGACGTCTCCCGGTCCTGGGAGTGCTGCGAATCCGAGCAGTGCCAACGATGTTTGGAAGAGTTCGATGGCCTCTGCCCGTGTGACCGTGTCGTCTCCTGTAATCGTGATACGTCCTCGGAAGGGTTCCGAGTACAGGTATTTTCGGCCGGTCCGCTGGTTGATGAATTTTACGATCCGGGAAATCTCGGAGTTGAGGAACTGCATCCGGAAGCGCCGCTCACCAGACGGTTCGGAAGAGTCGGTAAGAGAGGAGGGGACAGGCGAGTTCTTGGGAGGCGGGGATTGCGCGAGTACTTGGCTAGCGAGAGCCAGGAATGTCGAAAGTGCGATGGCGAGTCGGAGAGACTCCGGGCGTGAGACCCCCAAGAGGTCACGGGCGATTCGAGTGGAGGTTTTGTGCAACAACCCCCTGAGACTATCGGACGCTCAGGGGGGCGCACCCCTCAAGTCCCAACGTCAGGTGTTCATTTCTCCGAGCGTCTGATCGATTCGCGATTCATGGCAGCTTTTCGCCGGGGAATTCCTCGAATCGAGCCATGAGAGCCTCGAGGCTTCGCTGGGTTCGGGTGCATTTGTCGGGCTGAAAAAATTCCGTTTTCGGTTTTTCGAGGATCCACGTGATTTCTTCCTCGATTTGTCCGATGAGGAAACGGAGACGGGCAATACGCCGACGCTTTTGCAGGAAGCGTCGTAGGGTTCGTTTGGCGTCGGTTCTCGACCGAATGAGGGACCTGCCGGGTCCTTTTTGGGGGTGGGTCAACAGTTCTTTCAGCTGTTCGGCGTCCTCACGGTAGCGCCTCTCCTCGCTTTGCAGGAGTTCGAGATGGGACAGCTTTTTGCGAAGACGCAGTTGGGCTCGTGAGAGGGAGGCTCGTATTTGATTGGCCTCGATGTCGTGGGAGTCCTCGAGTGGTTTCGCGGAGTGGGGCATCGTGTGGCAGGCGGTCATTGTTGAGGCACCTCTTTGTTTGGCCTGTGAGAGGGATCTCCATCGGAAACACCAGGACTTGGGTCACCGAGCGCCAGGGGCTGAAATGGTTCGGCCATAGGCACTCGGTGACCCCCCCAGTCCGAGTGGTGCGGTCGTCGGGATGGGACCCGTTTGACGTTCGCCGACCGCCGAATTTCCAATCTGTCCAACCCTTCATCGCATCTTCGAGTTTGTTTCATGGAGTCGCAGGTGGCGAGCAAACTCGCGTAAATCCGCAGGGATCGATTTACTGTTTCGTTACTTGGCCAGAATGCCGTCTGGAGAGCCATGAGCCGGAACTCCTGGCTTTACAGGCGATTTACACAACAGGGCGCGAGCGCTACTTAGACTTCTGGAACAAGGACTTTTTGCTCTCCCCGGGAGGAGATTTGTGAGCGAGAAACTCGACGTGCTCGTCGTCGAGGACGAAGAACCGATCCGCAGCGGCTTGTGTGATGTTCTCGCATACCACGGTTTTGTTCCGACGGGAGTCGGTACCGGCGAGGACGGGCTTCGCGAGGCATTGACCGAGCGGTATGCCCTCGTGATCCTGGATCTGATGCTGCCGGGCATAAGCGGGTATGACGTCTGCGAGGCCATTCGGGAGAAGTCAGCGACTCAGCCCATCCTGATGCTCACGGCTCGGGGTTCGGAGCAGGACGTTCTCGAGGGATTCCGGCGAGGAGCCGACGATTACGTCACGAAGCCTTTTTCGGTTTCGGAGTTGATGGCGCGCGCACGTGCGCTGATGAGACGTGTCGATCCACCGGAAGAACCTGCGGCAGACGACAGTTTTGAATTCGGCCCCTGGGTCGTGCGTCGAGCCGAGGCCCGGGCTCGGGCGGGTGATAAGTCGGTGGAGCTCACTCCACGTGAGATGGAGATTCTCGCTCTGTTCCAACGTGAAGCGGGACGGATCGTCAGCCGTCGGTTGCTGTTGCGGGAGATCTGGGGCTTTTCGAATCCGGAAAAAATTGAGACCCGGTCCGTGGACATGCAGATCGGCAAACTTCGGAAGAAACTGGACTCCGAGGGTCGGCCGCTCATCGAAACAGTTCGGGGTGCGGGTTACCGGTACGGGTCGAGCGAACCTTGAATCGAATTCGGGTCCTCTTCGCGGTTTTGGCCATCGTGATGTTCGTCCCGCTCGGCATTCTGGTGCAGAGTGCCTTTCAGAGCGTGCAGCGCGAGCGTGCCGAACGCCATGCAGCAGTCGCTGAGCGGGTTTTTGATGAGATGGAACGAGAACTCAAGCGAATCGTCCAGCGAGAAGAGGCTCGGCATTTCAGCCATTACCGGTTCTTCTTCGTTCCAGAGGCGGACTCCCTCGGTCGCTACGTGGTGGCGCGGTCGCCTTTGTCCGAGTTCAGTCCGGATCCCTTCGTGTTGGGCCATTTTCAAATCGACCCCGATGACTCGGTCAACAGTCCCATGATCCCGAGAGATACGGGTTTGGGGCGCGCGCTTACGGAATGGACGCACACGCTCGATCGGGAACGAGCCGTGCGGTCGGTTGACCGGATCGTTCGGTTGGGACTCCAGCCGGAGAGAAGGGAGACGGGGACCCACCGGTCCAGAAGTTCTGAATCGTTGAAGAATTCGTCTTCGGTCGATCCGATCTTTACGGCGACTCCAGGGACCACTCGACAGGTGCCTCTATCGATGGCCGGTGGGGGCGATCGAACTCCGGTGGAACTGTCGGAAAAGGAAGGTGGCAACTCCGTCGGCAACGAGGACTCAGATGCGACTTTCGATGCTCTTCGTTCTTTGAATCGAGCAGGTCAGCCACGTTCTCTGGCGATTCGACTTTCTCGAGGCAGAGACGGCGCCACCATCGAATTTCGTGACATGGCGTTGGGCCAAAGAACGATTCTCGAGCGAGGAGCGAGTGCCTCGCCAGGTAGATCGATCTTCGTTGGAGACATCTCGGCCTCGGGCGTGGATCATGGCGCGCAACTCGGTCGCCATTTTGATGTGGATGAAGCCCTCCGAAATCGAAGGCCCGGTGTGTTGCCTGTCGGGCTGTACCCGATGAAGGGAAAGAGGGTGGGTGGAGATCACCTACTCCTTTATCGCGAGGCCGTCATGGCTGGGCAGCGATTTCGACAGGGATTGGTGCTCGATTTCAGGGCGCTGACGCGCTGGCTCGACGAGTCCGTTTTGGGTGGAAGTGAGGTGGCGCAGGACGCCGCACGTGATTTTTTCTTGCGAGATGCACGGCCTCATCCGCGTCAATTGCCCACGGCCTATGTGTACTTTCACCGGTTTTCGGAGCCCTTCAGTGATTTGGCCATTCGGTTGATGCTTCCGCCGATGTCCGATCCTGGGCGGACCAACTATCTCTACATCGTCGTCGTCCTGCTGGTGGTGGTGGGGGCCGTGGGGTTGTTTGCGCTGTATCACATGGTAGGTGTGACGGTTCGCTATGCGGATAGGCGAAGCAATTTTGCGTCGGCGGTCACTCATGAGTTGAAGACGCCCTTGACTGCGATTCGCATGCACGGCGAGATGTTGAGAGAGGGTATGGTCGGCGAGGACCGCCGAGTGGAGTACTACGAGACCATCACATCGGAATCCGAGCGGTTGACTCGATTGATCGACAATGTCCTGGAGTTTTCCCGGCTCGAGCAGGGAACTCGCGAGATGGCGCTCCAGAGTGGGGATATCGGGCCTGTGGTACTGGAGGCCGTGCGAACTCTGAAGGGAACCGTGCAAGCGTCGGGTTTCGAGATGGAAGTTCAGGTCGAGGAAGGGCTTCCGAACGTCCGCCACGAAAGAGATGCGCTGGTGCAGGTGATTTATAACCTGATCGATAATGCTCTGAAGTACTCCGCAAGCGGGGAGGCTTCGAAGAAGATTGACATCGAGTGCGCGCGGATCGGAGAAGTCGTGAAGCTTTCAGTGCGGGATGCAGGCCCAGGTGTGGACCCGCGGCATCTGCGTAAGATCTTCGAGCCGTTCTATCGCGGGGAGAACGAAATGACCCGCACCGCAAAGGGAACGGGGATCGGTCTGGCGCTGGTGAAGGGGCTTGCCGATCGCATGGGCGCCGTGGCGGCTGGCCGGAATCGGGAGGGCGGTGGGTTCGAGGTAGCGCTCTCGTTTCGAGTCGAAGTGAGCGATTCCTAGGTTTTTACGCCGGCGTCGATTCCCCTGGGCAGATCGAAGCCGGGCCAACCACGCGGCTCGTCAAAAACGGGCGTGTGCGGTTGGTGCGCAAAACCATCCCCTAGCGACAAGATTGTCTCGATTGGGGGCTTTTCGCTTCACCTTCCCGGGGTGTCGTTCCGAAGAGGGGGAGGAGGCGGTGTCGAACCGAGCTGTGTTCGGTTCCGGTGCCTCAGGGAGGAGTCGCCACGAGTACGGCTCCCGCTTTCACTTCGTCGGGTCGGTCGCCGGATGCGCGCTGGTCTGGACCCGGCACGCACTCAGATGGGAGGATTGGCAATGCGATTCACGGGAACGATTCTGCTTTTCGTCGGGACACTTCTGTTGGCTGGATCCGCCGGAGCCGAGCAGAACTCGGACACGAATAGTTCGGCAGGGAGTGTCGTTCGAGCGGTTTTCACGACCACGATTTCCGAGCGCGAACCCCAGGATTCCGTCGTCGAGCTCATGAACGACTCGGGGAAGATCATGTTCTTTACGGAATTCAAAGGGATGAGTGGACAGACTGCGATCCACCGCTGGGAGTATCAGGGGAAAGTGATGGCTGAAGTGCCGTTTCAGATCGGTGCCGAACGCTGGCGGGCCTGGTCCAGCAAGAACCTCGAGCCGAGTTGGATCGGTGAATGGCAGGTGACGGCACTGGACGAGTCCGGCAACGAACTCACGACCCGGAATTTCGAGATGAAGACCGTGGCGCCGAGTGCTCCGGCCTCCATGCGCTAGATCCCCTCGGCACCGGCCAGGGAGTTTCCCGGCCGGTGCCTTCGGGCGTTCAGCTGAAACTGCGCCGAGCCACATCGCCTCGCGCGGCGCCGGTGAGCAGATCTCCATCACTCTCGGTGATATCACCCAGGCCACTGCGTCTCGCTAGACTTCGGAATTGTGTCTTCGTCATGTGCACGGCCATCTCCGGTTTGGAGGCGATACGATCTGCCCAGCGATCCACCTCAGTGCCGAGGTCGGATTCTGGGACGACCCGGTGAACGAGGCCCCATTGGCAGGCAAGTGGGGCGTCGACGGGCTCGCACATCAGGATCATTTCACGGGCTCTCGCCGCTCCAATCTCAGCCGCCAACCTGGGTAATGCACCCCAGGTAAGCGGGAGTCCGAGGTCGACTTCGGGGAGAGAGAAGACGGCACCCTCCTCGGCGATTCTGAAATCGCAGGCCAGGGCGAGTACGCACCCGCCACCGATGGCGTGGCCGTGCACGCGGGCAATGGTGACGACTTCGAGGTCCTCGAGGGCCCGGGCCGCTCTTCGGCCGAGTTGTGAAGCGAAGCGGCGTTCGCGCCCCTCCATGCCCGCGGAAACCCCGGGGGGTGAGGTTCGGTCCGCGCCAGAACAAAAATCTTTGCCTCGTCCCGCCAGGATGAGGACTTTGAGTTCGAAGTCATGCTCGAGTTCGGCAACTCGTTGGATCAGGGCTTCGAGGGTGGCCGTGTCCAGGGCATTGCGGCGCTCGGGACGGTCCAGCCAAAGGGTCGCGACCGAACCGTTGCGCTCCACGCTGACAGGAGATTCGCTCATGCGGTCCGTCTAGCATGTGCGGAGGGAATTTGTCGAGCGAGATTCGGGCCTCGCCACGGATGGCTCTCGAAGGCTCGGGGTGTGGGCCTTCAGTGCACGGTTTCCATGAGGAGCACGAGCGTGCGGTTGTCTTCACCCGTCAACATCAGGGAGAGACTGCGCGGCGGGGAAGCTTTGTCGGCAAAGATCAGCGTTTCGCCGGTGGGCGTGTCCTTCTGGGCACTGATCCTCCATCCCGCGGTCCTCAGGCTCTCTCGGTAGGTGCGAGCCACCGTCATTTTTTCGCCTGCGACTCTCAGCTTGGCGGTCACGCCGTTTTCTACCTGGCTGGCTTCGAGAACACGGGTACCGGAAAGGATCGGAATATCGGGCGGTAAACTCGCGGTCAACGAAGCTGTTCCCATGCAACTAGCGAGCAGAATTGAGGCGACACAGGCGATTGCCCGCTCGCGACGCTGGTTTCCGCGGAAAGCGTTTCCGGTACGAATGGCATTGGCGAAATGTCGCATGGTGGCCTCCAGCCGATGATAAATCTTAGCCCACCGTCCGTGGATCGTGGATGTGAAGTGGCTCGAATTCCCACCGCTCGGTACGATCGCGACGATGCGGAGATGTTTGTTTCTTCTCCTCGGGTTGGTAGGACTCGCTTGTAGCGGTTTTGAATCGCCGCGATTTCTCCTGCTAGTCACGGTCGACACGTTGCGAGCCGATCACTTGGGTGCTTACGGTGACGCGAGAGGGTTGACGCCAAATCTGGACGCATTGGCGGAGGATAGTCTCGTCTTCCGCGCGGCCTACACCCCGGCGAGTTTTACGCTCCCCTCGGTGGCTTCGATCATGACGGGTCGATATCCGTCTGCCTTGGGATTGTGGGGCAACGAGTCGAAGATTCCGGATTCGACGGAAACCCTCGCGAAGCGACTGGATGAGCATGGGTGGAATACGGCGGCAGTCGTCAGCAATTGGGTGCTTCGCGAAAGCAGTGGACTCTCTATGGGGTTCGATCGCTTCGACGACGACATGTCCGACCGCGAGGCGACTCGTGGTGCGCCGGAAAGACTGGCACCGGATACCACTGATGCAGCGATCGCCGCGGCTGACGAATGTGCGCGAGAAGGGAAGTCCTGCTTTCTCTGGGTCCACTATCAGGACCCTCATGGCCCCTATGATCCGCCGGATGAATTGCGGGCCGCACATCTCGCGAATGAGAGAAGCCGCGAAGATGGCAGGCGACGACTTCCCGTTCTTTCAGATCACGGAGGGATGGGAGGGATCCCCCGGTATCAATTCCTTGGAGGTCACGCCGATGTCGGCTTTTATCGAGCGGGTTACGCCGGCGAGGTGAGTTTCGTGGACGCAGAGATTGGTCGTTTGTTGGCGACCTTGGACGACCAGGGTCTTCTTTCGAACGCCATCGTCGTGTTTACGGCAGATCACGGTGAATCTCTTGGGGAAGGGGATCTCTGGTTTGCCCACGGCGAACACTTGAGTGAGGCCATCGTGCACGTTCCGCTGTTGATTCGATCGCCTGGACTGGAGCCGGGCAACCGGACGGGTGTCGTTTCCCTGGTCGATCTGTATCCGACTCTCCTGTCGCTAGCTCTGGGGGCCGAGGCGAGGGAGCCCACCGAGTCGCAGGGTCCAGTGCGTCATCACGCCCGTGACCTGATGGGCTCGTTGCCGCGTGAGGAAGAGAGGGGCGTGTTTCTGGCCACTCTGGGCGGAAGTGCGATTCCTCGGTACGCATTTGTTGAAGGCCGTTACAAGCTCACTCTGTCAGAGCCGAATGGCAGCGCCGAGTGGGACGTGCGGCTCCTCACACGTGGGGATGACGAACTCGATTTGAGCGAAGTCCACCCGGAATTGCGGACCTCCATGGTTCAGAAGGTTCGGCAGATGCAGCGCGCAACCGCCGGCGCGGAACGGGTTTGGCAGGAGTTGGGCACCGAGGACGAATCGAAGTTGCGGGCCCTCGGTTATGCGACCGATTGAGATTCTGGCTTTGGGGGCTGTGTCTCAGGCGGTGTTCAGGTTTCCCATGTCCGCATCGAGTGTGGTGCGGATGTGTTCCAGGGCCTCCTTGCGGATGCTGGCTTTGGTGGTGCGGTAGGCGGGCTGGGGCACTTCGGCGAGTTGTGCTGCTTCTTCGAGAGCGGCTTCGAGAAGGTCTTCGGGGGAGACGACGCGATCGAGATAGCCCGCATCCACAGCGTCATCGGGGCCGTAAAGCTCGGCCTGGGTGGTTGCGCGAATGAAATGGCGCTTGGAGAGACGTTCGCGTGCAAGTTCGAAGGCAAAGATTGGCAAGTTCATGCCGATACTCACCTCGCTCAGTCCGAGTTTGAACTCACCCTGCACTCCGATTCTCGTGTCGGCTGCAAGAAGAACGATCGCGCCTGCAGCAATCGCGTGCCCGGTACACGCAACGATAATGGGCTGCGGAGATGCGTAGAGTCGAGTAAAGAGTTCGCCGCCAGCCTTGACGAGAGTGCGCACGTCATCGATCGAGCCGCTCTGAATCACGCCGAGGTCGAAGCCCGCACAAAACCTCCCGGGCCGTCCTGCCAGAAGGACCGAACCGGCTTCGCTCTCGGCTCGGTCCAGCATTTCGTGAAGAGTTTCGATGGAGGTATGTCCGATGGCGTTGGCCTTGCCGTCGTCCAAGGTGATCTTTGCGACGCGGCCGGTCAATTCATAGGTGATGGGGTCCGTCATGAGGCCTCCTGCAAGGGACGCGTAACGTAGCAGGTCATCGGGGTCGCCTGGAATCACGTTTCAGGGCACGTATCCGAGAGCCTTCAGTCGCTCGCTCACTTCGGGGTCGAGGGGCGAGTCGATCGTTTTTGGTAGGGGGAGGGAGTCGTGCCAGTGCTTGAGTTCGATGGAAAGGTTGTCGGTAATGGCGGGGTGCAGACTCGCGATGTTGTGGATCTCTTGGGGGTCTTCATCGAGGTTGTAAAGTTCTGCACCGGACTCCTTCATGGATCGGATCAATTTCCATTGCCTCCAGCGTACCGCTCGACTCGAACCCGCGACACGCCGGTGAAGGATACGGGGAGTGCCACGATAGGACCTCCGTGCCATCACGATGCGGCGATTGAGATCGCTGGGTTCGGCCTGGGTGAGTTGCGGGGTCAAGTCCCGACCTGATCGGGGCTCGTCCTCCATGGGGAGGCCTGCGAGGCCGAGTACAGTGGGTGTGAGGTCGAGGAGGCTGGCTGGCTGGTTGATCTCCAGGCCCGCAGGGATCCGACCTGGCCAGCGGAAGATGAGGGGGACGCGGCTGGCCTCTTCGTAGAGCAGGACACCGTGTTCCAACCATCCGTGATCCCAGAGCCCTTCACCGTGGTCCGATGTAATCACGGTCAGTGTTTCACCATCGGGTGCCCTTCGGTCGGCTTCGCTCACGATACGACCGATCTGCGCATCTGCGTAGGCGACCTCGGCGTCGTATTGGTCGCTGACACGGTCGCGCTCGGACGCGAGGTTGGGTCGTACGAATTCCGAGGCGAAGGGTTCCCGGGGTCGAAGAGGCTGGTGGGGGTCGAAAAGGTGAACCCAGAGAAAGAAGGGTGCGTCCGGGTTTCTCTGTTCGAGCCAAGCAATCGCGGCATCGACCGTGTCTGAACCTCGTCGGTCGAAGGGTTGTTCGATGGCCTTGCTGTCCCAGGTGGTGCCCTCGGGCATGTCGCTCTCGGCACCCCGAAAGTCATCGTCGTAGACCGAAAAGCCCTGATCGGTACCGAATCGGTGGTCGAGCACGTACGAACTGACGAAGGCCGCGGTGTCGTAGCCGGCAGCGGCCAGGCGTTCGGCCAAGGTATGTGCTTCTTCGGGAAGAGGGGTGCCGTTTTTCCGAACATGGAACTCTCGGCCGTGGCGAGCGGTAAACATCGCGACGTGAGCTGGCAAGGTGGTCGGCATAGGTGTGTAGACGGGGTCCAGCCGTGCGCCACGCATGGCGATTGCTTCGAGATGTGGTGTTGTCGGTCGCCCGTATCCATAGACGGAGGTTCGGTCGGCGCGCAGGGTGTCGACGGTGATGAGCAGGATGTTGGGCCGGTCCGACGCGGGTACGGGCTCCAGGCGGGCTTGCTTCGTATTCGTTGCACCTGCGGTTCGAAGGGGGGGGGCGTCGCTGCATGCAAGAGCGAAGGTGCCCGAAAGGATTGCGAGCGGGACGGTTACGAAGATTCCCATCGACACCAGGGTAGCGCGGGATTGTCGGATCCTCGTGGAGGATGGCGCGTCGGTTCCGATCCGTTAGTCTCCGCGCCCATGCCAAAGAGACAAGAGCAAGAAACCGCGCGCCGCGAGGTGACGGAAGTGGGCCCGGGCGTTCTTCGGATGGAACTCCCCATTCGAATGCCAGGTCTCGGACACGTCAATTGTTACGCGATGTTGGATGATGAAGGGTGTGCGGTCGTTGACCCGGGTCTCCCTGGACCTTCGACTTGGCGTGCCCTCAAGGATCGCCTGGGACAGGCGGGTCTCGCGCCTCGGCATATTCACACTGTGGTGGTCACCCACTCTCATCCGGACCACTTCGGGGGCGCGAATCGGATTGCCAAAGAGTCGGGTGCCAAGATTCTGGCCCACCGGAACTTCTCCTTCGGTCCGCCTTCCCCGACTCATGGGGAATCCGAGGTCTCGGTGGAAGATCTCCAGGCGCAACGGGATTCGGAAAAAGGCGGTGCGTCTGAGACGGGTCCGAGTCGTGAGGGGGTGGCACACGCGCATGTGTCATCGGGAGAGGCTCGACAGCGTCGGACGCCCTGGGGCGGTGAGCATCCGAAGGCAGGCTTTCGAACGCGTGTGAAGTGGGCTGCTATGCGCTGGTTGGGATCTGGGCCGATTCCTCGAATCACCGATACGGTAGACCACGGCGATGTGGTTCGCTTTGCGTCCCGTGAGTGGTTCGTTGTTCATACACCGGGGCACACCATGGATCATTTTTGCCTTCACGACCCCGAAGGCGGGCTGTTTCTGGCCGGAGACCACGTACTGCCCAGTATCACTCCACACATTTCGGGCATCAGTTCGTCCAGAGATCCGCTGGATGCGTTTTTTCAATCCCTGGATCTGGTGGCCGAGATTCCTGATGTGAGACAAGTGCTACCTGCACACGGACATCCCTTTTCGGACCTGGCGGCGCGCACCGACGCCATCAAGGGTCACCACGTCGAGCGTCTCGACAAGGTTAAATCGATCGGGCGGGCGTTGGGGCCGTCTCGTGTCGAATCCTATACGCGCCATCTCTTTTCGCGTCGTAGTTGGGGTCCCATGGCTGATAGCGAGACCTACGCCCACCTCGAACATCTTCGGATTGCTGGGGATGCCGCTCGCACGATCGCGGGGGATGGTTCTTTCCTGTACGAGACGGGCTGAATCACCGGGTCCGGCCGTGAACCCACGGAACGGATGGACCTTCGGATTTGTTCTGGCTTGCGAACCCGAAGGAGATGGGCGGCTCATGCTTTCGGAATCTGAACGCGTGGCATCGCCGTCGCTCAATGCGGCCCTGGAAGAGGAGGTCGACCGTTTCGGACCTCGAGCGAACCTGATCGAGGCCGTCGTCATGTTCGCTGTCCTCGAGTTCTCGATTTGGGGCTTGATTGGTGGGGGGGTGAGTGTTGCCTCCGAGGCACTCGAGCAGGCGATGGGCCACGGGTTTCTGGTGATGGGTGTGGTCGGCATGGTTTGGATTTCGCCGATCCTCCACGGAGATTGCGCCGCGGCGTGGGGATTGCCGTCGGGCTTTGGTCGCCTGCGGCCGAGGCTCGGCGCCTTTGGCAAGGGTTGGACGCGGGTCTTGTGGGTGGCCAGCATCTCGCTGGTAGTCGCCCAGGGTTGGCCCAACCTGTTGGCGCGCCTCGGTGTTCGAAAGCATCTGCCGTGGGTATTCGAGTTTCTAACCGGAAGCGCCGGCGGGTATCTGTTGGGCGTTGGGGTGGCGAGTGTCGTGATGCTGCAGTTGGTCGGTGCGTGCATGCGGTGGGACAATCTGGCGACGGCTGCCCGCGTGTTCGTCCCCTTGACGATTGCAGGTGTGGTCGGCGTCTGGTGGGGAGCGTCTTGGCTCGAGCCGAGTCTCGAAGACCCTCGAACCGGTCGGGTATTCGATGCGCTATGGCCTCATCCTGACCGGGCGGGTGTGGCGTTCTACTGGTTGTGGGCGATGGTTCAGCAAGCGCTGTTTCTCGCCTATTTCAACGTTCGTCTGCGCCGGGGAGTAGGGCCCGGTGGGTTTGCGGGGGGCGCCAGTCGGAGTCTGGTGGCGCTGCTGTGTGGCGTGATCTTTGCCGCGCTTCACGCTCCCAATGCCCCATTGATGGCGGGCACTTTCGTGCTGGGTGTTGTTTGGGGCTGGCTCTTTCAAGCGGACCGCAGACGACATCTGGGCCTCGCGGCACTCTCCCACGCCACGATCGCTTCGGTTTATGCGGCGCGAATGCCCTTTTCTATGGACGTCGGGCCTTGGCAGTGACCGATTTCACGATCCGCCGATTTCGGCATCGATGACGTCCCGGTCAGTTGCAACCAGGAAACCGGGTCGTTCTTCTTCGCCCTTTCGCCACAGCGGGATGAACTGGAGGTCGCTACGGTGATCGGTGCGGGGCCATCCCGCCTCAGGTTCGGCCAGGAAAAAGACAAAGGCGCGGCGTTGCTCGGCGAGGATCCCGATCCCCTCGCGAATCAGGGGAAGTGCGCGTTTGAGAAGTCCGATCACCACCCACCCCAACGTGAAGCGCGCGTTGAACTCGCAGAGGGGGCGGAGGGTCTCCCTTCTCTGGCGGTCCAGGAAGGAGAAGGCGTCGATCCCGCAGGGGCCCGTGTAGCCAAGCTCAGCAGCGGCCCTTGCGGTGGTCGCGGCGGGCTCGCGCAGATCTTCGTCGTGGGGAGGACCGGCGTGGATGCGACCGCGAGCATCGATGAACCCGGCGTGTCCGAGATAGCCTCCAGCCGGCGAGACGCGTTGTTCCAGAGTTCCGAGCAGGGTGACGTCCCCATTCGGCTGGACGTGCATCTGCGCGGAAAGGTCGCATCGGCGCTCGAGCCAAGGTTCGAGGATCGCTCCTCCACGTAGCGCGAGGCGCGGCAAAGCACCGCGCAGGGCGGGTGTGTCGACCTGGCCGTTCGTGCAGCCCACTCGACCCCGTCCACTGCTGCCGTGGCGTGGCTTCAGCGTGAAGCTCCGTTTCGCCCAGTCGGGCCAGGCAGTGACGAGGGACTGGATGTGTCGCACGGCTCGCTCGGGTTCGGCCAGGAGAGAACTCTCCAGGGCGATGCTGGTTTCCTCGAGTTCGCTGGGAACGAGACGCTGGCGGCGAGCGACGTCGAGAGCAAATGCCTTGTCGTGGACGCGCTCTACCACCCCGGGGGAGGCGCCACAGAGAGCGCCGCCTCGTCGTTGGGCGATTTCCAATGCCTCGGGGGTATTGAGCCATGCCACGCTGTTCTCGGGCGCGCCTACCCACGCGTCCAAGGTGGCCGGTCGGGGACCTGCCAGAACTTGCGGCTGTCCAGAGTCTTCCCGGGGCCTTTGCAGAACCAGGGCTTCCCAGAGGCGACGGGTCGTCGCCACCGCGGGGAGATTCTGGTGGTTTTTCCAGCTTGGGCCCTCTTCGGCCCCGATGTTCGGGAAGGCGTTCACTCGCTTTTCCGCTCTGTGGATGTTCCCGCGAGTTGTGCACTCGAACGAGCTTGGCGCACGTGTTCGATGAAGGCTTCGGACAATCCGGCCCGTTGTCTGGATGCGGTATCGAAAACGCGTCCTTTGGCTCGCGCGGCGCCCAGCGGGAAGGGGATGACATGTTCGTAGCGGGCAATGGAGTCGTGGGGGAGTGCTGGGTTTCCGGACCGATCGTCGAGCTGCTCGAGCCAGTGGGCAGCCAGGGCGACGTGCCGCACCTCGTCGTCGTGCACTACCTGGCACACCTGTGCCGAGGCTTCGTCTCCCGCGTTTCGAAACGCGTCGCGATAGATCAGCGTGAAATCGAGATTGGCTTGTTCGAAGGTCAGCCCCATGGCACAGAGGAAGGCGGAGATGCCGTGAGGCGATGCGTCGATGGCGGGCAGATGTTTCCAGAGGTAGTCCGACCGTGGGAAGTCGTGGAACGCGTACCCGAGAGCCTTCAGCTGATGAAGATACAGGCGACAATGGGCCTGTTCGTCAGCGAGAACGCGTTGAAGGTCGCGCTGGAGGCCAGCGGGTAGATCGGGCCAGCGCAGTAGTGCCCAGGCAAAGAGTTCGACGCTCAATAATTCGTGATGCGCAAAGCGAGCCAGGCAGTGCGCCCGTGCCGACGGTTCGCCCAGTTTGGAAGGCCGGGGCAGTCGCCCCGCGCCGGCCGCCATGGCGATCTCCGAGGATCGGGTCGGGCGCGTGGGCGGTCGGATTCTCCCGGAAGCCGGACTCGGCTCCCCACTTCCGTGATGTGAAAAGGGGCGCAACTTGTCCTCGAGGTCGCCCGATTCGAGAATGCGGAGACAGTCTGCAGCGAATTTCACCCCGCCAGGATCGCGATCCCCGGGCCCGTGCGCCAGCTACCGAACCTTCATCGCCGGTCGCCCCTGGCCTCACCCGTCATGGGAACGAAGCGGACGGGCAGAATGCGATCGGTTTCGATTCCATGGTCGGTCTTGCGAACGAGTCGCAACTCCTGGGCCTGCCGACCCACGGGGAGAATCATGCGTCCGTCCACCGCCAGTTGTTCGATCAGGGCGGGAGGCACGTGGTCCGGGGCTGCCGTGACGATGATGGCGTCGAAGGGGGCCTCCTCGGGCCAGCCTCGATAGCCATCTCCATGGCGTAACTGGATGTTTTGATAACCGAGTCGTGCGAGGTCCGCTCGTGCTCGGTTGGCTAGGGGCTCGACGATTTCAATGCTGAAAACGCGATGGGCGAGTTCTGCGAGGACCGCAGTCTGATAGCCGGAACCGGTACCGATTTCGAGGACGCGTTCCGAGCCGTCGAGTTCCAACTGATCGGTCATGAACGCGACGATGTAGGGCTGTGAGATCGTTTGTCCGTGGCCGATCGATAGGGGACGGTCCTCGTAGGCGTGGTGCCGTTGGTGGGCGGGTACGAGCTCGTGGCGAGGGACTTTCCCTAGAGCTTCAATCAGCCTGGGAGAATCGACGCCTCGTTGCTCGATCTGTTCCTCGATCATCCGCTGTCGCTCGATTTCGGTTCGCGTCGTTTGGGATGGATGGTCGGCGGGTTCCGACAACGCGCACCCCGCCCAGAGTGCTGCGAGCCAAGGCCAGGGGCGCTGCCATCGTCGACGGCGAGGGCTGGGAACCGGGTGTGGCTTCGGACGGGGCATGGTCGAAGAGGATCTCTGGGCTGTTCTGGCCAATCTGCGCGAGTCAATGCTACGCCAGTCCCGAGGTTTCATCGATGTCGCAGGGTCCGAGGGGATCGGAGTATCGTGCCGAGTGATGTCTCTTACGCTCACCCGTTACGTTCTACGCGAAGTGGTGTTCTACACCCTGTTGGCCGGCATCGGGGTCACGCTGATCTTTCTTGGGGGGAATGCCTCCCGCTACGCCAGCGATCTGATGGTTCTCGGGTTCCAGTGGACGGATTTTCGTGGTTTGCTGCTGCCCATCGCAGGGATCGTGGCGACGTACACCGTGCCCATCGCCTTCCTGTTTGCGGTTTTAACGGTGGCGGCACGCATGGCGGCGGATGGGGAGATTCTGGCTCTTTCCGCCTGTGGTCTGGGCCGGCGAGCCTTGCTGGTTCCCGTGGTTGCCCTGGGTGTTGTCGTCTCGGTGGGCACCGGCGGTCTCCTGCATCACGTCGAACATCGAGCGAGGCAGGAAATGCGCTTCGTGGCCCGAGATCTGGCCACCCGCGCGACGGAGTTCGAGCCCGGTGCATTTCGAACCGTCGCCGGGCGTGTGGTGTTCGTCAAAGAACGTCTGGAGAGCGGCGAAATGAAGGGGGTTCTGATCTCGGATCACACGGATCGAACCCGTCCGTTGTTGATTCTGGCGAGTTCCGGGAGATTCGTCCTCGAGGAGGATTCGAGAACTCTGGCCTTCGAGTTGACGGATGGCGAGGTTCACGTCGAGCAACCCGCTCATTCGAACGAACACCAGCGGTTCAGTTTCGAGGAGATGCGATACTCCTTCGATCTCTCAGCTTCGTTCCTCGTGGGGAAGCACCATCTGCGGCCGTATGACATGTCGAATGCGGACCTTCGGGCGGCGCTGGAGATCGTGGAGCAGGGCGGGAGTTTGAAGAATTATTTCATCAGGGATCCCATCGCCTACGAACTCGAGATGCAGCGTCGTTGGGCGGTGCCCATGGCTCCGGTCCTGTTCGCGGCCGTTGGGGTTCCTCTCGGTATCCGTGCCAAACGAGGGGCTCGATCGTGGGGCACACTGTTGTGTGCTCTGGTGGCACTGGGGTACTACCTGCTGTCGACCTTCGGTCGTCAATTGGTCGAGCAGGGGTGGGCCTCACCGGTGGTTGCCTTGTGGTTGCCGAATGGGTTGCTGGCATTGATCGCCCTGGGCCTTTTGCGCCAGAGGGAAACTTTCGAATGAGCGAACCCGTGAAGCGGTCCGAAAAAAAATCGATCTACCTGTTCGCTGTCCAGGCTGCGCTCCTGATCGTCTTGGCCACCCAGATGCCAGATTTCACGGACCTGTATGCGAGGGCCTTTCACGCGGAGGCCAACGTCGTGCTCAAGAGCCTGCCCGAGGGCTCGAAGGCTCGGCTTCGAACTCCTCTCGATCGCACGGACAACTCGGACACCGAGATGTTGGGATACCAGCAGGGGCGCTTTTCGCCGGTCTTTACGGCACGATTCAAGATCCACGAGCGGGGATACTGGTCTCTGGTGAGTATCGCGGCTCTCGTGATCGCGACGCCCCTTCCTTGGCTGCGTCGCCTGTGGGCACTGGGGCTCGGATTGTTCCTGGTCAATCTTTTCACCCTGCTGCAGGTCTGGGGCCTGGCGGTGGTGTCGTTCGGGGTGGCCGCGGGTGGGGAAAACGCCGAACTCTGGCGGCGCCTCGCGTCGGCATGTCATGGGATGTTCAACTCGGAGATGACGCGCCTGCTGGCCGTTCTCAGTGTCTGGGCACTGGTGGCTCGGCCAGCTCGATTTCTGGATGTGAGGCGCTTGCGAGAGGTGTTCGCGAAAATGGGAAGGTAACCGGGCCTTGGGGCTCGGAATCCCCCATTTTCGACCTTTACGAGACGTTCCGAGCGTGCCCTAATACAGCCGAGGCGATCCACGCCGAGCGGAAGGGGCGACCATGCTGAATGAAATGGATCGAACCGAGCGTCTGAAACTGATGAAGTTCGTCTGCTCTTTTGCCTGGGCGGACCTCCAGGTCAGGACGGCGGAACGCGCCTTCGTGGCACAGCTGATCCGGCGTCTGAACCTCGATGACGACGACAAGAAACAAGTCCGGGAGTGGCTTGAAGTTCCCCCGGCGCCGGAGACGGTGGATCCGACTCAGATTCCAGTTGAGCACCGCGTCGCCTTCCTCGATGAAATCGAGGGGGTGGTCATTTCCGATGGCGAAATCGCTCCCGAGGAGCGGGAGAACCTGGAACTGTTGCGGGAGCTACTCGTCTGAGCCGAGGGTCCGCTACGATCGCCCTCGGTGGAGTCTCAGGGAAGTTTTGCGCGACGAGTGATCGCCGCCGCTGTGGTCCTGGCGGGGTGCATTGCGGTCTTTCATGCGTGGCGCGAGCCCACGTACGTGCTCACCGCCATTGGGGCTCTGCCTCCCCTGGCTCCACTCTATGCCGCCTTCGATCCACGGTGGCTGCCGGTGGGTTGGGTGGCGCTCCCGGTCTTGATGGGTGGAGTGTGGGTCCAGCAGCGCCAGATCTCCAGAACCTGGGTGTTTCTGTTGTTGGCCTTTTGCTTTGCGGCAGCCTTCCGGTTTTCCGTTCATGCGCTGCGCAGCGATTTCCTACCCGGAACGGAATTGGCTCGATACGCGGGTGAGGCTGTCCTCTACGATGCGGACCGCGTGGTGAGCGCCGGCGATTTCCTGGCCGACTACACGCATCTACAATCAGAGCTGAGCCTCCATGGTCGTACGAAGCCGCCGGGGTTTGCGCTCATGTATCACGGCCTCTACGCCGTGCTGGGTCGAGATCTCGAGCGATTGGGAGTCTGGTTGACCCTCGCCGCCGCACTTGTGGTGCTACCGGCCTATGCGCTTGGTTGGCAGGTGGGCGGAAGAGTCGCTGGGCGTACGACGGCGCTCCTGGTGGGTGCGGCTCCATCCGCCGTCCTGTATGGCGCACTGACTCTCGATGCCCTGTTCGCCGTCGTGGCGACCACGGGCCTTGCTTTCGCCATGGCGGAGGCCGCGACCCCCCGGGCCTGGCGTCGCATTGCACTGGGGCTCGTCCTGGCCCTTGCGGGGATGCTCAGCCACTCAACCTGGGTGCTGGGTCTCGTGGTGGGGGCGGTGCTTTGCCTGCAGAGCGAGTGGCCATGGCGAACTCGGGTGCGGGGCTTGTTCGAAATTGCCGCGGTATTCACTGCGGTGCCCGTGGTTCTTGCGTTCTCCACAGGTTTCGATGCGTGGGCGAGCTTTCAAAATGCGAGAGGGCTCAACCAAATCGCCATGAGTGCCGTCGTGGGCAGGGATCTCGGTGGCTTCGAGGTCTGGTTGTATGCCTCGGTCGGGAATGTTCTCGCGGTCTCTACGCTTCTCGGTCTGCCGATTCTGGCGGGGCTTTCGATGCTTCGCTGGGAGCAACTCGGACCGGGGGCCGCAAGGTTGTCGACGGCCCTGGGCCTAGGGTTCTTAGTGGCTTGTTTTGGGGGCCTGTACCTGTTGGAGACCGAGCGGATCCTGTTATTCCTGGTTCCCCCAGCGGTTGCCCTCGCCAGTACTGCCCGAGGGTTTCCGCCCCTGGCCGGGCTCGTGATCATCGGGCTCCAGACCATTGGCTGGGAGATGGCCTTCGACACGATCTGGTGAGAACGCTCGCTTCTCGGGTTCTCGGTGGGGGCGTTTGCGGCGATATTCGTCCAGGCGCGATTGCAGTGCTTGGGCTCGTTTACCCTTGGGGTGTTGCGCTGCCTTCAGGGCCTGCAGCGCATATTGGGTGGCGCGCGAAAAGTCCCCGGCTTCGGCATAGGCGGCGGCCAGGACATCCAGAGCGCGCGCAGTCGCCGCACGGTCGGAGGGTTGGGCGCGACGCGCGTATTCGAGGGCTTTCTCCGCATCGCGAACGCTGGGCGATGGGTGAGTGGAGAGGATCCAGGAAGTGATCAGCAACAATTCGGAATCGGGGGTCTCGGCCTGAATCGCAGTGATCAGGTGGGGGAGGGCGGCGCTGAAGTTGCCGCTGCGATATAGCGTCAAAGCGAGACTGCGCCGCGCGGATTGCAGCGTGGGGTCGATCTGGAGGGCCCGGGCGAAGTGCCTGGAGGCTTCGAGAGGGTCGCGTCTCTCCTGGGCCTCGACGCCCATGTTGTAGTGCGGGGTCGCGTAGAGGGGATCGCTGATGGCGGCCCGGCGGTAGTGACTCAGGGCTTCCTCACGGTGCCCTTCGCGGTGTAGGAGACTGCCGAGATTGTTGTGGGCTGCCGCATCGGCTGGGTGTATGGCCAGGTTCTTTCGGTACAGGCGCTTGGCAACTTCGTGGTTGCCTAGAACAGTCTGCAAGTTGGCGAGGTTGTGGCGCGCATCACGAAAGTCCGGGTGGAGCGTCAACGCGAGAGAATATTGGGCGATGGCTTCCTCGGGGGCTTTCGCCGCGCCATAGGCGTTGCCCAGGTTGTAGTGGGTGACGGCTCGCATGAGCGTTGGGGAAGACCGGGTCCGATTGGAGATCAGGGCTGTGGCCGTCACGGTGATGACGCAGGAAACAAGGGCGATTCGAGGACCCCGACGGGCGAACTTCGGGGCGCCTGCGATACCCGCCCCCGCCAGAATCGCGAGGAAGGGAACCAATGGAAAGCGGTAGCGGGCCACGACGTAGAACGCGACGACACTTGCCGCGTAGGCAAGGAGCATCACGTAGAGGAGAGCCAGTTCTCGCCGGCGGTGCCACGTCGCGAAGGTCCCCAGCACGGCCAGGGGGAGGAGAGTGCCAAAATGGACGACGGCGCCTGCAATGCGCAGGGGTGGGGATGTGTCGGCCACAGTGTATTGGTCCTCGGTGTCGACACTCTCCACGGCGTCCAACAGGAGCACCGTTTTGCGCAGAGTCAGATCCCACCACCGACCGGGGTTTGCCAGCGCCCAGCCCACGGCTCGTCGGGTCCAGTACTGAGAGACCTCGCCCGGGGTGAGCTCTCTCCCGGTCGCTTCTCGCGCCAGGGTGATTGCATCCTCGCGTTCATACAATGCTGAACCGCGGCCGGGCCGTAGGGGGATGTAGCTTCCGGTGGCCTGGGGGTTGTTGCCGATGAAGAGATTCGTCCCGAGTTGCGAGGTGGTGAGGTGGAAGCCGCCCCCCACCACGTAATTCCGGGCGGCCACCGGCAGGAGGGCGGATGCCACCCCGGCCGCAAAGGCCAGCGAGACCAGAACTCCCCGGCGGCGGTTGCCGCCGGACTCGAGGAGGGGCCAAACTACGAGAACGGCAGCCAACAACAGGGCATTCTCGCGTACCAGGGCCAGAACCCCGGTGGTTAGACCCATCGCCCACCATAGGCCCGGACGTGGCGGATGACCCCGTGTGCCGAGTAGTGCCAACAAGCCGGACAAGATGAACAGGTCCAGGGAGGACTTCTGGACGATGCCGTCGAAAAAGATCGCGGGCGCGTACAGGGCGAGAATCAGGCCTGCACACAGACCGGCAGCGCGCCCGGCCCATCCGGCTCCCGCCACGCTGATCAGAGCGCAGGATCCCGCACCCAATACGGCCTGCAGGCCTCGGACCGCCCACGGTGTTTCACCCAGAGTGGCGTACACCCCAGCCAGAAAATAGGGGTACAGGGGCGCTTGATAGAAAATCTCTCCGCCGAAACCGTTGCCTGCCACAATCCGTTGCGCCCAGCGGTGGTAGGTCTCGGAATCTCCCAGTAGAAACTGGAAGAAGGGAGAATCGCTCAGATATACGAGGTGCAGAAACCGCACCAGGAGAGCGATGAAAAAGATCCCCACCACCCACGGGACGGGAATGGATTGCTTGGAATCTGAATCGAAACCTCTACCGGATCTCGGATGTAACCCATCGAGATTCGCCGATCCGTCCGACCCTGCCACTGAACTCGTCACCCGCTCCCTATGGTACCATCGCCCATGATGCGGGGCGCGCTCTCGCGGGTTCTCCTGCTGTTTGTGAGCAGCGTTCTCACCCTCCTCGTCGCCGAGGGGTTGGTGAGGTGGTTGGATCTCGGACCCGAGATTCAGCCCGTCTATCGAGAAAATTTCCAACTCTCCGCGCATCCGGGGCTGCGTTACGAGCTCAAACCGGGCTCACGGGACCGGGAACATCGGATCAATTCCGAGGGAATGAGGGGCCCCGAGGTTTTACGGTTCAAACCACCGGGGACTTTTCGGATTGCAGTCATCGGTGATTCGATTGCCTTCGGGTACGAGGTCGATGCGAACCGCACGTTTGCGGCGCTCATCGAGCGGGTGCTGAACCGCGATCTGGCGGATTCGGATCGCCGTTTCGAGGTGATCAATTTCGGCGTGCCGGGATATGGGATCGATCAGGCGGTGAAGACACTCGAAAAACGCGTTTTGGATTTCGAGCCCGACCTGGTCATCTACGCCTATTGCCTGAACGACGCCCAGTCCTACAGCCTCGAGTTTGAAAATCTGCTTGCTCGAACCACCCACGCCGAGCGGGGATACCTGGAGGACCTGGCAACTCGTCAACTGAGGCTTTACGCCCTGATTCGCTATGCGCTGCAATCCGTGCAGATCGAAGGTCGACTGTACGGCGAGACCCAGCACTGGCATCGTGACGACCCCCAGTTCAAAGCCATCGAAACGGGGGACTACCGGTCCTACTACGCGGATCTCTACCGGGATCCGGATTCGCGTCAGAGAGTTTCGAAAGGTTTTGATGAACTGGGCGAAATTTCGGCGCGACACGACCTTCCGATTCTCGTGGTCGTCTTCCCCGTCTTTATTCAATTGCCCAACTACGCCCTGGCGGAAACTCATCGGGAACTGGCGCTGATGTTGGCGCGGCGTTCCTTGGCTTCGGTCGATCTGACCGAGATCTATCGAATCGAGCAGGCAATCGGGGACGACAAACTCCATCGTGACCCGCTCCATCCCAGTGCTCAGGGCCACCGGGTTGCCGCCTATGCGATTCTCTACGAGTTGCTCGAGAACGCCTGGCTCGGGGAGATGGGGGGGGCGGGGTTCGAGAGTCTCCGGATGAAACGCAAGGGCAGCCGGGAGTTTCTCGATCGGCTCGGGGCGGCGATGGGGGGAGTGTGAGGAGGCGTTTGGTGGGTGGCGGGTTGCGACGGGGGCCGAGGGCCCTGGCCGTAGGTGGGCTTGCCGGCGCGCTGTGGCTCGGCGGGTGCTCCGTTTCGCAAGAGGTCGAGGGGGCTGAGCCGGCCACGGGTCCGAACCTGCTGGTACTCATGTTGGATACGGCATCGGCCAAGCATTTCGGTGCCTACGGGTACGAAGCAGCGACCACCCCCAACTTGGATGCTTTCGCTCGGGACGCGACCGTCTATGAACGCGCGAGTTCCACCAGTAACTGGACGCTACCCAGTCACGCATCGATCTTTACGGGCCTTTACCCATCTCGGCATGGCGCGACGGGCAGTGATGGCTGGTTGGCCGACAAGTATCCGACCCTGGCCGAGGTGTTGGGCGCAGCCGGCTATGACACCTATCTATTCTCGGCGAACCCCTTCGTTTCCGAAGAGCACAATCTCGCCCAGGGGTTCGAGATCACTGAATACACGTGGAGTCCCCGTTGGCGAGGAGCCGTCGACGCGTACATGGAGGGCCGCGACTACGAGGGGGACGAGCGCCGGAGTCGCTTCGTGCCGTTCAAGGATGCAGGTGTGGTGATCGGGCAGGCATTTCTGGACTGGGAGGGGGAGCGTGATCCGAACCGGCCGTTTTTTGCCTTCCTGAACTTCATGGAGGTGCACCGGCCCTGGTATGTGACCCGGGAGGAACTCTCACGATTCCTCGACGAACCCCTGGTCGATCTCGCCTTCGAGATGGATCATGGCTACGCGTCGCGGCACGCCCATAGCTTCGGGTTCGAAAGCTACGGGTCGACGGAGTTGAAGGCCTTGGCGGGAATCTACGACGCGTCGATTCGGCACCTCGACGACGTGGTGGGTTCCCTACTCGATCGTCTGCGCGAGCGGGGTCGCTTCGAGGACACCGTCATCGTGGTCGTGTCGGACCACGGCGACGCCACCGGTCAAAATGGGCGCCTGGGCCACGAATACTCGCTCTACGACACGCTACTCCACGTTCCTCTGATGA
This sequence comes from Myxococcota bacterium, assembly GCA_022447545.1. GTDB lineage: Bacteria > Myxococcota_A > UBA9160 > UBA9160 > SMWR01 > JAKVBI01. Next base: position 176,175 of record JAKVBI010000010.1, read on the forward strand.
TTCGGCATCCCGACGGGTTTGGCCCTGCACGCGTGGCTGCACCGGTTCAGAGCGTCGACCTCTATCCCACTCTGCTCGAATTGGCAGGTGTCGACGCGCCCGTCGGGCACCCCGTGGAAGGGCGTAGCCTGCGTGACGTGGATCCCGAGCGTGCGGCCAACCGTCCCATTGTGGGGGAGTATCTCGTTCCCAAGACCAAACCCTTGGAGGCGGTGGCCAGGCGTCACCCGGACCTGGACAGAAGCCCCTGGCTTCGCCCCCTTCGCTCCATCGAACTGGGAGGGGAGAAGTTGATTCTGCCGGAGGAGGGCGATCCCCTGTTTTTCGATCTCGAAAGCGATCCACAAGAGGTCGAAGATCTGGCACGGGTTCGGCCTGGTAGGGTGCGTGCGTTGCGGGAGCGACTCGACGCCTGGACCGATGCGCCCGACGCTGTCGGGCGAGCCCGGCGCCCAATCGTGCCGGACACCAAGCACCAGGAGCTGCTTGAAGCCCTCGGTTATGCGGAACCGTCCCACGAGTCTCCCACAGCGCCCTGACCCGGCCCACGGCGTCAGGGCAGTGCGATGATTCGATAACGACCGCGGGTGGCCAGAACCGGCTGGGAGGTCGGATGGTCTCCCCGGATCAATGCGTGGCTGGCTGAATGGCGACAGTTTCCAGCGACCCGGCTCTCGGGAGGGGTCTCGGCATAAGCCCGTGCGAGTTCCTGTGCCGCCCGCCACCCGCTCTCGCGCGTCGGACCAAAGCAGTCGTCGAGTCGGCGCCGCCACTCCAGCATGGCCTGGCCCTGGAAGGGGAAGGCCTTGAAGTCGACGACCACCGCGCGCTCGGCCCATAGCCGAAACCAACCTGCATCCGGTGGAGTCAAGAAGACGGCGTCGACGGGCGTATGGCGTCGTGCCCAGCGCGCGATCTCCGCGTCGTCGCCGGAGTGGTCGTCGAGGGAAAGGGCGGGGCGAAGTCGTTCGGTCCGGTTTCGCCAGCTCTCAGGCATCCCAGGGGGGAGCCAAACGAGTTGGATGAGCAGGATGGCTGCGCTGGTACAAACACCCACGCGTGCGCCGATTCGCGCAAGGGGCCGACGGTGGGCGGTCCCATGAAGGAGAAGAAGGATCGAGCCGGATGTTCCGAGGCACAACCACGCCCCGGCACTGGGTCGGGAGGCCGCGATTCCGAGAACCGCAGCAGTCAGCGCGGCGAGGCTCAAGAGGCGTTGGCGCCGATCGAATGAGGCGTGGCGTTGCAGAGCGAGGCCGAGGGCGCCGCCGATCAACACGAGTCCCCACCAGCGGACGAGGGCGAGACCACGGAGTGGACGGGCGAGAGCCAGCCATGGTTCCGGGGCGAGTTCGAAGGCGAGGGCCCCGAGTACACAGGCAAGGGACAGGCCCCAGAGCAAGATCCCGCCGCGAACCGCGCGCGGGGCGGGTGGAGGGGCGAGGCGTATCCAGGCCAGCAGCGCCAGGCTCGACGCTGCGAGGAAAACGACAGCGCGAATTCCCTCAGACGGCGGTTGGAGGGATAGCAGGCTGTGCTGGGGGTGTCGGAACATCGTCTCGATCGCGATGAACTGTGCGGGGTCGATCCCCGGGTCGGAGAGAGAAGGCCACAATCCCCAGAGAGCGAGCACTCCGAATGCGCCCACTCCGGCGAGGCTCCGGGCCCAGTGGCCCTCACCGGCTGGGGAGCGTCGGCTCCCCAACGCGGCCAGGGCGACTGCGAGGCCACCTCCTTCGAGGCCGAAACTGGGGTGGATCCATGTCGCTAAGCCGCCTGCAACCACGGCGCGCCATAGGCGTCCCTCCAGGCCCGCGGTCAGTGCGAACAACACGAAGGGTAGAACGAGCCGGCTGGACAGCATTTGGGAGACGTAGAGTTCGGGTGCATAACCGAGGCGAAAGGGGGAGAGGCTCATCACCAGGACGACCGCACCGGCCCCCGCCAGGGAGGAACCTGCGAAGGCATTGCGCGCCGCCGTGAAGCTGATGCCTGCAATGGCGACGTTGGCGAGCAGAGTCAGTGCGAAGTAAACGCGTGGGAGAGTCTCGGGGGACGCAATGGCGGCCATGAGCTGGGTGAATCGGAAACGCGGGCCCGGTCCCGCACTTGCATTGGTGTAGAAATCCTGGGGGAGAAAGTTCGGGTCCATGGCTCGGAGAACCATGGGCAATTCCGCGACGTGGTTGTCGATGCCGAAGCGATAGAAGACGACCGTCGTCACGATCCCCGTGGCGAGCGCGAGCAGGCAGGCATCGAACTCGGTTCGGGCGCGATCCCCCATGGCCTGAAGTCTGACGCAGGCGTCGCCCGACGTCAGCCTCGGCCTGCCCGAGGACCAGCGGAAGCCGGCGGGGGGGCGTGGTACGCTGGGAGCGATCCATGGGCCACTCGAAACGCTTGTCGATTCCGTGGAGCGGGTCGCCCGCCGGTGCCTGAGGCGATTGCTGCCAGGACCCGTAGGCCGGCGGAAGACCGCGCATCGTCGAGGCGGTCGACTCTGAGAACGGCGGCCTGGGTGACGGTAATCGCGCTGGGAATCCAGGTCGGAACCGCCCTGGAAACAGCTCGCGAGCTCGACATGAGGCTCCCGGTGCTTGGAGCCTTCTACGACGCGAGTCTCTACATCGAGATCGCCAAATCCTTTCCGCTTCCCTATTCCTCCGACGGCCGTGACTATCTCGGCCATGCGCCGGGCTATCCCGCTCTGATCGCGCTCCTGCGTGGCATCACCCCCGACGGCTGGCGCCATTGGGGGATGCTGGCATTGCTCGCCAGTTGGCTGCCGGCGGCGCTCGCGGCGGGAGTTTTCTGTCTTCTGTGCCGTGAGGTCGGTTTGGAGCCTTTCTGGCCCAGCCTGGCCTTTGCGGCCGCCAATCCGCGCTGGCTGAGTGTGACGTCCACGGTCCACGCGGAGCCTCTGGCCATGCTGGCTTTGCTTCTAGCCGTCCTGGCGTGCCTGCGTGGTCGGGTGGGTGTCTCGGTGCTCTGGCTTTCTGTGGCGGGTTTGACCCGCTTTCCCGCCTTGTTGGTGGGCGTGGCGATCGCGTACGCGGTGCTCATCCAGCAACGGAGATGGAGTCTTCGGAACGTCGCATACCTGTCCGTTCCCCTGTTGGCATTCGGGGGGCTGAACCTCTACCTCGCCTGGCGGATACCGGGTTTCGAGGGAATCGCCGAGTCTCATCGCGTGTTCTGGGAAACCCATCTCACCTGGCCCTTCCACGCCTATACGCTGAATCTGATGAGTTGGTTTGGCGGAAAAAGCATTCCAGCACTCGGGCTTACGACAGTAACCCTGATGTTCTTCCTTGCCAGCCTGGGCGCCGCGTTGCGGTCTGGGGATCGACGATCCCACTTCCTCGGAATCTGGGTGACGGTGACGACTTTGTTTCACCTTTCGCTGGCAGGGGAGTGGGGAGGGTTCGATTTCGCTCGGTTGGCGGTGTTGGCCTGGCCGGCGGCTTTGCTGCTGGTCTGGCGGGAATGGATCGCGGCGCGACCGCGTTCCATCGTGGCCGGGCTGACCTTGGTCTCCGCGATGGCTGGGATCGTTTTCGCCATCGGAATTCTCACGGAATCGGTCCGTTGGCAGGGAGCATCCTCGCCGGCACCGGCCCACACCGCCCATGGGTTTGGGATCGACACCCCCCGTTGGTTCGACTTCCGGGGTCTGTACGGGGAACCGCGAAGGCAGGGAGAACCGTGAGTCCGCGCCACGTTGCCTGGGGGCTGTTCGGCCTTGCCGCGCTTTTGCGGCTCCACAACGTCTGGGCGGCGCCGGTGTTGGGAGGGTTCGACGGTCCCTACCACGCCGCCTATATCGGAATCCTGCACTGGGAGGGTCGTCTGCCCCTGGCGGATGAGAGCTGGTCCACCTACCACCCGCCTCTCTACTACCTGATCTGTGCTGCAGTCTGGGAGCTTCTGCCGGCCGAGATGAGTGCGAGGGGGGTGTTGACGGCCCTCAGGCTCGTGGGAGTGGCCGCAGGACTGGGGCTTGGGCTCGCGGTCTGGCGCAGTGCGCGGCTGCTGTTTCCGGAGAGAGCTCAGGTGGCTTGCTGGGCGCTGGGGGGAGCGCTGTTTCTGCCCATGCTCGTCGGGCCGTCATCGCTGATTGGCAATGAAGTTCTGACCGCGGCGTTCTGTGCTTGGGCGTTCGAATGGTTGCTCCGGACGCTCCGCGATCCCGACCGGGCGGGACCTGCCCTGGCACTGGGAGCGTTGAGTGGATTGGCGTTGCTTGGGAAGTTCAATGCGCTGGCGCTGATCGGAAGTGTGGGCGGCACCTTGTTGTGGGCCGAGGTGCGGCGTCTGGGCTGGTGTCTCAGGTCTCTGCGTTTGGGCTGCCTGGTCGGTTTGGCGGCCACTCTGGTCTCGGCCCCCTACTTCATCCGAAATGTCGTGGTGCACGGCGCGCCGATCTTGCTGGAAGTGGACTTGTCGGCGGAGGTGATGGCACCCATCGGATATGGCCGTGCACGTCCGCTGGAGGGGTACCTGTCACTGGCGCCGGACATTCTCGTCGACCCCGCGGATCGTTCGGAACGGGCGCGGAGTGCCGTGTGGCCCGCCACCTTTGCGAGCGTCTGGTTCGACCTCCATGGCTCTCTGGTGGGCGTCCAGACGCCGGAAGGGCGTCGCCTGGCGCGCGCCGCCTTCGTTTTCGGCGGAATTTGGACGCTGCTGGGAGTGGTGGGGGGCACCGCTCTTGCGCGGGGGAGGGCGCGAACCGCGATTCCGTCGGGGGGGCTCGCGCTGGGAATGCTGATCGTCTTCAGTCTGGCCGCGTACGGGTTCTTCACCTGGAAGGTGGCCAGCTTCTCGGTCCTCAAAGGCACTCTGCTCGCGCCGGGTGTGGCGGCCTTCAGCCTCGTCACCGCACTGGGCTGTGACCGGGCATTCCGGCGGGGGCGAGCCGTTGCACGTGGCCTTGTCATTCTGGGCGCATTCTTCGTTGCACTGGTGGGCGCGACGTTTTGGGCGGGGTGGATCTGGCCGGTTCGCGTTTCGCCCGCCGCTTTCTATATCCAGGCCTATAACGACCCACCCACCCAGCGTGTCTTCGACTACTTCGTTTGGGGGCGGGAGCCGGATATTTCTTCCCAGCGCTGACGGGGGGATCGACGGCGTCAGAGCTCAGGGATCCGGCTGAGTCTCTCAGCGACCCACTGGGTGAACTTTTTCGCGCCGGCGGGGCCGAGGTGGGTGAGGTCCTGGAAGTCGGCATCCTGGAATTTTGGGCCTTCGGCGAGGCTGGCGAACGCCACGTTTTCGTCGCGGGCCAGTTTCGCGGCAAAAGAGCGGAACTCGGAACGCAGACGTGCGGGGTAGAGGATCCCGGCAGGTTCGATCAGAGGGGCTTCTGCAATCAAGACTTGGCTTCCGGCGGCCTGAAACGACTCGACGATTCCCCGTAGAAATTCACGCTGGACAAGCGCGTGGGGACCATCGCGAAGGCTCCGGATTTGGCTGAGTTGGAAGCGAAAAGCAAAGGCAGCCGAGGGCGATAACTGTCCGGCCAGTCGTCGCCGGATCTCTCGCTCGAGTCTTGGAGGAACGGGTGTTCTGTCAGCGGGTCGGAAAAAGGCCTGGAGCGGGTCGCGGGGCGCGACGAGGGGCGGGTGGATCGGAAACTCCACTTCGAGGCCGAGACTGTGAAAGACGCGGCGCCAGCGATAGCTCAGCAGCAACGCGTTGGTGGCCAGTTGGAGAATGGCCTCCCGTTGGTCCCAGACAAACTGGAGGTCGGTCAGGCGAACGAGTTCGGTCAGTGCTCGAAGGCTCCCCGAAAATGTCTGGGGGCGCAGTTCGAGAGGAGAATAGATTTCGAACTCTGAGAGCACGAGGACCGCGACACGACACCGCGACGGGTCGATCTCTGCCACCAGACTGCGCAGTTCCAGGGGCAGCAGACCCGGGTGGGCGAACTTCGCGAAGGAGATGCCCGGGAGTGGGTGGGTCTCGAGGGTACTGGTATCGAAATCGGCCTGGGCTCGGCTCGAGCCGAATACGCAGACGTGGGGTGTGGGTGTGGAAAGTTGAATTTTCGCGAGCTGATCGCGGACGGTTCCCTTTTCCGCCATGTGGGTAGCGGGAATGCGTAGATCGAGCGATTCCCAGGGGGTCGCCCAGCCGAGTATTCCGCGGTCCAGGAGCAAGACGATGCCCAGAGCAAGGGCACCCGCCCAGGGGAAGCCCACGGGGAGCCGCGAGCGTCGCTCAGAACTGGAAGTAGATGAACGGGGCACCAAAATCCTCTCCGTAGACGACGATGGCAAAGAACAGGGCGACGTAGAGTGCGGCTCGAGCGGGCATCGGCCAGCGAAATTGGACCGAGAGATCGTCGGACCGAGCCTGGAGGATCTGCATGGCCAGGACCGGTGCGATGAGCAGGCCCAGGGGCAACCACCAGTCGCCCGTCGAACCGATTTCGAAGGAGGTGAACAGGGTCGTCAGCAGGTGGGCGACCTGCCCGAGGTCCTCCGAGCGGAAGATCAGCCAGCCCAGGCAGATCAGGTGGAAGGTCCCGAGAATCGAGGCAAGCCACCACAGGCGTGCCGCGGTGCCGGAAACCGGAGCCAGGCGGTCGAGGGTCGGCTGCAGGAGGCGCTGGATGATCAACAGGGCGCCGTGGTACGCCCCCCAGGCGACGAAGGTCCAGGCCGCCCCATGCCACAGTCCTCCGAGTAGCATGGTGAGAAGGAGATTGATCAGGGTGCGCCGACTCCCTCGGCGATTGCCACCAAGCGGGATGTAGAGGTAATCGCGCAACCAGGTCGACAGACTGATGTGCCAGCGTCTCCAGAAATCGGCGGGACTCGTCGCGAAGTAGGGCAAGCGAAAATTGAGCATGAGGTCGAAGCCCAGACAGCGCGCGGTCCCCCGAGCGATGTCCGTATAGCCTGAGAAGTCGCAATAGATCTGGAATGCGAACGCATAGGTGGCGAGCACAACCTCGGGTCCCGTGGCAGCGGCGCCGGGTGCATACACGGCGTCCACGACCTGGGATAGGGAATCCGCCACCACGGTCTTCTTGAATAAACCCCAGAGGATCAACCAGCTGCCTGCTCCGAGGCCCTCCCAGCTGAGATGGCGGGGGGTCGCGATCTGACCCAAGAGGCGCGATGCCCGTTCGATGGGGCCCGCTACGAGTTGGGGGAAGAAGGCGACGAAGAGCGCAAAGTCGAGGAGGTTGCGGGTGGGCTGGAGTTGGCCCCGATAGACGTCGAGCGTGTAGCCCAAGCTCTGAAACGTGTAGAACGAGATTCCGACGGGCAGGACCACCTGTAACGCGAAATCCGGGATCGCATGCCCGAAGGGCGCGATCAGGTCCGCCAGGCTTTCTGCGAAAAACCCCGCGTACTTGAAAAAGCCCAGAATGCCGAGGTTCACGATCAGGCTCAGCGTGATCCAGCGACGTCGCGAATGAGCGTCGTCGTTGGCCGCCAGGCGCAGGGCGACCGCGTAGTCGACGGCTGTAGAGACCCAGATCAGGCCCAGAAACCGCCAGTCCCAGGAGGCATAGAATCCATAGCTGGCCAACAGCAGCCAGAATCTCCGCGCGCGATGGGGGAGCAGAGCGTAGGCGGCAAAGACGACCGCAAAGAAAACCGCAAAGGCGAGGCTGTTGAACAGCATCCGAGAGCGGGATGTTTGCGCGCTAGGCGAGCGCCGACCACCCCAGAGTTTCGGCGGGCGCCGGGGTCTCGGACCGACCTCCGGGTGCGCTGCCTAGATCTGGAGTTCGCCCCCCGCCAGCCACTTCTCGAAACCCTCCCGTCGGGACGCCTCGGCGAGTTCGAGACGCAGACCGTGGGGGGTGGTGTGGAAGGCAAAGACGGCTGGAGAGAGCCCGTCTTCGACTCCAGCGGCTTCGAGGGGCATGCCCTGATCGGCGAGACCCTTGGATGCAGTGGCTAGGTCGTCGACCCAGATGCCGAGGTGATGCAGATAGCCGCCCTGGGGGGCAGCGTAATAGCCCGTGGGTTGGGCCTGGAGGAGTTCGAGGTACGGGGGCGAGCCCAGGGAAAAAACAAAGCGGAGAGGCACCTGTTCGTCTCCCGTGGCGAGGCGCAGCGTCAGATCTGCGTGCTGGACGGGGGTCCACTCGAGCTTGAGCCCGTTGCCCAGGTCTCGCATGGCAGATTCAATGTCCTCCACGATGAGTGCTGTCTTGAAGATATCTAGCGCCATCTGCTCGCTCCCCACGGTTTGACGTTCGGTTGCCTCGCTCGCCATACTTTGCGCTCGCTCGGTACCACGCCGGCTGGTCAGCGTGGATGAAAGAGGAGTCTGACGGCGTGAGCAAGCGAAATCCGGCGATCGGGGTCGTCCCCGGGCTCGAGGGAAGGGTGGCGATCGTGACGGGTGCCGCCTCGGGGATCGGATTGGCGAGTGCTCGGGCCCTCGCTGCCGCTGGCGCTCGAGTGGTGATTGCCGATTTGAATGGAGAGGGCGCGAGGCGGGTCGCTTCGGAGATCGGGGGCGCGGGGGGCACCGCCATTGCGGTCGAGGTGGACGTGGGGAATGAGGGCGAAGTGCGCGCCATGGTGGAGGCCGCGGTCGAGAGCTTCGGCGGTCTCGACATTCTCCACAACAATGCCGCCGAGGTCTCCGCCGACATCATGGGTCGGGACCTCGAAATCGATCAGATGGACACGGACGTCTGGGATCGCGTGATGGTCGTCAACCTGAGGGGCCCCATGCTTGGGTGCAAGTACGCTATCCGAGCGATGCTGGAAGGCGGGAGAGGGTCGATCATCCACACCTCGTCGGCGTCGGCGCTCACAGGGGATTTGGGTCGTCCCGCCTACGCCGCCTCGAAAGAGGGCCTGCATTCGTTGACGCGGAATGTCGCGACCCAGTACGGCAAGCGAGGCATCCGGTGCAATGCCATTGCGCCGGGGGTGATCGAGACGCCGGCCTTGGCCCGCAACGTGCCTCAGGAGCAGATCGATGCGTACCTGTCGCACCATCTGACACCGCGCCTGGGCCGGCCCGAGGACATCGCCGATGCGGTGGTGTTCCTGGCCAGTGACCAGAGTGCCTTCATCACAGGACAGGTGCTCTGTGTGGATGGAGGGCTGCTTTCCCACCATCCGACTTTCGCGCAGTTTGCCACTGGGGCGGGGACGGGCTGAGGAACGACCGTGTCTGATCTGACCTTCGATCCCTTCGACCCGGCCCAGACCCAGAACATGTGGGATCTGATGGTTGAGCTTCGCGATCGCGCTCCCGTCTCACGGCCCATGCCGGGGTTCGTGTATGTCGCGCGTCACGCCGACGTCAAGGCGGTGTTCAGAGACGCCGAGAGCTATTCCAGCCGCGAGGGGTTTCGGGGCGCAAACGTCACCCTGCCTTTGGAGGAGAGCTTCCTGGGGGAAGTAGATCCTCCGCTGCACACCGATCTGCGCGTCTTGCTCCTTCAGGCCTTCCGACCGGGTCTCGAAAAGAGGGCCGAGGCGTTCACCCGCGCCTATGTGGAGCGTCTCTGGGATTCGATTGCGTCTGCTGGAGGAGGAGAACTCGTCGCTGAGTTCGGGCTCAATATCCCACCGGCGGTCACCGGCCACATTCTCGGGATTCCCCCAGATGACATCGAGCAGGTGGGACGCTGGGGGTTCGAGTTGATCCACAGCACCTGGCCCGAGACCAACGCCACTGAGCGGGGCGTGGGGATCGGGGGTGCGTTTCCCGAGTTCGCGGCATTCCTCGACGAGCAGATCCAGTGGCGGCGTGGCGTCAGCGATCCGCCGGACGACATTATCACCCGGATGACGCGTGCCGAGGCCGACGGCCACCGGCTGTCGGACCTTCAGATTCGGACCCTTTGCGCCAACGTGTTGTTGGCAAGCTTGTCCACCACGAACCTGATCGGAAATCTGCTCCATCGATTCCTGACCGATCGAAGTTTCGAAGAGTCACTGCGCGGCCGGCCGGAACTCGTTCCGGTGGCGGTCGAGGAGTCTCTGCGTCTCGAGCCCCCGGTGATGTTTCTCTTTCGCACCGCACGAATTGACACCGAGATTTGTGGTGAGGTCATCGCGAAGGGGGAGCGGATCATCCTGGGAATCGCATCGGGGAATCGAGACGAGAGGGTCTACGAGCGCTCCGATGAGTTTCTCCTGAACCGCGTCGATCCCGTCGAGCACCTGACTTTCGGTCCTGGGCCCCATTTGTGTCTGGGAAATCAGGTGGCTCGCATGGAGGCCCGGGTCGCGCTGGAAACCGCCATGGAGCGCTTTCAGCCCGGTGGGTTGTCCACGGCACCGGGTTTCACCCTGCAACGGGTCCCCATGTTCCTCGAGTACGGCCCGGAACGTCTCGACGCCATCGTCCAGTCCTCATCGTGATACCGAGGGCTGAGGGTGGACTCAGGAGGCGTCGTAATCGTTGTAGATGACGAAGTCTTCGGGTGGATCGAGGACAGAGATGAAGGGCACCGGATCCTCGAGTTGGTGAACGGGCACGATTTCTCGCGGCGGATCCGTACGCAGGCTCTCGAGCCAGTGGAACTTGAGGGTGATGGCACCGCGCTCCGGGACGACCTCGCGTAATTCGATGTGGTTCGGAGACACCGTCAATACACCGCGGCCCCGACTGAACCAATTCGGTTCGTCGTCCACTCGGAACAGTTGGAATTTGTCGAACGAGCCGACGGTGGTGACGTGGGGATGCCGTTCGAAGTACCGCTTGCCCACGGGGCTCCAGGCCAGGACCCAGCGGACGTTGTAGGCGGTCATGTATTCCGACATCTCATCAAAGGGGGTTTGGCCGAGGCGCCGACCGCGAAACGTTCCCGCGATGAAGCGCAGATGGTTGTGGGTCAGCAATGCGTGGGGGGCGGGGCCTCCAGCCAGCGGGATTCCGGTTTTCATGGGGATCAGGGCCGGCAGGTGGGCGCCGTAGTAGCGGTGAGAGAGGCGATCGGTCTCCTCGTGAAGCAGTCTTCCCCGAGTGTCGGCTCGTTGGCCGAGCCATCGAATGAGGCCATGGCCGAGGTGCTCGGTCTGGTTGCGGTTCTGTAGTTCGGGAATCGAGTAGGGCCTCCAGACGCGTTGCGGCAGCCCGAGCGCGATTCCTGCCGCGAGCAGTGCGCCGGCGACGCCCACGGTTGCCCATCGGGGTCGCGTTACACGACTCCCGATGGGCAACCGTGGGTGGAGCCAGGCGACGCTGGCCCGGCCGGCTACGGCCAGGCTGTGGGCCGCAGGGAAGAAGAGCGTCAGCCCGAGGGGCAGAGTGATACGTGCCGGACCCACCGCGGAAAGGCCAAGAGGTTCGCCATAGAAGGCCAGGGCGAAAAGAAAGACGATCTGGGCTCCGAACAGTTGTGCCAGGTCCCGGCGGCCTTCCCGTGCCCATAGCACCAGACCCAGGGTTCCGAGAACCGGGGGCAGGAGTGAAATCGCGGCCGGGGTCGGCACGGTGACGCGAAGAGGCGCCAGCCAGCCGCCGGCCGGGGCGAAGTGGTCGCGACCGCCTTCGCTGTAGAAGTCGCTCATTTCCGCGTAGTGGCCGTAGCGGAGTAAACCCTCGAGCCAGAACCCGTTGAGCGCCAAGGTCGTTCCGATCACGGCCCAGAGGCCAAGGTGGATCTGCGGTCTCAATTGCCGAAAACGGGTGAAGTAGAGCACGACCAGCGGAGCGATCAGCAACACCCCGGCCGTCAGATGGCACAGGAACAGCACAGCCGTGAGGCCCACCAGTTGCAGGAAGGCGCTCCCCCCACCTTCCAGGGCGAACCGCCGAGCCGCCGCGATCACGACCAGGGACAGGGAGGCCGCAAAAACGAACGGGACCATGCCCGCGGCTTCCATGATGCTGTAGTAGCCCGCGATGGGAACGAACAGGTTCGGGGCGACGGCGAAGGCGGTGACCCAGGTCTGCTCGAGGGGCGAGAGCCCCCAGAGTCGGGCCGCCCACCAGGCCAGGAGCGGCAGGGAGAGCAGCAAAACGAACACCGTCATGTTGAAGGCGGTGGCCGGATGGATTCCCAGCCCGCGTACGAGAACCAACAGAGAGACCTCGTAGATCTTGCTGCTGGGGTAGTAGAGGGGCATTTTTACGTAGCCCGCCATGAAGTTCGGGTCGTAGCCCCAGGTGGAGCCGGCTTCGGCCAGGAACCCACTGCCGAGCAGCCCGTAGTAGTACTGGAGCGCGTAATCGTCGAAGGCGATGGCTTTCGGAGCTTCGGGCGAGGGGCTCGTGGGGAGGCGCTCGGAACCCAGGAATTCGAGGGTGCTCGCAACCCAGAACCCCCACAAGGCAACCCCCAGGAGCCAACACGCCCGACGAGTTTGGGTGGGCGAGCTCACGTCTTCTTCCGCCAGAGGGAATACATCCCTACGCGATACTCGACCCGGTAGTGCTTCTCGACGTAGCGATAGAGTTCCGGATAGGCCTGCCGAATTGCGTCGGATGCAAAATCGTGCTTTTCGATCACGATTGCATCGGGGTGTTCGGCGAGGAGATCGATGAGCGTCTCGGGGGGCATTCGCTCCCTGTATTCATCGGGCAGGAAGTTCCATCCGTAAAGGAACAGGTAGTAGGTGAAATCCGAGAATAGATCCGGCCGATCGCTCAGGACGTGAAACAGGTATTCGTTGGTCAGTAGTGCGACGGGGGTGCCGTCGTCGGTGGTGCGCCGAACGCGATCGATCATCCACTCGAAAGCAGTCAGGTTCTGGGCTTCGCGCAGTTTCTGATGCGGGTGGATGCCTCGAACCCCATCGATGCGCAGGGCGTGATCCGGACTGCGGGTGTCGGCCTTCCGGAGGCTGTCGACGAACGAGTGAATGCCGAGCCCCAGCGGGAGCAGGGCGACCCAGGCCATTGCCAGTCTTTTGGGGCCGCCTTCGGGGCTCGTTCCGGCCAGACGTACCCACTGGTGCAATAGCAGGGCGAGTACGGGCGTGAGAGTTCCGAGCATGAGAAACACGTTGAAGCTGGCCCGGGGGAAGATCTGGAACGTCATCATCGTTTGGAAGCCGAGGGCGGCGACAAGCGGTACATACGCGCTCGCTTCCACCTCGGCGGAGCGCGGTCCGAGCAAACGCCAGGTCAGTAGGGTCAGGGCCAGACTGGCGATGATCACAGGCAGGCCGCTGCTGATCAGCGAGGCCAAAACGCTGGTTTCGACCCAGCTCGGCATGGTCGCGATCACGGCCCCCAGACACGCGGCCCCGCCAACAAACCCGACAGCGCCCAGCGCCCATTTTCGACCGGTCCACCACAACCCCCCGGACACCAGGGCGATGAGGCCGCCGAGCAGGCCCAGAGATCCCGTGGGCGGTCGTTCGACGGCCAAGTCGTAATTCTCGAGATGGGAGGGAAAGACGAACATCTCGTATGCGAGGCGTCCCAGAGATCCTGCATGCGCGTAGGCGAGCGCCACGAGGGCGGGTAGCAGCAAGCTCCCCAGCACGAAGATCGAGAGGGGCAGGAGGCCCCGTGTTAGGGCGACTCGGCCGTTGCCGCTGCGAGCGAAGCGCAGGCCGACAATGAGAACGAGGGCGTGGAAGGGCAGGAAGTGAACGAGGTAGCCCACGAGGGACAGGCGCGGGAAGAAGGGCACGACCAGCACGACGCCGAGTAGCAGCCAGAGGCCCAGGATCCCTCGGTTCCATCTGTCTCCTTGCGTCCCGGTCGTCGGGTGTTCCGACCGCAGCATGGCACTTGCGATCAGAGCCATTGCGAGTCCGTAGACGATCATCGCTCCCAGGGATTGTTTGAAGGCGATTCCGCTACCCGCGGCAACTCCGGCGATGAAGAGCCAGCCACGGGACTCCCTCGCCAGGCCAACCATCAGGCACCACAGCGCGCCCATGCCGAGGGGAATCGTATAGAGGGCCGCATAGGGGGTATTGAGGTTCCAGATGATCCGTCCCCAATAGACTGCGGCCAATAGGGCGGCCATCACTGCAAAGGAACGGGGTGCCAATTGTCGTGCGATCAGGTACGCGAGGACCACGGCCAGCGCACGGATCCCGGCGATCATCCACCGCACACCCAGGATCTCTTGGTCGGCGAGCTCGTAGGCGACGGCTGTGATGGCGTACACGCCGGGTCCGTAGAGGGCGACGAAGTCGTGGTGGGGGATCTGTCCCTCGGCGACGCGCGCCGTGTTGTAGTAGAGGTACCCTTCATCGCGCAGATCGAGGGTGCGGTCGAGAGTGAATCCGAAGTACGTCAGAGAGCCGACGAACAGGATCCCCGCCACCAGGGCGTCACGCATTCGATGGGGAGGGGGAGAGGTGTCGGTTCGACGCGTTTGGCTCACCTGTTCGCTTTCGATGACTTTGGGGATCGAAGACGAGCTCGCGCTGGCAGGGGGTCGGGACACGCGCGGGGGAAAGGTGGCGATCCCGATTGGCGCAGGCTTGCAGCCTAGGATACTGGAATAAGGCGTGGGGTGGAGGCCGTGAAGCCGATCGAGCGGGGGATTGGGGGCTGGTTTCAGCCTCGTGTCATGGGCGTCGTCCTCATGGCGTCCTGTCTCGCGTTGTGCTTTTGGCTGGCGGACCGGGACGTTCCCCCCAATGACGAGGGGGCGCTTCTCACCAACGCGGCCAAGCTGTTGGACGGGAAGATCTTCTATCGCGACATCGATGCCTACCCTCTGCCGGGAGCCGCGTACGGCTTGGCGCTCGCCATGGGAGTGTTCGGGGAGCAGGTGGCGGTGGCTCGGACGCTGGCGGCGCTGGTCTTTTGTGGGATGGTTGCGTGCCTCTACGTCGCCGCTCTCGCGGTGGTCGAGCCCCGTCGCGCTGCCTGGTTCGGGTTGTCCCTGCTGAGCTTGAAGGCCATCGCCTGGCCGGCTTTCACCGCTTACATCTACGCCGATGTCGCCCTGGCCGCGACTTGCTTGACGGTGTGCTGCCTGCTGGGCCGGGGATCCGAGCCAAGGCTGTGGCGGATCGGATGGGCGGGGCTTGGCGTCGGGGTCGCCGTGGCGACCAAACAGAGCCTTGGGTTGTACGCCGGCGCGGTGGCCGTGGCGATTCTCGCCTGGCCTGGTCTCGTGGGCCGCAGAGATGCGGACGGCTGGAGGGTTCGGGGTCGGCAATTGGCGGTGCTGGGACTCGGCGCGAGTGTGCCCATGGTGCCGCTACTGGGTTATTTCGCGTTTCAGGGGCTGCTCGATGAGTTGGTGTTCAGCGCGTTGGTGCGTCCCTTCACCGGCTACCTGCCCACCAGTTCGATCGCGTTTTCGGCACCCCTGCGTTGGTGGGAACTGGGGGACCTGAGCGGGCTCGAGGGGTTTCCCTATCACGTCTCCCCGCTGTGGGTGCTGCTGACGCGCGGGGACCTGCCCGCCAATGCGTGGACCTGGTCGCTGGCGGAGGTCTTCTCTCGGACCCTCTATACCGTCCTCCCCGTGATCTTCTTGCTGGCGGCTGTGCGTGGGGTCCGGGATTGGCGCACTTCGCCAGGAGCGGGCGAGGCGGCAGCGGCGGGAGCAGCGGTTGGAACGGGGTTGGATCCCCGAGAATGGAGGGCGCGACGCAATGAGCTGGCTCTATTTGCCGGCGCGGCGCTTCTTTCGGCGTTTCCGCGAGCGGATTTTTACCATGTGATCAGCGTGTATGCGCTCCCCTGGCTTCTCGCCTTCGCGCTCGGAGAGCGAAATGCTCCCTCGCTGGCGCGCCGTCGTACCGAGGCCGTGGGGGTGAGTGTGTTGTTGCTGGCGAGTCTTGCCCTGTTGGTCCAATACGACGCACAGCTGCGTCACACGCTTCGGCTGGAGCGTGCGGAGTTGAAGGTGGCTCCTGGCGTCGCGTGGATCGGAGCGTTGACTCGTGGCCTGCGCGAGGAGGTGCCCGAGGGTGAGCCGATTTTCGTTTATGGGCACGAGGCCTATTACTACTTTCTGGCCGACCGTTACTTCGATTGGCCCTTTCCTCAGTTGTACCCTGGACAGATCGGGGAGGCGGGTGGACGTGCGATCCGCGATCGTTTGCGTGACGAGCCTCCCCGGCGCGTGGTGAGGGGAATCCAGAGTTGGCCGGGATTGCCCCCGATGGCCCGTTATGCGGAGGTTCTGGACCCCTACATGCGGCGAAATTTCGTGCAGGATCCGCGCTTCTTCGCCCGGCACCCGCCCGCGGTGGGCCGTCCCCCGCCCGCGTCCTTCGCCGCCGTCCTCGTGCCGAGGGGCCGCCGTGAGTGAACCCTCTGCAAGCGGTGGGGGGGCGGCTTGGGTTCACCCAGGGTCGTTCGGCATCGCCTTGTTCGGAGCTTGGCTCGGGCTATCGGTGTGGATGGCGGATGGGGGACTCCCGGCGGACGACGAGGGGGCGCTCCTGACCAACGCTGTGCGGATTCTGAACGGCGACGTCTACTACCGCGACCTGGACGCCTACCCCCTCCCGGGCGCCACCTATCTGCTGGCAGCTGCCATGGCGGGCGCCGGCCCGAGTGTGGAGGTGGCGCGGGTGCTGGCGATGGTCGCCTCGACGGCGCTCGTGCTCTCCCTCTATCTCCTGGCGCTCGGGGTACTGGGGCCAAGGCGTGCGGCGGTGTTTGGGGGCTGCCTGCTGTGTTTCAAGTTTCTCGCCTGGCCAGCCTTCACCGCCTACATGTACGGGGACATCGCTTTGAGCCTCGCCAGCGCGGCGGTGCTCCTATTGATGGGGGGAACTCCGACTCGCCTTGGCCAGCCGACGACCGCTCGCTGGTTCGCGGCGGGGCTGTGCGTCGGTGCGGCGACCACCGCGAAACAGAATCTGGGCCTCTATGTGGCTCTGGCTCTGGGCGTGGTGTCCCTGTGGAAGTTGACGGAGCCTGAGGGAGGGAGGTGGCGGCGATTCCGAGCCTTCGTTTTGGGGGTGGGCGTGCCGCTTGGTTTCGGGGCGGCTTATTTTGCGAGCCAGGGGGTCTTGGGGAATCTGCTCCACAGTTCGCTGATCCGACCCTTCACCGACTATTTGCCGAACAGTGGCGTTTCATTCCTGGAACCGCTCCGATTCTGGCGATGGGGGTCGCTCGGTGGCGATTCGGCGATTCATTACTTCTCCGGACCTTTTCTGTTGGTCATGGGTCGCTGGGGCGCACGCCTGGGGGAGTTCGCGCCCTGGGGAATGGGTGTGGCCGAGGCGTTTACTCGATTCGTCTATGCGTCGATTCCCACGATTCTGGGGCTGGCGGTCTGGCGCGGATTCCGGGAGTGGCGGACCGGAGCCTGGTGCGTCTCGTCCATGCGAAGCGTTGCTCTGGCGCTCGTGTCCGCCGCCGGGGTGGCGTCGGCGTTTCCGCGTGCCGATTTCTATCACGTGATTGGCGTCTACCCGTGGGTGGTGTTGGTGGGGTTCGATCTTTGTCGAGGCGCTGGCCTGGGGCGACAGCGTTGGCTCCTCCGTGTGGCCGTGGCTTCGATCGCGGCCCTCGTGCTCGGCAGCGCCATCGTGAGCTGGGCTCATCAGCGGGCCTTCTCGGTCGAACTGGAGTTGCCTCGGGCGAGTTTGCGTGTGTCTCCCGCCTCTTCGTGGGTGGAATCGGTGGTTCGTTTCGTCGAGACTGAGGTCCCGCCGGGGCGGCCGCTGTTCGTCTACGGTCATGAGGCGACCTTCTACTTTCTTGCGGATCGATATTCTCCGTGGGCTTTTGCGCAACTCTATCCAGGCCAGGAGGGTGCCCGGCAGGGCGGAGAATTGGCGGAGTTGCTCGACCGCGATCCGCCCGAGTGGGTCATTCGGGGCCAGGCGGGAGATCCGCCTCTACCCGAATACACGCGGGAATTGGCGCTGTGGGTACGACGGAACTACATCCCCACGCCCGCGCCCTTTGAGGCGTTTCCGCCAGTCGCCGGTCGTCCGCCCCCGGCCTGGCAGGCGCAGGTCTTCACACGTCGTTCCCCAGTCGTGCAATAGACGATCTGGCCGTGGGGTCCGGCGGGGCCGTGTTCGGCGGTCAGGTGGCCAATCGCGAGAGTTGTGCGGTGGCCGATCCGCGTTTGGCGATCATTCGGCACAACCGGTTGCCCAGCCGAATCGCGGGGCGCTCGATCAGGGGGTAGCTCACCGCTGCGGCGCCAAAGGTGAGCAGGAAGACCGAGGCCACGTAGGCAACCGCATCGAAGGCACTCAGGGGCGCTGTGAGCGTGCGAGAGCAGAGAATCATGATCGGGTAGTGAAGAAGGTAGAAGCTGTAGGAGATACGTCCTCCATAGGCCAGCAGCGGGCGCGAAAGCAGGCGTTCGACGGGCGGACAGTAGAGGGCCGTGCACAGGAGGATCGATCCGCCCAGTGCCGAGACGATGAATCCCGACGGTGCATAGACGAAACCCGGCTCGAACACGAGATCGAACAGCCAGGGCGCGGCAAAGGTGAACAACCCCAACCCGACCGCCAGGGGGCCCGCTCCCCAGGGCAGTCGGCGGGCCCAGTCCGCCAGGCGGGTTCTTTCCTGGTGGATGGCGACGCCCAGAGCGAAGAAGAGCGCGTAGTCGAGGGGGTTCCAGAGCTCCGTGGTTCCCAGCAGCACGAACAGAGAAAGCCCAACGATCACAGACCAGTGGCTTCGATGTGTGACCCAGAGCATGAGGGGTAGCAGGAAGGAGTAATGCATTTCGATGGTGAGCGTCCAGGCCGGGCCCAATTGGTATTCGGCATAGCTTGGGTACAAGAAGTAGGGGGCGAGTTCCGCGAAGGACAGATGGACCGCGGCACGCTGGATGAGGTAGCTGGTGACGGCGCCGTGGTTCTGCGTGGTGTCGTAGAGGAAGCTCATGGCCCAGGCTAGGAGCAGGGCGTAGACGTAGGGCGGGTGGATGCGAAGGATGCGACGGGTATAGAACTGTGCGAGATCGGTGAGTTGACCGATCCGACCGGCAGAACCCGCCAGCACGAAGCCACTCAGGATGAAGAACAGGTGAACGGCCCCGTAGCCGTTGATGAAAACCGTCAGAGGTCCCGATCGCACCAGTTTCTCGAAGTCCGCAGGCAGGGCGATGACGTTGAAGCAGTGGCCCAGGAGTACCACGGCTGCGGCGAGGAACCGCAGCCCGTCGAGGGCGAGCAGGTGATTTTCGGATCGTGGTGTCTCGGGTTTGGCCATGGGCTCCCGAGTGGATAGCGAATCGGCGGAAACGGGGGGACCCGCTCGAGGTCAGCGGGATTCCCGGGAGCCGACCGCCTGCCCGAGCACCCGCCCGAAGCCATGGCTGAAGCGTTCGGCGTCTTGGGCCTCCAGGTGCTCACCGTCCGGCGCCCTCAGGCCGCGGAAATCGGGATAATCGTCGAAGTGGATTGCCAGGGCGCTGGTGCCCCTTGCCAGGGCGTCCCAGTAGCGCTCGCGTGGCACCACCCGTCGTTCGTCGGCGAGGATGTGGAGTGAGGTGGGCGGGCGGACGAAGATCACCCTGCCGCCGCGTTTCTGAAGAATCGAGACGTAGGTCTCGATCTCCGCCAACCATTTTTGGAGTTCCGCGTCATCGAGGAAGCGAGCTTTGGAGCGCTCACGCTGGTTCTTGACTCGGAGGTTGCGAGTCTTTAATTCCGGCAGTCGGTCGAAATGAGCGGTGCGGGCGCGATCCGCCCCCACCGTAATGAGTTGAGGAGACGGGAGTTCTCCGCGACCGAGGGCGGCTGCGAGATGACGCGGCTCGAGATCGGGGAGCAGGAAAGCGAAATGCTGCTGCAGCCCGGAACGGATGGCCTGCTCGAGTGCACGGGCCCGGTCGAAGGAGCGGAACTCGTGCAGATGGGCGGCGGTCACCCAATCGAGGGACCGCGTATCCTGAAAGAAGAGTCTCGGGTTGACCTCGGTGATGAGAATTCCGCTGAACTCGCTTTCGTCGGCGAAGTGACGCAGCACCGGGACGCTAGGCCCCATGGCCAGTCCCAGTTGTGTGGGGACTTCCAGGCCGCTGGCTTCGGCGACGATCTGGGGTTGCAGGGCGATCTGAATTCGAGAGGATCCGATGATTGCCACCGCCTCCGGATCGTTCTCGGGAATCTGCATGCGGGTCGCCGACCACAGGCCCGGGTCATCCCGCACCGAGGGGGTGAAGCCGCGTGCCCGCCAAAATCCCTCCCAGGCACCCAGGAACACCCCCACCATTACGAGGGCGAGTCCCCAGGTCGCCCTCCAGTTCACGGAAGGCGATCCTTTTTCAGAACTGGAAGTAGATGAAGGCACGATCGTCTCCGGGCGCAAGGAGGATGCCGATCAACAGTCCGGCCAGTAGGGCACTTCGCAGGGGCAAGCGTAGACCCGCGAAACGTGTTTCGAGGTCTGCGTCGCGGAATCTCCACTGGAAGCCCAAAGTGACCCCCATGAGGATCAGGACGGAGGCTCCATCCGCCAGAGTCAGCAACCCACCGGTCCCCCCGGTCACCATGGCGAGCGTAAGGGCCCAAGCTTCTGCGAGGCTCTCGGCGCGGAAGAAGGTCCAGGTCCAGGTCACCAGTGCGAAGGTCAGCCCTGCGATGATCAGCCGTCGGGGACCGCGTGCCGCAGTTGCGTCGCCTAGGGAGGGCCGGAGCCGGCGTTCCGCGGCCAGGTACAGTCCGTGCAGACCTCCCCAGACGACGAAGTGCCAGGCGGCCCCGTGCCACAGGCCCCCGACCAACATGGTGAACATGAGATTCAGGTAGGTGCGGTGGATGGACACCCGGTTTCCACCCGCGGTGATGTACACGTAGTCCCGCAGCCAACTGGAAAGCGAAACGTGCCAACGGCGCCAGAAGTCCGAAAAACCGAGCGCCGCGTAGGGGCAGCGGAAGTTCTCGGGAATAACGAAGCCCAGGCACAGAGCGGCTCCGATTGCGCAGGAAGAATAGCCGGCGAAGTCAAAGAAGATCTGCCCGGTGAAGGCGAGAGTGCCGAGCCAGGCATCGATTGCGCCCGCCTTCCCGGCTGCGGCGTAGACGGGGTCCGCGATGGGTGCGAGGACACCGTCGGCGAGGACGACTTTCTGAAAGAGTCCGAAAACCAGGAGTGTCATCCCCCAGCCCATCTGGCCGGGGCTGGCGCGGCGCGGCTCAGCGCACTGAGGCAGGAAATCGGTGGATCGAAGGATCGGACCTGCGACGAGTTGGGGGAAGAAGGTCACGAACAACGCATAATCGAGAAATGACTTCGAAGGCCTTGATTCTCCCCGGTAGATCGAGAATGTGTAGGAGAGGGTCTGAAAGGTGTAGAAGGAGATTCCGAGGGGCAGAATGATGTCGGGGGCCGCAGGTCGGTAGTCGATTCCGATCCACCCGAGCAACGCCACGAAATTATCCAGCAGGAACGACGCGTATTTGAAATATGCGAGGAGTCCGAGGTTGACTCCGAGGCTCAGGCCGAGCAGTGCGCGTCGTGTCCTCGGGGTAGAACTTCGAGCCATTCGCCTGCCTGCGAACCAGTCGGTCAGAGTCGAAATCCACAGCAGGACGACGAATGGTGGATTCCAGGCCGCGTAGAAGAGGTAGCTGGCCACCAGCAGGTTGGCCTTGCGAAAGCGCCAGGCCAGCGGCAGGTGATGGAGTGTCAGGACGATGACGAAGAAGAGAACGAAGGTGAGCGAGTTGAACAGCAAAGGCCGCGGCCCTCAATGCCCGTCGTAGCCGAGCGCCCGCATGCGCTCACGCGTTTCTGGATCGATCTCGGGGGCTTCGGCGGTTCCCCGGAAATCGATCTGGGTTGCGATTGCGCCCAGTGCCGCTTCGAGTTTCGTCCTCGTCGAGGGTTGGGGGCTCCGCTGGGGAGCGTTTTCTCGCAGGTCGAATTCGAGCACGGAACCATCGGGCGAGAGAATCCACTGGGTCTCGTCTCGGATGACGGCCAGGCGGTGGCGGGGAGGGTCGTGGGTGGTCTGAAAAATCTCGGCGACTACCGGGAGTGAACCGAGGGCCCGTCCTCGAATCGCGGGGACCAGACTCCGGCCCTCGAAGGTCGTGGGGATAGGGATGTTTGCCAAGTCCAGAACCGTGGGGGCAACGTCGATCAATGAAACCGGTGTCTGGATCATTTGCCGTCGAGTGTCGGGGCCGCGGAATATCAGGGGGACACGGATCTCCTGGGCGTCGAGGGATTTTCCATGTAGGTAGATCCCGCCTTCGCCGAGTTGTTCGCCATGATCTGAAGTGACGATCAACCAGGTGTCTTCCAGGAGTCCGCGGCGCTCCAGGCCCGCCATGAGCACACCCAGAGCCGTGTCTGCCCGTCGGACTTCGGCGCGGTAGAGGTTGTTGATCTCGCGGCGTTCCTTCGTTTCGAAGTCCCACTGTTCGTTGTGGAGGCGCCCGTTCAGAGCGCGGGCGCGCTGTCGGCAAGGTTCCCCCGCTCGCGGTGGGCAACGGTAGGGCGTGTGGGGTTCCATGTAGTGCAGATAGACGAAGAAGGGGGAGGTGGGATCTTCGCGTCGATGACGATCGATCCACTCCAGGGCCTGTCGATTGACCCGGCTGGCATCGGCATTGGGGAAGAGGTCTTTCGCGACCGGAGTCCGAGCGGCCGGGGACCATACCACCTGGTATTGGTCGAACCCCTGTTGGAAGCCCGTGTCGGGCCCGAATAACACATTGGTCATCCAGGCACCCGTCGTGTAGTTGGCTTGCCGCAGGACCTCGGTGAGCGACAGGTGATCAGGCGGCAGGGGCATCCCCCAGAGGACCACCTTGTGGCTCGATCCTCGTTGGGAGGTGAAGAGTGAGGCGAGGGAGGGAAGAGTCCAGGGGGCCGTCGCGTAGGCGTGGTCGAAGGATGCGGCACGGGACCGGAGGGCGTCGAAGTGCGGAGTCGGTGGTGCCGTCGTTGATCCATCGACCCGGTCAGCCCGGAGAGTGTCGACCACGACGACGATGAAATTGGGCTGGGTGGGCGTTGTGCAGTTCACCCCCCAGATTGACAGGGCGAGCACGAGAACCACCCAGGTGGGGCCGCGTCGCGCGCTCGCATGCCGGATGATACGAGTCACGAACGCGTGGTTGGCCTGGGCGCGTCGTCCCGATCGCCCACGTCCTCCTCCTTGACACACAGGGCGATGAGTTCCGCTCCCACGATGTAGTGATACTCCCGAATGGAAAACCCGTACTCGACCAGGAGTTCCATGAGTTGGTGGCGAGTGTAGTGGGTGATGTGGTCATCCCCGTATGCGTTGGGAAGCAGGAATTTGTAGATCGACTCGATGATCCGCCATTCCGCTCTGCCGTAATCCGGAGTCCCCATGACGAGGGTGCCGCCTACTTGCAGGACGCGGTTGAGTTCACGGAAGAGGCCGCGGTCGAAGGGCACGTGCTCGATCACCTGGGAGCACACCACGGTTTTGAAGTGCCCATCGGAGAAGGGCAGGGCGAACAGGCTGCCCCGCAGCAGTTTTGAATTGGTTCGCCGGAGAAAGCGAAGCTTTGACATTTCGATGTCGAGGCCAATCGAATCGGGTGACGATTGGATGATCCGGCTCGAGCCACAGCCGACGTCGAGACGGGGGAAGGCGTCTCCGGCCATGCGAGTCACGGTCCGATAGCGATTGCGTTGCCAATACCGCTGGGGCGGCACGAGGCTGTCGTGGGCGCGGGAATCGTAATCGGCCGAGCGAAAACTGTTGCGCATCCGCCACAAGCGAAAGAGGGTTCTCAAGAAATGGGGCGTGAAGCTGACGACGTTGGCGTGGGACTGCCCGGCGACCCGATTCCGGTACTGGAAGGGGATCTCGAGGACCTGCCAGCCCAGCGAATAGATCTTCACCAGAATCTCCTCGAGGACGTCGTACTTCTCGCTCTCGAGTTCGAGTTCTCCAAGGACTTTTCGCTGGTAGATACGGAAACCGCCCGACATGTCGAGCACCGGGATGGCGAGCGCTCTGCGATAAATCGAGTTGAGGATACGCGAGAGGACCGCGCGGTATACGCTCATGTCTGCGCTGCCGCCCTTCACGTAACGCGAGGCGACGACCATTTCCGCGTCGTCTCGATGATCAATCAGGTCGCCGATGGTCTCGGGCGGATGCGAGAGGTCGGCGTCCATGGTCACCACGTAGTCGCCCGTCGCCGCGGCGAGTCCCTCCCGCAGTGCCCCCCCATAGCCGGGTCGCTTTTGGGCTAGCACCCGGGCGCCTGCGGCCCGGGCCGGTGCGGCGGAGGGGTCGGATTCGTTGGGCACGACAACGAAGATTTCCAGTTCGTGGGCACGGGGCTCCGCCACCCGGCGGATCGACGCGATCAACTCGGCCATGGTCTCGCCCTCGTCCCAGGCGGGAATCACCACGGAGAGGCGACCGATGGTTTCGCCCCGGGTGTCGTGACTCGGGAGACCTTCGGAGTTCGTCATGAGGGAAGCCTAGCCCTGAAAGTCGTGAATCGCGGCCATCTTGGGTCGACGAGCCGGAGATTCTTGGCTGCTCACTCGATGTATCCCAATTCTCGGAGTTGCTCGAGCATTTGTGGCTCGGCCCCGGAACTCTTTTCGTCCAAACGCTCGATGGTCGTCGTGTCGTGGGTCGCAACCGTCGTCAGGGGCCCTCGCTCGAAATCCGGTAGAGGCTGTCCGTCCATGTCCTTCCCGATCGGGAGGCCCAGCCAGGCCAGGACGCTGGGGGTGATGTCGTCGACCGAGGGGAGTCGATCTCCGGCTCCACGGGCCTTGCGCCCCGCCGGAATTCCGGGCCCTCGGGCGTAGAGGATTCCCTGCTGGGCATTGGCTGAGTCGTGGGTGCCCGTGAGTTGCTTGAAGACGACGCCCGCCTCGAAACCGTGGTCGGATACGACGAGAACGAGATCATCAGGGCCAAAGCGCTCCAAGAGAGTGCCGATCAGGGCATCGGTGTACATGTAGTATTTGAACAGCGCTTCGGCGCCGGCTCGTCTCTCGGTGGGGGTCGGGCGCAGGTGCTCGGGGTAGGCATTGGCGGGCTCGAGGTTTCCCCAGAGCCAGTGGGATACGCGGTCAATCCCGGGAAGGAAGACCATGAGCAGGTCGGGGCGAAGCTGGGCTTCCACCTCGAGAGCCATGGCGGTGATGGTGGCGTCGTCGACAAAGGCTCTGGACAGCTTGTCCGCCTTGACCCAGTGGGGAAGATCGGATCGTTCTTCAAAGGGGTCCTCGAAGGCAACCGGTTTCGGTTCCGCCTCGACCATGGCCAGAACCCTGTCCTGCCATTCGAGGGGATGAACGACCGGGGACAGCGTTTCGTCATCGGTGGCCCCATGGGCGAGCTTGCGCAGATGGGTGGCCCCGGGCAGTACATGGTCGCTGATCATCACCCCGTTGATTCGCTCCGGTGGATACGAGTTCCACCAGTTGACCACGCCCACCCGAAGGCCGGCATCCGTGGCGATGTTCCACAGGGCGTGGGTGGTCCGGTCACTGCTCTTGTAGAGCTCCCGATCGTGTACGAAGCCTAGAATTCCGTGGTTCTCGGGTGCCTTCCCCGTGGCAATGGAATTCCAGATCCGAGGTGACCAGATCGGAAAATGCGCGAGTAGAGGACCGCGGACTCCTTGTCGTGCGAGGCCCTGAAGGTTCGGAACTCCGTTCCGAGCGGTCAGGCGATCGATGACCCGGAAGTTCGCGCCGTCGATTCCCACGATCAGAACACGGCCGGGTTTCACTTCGTCGGTCGTGCTGCACCCCGCGAGGATCGAGACCGTCGCGGCGAGTATTGCGATCGAGCGGTTCCGGCGCCCGTGCAGATGTCTCCGGCGGAGCGAAATGGAGCGGTGGGTTTTGCGGTCTCGTTGGGTGAAGTGCATGACGTCTGGCGGAGGATCGTCGCAATCTGCCGGCTCTGTCAAATCGCGTGGGATGAGCGGGGCTGCGATATGCTGCGGGCGGTGACTCCCCGACGCGGAGAGAATCGATGGGACGCGTGAGACACTCACTCCGGATTGCTTCCTGGCAGCGGCTGGGGTTGGCGCTGATCTGGGTGCTGACGGGAGGTCTCGGGGCTTCGGGGGCCAGTGCTGGAGATGCCGAGACGCCCCTGGCTTCGCCCAATGAACGCGTTTTGTATGCCCTCGGGCTTCGTTGCTCCAACGAATTGATGAATCTGGCTCTGAACCCCAAGGAGCTTCGAACCGTGGAGCGCGGGCTCCGCGATGGTCTGTTTGCCGAGCAGGTGCTGCTCAACGACGCGGCATTTGACGCGGAAATCAATGCCATGAAAAACCGGCGCCGGGCGATCAGCCTGGTGGTGGAATCTCAGGCTGCCGAGAAGTACGTGGCGCGTGCCGCGAAGGAATCGGGCGCGGTGATGGACGAGCATGGTTTTGTCTACATCGAGTTGAAGCCCGGCAGGGGCCCGTCGCCGGGGCCCGACGAGCGGGTGAAGGTGCATTTTCACGGCAGGCTCCGAGATGGTCGCATCTTCGACAGTTCGGTGGACGATGGATCCCCTCGCCGAGTGGACTTGAGCCGCATGTTTCCGTGTTGGCGGTACGGCATCGCACGTATGAAGGTGGGGGGGGTCAGTCGGTTGGTGTGCTCCCCGAAAGCGGGGTTCGGTTCCGTGGGAACGCCTCGGGTCCCCGGTGGTGCCGCGCTGGACATCGAAGTCGAACTGCTCGGGATCATGCGCTGAGTCAAAACTCGAACTCCCGGGGGCAGGACATTGGAAATGCGAAGACGAGGCCATGAGTCGATGTCGGAGTGTAGGCGGAGTGGGCGGGTCATCCGGGGCCTGACACTGGGGGTGATGTTGAGTCTTGCTGTAGGGCTGCTCGGGGGCTGTAACGTGTGGCGCCTGGCATTTCCGTCCCATCAGCATGAAGCGGTGCCTCCGTCGCTACCGGCGAAACTGGGAACGCCTGCAATTCTCGTATTCAGCAAGACCAACGGATACCGCCATGGTGAGGCCATTCCCGCGGGTCTGGCCATGTTCGAAAAGATTGCAGACCGACGCGGCTGGTCCCTGGTTCGCACCGAAAATGGAGCCGTCTTCGACGAGCGGCTGCTTTCTCGCTTCGACGTAACGGTCTGGCACAACAGCAGTGGTGACACGTTGAGCCCCAAGCAGCGGGCCGCTCTCAAAAGCTGGATCGAGTCGGGTGGGGGGTTCGTGGGCATTCACGGCGCTGGAGGGGATCCCTCGTACGATTGGGAGTGGTACGTCGAGGAGTTGATCGGGGCGCAATTCATCGGTCACACCCTGGGGCCTCAGTTTCAGGAGGCGCGTGTGGTGGTGGAAGATCGTGAGCACCCGGGTACCCGAGGGCTCGATGAAACTTTTTTCCATGTGGAGGAGTGGTATTCATTCGATCGCAATCCCCGGGATCGTCCCGGCTACCGCGTTCTCATGAGCGTCGACGAATCCACCTACTCGCCTCGCTTGCGCTTGTTCTTCACCGATCGGGACCTGTCCATGGGGGACCATCCAGTGGTCTGGACCCATTGCGTGGGTCGGGGGCGGGTCTTTTTTTCGGCGCTGGGCCATCAGGCCGCCGCCTACGAGAAGGCGGAAATCGTGGGACTGCTCGAGGGCGCGGTCGCATGGGCGGCGCGAGTGGAGGGCAGGGGATGCGACGGTTGAGTTCAGGGACCGTTTACATCACGGGCGTCTTCAGTCTTGGGCGGGCCGGCGCGCGAAGGCGGTCATGAGGCCACTTCGACGCGCCCCCCAGGCCAACAGGTCGAAGGGTAGGGCCAACAGGTTCGGCACCGCCCAGTCCAGGGAGCGGTCGAGGCCGAGGCGATATCCGAGGCTCGGTGCGAAGTCCTTGGCGATGGGGTCCTGTCGCACTCGCGAGATCTCCAATCCGGCACGCTCGAGCGTTTTTGTGAGGGTGCGTGGGGTGAACTGGTAGAGATGCCCAGGGATGTCGACGTGGTGCCAGTGGGCACCGAAGAGGTGCCGCGCCAGGCTGTCGAAATTCTGGAGGGCCACCACCACCAGTCCGCCGGGGCGGACGATCCGATGGGCTTCGCGCAGAGCGGCGAGGGGGTCGTGGGTGTGTTCCAGCACCCACCAGAACGTCACCGCGTCGAAGGAGGCGTCGGGATGATTTGCGTCCTGGATCTGGCCTGTATGCACGTCGAGATCGAAGGTCTCGCGTAGCGTTGCCGCAGTGGCGGCGTTGGGCTCCACACCTGCGACCCGGTACCCCTGTTCTTCGAGAAACAGCAGATAGCGCCCCCCACCACAGCCGACATCGAGAATCCGGGATCCCGCAGGCAGGCCCGGGTCGCGGAACCAGCGGTAGTAGAAGCGCTCGGCCGTCGATGGCCGGCCGGGTTGGTGGGGCGCGTAGTCGGACGGGTAGTAGCGGGCGATGGATGCGGGCGTCGGTCGGGGGTTGATGTAGGAGAGGTCGCAGCCCCGGCATCTCACGACCTGGAACCCCCCGGGCACACCCCGGCGCAAATCCTGGCCCCGGAGCACTGGCTCCGTGTCCCGAGCTCCGCATAGCATGCAGGCAACGTGCTCGATCTCTTCGCTGTTTTCAGGACCCCGGCTGGGGGTCTGGCCCGTCGCAGCGGGTTCATTCATGGCCTTAGCCTAGCCTCGTTTGAATCGGTCGAGGTCGCTCCGAACGCCAGCGCCATGCGAGTCCCGCCCCGACCAGGAGACTCGCGGCGCTGATGGCTGCGCCGATCCGGAAGGCGCGCGGCTGGTAGTGGAAGACCACTTGCGCTTCGCCGGCGGGTACGGGGACGCCTCGAAACAGGGCATCGGTGGGCAATAACTCCGACGGGCGGCCATCGACTTCGGCGGACCAGTTGGGTGTGAAGGTGTCGGTCAGCACCAGGAGTCCCGGGCCGGGCGAACGGGTGATCACCTCCACTCGTTCCGCGGTGTACTGGAGGATCTTGGCGCTGCTGGGAGGCGCGGGTCCCTGCGGACTCGGCGTTCCCGACCCGGGGGCTGACTCGACGACGGCTCGCCGACGGAGGTCGAAGTCCGGTTCCAACAGGCGTTTCAGCGCGGCCGTCGGTGAGTCGACTCTCTCCCAATTCTGGACGACGAAGGCCCTGGGGAGCGCTGCAGGGTTCGTGTAGAGGGCCACGGGCGCGGGCCCCCGTGGCGTCGGAACCCGACACTGCCCGGCGGACTCCCAATGGCTCAGAAGCCTGACCAGACCTTCAGGTCGACGGGCTCGCCGGCCGTCGACGAGAACGGTGTTTACACCGAGGAGATCGAGCAATTTCGCCCGTTCGGGGGTGGGGACCCGGCGGAGGAAGCCCATGAACACGTCGTCCACGGGCCCCGGCGTCAGGGGCGGACCGTCCTGCTGCAAAGCGTCGAAGTACAGCCCGTGTCGATGGGTCACCAGCGGGTCATAGTGGGTCGCGCTGTAGGTGCCGAAGACTTGGCCGTCCTTGTCTTTGATGGCGTAGCTGTCGAGCAGACGCAGGCTCAAATGCCTTCCCAGCGGTGGCGTGAGGCTCTCGACGAGCCGGTAGCAGCCCGCGCCGGCCAAGGCCGGAGCCGCTGTTCTCGCAGGGTGCAGCAGGGGGTTCACGAGTGCGTATCCCAAATCTGCGGCAGCCAGGACGACCACTCCGATACCCGCGGTGCGCCGGTACCCGGCCCCGGCGGCCCAGGCCGCGGCTCCCAGAACGCCGATGCTCAAAAGGAGTTGGCCCAGGGCGCGCGGGAGGGTGGCGAAGTGGTCCGGGCCGAATCCGTAGTACCAGAACCAACCCCAGGACGTCCGGCTCGCTTCGAGGGCCTGCTGGAGGCTCCCAGTGACCAGCAGCCAGGCCAGGAGGACGGCGAGAATCAGAGGGCCCGCAAGCCACGTCAGGCTCTGGCGCAGGGTCGGTGTTCCCTGGTCCCGTCGTTTCAGTACGGCGTCCAGCCCACAGCCTGCGCCGACGGCTACGGCCAGCGATAAGGGGAAGATGAAGCGATCCGGGAGGCGGAAGGTCGATCCCAACGGCAGCGTTCGGTAGAACTCGAATAGCGGCGTCTGAGACCCCAGAATCAGCAGGGCCGCCGCGGTGGCTGCTCCGATACAGAAGCGGGCGACGGCGTGGCTTCGCCAGGTTGCGAGAGCAGCCAGGAAGCAAACCAGCGGAATCAGCCCGAGGTACTCGCGCCGTAACTCGGCCCGCACCGGATGCACCAGATTGGCGAAGAGCAGGGCGGGCGGCATGGGGGCGAACCCCTCGAGCCGTTGCGTGGGTAGCCCCGAGAGGGGCCGGACGCTGCGTTCGGCGAGTTCGAGAGTCGGGAGGATCTGAGCCGCGGCGAAGCCCGCAGCCAGCAGGCCAGCCAGGCAAACCCCTGCAAGCCGCTCCGTGAGAACTCTACGCCCGGCTCCCTGGCGCGCCTGTTGGAACCCCAACAGGGCCGCGACGAGAGCGACGGAATGCGCGGTGATCACGAAGGTGTAGTCCCTGCCCGCCAGGAACTGAAGTGCCATCACCGCTGCCAGCGCCAGCGCCATGCGCCGGTCTCCATCGCGTACCCATCCCACGGTGCAGAGGAGAGCGGCGGGGAACCACGGAGCCGAGTTGATCGCGTTGGTGTGGTAGCTCAGGAAGAGCGTCGATCCGCCCAGCATGAAGGTGACTCCCGCCAACGCTGAGGCCTCGTGGCCGAGGTCGAGCCGTCGAGCGAGTGCGAAGGCGAATAGGCCGGCGAGCGCGACATGGAAAGCCCCCAGCCCTCCCATGGCGGTACCCGTCGGAAGAACCGAGTAGAGGAGGTTGGGTGGATAGAGGACACCGGCCTGGAGGGTTGCGAGAAACGGCAGTCCCGCGATCTGATGGGGGTTCCAGAGGGGAATGCGACCCGCCGCCCACTCGTTTCCCTGGTAGTGGTGGCGAGGGAAGAATTCGGTGTAGAGGTCGTGGTTCATCAAGGCGATGGGCATCACCCCACTCACCAGGTTCAGGGTCCAGACGAGGACGGCCAGGGCGATCAGGGCCATGGCCCACAGGGCACCCGGACCGATCCCGGACTCACGGGACGGGGAGGAGCGCCGTTCCCCACCGGACCCCGGGGCTGTCCGCTTCGTCACGCGTCCCTCACGACCTTGACGACCATGTACTCCTTCTTCAGGGACAGCGTGTCGTAGAGCCACCAGAGCAGGCGGACATGTAGGGCCACGCGACGTCCCTGAATCTCCTGCAGTTTGAGCCAGCCCGAGCGTTGGCCGACCTGGCGTGCTTCGACAATCCGAAGCCCTAGCCGCTCGAGCATTTCCAGCAGGGCACGCCGGGTGAAATAGGCGACGTGACCGGTCAGGACGCTGTCTTCATTGATGGAGCCGTAGCGCCGATCGCGCGAGCACTCGATGCCCGGCGGCTGAAATCCCAGGGTCAGCAACGCGATATTGAGAAACGAATCGAGGCGTGGCACGTCGATGATGGCAGTGCCCCCGGGCTTGAGGATGCGGAGGATTTCGGTCACGAGGTGGTCGGTGGGGTATACGTGCTCGAGGGTCTCGATGCATAGGACCACGTCGAAGCTGGCGTCGGCGTGGGGGAGGGGCGATCGCTCGTTGAGGTCGAAAACACTCACGTCCACGCCATTTTTACGGGCTTCTTCGGTCAGCCCCACGTCGATTCCGTGTAGCTGGGCTGTTCCCACCGCCTCGCCATAAAGCCGGGTCAGCGTTCCGTCCAGACATCCGATGTCGAGAAGTCTGGCGTCCGCCCCGAGCCTGGGCAGCATGTCGAGGATCATCTGTACGCGCTCATCGACGAAGTGCTGGGGGCTCGATTCCCAGATTTGTCGATTGTCGGAGGTCAGCGGCGAGCTAGTCACCTCGGCCATACTGGGCTATTCCTCTCGATGACGGAGTGGTCGGATTCTCCGCAGGTTCGGGAGTTCCCCACCGATGTCCGCGCTCCCGCTGGTGAGCATCATTATCCCACACCAAGCAGGCACCGAAGTATTGCTCGCCTGCCTGGAGTCGGTCCACCGCGACGGTTCGTATCCGAACCGGGAGATCCTGCTGGTCGACAACGGTTCGACCGATGGCAGCGTTCAGGCTGCGGTCGAGCGCTTCGGGGACGTCCAGGTGGTCGCCCTGGAGGAAAACCAGGGCTATGCGGGGGGATGTAACCGCGGCATCGAGGTTGCACGCGGTGACTATGTGGTGCTGCTCAACGACGACACGGAACTCGCGGCCGGTTGGTTGTCGGAACTCGTTCAGGCCGCGGAAGACGATCCGTCCATCGCCGCCGCTCAGCCAAAGATTCGCTCCCTGCGCGAACGCGACGCCTTCGAGTATTCGGGGGCGGCCGGGGGCTTGATGGACCTGTACGCCTATCCCTTTTCCAGGGGACGTCTGATGGGGCACGTGGAAAAGGACCGGGGGCAATACGACGATCCGATCGAAGTCTTCTGGGCAAGTGGCGTGTGTATGCTGATCCGACGAACGGCCCTCGATGAGGCCGGACTCTTCGACGAGGTCTTCTTCGCGTACATGGAGGAGATCGATCTGTGCTGGCGCCTCCAGCTTCAGGGCTATCGCGTCGTGTACGTGCCCAGTGCCGTCGTCTATCACATCGGAGGGTATTCGCTCGATCAGCGTGTGCTGAAGCGGATGTATCTCAACCATCGCAACAGCCTGGTCATGCTGGCCAAGAACTACTCTTCGCGGTCTCTGCTGCGAATCCTTCCGGTCAAGATCCTCCTCGAGATCTTCATCCTGGTCGGGGCGTTGTTTCGAAATCCACGCCGTTCGAGAGCCGTCGTGATGGCCTTTTCATGGATCCTGGGAAATCTGCCCACCGTGTTCAGGCTTCGGCGGGAGGTTCAGGAGAGGCGTCGTGTGACAGACGCCGTTCTTTACGAGCGTTTGTATCTCGGTATGGCGCCCCTGTGGTATTTCCTGTTCGGAATCCGACGGGTCACAGATCTGCCCGATATCGACCGCGTCCTCCACCGGCCCTACCGCGATGTGCAGCCCGTCGTGGGGGAGGTCGTTCGGCCTGAGGTTCGGGAATTTCTAGATGCTTATCTCGACCAGGCGCCTACGGCTCTCGCACTGCAACGTGCCACCGAGTGTCGTCTCATGGCGCGTTTCGAGTTCCCGCGTCCCATTCTCGATCTGGGCTGCGGAGACGGCACCTTCGCGCGCATGCTTTTCAACGGGATCCGGGTCGATGCCGCGGTCGATGCGGACCCCGTGGCGGTCGAGCAGGCTCGAGAAGCGCGCTGCTATCACGAAGTCGAGTTGGCGCGGCCCGAGGCGCTCCCCCAGCCCGCGGAATCGGTGGCGACGGTCCTGGCGAATGGGACGCTGGGGGGCCCGGGGCAGCCGCAGGCGGCTCTTCAGGAGATCCACCGCGTTCTCCAACCCGGGGGCACTCTTCGAATGACCGCCCCGACCCCAGACTTTCAGCGTTTTCGCCTGTGGAGCGGCGTTTTGGATCGCCTGGGAGCGGCGGCCCTGGCACGAGGCTACGAGGGATTCGCACGCAGGGCTCTGGGATGCGAAACCCCGGTGGATCCCGAGGTCTGGATCGATCGCCTGCAGGCGGCGGGTTTCGAAGTCCTCACCTGCGAACCGTATTTCTCCGAAGGCGAGACTCGCCTACAGGATGCGTTTCTCCCGTTCTCCGTGTTCTCCTCCCTGTCACGGCATCTGTTGGGACGCAAACTCGCACTGCCACGACTCCACCGTTTGGTGGTCCGGACCTACCGGGGATGGCTCCGAGGCGAGCCCTGGAGCGAGGAGGAGGCGGGCGCGGGGATCATTGTCTCTGCCCGAAAACCGGCCTCAGCCCGGGGAGCCAAGTGATTCCCGGGCGCGGTTGGGGGGCGCGGTGCTCCCCCTGGATTTCAAGCGATGCTGAAGTGGCCGAAACATCGTTGCCTTTCGTCGGGGCCCCCGGAGGGGTACCCTTTTTCGTCAACCCGGGACTTCGGAAAGCCGAACTCCAGGGACGATGGAATGAGCCGTCCGGCAGTGGATTCAAGAGGCCGGATGGAGCGCCGCAGTAGCGCGGTGGGAGGGGCGATGAAGCCTGTAGCGACGGATCGGCAACGAACACGCGGCCCTCGGCATCACAGGCGTCTGGTCGCCAGCGCACTGACGCTGGTGTTCCTGGCGGGGGCGGCTCCCGTGGCGGCCGACTCCTACGACTCCTCGAAGGCCGGACACCCGCTCCGGGTTGCGGCCTACGTGCTTCATCCTGTGGGAGTGATCCTCGACACGCTGATTTTTCGACCCGCCCATTGGCTGGTGAGTCGGCGTCCGCTCGATGACTTGTTCGGGCATCGTGATCGATAGAGCGCTTCGGCGGGATTGAAGCCTTCTGGGCGAGCGCCGGTTCAGGTGAGTGCTTTTCTGGTATGATTATTGCAGATGATCGTACCGATCGAGGCACAGAAATCGACGTCCGCGGGCCGGCCCCTGCACAAAGCGGGGCTCCGGCGAATCGCGGCCGGACTCGCTCTTTGCGCCGGGCTTTTTCCGGGTGTCGCCACGGCGCGCGATTCGATGCTCGAGGTGCAGGGGATGACGTTCAGCGCAAGTCGTGAAGACGGCGGAGAGATCGTGTTGTCGTCCCATTCGGCCGAGTTCGAGTCGGAAACCCGGCAGGCCGTACTTTTCGACGTCGACGCCCACGTTGCGTTGGCGGACGACGAGGTTCCCAGCTTCAGCCTGGTTTGCGATCGCGCTGAGTTGAACCTGGATACCAGCGATTTTCGGGCCAACGGCGATGTGCGCGGCAAGACGGCCTCGGGGGAGCGCTACTCGGCGGAATGGGTGCGCTTCGACCCGGAAGCGGACCTGCTGTACAGCGATTCACCCGTGGAGGTTTCAAACGGAGCGACGCTCTTGCGGGGAGATGGATTTCGCTACGACCTCATCGAAGAACGGCTGAAATTGTTGGGTAACGTGAGTGTGGTGCACCGCCCGTGAGAGTCTGCGCGTACACGCTCACGGCGACCCTCGCGGTCTCCTTCTGGCTCGGGTGGTCGGCGGCTTTGGCCCACGCCGAAGAGGAAGACCGGACCCCGTTCGGGATCGACGTCCCGAACCACGACGAGCCGATATCGATTCGCGCCGATGAACTCGAGGCTTCTTCGAAGGAGGGGGCCCGGCGTCTGATCTTCACCTCGAACGTCGTCGTCGAACAGGCTGACATACGAATCGAATCCCAGCGGCTCG
Organism: Myxococcota bacterium; assembly: GCA_022447545.1. Classification (GTDB taxonomy): domain Bacteria; phylum Myxococcota_A; class UBA9160; order UBA9160; family SMWR01; genus JAKVBI01. The sequence goes on from JAKVBI010000010.1 coordinate 211,178, forward strand.
AGGCCTTTTATCCAAAGGGCTCCGATCAGCCGGAGCGTTTGTTGGCCGAGGGACAGGTCGTGTTGGTCCAGAACTCCCTTCAGGCGCATTGTGATCACGCCACCTATCAACGCGCCGACCGCTTCTTGGTGTGTTCGGGGAACGCTGAAGTGAACGATGGAGGCGACTGGGTTCGTGGGGAGACGATCGAGTTCGATCTCGAGCAGGAGATCGTAACCGTGGCGGGCGGCGCTTCCGTATTGATTCACCCCGGTTCCGAGGGCCCGGCGGCGCTGGGTGAGCTCGGGGCGGGCGAGGGTGCGCGTCCGTGACTTCGGTGAGCGCGCGGGCCATTTCCAAGAGCTACGGCGATCGGGAGGTCGTTCATTCCATCGACCTCGAGATTCGACCCGCCGAGGTGGTGGGCCTGCTGGGCCCCAATGGAGCTGGCAAAACGACCACCTTCAACATGATCGCGGGAGGAATTCGGCCTTCGAGGGGTGGGGTCTTCCTGGGAGAAGATGAGATCACGGATCTGCCCATGTATCGGCGGGCCCGCCTCGGCATTACGTACCTTCCTCAGGAACCCTCTATTTTTCGTAAGCTTTCCGTCGCCGACAATGTCAATGCGATCCTGGAGACCGTCGAGCCTGATCGAGAGATTCGCAGGCAACGGCTCGAGGGGCTCTTGATCGAACTGGGATTGGCCGAAAAGGCCAATAGGCGTGGCGACACACTCTCGGGTGGTGAGCGCCGAAGGGTCGAAATCTCGCGAGCGTTGGTCTTGGATCCCAAGTTCATGCTGCTTGACGAGCCCTTCGCTGGGATTGACCCCATCGCGGTGATCGATATCCAGAAAATCGTCGCGCAACTCAAGACCCGGGGAATCGGAGTGATCATCACCGACCACAATGTTCGGGAGACGCTTCTGATCTGCGACCGGGCCTACATCATCAAGGACGGCGGCATCGTTCGTCATGGTACGCCGCAGGAGATCGCAGAGGATCCGAAGGTCCGGGAGATCTATCTCGGCGAGAATTTCAGTTTGGCTTGATCGAGTGATTCCATGGCACTGGAACTGAAACAACAGCTCAAGGTGACGCAGCAGCTGGTGATGACCCCCCAGCTGCAGCAGGCCATCAAGCTCTTGCAACTCTCACAGATCGAGTTGGTGGGTCTGGTGCAGACGGAACTCGCGGAGAACCCGGTCCTCGAGGAGGTCGTGGAAACCGAGGAGGAGCTAGGGGCCACCGAATCGAGAGAGTCCGAGGGAGCAGGCGTTTCGGGCGAAACTCCCGCTGAATCCGAGGCGCAGGCGAATTCCGACGTCACCGATGAAGTGGACCGCGGCGAAACGGTTGAGTCCGGTGAGCCGGTCGATTCCGCGACCCTCGAGATCGCGGCGGACCTCGATGCGTCGGAGCCCAGTGATGCCGAGAAGGTGGCCGACCTCGATTGGGAAAATTACATCGACACCTATCCGCAGACGAACATGCGGGAGTTTCGGGACGACAACCGCTCTGCCTACGAAAATACCGCGGTCGGCCGAGAGAGCCTCGCAGAGCATCTCCGTTGGCAGCTTCAACTCATCGACCTCGAAGAGACTGAGCAGGCTGTCGCAGACTTCATCATCGGCAATCTGGACGATGCGGGGTACCTGGAGCTCGGTGTCGAGGAGATCTCCAAACGAGTGGGGGTCGACATCGAGGTCGTCGAGGAATCTCTCAAGGTTGTGCAGGGGCTAGATCCCTGCGGTGTGGCCTGTCGGGATCTGCGCGAGTGCCTCCAGATCCAGGTGCGAGTCCTCGCGATCGATGACCCTCTGGTGATTCGTATCATCGAGGAGGGCCTGGAACTCCTCATGAGGCGGGACTTTCGCGGACTGGCGCGGCATTTTCGCGTAACCGTCGAGGAGATCGCTGCGGCGTCCACGGTGATCGGGCGTCTGGAGCCGCGACCGGGGCGGGCATTTGGTGGGGATGAACCGGTCTACATCGTGCCGGACATCTATCTCTACAAGATCGGTGAGGACTTCCACGTAGTGCTCAACGACGACGGCCTTCCGCGCCTTCGCGTCAATGGCATCTACCGGCAGGCGTTGGCCCAGACCGGGGCAAAACTCCAGGATCCCGATACCAAGGAGTTCGTCGACGACAAGGTTCGTTCGGCCCTTTGGCTCATCAAGTCGATCCATCAACGTCAGCGAACCATCTATCGAGTGATGCAGAGCATTATCGGGTTTCAGCGTGATTTCTTCGAGAAGGGCGTGAGCTACCTGAAGCCGCTCAATCTGCGCGATGTCGCCGAGGACATCGGAATGCACGAATCCACGATCAGTCGTGTGACGACCAACAAATACGTTCACACGAGTCAGGGGATCTTCGAACTCAAATATTTCTTCAATTCCCGGGTCAACCGCGTGGATGGTGAGGCGATGGCCAGCGAGAGCGTCAAGGAGCGAATCCATAAATTGATTCGGAACGAAGACCCGAGACGCCCTCTGTCGGATCAGCGGATTGCGGAAATGCTGAAGGTCGCGAATATCTCCATCGCCCGGAGAACGGTTACCAAATACCGGGAATCGCTCAATATTCTTTCGTCGACGAAGCGCCGACAGGTCGGCTAGAGTCCGCCGCGATAGCGCGGGAGCCCTCATGAAGATCATGGATATCTTGGTCCGGGACGCACTGATTCTCGAGTTGGGAGTGCGGGACAAGCGCGAGGTGCTCGTCGAGATGGCTGGAGCTCTCGCAAAGGCCGAACCGCACATCGATGCCGAAGAACTCGTCGAAGTGCTGATGGATCGAGAAGCGCTCCAGAGTACGGGAATCGGCGAGGGGGTTGCGATACCGCACGGCAAGATGCAGCGGTTGGACCGGATCGTCGCGACCTTCGCACGGAGCACCTCTGGAATCGATTTCGACTCCATCGATGGCCGACCGACCCATCACTTCTTCATGCTCGTCGTCCCCGATCGTTCCGGTGGCGAGTATCTGAAAGCATTGGCGCGAATCTCCAGATTCTTCCGGGAGTCATCGTTCAAAGAGAGCCTGGCCAACGCCAGCAGTCTCGAGGAGATGATCCGGACGATCGAGGAGGAGGACGCGAAGTTCTAGATGCCGATCCACGGTGCTCTCCTGGACGTTCACACGGTGGGAGTCCTGCTGCTTGGCCCCAGCGGCATCGGGAAGAGCGAATGTGCGCTCGAACTGGTCACCCGGGGCCATCGCCTCGTGGCTGACGACGTCGTCGACCTGCGCGTGGAAAACGGGGCCGTGTACGGGTCGGCCCCCGATCGAATCCGCCATTACATGGAAATCCGGGGTCTGGGGATCATCTACGTGCCTGATCTGTTTGGCCCTGAATCGGTGCGAGAGGAGATCAGGCTCGATCTCGTCTGTCGCCTGCAGCGTTGGAACGAGGGGGCGACCTATGATCGCCTCGGTTTGGATCACGAGACCGAGGAGGTCGAAGGCCTTCGGATGCCCCGGTTTACCTTGCCTGCTCGTCCCGGCGGCAGCATGGCCACAATCGTAGATGCCGCCGCCCGGGAGCACCGGCAGCGGTCGCTCGGAGTGAGTGCGGCCAGGCGGCTGGACGAACAATTGCGCCACGAGATGGGGAACTCGTGACCGGCCAGCCCGCCATCGTGTTCGTGAGCGGCTTGTCGGGGAGCGGCAAGAGTACTGCCATGGCTGCCCTGGAGGACCTCAACTACTACTGCGTCGACAACCTCCCCGTGCAGTTGATCGGTCAGGTGCTGGATCTGTGCGCCAAGGCGGATCCGCCCATTCGAAACATCGCGCTGGCCATCGATGCGCGGGAGGTGGCATTTCTCGAAGCCCTGCCGGGAGCAGTGGAGCAGTTGCGCGGCACGGGAGCCGAGCTTCAGGTGCTGTTTCTCGATGCCTCGAACGAAAGCCTGGAGAACCGCTACCGAGAGACGAGAAGGGTCCACCCGTTGTCTCCCGGAGGGTCCGTGGAGGAGGGCATCGAGCGCGAACGGCGGCTGTTGGTGGACGTGGCCTTGCTGGCGGATCAGGTCATCGATACCTCGCGCATGAATGTCCACCAACTCAAGGAGAGCGTGGTCTCGTATATTTCCGGGGAAGCTCGGCCCACGGTGGTGAACATGGTTTCCTTCGGGTTTCGCAACGGCCCGCCCAGTACCGTCGAGTTGCTCTTCGACGTGAGGTTTCTCCCGAACCCGTATTTCGAAGAGACCCTCCGGGACCGCACGGGTCAGGATCCAGCGGTCGCCGGTTATGTGTTGGAATCCCCTGCAGGACAAGATCTGCGCAATCGCCTGTCGGACCTTCTCGATTACCTGCTGCCCTTGTACGATCAGGAGGGCAAGGCCTATGTCACTGTGGGGATCGGTTGTACGGGCGGTCGGCATCGCTCGGTGGCTGTCGTCGAAGAGTTGGCCGGGGAACTGAAAAGGCAGGGCCGGGAGGTCAATGTGGAACATAGGGACGTCGAGCGGACATGAGTGTCGGCATCGTGATCGTGACCCATTACGGGCTGGGTCGGGAGTTTCTTCAATCCCTGCAGTTGATTGTTCCCGGTGCCCCGGACTACCCCTGGGTCTCGGTCGAGCCCAACCAATCCGTCGAGCAGATGCGAGGCGCCATCGCGGATGCCATCGGGCGGGCCAATCAGGGCGAGGGGGTGTTGATTCTCACCGACATGTTCGGGGGGACTCCGTCGAACATGAGCCTGTCTTTTCTCGAGGAACACCGGGTCTCGGTGGTGACTGGGGTCAATCTTCCGATTCTCATCAAACTCGCCACGCTGAGGAATGACATGCCGCTCGACGATTTGGCAGGCTTCATCAAGGATTACGGACGTAGAAACATCCTCGTGGCCAACGAGATGCTTCCAGAGGACAACCGATGAGTGAAGTCGTCGAGTGGGAAGCTGCATTCGTGGTGCGGAGTCCGTTGGGGCTGCACGCCCGCCCAGCCGGACAGTTTGTTCTGCTGACCGAAGGTTTCGAGTCTGAAATCAGTGTCGGGCGCGGAGAGGACTGGGTGGACGGTCGCAGCGTGCTTTCCCTGCTTTCGCTGGCCGCGGCGGCCGGGACGACCCTGAAAATCCGAGCCAAGGGCCCGGATGCCCGAGAGGCGGCGGAAGCCCTGGGGGAATTGCTGGAGACAGATCACGATGGAGGCAGCTGACAGGCGCCCGGTGGGGAGGTCCCCCGGACGGGAGCCCTTTGAATCGAGTCAGGGCCTCGCTAGAGTGCGGCGCTGATATCGTTTTCGTGCCGCCCCCAAGGACAGGAGCGCCGAGATGGCCAAGCGTTCACTCTTTACGTCTGAATCGGTGTCCATGGGGCACCCGGACAAAATGTGCGACCAGATTTCGGACGCCGTCCTCGATGCCATGCTGGCTCAGGATCGAAACTCTCGTGTGGCGTGTGAGACTCTGACGACCACCGGGCTCGTGATGCTCGCCGGGGAGGTCACCACCTCAGCGGTCGTGGATTTCCCGACTCTGGTGCGGGAAGTCGTTCAGGACATTGGTTATACGGACTCTGCCATGGGGTTCGATGCGGGCACCTGCGCGGTCCAGGTCGCTTTGGGCCAGCAATCTCCAGATATTTCCCAGGGAGTGTCGGAAGGGGAGGGCTTGCACAAGGAGCAGGGGGCCGGCGATCAGGGCATGATGTTCGGCTTTGCGTGCGACGAGACGCCGGAGTTGATGCCCGCGCCGATTCGGATCGCCCACCGCCTGATCGAGGCTCACCGGGAGAAGTTCGAGTCGGGAGAGTTGGACTACCTGCGTCCTGATGCCAAATCTCAGGTGACCGTCGAGTACGACGAAGGGCGGCCTGTCCGTATTTCAGCGGTGGTCTTGTCGACCCAGCACGACCCGTCGGTGAGCCATGACACCCTCCGATCCGAGTGCATCGACCAGATCCTCAAGCCGTGTCTCCCCGCCGATCTCATCGACGAAAACACGATCTACCACGTCAATCCCACCGGGCGATTCGTGGTGGGGGGACCCATGGGAGATGCGGGCCTGACCGGGCGCAAGATCATCGTCGATACCTACGGAGGGATGGGACGCCACGGCGGAGGAGCCTTTTCGGGTAAGGACCCGTCCAAAGTCGACCGTTCGGCCGCCTATGCGGCGCGCTGGGTGGCCAAGAATCTGGTGCGGGCGGGTCTAGCCCGGCGCTGCGAGGTGCAGATCGCGTATGCGATCGGAGTGGCCGAACCGGTGTCGATTCGCGTCGACACCTTTGGCACGGGCGTGTGTGATGAGGGCGAATTCGATCGCCTGGTGCGCAAGCATTTCGATCTGACCCCACGCGGACTCATCGAGTCCCTGGATCTGCTGCGGCCGATCTATCGCGCCACCTCCTATCACGGCCACTTTGGCCGTGAGGACCAGGGCTTCCCGTGGGAGGAGACGGGCAAGGCCGAGGCGCTGGCCAGCGACGCGCGGTGAAGCGAGCCCGTTCGGGGCGTGTGATCGTTGGGCTCGCCATGGCTGGACTGCTCTGGAGCCCGTGGATTCTGGCTTCGCCGGAGATGGTTCGGGTGCTGCTGCTCGAAGGTGTCGACGAATTGGTGGTCGAGCACGTTGGAGTGAGTGCAGGAGCCAGCCGAGTTCTGCTCGATGGCGTCCACGGCCTCCGTGTGGAGGGTCGCCCAGAAGGTCGAGTCTGGCGGGTCGAGCCGCGTGCCGGGGGGAGGTTGCGGGTCGGGGAGTGGACGGTCCGCGGGTGGCTGGAGGTCACCCGGGAAACGGATGGGTTGCGGGTGGTCAACCATGTGAATCTCGAGGATTACGTGGCCGGGACCGTAGGGCGGGAACTCTACCCGGGCTGGGAGCCGGAGATGTTCCGTGCCCAGGCGGTGCTGGCCCGCACCTACGGGCTCCACCGTGCGTCCGCGTCCCGAGCGCGGCACGGTCTGGAGGCAGGTGGCTATGACGTGGAGGCCACCACCCGTGGCCAGGTTTATGGAGGGATCCATGGCGAGATCCCCGCGGCTCTCGAGGCCGTGGAGGCTACCCGGGGTCTGGTGTTGATGTTTCGGGGCGAACCGATCCTGGCCGCCTATCACTCGGCATCCGGGGGGCGGACGGCCAGCGCCGGGGAAGTGTGGGGCCGTTCGGTCCCGTATCTGGTGAGTCTCCCCGTAGAGCACGAGGAGGAATCGCCCGATACCTACTGGCGCGTCTCGATCTCAGGCCCGACACTCAGGCGCGCGCTCTCGAAGTCGGGGATGGAGTTGGGGGATCCCTTGGAGATCCTCGTGGCCTCCCGATCCGGGAGCGGTCGGGTCCGGACCGTTCGGATTCGCGGGACGAGGGCGACGAAGGAGATACAGGCGCGCGCTTTACGAAGTGCGCTGGGGGGCGATGTGATTCGCAGCACGTTGTTCGAGGTGCGATCCGAGGCGGGGGGGTTCGTTTTCATGGGGTCGGGGCACGGTCATGGGGTCGGGTTGAGTCAATGGGGGGCGCAGGCCCTGGCCAAACGGGGCGCGACCTGGCGCGAGATCCTGGCGGCCTTCTACCCAGGAACTGACGTAGCCCCGGGTGTGGTGGCGCAATGAGTGGAACGGCGCTGCTCGGCGTGAACGCGATTCTCCTGCAAGCTGGTGGGGGAGCCCCCCAGGGGTCACCCCTCGGCATGCTCGTGCCCATGGGAGCCATCTTCCTCATCTTCTATTTTCTGATCCTGCGCCCGCAGCACAAACAGCAGCGCGCGCAGGAGGACCTGCGAAAAGGGGCCGCAAAAGGGGATGAGGTCGTCACTGTCGGCGGCGTTCACGGTCGAATCACCGGAACGACGGATGACGTCCTCACGGTCGAGATCGCCTCGCTCAAGGGGGAGCGGGTGCGCATCAAGGTGGACCGCGCGAAAATCGACCGAGTTGAGAAAGCGGCGAAGGGCGAGGAATCGTGAGTTCGAATCTGCGCTTGAGAGGTCTACTGGTCGCGGCGGTTTTGCTGTTGTTGGGATATTTCGCGTTGGCGAATTTTGTCCCGAAGCAACAGCGCACCGGAAGCGGGTGGCTGCCCGATGATGGTCTCCGGCTGGGCCTCGACTTGCAGGGCGGGATCCATTGGGTGGTGGGCGTCGAACTTGCGAGCAGCGTCAAGCATGAATTGGAGGCGCTGGGTGGGCGTCTCGGTCAACGCCTCGAGGACGAGGGCGTGCGGATCGATGGTTGGGTGGCGGACGAGGGGGGTCTGCGCATCGAGGGAGCCAGCGAAACAGTTCAACCGGTGGTGGAAACCTGGGCGACGGAAACCGGGGTTCTGGTGGAGACCGGGGACGATCCCTTGACCTACGTGCTCACGGATGAGTGGCGTGCCGAGGTCGAGGAGCGGGGTATGAGTCAGGTTCTGGAGGTGCTGCGACGACGGATCGCCGACCCGATTCAGGGAATCCCGGACTCCGTGGTGACCCGTCAGGGGACGGATCGCGTGCTGGTTCAGATTCCCGGGGGGCAACTCGATCGGGCCAGTGCTCGTGAATTGTTGCGGTCGACGGGCTTCCTCGAATTCAAGCTGGTCGAGGATACGGCGGCGACTGAAGAGTCGCTGTTGGCGGATCACGGGGGCGAGGTGCCCGACGGGAGCAAGTTGGCCTTCGAGCGTGACAAGGAGAGCGGACGCGTCATTAATGCCTTCCTGGTGGGTGAGCGGGCCGACATCACAGGGGAATACCTGACCGATGCCCGCATGAATTTCGATCGGGTTCAGCGACCCATCGTCGAATTCACCTTCAATACCAAGGGTGGAGAACTGTTCCAGCAACTCACCGGGGACAACATTGGAGAGGCCCTGGCGATCATCCTGGACGACAATGTCTACAGTGCGCCGGTCATCCGTTCCCAGATTGGTCTGCGGGGGCAGATCGAAGGACGTTTCACCAGCCAGGAGGCGGCGGATCTCGCCGTGGTGCTGCGCTCGGGTGCGCTTTCCGTTCCGGTCGAGATTCTCGAAGAGCGATCCATCGGTCCCGCTCTTGGAGCCGACTCCATCGAACGCGGCGTTCGGGCATCGATCCTGGGCTTGGTGCTCGTCGTTATTTTTGTCGTGGTCTATTACCGCCTGTCCGGTGTCTATGCAGCGATAGCGCTGTTTGCGAATCTGATGCTGTTGATCGGAGTGATGTCGCTGTTCGAGGCGACCCTCACGCTGCCCGGTCTAGCGGGCATCGTCCTCACCGTAGGCATGGCGGTGGATGCCAACGTCATCATCTTCGAACGAATTCGCGAAGAGTTGCGTTCGGACAAGACCCCGAGGGCCGCTGTTGCCACAGGTTTCAGTAAGGCGGTCTGGACCATTCTCGACGCCAACATCACGACACTGCTGACGGCCCTGGTGCTGTTCGAATATGGAACGGGTCCCATTAAAGGCTTCGCCGTGACGCTTTCCATCGGAGTCGTGACGAGTGTCTTTTCAGCTCTCGTGATCACTCGACTGCTCTTCGAGATCTATCCGGGCAGTCGACACGTCGAGCAGGTCTCCATCTGAAACCTGCGCAGGAGATTCCATTGCCCTTCGAGTTGATACCGCCGGGAACCCACATCGACTTCCTCAGTCGACGGCGCATCTGCGCGGTGATTTCCATCACCCTGCTGTTGGCTGGCGCGCTCGCCGTAGCGATCAAAGGTGTGCGCCTTGGAATCGACTTCGCGGGTGGAACCGAGGTGCAGATTCGGTTTGCTGAGGGCGTGGAAGTCGACGAGGGGGGAATTCGGACGGTGGCTCTCGTATGCGGTGTCGAGAGCGCCGACATCGTCCGCTATGGCGATGCCGTCGATTCCGAATATCTGCTGCGATTCTTGATGGCGGAGGACCGACCGGCAGGTGATGCGTCGGAGTGCCCGTTGGAAGCGGAGGATCTCGCAAGGCTGGCCGCTTCCGCCGAGGCTCAGGGCGGTGACGGCGGCTCCGCGGAAGTTGTGGACCGATTGAGCATGGCCCTTGGAAATGCAGTGGGCGAGCACGTGGTGCAGCGGGTGGAGTTCGTCGGTCCCAAGGTCGGCAGCGAACTGCGCGCCGACGGGCTCAATGCGATGCTGCTCGCATGCGTCTTGATCCTGATCTATGTCGGATTTCGCTTCAGCGTGCGGTTTGCGCCCGGCGCGGTGGTGGCCCTGGTGCACGACGTGGGCATCACAGCGGGTTTGTTCGTCATTTTCGGGATGGAGTTCGATCTGCGGGTGCTCGCGGCGCTGCTGGCCATCCTTGGCTACAGCCTGAATGACACCATCGTGATCTACGACCGCATTCGTGAGAACTCCGAAGCGCGCACGAAGTTCGACCTCGAGGATGTCTTGAACCGCAGTGTCAATCAGACGCTTTCCCGAACCGTCTTGACCTCGGGGACGACGCTGGTTGCAGTGTTGTGCCTGTTGTTCCTGGGCGGTGAGGTGTTGCGGCCGTTTGCCATCGCCATGGTGATCGGCGTGGTCGTCGGTACCTATTCGTCGGTTTTTATCGCGGCGCCCACGCTGCTGTGGCTCGAAACGCGCATGAATGCTCGCAGCGATGGCAAAGCTCGTGCCTAGCGTTTGGACCTGGGGGATGGCACTGAGGCGCAGCGCCGCCGTGTGTCTGGGGGCATACTTCGGCTCCACGCGCGCTTGAGGCGAACGGGGACTGGAACGGGATTGGGGTAGGGGAGGGCCTCAGCTGGCGGCGCTGGCGACTTCCCGTGCCGGTTTCGCGCTGGGGGCTTTGTCCGACTTGGTCATCTGGATCGAGCCATTGACGATGGCACCCTCGGCCACGACCAGGCGAGGAGCGCTCACGTCGCCGTCCACCACACCGGAATCCTGAATCTCGATCCGCTCGGTGCCGGCAACGTTTCCCTTGACGCGGCCCACGACGACGATGGATTTGGCGTGGACCTCGGCGTCGACGGTGCCGTCGCTCCCGATCGTCAACTCGTTGTTGGGCAGGTCGATCTTGCCCGAGACATTGCCCTCGACCACGATGTCCTCACTGCCCGTGAGGTCTCCTTTGATCGAGACGGATTTTCCGATACTGGTCACGTTGCCGCCCTCCTGGGTCTTCGCCGCTGCACGCTGGGGGGATTTGGAAGTGCTGGCGGCACCAGCGGGCGCGGCAGTGTTCGGTCGAGCCTCGGAGCGGTCCGATGCATCGGAACCTGCGTCTCCACCGGGCTGGCCCGACGGATCCTCGTCGCGACCCCCAAACAGCGCCACTGTGGCCTCCCATCCCATTCCCGATCCTTGCCGGGAACGGGGCGAGACTACCTCATGTTGGCGACATCTGCGATTGCGATGTTGTGACTGCGCAGGATCGTACCCTGCTCGCGGTCGAGAGCCGCAGTCGCATTGCGGTACACGCGCAGCGCACTGATCTTCTCGCTTTCAGCATCCACCAGATCCCGTTCGCGCTGGAGCACGTTGAAGGGGGTGGACTCGCCGTATTCGAGGCGGATCTTCTCCGCGCGCAATTGCTCGGCGGCCGCCACCCGACGTCGCTCGGCTGCGTCGATGCCTTCCTGGGCGGACTTGAGGGCGCGTACAGCCTTGCGCACCGCCAGGATGATGCTCTGCTCTTCGCGTTTCAATTGGGTCTTGGCCCGGCGCAGTGAGATCTGGGTTTTCGAGACCCCTGCCTTCGCCACACGGTTACCAATCGGATAGCTCAATACTCCGCGCACGCTGACCTCGTGGGTCTGATCGAAGTTTTCGAAGCTATCGCTGTAGGACCTCTCTTGCGCGGGCCCACAGGTGCCAAAAGCTAGATCCTTGTTGCAATAGCCGCCGATTCCGCGGTTGCCATAGCTGACTTCGGCGTTGAATTCCGGCAGCCACTGGTTCTTCGCGTACTTGAGCTGGATCTCCTGACGTTCGATCTCTTGACGGGCCGCCGACAACTCGGGGCGCAGGTCGAAGGCCATCTTGACGGAATCGGGCACCGACGCCTCGAAGAGCACGTAGTCCTCGGGACGTTCGGTGGGGGCCACGCTGACATCAGTATCGGCGTGGAGCTGGGTGCCGTAGATGAGGTCGATCAGAGAGTCCTCCTGGTTGTCGGCCGCGTTGGAGGACTGAATCAGGTTGAATTCGCGCTCGGCGACACCCGCTTCGGCCTCCACCACTTCGACCTTGGACACCACCCCGACCTCGAATTGGGTCTCGGTCTGCTTGAGCAGGGCGCGGGTGGTCTCGAGGCTCTTGGCGTCCACTCGACGCTGCTCCTGGGCGGCGATCAGGTCCCAGTAGGAGCTGACCATGCCCTGGACGATGTCCATCACGTCGCGCCGGAAGTTCTCCATGGACGACTCGTGGGAGAGCTTGGTGGTCTTGACCTGGGTCCAGGGCTGATTCCAGATGAGATTCTTGAGCAGAGGCTGCTTGAAGCTGAGGCGAAAGGAGGGCTGGTACTGGGGCGAGTAGGTTTGGACACCACTGTTGGTCCAGGTCTTTGCGCTCGAGAAGCGCAGGTCATAGTTGGACCCCAGGAAGGGCACCAGGCCGCGCAGGCCCGCAAAGCCGTCGAGACCCCGGTCGATGTTGATGTTGGTTTGGTTCAACTCGAAGGAGTTCGGGGTGTTGTTGTCCTGGTAGCCGACCTCACCGTAGGCGGTGGGGTCGTAGCTTCCCATGGCTGCCACAACGTCCTGCTCGGCCAGCATGGGCGAGTAGTGACGAATCTCCACGTCGAGATTGTTGGCGATGCCCAGCCGAATGGCTTCCGCCAGGGACAGGTCGAGCACACCCTGTTCGGGGACATCGCTGCTCTGGACCTCTGTCGAGGTTGTCGCCGCTGCGGGGCTGCCGGTGGGCGCGGCATTCTCCTGGGCCAACGCAGGCAACTCGACCCACAGGGTGGCCGCCATCAGGGCGGCTGCAGTCGTGGAAAAACGTCTCATGGTTCGGACCTCCTGGATACGCAAAACGTCGTGGACTTTACCAACAAAGCTCAGGTTTCGTGTTGGGTTGAAGTCCCCTCGGCTATGCTCCGGACGGATGAGCGTCGCGGCACTTGTACTCGCAGCGGGTCGTGGGGAACGTCTCGGGCATACCCTGCCCAAGGCCTATGTCCCCCTTGCGGGCTCTCCAATCCTGCTGCACGCCCTTCGTGGACTTGCAGCCGTTGACGGGATTTATCGGTTGACCCCAGTGATCGCTGCAGCAGATCTTGCGCATTTTCGAAAACTCCCGTTTGGGCCCCAGGAGGCGCAGGCTGATCGGCTCACGGAACCCGTCTTTGGCGGCGTGGAGCGTCAGGAGTCGGTGCGCGCAGGCCTGGAGTCACTTCCAGCGGATTGCCGGTTCGTGGCAGTTCACGACGCGGCGAGGCCTCTGGTACGCCCCGAGGCGGTGCGTCGAGTGATCGAGGTCGCTCGCCAGAAGGGTGCCGCACTGCTCGCGAGTCCGGTTTCGGACACTCTCAAGCGGGTCCGCGAAGGTGTTGTGGTGGAGACACCGCGCCGTTCCGAGTTCTGGGCTGCCCAGACCCCGCAGGTTTTTGCTGTCGATCTACTACGCGAAGCCCTGGACGCTGCGACCCGATCGGGCCGCCAAGCCACCGATGACGCCCAGGCTGTGGAGTGGCTGGGGCGGTCGGTCGCCGTGGTCGAGGGCGACCCCGACAACCTGAAACTGACCCACCCCGGCGATTTGGAGGTGGCGGAGGCGTGGTTGGCGCGGCACGGTTGCCCGGGCGCGATTTCCGACTGAACCCGGAAATGGACGGCGGGTGATCGGAAACAGGAAATCGAGGAGAGGGCGATGAGGATCGGACAGGGTTTCGACGTACACCGGCTGGTGGCGGGACGCCCTCTGTTCCTCGGAGGCATTGAGGTTCCCCATGATCGCGGGCTCGAGGGTCATTCCGATGGGGATGCGGTCCTCCACGCGGCTGCTGACGCCCTCTTGGGCGCCCTGGGTCAAGGAGATCTCGGTCGCCACTTTCCCTCGTCGGATGCCTCACTGGCAGGGATTGCCAGTCGAGAGATCCTGGGCCGGGTGGGAGCTCGGCTCGAAGCCGAACGGCTCGTCGTGAGTCATCTCGACGTGACGATCATTGCCCAGGAACCGCGGCTGGGTGGCTATCTGAGTCAGATGGAGGCGGTGCTCTCCGAGGTTCTGGCGACGGACGTGAGTCGGGTCAACGTCAAGGTGACGAGCACCGATGGGCTGGGGAGCATTGGGAGGGGAGAGGGCATCGCGGCCTTGGCTTCGGTGCTCCTGGTGGCGCCTTGAGGGAATCCAACGACGACGCAGTTCCGCTGGAGTTCTACGACACGCGAACCCGGACCCAGCGTGTCTTCGAGCCACTGGAGGCAGGCCATGCGCGTGTCTACACCTGTGGCCCCACCGTCTACGCGCCCCAGCACATCGGGAATCTGCGCTCTCAACTGTTTGCGGACCTGTTGGTTCGAACCCTGCTGTCACGGGGATATCAGGTGACCCACGTGGTCAACATCACAGACGTGGGACACCTGACCGACGATGCCGATGCGGGCGAGGACAAGATGGAACGGGCGGCCGCCCATGCAGGTCGTACCGCAGCAGAGATCGCCGCCGAGTACACCGCTCAGTGGGTGCGCGATCGAGAGTTGGTGGGGTGCCGCCCGCCCGACGTGCTTTGTCGAGCGACGGAACATATCCAGGATCAGATCGATCTGATCCAACGCCTCGAAGAGCGAGGGTTCACGTACAGGATCGACGATGGCCTCTACTTCGCGACCGCGCGGTTTCCCCGCTATGCCGAGTTCGCGGGCCTCGACTTGAACGCCCAAACATCGGCAGCTCGCATGGCCGATGTGCCGGGCAAACAACACCCCGCTGACTTCGCGCTTTGGAAGTTCGCGGCACCGGGCGTGCGCCGGCAACAGGAGTGGGATTCTCCCTGGGGACGAGGTTTTCCGGGTTGGCACGTCGAGTGCTCTGCCATGAGCATTCGTTATCTGGGTCCGACCTTCGATATCCATACCGGCGGGGTGGACCACGTGCGCGTGCACCACACCAATGAAATCGCTCAGAGCGAGTGCGCGTACGAGATGCATCCATGGGTGCAGACCTGGATGCACAATGAATTCCTCAACCTGGCCGGGCAAAAAATGGCCAAATCAGAAGGGCGGGTCGCGCTTCTCGAGGATCTGATTGCCGATGGCCACGTACCTCTCGTCTACCGGTATTTCTTCCTTCAGGCCCACTATCGCCAGCAGCAGGCGTTCACCCCCGAAGCGATGGATGCCGCCCGCACCGGATACGACCGTTTGGTGCGCGTAGCCAGCGAAGTGCGGGGAGCTTCAGGAAAGACGCGTCGGTCGGTCATGGCGCCGCTACGCAGGCGGTTTCAACAGGCCCTGGCTGACGACCTGAATGCGCCGCGTGCATTGGCGGTGGCGTGGGAGGTGGCCCGTAGCGGAGAATTGGAGCCCGTCGAACGCTGGACTCTGCTCCGGGAATTCGACACTGTCCTGCAACTCGATCTGGAACACGCGCTTCCCAAATCCGAGCAGGCGGCGGGCGAGAGCGATCCCCGCATCGATGCTCTGGTGGCAGAGCGCGAACGGGCCCGCGCCGAGCGGGACTTCGCCAACGCAGATCGGATTCGCGATGAATTGGCGGCCGAGGGCGTCACCATCGAAGACACCCCCGAGGGCGCGCGCTGGAGGCGCGAGTGAGCGACTTCGCCCTCGTCTCGGATTTTGAGCCCCGAGGCGACCAGCCCGCAGCCATAGAGCAGTTGGTGGCAGGGGTTAATCGAGGCGAGGCTCATCAAACGCTTTTGGGTGTAACCGGAAGTGGGAAGAGCTTCACCGTCGCGTGCATGGTCGAACAGGTCAACCGGCCCACGCTTGTGATGGCGCCCAACAAGACGCTCGCTGCTCAACTTTATGGCGAGTTCAAAGAGTTGTTTCCGGAGAATGCGGTCGAGTACTTCGTGTCGTATTACGACTACTACCAGCCCGAAGCCTACATCCCGAGTTCCGACACCTACATCGAGAAGGACTCTTCGGTCAACGACGAGATCGACAAGCTTCGACATTCGACCACTCACTCGCTGTTGACCCGACGCGACGTATTGGTCGTCGCAAGTGTGTCGTGTATCTACGGGCTGGGGGCGCCGGCTACCTACGGGGAGATGCACGCCTACATCGAAGTGGGCATGGGTTTGGTGCGCGATGAACTGTTGCGTCGCCTCGTAGACATGCTGTACGAGCGAAACGACTTCGATTTTCACCGGGGAACGTTCCGCGTGCGCGGTGACGTGGTGGAGATTTTTCCGCAGTACGAACACGAGAGAGCCCTGCGTGTGGAGTTCTTCGGTGATGAGGTGGAGTCTCTCGCGGAGATCGATCCCCTGCGCGGGGTCGTCGTGGGGCGGCCCAAGCGGGCCATGGTGTACCCAGCGAGTCACTATGTAGCCACGGGCGAGATTCTCCACCGGGCGATTTCCGGCATCCGGGACGAGTTGCAGGAGCGAATCGCGCACTTCCGCGACGAAGGGAAATTGATCGAGGCGCAACGCATCGAACAGCGAACTCTCTACGATCTGGAAATGCTCGAGGAAATGGGCTTCTGTCACGGAGTCGAGAACTATTCTCGCTGGCTCGATGGACGAGAGTCCGGCCAGACGCCCTTTACGCTTCACGACTACTTTCCCGAGGATCTGCTGGTCGTGCTCGACGAAAGTCATGTGAGTGTGCCCCAGATTGGTGGCATGTATCGGGGGGATCGCGCCCGGAAAGAGACACTGGTCGAATTTGGCTGGCGCCTCCCCTCGGCCCTCGACAACCGTCCCCTACGATTCGACGAATGGGAGCAGCGTGCCCACCAGCGTGTCTACGTTTCGGCGACTCCCGCCGATTACGAATTAGAGCACTCAGGGGGCGTGGTGGTAGAGCAGATCATCCGACCCACTGGATTGGTGGATCCGCGGATAGAAGTCAGACGCGCGGGTGGGCAGGTGGATGATCTGCTGGCCGAAATCCGCCTTCGGGTTGGTGAGGGTGGTCGGGTTCTGGTGACGACGCTGACCAAGCGCATGGCCGAAGAGTTGACCGAGTACTACGCGGAGTTGGGCATCAAGGTCCGATACCTGCATAGCGACATTGATACCATCGAGCGAATGGACATCATCCGCGAGTTGCGCGAAGGCGTCTTTGACGTGCTCGTAGGCATCAATCTCCTCCGTGAAGGTCTCGATATTCCCGAGGTCTCCCTCGTTGCAATTCTCGACGCCGACAAGGAGGGCTTTCTCAGGTCGACGAGATCACTGATCCAGACCAGCGGAAGGGCTTCGAGGAACGTCGAGGGGACGGTGATCTTCTACGCCGACAAGGAAACTCGGTCCATCCGAGAAACACTGGATGAAACGTCTCGACGTCGGGAACTTCAGATGCGGTACAACGACGAAAACGGAATTACTCCGAAAAGCGTCGTCCGGAAGATCTCGGATCTCCGGGATTCGATCTGGGAGCGTGACTATGTCACGGTCCCCGTCGTCCAAGAAAAACAGGAAGAAGTCATCCCCGCCCATGAATTGAGCGAATTGATCGAGGGTCTGCGACGCGAGATGGCCAGTGCCGCCGAGGATCTCGACTACGAACGGGCTGCCGTGTTGCGCGACCGGATTCGAGAGTTGGAATCCCTCCGGCTCCGGACGACCTGAAGTGGGCCTGGCAGAACGCGTTCAGGGACTTCCGACGGATCCTGGCGTGTATCTGTTCAAGAGTCGTACGGGAGCCGTTCTCTACATTGGTAAAGCGCAAAACCTGAGAACGCGGGTTCGCTCGTATTTGAGTGGAGGGGACGGGAGGATCCGTGTTCCTCGTCTCGTGGCTCGCGCCCAGGACGTGGACGTGGTGGTGACATCCACAGTGAAGGAGGCGTTGCTTCTCGAGAACGAGTTGATCAAGCAGCACAAACCTCCTTTCAACGTCCGGTTACGCGACGACAAGCAATATCTGGCGCTGCGGCTCGATCCGGCGGAGACGTGGCCGAGACTCGTGCAGGTGCGGCGATTCAAAGAGGACGGCGCCCATTATTTCGGCCCGTACACCTCGAGCCATGCCATGCGAGAGGCGTTGGGGAATCTGCGAAGAATTTTTCCGCTTCGTACGTGTCGCGACGCTGTGTTTCGTGACTACGAACGCCGAGGGAGGCCTTGTATCGAGTATGAGATGAAACGCTGCCCGGGGCCCTGTGTCGGTCTCGTGGAGCGAGAGCCCTACGAGGAGTTGGTGCGAGGCACGATCCTCTTTCTGCGCGGGAAGTCGAACGAGCTGATGAATTCCTTGCGGAAACGCATGGCCATTGCTTCCGATGAAGAGCGTTTTGAAGATGCGGCCCGCCTTCGCGATCAGATCCATGGAGTGGAGAAGACGGTTGAACGGCAGCAGATTGTGGCTGACCAGCCGGTGGATCGAGATGTGTTCGGGGTCGCCAGGAGTGGTGGCGAGGTCGATGTTCAGGTGTTGCACGTGCGGGGTGGCCGTGTGGTGGGAACGCAGGGGTACACCTTCTCGAAGGTCGAGATGCCCAACTCGGAAGTGATGTCTTCATTCCTGAGCCAATATTATGTGACTCCGGGCGATCGAGAAGTTCCTGCGGAGGTGATCACTCCGCTGGTCGTGGAGGATGACGACGCTCTCGCATCGCTGTTGGCAGAGCGTGCATCGAGGCGCGTGATCCTGCGCCACCCCCGCCGAGGGCCCCTTGTCGATTTGGTCAGGATGGCCAACAACAATGCAGAACTGGGTCTCGAGCGGCGTCTTGCGGAGGTCGCGAGCGTTGAGGCGGCGCTGGAGGAATTGCGGGACCGACTTTCTCTTCGATCGCTACCGCGCACCATCGAGGGGTACGACATCTCGACATTGAATGGTACGTTGGCGGTCGCTAGTCGGGTGACCTTCGAACAGGGCCAACCGGCCAAGGCTCGCTATCGCCGCTATCGAATCCGATCAGCCGAAGCGGGCGACGACTACGCATGTCTGCGTGAAGTGTTCGGACGGCGCCTCGCGCGTGCGGGACAGGATCCACTCCCGGATCTTCTGCTCGTCGATGGAGGGCGAGGGCAACTCGGCGTGCTGAGCGCTGCGCTCCGGGATGCGGGCCTCGATGTGGATGCGATCTCGCTGTCCAAGGAGCGGGATGACGAGAGTCCGAGTGTCCGAGTCAAACGTTCGGGTGGGCTGAAGAATGAGCGGGTTTTCGTGCCCAACAGGCGTGACCCGGTCATGCTGCCACCGAGTTCGAGGGGACTTCTGCACCTGCAGCGGATACGAGACGAGTCTCATCGGTTCGCCATCGAATTTCAGCGCGATCTGCGGTCCCGGATGAACATGACTTCGATCCTGGAGGAGTTGCCTGGAATTGGTCCAGGGAAACGTCGCGCGCTTCTTCGTGAGTTGGGTTCGCTTCGCGCGGTGAGATCAGCGCCCCTTGAACAATTGGCCTCGGTTTCGGGCATTTCTGCGCGGGATGCGACGGTGTTGTTCGAGTTTTTTCACCATGACGATGGGTCGGCGTCCGGCAATGAAAGCCACCGAGGGAACGAGGAACGGGATGCACACGACGAGCCGGGGGGTGGCGGTCATGGGGAGAGTCCGTCGGAGGGTGCCGATTGAGCGTTCCGATCGAATGGGGTTGCCTCCATGACCTTCGGGGGGTGGGATACTCTGAAGGGGCCGGAAGGTGAATCGCACAGACATGCCGAATCAGAATTCGTGGAGAGGGTTTGTGCTGCTTGGCGTGCTCGCATGGGCACTCTTGCCCGAGCGGGCGGTGGGGGGGGGCGGGCCTTCGCTGGTCGTCACCCATCCGGAAATCGCAGAGGGTCCCGGCGTGGAGATCGTGCCATGGGGCCGCGGCTTCAAGCTGCATCCGGCCTCGCAACCGGAGCTCGTCGCCTGGTTCTGGTTCTATGAGTGGAACCTGTTCGGTGCGGTGAATTCAGGCCTGTACACCCCGGGTGTCGCGGCGCCGGGAGTTCCGGGTGAAAAGGGCGCCGTGGTGATCGATTCATGGGTGCCGGGAATCCGGGTAACCGCCAAGCCGGTTTCCGATGGTGTCGAACTGCTCCTGGAAGTCCGCAATGAGACGTCGACGGACTGGCCCGAGTTGGCGAGCCTGATTCCCTGCTTCGCTCCTCGCTATCGACGCCAACGCACACGAGCGTTCGAAAATCAGCAATCCTTTTTCGTGGGCGGGGCAGGTCTCGAATCTCTGAGCGACCCGGCAAGGAGTGTGACCTATACCGATGGCACCTCGGCCAATGGTGAGGGGCTGCGGGCTGTGGATCGGGTCATGCATTTCAATCACGAACTCAGGCGTGCCATTGATGGATTTTCCAAGAACGGGAGGTTTCCCTGGTCGGTGCGGTGGCCCACCTCTTCTCGTGATGCAAGGGCGGGGTTACTGGTTCGGGAGTCGCGTGGCCCGGGCGCCCAGGGGGGCTGGGTGATGGGAGTGGCCTGGGAGCGGTATCTGTCCGCCCAAGGGCACAACTCCAACGAGTGCCTGCATCTCAGCGTGCGAGTAGGGCCCCTCGCTCGCGGTGAGTCTCGTACGGTGCGCGGCAAGCTCTACCTGTTTCGGGGAACCCCTGCCGAGTTATTGAAGCGATATGAGTCCGACTTCGGAGTCATCCAGCCGGAGAGTTCAGGGTGAGAGGGGTTTGCTCGGGATTGTTCGTAGCGGCACTGATTTCGAGTGCCGTCGCGATGAATGCGGGCGGAGGACCGAGCCTCGAAGTGGACCGCGACGAGGCCGAGCGGTTACGTGCTCTTGGTTACGTAGATGTCGTCGAAGAGAGCGGCGTGGACGACGGTCCCGATGGTGCCGTGGTGATCGATCCAGCGTTGGTGCAACCGGGACTCGACTTTTTCACCAACGCCTATCGCTGCGAGGCTCGTTTGATCGATGCGAATGGACGGGAGATCAAATTCTGGCGACACACCCCTTGTTGGAAGTGGGTGCACAGCGTGTTGCTGCCCAATGGTCACGTTCTGGCGTTGCACTACAGCCCGGACCCGGTCAAGACGGCGGCTTCGACGGCTGCGGTTCGCTCTTTACTCCATCTGGACTGGGACGGGAAGATTCTTTGGGAGCGTAAGTTGCCGATTCATCACGACGTCGACGTCGGTCCGGATGGAAGGATCGCAACACTGACCTACCGGCATCGAACCCTCCCGTTTGTGAATCGCAAACACCTGAGTCGCGATGACTACATCACGATTCTCGATGAGAAGGGCGATCTCCTCGAGGAATTCTCCATCGCGGATGTGTTGCATCGAGCAGGTGAGGAGTATTCGTTCGAACGTGTCAAGATTCGATTGAAGGACGGGCAACGCGAAATCGATCTGCTCCATACCAATTCGATCGAGTGGATGAGGAGATCGGCCGTTGTCAAGAACGAGTTACTTGACTCACCCGACAACGTGCTCGTATGTCTGCGCCATCAAAATGTCGTTCTCGTCATCGATACGAAGAAGCGGGAACTCGTCTGGAGTTGGGGGCGCAATCAACTCTCGGGTCCCCATGATGCGAGTCTTCTCGACAATGGAAACCTGCTGATCTTCGACAACGGATTGGGCCGGCAATGGTCGCGCGTGGTCGAGGTGGATCCCTCGACCGGGGAGATCGTGTGGCAATACCGTGCTGAGGTGCCGACGGACTTCTTCACAGACCAACGGGGTGCTTCACAGCGGCTCCCCAACGGGAATACCCTGGTGACCAACTCGCAAAGTGGGATGGCCTTTGAGGTGACGCGGGACGGAAAACGGGTCTGGGAATATCGCAACCCGGAGCGCACCGAGGGGGGGAAGCGCACGGTGATCGTTCGTATGCGCCGGGTTCAAGAGAGTTCGCGCCCTGGCGAACGGTTCCAGTGGTCGGATTGATGGGAGCCTCGGCGGTCCGTCGCTGCTAAAGTGTTCCACCCCGGTCCCCGGGGCGGCCTCTGAAGCGTTGGCTACCAGTCCTGGTGATCTCCCAGGCCCTCGGGATCACCCTCGCCGAAGCGGGGGCGACGTCGGCCGAGGGTCTCGCGGTGGTCAGTGCCGCGGCCTTCTCGGCGGCTCTGGCCGCCAGAAAATGGCCGAACGTGCAGGGCGGATTGGCGTGCTGCGTGGCCTTCGGGGCGGGGGCTCTGAGTCTCGAGACCCAGCTCGATGCGGCCCGGGCCGATTCGCGGATCTCCTCCGGCCTTCGGCTCGTGGAGGGAACGGTCGAACGGGTCGAACTCGGGCCGGTTCAGTGGAGCGTCCTGTTCGAAGGCGTTCTGGACGTTTCGTCGGGCCGGCGTTTTGCGAGCACGATGCGATTGATCGGGAGGCCTCAAGGCGAGCTCGTTTCCCCGGTTTCGCTGGCAGTTCCTGGTGATCGTTTCCGTCTTCGGGTGAGGATTCTGCCCTTTCGGGGGCCGAGCAATCCGGGGGAACCGGATTTCGACCAGGGCAACCGGCGGGCTGGAGTGGGAGTGGTGGCTCGGCTCGTCCACCCCCTCGCTTGTGTGCGGATCGGGACTGGATTCCTGGGCCCGCTTGTCCGTCCGGGGGTCGACTGGCGTCACCACACCGCGAATGCGTTGAGCGATTGGGGACGCGGAGGACGGCTCTTGCAGGCCCTGGCCTTGGGGGATCGAAGGGGCCTAGATTCGGACACGAGAGCGGATTTCGGAAGCCTTGGCCTTTCCCACCTGCTGGCCGTGTCTGGGCTGCACGTGGGATTGGTGGCTGCCCTTGGATTCGGGCTTTGGCGCAAAACCGTGGGTCGGATTCGGGTCTGGGCCGAGAACGGGGCGAGCGCTTCCATTGGTTTGTTTCCGGCATTCCTGGCTGCGGCTGCCTATGGGGTCGTCAGCGGAGCCGGAATTCCCGTTCGCCGAGCGTTGGTCTTCCTGGCAGTTCTCGTGCTTTCCGCCGCCTGGGCCCGCCCGGTGACTCCGTCATCGGCGTTGGCGCTGGCAGCGGTGGTGATTCTTTGTTGGGAGCCCGAGGCCTTGTTCGATGCCGGGGCCCAATTGTCCTTCGCAGCCTGCGGGGCATTTCTGATGATGTCGCGGTCTCCTGGAGCGAGCGTGCCCGTCGGTCGAGTTGCCCGTTTGCGCGACCTGGCCATGGCTTCAGCAGCCGTTTCGGCGGTCACGGCTCCCCTGATCGCATGGCACATGGGAAGGGTCGCCCCCATGGCGTTTCTCGCCAACGTCATCGCGATTCCCTGGACGGGTCTTCTGCTTCTTCCTGCCGCTCTCTTGGCCGCTTTGTTCGCGGGGCTTCCCTCCGCTTGGGGGGTTTCGGAATGGGCCTCTGCGGCCGTAGCGCTGGCCAATTGGAGCCTCGGTTTCGTCGGGTTCTTCGCGACCCTGAAGCCTGACATGGAGGTCGCGCCGCCCCATGCCGTGGGTCTCATTCTTGCTGGGGGGCTGGCGTGGGCCACCCTCCGTTCCCAAGCCTTCTGGCTTCGAATCGGCTTGGGGCTTGGGGTGCATGGCGTTCTTGTCCTCAGTCCACCGGTTTCACCCGGTCTGCCCCCTCCACCTCGCGTCGTGGTTCTCGACGTAGGCCAAGGGGATTCGATCCTTGTACAGGGCCGCAGCGCCGCTCTGTTGGTTGATGGAGGGACTGCGATTCCCTCTGGGCCGGACCTGGGTCGCCGCCGTGTGGTGCCGGCCCTGCGAGCCCTGGGCGTTGAGCGCCTGGATCTGGTGGTGGGGACCCATGCGGACCTCGATCATCGAGGTGGATTGGTCGCGGTGCTCGAAAGCATCGAAGTCGGTGCGCTCTGGTTGCCCCGGGGCGGAACCTTTGATCCCGGCTTCGAGTCGTTACGGGCCGTGGCGCGAAATCACGGAGTGCCCCTGAAGAGCAAGGGAAGTGGATCTGCGCCCGAGCGTTTCGGAGACCTCTGGGTCGAACCCCTGTGGCCACCTGCCAAACGCCGGGGCGATTCTCGAAACCACCACTCTCTGGTGGTGCGAGTGAAGGTCGGGGATCTCTTGGTACTTCTACCCGGGGACATCGGGTCTGAAGCTGAGACCTCGATACTCGCAACCGGGGCGGATGTGCGCGCAGACGTGCTCGTGGTGGCCCATCACGGGAGCCGTACATCCTCGAGCGAGTCATGGCTCGCTGCCGTGCAGAGTTCTGTTGCCGTGGTTTCTGCACCGTGTTCTGGTCGCTTCGGATTCCCTCACGCTTCGGTGATGGAGCGGGTGCGGGGCCTGGGCTCATCGGTGTGGTGGACGGGCCGGGACGGTGCGGTGGTGGTTCGCGCTCGTCGACCCCTGTCGGTATGGAGTCATGTGTCCCATCGGCGTTGTCGGATGCGAACGGGTTCGAGTGCACCCGTTGGAATCAGAAGCGATACCCCACGGCTGCCGTCAGGGACACGTAGTCGAAGCCATCCACTCGACCCACCGGGAGCACATACGCGGCTTCGGCGGCCACGAAGATCTGATCGCCGAAACTCGATTCGAGGCCTCCGCCAAACCGGGACGCGAATCCACCCCGGGTCGTCGTGAAGGTCGAGGGGGTGAGGTCCTGGAAGGCCTGGGTATCCGCGAGCATGCCGCCCACTCCGACCACGGCATAGGGTTCCAGGAGGCGGAAATCGGGAAGGAACCAGCTCATGGGAAAGAGTTTCACGTTGGCGAACATCGCGTAGGTTTCGAGCGAACGGGTCGTGCCCGTGGGCGAGACGTCGAACCCCCTCATCATCTCGAAATGGCCCTCGAATGCGAGGGCGTCGAAAACCCGCCCGCCCGAGCGCAGTTGAAGCCCCCAGGCATTCGAGGTCGTGAGGCCGCCGATGTCGCTGGAGAACTGCTCGAGTCCGTAGCCTCCTCCAAGCATCACGTAGGTTCGCCCCAGCACGCCCTCGGGTGCCTTCGTTGCTTCGGGCTCAGGGGTACTTGAATCTGCGGCCTGGGCCGGCGACTGAAGGCCGACGAGCACCAGGGTGAGTGTCAACAAGCTGCGTCGCAACATCGATCCACCGCTCCTCTGAAGTCGCATCGCGTTCCTCCCTCACGAACTCTGCGCAGGAGCGCGAGTGGCGTCAGAGTAGCGCGTACGCTCCGGTTACTCTTCCTCGTCCGAGAAGCGATAGACCACGCTCCAGGTGACGGCCATGTAGTCCAGGTCCCGCAGAGTTCCCGAGGGAAGCTGGTAGGTCCATTCGAGATTCATCCCCAGCCAATCCGTGGCCCAGACATCGAATCCGAGACCGAGCTTGCCGACGAAGGCGGAGTCGGACGAACTGGAACCACCGGGGGTCGAGTCGTCGTCGAACATGACGCCCAGGCCGAGCAGCGCGTAGGGCTGAACTCGCCCGGTCATGAGGTACCCGCGTGAATTGAGGGTCAGGGTCTGGAGCCCGATGCTCCGCACCGTCACGCCGGCGTCGTTCTCGAAATCGAATGAGTCGATCCACTGGTATTGGGCTTCGAAGCTGAAGTGTTCGTCCATGCGACTGCCATACCGGAGATCGAACCCCACGCCGTAGCCAGCGAGATCGGACGGGATGTCGCCCCGAAACGTCTCGACTCCGTTGGCGCCTCCGAGTTGGGCGTAGGTCCCCAGACGCGAATAGTCCGGTTCCTCGTGCTCTTCGGCATGGGCCCCGTTGAGCAATATCCCACAGACAAGGCCGCCCAATGCCATCGCTCTTCGCACCATGAGACCGCCCCTCTCTTCCACCCTCTGGACCCACGAAGTCGCCCTACGCATCGGGCCACCGGCCCGAACGCGATGGGGTCTTGTATCACGCGTCGGCGCTGCCGGGAAGACCCTTCGAAGGTTGGTGGGTTTTGGCAGCGACCGTGGGTCGCCGGGATGGCGCCCCGTGGGTACGGCGCACGGGTCGGGCATCGGGTCCGGTACTCTGACTCGAATGGAGATTGACTCGGGCAGGAGGGTCTCGGCTCGCGGCTGGGGCAGCTGGAGACGTTGGCTGGGCGGCATTGGGATGGGGCTCTGGTTCGGGAGCCTTGGAGTTCTGGCAGCCGGGGCCGCACCGCCTGTTCCGGCGCTGGGGGTCTATGTCTCCGCCGCGGGAAGTTACGCGATGAATTCAAGCGATCTGGCGCTGGATTTCGAGAACAGTCTCGGATTCAAAGCCCGGTTGGGGCATCGCTTTCATCGGTTCGTGGCGTTGGAGGCCGAGTTCGAGTGGATCGATGCCTTCGATGTGAGGATCCAGGACACGACGCCGGAGAGCTATGGCTTCTGGGCATTGACTCTCAACGGGCGCGGTTATTTCACGACCGGCAGGTTTCAGCCCTTCGTCGCAGCGGGTCTGGGCGTCGCTCGCGCTCGTTTTGCACGAGGCGACGGCGGTTCGGCGGAGGTTTTTTTGCCCGCGGGTTCTGGGGAGTCGAGTTTTGTCATGCGGTTGGGCGGAGGTTTGGAGGTCTTCACCTCAGAGCGGCTAGCTCTTACGCTCGACGCCAGTTATGTGCTGCCGACCGGGAATCTCGACGGTTTTGACTACGTGAGCATCGGCTGGGGGTTCCGATACGGTTTCTGAGTTTTGAAAGTCCCGCGACTCATTCCGCGAGGTAGATCACCCGGTTGTCGCGCTGGTTCAACAGTTGTCGAACGATCGCCCAACGCAGGCGGCCCTGGGGGCCGATCAGCGTGGCGGGTTTGGCGGCGGAACCTCCAGGTCGCGATTGTTGCCATTGCTTGACCACCTGGCTTCGCGCCCCCTTGAGTGCTGCGGGAGTAGATGAGGGGTCGAAAACTTCGGGTTCGAGGGCGCCGATATTCTCCAACGAATTGGCGGCTGCCGACCGAACGGCGGGGTAGGGGTCCACCAGAAGTTGCGCGAGGTAGGGTGCGATCCATCCGCTCTCGGATGCCTCAATGGCGGGTTTCCAGCCCAAATGCCAGGCAGCCAGGGCGCGCTGGGAGGCATCGCCCGAGAGCGCCCAGAGGATCGAGTTCGCCACGTTCTTCTGCACCGGAGTCAGTGGCGGGACGGCAATCTCGTAGAGCGCCTTCAGATGCTCCGCTGTCCATTGGGCGGTTTTGTCGAGATGGCAGAGGTTGCAGGCGTTGGGCCGTCCGGTCGCCAATTGCGTCGCCACGTCGGGATTGCTGACCTGGTGGCTGCGGGTCGCTTTTTGAAGACCCCAGGCGGTGTGGGGCATATGGCAGTTGTAACAGAGGCTGCCAGCGGAATCGGCGGGGTGGTGTGTGTGTTGGACCAGGCGCTCGGTCTCGCGATAGAACGGATGGCAGCCCAGGCAGGCTTCATTGCCCCGCATTCCCTGAGCGAGTTGATCATCGGCCCACTCCCGAGCAGTGCGCGGATCTGAAGGGTTCTGGTGCATTTCATGGCATGACATGCAGGAGAGCTGTCGGCCCTCGAAACACGGCGAGTCGAGGAGTGAATTGTATTCGCGACCGTTGACCTTGATCTGTCCATCGGGCCAGAACTTCGTTTCCCGGTAGAGAGGACTCGCGCTTTCCCAGTCGATGATTTTGCGCTCGGCGTGCAGGTCATCGCCCGGCCGGTAGGAGAAGCCCGACTTCGACCATTTTCCCCGTGCCTTGTCGTCGTGAAAATCGAAAACACTGTGGCACTGGCCGCAAACCTGGGAGGAAGCTTCCGCAGACAGACTCGCGGGGTCTACGATGGTGGGGTCCGGCGCGTCACTGAGATGCATGCGGTAGCGACGCTTTGGATCGCGGTTCGCGAGGATGTGCTCTCGGGCGGGGCCGTGGCAGGATTCGCAGGCGATCCCGAACTCTGCGACTCTCGTTTCCGTCCCCGTCGGCTTGAACAACCAGGGCTGGGCCCCCGTGGTGTGGCAGCGCAGACAGGTTTCGTTCCAGCGGCCTCCCTCTTCTGCGGCCTGGGAGACTCCGGGAGGTGCCAGGGGTAGGGAATCCATGGGGAGCCAGCGTTGTTCCGTTACGTAGTAGGCCAGCTCGAACAAGCGAACCCGTCGCGCGTTCCCGGTTGGGATCCAGTACGCCTGGAAGTGATGAGAGCCGGTGGTCAAGACGATGGGGGTCTCCACCCGGGCGCGGTTTCCTTGGGAATCGGGGAGGGAGTCGATGATTGCCCAGACTTCATCGCCCCGGCTCACCATCTGGTAATCAACCCCCTCCAAGCTCAGGGCGTCACCGTCCAGAGGCGCGAGAACGGTTTCGGGCGTGGCGATCTGGGTCATGGTCCGGTGATAGGAATCCGCCCAGCTGCGGTACTGCTCGGGATGGCACGAACGACAGGTGTCCGAGGACACGAAGTCTCCGTGCAGTTCTTGTAGAGGTCGGTCAGCGGGTTGCGGCTCGGCCCGTGCGGAGGAATGCCCTCCCCAGGTGGTGACGGTGACCAGCGTGAACAGTGAACATACGACGGGTCCCCATCGGGACCGATGTCGGGAGCTCGTCGGGGCGGGGCGTCTGGCAGAGACGAGGAGCCAACCTCGCATGACCGAATAAGCTAGCAGGTGCGCCGAGAAGTGGAGCCTTCCTCCTGTTCCTGGGCGGTCCCCGGGGGTTTGTACGGTCTGGAGTTGCGTGTCCATGGGGTCCGGAGTCGAGTGGACGGGGGCTCAGCAAAAGCGGGAGGGTGGAGGTTCTCCCCGTTATGATGAACCCACGATCAGGCTCGAATCCATCGGATCACAAACAGGAATTCGAACCAGAGGAGGCCCCATGTCCGAGAAACGTGCGGTGGGAGGGTTTGGGACCGAACTCGGGTCGAAGAGCACCGATCGAGTGCTGGATTCACCCGATCGAGCGACCGATCAACTGATGACCGGAGAGGCTTGGGAGGCCTTCTGCGATCGACTGCGTGAAGCGGGGCGGCACGTGATCGCCGAGACGGCACCCGGGACCCCGTTGGATCGAGCCGAGGGGTTTCGACATCTGGCGAACCTCACTCAGGCGGGTATCCGCCATGCCTTCAGTCAGGACCCTCTGTTTCCACGGTTTTTGAGGAATCCCGACAGCACCTCGAAAGCTGGCGCCGAGAACGCGGACAATGTCTATTTCTTCGCAAAGATTCGCAGCGATCAAACCTATCGGATTCGGGGCGTTCGGAATACGGCCAGCCATTTTTTGCTGGAGGTGAAAGAGGGCTACATGCAGCTCGGGGACGTGCGCAATTTTGCCACCCTGGAGTCTGAGGAGGTTCGGGTCGATGGGGAAGGTCGATTCGAGATCGTTCTTTCGGCGACTCCC
The DNA here is from genome assembly GCA_022447545.1 of Myxococcota bacterium. GTDB lineage: Bacteria > Myxococcota_A > UBA9160 > UBA9160 > SMWR01 > JAKVBI01. The sequence continues at coordinate 240,327 of JAKVBI010000010.1, forward strand.
CATGAGGGGAACTGGGTAGAGCTCCACCCCGACGCCACCCAGGTGTTGATCCGTCAATACCTCTGCGATTGGGAAACCGAAAGGCTCGCCGAATTCGAGATCATCAACGTGGACCGGGAAGGTGCCTCTCCGGAGCCACTGACTCCGTTGGTCGTGGCGCGATTGCTCGACGAGGCCGGCCAATGGGTTGAGGCGACTCAGCGTATTTGGAATGAATGGTCCCTGGGATATCGCGAACGACGTCGTGACGGGATTCTCGCGCCTGCAGAACTCTACGTAGGAGGTGCCGACGACATTCGCTATGGCAACGACGCGTATGTCTTGAATTCCCATGACGATGCGCTGCTGATCGAAGTCGAAGTTCCCGACGCGCGCTATTGGCACTTTCAACTCGTCGATCTCTGGATGGCGAGCAACGATTTCGCAAATCGTCAAACGAGCCTCAATTACACCCAGTTGCACATCGATGACGATCATCGCGTTCGCGTGGTGATTTCATCTCGCGATCCCGGAGTGCCGAATTGGCTCGATACTGGGGGGCATCTCGAGGGACTCATCCAGTATCGCTACGTCTGGACGCGCAACAGTCCCCAACCCACCATTCGAAGTCTTCCTGTGGACGAGGTCAGTGGGGTCCTACCTCAGGGGACCCCTGCCGTGACGCCCGAACAGCGCCGGGCGGCGATCGCTCGTCGGCAGGCCCACCTGCGCCGAAGAGAGCCGCTTTGTTGATGTCGAAGCAGAGGTTTTTCTAAGCCCGTGGAGGATGAGAAGATTCAGTCGGATGTCCTCGATGCGACTTTGAGTGTTCGTGTAGACCGATTCGAAGGGGATCGGCCCAACCCTCGAACTGATTCCGTCGCTCGTGAAGAGCCGTTGGAGATTCAACTGGGGTCGACTTCTCTTGCGGTGGTGATGCGAACTCCGGGTCACGACGATGAGTTGGCCCTCGGGTTTCTGGTGACGGAGCGGGTCGTCTCGCACGTGGAGCAGGTGATGATGTTGCGCCACAGCAACACGGCCTCGGGCCCACGTAGCGATGGGAATGTGATGCGAGTACTACTCGCTCCAGAAGTCGAGGTGGACCTCGATGCGCTGCGACGCAATCTCTATGCGAGCAGCAGCTGTGGGATCTGTGGCAAAGCCACTATCGAAAACGCTCTTTCCGGCGTGGAGCCGCTCAACGACCGGGCCCGGTTTTCAGCAGAGTACTTCTATTCGCTTCCTTCGGAATTGGAAAAGGCACAGCGTGTCTTCGAGCGTACCGGTGGGGTGCACGCGGCGGGAATCTTCGATGGGGAGGGGAGGCTGCTGGTGGTCCGGGAAGACGTGGGGCGGCACAATGCGGTGGACAAAGTGATCGGATGGGCGCTTCGAGAGGGGCGAATTCCTCTCGCGGGTTGTGTGTTGATGGTTTCGGGTCGAGTTTCCTTTGAGGTCGTGCAAAAGGCGCTGGTTGCAAGACTGCCCGTGGTCGCAGCCGTGTCGGCACCTTCTTCACTGGCCGTGGAATTTGCCGAAGACGCAGGGTTGACCCTCGTGGGTTTTCTTCGAAAACGAGGCCTCAACGTATATGGAAATACGAGTCGAATCGCTGCTCCGTCGCACTCTTGACCCCGGTGCACTCGGCGCGGGGCGGCGGAGCTCGATTCGTGGGGAGCGCCTAGTTGGGTAACACCGCGAGGGTCTCGATCACTTCGTGGGTTTCGAAGATCCCCTCCCGAACGTAGGGGTCGCCGGCGGCGAAGTTCTCCGCACTGGCAAGGTCCGGCGCTTCGAACACGATCAGGCTACCGCGGGGCTCACCTGCGTTGTCGAGGAGGGGGCCCGCGTGTCGAATCCTGTCCTCGCGAGCCAGGGCCTCGAGACGTTCAAGGTGGGCCGGGCGGTGTTGTTTTCGACCCGCGGGGCCATTGGGACCATCGTGTCCGATGAAGACGAACCAGGGCATGGCTTCAGGGTAACGCGACCTGGCTGGGGATTCAGTAGAGGCCGAGCATTCTGCCGGACAAAACCAACACGGCGAATAGGATCCCCAATCGGACGATCCGTTCGCCGCCCCGCACTGCAATCCGGGCTCCCAATGCTCCACCCAGACTGTATCCGCCTGCCAGGACTAACCCTGGGAGCCAGCGGATTTGGTCATTCCACAGGAATACTGGCAGAGCAAAGAGCGTGAGTCCGGCGACGACGATGAGTTTGATGGCATTGGCCGAGATCAGGTCGTAGCCCGTCCGGTCGAGAGCCAGCAGGAGAAAGATGCCGACACCCGCCTGAAATGCCCCTCCGTAGGCTCCGATGGCCAGGAAGATCGCAGTCCGTGCTGGGCGGGACCACCCAGGTCGCTGGCCGGATCCGGGTTTCGGTCCGAGGTCCCAGAGCGTGGGCACGATCAAGACGAGCATGAGGACCCCGAAGACCCATTCAAAGGTGTCGTGGGAGACCCATACCGCCGCCTGAGCGCCGAGAGCTGCCCCCACGCAGGCCGGCGCCAGGACCCCCAGCGCTTCTCGCGTGACGTGCACACCCTCGGCTCGAAACTGCCAGGTGGCTGCAAGGCTCTGGAACAAAATCCCGATGCGATTGGTGCCGTTGGCCACGGCACCGGGTAGGCCCAGGAGGACGAGGACGGGAACCGTGATGAGGCTGCCGCCCCCAGCGAGTGTGTTGAAGACACCAGCGAGGACGCCGCCGCCGATCAGGCTGATTACGTGAAGGGGTTCCATGGCCTTCGAAGGGTCGGTGGCGTCGATGGGCTGGAGGTTGCGGGGCTCGCACTCACCGCCCGACCCCACCCAGCTTATGCGATCTCGGCGTCCATTGCCTCGCGGCCGAGGCCGGACTGAGCGAATCTCGTGCCAAGAAGCATTGGAACCCGTCGGGTGGACCCGCGCTGTTTCGGGGCTCCCGAGTTGAAAGGAGGAGAACGTGCCGAACGGGAAGAGCTTCGGCAGTTGGCAATCTCGCATCACCTCAGCGGCGATCACTCGAGGAAGTCTGCGGTTGTCTCAACCGCGATGGGATCGGGGAAAGCTGTACTGGCTCGAGGGGAGGCCCGAAGAGGGCGGACGTCAGTGCATCATGTGCGACGATGGAAATGGGCCCAGGGAGGTCACCCCTCCGGGTGCTCACGTTCGCTCTAGAGTTCACGAGTACGGCGGGGGGGAATACACGGTTCGTGACGGCTGGGTGTTCTATAGCGATCTTGGAGACGAGCGTGTTTACCGGCTCGCCCCAAAAGTCGGGACTCCGGAACCAATCACCCCAACGGGCAGCCGCTACGCCGATCTTCAGGTCTCCCCCGACGGCCGGTGGCTGGTCTATGTCGAAGAGCGTCCTGGGAGTGGCGGAGAACCGGAGAATCGGCTGGCCGCCTGTTCGTTGACGAATGTCAGAACGGTGCGAAGCGTCGTGGCCGGATACGACTTTGTCAGTTTTCCGCGTTTCGATGAGGCAGGTACGTCCTTGGCATTCACGGCCTGGGACCATCCCTGCATGCCCTGGGACGGCACCCAACTGTTCCGCATGGCATGGTCTGACTCTGGACCCCTGGGAACTCCCCGGAAAGTCGCAGGATCCGAAACCGAGTCGATCTTTCAGCCCGCTTGGTCGCCCCGTGGTCAGCTCACTTTCACGAGTGATCGCTCGGGTTGGTGGAATCTCTACCGTGAGGACGAGGGGCATATTCACGCCCTCTGTCGGCGCGAAGCCGAATTCGCTGGCCCCCAATGGGTCTTCGGTTTGTCGAGTTACGGCTACATCGACGAGGAACGGGTCCTGGTGTCCCTCTCCGACGTCGGTGGGGCGAGCTTGGCTCGTTTGGAACTCGGTCATGCATCCCTGGAGCCTCTAGAGCTTCCCTATACCGTGTTCGAAGGGGTGAGTGTCGAAGGCGATCGTGCTTGCTTCATCGGTGCGAGCCCTACCTCCAGTCCGGCCGTCTGCGTTCTCGATTTGAAAACCGGTTACGTCGAGGAGGTGAGGTCGAGTTCCCAGGAGGCCGTCGACCCTTCGTTGATCTCGGTTCCCGAGCATGTCGAGTTCCCCACTCGAGACGGAGAATCGGCCCACGCTCTGCTGTACCGCCCGCGAAATGCTTCCTACGCTGGAATTGGGAACGAGAGGCCGCCCTTGCTGGTGAAGAGCCATGGTGGGCCCACAGGGGCGGCTTCGAAAGCATTGGATCTCCGGGTTCAGTATTGGACATCGCGGGGGTTTGCTCTGGTGGATGTCGATTACCGGGGTAGTACTGGGTACGGTCGCGCGTACCGAGAAAAACTGCGGGGCAATTGGGGAGTCCTCGATGTGACGGACTGCGTAGACGTCGTGGCGTTCCTCGCGCAAGCTGGGGAGGTCGATGAGAGTCGAGCGGCGATCAGCGGGGGAAGCGCCGGTGGGTTTACGACCCTTTGTGCTCTCACCTTTCACGATGTGTTTCGTGCAGGGGCGAGCCACTATGGAATTGGCGATCTCGAAGCCCTGGCTCGGGATACCCACAAGTTTGAGTCCAGATATCTCGACAGTCTCGTGGGTCCATATCCTGAGCGCCGTGATCTCTACGTGGAGCGTTCGCCAATCCATTCCACCGAGCGTCTGTCATGCCCAGTGATCTTCTTTCAGGGACTGGAGGATCGAGTCGTGCCGCCCAATCAGGCCGAGTCCATGGTGCGTGCCTTGGCAGAGCGCGGAATCAAGCATGCCTACGTCTCCTTCGAAGGCGAACAGCACGGGTTCCGACGCGCCGAAAATATTCGGATGGCAATGGATGGCGAGTTCTTCTTCTACTCTGAAATCTTCGGGTTCGAGAGTGGTTTGGAAGAAATCGTCGAGATTCGTGAACCGGAACGGAACTGAACGGTCTAGATGCCTTCCCAGGGCTCCCGCAGTGGTTTTTTTTGGCACACCGGCCGCCGAAAAGGTTGCACGGTCGCAGGTCTGCTCGCCCTCGGCCTGGGATCTTTCGCGTGCGCATCCACGTTATGGGATGTCGAAGCGCTCCCCATCGACCGTGCGGAGCGACAAGCTTTGGCGGGTCTGGACGGACAGCGGCTTGGAGATTCGACTCCCTACGTGTTCGCGACCCTGGGAGACGCCGTTTTCTTTCTGTGTCGATGGCCAAGCAGTGAGAAGATCCCGCTCGTTTTGCCGGGGGTCTCGGACCCGGCGCTTGCGGAGGCCATTGAAGCGGCTGTCGACTCTGTCGAAAAGATGCTGCCCATCGAATTCGATCGGCGGGAGCATCTTGGGGAAGGAGGGATCGAGATACGTCGACTGGAGCCCGGAGAACCGGGCGTCTCAGGTGTCGCCAATACTGTGGCGAATTGCCGACTCGATCCGAAGGTCGGGGACGAAGGGCCGAGAGTGGACGCACGTTTGGTGGATGCCTCGATCTGGTTGCGGGTTCGCGCGTTCGATGTGGCGGGTCGGATTTCGACCCATTCACCGGCCGAGGTTGCGGGAAGCCTGTTCCACGAGTTGGGGCACGCCCTCGGGTTTCAGGGGCACGTTCGTTTGGGGCGAAGCGTGATGGTCCGTTCGGTGGACCACGTCCGGCGCATTGGGCGGCGACTCCTGGAGGGTAAGACCGTTGATGCCCCGAGTCTCAAAGCCCTCTACGCAGTTCCATCGGGCACGGTGGTTGCACGCAGACAGGTGGGTGACGAAGCGACTCGTTGGTTTGATGCCATGTCGGCATTGGTGCTCCGAAAGCGTTTGCGCGGGCCCATGATCCGGGTGGGAGACCATGTCGCGCGAGTCAACTGGATGGATGCCAACGGTGGAAGTTATCCAGTTTTTCTTCACGATGTCGCTGCGGTCATGGAGGGGTCGCGTGGGTTCGAACTTGATCCGGCGCGACGGACACGGGCTCTCGTCGCCAGGGCCGGAGAGCCCCCGGATTTGAACTGATGCACGAGGGCTGAATCGGGAACGAAAAGTTAGTCGCTGTTGGGTTTCTGGCGCTTGGCTCGGTCGAACGCCTGATTCGCTTCTTCGGTTCGCCCGAGGCATCGCAGAACGACACCACATCGAAAATGAGTGACATCATCACTCGCGTCGAGCTCAGCGGCGCGCTCCAGATGCAACAAAGCGGTTTTCGGGTCCGGGGGCGTGGCCTTGTAGAGCGCCCAGCCCAATAGCGACTGATAGGCGGCTTCGGGTTCGAAGGTCTCCACTGCGGGCCGCAGGAAGGCGAGGGCCCCTCGGAAATTACCCTGTTGGCACAAAATCTGGCCTTTCCGGAAGAGGCTCTCCGCGTGCGCTACCGCCTCTGTATCGATGTCGTGCTCGGCAAAGGTCAGAACCAGAGACGCATCATACTCGGACCTTTTCCGTGAGTTGGAAAGCACGGCATGAGCTCGGGTGATTTCGGCGAATACACGATTTGCCCGGTCTTGGGTGGGTGCGTCGAGGCAGAAGTTCGCCAGTGCATCGGGATGGAAGGATTTGGCGGCGCGACGGTAGACGGCCTTGATCTCTTTCGCGGTGGCGTTTGCTGAAACCCCGAGGCATTCGTAATGAGTCCATTGGCCTTTCCGTTTCCACCGCTGCTCGATTTCTACGAGCAGCGAGTTGGTTTCCTCGGCTTTGGAGTCAGAGGTTTGGGGTTCGGCCTTGGGATCTGCCCGAGAAAATTTGAGGGAGGACGGTTCGTCCGCGATTTCAATTTCAATCCGTGGGGGGGACGGGTCCATCCGAGACATGAGGTCCGGAGGTTTGCTGTTGAACGAGGAGGGTTGCTCGTCTCGACACCCATCGATCCGAATGGCGCCGGTGGCATGAAGAACCCAGAGCGCACCGATGGCCAAGGGGGTATTCGACCGGGAGATCCACTCTGAAAGTCGTTTGGGTTGCTGCCCCGTTTCGAGCAGGGCTTCGACACTCGGGTCCAGGGTCAAATGGGAATGCATCCGTTCGAAAGTGGCATGGCAATGAACGAGGGCGTCGCCGCTCGCAGCTTTCGGAGGGAGGCCTCCAAGGGCTCGATCTCGGTTCCAGTAACGGGCGATCCCCTCCTGGAGGAGGCGGTACAAATCGCTTCGAAAAACGTGAGTCTCCGGTGCCGGTGCCACGTTTGGATCGGTGGCGAGTGATCCCCGGGTCCATGCGAAGGAGGCCATGACCTGAGAGCGCATCTGTTCTTTCAGGGCGCGAAACAATGCTCGGGGATCGAGAAGTTCGAGTTCGAGGAGGGCGACTTCTTCTCGGCAGCCGCGGCTTGCTACGCGATCCGAGACTCTCGTGAGGTCCGCGCTCGAGATTCTTCCAGAATTCATCAGGCTCGTGGCGAGGCCCTCGTTTGGAAGGTTGGAATGGCTGTAGACGGGCAGACCGTCCAGGAACAGGACGTGACGAGTCACCGCATCGCATGTGAGAATCGCTGAACCGGAGAATGCATCGCGGTGAAGGCGCAAGAGAACCCTGGGGAGGGCCAATTCCTCGAGATCGAACGGGTCTCCCGCGGGTTGGGGTGGGGCGATGCCCGGGAGCGGAACGCTCACGACATTCTCACTCAGGAAACCGACTGCTGGGAGTCAGCGACCCGGAATGCACAGGCGATGGCGGATTCGACCTCTTGTTCCACGAACAGCGGTGCGGGCATCAGGTTGGCGACGGATTGTTCGGCCAGAGGGCCGGCACCTGCGATGATGGCTTCGGCATTTCGCCCCTCGATGGCGCGAATGATCTGTGCGAGGTTCGATGCTTCCGGCCCATTTTCGATCACGCACCCGGTCAGATCGACCACGACCACACTCACGCGCGGTGCGCTGAGGTCCAGGCCGATGAGCGAGAGTGCATCCAGCGTGGATTCGAGTCCCGTGTAGGGAATGACCATGACCGAATCCCAGATGTAGACCGCTCCTGGTTCTGCCTCGAAGCTCCCTTTCGAATGCACCACAGGTGCCTCGAAATCTTCCGGGTTGCCCAGAAGTTCGCCGAGCACGGTGAACGGAAGAGCATCGAGAAGGGCCCGGGCGTCGTCGTCTCCTGTCTGGCTCCAGACCTGAGCCTCACGGGCGACGAAGGTACAGGTGCCTTCGCCCTGACTACGGCAGGTGGTCTCGATCGCCATCAGATCGGTTTCGAGTACTCCCGAGAACCAGCCCGAGGTGTATCCGGCGGTGAGCGCGCAACCACACGAAGGACTTCCCGATGACACCTTCGAGTTCGAAGATTCGCTGCAATCGGGCCAGATTCCGTGGAACTCGATAGACCCTGGAGGGTCGGCATCGGGGATGCAATGAAAGCGAATCGCGATGGGAGGAGTCGCGATTCCGGTCGGATCGGCGTTGGAGTTGAAACTGCTGTGCAGCACACGCTGAGCGTCCTGGGACCCGTGAAGGAAGCCGATCTGTTGGAGAACGACGCGCGCTTCGTCCGGTCCGAACTCACGGCAGAGTTCCGCGTGAAGCTCGGATAGAAATCTCGGAGCCATCAAGGTTCCGGTCGAACGTTCCAATAGAGTCGAGGGGTCGAAGCCCAAGCGGGCTAGGGCGATTCTGGTAGACGATTCCCCGTTTCTTGAGCTGGGGCGGGTGGGCAAGGCTGACCTTTCGCGTTTTGGCTGGCTGCTATCTCATCGGCCAATCCGCGAAAATCCTGTGGTGAACCCCTGGCTTTCGTGCCGGTGGCGCAAAAATCGAGTCGGGCATTCGGACCTAGCCACCGATCTGCTTTCAGGTTGCGCGCTCATGTCGAAAAGCGGCTGTGGCGGTACTGGCGATGGGGTCATTGCCCGCTGTTGTTCGAGGCAAGCCCCAGGCGCTCTCTTTCGTATCGGCCGGACTGAACCTCCTCGCACCAGTTCCGGTTGGCGAGGTACCAATCCACCGTCGCTGCCAGGCCCGACGCGAAGTCGTGAGCCGGGCTCCACCCGAGTTCACGACGAATCTTCGTGGCATCGATTGCGTAACGCTTGTCGTGACCCGGCCGGTCGTCCACGAAGGTCTTGAGGTCGGTGTAGGTCTTCCCCCGGCTCAGGAGCGCTGGGTTGGCTCCAGACGGCCGCGCACGCTCAAGGGCTTCGCACAGGGCGTCGACGATCTCGAGATTCGTCCGTTCGCAGTCTCCCCCAATGTTGTACTTCTCGCCGAGACGACCCCGTTCGAGAGCCAGAAGGATCCCTGCGCAGTGATCTTCGACGTAGAGCCAGTCCCTCACGTTGCTGCCGTCGCCGTAGATCGGGAGGTCCCGCCCCTCGGTGGCGTTGAGGATCATCAGCGGGAGAAGTTTCTCGGGAAACTGATAGGGCCCGTAGTTGTTCGAGCAATTGCTAATGATCGTAGGGAGTCCATAGGTGGCGAAATAGGCACGGACGAGATGGTCGGCGCCCGCCTTGGACGCCGAGTAGGGCGAATTCGGTTGATAGGGGGTGGTCTCGGTGAACGCGCCCTCGGGCCCCAATGATCCGTACACCTCGTCTGTCGAGACGTGGAGGAACCGAAACGCCTCACGGGATGTGGAATCGAGTGAGTTCAGATGGTTGCGCGCGACGTCGAGCAGCACGAACGTGCCCATCAGGTTGGTCTGGACGAATGCGGTGGGCCCATCGATGGAACGGTCGACGTGGGTCTCTGCTGCGAAATTCAGAAGGGCCGTGGGTTGGTGGACTCGGAAGATCTCCTCCATGGCGGGGCGATCGGCGATGTCCGCTTTCACGAATGTGAAGCGTGGATCGCCGGCGACTTCCGACAGGTTTTCCAGGTGCCCCGCGTAAGTGAGTTTGTCCACCACCACGATGTGGGCGTCGCGTTGTCCGAGCGCGAGCCGGACAAAATTGGAGCCGATGAAACCCGCTCCTCCTGTGACGATCCAGACTTCTTGTGTCTTCTTCGGCATTCCACCCGCCTACCGGTTAAAGGTAATTTCCGCGGCTCGGATCGTAGAGGCTGAGGTTTGCCCTTTTGTACCGTTCCGACTCTTCCAGCAGGTCTTCGGTGCTGACGGGAGGTGGTGTTTCCGACGACGCCTCGAGCCGGGCTTTGCGGCGGAGCACCGAGTGCAGGATGTGAATCCAATCGCCCGTTGACGGCTGTTGATTGGTTCGCACGACCTCCTCCCAGTCGATGTTGTCGAACAGCCCGTGGCCAGCGCGTTTCTCGGCCAGAGCTGCGTGTATCTCGAGCGCTGCGACGATGTCGTCGGGAAAGATGGGATTGACCTCGACCACCCTCTCGAACCGGCCTGGTTGGACGAAAGCCTGGCGCAGTGTGCCTGGCTGACTTGTCGATCCGACAACGAGCGTTCCATCGACGCGTATGGTGCGATCGACGAGATCGAGGAGGAAATCCATGATGGGCCCGATGGGAAGGTCGGGGCGATGAGTCCCGATCTCGTTTGCGCGTGAGAATTCGAGTTCGTCGAACAGTGCAGTCGTCGGAGGCAACTCCGTCAGCGTTTGGGTCCATTCGTTCAGTAATTCCTGGGCCTTCGCGCCCTGCTGAACGATTTCGATGACCAGCCTCGGGACATCAACTCTCAGAAACGAGGTCGCGGTCAAGCTCGCCAGGGTTTCCGCGAGCAGGCGTTTGCCCGAGCCCTTACGGCCAATCAGCAGCAGTCCTGTGGGCGGGTGGGTGCCCCAGCGTTCGTAGACCTCGCGGTCGGTTGCCGCGTATGCGTAGGTCTGGATCTCCTCCCGGGGGCCGCTGAGGCCGCCGATCTGTCCCAGTTCGACCTGGGGGAGCGGATCCAGCGTTGTCGAGCGCGCCACCAGCTCGGCCTTGCGGCCCAAGCTGGTCCACAGGTTGTGGGCTCGTTCCCTCAGGATGGTTCGATCTTCCATGCGTCGAGTCTACTCGATCGCGTCGAGATGCAGCGTGGGAGGTATCCCCCGGGTCAAGATCCGACCGTTGTCCCGAACAAATCGTCGATCTGGCGATCGATCGATGCCGGGCGCGCCCGCTGGCGTGCCCAGTCTCTGAGTTCTTTGATCCGCTCTTCGTAGGTGTCGTAGAGGGGCACGGTTTCCGTGATGGCGTCGGACAGGTCCTCGTCGCTCAACTCTCGGCCAGCGGCGAAAGCTGAATACAGAGCAGCCGCGACGACTTGCTCGATCTCTGCTCCGGTGAGTCTTTCGGCCTGGTCCGCCAATTCATCGACGCGGTGGTGCAGAGGGTCGCGCCCGTGCTTGTGTAGATGAATGGCCAAGATCTCGGCACGTTCACCGGGGGAGGGGAGGTCGACGAAGAAGATCTCGTCGAATCGGCCTCGCCGGAGCAACTCTGGTGGAAGCCCCGAAACATCGTTGGCGGTGGCGACCACGAAGACGGGTGCTCTCTTTTCTGACAACCAGGTCAGGAAGGACCCGAGGACCCGCCGCGCCTGGGTGTCGGCTTCGGCGGTAGCGAATCCCTTTTCCATTTCATCGATCCAGAGCACGGCCGGTGCCATGGATTCCGCAACGGCGATGGCTTCTCGGGTCGCGGCCTCGGGGCTCTGGTTTTCACTCCCGAAAGCTGCCGCGAGGTCCAGGCGCAAGAGGGGGAATTGCCATTCCTGGGCGACGGCCTTGGCGCACAGCGATTTGCCGCAACCTTGAACGCCGAGCAGGAGCAAGCCGCGAGGTGTGGGGAGGCCAAAGTCCCGTGCCTCCTCGCCGAATGCCCTTTGTCGTTCACCGAGCCAGCGTTTCAGCGCTCCCAGGCCTCCCACGGTATCGAGGCGTGCCGCTTCGTCGTGAAATGAGAGGGCCGGGGAGTGTCCCAGGATGCGCTTCTTCTCCCGAATCAGTCGCGTGACCGCATCGTCGTCTTCGGTCGGGACGAGTTGGAAGGCCCGGTGAAACGCGCGTGCGGCCTCGGCGGCTGTGAGCCCCTGGGCGGCTCGAACCGAAGCGGTCAAGACCTCGGGTTCTGGGACAGGAGAAGATCCCCGTTGGGTGACTTTCAGCAACAATCGACTGAGGTCGGGTGCGCTGGGCAGTGGTAGTTCGAGCCTTGCTGTTTCGCGTACGAGTTCGACAGGCAACCGCAGGCCCGGCGCGAGGAAGACCACGGCCTGCCGGCGGGAAGCGAACTGAGGTAAGGCGTCGCGCAATCCGCGTACCGCGAGGGGATCGTCCAGGACACGATGGGCGTCCAGAATGCTGAAGAGTGCGGGTTCGTGAACCGCCGCCATGGATTCGAGACCTGCGGTCAGGGAGCCCCGGGCATCCGTCCGAATTTCCTCCGTCGCATTGCGGAGAGTCAACCCAGACGCGAGCGACCAGCTGAAACTCGAGCGGCCCGTCGCTTCGGCCGCGAAGTCGATGACCCCAAGCGCTCGATCCTCCTCACAGCTCTCGAGGGCCAACAGTCGCCAGCCCGAGCGGACGAGTTGTTGAAGAGTTTCTGCGGTGGCTGCGTTCACAGATCGCTCACTCGACGTCCGCCGCCATGCGCGCGACCTCCTCGAAAGGCGTGAGGCCCTCGGCCAGGGCGCGGAGCGCAGCGTCGCGAAGCGACTCCATTCCTTCAATCCTCGCCGCCTCGGCAATGCTGTTGGCATCGCTGCGTTGGTGGACCAGGGAACGGACCCGTCGATCCATCTCCAGGGTTTCGAACAGGCCAACCCGGCCGTAGAGGCCAGTTTGTCGACACTCGATACACCCCTCCCCCCAGCGCACTTGCAGGCGATCCCGCCGATCGGATGAGACCTTGAGGCCCAGGGCATTCAACTGATCCGGATGGAGGGGGCCCTCCACCCCGCAGCGGTCGCAGATTCGCCGAACGAGCCTCTGGGCGACGACTCCCCGGAGCACGCTCGAGAGGAGAAAGGGCTCGACGCCCAGTTCGAGCAGACGTGTCACAGCACCTGCCGCGTTGCGGGTGTGGACCGTGGAGAAAACGAGGTGGCCGGTGAGGGCGGCCTGAACGGCCATCTGCGCGGTTTCGATGTCCCGAATTTCTCCGACCATGATGATGTCCGGATCCTGGCGAAGGATCGTTCGAAGCGCGCCGGCGAAACCGACGTCGATCTGGGGCTGCACCTGCACCTGGCAGAAGCGGGAGTCGATCATCTCGATGGGGTCTTCGACGGTGGTGATGTTGATCTCCGGACCGGAGAGGTATCGGAGCGTCGAATAGAGGGTGGTGGTTTTACCCGATCCGGTGGGTCCCGTCACCAAGACCAGGCCATTCGGGCAGGTGATCCAGCGTTCGTAGCGTTCTCGATCGACCGTGCTCATGCCGAGATCCGAGAGGTCGGAAAGGAGCACGCTCGGATCGAAGATTCGAATCACGACCTTCTCTCCGAAGGCCGTCGCCATGCTGGATACCCGCAGTTCCACCTCGCGGTCGATCCGTTGAGTCTTGATTCGACCGTCCTGGGATCGACGACGCTCGGCAATGTCCATTCCAGCGAGAACTTTCACTCGGGAGGTGATCGCGCCGTGCACGCTTTTTGGAACGGATTCGATGTCGTGGAGGATCCCGTCGATGCGAAAGCGGATTCGTGCGTCTTTGGCACGAGGTTCGAAGTGAAGATCGGAGGCCCGTTGTTCGAATGCGTAGTTGAGCAGGTAATCCACGGCAGCCACGACGTGTTCGTCGTCTCCCGCCCGGGCGAGTTCATCGTTGGAACGCAACTCCACCAGCTGAACCAGGGCCCCGCCACCTTCTCCCTCACCGAGTTCCCGCTCCGCCTCTTCGACCTGGGCTCGAAAGCCGAAGACCCGGTCGAGGATGGTGAGAATGTCGCGCTTAGAGGCCACGACATAGATGAGTTCTTCAGCGAGGGTGTCTTCCAGAGAGTCGCGCAGGGCCGTGTCGAAAGGGTCGGTGACTGCCAGGGTGAGCACGCCGCCCTCGCGTTCCAGTGGAAGCAGCGCGTGATGACGAGCAAATGGCCGCGAAAAGGTCTTAGCAACCCGGTCATTGTCCACGGTCAACGGGTCGATCTTGCGGTATTCGAGCCCCGCTTTCGCCGCCATGGCTTGGGAGATGCATTCCTCGTCTACAAGGGTTTTGGGGTCTCCCCGGGTGGTCAGTGTGGCCTCGGCGATCAACTCGGCCGGAGAGACGTGGTAGCGGGCCGCTGCGGGTGACCTCAGGGAACCCACTGCACTTTTCAGAACCTGGCTGTGGAGCGTTGAGCGACGATCCAGGATCGACGAGGCGGAATCGGAATCCAACAGCTCTTCACCCACCAACAACTCCAGGACTTCCTCGAGTCCCAAAGCCGGACGAGCCTCGGGGCGCCGTGTCCGGGTCGGAGAGGGGGAGGGCCGCGACTCGATTGCCATGCCGTTCTTCTCCACGGAACCCCGGGCGGGCGGGCAGAAGGGACCCCGTCGGTCCGGTCTCCCTGGATCCTGTCTATCGGCGAGGCGCGGGTAGAAATGGACCCCCGGCCCTGGAGAACGGCCGTTTTTCCTGTTTGAGCCGCAAACCCTGGACGGACGATGAGCGAATTGCGTCGACTTGCGCGATATTTCGGCGCCTCGACCCTCGGGCCGAGCGCGTCCCCATCGTCTAGAGGCCTAGGACTCCGCCCTTTCAAGGCGGCAACAGGGGTTCGATTCCCCTTGGGGACGCCACTTGGTTCTCACCCGTCGGCGACCGGGCGAGCCACCGCGCGCGGAAGGCCGATCCGAGCGGTGGGTTTGGAAGGTCCATCGGGCCCGGTGCAAGGCGTGCGGTTCTGCGATCATGCATTTCGCATCTGTGGCAGGCCCTCGCAACCGCCACTCGGAGGGACAGGCTGGTGGAGTTCGACTTCGATCCGTTTGCGCCGGAATTCTTTGCGGATCCCTATCCCACGTACCGGACTCTTCGAGAGAATCATCCCGTCTACCGCCGAGAGAACGAGACTCCAAGGGTCTGGCCCCACTATTGGATGATCAGTCGCGCCGAAGACGTCAACGCCGCATTGCTGGACTGGCAGACGTTTTCCTCGGCACGCGGAACATTGATCGATACGGACAGCAGTCTGATTCCGCCCAACGTGTTCCACATGGATCCGCCGCGTCACGACGAACTGCGCGACATTCTGGCACGCGCACTCACACCCTCCCGCGTCGCCTCTCTGGAAGGGGGCATTCGGCAATATGCGCGGGAGCAGGTGGATGGCTTTCTCGAGCGGGGTGAATTCGACGCCTCTACCGAGTACGCACAGCTGATTCCTACTCTCACCATGTGCGAATTGATGGATCTGCCTCGCAGCGACCGGGAGCAGTTCCTGAGGTGGAACCTGGACACGCTGGGTGGCGCCGATTTCACCAATGAGGCGGCGCTGCGAGCCTATGAGGAGATGGACAGCTATTGGAAAGGCCTCGTGACCGAGCGCCGGAAACGCCCAGGTACGGATCTGATCTCGCAGATTCTCCACAACGAGGTGCGGGGCGGGGCCGCGCTCAGCGATGCGGAAGTGGGCGGGTTCTGTTCGCTGCTACACGACGCATCTCAGAACACGACCATGAACATGATCAGCAACGGGATCATTGAGCTTGCCCGGCACCCAGATGAGCGTCGCAAGGTGGTGGAGGATCCCGGTCGTTGGCCTCGGGCTTTGGAGGAGTTGCTCCGCTTCGTTTCTCCCGTCCAGGGGCTCGCGAGAACCACCCAGAGGGACGTCGAGATCTCGGGGGTGACCGTGCCCGCCGGGGATCAAGTCCTGTTGCTCTACGGTTCGGCCAACCACGATGAGCACGTCTTTCACGACCCCGAACGCCTCGATTTCGAGCGCGATGTGCGGTCTCACTGGACGTTTGGCCACGGGATCCACTTCTGCCTCGGCAACGCGGCTGCGCGTCTCGAAGTGCTCGTGTCGCTGCAGGTGCTGACCGAAACGCTCCGAGACTGGGAAGTGGAGGAGTCGGGAATCGTCCGCAACCAGTTGGTTCCCACTCGGGGGGTGGCCCACGCACCGGTTCGCTTCGGATCCACGGCTCGCGGTTGACTCCGTTCAGCAATGGGGTCAGCGCTGGCAGTTTCCCGAGCGGACGGCGCGCACGTAGAGCGTGGTCATCTGGAAGACCATGGGGATCCGGCCATTGCTGAAATCAGCGAATCTGCGAGCCCTGCGGAGGTGGCTGGAGCGGGTTTGAGACCAGTAGCCCCCGGCTGAAGTACGGCCGCCATCTGGAAAGCCGGCGTCGATGCACGGGACGGACACGCAGACCTTTTCCTGTCCCGTACCGGCGTCGGGTCCGACGAGAATCGTCTTCCACTCGGAAACCGTGGGCAATCTCCAGTCACAGTGATCTGCGAAACAAGGCAGGTCCTGGTGCCCGTTCAACGTCGCGAGGAAGTCGCCGTGCGCCCCGCTCTTTTCAGGGTTTCGATCTGCTTTCGAGCCCGCCCAGGTGTAGCGCTGATCGACTCCGTGGGGATCCGGGCATCCTCCGGGCACCCAACCACAAAAGACCTCTCCTCCGGGCTCTCCTCGTTTCTGTTCCCAGAGCAGACCGTGTCGGAGGTCGGCCACCGTACCGTCTCCACAGGCTTGAAAGCGTGTCTGGCTGCGGACCTCGGAGGGTTTGGGGACCGGATCGGGTCCGTCTCCGGACGGAATCCCAGCGGCACAGGCCAGGCCCAGGACGCACGGCAACAGGAGACGATACGTTCGGGGATGCGGTGTTTCGATGGGCTCGTCGAAGCCGGCTTGAATCGATTGGTCCGCCATCTGGATAACCTGACGCGGGAACGAATGAACCGCCAGCGACGATCGGCTGAACTGGTTTTCGGGTGGGCGGGCACTCTGGTAGGGTCAGTTCCCGGCACGGTGGGCGACGCCTAGACCGAAGCGTCCAGGAAGGCCCCGTGCGCATTGGATGGAGGAGGTTTCGATTGCGAGCGTGGCAGGTGGAGCGGTCCGGAGAACCCATGGACGTGCTGTCCTTGCGAGGCGACGTAGACGTGCCCAGTCCTGGACCCGGCGAGATTCGCATGCAGGTCGCCGCCGCCGGTGTGGGATTGCCCGATGTGTTCATGTGTCGGGGCGTGTATGCGCTCACCCCGAAGCTTCCGTTTACTCCCGGGCAGGAGGCCGTTGGTGTCGTCACTGAAATCGGGGAAGGGGTCTCCCTCCAGATTGGAGACCGAGTGATGGCCGTTTCGTCCTTCATGGTGGGCAGTGGGAGTTTTGCCGAACAGTGTCTGGCTGGCGCGGATTTCGCGATGGTCGTCCCACCGGAGATGAGCGATCCCGACGCAGCAGGTTTCCTGATCCCCTTTCACACCGCCTATGTGGCACTCGTACGTCGTGCCGCTCTGGCTGCTGGCGAATCCCTGCTGGTGCTTGGTGCCGCTGGAGGATCCGGGAGTGCGGCCGTAGCGCTGGGGCGCTCTCTGGGGGCGCGTGTGATCGCCACGGCTGGGGGGGGCGACAAGGCCGAGTTCTGTCGCTCCCTAGGCGCGGACCACGTGATCGACTATCGGGAAGACGAAATTGCTGAAGGGGTGCGAGAGTTCACCGGCGGGCGCGGGGTTGACGTCGTATTCGATCCCGTCGGAGGGGCGGCCTTTACCGCGGCGACTCGTTGCATCGCGCCCGAAGGGCGTCTGCTGGTCATTGGGTTCGCGAGCGGTTCCTGGGGCCGGGTCGAAGCACCGCATCTGGTCAACTACAACTATTCGTTGATGGGGGTGCTACCGGGTCGTGGCTACGACCGCCGCTTCAAGGAGGAGGCTCATGCGTTCCTGCTCGAGCGCTGGCGCAGTGGGGATCTGCCGGTTTCGATCCACGGAGTGTATGACTTTGAGGAGGTCCCCAAGGCCGTCGATGTATTGGCCCGAGGATCTGCGTTTGGAAAGGTCATCGTCTCGCTCTGAGCGGCAGATTCGCGTTCGGGACGAGAGGGCAGGGCGAGAACCGCACTCTTGAGGTGCGCGCGAAGGCCCCGGACCTCAGCGGCTGATGCCCAGATGCTCCAGGATCTCGTCGAGGGTTCGTGATTCCTCAGGGGTGATCCGCTCGTCGGCCACCAAAGCCAGACGCGCTGCAGTGCGAACCAGTTCGCACTGATCCGGGTTCCCGCGAATGTGGTCGATCTCTGCGAGAGCGCGGGAGCGGCCTGCCTCGGGATCGCTCATGAGCGCCTCGCTGAGGTCTACGAAGTCGCGTTCCAGGCGTTCCAGGTCGAGACGAGGCAGGCCAAAATGGCGGCGGACCAGGGCTCGAAAGCGCTGGACTTCACGTCGGTCGAGGTGGCCATCGGAGACCGCCACCAGAGAAAACGCTCCGCAAACCGCGCGTTGGACCTCATCCGTCACTTGTTCCTCGAGTCGTTGCCAGGTTGCCATCGCGTAGGCGGAGGCCTGATCGAGATCCATCGCTTCTGCTCCTCTGCTGCGGCGCGTCCGGAAAAAGGGCCGTCTCCCGATTGTGCGCTGTTTCGGTGAGCTTGTCGCATACTCGCTTTCCGCGCTCGCGAGTCATATCGTTGCCAGGTGGTGAAAGTTCGCATCAGGGAAGCCGGAGCCTGGACGAGGAGCCGCCTGAGTGCTTGGGCCTTGGTCCCGGCCTCGGTCCTGGTCCTTGGATGGATCGTCGCGCTGGGATGTGCGGGAGAGCGAAACGAGGAGACGTTTCCCGTGGTGCGGGCGGAGTCGGGCAACGCCCCAAACGTACTGCTGATCTCCATCGACACACTACGAGCCGATCACCTGTCCGCCTACGGGTATCAGCGGGCGACCAGTCCCCACATCGATGCGCTGGCGCGACAGGGGGTGATGTTCGCTCGAGCGTTTGCGCCCCGTGCCGAGACGTGGCCCTCCATGACCTCGGTGTTGACCTCTCTGTACCCCCACCAGCACGGCGTCCGGAGCAATGGGGTCCGATTGGCGGCGGAGATCCTCACGCTTCCAGAATTATTGGGGGAAGAGGGCTATACGACAGCCGCCTTCCTGACGAACATGAAGGGGGCCCCCCATCGCGGGTTCAATGAGTTGGCCTTTTCCAAGACGAAGATTCGGGATTGGGGGGTTGCCGCATTGGCTCGAAACTGGTTGCGCGAAAGGGCCGATGAGCCGTTTTTTGCATGGGTTCACTACATCGCCCCCCATCGACCCTACGCCCCCCCAGAACGATTTGCGGAGGCTTTTGTGCCGGAGTACTCGGGAGATCTCGACGGCACTTTCGAGACTCTCGCACCCGTCACCTTGGAACAGCGCTCGTTGAGTGAGGAGGACCTGTCCCATGTCACGGCGTTGTACGATGCAGAGGTCGCATTCGTGGACAGCCTGGTAGGGGAACTGCTCGCAGAGATCGATTCTCTGGGCCTGACCGAGCGCACGTTGGTCATTCTGCTCAGTGACCACGGCGAAGAACTCTACGAGCACAATGCGTACTTCTATCACTCCTGTTCCATCTACGATTCCACGCTCCATATCCCGCTGCTGATGCGTTGGCCCGGGCATCTGCCCGCGAATCGCCGCGTGGATAGTGTGGTCGAGGCCATTGACGTTGCCCCAACGATTTTCGACCTCCTGGGACGATCGCGACCGGATGGCTTCCAGGGTCGGAGCCTGCTTTCACTGGTGAATCAGGACCCTGCTTCGGCTTCTGAGGCCACTCAACGCATGGCTCTAGCTGAAAATGGAACCGAAATCCGTTCGTTGCGCTCGGCCCGCTGGCGCTACGTGGAAAACCCGAGGAACGCGGTTCCCGACTGCCGTCCCTACCGTTCTACCTGGAACTCGGACCGAGAACCTCAGCGTTACGAAATTGCAGCACGCGAGCTGTTTGACTTGAGTTCCGCTGGCGGAGAGCAGCGCAACGTCATCGATCGCTATCCCGAGGTAGCGCGACGGTTCTCCGCACAACTCCGGTCCTCTTTTGACATTCTGGCAGACACGCCGCCTGGGAGTCCCGAACCCGACGCTGAAACCCTCGAGGGACTTCGTGAGTTGGGGTACATCCAGTGAAGGACTGGAGTCGCGCCGCCGCAACGGAGACCCGATGAGGTCGGTCGCCGGGATTCTACTCGCAGCGGGAGAGTCACGGCGGATGGGTGAGCCCAAACAGTTGCTCGTCCACCGCGGCGAGAGTCTCGTGCGACGAGCGGCTCGGCATATCACGGCGTGCCGGTGTCTCCGCTCTGCGGCGGTGCTCGGTGCCTATCGGGAAAGCATCGAAGCGGAACTCGAGGGACTC
Organism: Myxococcota bacterium; assembly: GCA_022447545.1. Lineage (GTDB taxonomy): Bacteria > Myxococcota_A > UBA9160 > UBA9160 > SMWR01 > JAKVBI01. The sequence continues at coordinate 260,400 of JAKVBI010000010.1, forward strand.
GAAATCGAATGCTTGGTGAATCCGAACTGGCGAGAGGGTATGGGGGGCTCGTTGGGGGTCGGGGTAGCGTGGGCATCGCAGGCTCTCCCGACCGTCGGCGGAGTTCTGGTTTGTCTCGCGGACCAGCCGGGGGTCACCCGGTCTCACCTCGATGCACTACTGGATCGCTTCGAGGACGGGGCCGATCTCGTGGCAACGGGTTACTCGGACCGCGTGGGGGTTCCAGCGGTATTGGCCGAGTCGCACTTCGAGGCCCTTCTCGAGCTTAGAGGAGACCAGGGGGCTCGGGCTTTGCTGCGGGGTGCAACCGGGACCGTGGAGCGGGTCGCATTCGCTGGAGCGGAACTCGATGTCGACACGCCGGCCGATTATCGGCGTCTGTTGGATGAACTCCCCGACGGTGATTGACGGGTCGTTCGTGCCAACCCTCAGTCCCGTCCGCCTCCGATTCGAGGGAGGAAGTGCACCTCGCTGTCGGAGTTCAGGGGAACATAGAGCGCCTGATTGTGGACTTGGTCGTCAATGGCGACCGCCATCTGTTCGATGTGGCCGCGCAGCGCTGGGTAACGTTCGCAGAGCAACTCGATCAGTTGGTCGACTCGCCGCGCATCGATTTCCACACGCTCTTCACCCCCAGTATGGCGGGCCAGGCCGCTAGAGAACACCACCACCGCCATGGAATGGCGTCAATCCTTCGCTTCCTCGAGGGCGGCGAGCACACGAGGTGGGGTGATGGGGAGTTGTTCGAACCGGACGCCCGACGCCGCGTGCACGGCATTGGCCACGGCAGCAAGAGGCGGCACGATCGGAGTTTCTCCAACGCCGCGGACCCCGTAGGGATGGAGTGGATTAGGGACCTCGACGATGACGGTGTCAATCATCGGGAGATCCGACGCTACCGGCATCCGGTAGTCGAGGAACCCCGGGTTTTCGAGCACTCCGTCAGCGTCGAAGATGTATTCCTCGTTGAGCGCCCAGCCGATCCCCTGTACGGCGCCGCCCTGGAATTGGCCCTCGACGTAGCTCGGGTGCACGGCACGACCGGCATCCTGGATCGCGGTGTACCGGATCACATCCACCCGCCCGGTTTCGGGGTCGACTTCGACGTCACACAGGTGGGTGGCGAACCCGGGGCCCGCCATGGGCGGATTGAGGCTCGCGCTGGCGAGGATCGGCCCTCCGGTCATGCCCAACTTTGACGAGATGTCTCGCAGGCTCAGGGGTTCGAGATCGCCGCTGGCGCCGTTGGTGGGCTTCGCGAACCCGTCGTCCCAGGCGACGCTATCGACTTCCACGTTCCAGATCTGCGCGGCGCGGGCGCGAAGTTGGTCGATGCAATCGCGCGTGGCCTCGATAACCGCCATTCCTGTCGCGTATGCGGTCCGGCTGCCGCCGGTCACGTCGCTGTATCCGACGCTTTCGGTATCGCCCACCACCGGGGTGACCTCCAAGGCATCGATACCGAGTTCTTCGGCGACCATGATCGCCTGGGATGCCCGCGATCCCCCGATGTCAGGGTTACCGGTGGTGACGATGGCGGTGCCATCTTCGTTGATGGAAACCTGGGCACTCGACTGCAAGCCGGCATTGAACCAGAAACCGCTCGCGATCCCGCGGCCCTGGTTGGGACCGAGAGGTGCCGAGTAGTGTGGGTGCTTTCGTGCAGTCTCGAGGGTTTCGCGGAATCCGATGGCCTGGTATTTCGGTCCGTAGGCGGCATCGTCTCCTTCTTCCACGGCGTTGATGAGCCGGAACTCAATGGGATCCATCCCCAACTCGAGGGCGAGTTCGTCGAGAGCCTGCTCGATTCCGAATGCCGCAATGGGAGCACCCGGTGCGCGATAGGCGGCCACCTTGGGCTTGTTGGTGACGACGTCGAGGCCCTCGATACGGAAGTTCTCCAACCGATACGGGCTCAGCACGGTCATGGTGCCGGCTCCCACGGGTGATCCCGGATACGCACCGGCCTCGTAGGTCAGCACTGTCGATGCTGCGGTCAGAGTCCCATCTCGGCGTGCACCGAATTTAATGTAGACGCGGCCCGGTGACGTCGGCCCCGTTGCCCGGAAGACTTCTTCTCGGGACATGACGAGCTTTACCGGTCTCCCGGACTTGCGGGAAAGAACGACTGCCAAGGGCTCGAGGTAGACCGTGGTCTTGCCGCCGAAGCCACCGCCGATTTCACTCGGGATCACCTTGACGTCAGACACCTCCATGCCGAGGATCGCCGAGGTCAGAGAGCGGACCATGAACGGTCCCTGGGTGCAGCACCAGACAAGAGCCTGCCCGTCCTTGTGGGTCCTGGCGACCACTGCGTGGGGTTCGATGTACCCCTGATGCACCATGGCCGTCTCGTAGTCGCGTTCGACCACCACCTCCGCTTCCGCAAAGCCCTTTTCGATGTCACCCCGCTCCATGACGGTATGGGCGGCCAGATTCGTGGGCCCATCGGGGTGGGGTTCCGAACTCGCGGTCTTCAGGTCGTCGAGCAGCACCGGCCCATCGGCTGCCAGGGCCGTGTCGAGATCCATGACCGGGGAGAGCACCTCGTACTCGACTCGGATCCGTTCGCAGGCCTCTCGGGCGATCTCGACGGTCCGTGCCGCTACGGCCGCAATCGCGTGGCCGTGGTAGAGCACCTTGTCGTGGGCGAGAACATTGTGAGACAGGTCGCGAATGTCCATGTGAGGTGTGCGGAAATCACCGGATCGCGGAATGTCGGGGAGGTCCGCACTGGTGATCACTGCGTGGACGCCATCCAATTGTTCCGCTTCGGAGGTGTCGATGGAGAGTATTCGCGCATGGGCGTGCGGGCTTCGCAGAACTGCGCCCTCCAACATCCCCGGTAGTGTGTAGTCGGCACCGAAGTTTGCCCGGCCGGTTACTTTGTCGAATCCGTCGTGGCGAATCGGGCGAGTTCCTACTTGCTTGAATTTTTGATCGCTCATCGGCTCTCTCCGTTTGCGTTCATCTCCGCGGCCGTGTCGAGTACGGCTCGAATGATCTTGTCGTAGCCCGTGCAACGGCAGAGGTTTCCGGCGAGCCAATAGCGGGCCTCCTCCTCGGTCGGGTCGGGGTTCTTCTCGAGCAAAGCCTTCGCGGCTACGATGAATCCCGGCGTACAGATGCCGCACTGCAGAGCTGCGTGCTCAAGGAATTTCTGCTGTAGCGGATGGAGTTTTTCTCCCTGGGCGACACCTTCGATGGTCGCGATCGTTCGGCCTTCGGCCTCAGGAGCGAGAACCAGGCAGGACGGAACGAGGCGTCCGTCCACCATCACCGAACAGGCGCCACAGTCTCCAGTGGTGCAGCCTTCCTTCGTGCCAGTCAGAAAGAGTTCGTTGCGCAAGGCTTCGAGCAGGCTCTGGCCCGGATCGCAGAGAAACTCGACCGGCTCGTCATTGACAGTGGTCTCGACTTGCATTCTGGCCATATTTATCTCTCCTGGGCGCGCTGGTGGGCGATGGCCGCCGCGCGTTTGACGAGGACGCCGGTGACTCTTCGTCGGTAGGCGATGGTTCCACGTTTGTCATCGATGGGGTTTGCGACGGCGCTGGCGGCTTCTGCGGCCTGGTCGAGAGCTGCTGCGTCCAGTCTCGATCCGATCAGCGCGTCGGCCGAGGCGGGGACGAGTAGAGCCGTCGGTGCCACGGCTCCGATGGCGACGCGCGCAGCGCTGCAGGTTCCGTCGTCGGCGAGCGTGAGGGAAACTCCGGCACCCACCACGGCGATGTCCATCTCCGTTCGCGGGATGAGGCGAAGGTAGGCGTCGGAACAACGAGCCGGGGGAGTGTTCAACTCGAAGGCGACGAGCAGTTCGCCTTCTCCGAGGACATTCTGGCCCGGTCCTGTGACGAAATCTGCGACCTCCACGGTTCGCTCGCCTTTGGGCCCAGCAATGACACAGCGGGCTTGGCTCGCGATCAGCGCCGGGGTGGTATCTGCTGCCGGCGAACTGTTGCAGAGGTTGCCTCCCAGCGTGGCGCGTCCTTGGATCTGCGTGGAGCCGATCAGGTCCGTGGCCTCAGCAACGCCCGGCCAACGCTGACGGATCTCCTCGTTTTCGAAGATCACAGCTGCGGGCACCGCGGCCCCGAGGCGAAGGCCATCTTCGCTGAGTTGCACCTGGTTCAGTTCCGGGATGCGTTTGATGTCTATCCATGCCGATGGCGAAGGTGCGCCACCTCGCACCTGGACCAAGAGATCGGTTCCTCCGGCCAGGACTTTGGATCCCGCGTCGCGCTCGAGCAGTTGGACGGCTTCCTCGAGTGAGTTGGGGGCTTCGTAGGGGATGCTCTGCATGATGGTTCCTCAGATCCTGTGATCGCCTACCGGTTTGTACGGTACGCGGGGCGTGCGGAATCACTTTGAATCGGTCGAGCGGGGGCGTCAAGACCTCCCTCGGGGTCGGGCTCAAGGGGCAGGCCGTCTCCCAAGGTGAAGCGTGATGGCATAGTGCCCGCTCGGAGCCCGAATTACCACGGGGCGATAGCCGGATTCCCGAGCCTCGGCGGGTCGCCTCATGCGAGCGGGCAGTAGGAAGGCGTCGGCTCGAGCGACTTCAATCATTCGAGCTGCGGTGGCACCCCGGGATTCTTCGGCGAGTCGAAATTTTCGCCAAATGACGTCATTGAAGTACGCGGTGGGGACCAGATTCTCTCTCTTCAGGAGATAGAGGAGTTCAATGTTCTCAAGTGCCACCAGGCGTCCGTCTCCCAGCACACGTTCCATCGCACCGGCTACGTGACGTTGATCCTCCAGGGTCGCGCCAGGTCGGAGCTGGGGGGCCCGGAGAGGGATATCGGGCCGCATCGGTCCGGGACGTGCGGCCAGTAGGGCAGCGGCGATCCAGACGGTCTGGAGGCCTCTTCGAAGCCTTCTGGGGTCACCGCCCCGGGGCTCGGAGAATCGTCGACCGGCGAGGTCGATGGTGGTCTCTGCCAGGGCGTTCCAGGTCACCCCCAGAAAGAAGGCGATGCTGTGGAGAAGGAGAAAGAAGTCCCCGTAGCCCTGATTGTCCACGGCAAAGAAGAGCAAAATGCCCGTGTGATAGATGGCCAGGGGGAGAAGCAGTCCCTGAAGGTCCCGGTCCCTGGGCCAGAGCAGGCGTCCCCACAGCAGGGGCAGACCCATCAGGGCAGCGGCGAACAGCCACTCCTGTTCGGGGCAGACCCGCGGCACGCTGTTCCAGATTCGAGCCAGGGCCGAAGGCCCACCCACCGATGCCGCAGCGACTCCTCGGGCCAGGGCGCCGGGACCGACCTGTTCGAGGAAGTCGCCAAGGGCTCCCTGAAAGGCGAAGAAACCCAGCATGGGCATTCCGGCCAGTGCTGCGCCGAAGCCCAGGCGGAGGATCGCAGGCATTCTCGGTCGTTCCTGAACGAGCAGTGCGACAAGCGCGGCCAGGCCAACCAGTCCGCCCACCTGCCAGTCCAGGAATGCCAGACCGCTTGCCATCCCGGCTCCGAACCAACGCTTTTTGTGCACCAACAGCGCTGCGGCGGAAGCCGACACTGCCATCACCAACTTCGAAACATTGCCCACTGAGGGCAGTTCCCCCAGCAGTCCGAAAGAGAGGTACGCGGCCAGTCCCAGGAAACCAGCGGCCTGGCTTCCGTGACCGAGGCGGCGATGAATCGCGAACAGGAGTAGACCGCCGAGGGCCGCGAGGGCGAGATAGCCCACTCGGATGGCCAGCAGACCGTCGATCTCGAGGAACTCGCCGAGGGCCTGGAGTCCCGCCCCGAGGAAAACCGCCAGTTGCGTTTTGATCGCGTAGAGGTCGCGGTGAGGCGCGTCTCCTTCGAGAACCCGCCAAGCGTAGTAGAGCGAATAGCGAACGTCTGTGACGATGGGACGGGTCGAGGGCGCAAAAGAACTGAAGTGAAGCGCGAGCAGAGCGGCCACCAGGGGCCAGGGCCAGAGCGCGCGCCAGGGGCGGGTTCCGTTTTGTTGGGGCGAGTTCACCAGAAGTCGGTTCGGGGCCGGTTCGGGGACTTGTCTTCGTCAGCAGTCTTCCTCACCAGCATCGAACCTCCCATTGTCGCTCCGGTCGGACCTCCACGGCCCGCTCTGGAATCCTACAGCACCGCTTCAATCTAAATCTCCCAGCACGCAGACCCCGAAACGAATACTCTTGCGAACATTCTGGGAGGGCGCGCATGCGATCGCTTGAACTCAAAGGTGCAGATGATCTAGGCCTACACGCACTGGAGTGGAGCCAATCCGGCAGGCCTCTTTGGTTGATGCATGGCTTCGGACACAGCGCTCGGGTCTGGGACGAAGTCGTCGGAAGTCTCACGGATTCGTTCCGCGTCCTCGCGGTCGATCAGCGCGGCCACGGGGATTCGGACCACGACCCGGAACGGGGCTACTCCCATCCGGATTTTGGGAGGGATCTCGTGGCTTTGACCGAGGGCGTGGAAGACCCACTTCATGTGGTCGTCGGTCACTCCATGGGCGGCTACGGAGCCATGCACTTCGCCGGACGACACCCCGAGCGTCTGGCTGCCCTGGTGGTCGTAGACGCAGGAGCCGATCTCGCCCAGCCCAAAGCCGGGCGTTTCAAAGGCCTCGGGATCCAGGCCCCACCGCGCTTTGAAACGCACGACGAGTACGCTCGTACCCTCGTCAGGACGCTGCCGCTCACCAGTGAGACACAGCGCGCGCGCCTGGCGCGCCATTGGTTACGCCGCGCCGAGGCGGGTCATTACGAGCTGAAGTGGGATCCCGCGTATCTGGAGCCTCGACATGGTTTTGATCCCCTCGCCGATCGCTCCGAGTGGGCCGAGCAGGAAAGCGCCCGTCTCTGGGGGTTTTTGGAAGGGCTCACGTGTCCGCTGCTGGTGGTGCGCGGGGAACACTCGCCGATTCTCAGTGTCGAGACGGCGCGGCGAATGGTGGAGGTGAGTCCACCGGGTAGCCGATTCGCGGAAGTGCAGGGGGCGGGCCACCCCGTGATGCTCGACAACCCCGCAGATCTGTCGGGGGTCCTCGAGGGGTTTCTGTCGGATCTCGCGTGAGGGGGCAGGAGCCGTCACCCGCTACTTGGGACCATTCATGGGAGATCGATAAAAACGGCCCAAGTCGTCGGGGTTTCGACGCAAACGAGTTTTTGAGTCTCCCGTCGGAATTGGCGGCAATGGGGCCGCTGGGCCACCCTGGCGTCGTGCGCTCTGCACGGAGCCAGGGAGGACGAAGGCATGCCGCTTCATCACGTCGCTATTGCGACCCGGGATATGCAGGCGACCCATGAGTTCTACACCTCGGCCATGGGTTTCGAGATCGCGAAAGTGGTGGTCGCAAAATCGGGGAGTGACGGCTGGGCGAAGCACGTCTTCTACGACACGGGTTTGGGAAGCGGTTCCGGATTGATCGCGTTCTGGGACCTGCACGACGACGACCTTCCCAGCGACTGGTCTCCCGCCATCGCTACGGGGCTCGGGCTGCCGCCGTGGACCAATCACCTCGCTTTCGAGGCGAGTGATGCGGCGGACCTTGAGGCCCGCCGGAAACGCTGGTTGGGCCAAGGGGTGGACGTGGTCGAAGTGGACCATGGATGGTGCCGATCGATCTACGCCAACGATCCCAACGGGATCCTCGTGGAGTTCTGTCTCACGACCCGCGCTCTGGACGCCACGGATCGGGAAGAGGCTCTGCGTCTCCTGGCCGATCCTGCCCCGGAAGTGGAAGGCGATCCGCCGACCCGCATCCACCGGGCGCCCCGAGACGGCGGAGCCCGCTAGAGAGGCTCACTACCAACTCGCGTAGAGGGTGAAGGCGATCGCGTGGTTCAGGAAGTCCGAGCCCACGCGTGCATCGTAGTGAATGGACATGGCGGCCCGGTCGGTGAGTTGCGCCTGCCAGCCTGCGCCGATCTGGGCCGAATCTCGCGCGGTCTCGGCCCCGAACACCGTGAAATTCCCCCCTGACGTGACACCGCTCAGGCGTGCCTGGACGGCGCGCTCGGTGTCTCCGAACTCGTGAAGCCAAGCCACGCTGATTTCTGGCAGGAGGCTCAGGTAATCGGAACTGAGGTAGTAGCGCGACACGCGAAGCCCGACCGTCGAAATCAGAGAATTAACGGTCTGGCTCGCAACTTGGAGGTCCAGCGAGCCCGCACCGGTTTCGTCGAAGGCATCTTGAGTCAGATGGTTCCAGTCGAAACCTGCCAGGGGCTGGATGTTCATGCCGCTCGGTCCCGTGAAGGTCCAGGCTCCCTCGGCCGAAAGCGAAACGTCGCTGCCCGAGAATTCGGCTCGGGCCGTACGCTGAAGATTCGAGAAGGCGATGTTCCGACGGCTGTCGATCGCCGCATATGCGTATCGAGCGGTCCCCGCGAGTTGAAGGCTCGGTGACGCGAAGCCTCCGTAGAGCGCTGCCTGGGCGATATCGAGATCACCTTGACTGGTGCGGGATCGTGAGTCGAAGCTGCCGCGCGAATAACCGACGGCTGCGCCTGCGAACCAGCCATCGGACACGCGCAGATCGACGCCGGCGACCGGGCCGAAGGCCTCGAGATCGATTCCAGCAGCTCCCTGGTTGCCCCCATCGAGGGAACCGAAGACGCCGAACGCATCGAGCCAGGCCCCCACTTGTCGGTCGCCATCCCGGGTGACCAAGCTGGTTGGACCCCTTGCTCCAGCAGGCGGTAACCCCGGCGAGGTGGTACGGAAGCCCGGTGCGGGTACGAAAGACCCCTTGCGCAGGGAGTTGGCGCTGGGGCGTTGGGTTGCGGCACCGCCTTCGGCCAGAACGGCGAAGCGTTGGGTGAGGAGGTCTCGGAAGCGCCGTTGATTGGCGAGGCGTACGGAGAAGGGTGCTGATAACGCGTCTCCGCCGATGGAATCAAGGACTTCGCCCACCTCGTCGTTTCGAACCACCGTGAGGTTCGGTTTGACCTGGTCGTCGAAATCCGAGTCGGCCCCTGCGAAGGCTTCGCCCAGGACCTCCGCCACAGCTTGTTGGTTGATGGTATCCGCGTAGTTTCCGACCTCGTCGACGCTGCTGCTGACCGTGAGGTTCACCCGGTGGTCTCCGGGGTTCGTGACCGTCGAGAGTGAGAAGTTCAGGAACGCGAATTCGTCTAAGGTGCCGTCGAAGGTCCCGGAACTGTCGGCGGATTCGAGCACCACGTAGGTGAGGCTCGGCTGCGCCGAGTACGTGCCGGGTTCCGCATCCACCACCACTTGTCCTCCCAGCAGGGTCGCGGTGCCGAGGACCTCGAGTTTCGTAGAAGCGTCCGGAGCGCTGTCGTTCAGCTGGATCCGAAGTTCGGAGCCCGCTTCGAAGGTGGCGTTCTGGACGTTCAGCGGAGTCGCGAAATCACTGGGAGCGACGGCGCCCTGTGCGATCAGATCACCCTGGATCTCTCCCGTACCGCCGAGGGTCCCGCCCTCGGCGACCTCGACTCCCCCCGCCAGTTGCGCTTCGAGTTCCAGCCGGCCCGCCAGGACCTCGAAGGCACCGGTGTAGGATTGATCCGAGGTGAGGGTCAGGCGGCCCTCTCCCAGCTTCCGCAGGGAGGCCGTGTTGTCGGCAGTGATCACGTCGCTGAAGGTTCCATCCGAGTTCTGGTCGAATTCCAGAATCGTGCCAGCGGCCAGTTCGATCCCGCTGCCCAGGCTCGACGCAGTTCCGCGGAGGGTCCCCTGATTGACCTGGGTTCCACCCGTGTGGCTCGTCACTCCCTCGAGGGTGAGCCGGCCGGCCCCCGTCTTCTCGATTTGTCCGGCTCCCGAGACGTCGCCCGAGAACGTGCCGTCGCTCTCCTGGTCGAACACCAACCGTGTGCCCGCAACAGCGAAGACGACGTCTCCGCTCAGACTTCCACTCGTGCCGATCAGGGTGCCCGCGTCGATCTGGAGCGTCCCCGTGAGGGCGTTCGCGCCGGTGAGGGTCAGGTTTCCGGGACCGGTCTTCTGAAAGGTTCCGGGTCCTGAGAGGATGCCGCTACGCGTGGCATCACCGGACACGACGAGGCCAAAACTGGCACCGTCTTCGATCTGTACGTCACCGGGCAGGAACTGTGGGGCCGCGGCGACGAGAGTTCCGTTTTCCACCGTGGTTCCGCCGGTGTGGAGGTTGGTCCCCGTGAGGATCAGATTGGCGTCGTCACTGCCGGACATCACCAAGGCACCCCCGCCGGACAGAGAGTTGAGATAGAAGACCGGATTGCCGGAGTTTTCGGTGCTTTCTTCATCGAGTGGCAGCCGGAACTCCAGCACGGCGTCCTTCTCGATCTGGAAATTTCCCAACAGGGTTTGTGTGTCCCCGCGCATGCGCCCGGCCTCGATCCGGGTTCCACCCGTGTGGCTGGCGGGTTCCAGCAGCGTGAGCAGTCCCGTCCCTCTCTTGACCAATTCTCCAGCGCCGGTGATGGCCACGTCGAGGGCGAGGTCCCGGTTGCGTTCGATCTCGAGCGCACCACCGTTGCCGATCGTCACCGTTCCACCCTCCAGGTCGACCTCCACCCAGCTGGCGGTTTGGCTTCCGACGTCGAGCCAGGGGGCGCCGCTGGGCCCCTTCACCCCGGGAAAGGGACTGGCGCGGCCGTCGAAGGTGATGTCCGTGCTCAGAGTCGGAAGCGGGCTGCCGAGTTCGATGGCGAGTGCCGGGCCGAGTTCGAAGAAGACGGTGTCCTGCGCGGTGGGAGTCAGATTGGCGAGAGTGACGGCTGTACGCAGGCTGCCCGGGAGCAGGTTGTCAAATGGGGTCTCCACCAGAAAGGTGGCGGACATTGCCGGTGACGAGCCGATGACGGTCCAGCCCAGAGCCGCTCCCATCAGCGCCTCGCGGGCGAACTTCACCGCGCCATCCAATCTGCAATGAGACGCACCGCTGCATCCCGGCCTTTGTCTGCAGGGAATCCGTAATGGTCCCCCTCGATCTCGACACGGGTGATGTCCTCGCTGACCAGGCTGGACACGACATGGTCGTGATCGCTTGGGAAGATGCAGTGATCCCCGGTATAGCTGATGTGCAGGCAGGGCAGGGTCATCCGGCTGCCCGTGGCGGCGATCTCAGCGCGGGAACTCGTGCCGGACCATGTCGAGAGCCAGGCTTCCGGCGAGACCATGCGTCCGAAGCCGACGGCCCCGTAGTTGATCCAATCTGGGCGTACGCCCCACAAAGAGCCATAGCTGCGCGCCGACGGGTCGAGGTGGGGGCAGACGTAACGCGGGTCGGCGTCGGTGCGATAGACGAAGAGAAAGTCTGTCGCCGTCGCCAAACGACGGTCGGCGGTGTCGCCGGTCTCGCGCCAACGCTCGCGTGCTTCGCGCCGGCGTATCACTCGGCGCCTGGCCTCGGCGTCGATTCGCGCGATGCGCTCGCGTTGAGCCCTCCGGTAACGCTCGAGGAAGTCTCCGCTGTACGCCGAGGGCTCGGGTGGTGGCGCGAAGCCATTGTCGGGCGCATACAGGTCCAGGGCAGGGTCGCACGACACGGGATCCCTTTCGTCGGTCACCGAGGGGTCGATGGCGTGGAGGAGGTAGTGCCCCTCCCCGGGGTGGGCGGCCAGGTAGACCATTGCATCAGCGCTGGGGAGTTCGAAGTTGTTGAGGTCGAAGGGGTCTCCGGCTGCCGTGTCGTTCAGCCGTTCACCACTGGGTGCCAGGGCTTGGTGAAGGTAGAAGGTGAACAGCGAGCCACCTCCAGAATTTCCACACAGCACCACGCGGTCGTAGCGCTCGCGCAGCAGCGCTACCCCGCTCGCGACGTCCAACAGCACTTGTTCGTGGATCAGTGTGGCGTCGTTATTGAGCCAACGGCTATTGACACACAGGACCGCAAATCCCGCCTCGACCAGACCTGGGACCGTGTAGTGGTGGGAGAAATTGGCACGGGGGTGCATGACACACACGGCCGTGTCCTCCCCTCCTCGGGAATAGAGCCAACCGTGAGCGATGGCTCGATCGGGGGTCATCAGGTTGAGGGGCTCACATTGGGTGCCGACCGGCAGTTCTCGGTGCCATTCGGCCACCGAGTAGGGGTTGTCATATCGACCGATACGAGTCATCTGGTTGCTCCCGCCGTCGGCGGCTCTTTTTCGTCTGCAGGAAACAGCGCGTCGATGCGCCTTTCGATCTCGTCGGGCAGTCGAACGCCCGAGGCGCCGACATTGTCTTCGAGTTGCTCGATGCGAGTGACGCCGACGACGGCACTGGAAATTCGTGGATCTCGCAGGCACCAGGCGAGGGCCAATTGGGAGAGGGTCAACCCCAACTCCTCGGCGAGTGGCATCAATTCTTCCACCGCTCCCAGGCGCCGATCTTTGAGATAGTCCTGCATGAAGATTCGCCGTTGGGGGTCTGCTCCACGGGTTTCGCTGGGGAGTTGGCCGGCCCGGTACTTTCCGCTGAGCACCCCCTGGGCGAGGGCGCTGAAGACGATTTGAGACACCCCCTGATCGCTGCAGGCCGCGATCAGCGAGGGTTCAATGTCGCGTCGTAGGAGTGAGTAGAGAGATTGGATGGCGATGGGCCGGTAGGCGAGACGGTGGTCCGCAATCCGACATGCTTCGGCCACCTGATCGCCATTCCACAGCGAGACGCCCCAGTGCAGGAGTTTTCCCTGTCGAATCAGGTCCTCGTAGGCGCAGACCGTCTCTTCCAACGGGGTGTCGGCATCGAATCGGTGGCACTGATGAAGGTCGAGGTAGTCGGTTCCGAGTCGACGTAGGGAAGCGTCGACGCTCTCCTTCAGATGCTTGCGTGAGAGTCCCCGATCGTTGGGATGTTCCGAAATCGGGAAGAATGCCTTGGTGGCGAGCACGAGTTGGTGCCGCGGGAGGCCCGCGATCGCGCTGCCCAGGGCGCGCTCGCCTTCCCCTTCGGAGTAGACGTCGGCGGTATCGAACAGATTGATCCCGAGTTCGAAGGCCCTTTCCACGATGCGGCGCGTTTCTGCCAGATCGACACTCGAGCCCAGAGTGAGCCAGTTCCCCAGGCCAATCTCGCTGACGCGGAGGCCACTGTTGCCCAATCGTCGATATTCCACGCTGCGAGTCTAACTCACAGCCCGTTCCGGCTTGCCGCCCAGTCAGGGGTCGGGCACGATCCGTTCGGCTCCCCGCGTTGGGGACGGTGGCCCGTCATGACATCAGGACCTGGCAATGCGTGCACCGATCTCCGAACCGGGCGGCTTCGCGTGGTTCGAGACCTCGAATGGCACCCGTTCACCCGCACTCGGTTGGTGGAAGCGGAGAATCGGTACTGGCTCGAAAAACGCTTCCGTGTGCCATGGCTGCCCGGGCGATTGGGGTCGTGGTTCGCCAGTCGTATCGCGGATCATGAAGAGAGGGGCAGTCGAGCGCTCCGGGACCTGGAGGGTGTGGCGGTCAACACCAGGCGGATCGCGCCGGACACTCTGCTTCGTGAGTGGGTGGAGGGCAGGGACCTCGATCGCGTTCGACGGGCGGGCGACCAGGTACCCGATGACTTCTTCGACGGTCTGGCTCGGATTCTGGCGGGAATCCATCAGCGGGGTTGCTCGTACAACGACCTCGAGCGCAAGAGCAATGTTCTGGTGACGCCCGAGGGCGAGCCGGTGCTGATCGACTTTCAGATTCTACTCCGCCCCTACCGGGGGAGTTGGGGTTGGTTGCGCGCGCTCTCGAGGGGCGCGGTGCGAGAATTGCAACGGCAGGACCTGCGTTATCTCTACAAGATGAAACGACGTCATCGGCCGGACCTCCTTACCGCAGAAGAGGAGCGCGCCGTGCTCGAGCGCAGCGCGTTGGCGCGTCTCTATCGCCCGGTATGGCGGGTGCTGCACGGGCTGAAGCGACACTTCTGGCCCAAGGGCAGCCGGAACGTCGATCCGCGGGTGCGTCGAACGTGATGCTTTCGTTGGCCCGTGTGACGGATTCCGCGTGGCTCCCCCAGGCCGTCGAGCGATTGGACGAAATCCTGGTGGATCACGCGCATTGTGAAAAGAAGGCCGCTGGAATGGCCGTCCAGTTGATCTTCCGTTACACCCAGCATTCTTTTCTCCACGAGCCTCTGTCACGGTTGGCTCGGGAAGAGTTGGCCCACTTCGAGCAGGTGCTCGAGCATCTGCGGCGGCGCGGTGTCGAATTTCGGGCGTTGCGTCCCGGCCCGTATGCGGGGCGTTTGAAGCAGGCGGTGCGCGGGACCGAGCCCGAGCGTCTATTGGACACACTTCTCTGCAGCGCTCTCATCGAAGCCCGAAGCTGCGAGCGCTTCGGCCTGCTCGCCGAAGGGGTCCCGGACCCGAAACTCGCGGCCTTCTACCAGAGTCTGTTGGCCAGCGAGGCGCGGCACCACCGGATCTACGTCGATCTGGCCAAACGGCTGGCGCCAGACGCGAGGGTTCGAGCCCGCCTGGATGAACTCGCTGCGATCGAAGCATCGGCTTTGTCGGAAAGCGGGGAGCGGGTTCGAATGCACAGTTGACGGAGGGCGCGTCGATGTCGGAACCTGCGGCCTCGGGGGCGAGAGGCCGAGGGCGTTCGGGAACGACCGGCCAAGCAAGAAGTCGAGGGAGAGCGATATGGAGATTCAGACGGAGCGAGTGAAAGTTCAGGTCGAGGGCGGAACCATGGGGGGGTACCTCGCGAGACCGGCGGGTGCGGGACCCTGGCCCGGCGTACTCGTGTTCATGGAAATCTTTGGCGTCAATGGCCATATCCGGGACGTGGTGGAGCGGGTGGCGGCCGAGGGCTATGTGGCCCTGGCGCCGGATTTCTTTCATCGCACGGGTCCGGGTGTCGAATTCGCCTACGACGAACAGGGCTTCGAGCAGGGGTTTGCACTGCTCAACCAGCTCGTGGCAGACGAAATGATCGCGGATTCGCGGGCGGCCTTAGCTCTTCTGCGCTCGCGTGAAGACGTCAACGGAGACCGGGTGGGGGCAATGGGGTTCTGCATTGGGGGACACATGACCTACTTGACGGCATGTGAGACCGATGTGAAGGCTGCGGCGAGCTTCTACGGGGGCGGGATCGCGGCAGCTGAGGGGCCCGGCGCGGCGGAATCGACGCTCGGGCGGACGCCGAAGATTTCTGGACGCCTGCTGTGCCTGTTCGGTGATCGCGATGATTTCATTCCCGGAGATCAGGTCGAGGCGATTCGGGAGGCGCTGTCGAAAGCGGGCACGGATTCGGAGGTCGTCGTCTATCCGGGAGCCGATCACGGGTTCTTCTGCGACCAGCGCGAGAGCTACGACAGCAGCGCTGCCGCCGACGCGTGGCAACGGGTCAAGAACCTGTTCGCCCAGACCCTGGGGGCCTGATCCACCTCTCCGAGCGAGCCTGCCTTCCCAGGTGGGTTGGCGGAGCCGCCAGCTCCGGTCTACTTTGACTGGGACATAGACATACGGTGGAAGGTGTCCTCGCCATCGCCTCGGTCCATGGACCGTGGGTGGGTGTCGGGGCGGCCCGGCAGTGTCGTTTCGAAAGGCCCAAGGCTTTCCGAGTCGACTCTTCGGGTCGCGGGAAGTCGGTGAGAATCCGACGCGATCCCGTCGCTGTAACCGGGGACGACCGTCGAAAGGTGCCACTGGCCGCATTGAGCGGCTGGGAAGGCTCGACGGTCGACCGATCCGGGAGCCAGAAGACCGGCCTTCCACGACGCCAATCCCATCGGGGGCGCCTTGCGCCGTTTGCCGAGGGGCGGGCGGCGATCTGGAGTGCGGGACAACACTCCGTAGGCCTCCCACCCAAAGCTTTCCCAGCCCGAATGGAATCCACCGTGAGTCAAGACACGCGACTGGCCGGACCGGCCGGACGCGGCGGGGGATTTCGAGGTGCAGGCCGGACGAGAGCAGACCGGGCAGTCGGCCCGTGACCGCACGATCGGTCGCTTGTGCTGTGCTCTGCTGACCGCACTGGTGGCCTCTGGATCGTTTCGGACCCTCCGAGCTGAACCCGTCCGGCCCGACTCGCAGGTTCCACCGGCTCGCCGCACGACCCCCGCCGTTGTCGCCGATGAGATGCGGCCTCCCGCATTGCCCGAGGATCCGAGCGCTTTCTCTCAGGTGATCGAAGTCGAGCGTTATGCCGGCGAGGGCAAGAGCGTCGCCGACCTTCTGTCCGAAGCCGTGGGGGTGAACGTTCGGCGCTTTGGGGGGGCAGGCGGCCGGGCTGAGATTTCGATCCGCGGGTCCGCCGCTCAGCAGGTGGTGGTCCGCCTCGATGGCGTCCGGCTCAATGGTGTGAGCGCCCAGGGGGTGGACTTGTCGACGCTCCCCATTGGGCTGGTGGAACGGATTGTCGTGACACGCGGCGGCGGTTCGGTTCAGGCGGGCAGCGGAGCCATCGGTGGGGTGGTCGACATCGTGACCCGCCGGGCTGGGGGCAATGAGCCCTGGAGATTACAGGTCAGTGGGGGCTCGTTCGGAACCTGGCGGGGGTCCGCGCTCGGGAGCACTCAGTGGGGAGGGGACGGGGCGGAGGCAGAGGCCTGGAATCTGCTCGCCGGTGCCGAGATCGTGCATACACGCGGGGATTGGAACTTTCAGCCCATCGAGGTCGAAACAGCGGGCGTTGTGCGAAGAGGACCGGGGCCCGTGACCCGTATCAACAACGCGAGCACCAGAACGTCCGGCCTGATCCGGGGAGGCCGCACGCTGGGCGAACGAGGATGGGTGGGTTGGAGCGATTCGATCTACTACGCGAGTCAGGGGGCGCCGGGACCCGCCACCGGGGGAGGCGAGACGTTGGGTCAGAGTCCGACCGCCCATCGGCGCCGGATTCGAAATGTGGCCAAGCTGGAGATCGAAGGCGTCGAGTTGGGCGCTGGACACTGGGACGCCAAGGGAGTTCTGTTCCATCGCTACGAGCGGAGCCGGTTTCGAGACCCCGACCCGGTGCTCGGCGGGCCGGTGGAAACCGACGACCGAAGTCAGGAACTTGGCGCCCGCACGGAATGGGCTCGGGGTTTTGACCTCGGGCCGACCGTCCATCAATCGCGGATGAGCCTGCAGGTGTCCCAGAATTGGTTCGACTCGTTGTCGTCCGGCGATCGCGACCGCCTGGAGTTAGGCGGAGTGCTTCAGGACGAGATCGCTGTGTGGGAAGGCAAGGTCCAGTTCGTACCCGCTCTGCGCATCGAACATACGAGCGGCTTTGACCTCGAAGCCCTGCCGCGACTGGGCGTGATGCTGGGGCCATGGAAGGGGTTCGTGGTTCGGGGCAATCTCGAGCGTTCGTATCGGGTACCCAGCTTCGACGAACTCTATCTCGATGAGGAGTTCATTCGGGGTGACCCGAATCTGCGCCCGGAAGAAGCACTGTCCGCCGACCTGGGAATCGAGCTGGGTTTGAAACGCATCGGTCCCCTGGAGTCACTCCGGCTCGAGGTCGCGGCGTTTCGCAACGACATCGATCAGTCCATCGTCTTTCAACAACGAAGCCCCCAAATCCTGATCGCCTCGAATACCGGGGCTGCCCTCGAGCAGGGACTCGAGTTCAGCTGGGCGTTTGAAATGTTCTCGTGGGTGGCGGTGTCGGGAAACGCCACACTGCTCGAAGCCCGTACCGATGCGGGTCGGCGGCTGCCCGGTCGTCCCGACACTGAGGTTTGGCTTCGTTTTCGTCTGGGAGGCCAATCCGAGCATCCCTGGAAGTTCGTGGTCGAGGCCAAACACCTGAGTGACTTCACGGTGGACGCCGTGGGGGCTCGAGTGGTTCCCGGCCGTATCACCTACGACGCGAGCGTTTCCCTGCGACTCGATCGGCTCGGGGTCTTTGACGGCTGGTTGCCGAGTCGAAAGCTCCGGTTGTTTGTCGAGGCCACCAACGTCACGGATCAGTCCGTTCGCGATAGCGTGGGCTACCCCCAACCGGGACGTGAAGTCGGCCTCGGAGTGGAGGCGGTATGGTGACTGTCCGGCTCCAGTATCTGACGCGTCTCATGATCGCAGGGTTCTGCGTCCTGAGCGGGGCTTGTATCGAAGGAGACGGCAGCGGGGGGTCGGCGCTGCGCATTCGCGTGAGTAGCCCGGATCCGCGCTGTACCCCCCTGGCCAGTGCTTTTCCCGGTCTGTTCGATTTTGTTCCGGGGCGCTCGGATCGTGTCGTGGTTCCGGAACCCTTCCCCGGAGATCTCACGGTGCTGGATGTCTCCTCGGTGCCTCCGGCCATCCCGCCCGATGCGCCCCCTCTCCGGATTCCCGCTGACAGTGACGGCGACGGACGAGCCGAGAGGTTCTTGTTTCCTGTGCTCGACGGTGTTCTGGGGGTGGACGAAGGGCTGGCCCTGGTGACAGCCAGTGCCTATGAAGAAGTCCTGTTCTTCGATCCGGGCGAGGCTCGACTTCTGGCTTTCGAGGTGGAGGTGCCTCCCGGATACTCGCCGTCTCCGAATTCCCAGCTGCCAGCCGCCGGGACAGCCGCACTTCGAACCGGCTTGTCGACCTTTGCTTGTGTGGTCCCTGAAGCGGGTGCGGTGGATTCACGCGGGGACCTCCTCGCTGATCCAGGCGTTCTCGACCCCCGCCTCTACTGTGACCCTGCGGGTGCTCCCAGTTTCGAGAGCAACTACACCTCGGGAGCTGCCGTGGCTGCGGGGCGATTGTTCGTTTCGACCTCGAATCTCGGAAGCGGCGTGGGCGGGCCCGATCCCCAACTACTGCCCGGTGCAGTCCTGGTGTTCGATTTTGATCTTGAGGCGGAGCCGCCGCGAGTGAGTCCCCATGGGAGCGTTCCGGTCATCGTGACCTCGGGCTTCAACCCAACACATGTGACTGCCCTCAACGCATACGGTCGGTCCTGGGTGCTGGTGACCCATAGTGGGGCCCTGGGAATCGAGGCCGATGATCCCGGGACTCCCGAAGTCGAAAGCAACGGTGTCCCGTTGAGCCCTGCCTCCATCGATGTCATCGATGCCGAACGCCTGCAACGGGTGGCTACCATACCCCTGGGGTGGGCGGCGCCAGCCTTCGATCGACTGGCCATCGACCCGAGTGGGCGACTGGCAGTGGTGGGCGGAGTCACTTCTCGCCATTTGTTCGCGGTGGATCTGTCGGTGCTCGACTGGATCCCGGACGACGTCGTCGAGCCCTGGGTCCTCGATGGGTCCGCGGGTCCCGACGCCATCATCTTCGACGCAGCGCGTCCCTTCGTGATCCCGGGCGCTCCCGGCGGCGCGCCCGAAGCGGCCTGTGCCGGTTGGATCGTGGGAACGGCCTTCGATGAAACCGGGACACGCTTGTACGCCACCGATCGTTGTGATGGAACGCTGACGGTGATCGCGATGGATCTCACGGGAGAGCCCGCGGTGGTTCCAGCGTCGAGTTTCGAGGTGGTGGAACAGTTCTCGGTGGCGAGCCCGTTGCGGGCCGACACCCTCGGGGAAATCCGCGATCTGGCCACTCTGCGGGTCCGACCGGGTCGACCCGAGATCGATTACCAGGGACCCGATGTCTTCGTAACCATCAACGATCCGGGGCTGCTATGTGCCATCAAAATTGCCGCCCGTTGAGACCGTCGGACACTTCGTGTCGGGCTTCGCAGGGGCTCCGATTCGTTGATCGGAGGGAGGCGGTCCGTTCCGTCAACCGTGGCGTGTCGCCGCGGATCATGTCCAATCTGTTGAATAAGGAGATCCAATGATGCCGTGCTCGAAGTGTTGGGGAATGATTGTGACGCTTTTCCTGTGGGTGGGGCCGGCGGCAGCCGTCCCCATCGCAACCTCGGGTTACCAATTGTCAACGCTCGTCACTCCCGGTATCGCGACAGGCGGTGTAGCGGCAGTCGGTGAAAGCCTGTTCGTCGGAGTGGGGTCCTACGGGGCTGGCGCGCAATCGGTTGCCCGAATCGATTCCGGGGGCACGACGCTGATCGCTCAGGGCTTCGGGTCGTTGTCGGGCATGACCTATGACGCCGCGGGCGACCGACTCCTGGTGGGAGACAACTTCGCGTTTGGGGGGAGCCTCGGGAGTGCCGCCACGGCGGATAACCTCTACGCGATTCCTTCGCCCCTCAGCCACGCCGGCACCCCGTTCCAAGCCCAGAATCTGGAGGTCCTCCTCCCGACTGGAGCCACACTCCCGTTACCGGGAATGGCGGATGTGACCCTCGATCCGCGAGACCCCACGGGCCAGAGCCTGTTCGTTACCGATTCTTCGGAGAGTTTTCCGCCCAATGGGCTGCTGCTGAGCGTTGACACGGCGACCCAGACAGCGATCCCCCTGGTTTCGGGTCTCGGATATGCGGCGGGAGTCGCGGCAACGGCGACCGCCGTCTTTTTTGGCGAAGTGGATGCGGCGACCTTCCAGGGGCAAATCTCTCGATTGGATCTGACGCCAGGCGGTGGAAGCAGCGTACTGGTTTCGGGCCTTGCGGGTCAGGCGGATCTCTTCCTCGCTTCGGATGGAAATTTGCTCGCAACGGCTTCCGCTTATGGGGGGGCATCGGAGGTGTTGCGAATCAATCCCAACACCGGTGCCATCCTGGAGACCGTGGCCTCGGGATTCGACTTCGCAACGGCATTGACCGAATCCGAGGGCTCGATCTACGTGCTCGAGGGAGGCTCGACGGCAGGTTCTAAGATTTATCGATTCTCTCCGATTCCAGAGCCGGCCAGCATCCTCATGTTGGGATTGGGTTTTGGATGGCTGAGCAGGCTGGGGCGGTGTAATCGTTCGCCGGGATTCGAGGGGAGCGACGCATGAACCGAACTCGCTCCCTTCTGTTGATCGTGATTGCGGGTCTCAACATGGGACAGCAATGTGAGCAACCCGACTTTGTTCTCGAGGGCGTGAGGGTTCTGGAGCCTCATGCCCACGCGGTCCGCAACTGCAAACCCTTCCGTATCGAAATCGATTTCAACGAGCATGGCGACGAGTCCACCCTGACCGTGCTCGTCAATGGAGTCGATGTCAGTGACCGTCTCCAACTCGATCCAGCTGCCCGCGGAAGGGTGATGGCCAGGGCAGAGTGGGTATGGGATGACGATCTCCTGTGGCTGGGCGAGAACACCATCGAAGCAACCGTCGACTTCCCTCACGGAACGATGATGCGAACGCGAACGTTTGAGGTGGAGGGAGATGCCTTTGCGGACGCGGTTGTATCGTTCACGCCGGGAAGTCAGTCAGGTTTCAATCAGGCGGCTCTGCCCGAGGTCGTGCTCGGGGAACCGGACGGTGGCGGGATGTTCTTCGGTGGCAATGACGTGGTTTCCCTCGGTCTTGGCGGTCAGATCGAACTCGCATTCGAGGACAACCTGATCTGGAACGGAGAGGGTGCGGACTTCACCGTTTTCGAAAACCCATTCTTGACCCTGGAACCTGGTTTGGTGGTCGGCGCCCCCTTCTCCGAGCCGGGTCGGGTGAGTGTGAGCCAGGATGGAAACACCTGGTACGCCTTTCCGTGCGATCTTTCCATCGTGAATGCTCCCTATCACCCGGGTTGCGCGGGTGTTGAACCGGTGGTGTCCAACCCCGGCGTCCCCGAAACCCACGGTGCGCTTCCCACGATCGGACCTGGGGTCGAGGCGTTGTTGGGGCTGCCGGCCCTGTCGCTGCCGGATGTAGTGGGGCCGGGAGGGGATTCGTTCGACTTGTCGGAAGTCGGTTTGCTGTGGGCCCGGTACGTTCGCATCGAGGCTGCGAACTTCGCGTCGACGCCAAGTGGACCGGACAACGCGGGATTTGATCTCGATGCCGTGGCCGCCATCCATTCGGTTCCAGAAAGCGGGGTCACTTCCGGTTCTGGGTCCGTCTGCGCCACAGCACCATGAGTCTGTGGGGTGTGGGTCAGTCCGGATCGTGGAGTTGAAAACTCACGGGTACGATCACTCTTCCGTAGACCCAGGGCAGGGGAGCCGCATTTCGAACGGCCTGAGCTGCGGCTTGGTCGAGCAGGCCGTTTCCGGAGGATCCGAGAATCCGTAGGGCGTCGGGCCGCCCCTCTGGGTCGATGGCGAATTCCACCTGAGTCAATCCGGTGACTTCCCGAGCCCTTGCAATGGGCGGGTACATGACCGCGGCCTGTACCCGGCGCTGAATCTCCAAGAAACGCTCTTCGATGGAAGGTGCCGATGGAATCGCGTCGATGGGGCGAGCGTCGGCGCGGAGGGAAACACCGGGTTCGGCCGCGTGGGAAAGGCTGACGGAGGTCACCACGACCCACAGCGTGACCAACCAACGGTTCATTGGAGCTCGTGTCGAAGGGCGTTGATGAGGGCCTCGACGTGAATGAGGCGCGCATTCTCTCCCATCAGTCCGATCCGCCAGATCTGACCGGCGAGATCACCGAGTCCACCGCCGACCTCGATCGAATATCGCTCGAGAAGGGTGGTGCGAAGGGAGGCTTCTCCCCTCTCGATGATGGCCTCGGGAAGACGCAGGGTCGTCAGCATGGGGAGTCGATGGTCATTCTCGACGAGCGGGCGAAATCCCATGGGTGCTAGCCCCTCGATCAGGGCATCCGCCGCTTGGCGGTGACGTTGTTCACGGAGTTCCATTCCCTCGTCGTGGATTCGACGCAGGCCCTCGGCCAGGGCATAGATGGCGGAAATCGGCGCCGTGTGGTGGTAGACGCGATTCCCTCCGAAGTAGTTGCCCAGCAGCGCAAGGTCCAGGTACCAACTTTGAACCGGGGTTTCCCGTTCGGCCACGCGGGCTAGAGCTCGAGGTGAAAAAGTCGCCGGCGAAAGGCCAGGGGGACACGATAAGCACTTCTGCGTTCCACTGTAGGCCGCGTCGATTCCCCAGGCGTCGAGGTTCAGGGGGAGCCCTCCAAGCGACGTTACGCAATCGAGCACCACCAGGGCGCCCGCTCGGCGTGCCCGTTCGGCGATTTCCTCCACGGGTTGGCACACTCCCGTCGAGGTTTCGGCGTGAACGAAAGCCACCACGCGGGGCTGGGTGCGGTCGATGGCGTCGCCCATGGCCGACGCGTCGAGAGGCGTGCCGGGCTCGGTCTCGACGCGCGTAACCCGTGCGCCGGCGCGTTGTGCCACGTCGCACATGCGGTTTCCGAATACCCCGGCGACTCCAACCACCACAGCATCACCAGGTTCCAGGAGGTTCACGAGGCAGGCTTCCATGCCAGCACTGCCCGTGGCCGACAACGGCAAGGTCATGGGGTTCTCGGTGCCGAACAGGGGCCGCAGGAGGGCCTGGACTTCGTCGAGCAACTCGAGGAACTGGGGATCGAGGTGGCCCACCAGGGGTTGGGCCATGGCTTCGAGGACCCGGGGGTGTACGTTGGACGGTCCGGGTCCCAGGAGAAGTCGGGGTTTGAGGGCAGCGGCCATGATGCCCCGATGATAACCGCGGAGCCCATCGAAGTGCTCGGAACTTCTGGGTTTTGTCCTGTACCCATCCATGCGAACAGAATTCAGGGGATGGGTTTCTGGCCCCGCGGGTTCGGTTTCGCGAAGATCCCCCGAATCTCATTGGCGCCCGCCTGCCCCAAAATGGGCGCCGGTCGGACCAGGGCTTCGCGCCAGGGTCCGGGAAAGGCCGACAATCTTGCTTCGCTGGCTGGTTCTCCCCATCGGACTCCTGATTGCGGCGGTGGCGCTATACGCCGTTGTCTCGCTCGAGTCGGTGGGGCTCCAGGAAATCGCGCCGCCCATGGACGAGATCGACGACCGGTCACGTGCGAAGCTCGAACGCGTGATCGACGAAGCCGGCAACCCTTGAATCCGTCATCAACCAGCCCGATCCGAGATCGAACCGCCTTTGAAAAAGAGGAGGTCGAGCGCTTGGCGCCCTGGGCTCTCAAGAGTTGTGAAAGCCAGGGCCGAGTGACCCCCGAAACACCGCATGCTTATCGCACGGCCTTTCAGCGCGATCGAGACCGCGTCGTTCACTCTCGCGCGTTTCGTCGGTTGGAATACAAGACCCAGGTCTTCGTTTATCGCGAAGACGATCATTACAGGAATCGCCTCACCCACACCCTCGAAGGGGCTCAGATCTCGCGGACCATCGCACGGGTGTTGCGGCTCAACGAGGAATTGGCGGAGGTCGTGGTGTTGGCCCATGACCTCGGCCATACCCCATTCGGCCACGCAGGCGAGCGGGTCCTGGATGAACTGATGAGTGCCGATGGCGGGTTCGACCACAATCGGCAGTCGCTGCGGGTGGTGGATCTGCTGGAAGAGAGCTCGAGCGAGTACCGGGGGCTCAATCTCACCTACGAGAGTCGGGAAGGGCTCCTCAAGCACGGTTGTGATTGGGAGCACCCCGTTCCGGTTCCGAGCGTCACCGCGCAGCCTTCCCTCGAATCTCAGATGGCAGACTTTGCCGATGAGATTGCCTACACGAACCACGATATCGATGATGGGCTTCGTTCCGGCCTGATTGCGCCAGAAGACCTCGGTCGCATGACTCTGTGGTGTGAAACGACGGAACGAGTTCGGGAGCGATTCGATGCGGCTCCGGAGCCGGTCATTCGGGCACAATCGATTCGATTCCTGATCGACTGGCTGGTGACTGATCTCGTGGACGCAACTTCGCAAAGGCTCGCGCGGGCTCGACCCGCCGACGTGAATGCGGTGCGGACATGTGAAGAACGACTGGGAGGCTTCTCGCCAGAGATCGATTCGAAACGGCGTGAACTCAAGCACTTCCTTCATCAGGAGTTCTACCTGCACCCGCGAATCGTGGGCGCGACCCACCGAGCCGAAGCCGTTTTGGGAGAGCTGTTTCAAGCCTACCGAAGCCATCCGAACAAACTGCCGGAGCAGGTTCGACGCCGGTTTGACCTCGATGGCGATGCTCGCGCAACCGCGGATTACATCGCGGGCATGACGGACCGTTTCGCCCTCCAGGAGCACGCCCGTTTGACGGGAGGGCCCCAGGCGTGACCGAACCGTTACGCATCGTTCTCATCACGGCACCAGATGATGAGGTTTCGTCCCGAATCGCCAGAATCCTGGTTGAGGAGCGATTGGCGGCCTGTGTCAACATTGTTCCAGGAATTCGCTCGGTCTATCGGTGGCAGGGAGCCGTTGAGGAGGACTCGGAGTTTCTGCTGATCGCGAAAACCCGATCAGATCGCTTCGAGGCGCTGGCGCGACGGGCTCAGGAGCTTCATCCTTACGAGCTTCCGGAAATTCTGATGCTCCCCGTCGAGGGAGGGAGCGACGATTACATGGACTGGGTCCGATCCGAGGCGACTTTATGATGCATTCCTCCTTTGGCCTGCCCGACGCGCTCGAACGCGCCGCGACTGAGCTACCTGACATGGCTGACGTGATCCGGCCGGCGAACGGGGATCCCGTACAGCTGATTGCGGGCCTCGGACCCGTCAGTGGAACACGGGTCCTCGAGTGGTTGCTGCAACACGAACTCGACGCCGGGGAGGAACTCGCCCAGGCCTGGGCCGAGACTCCCGGGACTTCCTCGGAAGCGGTTCTTCAGGTCTCCGACGGGGCGCTCTCCAAAGCCGGGCGCAAAGTCCTTCGTCGAATTCGACACCGGCTTCGCTCCACGGGGGTTGAAGTGCCGGAAGCGAAGACCGAGCCGGTCGTTTCGCGGCTTCCATCGGTCGAGCCCACTCTGGACGAAGCCATGATCTCTCCGCTCGATCCGAGCGGAACACGAGTGGTCTATTTGGTCGAGGCCAATCCTGCGGGTGGTGCCCGCATGTTCGAAGCCATGCTCAGCGAACATCGGGGTCTCCTCTCCTTCGAGGTCTACAGCGCGAGCCGCGGGAAATTGAAGCGCTTCCTCAAGGACTCGTCGCGGCGCGAACGTTTTTCCGGTGTCGCGGCACCGCCGGAATCCGTTCGTTCCCTTGTTCTCCGCGCGGCGGGTCGACAAGTGGAAAACCGGCCCCTTCCTGCAGCCTATGGTCAGTGGCGCAACCGGTTCGCTGAGGCCAGCGATGTGCCGAGCCCGGGCGCTCTCGTCCGTGATGAACTCGGAAGTGCCGACGTGGAAGCGGGAGAAGCAGTCTTCGAGTTGGTTCGACGGCGGGAGCTCGGCCCCTGGTTGCCGGAGCCGGAAATGCTGCAGGAAATTGCGCAGAGCCTGGATAACTTGAGCCAGAGTAGCCTGGTCGTAAGCCCACGACAGAAGCGGGAGCAGGCGGATGAAATCGTGGAGCGGGGCGTCGCAGAGTTGGCGAAGAGCGGCTTTGCGGGGTCCACGGCATGGAGTTTCGACGAGAGTGCCTACGTCTTCTGGAAACAGGAGCGGGATTCAGAGGCCCGCGCGTGCCTCTGGGCAGCCGATGCCGTGAGGGAGGGAGGGAACGATTCAAAAAGGTTGCTCCGAGCACTGTTGGACGTCGTGCTGGGGCCGCTGGTGGAGCGTTTCACCGTTGAACCAGCCCCCAACGAGCGACCCGATGACGAAGGCTCGCTTATCGTAAAACCCTGAGTCATGATCGTCGCGAGGGGCCGGTACTGGCGTGTTTCATGGAATCGAGGGGGCGAAAGCGTAGTCCTCGAGATTCTAAAAGGCTCATTGCCCGACGACATTTACGAATTGAGGGATTTGGAGATCGTCGTGCCCCTCGAAAAATGGACCCGGGTCGTCAAGCATCTTCACTCAGATCGAAAGCTGCTGGGCGGCTTGCTGCTAGATTTTGCGAAGCATAAGGACAAAGTAGGTGGGGCGGTCGCGAGCGACCGTCTCCTGTGGGAGTTGCAACGAGTGATCCTCGACGCCACCGCCTCGTTGGTGGAAGCAGAGGCGCTCGCTCTCCAACCGGCTACGAAACGGGAGTGAACGCGATCGGCATGCGGATTCCGCAAGCCAGCTGGCGTCCGACGGACTCCGGCGGGTGACTCGGAAGACTCGCGGGACAGATCGCTGGGAGACGCCATGCGACGCCGATTCGGGCGTGGAAGACGCGGCCGAGGGAACGATTCCAATCGACGCCCGGCCATTGATGCCAAGAGCCGCTTCGAGGAAATTGCAGAAGCGGGAATCGGGGGAGTGGCCGAGCTCACTCCCCTGGAGATCCCTGGGGTACCCGGCCATATGGCCGTGGTCGCTGAAGGGACCGACAAGGAGGGCCGTCCGGTTCTCGTAGGCTTTTCCCCGGAGTCGGGCGGGGAGGCTGCCCTGGCCGTTGCCGCGGCCGCGGGAAGGCAGTCAGGCCCCTCATTCGATGGCGATGCCGTTGCCATCGCACCACAATGGTCCATTGCCGCGCGCAGACGTCTGGCGTGGCTCAGGACTCCCCGCGGCCCGTTGCGCGCTGTGGTGGCGCCGGCGCCCCAGGGCGTCGGAGTGGTCGACGCGACGACGGATCCCGCCGTTGGATTCTCACCTCGTCATGCAGACCTCCGGGCGGCCAGTCCCGAAGATCGGGATTGCTTCGAGCGGGCGGCGAGATCCCTCGAGGGACTCGCAGCCAAGCACGGAGGGGCCATCCGCAGGTCGGCAGGGGGCCTCGAGTTGGTGGTTCTGGCGGCCCGCACGGCGCGTCTGCGTTTCGAGACCGGGGACAATTCGGGTGTCGTTCTCGATGCAATCGAACCCGAGCGATATACCGATCGCCTGAGCCGGGACAAGATCGCCACGGTGATGGACCGCCTCGAAGGTCACATTCGAAAGCGGGCCAACGATCGGCGTGTCAAAAACGGAGAAGCAGGGCTTCGAGCGAATGCAATCCCCTCGCTTTTGCGCATGCTCGACCTACGTAGATCCAGCGCCTGGCCGTTTTTCAGCGGAACCAACGAGGTGATCGACGTGGCCGGAGTCGATGCCGAGGGGCGAGCAACGGCGGCGCTGGTGAGGGAGAAGATCGACTTTGAGGCGGTTGGACAGGCCTTGGACAGCTTGGCGGACTCTCTCGGGAGTTGGTCGGTTCTCTTTGAAGACGGATCGAACCCCCTGCGCACAGAACTCCCGAGGCTGGTGGTTGCCGCACGGGATTTCGATGAGGTGGCGCTGGATGCGCTGGCTGCGGTGACCCTCGATCAGCGCCATTTCGATCTCGTCGGGCCCCAGTCGGGTGTCCTCGATCTGGTCGCTCGTTCCCTACCGGCGACGCAGGGCATTTCTGAAGAGAGCCGCGGCGTTACCGGTGGGGCGGAGGCCGACCCGGATCAAGGAACGACTGAAGAGTCAAATCGCAATAGTGGCAGTTCGGAAGCTGCGAGCCCCGGAGGAAACGAGGGGGCCCCTGCGCGCTCGCGATCATCCGCTCGGTCGTCACGGTCCCGAAACCGCGGGGGCGGGCGCAATCGCCGAGGTCCCAGGGATGAGTCGGCGAAGAAAGCTTCTGGGGATCGTGAATCACAGGAGGCTTCAAGCCCCCAGTCGTTTGAAGAGATTTCCGCCTTCGACTTCGATGAGGAGGGCGGACAGGATCAACGCTCCCAGGGAGAGTCTCCCACCCGGCGTCGGCGACGGCGTCGGCGACGCCGCTCGTCTGGACAGCAGGACGAGAGTGACGGCGATGGCGAGGAGTCCCGCGCGATCGACTCCCCGGAGAGCCCGCTCGAGGGGTCTGAGGTCCCGGGATTCAATGGTCCGGACCTGGACGATGTGGCCGACGACCTCGAGGATCCGTCGGACACGCTCACGCCCATGGACAGCGACGTACCCGACGTCGACCAACTCGCCGAGCCCGTCTACGAAGAAGACCTGACCGAGGGCCCCGAGACGACTGCCCTGCCGCTGCAGGAGACTGAGAAAGCCGAACCCAGTCGTCCGCGTCGGAGAGTCGCCATTGTCGTCGAGGCCACTCGCAGTTCAATCCTGGCGGGCGTGCTTCTGGGCCGGGAGCTTCGTCTCGTGGAAGGCATCTGGGTTTATCCCCAGAGCGAATTGATGACCTTCTTTCGCAGCGTGGCCACTGATTTGGTCGACAGTACACCCATCCACGTGGTGGGGTTCGTCGCCTCTCCCTCTCGTGAAGTTCTGCAGGCCGCCTCGCTCTACGCCGATCGTTTGGACTGGTACGATCACCACGAATGGCCGCCGGAAGATCTGGGGCTGTTGACGAACACCCTCGGAGCCGACCGAGTGCACGTGCACCCGGGTGCTCCCTCGTCGCTTCCCATGGTGCTTGCAGGCTGTACTCGCCGCAGCCGATTCTCCGACAAACTCGTTGAGCTCCAAACCGGTCGATTCAGCGACCACGACTACGAACGCTGGGGCCGCTTGTGGTGGCACCGGCTCGGCGAAATTGCGAAGCGACCGGGAGAGCGCCAGGCGGACCTGGCGCCGCTGTTCTCCGGCCGACCGAGCGATCTCGCGCGCGAAGCGAGCCAGGTACCCGCGCCCGAGTTGCCGCCGGAAGTCACCTACGCGTCCAATCGCGATTTCCGGCTCGTTCATTTCGGAGGGTATCTGCTGGTGATCGTGCCGACTTCGTCGGATCTGGATTGCAACCTGGTAGCCAGGATCGTTCGAGAGCGTTACGACGCAGCGATTTCGCTCGCCTATCATGAAGGTGGACAAACGCTGATTCTGGCTGGAGACGACAGTCGAAGTCAGCGAGGCCTTAACCTCAAGGGAATGGTCGAGTCGGTGGCCGCCAAGCACGATTGGGTGGAACCGCTTCCCGATGACGACTTCGTGGCGTGCATGCACGTGAAGGGTCTCGCAGAAGAGCCCGACCGCCTCGAGGAGTTGATTCGCGACATCGCAATGGCGCGTTCCGTCCTCGAGACCTGAAAGAGTGGCGACCGAGGACCTGGCGGTCGAGATGAACTTGTTCGAGATCTTCTCGTCGATTCAGGGCGAAGGCCCTCACGTGGGGGAATCGACCCTTTTCGTGCGCTTCGGTGGCTGTGATCTTCGTTGTCGCTGGTGCGACACGCCTCACACCTGGCGGGCTGCATCGACCTGCCGGGTTGCCCTCGATTTCGGGCACCGCGCATTTCGCGAGATCAGCAATCCAATTTCCGTGGAGACCGTCGTCTCCGCCACAGAGGGGCTGGGGCTGAAGCGACACCGCTATGCGAGTCTCACCGGGGGCGAGCCCCTGTTGCAAGCAGAGGCCGTCAGGGCCCTATCGAAGGAGTTGCGGAGAAGAGGGCCGCTCATCCTGTTGGAGACCCACGGCCTCCACGTGCAGGCTCTGGAGCACGTGTTGGATGTTGTCGATGTGGTGTCCATGGATTGGAAGTTGGCCAGCGATGTTTGGCGGGCTGGCGAGTCCGGTCCAGATCCAAAGGCGAACTTCCACGACGAGCACAGCCGCTTCCTGGCGTTGGCGAGCCGTTCTGCCGAGGTCGTGGTCAAAGTCGTGGTGACTCCGTCGACGTTGGACGCGGAACTCGATGAGATGGCAGGGCGAGTGGCCGAGCATGGGCCCGGCGCGTGTATCGTCCTACAGCCGGTGACACCGTGTGGCGGCGTGGACGCAATGCCCGGAGCCGAGCGTTTGCTGGAGATGGTGTGGCGTGTCAATCGGCAGTTTCCCGACGTGCGCCTGATTCCCCAGACCCACCGTTTCTACGGCGCGGCTTGAGATGGGCGCTCGGCCTCTTCGCGCAAAGGGGGCCCCATCAACGTCGCACGGGGGTCCGGTGCTTCCGACGCTTGCCTCGCTCGTGCCGTGAAGCTCATCAAATCGCCACCCAGTGCTTCGAGGACCGACGCGTATCGCGGCAGGTCCGCAGAATAGGTTCCGGAGAGTGCCAGACAGGCGTCGTTGAGACGAAGCTCGCGTGCGATTCGGCTTGGATCACCCTGTGGAAGAGGCAGTGCTGAAACTCGATCTCGGGTTTCGTGCTCGAGTCGGGTTCGAGCCTTGGAGCGGGCGGGGCCAGCGGCCTGGTTGCGGTAGAGGCGTTGGATGGAATCGCGCAGCCTCGAGAGTTCTGCCTGCACAAGACGGCGCTCCGCGACGCGTTCACGCTGCTGCCGAGCGTCGTTGGTACTTCCGTGAGCCTTGGCGTACCGGATGCCCGCCTCTTCGCCGATGAAAGTTGCGACTCCCTCATTGAACCGGGCCTGCCCGTTCACGTAGAAGGTGCCGTGGACGAGTTCGTGAACGATGAGTTGTACGATGTCGGCGTCGTCTCCCTGCAGCATGGGGCCGGTGATCGGGTCGTCGAACCAACCCAGTGTCGAGTAGGCGGGGACTCCCACTACACAGACATCGCGCCCCGATTCCCTCTGCCGGCGGGCTTCGGTTTCCGCACGGTGGAGATCGAAATACCCGCGGTAGGGGACGCGACCGATCAAAGGAAAAGTCTGTCCCGCCGGTTCGATCTCGCCGGGTAGGGTGGTGACGACGACGGTGACGACGCGATCTCCCGGCCAGGCGACATAACTCGTATATTGCCCCTGGACTTCAAGGCCGAGTTCCGCGGCGAGTCGGCGAGCCGCCTGCACGGTTTCGAGGTCGGAGCGGAGATCCGGGGAGGTGTCGGAATCCGACAAGACTTCGGAGATGGGGACACGCTGTCGCAGGAGGTCGATCTGTCCCCGGGCCAGATGGCCCAGGTAACAGCCCGAGACACTCAGGCAAACGATCACGATTGGCACGAGATCCGAGAGCAGGCGAATGGAAGATTTGATCCGAATCGAGGTCAGGCTGAGAGTTGGACGAGACGCTGAGATTGCCAACGCAGAAGCCTTTGCCTGCGGTGCCCTGGGTCTCGAAGAATGCGATGACACGCTTGATGGCTGGATCACATCAGTCCTCTACGCCCCATCGGATCGAGTTGCCGAGATTCGAGAAGCGCTCAGCCGATGTGGAGTCCAGGAAGATTGCGTGCTCTCCCAAGAAACCGTCCCTGAGGTCGATTGGACCGAGCGATGGAAAGAAGGTCTCCAATCGACCGTAGTATCGCCGCGCTTGCTCGTGCGCCCCTCCTTCGTGGCCTCCACGGCGCAGGAGGGCCAAAGGGAGATTGTCATCGATCCGGGGCAAGCCTTCGGAACGGGTGGACATGCCTCGACCCTTCTCGCTCTCGAGTGGATCGATCTCCTGGCCGAGCGTTTTTCCCCCCGTATTCGAATCCGATTGCTGGACGTTGGGACCGGAACCGGCGTGCTGGCGTTGTGCGCGGCCCGAGTCATCGGAGCTCAGGCGGTGGCGTTCGACCTCGATGGTCTTTGCCCGAAAGCGGCTCGCGACAACGCGCGTGCCAACGGTCTCGAGGATCGGTTGTTGCTTTTTACCGGGTCCCTCGACGCGCTGAGGTCTTCCCCCTTCGATCTGGTCGTGGCGAATCTTCTGAGCAGCGAGTTGCTTCCCATCATCGGCTCCGTTGCCCGGGCAACCCGGATGGGTGGAACCGCCGTCTTCTCCGGTCTGTTGGCCGAGGAGTGTTCGAGGGTGGAAACGGCCCTCGCGTCCGTGGGGCTGCCGTGTGTCGCGCGGCGTTTTCGCACGGATGCTGCAGGAGTGCGATGGGCGGGACTCCTCAGTCATCGGCGACCTGCTCGCTCCAGTGAGCGTACAGGCGGCTGAGGGTGTCACGGAAATCGATCTGAGGACTCCAGCCCGTTGTCAGCCGCAATTTCGAGGCGTTGCCAACAGCATGGTCCGTGGGACGGTAACGGTCGGGTCGCACTCGAATCTCGGGGGATACCCCGGCGATGGAAAACAGGGTGTCGAGATGGGACCGGATGCTCGTGGCGTGCCCACTGGCGATGTTGTAGATGCCTGCGGGTGCGCCCGGGTCCAGGAGGCGCTTGTAGGCCTCGACAACATCCGACACATCGAGGAAGTCGCGAACGGACTCGAGGTTTCCTACTTCCATCTCCGGCGCACGGCGACCCTGCTGAATCTCGGCGACCTGGCGCGCAAAATTCGGCAGAACGAAAGTATCGGATTGCCCGGTGCCGGTGTGGTTGAACGGGCGAACTCGGACGATATCCAGTCCCCGCTGGGCGTAGAGCCCCCCGAGCAGATCCGCGGCGGCTTTGCTGCGCGAGTACGGGTTTTGTGGCACCAGGGGAGCGGTTTCGTCGAAACGCTCACCGGCCCGATTCACGGAGCCGTACACGTCACTGGAACTGACGACGACGACCCGAGCGCTGGGCACATGGCGCGAAATGGCTTCGAGCAAGTTGTGGGTACCCAGAAAATTGGTGCGGAAGGTCCGGTCGGGCGCGTCGAGAGATACCGACACTGAGCTTTGTGCGGCCAGATGGATGACCGCACCCGGTTGAGTCTCCGCGAGCTTCGCGTTCACCGCTTCTGAGTCTGTCACGTCGAGGGCGAGGTCGGAGCCGATGACGTCGTATCCGGAACGATTCAGGTGCTCGACGAGGATACGCCCCACGAACCCCTTTGCACCCGTGACCCAGACACGCATGACGGTCAGCCTGCCAGACCCACGAACACTGTGCTATCCCCGGGCCGTGATCGTTGGAGTTTCGGGCCTCAATGGCGCGGGCAAGGGCGAAGTGGTGCACTTCCTCGAAGCTGCGGGTTTTGACTCGTGTAGCCTTTCCGACGTGATCCGTCGGGACCTCTCCGAACGCGGACTCGAAGAGACGCGCGAACGGATGATCGAGGCCGGCAATGCCATCCGCGGGGCTCTGGGACCGGGTGGTCTCGCGGAGAAAATGCTGCCTCAGCTCGATGGAGAGGGTCGCTTTGTCGTGGATTCGATCCGACACCCCGCCGAGGTCGAGGTGCTGCGACGCCATGACGAGGGATTTCGTTTGCTCTGGGTCGAATGTGACGAAGCGATTCGGTTGCCTCGCATGCGTGATCGCGGCCGTCCAGGTGACCCCGAGACGCTGGAGCAATTGCGAGTGCTGGAGGGGCGGGAACTCGAGAGCGACGATCCCAGGGCTCAACAATTGCTGGCTGTGCGTGCAATGGCGGATGCGGTGGTGCTCAACGATTCAACCCTGGAGGCCCTTCATGCAGGCATCCGCAGCGATTTCGCCCGACTGGGTCGGTTGGAGGCGCTCGGCAGCGCATCTTGACCCTCGTCGGGGTGGTTGATACCAAGGCGCGACGCCGCCGGGATTGGGATCCCGGGGACGGGGAGGACGACCCTTGCGGTTCTGCTGGCGGATCACGAGTTTCACGGTGTTGGCGGCCCTTGGGTTCGCTACCGCTGCCACCACGGCCAACGGGGCACCCGTGCGAGTGGCGTTGCTGCCGGTGGCGGTCCACACGTCGGAGGCCGACAACGAGTATTTGAGCCGTGGAATCTCCGATATGTTGTCGGCTCGCATCGAACGCAGCGGTGAGGTCGTCGTGACGCGGGCACCCGAGGGGGGGGCGGCAACCACGCGGATCGACCAGGCGATGAAGGCCGCGCGGTCGTTGGGGGCCCAGTTCGTGGTATTCGGTTCCTTTACGCAGTTCGGAGCGGGGGCCAGCCTCGACATCCATTGTTTGCCAGTACCAGACCGGGAAGAAGCGGACGAGCGGGTGGCTCGGAGGATCTTCATCCAAACCGGGACTCTCGAGGAGATCATCCCGAAACTCGACGAGTTATCGGCGAAGCTCACCCGCTACCTCGCATCCCCCGACGCCCTGGAGCAGGTCGGAACCGAAGCTCCGGTGCCGGGGGTCGCGGGTTCCCCTCAATCGGATTTCGAAGGTCGCATCGAAGCCCTCGAACGTGTGGTGTTCGGTGTCGAGTCTGGCCCCGAGAGCCCGCCCGAAGCGACCCCCTAGATCCGCGTTCGGCGATGGCATGGCCGTGCGCTAGAATGCGCCGCCGTACGCATTCGGGGCGGTGTAGCTCAGTCGGTTAGAGCGGCGGCTTCATAAGCCGTAGGTCGCTGGTTCGAGTCCAGCCACCGCTACCACGCATGCGCGCAAGAGCACCGATGGATTGCCCCGATGTGCGCGCTCAGTCTGGGGCTCACTCGATCCGATGCTTCTGGATCTTCCCGGTGACCGTGCGAGGGAGTTGATCCCGGACGATGAAGTGTCGTGGGATCTTGAACGGGGCGAGTCGTTCACGCGCCCAGGTCATGAGGGCTTCGGCATCGAGGGGGGCATCGTCTTTCATCACCACGTACGCCTTCCCCACTTCGCCCCAGTTGGGGTCGGGGATGCCCCGGATGGCGACTTCCGCGAGATCCGGATGCTCCATCAGCACGTTTTCCACCTCCGCTGGATAAACGTTTTCGCCGCCGGAGATGTACATGTCCGTGGATCGACCCGCGAGGGTGAGGAATCCCTCTTCGTCCCAGTGCCCCAGGTCACCGGTTCGCAACCATTCTCCCACCAGCGTTTGTGAGGTTTCCTGTGGCCGTTCCCAGTACCCGAGCATGGTAATGGGACCGCGCACCACGATTTCACCGGTCTCTCCGGCCCCGGTATCGCTCCACTCTTCGGAGGGTCCCTCCACGGAGTCGAGACGAACGACACGCACCTGTGCATGACGGACGGGTCGTCCAACACTACCGGCCTTTTCGACGGCGTCCTTTGCATCCAGACAACACAGAATCGAGGTCTCGGTTTGACCAAACCCCTGTTTCAGTACGAGGCCGTACCGCTGGAATTGATGGATCAGTTCCACGGAGATCGCGGACCCAGCGCTGAAGAGGAAACGCAGTCCGCCGAGTTCGTAGTGAGACTCGGGGGTCTCCAGAGCCTCCAACAAGGATCGGAACATCACTGGTACGCCACCAAAGAAGTCGATGCCGTCGTTCTCCACGCTTGTCCATACCTCATGGGGTTCGAAACGCGAATGGAGGAAGACCGTCCCGCCCGCAAAGAGGGTGGGGAGGGAGAGGATGAGCAACCCGAACGAGTGGAAGAGAGGGAGCGCGACCAGCACGCGGTCGTCGGGATTCAGGTCGAAGAAGATTTGGGCGTTGAGGCTGTTGTAGAGCGTCTTGCGATGGGGCAGCAGCGCACCCTTGGGTGTACCCGTCGTGCCCGAGGTGTACATGAGAATCATCGGGTCCTCGGGATCGAATTCCTCGTTCGCTGGAACCGGTGCCAGCCGGGCCAGTTGCTGCTCGTATTCGGAATCCGAGTCCCCTACAGCCAATCGAGACGTGAATTCAGGAGCGGCTTCCCGGGCCACTTCGAGGTGTTCCGAATCGTGAACCAACAAGCGGGGACGGGAATCGAGGAGCAGGGGGTGGATCTCCCGCGCCGTCAGGCGGGCATTGAGGGGAAGGGCGATGGCACCGATTCGAGCCGCCGCGAACACGAATTCGAGGAAGGCGTTGCAGTTGTTCGACAGTAGGGCGACACGTTCTCCACGCGTGACGCCTCGATCGAGTAGAAGCCCTGCGCAGCGAGCTACCCGGTCGTGCAGGGTCGCGTAGTCGAGAGTTCTGCCCGCCTGGACGATGGCCGGGTGGAGGGGCCGCTCTCGAGCGTGACGCTCGATCCATGTCCCGACATGGAACTCGTCTCGGTGGAGGCTCACGCGCCGTCAAATACCCAAGTCGCGCGAAGTGTGCCACCAAACCCGAAAGTGACGGATTCGGGGCAAAATTCACCGCAGCTTCTAGAATGCGTGCGATGCGGGAAGAGTGGCTCGATCGTGAACTTGCGGGCGCCCTGGAACGGTTGGAGCTTTCGGGAAGTTCCATCCTGGTGGCCTGCTCCGGTGGCCTCGATTCCGTGAGCCTCGCCCGGTTGCTGTGCGCCGTCTCGGCGCAGTGGCGACTCACGGTCAGCGTTGGCCACATCGACCACGGTTTGCGAGGGGCCGAATCCGAGGCGGATCGGCGATCCGTGCGAGATTTGGCTCGGAACCTTTCGGTGCCCTTCCATGTGGCTGAGGTGGATCCGCGTGCCCACCAGTCGGGTCACTCCAGCCGCACTCGTCCTACGCTGCAGGAGGCGGCTCGGGAACTCCGGTACCTGGCGTTACTCGACCTCGCGGACCGATCCGGTGCCGATTGTGTGGCCACCGCCCATACTGCCAACGATCAGGCGGAGACGGTTTTGATGCGAATGCTGCGTGGCACCAGTCCCGATGGTTTGGCGGGCATTCCCGCCCGCTCCTTCGAGGGGCGAGTCGTGCGCCCGATTCTCGGGATCGAGCGTTCCATTCTTGAGGAACGGGCCCTTCGTGAAGGCTGGACGTGGCGCGAGGATTCTTCCAATCAGAGCGATGAGTATGCGCGCAATCGTCTGCGTGAACACTGGCTTCCAGGGCTGGCCGCAGATTTCAATCCTGCGCTGGTCCGGGCCCTGTGTCGGCTAGCGGATGCGCAGCGCGCGGATTCCGAATGGTTGGGGGAGGCTCTGGCTGGAGAGATTCGGCACAGACTGGAGAGGCGAGGGAATTGGTTGTATATCGCCGGCGAGGATTGGGAGGGGCTTCCCCGTGCGATGGCGTTGCGGATTGCCCGGACTGCGCTGGAGTCTTGCGGGGTCGCACGCGACATCACCCGCATGCATTTGGAACGCATCGTCGCGTTCTTGAGGCGCGGAAAGCGGGGACGGGTGCTGGAGTTACCCGGGGGTGTTCGTCTCGAGAGGCATGCAGACCAATGGCGCATGGGTCCAGTCACAGGCCGCGTGGCCGAGGAGCCAGCGGGTGATGCGGGGGCATGACATTCGGCCGTCGGTGTGCCAAGTGGGGGCGTGAAGACGCAGTCCCAGGACAATGATGTCCATCGGGGTTGTATCTCCCCGTGCGTGCTAACCTTATCTCATCGCCTGCCGATCAGCTTTTGAGAGGTTTCTGTGAACCACCAGTTCTATCGGAACATGGCGCTGTGGGTCGTTCTCCTCATGATGATCCTTCTCGTCGTGACCATGATGCGTCAGGGGGAAACGACCCCCAACGACGTCGACTACAGCGAATTCCTGGCCCAGGTCGAGCGCGGTGAGGTCGACCGCGTCACCATCGAAGAGGGGGCCCTCCACGGAACCCTCCGGGATGGCACGAGTTTCTCCACGTATGCCCCCACGATCACCGACGACCTCGTTGGTAAGTTGGTGGCGCAGAACGTCGTCATCAAGGCTCAGCCCAAAGAGGAGGGGAGTTTCTGGCGACAGGTTCTGATCATGTGGTTCCCGCTTCTGCTTTTCATCGGGCTCTGGATCTTCTTCATCCGACAAATGCAGGCGGGCGGTGGGAAGGCCATGAGCTTCGGAAAGAGCCGCGCGCGTCTGCTGAATGAAAACCAGCAGCAACGGACGTTCGAGGACGTGGCCGGGGTCGAAGAGTCCAAGGTCGACCTCGAGGAGATCATCGAATTTCTGCGTGAGCCGAAGAAATTCACCCGTCTGGGCGGGAGGATTCCCAAGGGAGTCCTGCTCATCGGACCTCCGGGAACGGGCAAGACCCTCTTGGCTCGCGCTGTCGCGGGCGAGGCTGGTGTTCCCTTCTATTCGATTTCTGGATCCGACTTCGTCGAGATGTTCGTGGGCGTGGGTGCTTCGCGTGTGCGCGATCTGTTCCTGCAGGGCAAGAAGAATGCACCCTGCATCATCTTCATCGACGAGATCGATGCCGTTGGGCGCCACCGCGGGGCCGGACTCGGCGGAGGGCACGACGAACGAGAACAGACCCTGAACCAGTTGCTTGTCGAGATGGATGGTTTCGAGAGCAACGAGGGCGTCATTCTGATCGCGGCAACGAACCGGCCCGACGTGTTGGACCCGGCTCTCTTGCGTCCGGGTCGCTTCGATCGCCGCGTCGTGGTCCCCCGTCCGGACCTGCGGGGCCGAAGGGCGATCCTGGACGTTCACACCAAACGGGTTCCTCTGAGTGACGACGTGAAACTCAACGAAATCGCTAGGGGAACTCCGGGTTTCGTGGGTGCGGATCTTCAGAATCTGGTCAACGAGGCGGCGCTTCTCGCGGCTCGGCACGATGCCGACAAAGTGGGGAAAATCGACTTCGAGAATGCAAAAGACAAGGTGCTGCTCGGTTCCGAGCGGAAGAGCCTGATGATGAGCGATGAGGACAAGCGCACGACCGCCTACCACGAAGCGGGTCACGCGTTGGTCGCCATGCTGTCTCCCGACAGCGACCCGGTTCACAAGGTGACCATCATCCCTCGGGGCATGGCGCTGGGATTGACCCAGACCCTGCCGGAAGAAGATCGGTTCAACCTGAGCAAGAAGCAGATGACCGCCCAGATCAAGCATGCCATGGGCGGCCGCGCCGCCGAGGACCTCGTCATGGGATCCTTCACTACCGGTGCATCGAATGACCTCCGACAGGCAACGGAACTCGCGCGAGCCATGGTCTGCGAGTACGGGATGAGTGAGCACATCGGCCCCATGTCACTGTCCGGAAGTGAGCAGGACGTGTTTCTTGGTCGCGACTTCATGGCCCGCAAAGATTACAGCGAGAAGATGGCCCAGGAGGTCGACGACGAAGTGTCCGGGTTGTTGCGCAGCCTCTACGAGGAGGCCAAACAAATACTGGTGGACCACCGAGACCTCCTGGATCGCATCAGCAGCGCACTGCTGGAGCGGGAAACCCTCGACGGCTGGGAGTTAGAGCGATTGAAGGATGGGCAATCCCTCCCGCCGCTACCCCCTCTTGCATCGTCCGACGACGCGACCGGGGACCCGCCGAGCAAAGCCCAGGAAGAGTCCGTGGAGGGGTTCCCCGCCGACAACATGCCCGATCCGGAGCCGATTCCGGGTTAGATGCTGGAGATGGCCTCGCCGATCTTCCCGCCGGACCGCGTGACGATCCTCGCCGTGTTGAATCTCACGCCTGATTCCTTTTCCGATGGCGGGCGCTTTCTGGAAGCTTCGGGCACCCGAGAACGGCCTCGGGTCGATCGAGTGGTCGACTGCGCAGCCCGATTGGTCGCTGAGGGCGCCCATGGACTCGATGTGGGGGGCGAGTCGACTCGCCCAGGTGCCACACTCGTAGAACCCTCGTGCGAACTCGACCGGGTTCTTCCGGTCGTAGAGGCTCTCGCCAAGCGATTCGAAGCATTTGTCTCCATCGATACCCGCAAGGCAGTGGTGGCGGACGCCGCGCTGGACGCCGGTGCGCGCGTGATCAATGACGTTTCGGGATTGCTCTTCGATCCGGAGATGGCAGCGGTGGCCGCGCGCCGAAAGGCCGATCTCGTCATCGGACACCTTCGGGGCACCCCGCAGACCATGCAACGGGACCCGCATTTCAACGACGTCCTCGCCGAAGTGACCCGAGAACTCGACTCCTCGATCGACCGGGCACGTTCCGCCGGGGTGTCCGATACACGACTGGCGGTGGACCCGGGAATCGGCTTTGGCAAACGCCTGGAGGATAATCTGGCTCTCATTGCTGGCGTTGGCCGGATTCGGAAACGGCTCGGATTGCCAGTCATGCTGGGCCCGTCGCGGAAGGCGTTTCTCGGAGCATTGACGGGAGATCCCGTGGAACGACGAGACGCCGCGACCGCAGCGGCCGTGGCCGTGGGTTGTTTTGCCGGGGCGGATGCCATTCGTGTTCACGACGTCGCGAGCGCCACCCGGGCCGTGACGGTCGGTCGTGCGCTGGCCGAAGCTCGATTCGAGGGTGCGTCGTGATTGAGAGAATCGCCGAACTCCTCAAAGAGTTGCGCGAGTTTGTCTCTACAAACTTCGATCCCGCCCGAGACATCATCGATCTGCTGCTGGTGACCTTCGCGATCTATTGGCTCTTGATTTTGATTCGCGGCACTCGTGCGGCACAAGTACTGGTGGGTCTGGGCATTCTGCTGGCAGTGAGCCTCATCTCGGATTTATTCAGCCTGCTGACCGTGCGTCTGATTCTCGACAATTTTCTGCCCTACGCGGTCTTGATCGTCATCATTCTCTTCCAGAACGACATTCGCCGGGCACTCGCGCGGATGGGGAGGGGTTTTTTCCCATCCGTCTCGGCCCAGCAGGAGTCACAGGTGGTGGAGGATCTGGTCAGAGCTGCCCAGGATTTGGCGAAACTCCCCGCCGGAGCATTGTTCGTGATCGAAAGGGAGACGAGCCTGGACGATCAGATCGAAGCTGGCGTGCCCATCGATGCTTCGGTCACGCGGGAGTTGCTCGTGACCCTGTTCCTCTCCCACTCGCCCCTTCATGACGGAGCGGCACTGATTCAGGGGGGACGCATCGCGAATGCCGGATGCATCCTGCCCCTCACCTTGCGGTCGAACCTCCCCGATGGCATGGGAACCCGGCACCGCGCCGCGGTCGGAATTACCGAAGAGACCGATGCGGTCGTGATCGTCATTTCGGAAGAGACAGGTGCCGTGTCTCTCGTCAT
>JAKVBI010000010.1:301391-381995 GCA_022447545.1 Myxococcota bacterium
CGTCATGGCAGGCGAGATCCTTCACGATCTGGACGTGCCGCAACTGCGACGTGTTTTGCGAGACGTCATGGCCGGCAATCAGCGGGAATTCTCCCAAACCATCGACTCACTGGTGGACGGGGAGGGCGTTGGGGAGGTCCATGAAGTCGAATCCGGTCGCGGCGCCCTGTCGTCTCGGGTGAACGGCTAGTCGCGCCGTGGCGTCGCGCCTATCGAATCTTCATTTCGGTTCGCTGCTTCTGGCGGCTGGAATCGCCCTGGTCCTCTGGGGAATGGCCCATAGCGCGTCTACGATCGAGCGCGGCTTCGATGTCCCGGTGGTATTCCAGGGGCTTCCCGACGAACTCGTGCTCACCGATCAGACCGCCGATGTTGTGAACATTCGGGTGCTCGGGACCCGTGCAGCGTTGCGCAACATCACCGCGAGCAAACTCGAATATCCAGTCGAAGCGAGTGGCAACAAACCCGGCCTGGCCATCTATGAGGTGGATACCACCCAGATCGAGGTGCCCCGAGGTGTCACCATCGTCAGTCGTTCCCCTGCGATCCTGGAGGCCAACTTCGAGCAGGCTGCGCGTCGCTCGGTTCGGGTAAGGCCGGATATCGAAGGGGAGGTCGCGGAGGGGTACCTGTTGCTGGGAGTCACGGTGGAGCCTCGAGAGGTTTGGTTGACGGGAGCTCGCAGCGAGGTGCTTCGGTTGAGGGAGGTGGTGACCGAAACGTTGGATATCAGCGGACTCGAAGAGACCACCGAGCGCAAGGCCAGTCTCTTCATGGGAACGGGGCACGTATGGATGGAGCAGAATCAGCCGGTCACCGTGCGAATCGAAGTCGCGCGTCTGATCGGTCCGGAACTGCCCCCTGAGCCGCTACCACTCATGCAAGGCGAGGTCGTCGAGGGATGAACGAAAAAGCAAAACTGTTCGGCACTGATGGGGTGCGGGGAACCGCCAACGTGCACCCCATGACGGCGGAAATGGCATTGGCCCTGGGGCAAGCGATCGCTCACGTGCTGCGCGTACCGGGCGGCGAACGCCGCCGGATCATCATCGGCAAGGACACGCGTCTTTCCGGATATCTGTTCGAGGATGCGCTGGCATCGGGCATCTGCTCGATGGGAGTGGATGTCATCCAGGTGGGGCCCATGCCGACTCCGGGGATGGCGTTCCTCGCCCAGGATATGCGATGTCACGCCGGTGTGATGATCTCGGCGAGCCACAACCCATTCCAGGACAACGGGATCAAGTTCTTCAGCAGCGATGGCTTCAAACTGCCGGACTCCGTGGAGGAAGAAATCGAGGCTCTGATCCAATCGGGAGCATTGGCATCGCTACGAGCGGCACCCGAGAACATCGGGCAGGCGCGGCGGGTGGATGATGCGGAAGGTCGTTACGTCGTCTTCCTGAAGAAGACCTTTCCCGACCGGTTGTCTCTGGAGGGTATGAGGATCGTCTTGGATTGTGCCCATGGGGCGGCCTACAAGGTAGGCCCCACCGTACTGGAGGAACTGGGCGCAGAATTGTTCACTCTGGGGGTCGAGCCCAATGGCCGGAACATCAACGACAACTGTGGAGCCCTCTATCCCGAGCGAGCGGCCGCCAAGGTCCGGGAAGTTCGTGCGGATGTGGGGATCGCATTGGATGGTGATGCCGATCGGGTTGTGATGATCGACTCAGACGGTCGGATCATCGACGGCGACGAGATCCTCGCAATGTGCGCGCGAGATTTGACGGAAAGAGGGAAGTTGCGCGGCGGTGGCGTCGTCGCGACGGTGATGAGCAATCTCGGCTTGGAGCACCAATTGCGAGGGATGGGGCTGGATTTGATCCGAACCCAGGTCGGCGACCGCTACGTGGTCGAAGCCATGCGGGCGGGAGGTCTGAATCTCGGCGGCGAG
Organism: Myxococcota bacterium; assembly: GCA_022447545.1. Classification (GTDB taxonomy): domain Bacteria; phylum Myxococcota_A; class UBA9160; order UBA9160; family SMWR01; genus JAKVBI01. Next base: position 303,289 of record JAKVBI010000010.1, read on the forward strand.
CAGTCCGGGCATCTTTTGTTCCTCGACGAAAATACCACCGGGGACGGTCTGATCAGTGCCCTGCAGGTGTTGGCCATCATGCAACGCTCGGGGAGTCCGCTAAATGAACTTGCGGCCGGCTTCGTGCGCTACCCACAAGTTCTCGTCAACGTCGAAGTGTCCTCCAAGAAACCCATCGAGGAACTCCCCACAGTGCAAGAAGCCATCGCCCAGGTGGAGGCCTTGCTGGCAGACAGGGGAAGAGTCTTGATCCGCTACAGCGGAACCGAATCGAAGGCTCGCGTCATGGTGGAAGGAGAGGACGAGGGAGTGGTGAAAGCCTATGCGGAGGAGCTCGCCCACGAACTTCAGCGTGCACTAGGTGGTGGGCGGGGGTGAGATTGCCGAGCGTAGCCGTCGATCGGGGTGCACGAGCGGTTAGAGAACCCGCGGAAAGCGATGTTTCACAAAGGGTTCTGTACCTGCGCGTCCCATGACGACCGAAGCCGCCTCCCCCACGACATGGCGTCTGGTTGGCTCGTCGGCCATGCGAGCCCTCGACCGCTACACCATCGACAATCTGGGAGTTCCCGGGGAATTGCTCATGGAGAGCGCGGGGCGAGCGGTAGCGGACACGGTGTGGTTGCAATGGCGGGAATTGCCAGACTCGTCCAATGCGGAAATCCTGGTCGTTTGCGGTCCCGGGAGCAACGGTGGAGATGGCTTCGTCGCCGCCCGCCATCTCCATATGCGGGGCTTGCCCGTTCGATTAGCGCTCGTTGCAGCGGGAGAGGGCATCGGGGGGGACGCGGCAAACAACCGCGATCGGGCAATGGCTCTGAAAATCACCGTCGAGGGACCCGATTGGGAGGCCCCTGCGTGCGGCGTGATCGTCGACGCGCTGCTTGGAACGGGTTTGTCGCGGCCTGTGACCGGCGCCCTGCATTCGAGCATTGAGCGGATCAACGCTCGGCGGCGAGACGGATCTGGCGTACGGGTGGTAAGCGTCGACATGCCGTCAGGTGTCTGCTCCGACACGGGGCAGGTGATGGGTGCCGCCGTCGCGGCGGATGTCACTCTGACTGTCGAACTTCCAAAACTGGGAATGGCGCTCGAGCCCGGTAGGAGTCTGGCGGGGAGTCGGGTCGTCGCCCACGTCGGCATTGCGACACGGGCCCCCGGGGTGAGTGCCGACGCCGAACTTTGGACCCACGCCGAGGCCGGCCGCAGGTTGCCGACGAGACCGATAGACGGACACAAGGGTACGTTTGGTCACGCGCTCATCGTCGGGGGGTCCCGGGGAATGTCCGGTGCGGTGACGCTGGCCGCTCGTGCCGCGGGACGTGTGGGAGCGGGGCTCGTCAGCATCGCTTGTCCGGCGGGCATCCACGAGGTCGTGGCCCTTCAGTCTGTCGAGGCGATGACGGAACCACTTCCGGACACGGAAAGTCACGGACTTTCGATGGATGCCGGCGAAACCATCATCGCTCTGGCGGGAAAACGCGACGCGGTCGGATTGGGTCCAGGTCTTGGGCGACAAACCCCGAGCCAAGAACTCGTCCGCCTGTTGACCAGGGAACTCGACCTTCCGCTGGTCATCGACGCCGATGCGCTGCGCGCGCTGGCGGGGTACGTAAAACACCTCGAAGGGCGTCGAAACCCGACGGTTCTGACGCCACACCCCGGGGAGGCTGGCGAATTGCTCGGGGTCGGTGCAAGCGACGTCAATGCGGACCGGATCGGAGCGGCCCGGCGCCTGGCGCGCGACAGCGGATGCGTGGTCCTGCTCAAAGGTGCAGGCACGGTCGTCGCTGCGGCGGATGGAAGACTTGCAATCAATGCCACGGGGGGGCCGGCCCTCGCGACGGGTGGGACCGGAGACGTCCTGCTCGGGATGGTGACCGGCCTGTTGGCCCAGGGCACAGAGTCCTTCGAGGCGGCGACCCTGGCAGCCCATTGGCATGGCGCGGCGGGCGACGGAATCGAGTCCCGTGGGGGCTCGGCCGGTCTGCTGGCGGGAGATCTCGTGCGCGAATTGCCCGACACGGAACGCTTCCTTCGGGACGCGGCACGAACGAACCTGAAAACGGCGGTAGCGGAGACGGTCCTTGCGGCGAACTTTCCAGGCCCCTGAGGAACTCATGGAAGCCGCCGGGCGACTGGTGGCGTGCCTGGGAGCCGAGGGTCTGGTGATCGCTCTCGTCGGCCCCCTCGGAGTGGGGAAAACCGTTTTCGCCAAGGGCCTTGCTCAGGGCCTCGGGATCCCCCCCGACCTGGTCGCCAGTCCGACCTTCGCGATCGCTAGTGAATATCGAAGTACCGGAGGTCGGATTTTCGCCCACGTGGACGTCTATCGCCTCGAGTCGGCGGCAGAATTGGACGCCACAGGCTTTCTGGACCTGCTGGAGCCGGGCAATCTGGTGGCCGTGGAATGGGCCGATCGCTTCCCGGAAGCCCTCCCCGCGGACCGTCTTCAGGTGCAGCTGGAAAGAGGCCAGGCCCCTCCTGGGGAGGCCTCGGTCGTAGAGCGGCAGAGATCACTGAACGCGGTAGCCTCCGGGCCCGTCTCTCGAGCCGTCCTCGACCTGTGGGACCAGGCAATGGGGAGTCGCGGGGGCTAGTTTCGATCGAGACAGGGAACAGGGAGTAGACGTGGCCCTCATCGTTCAAAAATTTGGGGGAACGAGTGTCGGGGATCCCGAGAGGATCGCCCATGTCGCGGAACGGGTGATTCGAACCGCGCAGGCCGGCCACCAAGTTGCGGTGGTGGTCTCCGCCATGGGAGGCGAAACGGATCGCCTGGTGGAGTTGGCTCGCGCGGTGGGCGGCGATCGGCCGAATCCAAGGGAATATGATGTCCTGCTCTCGACCGGTGAACAGAAGACCATCGCGCTACTGGCCATGGCCATCCATCGGCGAGGGCACGCCGTGCAGTCATTCACCGGAACCCAGCTGAATCTGCGTACGGACACTGCACACACCAGGGCTCGAATTGAAAGCGTCGACGACACCTCGCTGAGAACGGTGCTCGACTCGGGTGCCATCGCGGTGATTGCCGGTTTCCAGGGTGTGGACACCGATGGCAACATTACGACTCTCGGTCGCGGCGGCTCCGACACGACGGCCATTGCCATCGCGGCGGCCCTCGATGCCGATGAATGTGAGATCTACACCGATGTAGACGGAGTTTTTACAACGGATCCGAAACTGGTGGAGAACGCTCGGAAACTCGATGTCATCTCTTTCGAAGAGATGATCGAAATGGCGAGTCTCGGTGCGAAGGTTCTGCAAATTCGTGCCGTGCGCTTCGCGATGCGCTACGGCATTCCACTTCACGTTCGTTCTTCGTTTCACACAGGGCCCGGTACGAGGGTCGTCGTTCAGGAGGAGGTCATGGAGCGCCTCGTCGTCTCGGGTGTCACCTACAACCGAAACGAAGCAAAGATCCGCGTCTCAGGCGTCAGGGATCAACCGGGGGTCGTGGTGCGCTTGTTCAGCCCGATTTCCGAGGATGGAATCGTTGTGGATATGATCATCCAGAACTTTGCGCACGACGGAAGCACCGACGTCACCTTCACGGTTCCGCGCGGCGATTACGACCGGGCAATGGAATTGACACGGGCCGCCGGTGATGCCGTGGGGGCTCGTGCAGTGGAAGGGGACGTCGGCATTGCCAAGGTCTCCATCGTCGGGCTCGGGATGAAGGATCACGCGGCTGTGGCGACACGCATGTTTCAGGTGTTGGCCGAAGAAGGCGTCAACATTCAGATGATCTCTACCAGTGAGATCAAGATCTCGGTGGTCATCGAAGAGGGATTCGCCGAGCGGGCGGTGAAAGCGCTTCATCTCGCTTTTGTGGAAGCCGGTGCAAGTGCGCCCGTGCCGGAGGACTGAACCGATGCGTGGAAGCAACGGCAGGGGCCGCCCGGCGCCGACCCTGTCGAGCCCCGTGGGTCGGGCCGATGCCGCGCTCGCTCTAGCCGGTTTGCTCTGCTTGCTCGGCCTGCCAGATCGGATGGGGCCATCCGCAGTGTGTGCCGACCCCACCGAGGTCGAAGCCGCAAATTCCCGCAGCGTCGCGGTTCGGTGTGGCCAGGGGGCTACCCAGGAGCTTCGAGGACCGGCCCGGTTGTTGTTCGATTTGCCCGTCGACCTCAATCATGCCGATTCAGTGACCCTGGAAGCCTTGCCTGGAATCGGGGCCTCCCGGGCACGCGCGATTCTTACCGAGCGTGCCCGTAAACCCTTCGAAAACCGTTTGGATCTCCAGCGTGTTCGAGGGATTGGAGCGCGAACAGTCGAGGAACTCCGCGGCTGGGTCGGTGTGGATCGTGGCTGAAAAATCACCGATCGAACGGCTCCTCTCGATGTTCGAGCGCGCCCAGCGATTCGTTGGCGAAGAGATGTGGAGCCTGAAACCCGAGCCGAAGACTGCGACAGCTCGCGCGCTGGCGAGTTTGCAGTTTGCAGTGATGGTGGGAGAGGGGTTCATCAAAGACCGGCTTCTGTTGCGCTCCAGTGTCTTGTCCTACTACACGGTCCTCGCACTCATCCCCATCGTTGCGCTGGTCGTTTCCATCGTCGCTGCGGTCGGGGTCCGCAGCGGGGATCTGGCACATCTGATCGTGGACCAGATCGCAGCAGGCAGTCCGGAAGCGCGGGAGCAAATCCTCGATCTGGTCAATAAGGCCAACTTTGGAGGCCTGGGAACCCTGAGTGCCTTTGCGCTCTTCTTTACCGCTGTGTTTCACCTATCCAGCGTGGAACGGGCGCTGAATGAGATCTGTGGAGTAACCCGCAGCCGGACCTGGGCACGGCGCATTCCCGACTATCTGGCGGTGATGATCGTGGCGCCACTATTGCTGGGAACAGCGCTTTCGCTTGCAACGACGTTTCGGAGCCAGTGGATGGTTCAACGACTTCTCGAGTTCCCCTTGTTTGCAAACGCCTACTCGGTGGGATTCGAATATGCCCCGAGTATCGTGATGTCGGTGGTTCTCGCCTTTCTCTACTGGTTCCTTCCCAACACCCGAATCCGGCCGACGTCTGCTCTGCTCGGAGGAGTGGTGGCCGCGGTTCTCGTGCTGGCGGCTCAGAGTTTGTATCTGGGGCTCAATATCGGCGTCGCCAGGTACGATGCATTGTTCGGCACGTTCGCAGCCCTGCCGCTCCTTTTCGTTTGGATCTACATGTTTTGGGCCGTGATCCTTTTTGGCGCAGAGGTGACCTTTGCGCACCAACACCTTCCGCTTTACAGACGCGAGATTCGAGGGCGCATTCCGGGGGCAGCTGCTCGTGAGGAACTTGGGCTCCGCATTGCTCTCGAAGTGTCGAAGTGCTTTCGCGATCGGCTTTCGGCACCCAGCGCGGACGAGCTCTCGGAGTTGACAGACGTGCCCGTGAGAACCATCCGGGGTGTGCTCTCGAACCTTCGATCTGCGGGAGTGCTGTCGTTACGCGAAGACGAAGGAAGAGACGAGTGCTACCAACTCGGTCGACCCGCCGAGGGAATCCGTGTGTTGGACGTTCTTCGGGGGCTGCGAGGAGAGCGGGAGCCCTCGGGAGGGGATGATGCGGTCCGACGATTGGTGGGACGTGTGGTGGTCGAACTCGAGGAGGGAGCGCGAAAACGCGCGGGTGGAATGACGCTTGCCGATCTCTTGAAAGAGGTTCCCCCGGCGTTGCCGAGCCGATCGAATGGAGGCGTCTCCTGATGGAGGTCCCTCGAATCTATCTGGACCACAACGCGACGACTCCCGTTCGTGGGGACGTCGTCGAGATCATGGCGGAGGTCCTTCGCGAGGTGTTCGGGAATCCGTCGAGTGTCCACGCCGAAGGGGAGGCCGCTCGGCGTTTGATCGACGATGCCAGACAATCTGCGTCAGGCCTGCTGGGCGTCGATTCGCGGGAGATCCTGTTCACCGGCGGTGCGACGGAGGCCAACAATACGGCGCTATGGGGAGTCTTGAGCCAACGAGAGAACGCGCCAGGACATATCGTCACCAGTCGGGTCGAGCACCCATCCGTCGAGGCTCCTCTGGTTGCACTGAGTCGGGCGGGTTGGCGAGTGACCCGGGTTCCGGTGAATCCCGAGGGACGGGTGGATGCCGAGGAGATGCTGTCAGCCATTGAACCGGGTACCGCACTGGTGAGTTTAATCTGGGCGAACAATGAAACGGGCACACTTCAGCCCGTGGCGGAGGTCGCTGCTGGAGTTCGTGACCGTGGCATCCTCATGCACACCGATGCCACTCAGGCGCTCGGCAAAGTGAACGTTTCGCTCGAGGGAGTCCCCGTCGACCTGTTGTCAGCATCCGCCCATAAATTCGGAGGGCCAAAGGGCGTGGGCATGTTGGTCCATCGCGGTGAAGTGGCGTTCGACCCGATCCTGCGTGGGGGACCCCAGGAGAAGGGGCGACGTGGAGGCACCGAAAACGTGGCGGGGATCACCGGCTTGGGGGTCGCCTGTACTTTGGCGGTGAAGGAACTCGATGTGAGAGTCAAGGAATACGAGCGTCTACGTGACCGACTCTGGGAAGGAATCCGTTCGACCATCCCGAAGGTCCGCCGCAATGGCAGCTCGAATCACGTATTGCCCAACACCCTAAACGTCGAATTCGAAAATACCGCCGGAGAGGTGTTGGTTCAGACGCTCGATCTCGAGGGTGTCTCTGTCTCAGCGGGGGCCGCGTGTGCCTCGGGCTCCATCGACCCTTCACCCACGCTCGTCGCCATGGGGCGGACGCCGGAGCAGGCGAGAGGTTCAGTGAGGATGAGCGTAGGGCACGGGATCGACGATGGCGCCATCGATCGAGTTCTCGAGATCTTGCCCCGACTCGTTCATCGCGTTCGGGGTGCGGAGACGAGATGAGTGACCGTGTCGTTGTTGCAATGTCGGGTGGGGTCGATTCCTCGGTAGCTGCAGCCCTGGTGGCTCGAGAGGGCAGGGAGGCCATCGGCGTGACGATGCACCTGGCCGGCAGCACCTCCCGCTGCTGTTCGCTGGAAGATGCAGACGATGCCCGTCAGGTGGCTCGGAATCTGGGAATGCGGTTCTTCGTCGCGAACTACAAGGATCGTTTTCGTAGTGAAGTGATGGAATCGTTTGCGGATGAATACCTGGCCGGTCGAACTCCGATCCCCTGCGTGATGTGCAATTCCCGCTTCAAGTTCGAGTATCTGCTCGATCGTGCGGGGGCTTTCGGGGCAGAGGAGGTGGCCTCAGGGCACTACGCACGCACGAGGATCGACCCTGAAACCGGACTTTGGCAATTGCTGAAGGCGGTGGATACGGAGAAGGACCAGACCTATTTCCTATTCGAACTGCGTCAGGACCAACTCTGCCGTGTCCAGTTCCCCCTTGGAGAAATGACAAAGCCGCAAGTTCGAGACCTGGCTCGAGACCTGGGATTAACGACCTCCGACAAGCCCGAAAGCCAGGAGATCTGCTTCGTTCCCGACGGTGACTATGCGGCTGCCGTGGAAAGAATCCGCCCGGACCGGTTGCCGGGAAGCGGCGAAATCGTCGACCAGGCGGGACGGGTTCGTGGTCGACACCGGGGGATTCATCGCTTCACCGTAGGCCAACGCCGGGGATTGAAGATCTCGGATTCACGTCCTCTCTACGTTTCAAGGATCGACGCCGGTCGAAACCGGGTGGTGGTGGGGGGTGTCGAGTCTCTTCAATCGAGCACCGTCGAGGTCGACAGAGTGAATTGGATCTCAGGAAACGTGCCCGAATCGCCCCTACGGGCCGTCGTAAGGGTTCGCTATCGCCATGAGGGAGCCCCAGCGAGGGTCGAACCCACGGATCGCGACCGGGTTCGGATTTATTTCGACAATCCGGTGAGAGCCGTCGCGCCCGGACAGGCGGCGGTTTTCTACCAAGGGGAGTCGGTACTTGGTGGGGGCTGGATTCGAGGGTCGGTCGGGTGAGCGACCAGGCGTTGATCGAGGAAAGACTCGGGCATCAATTCAGCGACGTCGCACTGCTCGAAACCGCCCTCTCCCACGCCTCCTATGCTTCGGAGACCGATGGAAGCCGTGGAAACGAACGACTCGAATTTCTCGGTGATGCCGTCCTGGACTTGGTGGTCTCTCGCTTCCTCTACGACAACCATCGCGAATGGTCGGAGGGAGAACTCACTCGAACCCGTGCCTCCCTCGTCAAGCGTGATTCCCTGGCAGCATGTGCCCGGGAGTTGGGTCTCGGCGGAGTCATTCAACTCGGGCGCGGTGAGCGTCTCCATGGCGGCTCGGAGAAGGACACCATTCTCGCTGATTGTCTTGAGGCGCTTCTCGGCGCGCTGTTTCTGGACGGAGGGCTCGAGCCCGTCGAACGGATCGTACGTCAGATGTTCGGCTCTCGGGTGGAGATCGGGTCGGAAGCGGTCCAGCGGGATCCCAAGACTGAATTCCAAGAGCGCGCTCATGCCATCTATCGCGTCACACCGCGATACAACACCGTGAACGATACTGGCGATGAGTCGGACGAGAATCGGTTCACGGTGGAGGTCGAGGTGGAGGGAAGTTCAATGGGCCGGGGCGTGGGGCGCAGCAAGCGCTTGGCAGAGCGTGCGGCCGCGCGGTCGGCTCTAGCCACGGTCAGGGAGAATCATGACTGAGGGGCAGCACCAAACGTCTTCCCAGGAAAACCATCGAGCCGGGGTCGTGGCAATCCTCGGCGAGCCCAACGCCGGAAAGTCCACCCTGATGAATCGATTGGTGGGTGAGAAACTGGCCATCGTCACCCCCAAGCCCCAGACCACCCGGAGCCGGATCCTCGGCATTCTCAGCCTCGAGCAGGCGCAGCTACTGCTGGTGGACACCCCTGGATTGAATGAGGGGGTGAAGGCACTCAATCGGGCACTGAACGACCAGGTCGATGAAGCGGTTGCTGACTGCGATGCGGCGTTGTTGCTTGTGGATCGAACGCGTGGCTGGCGGCTTGCTCACGACGAACTTGTCGACTCTCTGGCGAAGCGTCGTACTCCGACGGTGATTGCCGGTACCAAATTGGATCTCGTGAACCGCAAGACCGCTGACTGGCCTCCCGAGAACCTGGAGAAAGCAGGGCCCGAGGCGTGGGCACCCGTGGTGATGGAGATTTCAGCCCGTACGGGCGAGGGCGTCGGGGCGCTGATCGATGCCCTGGTCACTCGTCTCCCGTTTTCGCCGCCGCTCTATCCCGAGGATGAACTGAGCGATCGACCGCTGCGTTTTCTCGTGGCTGAACTCGTCCGTGAAGCCGCGTTCGAAGCACTGTCCCAGGAGGTTCCCTACGAACTTGCCGTCGAAGTCGTGGAGTTCGACGAATCTCGCGAAGACCTGGTTCGTATTCGCGCGAACCTGATCGTGACTCGTGCCTCTCAGAAGAGCATCGTGATCGGTAGAGGAGGAGCGATGATCAAGGCCATTGGAGTCCAGGCGAGACGCGCGATCGAACGTCTCCTGTCGAACCGCGTACACCTGGAGTTGTGGACCGTTGTAGAACCGAAGTGGTCGAAGCGACCCAATCGCTTGAAGTCCCTCGGATACAGTTGAACTTCTCCGGGTGTCCCTGATTCGGCGTTCAGAGCGCTTGGGATGGCGTTCTGGAGTTCTTGGGGTTCGGCATGCGTATCGTCGCGAAGAGGACAAAAACGAGAATGGCTGCGCTCGCAGCCGTGAAGATTTCGTCGTAGTAGTGGAACCAGTCCACCAAACCCCACGAAAGAAGCCCCAGAGCCACAAGCCCCAAGCCGATCTCTTGACGCACTCCCCAGAGCCCCGCGTAGGCGATGAGAATCGCGTAGTAATAATTGGTGAGTTCAGTCGCGAAGGGGATGATTCCGATGCTCACGATGGCGACCTCCCATGTTGAGCCTCTACGGACCGACCCTGTGAACAGCATGAGGAACCCGACGGTGAGAACCACCAGGAGCCCGCTCCGCTGATCGCGGGTCTCCCGCCGCATGCGTTTCCAATCTTCGAAGGGATCTTCTTTGCGTATGTCGCGCGTCTCCCTGGCGGTCTGCGCGGGATCGTAGGCGATCAGCGTCTGGAGTCCGATGTGGTTCGGGAGAGGGGTCGCGAGATGGACCCGAGCGTTTTCTGCGAAGTCCGCCCAGACCGCGAGCCCCCGAGCGTCGTCTCCCACGGAATCCGCGCGTCCCATCAATGCACCCGACAGAGGAACCATGAGTGCGACGCTCAAACCCGCCCCCAACGCGATGGGTAGATGGGTTTTGCGCAGTTCCTTGATTCCGACTTTCCAGGCGAAGGTTGCCGCGTGAAGGGCGAGCCCAAGGAGCAGACAACCGGGAAAGATGCGGAGAAGGGTCGCCCAGCCCAACAGGAACCCCCCTGCGACCGGGTGATTGCGTCGCAAAAAACAAATTCCGACAACCGATGCGACGAGCCAATCCTGCCGGAGGATCCCGCCTCCCACCCACTCGAAACCCGCGAAATCGTTGGTGCCCCAGAACACGATCCCCACGCATGCGGAACGCCAACCGAATGCCCAAGTCACTGCCAACCACATGATGACCAGCATTGCGGGGTCGATTAGAGTCAGGATTCGCAGTTGGCTCCGGGATAACGATTGGCTGTCGGTGAGCAAACCGCCGACTACGCCCCACACCGGCGTGGCGTTGTACCCGTGGTCCATGAGCAGATTGCGCCACTTCCCCGATGGCAGACGGGCCCGCATCCAGTCAAGGTCGGTTGTGTATTCGCGCCACCGTTCGGAAGAAAAATGTTGTTTGCATGCGTTCGGGTCGTCAAGGATTACTCGCGCGGACACGATTTTGTTTTCCGAAAGGTCGCGATAACGACCCCCATGACCGCTGCGCCGGAGTCCTGCTTCGTGGTCCGCAACAACGGTGCAAGGGTAGAGCCGTTGGTAGCCAAGCTCCGGGAAGTACTTCGAGCCGAAGTAGTAATGAAAATTATCGTGGGGGTGTCCGTAGCCGGGGTGGTGGAATTGGAAGAGGTTCCAGAAGCACGCAGCGCCGGCGACCCCGAGGGTTGCCAGGGCGACGTCCCACCGCCAGGAAACCTGCGTTCCCCTCCGCTGTCGGATGAGTCGCCAGGCGAGAAGGCAAGTGGTTGCAGCCGCGACGGCGACCTTCACCACATCGACGGTTTGACGTGTGATTGGGGGGAGGGTGCCAGGTGAAGAGAGAGCCAATTCGGGATTTGCCCAGGCGGGCACGACGGGTGCCCACACCCCGAAAAGGAGCCCGATTGCAAAGATGGTGGGGGTTCTCGCCCGCGATTCCATTGTGGGATCTTGGCGCGCCCGGGCTGCCTGTGCTAGCCAGTTGACGTGAACTGGCAGACAGGGTCTACACAACCGCTCCTCAGCATCACCGAGGTCCAGGAGCAGCTCGGTGTTTCCGCGCGCACTCTCCGCTACTACGAGGAACTCGGGTTACTCCCAGGGGTTCGAAGAACGGCCGGGGGGCGACGTGTCTACGCCCCCGACGAACTCGAGCGGCTCCGCTTCATCCAGCGCTTGAAACAGCTGGGACTGTCCTTGGCCGAAGTCAAGGAATTGAACGCGGTTTACGCCATCGCCGGTTCCACTCGCGACATGCTCGCCCACCTGAGGGAGCAACTCGACCGCCATTGCGAGCGCCTCGACACCCGCATTACCGAACTCGAAGACCTGCGGGCTCAAATGGTTCGTTATCGGGAACACGTTGGGCGTCGAATTGATGAATGGGAACCCCAGGGTCACGAGCGCCCGAAAACCTGAACGGGTACCGGCGATTCGGGCTGCTCGTCGGAACACCAGGGAGACGACGATGACTACTCACGACCCGGCCAGGGAACTGGAAATTCCGCTGCAACAATCCACTCCAGTACGAGTGGTGACTGCCGCGTCTCTTTTTGATGGACACGATGCCGCCATCAATATCGTTCGACGCGTGCTCCAGGCCCAGGGGGCCGAAGTCATACACCTGGGACACGACCGTTCCGTGGAAGAAATTGTCGACGCCGCAGTTCAAGAAGATGCCCGAGCGGTGGCAGTCTCTTCGTATCAGGGTGGCCACATGGAGTTCTTCCGCTTTCTGGTGGAACGCCTGCGCGAATGCGATGCCGGAGATATCCGGGTCTACGGCGGGGGAGGCGGGACCATCACTTCCGCCGAAGCTCGAGAACTCCAGAGCAACGGAGTGGCACAAATTTTCGGAGTTTCCGAGGGGCGCAGCCTGGGGCTCGACGGAATGATTCGGCTTCTGCTCGAAGAGTGCTCAGACACTGCCAGTCTGAATGGGGAATCATTGCTCGACAAGATCACACCAGACGATCCGAGATCGGTGGGCCGGATGGTGACATGGTTCGAAAACCACTCGGGCGAAGAGGATCCAGAGCGAGAATCGTTGCGAAAGAGCCTTTCTCGAAGTGCTTCCAGCGCAACGACCCGCGTCGTTGGAGTCACAGGGACCGGGGGATCGGGGAAATCCAGCGTCGTCGACGAGTTTGTTCGGCGCTACCGCCAGCGTCATCCAGGCCACAGCGTAGGCCTGGTGTTGGTGGACCCAACACGTCGACGATCCGGTGGGGCGCTGCTGGGCGACCGGATTCGGATGAATGCCATCTATGGTCCCCGGATTTTCACCCGATCCCTTGCGACCCGCCAAGCGCATCGCGCCATTGCCCAGGTGACCCGCGATGCCATCGCGGTTCTGCGTGCAGCTCAATACGACTTGGTAATCGTCGAGACCGCAGGGATCGGGCAGAGCGATTCAGAGATCGTGGACCTCGTGGATGATTCGGTCTACGTAATGACTCCCGAATTTGGTGCACCGTCCCAGCTCGAAAAGATCGACATGCTCGACATGGCAGACCTTGTGGTGCTCAACAAGTTCGACCGTCAGGGTGCTCTGGATGCGCTGCGTGACGTGCGAAAACAGTGGCGACGTAACACGACTCGCTTCGATGCCGCCGACAGTGACGTTCCGGTCTATCCCACCATTGCTCGTCTGTGGAACGATTCCCATACTGATCGATTCGCCAACGCTCTGATGAACCGGATGGGCCCGTCAATGGCCGAACCCGAGGGGCTCTTGCAGGGTGCTGACGGATCGGCAGGGCTCGGCGATGTCTTGATCCCACCCGCCCGCGAACGGTATCTGGCGGATATCGCCGAAACTCTTCGTGGGTGGCACGAGCAGACCCGCGCGCAAGCCCACCATGCCGGCGGGGCGGGTGCGTTGGCTCGCGTATTGGAGGATCTGGGCGAAGCCGCTCCGGCAGGTCTGAAGTCCTTCGTCGATGGGGCTCGCGAAGAGTCTTCCGATCCAGTGATTCAAACGCTCCGGGTTCGTTATGACGAAGCGCTTTCGCAACTCGACGACTCATTGCGCCAACAGTTGTCCGAATGGGATGAAGTCAGGGATCGGTATGCGTCGGATGAGCAGATCTACGAAGTTCGAGGACGAGAGATTCGTGTCGAGAATCGGAGCGAAACGCTGTCGGGGACGTTTCTCCCGAAAGTGGCACTCCCCTCCACGAGTGATTGGGGAACTCTGACCCGGTATCTCCGCCAGGAGAATCTACCCGGGTCGTTTCCCTTTACCGCGGGCGTGTTCCCATTCAAGCGCGAAGAGGAAGCTCCTACCCGTATGTTCGCGGGAGAGGGGGGGCCTGAACGGACGAATCGTCGTTTTCATCTGGTCAGTCGCGACCAGGTTGCCAAGCGGCTCTCTACGGCATTCGACAGTGTGACCCTCTACGGACGGAATCCAGATCCACGCCCCGATGTATACGGCAAGGTGGGGAACTCGGGGGTTTCTGTCTGCACAGTGGAGGATGCGGCCAAGCTCTACTCGGGCTTTGACCTTTGTTCGCCGAACACCTCCGTATCGATGACCATCAACGGGCCCGCCCCCATGCTGTTGGCGTTCTTCCTCAACGCGGCCATCGACCAGGGAGTCGAGAAGGATCTGCGAGCGACCGGAGAGATCGAGACCGTTCGCCAACGCCTCGCCGGTCTTGATCTTCCCCGCTATGAGGGCGAACTGCCCGAAGGACATGACGGCCTCGGGCTCGCCCTTCTCGGGACTTCCGGGGCCGATGTCGTCGAACCCGAGCGTTATGAAAGAATTCGGCAGGACGTCCTACGTAAGGTGAGAGGCACCGTGCAGGCGGACATCCTCAAAGAAGATCAGGCCCAGAACACTTGTATCTTCTCTACTGAATTCGCCCTGCGGATGATGGGAGACATCCAGGAGTATTTCGTCGACAACCAGATCAGAAACTTCTACTCAGTTTCGATCTCGGGTTATCACATGGCGGAAGCGGGTGCGAACCCGATCACGCAGCTCGCCTTTACCTTGGCCAACGGCTTTACGTTCTGCGAGTACTACGCGGCTCGGGGCCTCGATGTAGACGCCTATGCGCCGAACTTCTCCTTCTTCTTCAGCAATGGACTCGACGCCGAATACAACGTGATCGGTCGTGTGGCGCGGCGCATCTGGGCCATTGCTATGAAGGAGCGCTACGGAGCCTCCGAGCGTAGTCAGAAGCTGAAGTACCACACCCAGACTTCAGGAAGATCGCTTCACGCACAGGAGATGTCCTTCAACGACATACGAACGACGCTTCAGGCCTTGATGGCCCTTCAGGACCAGTGCAACAGTCTTCACACCAACGCCTACGATGAAGCCCTGACCACGCCGACGGAAGCGTCGGTGCGACAGGCCCTAGCGATTCAACTGATCATCCAGCGCGAGCACGGAATCGCGAAAAATGAGAACCCGCTCCAGGGTTCCTATGTGGTGGAGGAACTCACCGATCTCGTTGAGGAGGCGGTGTTGCAGGAGTTCGAGCGGCTGTCGGCCCGCGGAGGTGTTTTGGGTGCCATGGAGACCCGATACCAACGGGGCCGGATTCAGGACGAAAGCATGCACTACGAGTCGCTCAAACAATCCGGAGAACTCCCGATCGTGGGCGTGAATACCTTCGAGCATCCGGATGCCCGGCAGGCCATTCCCCCTGCCGAGTTGATTCGCTCTTCGAACGATGAAAAGGATCGTCAACTCGCCAATCTCCGGGATTTCGAGGCCCGAAACGCCGAACGGACCCCCGAGGCACTCCGGAGACTTCAAGAAGTGGCCCGCAGCGGCGGCAATGTATTCGGAGAGCTCATGCGATGCGTGCGGGTTGCCAGCCTCGGGCAGATCTCGGACGCCCTGTTCGAAGTGGGGGGCCGTTATCGGCGCTCAATGTGAGCTCAGGGGACCGACTGGATCGGTGGCCTACCGGCTGGCTATGGTTTCGCGCGACGGGGGGTGAACCCGTGGGTTTAACAAGGGCAGGAACTGGAGAAACGAGATGAGCGGCAGTCCCAAGCAAGGCGCCGACCTGAATAAATGGCGCGAACTGGCAGGTGGAGAACTTCGGGGCCGCGACCCTGATGAGATCGATTGGGAAACGGCAGAGGGGCTCCGTTTCAAATCGCTCTATACCGCTGCGGATCTGGAGTCCCTGGAGCATACGGACTCGACTCCTGGCGTGTGGCCCTTCCTCAGGGGCCCGCGTGCCACCATGTATGCCAACCGGCCCTGGACGATCCGGCAGTACGCCGGGTACTCGACCGCCGAGGAGTCGAACGCCTTTTATCGGCGCAATTTGGCGGCAGGGCAGAAAGGCCTGTCCGTCGCTTTCGACCTGGCGACCCATCGCGGGTACGACTCCGATCATCCCCGAGTCGAGGGGGATGTCGGGAAAGCTGGAGTGGCCATCGACTCCGTCGAGGACATGAAGATCTTGTTCGACGAGATCCCCCTCGACCAGATGTCCGTCTCCATGACGATGAATGGTGCCGTCCTGCCGATTCTGGCTTGTTTCATCGTTGCAGGGGAAGAGCAGGGCTGTCCCATCCAGAAGCTCACGGGAACGATCCAGAACGACATCCTCAAAGAGTTCATGGTTCGCAACACCTATATCTATCCGCCTGAGCCCTCCATGCGCATCGTCGCCGACATCATCGAATACACGGCCCAGAACATGCCGAAGTTCAATTCGATTTCGATCAGCGGCTACCACATGCAGGAAGCCGGAGCGACTCCGCTGCTGGAACTCGCATTCACACTGGCGGATGGGCTGGACTATGTGCGCGCGGCACTCTCCAAGGGGTTGAGCATCGACGATTTCGCGCCGCGCCTTTCCTTCTTCTGGTGCATTGGAATGAACTTCTACCAGGAGATCGCCAAGATGAGAGCGGCTCGCCTGTTGTGGGCAGAATTGCTCGCACCCTTCGAGCCCAAGGATCCGCGCTCTTCCATGCTCCGGACCCACAGCCAGACATCGGGGGCCAGTCTCACGGAGCAAGATCCTCTCAACAATGTGATTCGAACCACCGTAGAAGCCATGGCTTCGGTGTTTGGTGGGACTCAATCGCTCCATACCAACGCCTACGACGAGGCTCTGGGGCTCCCCACCGACAACACGGCTCGGGTGGCACGCAATACCCAACTGATCCTTCAGGAGGAGAGTGGAATCCCGGCCGTGGTGGACCCCTGGGGCGGGTCGTATTTCATGGAATCTCTGACCTCAAGCATGGCCGCCGAGGCGAGGAAGATCATCGCTGAAGTCGAAGAGCTCGGAGGCATGACCAAGGCCATCGCTGCGGGGATGCCGAAACTTCGAATCGAGGAATGCGCGGCACGAAGACAAGCCCGGGTGGACCGCGGTGACGACGTGATCGTCGGAGTCAACAAATATCGACTCTCCGAGGAAGAGGAGATCGCGGTCCTGGAGGTGGACAACTCAACGGTGCGAGCCGCTCAGGTCGCACGACTGACGGAGATCCGCGCGACCCGAGACGAAGGCGCCGTGGAGTCGGCCGTTGCCGCGCTCGAAGACGCGGCGCGGTCAGGAGAGGGCAACCTGCTGGAACTCGCAGTGGCGGCGGCACGCGCCCGGGTCACTGTGGGAGAGATCTCCGAGGCCCTCGAAAAAGCCTACACGCGCTACCGCGCTGAAGTCCAGTCGATTTCGGGGGTGTACGGGAGCGTCTATGAAGGCGACGAGGACTGGAACGAGATCCGGGCCGAAGTGGATGCCTTTGCCCAACGCGACGGACGTCGGCCTCGCATGCTGGCTGTGAAGCTTGGGCAGGACGGCCATGATCGGGGTCTCAAGGTCATCTCGACGGCCTTCGCAGATGTCGGATTCGACGTCGACGTGGGACCGCTGTTTCAGACCCCCGAAGAGGCGGCCAGACAAGCCATCGAAAACGATGTCCATGTCGTCGGCGTATCGAGCCAGGCAGCAGGCCACCGGACTCTCGTGCCGAAGTTGGTCTCCGAATTGTCGGTTCAGGGAAATGAGAACATTGCGGTGGTGGTGGGTGGCATCATTCCGCCCCGCGATTACGACTTCCTCCGAGAATCCGGAGTCGCGTCAATTTTCGGCCCGGGCACGGCGATCCCCAAGGCTGCGCGTGAGGTGCTTGGAATCATTCGGGACCGGGCGGAGTGAGCCCGAAGATGGAATCGGGCCCGAGCGCTTCGGAGATCCGTGCCGGAGCCCGAGGAGCCCTGGCCAGAGCCATCACGCTGCTCGAGAGCGCGCGCAGCGATCGCGCTGCCGAGGGACGGCGACTGCTAGAAGCCTTGATGCCCAACACGGGGACTGCCGTGCGGGTGGGCGTCACGGGTCCCCCGGGAGTGGGCAAGAGCACTTTCATCGAAGCCCTGGGGCTTCACCTTATCGAGCAGGGCCTCCAGGTGGCCGTACTGGCGGTGGACCCCAGCAGTCCCATCACCCACGGAAGCATTCTCGGTGATAAGACCCGAATGGAGCGACTGGCAAGGCGGCCTGAGGCGTTCATCCGTCCCTCTCCGTCGGGTTCGGCGCTCGGGGGTGTGGCGCATCGCACTCGGGAAACGTTGTTGGTCTGCGAAGCAGCAGGCTTCGATGTGGTTCTCGTCGAAACCGTCGGCATCGGCCAATCGGAGGTCGCTGTCCGGTCCATGGTGGATTTCTTTCTCGTGCTCCTCCAACCGGGTTCGGGCGATGATCTCCAGGGAATCAAGAAGGGCGTCATCGAATTGGCGGACGGCCTCGTGGTCAACAAGGCCGATGGCGAACAGCGGATGGCAGCCGATCGAACGCGCAGCAGCCACAAGAACGCACTGGGGTTGCTTCGCCCCCTCAGCTCCAATTGGGCACCCGACGTGCTCCAAGTGAGTTCTCTGGAGAGTGAGGGAATTGCCGACGTATGGCAGATGGTGATGTCCCACCGCGAAGCGCTCGAGGCCTCGGGCGAGATGCAGGAGCGGCGCTGCGATCAGGCTCGTGCCTGGCTCTGGGACCTGGTGGATGATGGCCTGCGAGACGCCTTTCAAAGCTCGCCTGGAGTCGTTTCCCGGCTGGATGAGACCCTTCGCGCCGTTTCAGACCTCAGAACGCCCGCCCCGGTGGCGGCTGCGGAATTGCTGCAGATCTTTCGGGGCGTCTGACGATCTCCGGGGTTCCCAACCGGCAAATGAACGGCAATGTGGCCGCGCGCCTCGCCTACACCCGTTAAGGAGTTCGTCCGATACAGGACTCCGTTGGGGGGCACGAGGAAAATTCCTCGGGAGATGGGTTCCAATGGTGCAGATCAACATGCAGGAGCGCGAGATCAGCCTGAAAGTCGTCTATTACGGGCCCGCGCTCTCGGGAAAAACCACGAATCTCCAACAGATCCATAGCCTGATCGAGGCGGGGACCCGCGGCGAAATGCTCACCTTGGATACCGCGGACGACCGAACGCTCTACTTTGATTTTCTACCCGTGCACTTCGACATCCACAACGGCTTCTCGGTGAAGATCAAGTTGTTCACCGTGCCCGGCCAGGTGATGCACAAATCGACCCGCAAGGTCGTGTTGTCCGGTGCAGATGCCGTCGTTTTCGTGGTCGACTCCCAGGCATCGAGTACCACTGCGAACTCGTATTCGTGGCGGGACATGGAGTCGAACCTGACCGCGAATTCCATTGATGCCGACGCCATTCCCAAGGTGATTCAATTGAACAAGCGAGATCTGCCCGAGGCACAACCCCTCGAGGAGTACGAAGCGATCTGGCCGGGGATCCAACGGATTCCCGCCGTGGCCAACACGGGCGAGGGCGTCATCGAGACCTTCCGGGCGAGTCTCCACGGTCTCTACGGATCCCTGAATGACGAGCATCGGTTCGGAGAACGTTTTGGACTCGACGAAGCCCAGTTTGTAAAGAGCGTGCTCCGGGAGTTCCCACGGTCAAACCGGTAACGGAATCCGAGTAAACGCCAACCATTCTGCGAACGACCACGCCCGACCTCCCCGCGGGGCTTTCGTTTGACACCGTTACACTGCGCTGATAGCTTGCAAACAGCGTCTCGTCCCATCTCCATCCCATACGACGCTCGCCCGCCGGAACCAGCGGTTTCATCCGCGGTCCGCACGGAAGGACCTCAGAGCCTTGCATCGCCCCCCCGCGAACGCCGAACACGAACCTCAGCAGGAACGGGTCCTGGATGTTCCCGCGTCAGTCGAAGCGGCCATCGACGACATTCGAGCTGGGAAGATGGTCATCCTCGTCGATGATGCCGATCGGGAGAACGAGGGCGATCTATGCATCGCTGCCGAGGCGGTGTCGCCAGAATCCATCAATTTCATGGCGACTCACGGTCGGGGATTGATCTGTCTCTCGCTCACCGAGGAGCGTCTCCAACAGCTCAACCTCGGGATGATGGTCCCGGATCACGAAAACAACACCGGGTTCGGCACCGCGTTCACCGTCTCGATCGAGGCGCGCCACGGGGTGACCACAGGAATTTCGGCCGCGGACCGCGCGACCACCATTCAAGCAGCCATAGCCGATGGGGCCGGGCCGTCGGATCTGGCTCGGCCGGGGCACATCTTTCCTCTGCGCGCACGAGAGGGTGGGGTGCTCCGACGCACAGGGCAGACCGAGGGTTCGGTGGATCTCGCGCGATTGGCGGGTTGCAAGCCCGCCGGTGTGATCTGCGAAATCATGAACGATGATGGGACCATGGCGCGTCTACCGGATCTGGTGGCGTTCTCGCGCAAGCACGGCCTCAAGATCGTCACCATCGCAGATCTGATTCAGTACCGCTTGCGAACGGAGCGCTTGGTCCATCGGGCGGCCATTGCATCGATGCCCACCCGCTTCGGCGAATTCAAGACCATCGTGTTTGATAACCACATCGATCGCGTGGATCACATGGCACTGGTCAAGGGGGAGATTTCTCCGGATGAACCGACCCTGGTGCGCGTTCACAGCGAGTGCCTCACGGGCGATGCCTTTGGTTCGCTCCGCTGCGATTGCGGTGAACAACTGGAGTCGGCTCTGGCCATGATCGACGAGGCCGGTTCGGGGATCCTCCTCTACATGCGACAAGAAGGTCGCGGGATCGGTCTGAAGAACAAGATCCGAGCTTATGGGCTGCAGGATTCGGAAGGTCTCGACACCGTCGAGGCCAATGAACGCCTCGGTTTCCCTCCGGACATGCGCGATTATGGCGTCGGAGCACAGATTCTCGCCGACCTGGGCGTTCAGAAAATGCGCCTGATCACGAACAATCCCGGCAAGCGAGCGGGGATCGAGGGGTATGGCCTCAGCATCGTCGAGCGGGTCGCCCTCGAGATCCAGCCCAATGCCAGGAATCGCGACTACCTGAAAACGAAGAAGGACAAGCTCGGGCACGTGCTCAATTTGATGGGCTAGCCAACGGAGGCCCGCGCACCGAAGAGGGATCCCGACCCCGCTGGGATCCATGGCCCCGCCCGGCGTTCCGCCGGAGTGGGTGAAGACCAGGAGAGTCACACGCATGTTCGAATCTGTCGATCACGTCGAGCGAGAACTCGCGAGCCACCAATATATTTGCGACAAACGGATCGCCACGGTGGTGTTTCTCGCCGAGAAACTCGAAAAACCCGTTCTGGTGGAAGGCCCCGCAGGAGTCGGCAAGACGGAACTCGCGAATGCCGTCTCCAAAGTGACGAAGCGTCCGATGATCCGGCTGCAGTGCTACGAGGGACTCGACGAGGCAAAAGCCCTGTACGAGTGGGAATACTCGAAGCAACTGCTCTACACGCAGATCCTCAAGGACCGCTTCACCACACTCATGGACGGCGCGTCGACCCTTCGTGAAGCGGCTTCTCTCGTGGGCAAGGAGGACAGCGTTTTCTTCTCGGACCACTTCCTGGTGGCGCGCCCGCTGCTTCGCGCCATCACGTCCGAAGAAGCGCCTCTGCTGTTGGTCGACGAGGTCGACAAGTCCGATCCCGAGTTCGAGGCATTCCTTCTGGAGGTGCTTTCCGACTACCAGGTCACCGTTCCGGAGATCGGAACCTTCGAGGCGCGCAGCAAACCCATCGTGTTTTTGACCTCGAATAATGCGCGCGAAATGAGTGATGCTCTCAAGCGACGCTGCATTCACCTGTTTATCGACTTTCCTAGCCGCGAAGTCGAAGAGCAGATCCTCGCGGCCAAGGTTCCCGACGCTGGGGAGGCACTGATCGAGGATCTGGTGCGGATGATGCAGCGTTTGCGTGAACTCGACTTGAAGAAGACCCCTTCCATCAGTGAAACCCTGGATTGGGCGCGTGCACTGCTGGCCCTCAACGCCAACGAACTGAATGAAGACATCGTCAACGACACCTTCAACGTCATCCTCAAGTACGAAGGCGATGTACGGAAGGCTCAGGGTGAGCTTACGAAACTGCTGGAGAAGAAGTCGCCCGAATCCCCGACCAACGCTCCAGAGAACGCCAAACCCGATGCCCCGAAAAAGGGGGCCCTGCACTGACCGAAAGCGCCTGGATCGCGCCTTGAGTTTCCGCCGTCGGCCAGTCCCCGGCGGTATCGAATCGAACCCGGTGCCGAAAGCGGGTGGGGAGAGATGCAGAAAAAGATCCTCGAATTCGCGGACATTCTGAGAAAGAGCGGGATCCGGGTTTCGACCGCGGAGACGATCGACGCCTTCGAGGCACTCGATCTGTTGTCCCTCGACGAGCGTGAGCAGTTCCGCGACACCCTTCGCGCCACCATGGTCAAACGGGGTGAGGACGTTCCGACCTTCGACGAACTCTTCGATCTGTTCTGGTCGGGCTTCTACGACAGTCTGCGCGACAGCTTCGGAGACGCGGCAAATCGTCTCGGCGATTTCGGTGTGGATCTGGACGAGCTGTTGAAGCAGATCTCCCAGATGCTCGAGGGGATGGACGGGGACATGGGGGACCTGTCCGAGTTGGCCCAGGCCATGCTCACCGCCGATCTCAACCAGATTGAACAGTTGATCATGGCGGCCGCGAACGCGGCCGAAATCAACATCGAAAACTTCCTGCAGATCGGCTTTTTCAGCCGGCGGACCCTTGAGCAGATGGGCCTAGACGACGCAGGAGGAGAGCTCCGTGACCTCGCGGCCGCACTCGAGGCCGCGGGGATGGACCCTCAGCAACTCGCGGCCCTGCGCGAATTCATCGATGGTCTAATGGACGCCGCGCGGAAATCCGTCCGGAACTTCACCGAACGCGAGTTGCAGAAGCAGAATCACGATTACATGGAGAAGTTCCGACGTGAGACCCTACTGGAAAAGAGCTTTTATCACCTAAGCGAAGAAGAGGTGAGGAAGATGCGCGAGGTGGTGGAGCGCCTCGCCCAGAAGATCAAAAACATCCTCTCCATCCGCCGTCGCAGATTGAACAAGGGAAAACTCGACCTGCACCAGACCCTGCGGAAGAACATGGCGCTGGGTGGGGTCCCCTTCAATCTGATCTTCAAGCAGCGCAAGAAGGACCGACCGAAGCTCGTGATCCTGTGCGACGTCTCGTCGTCGGTCGCCAACGTCTCCCGCTTCATGCTGCAGTTCTGTTACAGCCTTCAGGAGGCGTTCAGCAAAATACGATCGTACGTTTTCGTCGCTGAGCTCGGTGAAGTCACCCATACCATGGAGGAGGGGGACATCAACGAGGCCATCGAGGAGGCCCTGGAAGGAGGCGGCGTCATCAACGTCTACACCCGATCGAACTTCGGGCATGCCTTCCATCACTTCTGGCAGAACTACCTCTCGGCCATCGACAATAAGACCACAGTCCTCATCCTCGGTGACGCCCGAAATAACTACAACGACGCCCGGGCGTGGTGTTTACGCGACATTCACAACAAGGCGAAAAACGTTGTTTGGCTGAACCCCGAAAGTCCCAGCGCATGGGGATTCGGTGACTCGGTGATGGACCGTTACCGGCCGTACATCGACGTGGCCGAAGAGTGCCGTAACCTGCGTCAACTCAACGCGGTAATCGACCGACTCATCCTCTGATTTTCGGCAGCTTGCCTCACGATTCGGCGGGTTTCCCCAGTCGAACGGCAAAACCTAGGGTTTTGCCTCGGGACCCATGGTTCGCGGATTCCCCGGGAAACCGGGACCATGGGGTGTCAGTCTCCAGACGTGAAAAACGCCCCGCCCTTGGAGGGGCGGGGCGTTCGTCAGGGGGAGGGCGGTGGATCGATGATGGGGGGTGAGAGGTTGGACATTTCGGGTAGAAATGTCTGAATCCACCGCCGCTCCATAACCTGTGAAACTTTCTGGCGAACCCCGTTTGAAGAATGATTCGACTTCTTGAGTATGCTGCGAAAGGGGGCCGGAGTCAAACACTATTTCGGTGCAGAGGGCGACATCCCCGATGTGCTCAAAAATCGACCGATAGGTAAAAACATCATACTTTTTAGTGACTTGGGGTTACTAGTGAAAGCGCTTTGCTCATTTGTAGCTCGCCAAAACGCATTTGGCGGCGCCTCCGGGCTTCGGATACGGTAGGCCCCATGAACGCAACCGAGCCCCCGCGCTTTGCGATCCGGACCTTCGGCTGTCAGATGAATGTTCACGACACCGAGAAGATGGCCAACCTCCTCCTTCACGCCGGTTACGCATGGGCGGAATCAGCCGAAGACGCCGAGCTGCTGATCATCAACACGTGCTCGATCCGCGACAAGGCTGAGCAGCGACTGTATAGCGATCTGGGCAGTCTCAGAGACTGGAAGACGGCGAGCCCCGACCGCGTATTGGCCGTCGCCGGCTGCGTGGCTCAGCAGCAGGGAGATCACATCCTCGAGCGGTTTAACCATGTGGATTTCGTAGTAGGAACCCACAATTTGCGCTGGGTCGCGAGCATGGCGGAGGCGGCAGGGGAGGGTTGTCGATCTTCGAGGGTGGACGAGACGCCGTCCCAGGACCGTTTCGACCTCCCCGAAAGGCATTCCGGCTTCACCAGCGCGACCCCGGGACGATCCTTCGTGACCGTGATGGAGGGGTGCGACATGTTCTGCACTTTCTGCATCGTGCCGATGACACGAGGCCGCGAGATCAGCCGAGAGGCGGCGAGGATCCTCGAGGAGGTCTCGGCACTGGCGACGACTGGAGTTCGGGAGGTGACGCTGCTGGGGCAGACCGTGAACGCGTACGGACGGCACGATGTGCGCAGAGGGCACACCGCCCAGCGGGGCACCCTGGCTTTCGCTGAACTCCTGGCGCGCATGGACGCAATTCCCGGCATTCAACGCATCCGTTACACGAGCCCGCATCCTTCGTTTTACGACGACGCGTTGATCCGAGCACACGCCGAACTTGAAAGCCTGTGTCCGCACGTGCACCTGCCGCTTCAGAGTGGTTCCGATCGGATTCTCGGAGCCATGCGTCGGCGGTACCGGGCAGGTGATTTTCTGCGCCTCGTCGACCAGTTGCGAGAGGCCCGGGCCGACCTCGCCATCACCACGGATCTCATCGTGGGCTTTCCCGGTGAGACCGACGCAGACTTCCGCGAGACTCTTCGCGTCGTAGAGCAGGCCGGTTTCGTCGACGGGTTCTCATTCAAATACTCACCGCGCCCGGGGACACAGGCCACCCAGTCCGACCTCCCGGAAGTCTCTGAAAAGGAGGCCCAGGCCCGACTCGAAACCCTGCAGGAGCAATTGCGGTCGCAGACCCTGTCCTACCACCACTCTCGCGTGGGCGAATGGACGGAGGTGCTGGTGGAAGCACCGAGTCGAAGGGGCGGCGGGCAGTGGATGGGGCGGGATCCTCATCATCGCGTGGTTAATTTCGAACTCCCTGCCGGCTCATTGGGGGCCGGGCAGATGCAGTCGGTTCAGGTTGTCGCTGCCACGCCACATTCGCTGATCGGAGAGGCCTCCCCTGAAAACGGTGTTTTCGAACCCGATCCGCTCGCCGTATCCGGGGTGACCCCGCCATCACCCCATGCAGCGGGATCGGGAAACTTGCGACTCGTGACGATCGATTGACCCTCCGCGAGTGCATCCCTACACTCGCGCCACCCACAACCACATTCGAGTGCCATGGACCAGAATCGTTTGCGCGAGGGGCTTACGTTTGACGACGTCCTTCTCGTGCCCGGTGCCAGTGAAGTCCTTCCGGCGGAGACGAATCTCACGTGTCGCCTGACGCGCGAGCTCAGTCTGAATACGCCCCTCGTGTCGGCAGCCATGGACACGGTGACCGAGCACGAAGCCGCAATCTGCATGGCTCAGAATGGAGGCATCGGGATCATCCACAAGAACATGGGGGCGGCTGAGCAAGCTGCCGAGGTCGACAAGGTCAAGCGCTCTGAATCCGGAATGATCGTCGACCCCATCACGATGAGCCCGGAGCAGCGCATCTACGAAGCCCTCGAGGTCATGGCCCAATATCGAATCTCCGGCGTTCCGATCACCCGGGATGGCAAGGCCGTGGGGATTCTGACCAACAGGGACCTGCGCTTCGTCCGTGACACCCACCAGCCGATTTCGAAGTACATGACGAGCGAGGGGCTGGTCACGGTCTCCCCGGGGACCACCATGGATCGAGCGAAGGAGTTGCTCCACGAACACCGCATCGAGAAGTTGCTGGTGATCGACGACAATGGAAACCTTCGCGGGTTGATCACCATCAAAGATATCGAGAAGAGTGAACTGTTCCCGAATGCGTCCAAGGACGGGCTGGGGCGGTTGCTGTGTGGAGCCGCCGTAGGAGTGGGCGATGATTTAGGAGAGCGGTCCGAAGCGCTGACAGGAGCAGGGGCCGATGTGATCGTGGTGGATACCGCGCACGGCCACGCGTCCGGCGTGATCCGCTGTGTAGAGAAGCTACGGGCGTCATTTCCGGATCTGCCACTGATCGGTGGGAATGTCGCGACCGGGGAGGGCGCAGAAGCCCTGGTCAAGGCCGGTGTCTCGGGTGTCAAGGTGGGGGTGGGTCCGGGCTCGATCTGTACCACGCGGGTGGTCACGGGCGTGGGCATGCCGCAATTCACCGCGGTCATGGAGGCCTCCCAGGTGGCCTCACGAGCGGGCGTTCCCGTCATTGCCGATGGGGGCATCAAATATTCAGGGGATGTCGTCAAGGCGCTGGCAGCAGGAGCCTCGTCGGTCATGATCGGGTCCCTATTCGCCGGGACCGACGAAGCGCCAGGCGAAGTCGTTCTCTTTCAGGGGCGGTCCTACAAGGTCTACCGGGGAATGGGCTCGCTGGGAGCCATGACCGACGGAAGTGCGGACCGTTATTTTCAGGACGAGGTCAATGACCCCGGCAAACTGGTTCCCGAAGGGATCGAGGGCCGCATCCCCTATCGGGGTTCACTGACCAGCAACATCCATCAGTTGGTGGGGGGACTCAGAGCCGGCATGGGTTACGTAGGCGCCCACGACTTGGATGAATTGAAAGATCGAGCCCGGTTCGTGAAGGTCTCCGCAGCCGGGCTTCACGAGGGTCACGTCCACGACGTGATCATTACGAAAGAGGCACCCAACTACCGGATCGACTAAACTCGAACGCCCCCCGCGTTGAACGCGACCGTCCTCCCGGTCGCTCTGATGACACCCCGGGAAATCGGCCCCAACCATCGATCGGTGAGAGGCGGTTCGAGGTACGACGACCAGGGACGACGGCAGCCATGCCCCCCACCCCCGAAAATAAAATGAGCGCTTCCTCCTCGGCGTCCGGGATCGACGGCACGCAGGGCGGAAGCCGTGACCGAATCCTGATTCTCGACTTCGGTTCGCAGTACACCCAACTGATCGCTCGGAGAATTCGCGAGCGGCACGTCTACTGTGAGATCCACCCGGGTACCATGGACCTCGACGCAGTCCGGGCCTGGGAGCCTTCGGGCATTGTGCTTTCCGGGGGACCGTCCAGCGTTTTCGACCCCAATGCTCCGCAACTCCAGCCGGAGATCGTTGATCTCGGCGTTCCCGTGCTTGGCATCTGTTATGGGTTGCAGTTGTTGGCCCACGTCCTGGGTGGCGTGGTGGAAAGAGCCGACGACCGCGAATACGGCAGGGCCGTGTTCAAGATCCAGCGAGACGACCCGCTCCTGGCAGCGATGTCTCATGGCTCCGAGCGGGTCGTGTGGATGAGCCACGGAGACCGGGTCCTCTCTTTGCCGCCCGGCTTCGTGGTTCTGGGTACGAGTGATAGTTCTCCTTTCGCTGCTGTGCGCCACGCGGACCGGCCGATCTGGGGGCTCCAGTTCCATCCTGAAGTGGTTCACACCGAGGGCGGCGCGGAATTGCTGTCGAGTTTCGTCATCGATCTCTGTGGTTGCCGTCCGGATTGGACCATGGAGACCTTCGTCGACCAGACCACCAACGCCATTCGCGAGCAGGTAGGAGACGGCATTGCGGTCTGTGGACTGTCGGGGGGAGTTGATTCTTCGGTGGCCGCGGCGCTGGTCCATCACGCCGTTGGAGACCAACTCCGCTGCATCTTCGTCGATAATGGGCTGCTTCGCAGGGGTGAGCGTGCCGACGTCGAGAGGACCTTTGGCGATACGCTGGGAGTGCCCCTCGTCACAGTGGATGCCGCCAATCGGTTTCTCGGGGCGCTGAAAGGGGTTACGGACCCGGAACGGAAACGGAAAATCATCGGACACACCTTCATTGAGGTCTTTGAGGAAGAGGCCGAGAAGCTTGGTGGAGCCGACTTTCTGGTTCAGGGAACCCTGTATCCCGACGTCATCGAGAGCGTTTCGGTCAAAGGACCTTCCGCCACCATCAAGACCCACCACAACGTCGGCGGTCTGCCCGAGCAGATGAAGTTACGACTGGTCGAACCGCTGCGGGAGTTGTTCAAAGACGAGGTTCGAGAAGTCGGGCGCCGGCTGGCCCTCCCAGAAACCGCAGTGGGTCGGCATCCATTTCCAGGCCCGGGCCTCGCGATACGGATCCTCGGGGAGGTTACTGGCGAGCGCCTGAGCATGTTGCGAGGGGCCGACGCCATCGTAGTGCAGGAGATTCGTGAGGCGGGTCTCTACGACGAGCTCTGGCAGGCCTTTGCGGTATTTCTGCCGATCCAGAGCGTTGGCGTCATGGGTGACGAACGAACCTACGACAACGCCATCGCGGTGCGGTGCGTCACATCCGTGGATGCCATGACGGCGGACTGGGCGCGATTGCCCGACGAAGTCCTCGCGAGTATCTCGAGTCGCATCATCAATGAGGTCAAGGGCATCAATCGAGTCGTCTACGACATTTCCTCCAAACCTCCCGCCACCATCGAGTGGGAATGAACCGGTGCCCATCACTCCCTTCGTCCATCTCCACCTACACAGCCAGTATTCGCTTCTCGATGGTGCCATCAAGATCCAACCCCTGTTCGAGCGCGCCGCTGCGCTGAACATGCCCGCCGTCGCACTGACGGATCATGGCAATCTCTTCGGGTCTCTCGAGTTCTACGAAGCTGCCCGCAATGCCGGAGTCAAGCCAATCATCGGCTGCGAGACCTACGTAGCGACGGTCTCGCGCTTCGACAAAGAGAAGCGGGAGCGTGATTCAAGTGGCTTCGATGCCATCTCCCACCTACCGCTTCTAGCCATGAACGAGACGGGCTACCGCAACTTGATGTACCTCGTTTCAAAGGCCTACCTCGAGGGCTTCTACTACAAGCCGAGAATCGACCTCGAACTGCTTCGTGAAAGAAGCGAGGGATTGATCGCTACATCGGGATGTCTGTCCTCCATGATCTCTCGGGCGATCACAGATGGCCGGGTCGAACGAGGGTGGGAACTGGTCGAGGAGTTTTCGCGGATCTTCCCCGGTCGTTTTTATCTGGAACTCCAGCGACACGGCATCGATGCACAGAATCAGGTCAACGCCGAGTTGGCCAAAATGAGTCTCGACCTGGGCCTGCCAGTGATGGCGACCAATGATTGTCACTACCTCGAAGAGCACGACCACAGCCACCACGACGCACTCCTCTGCATCGGGACGGGGACCAACCTCGACGACCCCGATCGCTTCAAGTTCGACGGCAAGGGCTTCTATCTGAAATCCGGTGACGAGATGGCGGAACTCTTCTCGGATCACCCATCAGCCCTCACCAGTACGCTGGAGATCGCAGAGAGATGCGACCTCGATCTCGGGATCGACACGGGCGAATACCACATGCCGGAATACCAGGTGCCCGCGGGCAAAACCCGCGAGGAGGTCCTGGCCGATCAGGCCTGGCAGGGCTTGCGAGAGCAGTTACGTCTCGACCCGGATGAACCCTTGCCCGAAAAACTGGCACCGTACCAGGAACGCATGGATCACGAACTCTCGGTGATCAACAGCATGGGGTTCGCGGGATATTTCCTGATCGTCGCCGACTTCATTCAGTACGCGAAACGAAACGAGATTCCAGTCGGGCCGGGCCGTGGGTCTTCGGCGGGGAGTCTGGCTGCCTATGGGCTCGGGATCACAGGCGTAGATCCCATCGAGCACGACATTATTTTCGAGCGCTTCCTCAACCCCGAACGGATTTCGATGCCCGACATCGACGTCGACTTCTGCATGAAGGGTCGGGATCAGGTGATCCGCTACGTACAGGAGAAGTACGACGGCGAGGGCGATGACGGTCGTCGCGTGGCGCAGATCATCACCTTCGGAAAGTTGCAGGCACGGGCAGCCATTCGAGATGTGGGCCGTGTACTGGGAATGACCTATGGCGATGTGGACCGAATCGCCAAACTCATTCCCGATACCCTCGGTATCAGTCTGGACGAGGCCCTCGAGCAGTCACCGGAACTACGCGCCCGCGCGGAAGCCGACGGGCAGGTCTCTCAGTTGTTCGAAACGGCCAGGCGTCTGGAGGGTCTGACGCGACACGCGGGCACTCATGCGGCTGGTGTCGTCATCGGGACTCAACCCCTGATCGAAACCGTACCCCTGTATCGAGATGCTCGCACCGGCGACGTAGTCACCCAGTTCGATATGCGCTGGGTGGAGAGAATCGGACTCATCAAGTTCGATTTTCTGGGGCTCAAGACCCTGACCACCATCGCGGATGCCGAGAGACGCGTTCGCGAGCGAATTCCGGATTTCTCCATCGAAACGATCGATTACGAGAATCCGGAAACCAGCGAACTCTTGTCCAGCGGAGAAACCGAAGGCGTCTTCCAGGTCGAGTCGAGTGGCATGACAGAGTTGGTCAAGAAGCTTCGGCCCCAGAACTTCAAGGAACTGATCCCCATCGTGGCGTTGTATCGCCCCGGTCCCCTCGGGTCCGGAATGGTCGACGATTACGTGAACCGCAAGAACGGGCTCACTCGGATCGAGTACTTGGTTCCGGAATTGCAGGAACTGACCGCCGAGACTCTGGGCGTGATCGTGTACCAGGATCAGGTGCTCCAGATCGCCAAGAACCTGGCGGGTTACAGCCTGGGTGAAGCGGATCTTCTCCGACGCGCCATGGGTAAGAAGAAAGCCGCCGAGATGGAGACCCAACGGGAGCGCTTCGTCGGCGGCGCCGTGGAACGGGGGATCGACAAGAACAAGGCCGAACAGGTCTTTCAACTGATGGCGGAGTTCGCGGGGTATGGCTTTCCGAAAGCCCATTCCACCGCATACGCTTTGATCACGTACCAGACCGCGTACCTGCGAGCCAACCACCCGCGGGAGTATCTGTCGGCTCTCCTGACCACCGAGTCCGGGAATCACGACAAACTCTCGAGGTATCTCTCCCTCGCGCAAACGGCTGGAATTGCCATCCTGCCTCCGGACGTGAATGAGTCCGTTCGCGACTTCACTGTGGTCGAGGACGGGATCCGGTTCGGGTTGGCGGGTGTGAAAAATGTGGGGGAGGGCGCTATCGAAGCGATTCTCGAGGCGCGCGGTGGAGACACCGGTGAATTCCGTTCCCTCTACGACTTCTCTTGTCGAGTCGACACGCGTCGCGTCAATCGCCGTGTGGTGGAGAGCCTGATCCGTTGTGGAGCCTTCGACGCACTCCATTCCAACCGCGCGGCGCTGTGGGCTGGCGTGGATGCCGTTCTCGAAGCCGGTGCGGCGACCCAGCGGGACCGTGAGATCGGTCAGACGAACCTGTTCGGAGGCGATGGGGGGCAGGAGACCATCGAACCGCCCATCCCCGATGCGCCCGAATGGACGGAGCGGCAGCGCCTGGAATACGAGAAGGAGGCACTCGGCTTCTATGTCACGGGGCATCCCCTGGCGGCCTACGCTACAGCGCTGTCCAAATTCGCCGATTTACAGGGAGGGCCATCGGCCCTGGAGTCGGGTCGTGAGGAGCGCATGGTTCGGGCCGGAGGCCTGCTGACTTCCCTACGGGAAACGAGAACCCGTCGGGGAGCCACCATGGCCTTCGGTACCTTGGAGGACTTGGAGGGAAGCATCGACTTGGTTGTGTTCGCCGAGCCCTACCAGCGGCATTTGAGTCTCCTGAAACGTGCGCTTGCCTCAGACGGCGGGGAGGTTGGACCGGTTCCCTTGTTGGTGGAGGGAAAACTGGAAGCCGGCGAAACGGCAAAGATCCTGGTCGAGCAATTTTGGGAACTCGAAAAGGCCGAGGAGGAGTTGTGCAAAGAATTGCGGCTTCGACTCGTCGACGGGGAGGCCACACGCGATCGCATCCAGGCGATTCAGAACCTCCTGGTTGCCCACCCGGGCGGCTGCTCGGTGGTGCTCCATGTCGTCATTCCGGGCCACAGCGAAACACTGGTCAGCCTGCGTGGGACCGACGTGACCCCGAATCCGACCCTCTGCAAGGGCCTGGACGACCTGTTCGGACGCAGCGTGACGGAGCTCCACGTCTGATGCCTCGCGTCCGCGAACTCGCCCTCGTGGCATTGAGCGCGCTCGTCGCCTTGCTTGCCACAAGCGCTGCAGCCGAGGTGAGACGCTTCGAGGGTGTCGGAGTGTTTGGCGTCGCTGCGGACGGTCAGTCGGTTCAGGAAGGCCGCGATCAAGCGCTGAGGCTAGCCCTTCGCGATGCCGTCCAGCGAGCGGCCCTGGACCTCTTGGCCCCCGAGGCGTTTGAAGTCGCGGTTGGCGGGGAAGAAGGGACCGTCGCCGATGATTCCCAGCTCAAGCTGTCTCCAGCGGCCCAGGACGAGAGCTGGGTCGTTTCGGACCCCATCGAGGTTCAACTCGACCGAGCCCTCGGGCCCCAGCCCCTCGACTACGTGGACCGCTACAGCACGCTCGAGGACCGGGGGCAACGACCGGTTCTATTTCTGGACGATCCGGAAATCACAAGTGAATACGTGCTCGTTGCCGAGGTATACGTCGATACCGAGCGGGTCCGGCAACGATTGAGCGGGGTCGGAATGGCTCTGGTACCCGCGGGGGAACTTCCCCAATTGCCCTTGCGGGTCGAACTGCTCGGTTTGTCCCGATTCGACGAATTCGCGTCGGTTCAACAGGCCCTTTTGGCCGATCCCGGAGTCATTTCCGCGGTCCCCATCGAAATGGCACGCGATCGAGCGGTGCTCATCCTCGAGACGACCTCCGTGTCGGACACGGTCACGAAGGGTCTGCGCGAGCGCTTGCCGGAGGCCTGGGCGTTCGAGTTGCTAGAAATCGGACACGGCCACCTGAAGCTGCAATTCGCCGCAAGACCGCCAGAAACCGATCCCATGTCGAACCCGGACCCTCCAGAGATTGACACCACCCGTCGAAATCGGTATTGAATTCGCGTCCTTAGACTAGGGCCGCAGATTGATAGGGCGGCCCTCGCAGGCACGTAGCTCAGTGGCTAGAGCGCCGCCTTGACACGGCGGAGGTCGGCGGTTCAATCCCGCCCGTGCCTACCAACGCGGAACCGAGCCCCGAGAATACGGAGAAAAGCCTCAGAATGAACTGCCCACTCCAATGAAGGCCTTCCGCCGGCACAGGCGCGAGACCCTTGGGCAGCGTTCGGGGGCGACGGCAACTCTTGGCTCCAGCATCGCGCGGGCCGGGGAACGCGAGGACACGCGTTCCTCAGGGGCGCTCGGGTTGGCCCCCCAAGGCGTAAATTGGAAGACATCACACGGCTGCGCAGAGACAAGGGCTTTTGCTCGTCATTTGTCACCGTGCGAGAGACAATGACAACGAACGACGCGCCGGTGCCTGGTGAAACCGGCAAGAAACAAAAACGAGCTTGGAGAGGGCGGTACGTCGCCGAAAACGCATCGACGAAACATGTACCGCTCCACCATGCAATGAAGGAGACCAGAGCATCGCTGAAATAAGACGGAATCCCACGCGGGATACGGGCCCGCGGGTCAATGAAAAGATTCGCGAGTCGGAAATTCGTGTGATCGGGAGCGAGGGTGAACAGTTGGGCGTCATGACGCCCGACGAGGCCATGAGTCGAGCCGAAGAAGAAGGACTCGACTTGGTGGAGGTCGCATCGGGCTCCCGCCCGCCCGTCTGTCGGATCATGGACTATGGCCGCTACAAGTACGAGCAGAAGAAGAAGTCGAGTAAGAGCCGAGGCCACGCTGCGACGCTCAAAGAGGTCAAGATGCGCCCGCGCACGGATGACCATGACCTCGACTTCAAGCTCAAGAACATTCGCCGATTCCTGTTGGATGGCGACAAGGTCAAGGTGACCGTGATGTACCGGGGTCGTGAGATCGTCCATCGAGAACTGGGACGAGCGCAATTGAACCGCGTGATCGAACGACTGGGGAGTCTGGCGACGGTCGAGAACCCGCCCCGCATGGAGGGCCGATTCCTGTCGATGATTCTCGTGCCAAACCGCGATGCGGTGGCCGAGCTTCGTCGTCAGGAGAATACCGAAGCGAAGGCTCAAGCCGCGGAAGAAGCATCCTAGATTCGCGCGGAAGTCGATACTCGGAGCGCACCGGTGGTTCGAGAATCGAGGAATCCGCCACGGTAGGAGATTGAAATGCCGAAAATGAAGTCCCACCGGGGGGCAGCAAAGCGCTTCAAGAGGACGGGCACGGGCAAGATCGCCCGGTCTCGGCGCAATAAGCAGCACATCCTCACCAAGAAGTCGCCCAAGAGAAAACGACAACTGCGCCAGGGCACGACAGTCGCCGCGGCAGACGAGAAGCGCATCAAACAGATGATCCCGAGCTGAGGGAACCGGATCCCCCAGCACGAGAGGAGAACAAGGCATGGCACGGGTCAAGCGCGGTCCCGCCGCGAAGAAACGCAAGAATCGCATTCTCAAACGTGCGAAAGGTTATTCCGGGGGCCGGAGTCGCCTCCTGAAGACCGCGCGCGAAGCGGTTGAAAAGGGATGGGTGTACGCGTATCGGGACCGAAAGGTTCGCAAGCGGGTTTTTCGTGGCCTGTGGGTCACTCGTATCAATGCAGCGGCTCGCCAGCACGGGCTTTCCTACAGTCGATTCATCCACGGCCTCAAGCAGGCAGGGGTGGAAGTGGACCGCAAGGTTCTGGCTGAAATCGCAGTCTCGGACCCCAAGGGGTTCGAACAACTTGCGGCCCTCGCGAAGTCAAAGGCCGCCTAGGAGCGGGACCGCCCCATGGCGGCCGAACCCAGCCACCTCGTCTCCTTGACCGAGCGCGCGATCGCCGAGATCGTCGATGCGGACACCATCCACGCGCTCAATGCCGTGCGTTCGAGATACCTCGGTCGCAAGGGTGAGGTGACTTCGGTCCTCAGAAGTCTGGGGGACGCGGACCCGAGCGAACGCGCGAGCCTTGGGCAGGCCGCAAACCGCGCCAAGCAGGCAATCGAGGACCGCGTCGCCGCGAGACGAGGTGAGATCGAAAATGCCGAGAGGAATCGCGCCCTCGGTCGGCAGAGTATCGACGTCACCTTGCCGGGAGCTGGACCTTTGGCGGGCCGGCTCCATCCCATTTCTCTTGTCATGCGGGACATGGTCGAGTTCTTCACTGGAATGGGATTCTCGATCGAGGAGGGCCCCGAAGTCGAAACCGAATACAACAACTTCGAAGCCCTCAACATTCCCGACGAGCATCCGGCGCGAGACGAACAGGACACCTTCTATCTCGAGGGGGGAAACCTTCTACGCACCCACACCTCGAGCGTGCAGATTCGAGCCATGACGGGTCGAGAACCTCCGTTTCGGTTCATCGCGCCGGGTCGCGTGTATCGCCACGACCTGTCTCCACGCCACAGTCCGATGTTCCACCAGATCGAAGGTTTTATGGTGGATGAGGACGTGAACTTCGCCGACCTCAAAGGCATCCTCTACGCCTTTGCTCGGCACTTGATGCAGGGTGATCCCGAGCTCCGGTTCCGGTCGAATCATTTTCCGTTCACCGAGCCTTCGGCGGAAATGGACTACTCGTGTCGCCTTTGTGACGGACAGGGTTGCAAGGTTTGCTCGCACACGGGTTGGATGGAGTGGGGCGGTTGCGGAATGATCCACCCAAGAGTTCTCGACCGCTGCGGAATCGATTCAGACCGTTTTCAGGGTTTCGCGTTCGGCATGGGAATCGATCGAGCGGCCTTGTTGCGTTACGGCGTGCCCCACCTCCGGTTGCTGTTCGAAGGCGACTTGCGCTTCCTGGAGCAGATCTGATGCGCCTCCCCATCGATTGGTTGGGTGAATTCATCGCCCTTCCAGACTCCGAGACGCTATCCGACGCTCTTGAAATGGGGGGGTTCGAAGATGTTTCTGTCGTGAGTCACGGCCCCGATCTATCAGCGGTTTGCGTGGGAAAGGTGCTCAAATGTGGCCCCCATCCTAACGCCGATCGCCTGTCAGTCTGCACGGTCGATCTCGGAAGCGAGGAAGCCGTTGAGATCGTTTGTGGTGCGCCCAATGTGGCCGCGGGACAAACCGTTGCCGTGGCTCCCGTGGGCACAACCCTTCCCGACGGAACTCGCATCAAAAAGTCCAAGCTTCGCGGCGTTGTCTCCAAGGGAATGATCTGTTCGCGGAGGGAATTGCAACTCGGCGACGACCATGAAGGGATTCTGATCCTGGAGGACTCCGCACCCGTAGGCAAAGCCCTGCCGGAGGTGATCTCCCTGGGCGGCCAGGTCCTCGATCTGACCCTGACCCCCAATCGGGGAGACGCAGCCTCTCTTCTCGGAATCGCTCGAGAGGTCCGGGCGCATTTCGGTGGCGATATCACGATCCCCGACTGCGACCCCGAGGAGAGCGGACCGGCCAGCGAAGAAAACATCCGCGTGTCGATCGACGCCCCAGACGACTGTCACGAGTACGTTGGGCGAATCGTTCGGGGTGTCCAGGTGGGGCCTTCCCCGGAATGGCTCGTGGAGAAGCTCGAGTTGTCGGGCATTCGCTCCATCAACAATGTGGTCGACGTAACGAATCTCGTTCTCCTGGAATTCGGGCAACCTCTTCACGCCTTCGATCTCGGAAAAATTTCCGGCGGTGAAGTGCGAATCCGCAGAGCCAAGGAGGGAGAAACCCTCACCACACTCGATGCCCAGGAACGCAAACTCGAACCGGAAGATCTCGTGATCGCGGACTCGAACCGAGCCATTGCGCTTGCTGGAGTCATGGGTGGCGCCGAGACCGAGGTCCGCGAGGAGACCCGTGACGTCTTGCTCGAGAGCGCGAATTTCAGACCCGCTCAGGTTCGCCTCGCAGCCCGTCGCCATGGAATTCACAGCGAGGCCTCCTATCGTTTTGAGCGGGGCATCGACCGCAACGGGATCGACCGGGCCGCCGATCGCGCTGCGCGTCTCCTGGCTGAAATCTCGGGGGGCGAGGTGGCTACGGGTAGACTCCAGGATCGCGGAAACGAAGCTCCGGTGCCTCCGGAGATCCGCTTTGAGACCGCCCGCGTCAATCGGTTGCTGGGAACCGATCTGCCCACCGGAGAGATCGCAGCTCTGCTGGAGCGGGTTGGAGTGACGACCCTCGAGCAGGCACCAGACGTTCTCGAGGCCAGGATCCCGTCCCACCGAAACGACCTTTGGCTCCATCAGGACCTGACCGAGGAGGTGGCGCGGATCTACGGCTACGATCGCCTCCCGACCCGGTTGCCCAGCGCTCGTCTGGTGTCCCCGAGTCGTCCCCGTGGTTGGGATCTGATGGAGGCTGCACGCGACGGGCTGGTTTCCGCAGGTTTGCAGGAGGTGGTCAGCCTGCCCTTCATCGCGCCCGAACAAATCGAAGCGCTGGAACTCGACAGTGACGATCTCCGCGCTCGGCCCATCGTCCTCGCGAACCCGATTCAGGAAGAGCAGGGGGCGTTGCGAACGACGCTGGTGCCGTCGTTGTTGAACCTGGCACGGAATAATCTGAGGCGGCAATTCGATGCCCCTCGTTTTTTCGAAACTTGCCGTGTGTTTTTACCCACAAATCCAGGGCAGCTCCCACAAGAAACCCGGGTTGCAGTGGCCGTTCTCGTTGCCAGCGAACATCCGGGGCTTTGGGAGGCTCCCGCTCCGGTCTTTTTTGAAGCCAAGGGTGTCGCGAAAAAACTTTTGAATCAAATGGGTTATGTGGCATCGTTCGGTCTGGTCGGGATTCCGCCCTACCTCCATCCGGGTGCTGCGATGCAACTCGAAGTGGAGGGACGGCGTGTAGGAGTCGTGGGCGAGTTGCACCCGAAAGTGGCCAGCCGGTTCGAGATCGAAGCGCCCTGTGCGCTGTTGGAGTTGGATCTCGAGGCCCTCGTGGAAATACCTGAGGAGGAAATACGAGCCCGCGAAGTTTCCCGCCAACCCAGAGTGCGCAGAGACATCGCGGTCGTTTTAGACGCGAACCAGCCCGCAGGAGAGGTCGCAACCGCCATTGCGAAGGCTGGCGGAGAAATGCTCAGAGACGTGGAGATCTTCGACCGATACGAGGGCCGCGGAGTGGAGGACGGAAAGGTGAGTCTGGCGTTCCGTCTGGTCTTTCAACGAGACGATCGCACCCTCCAGGACGCAGAGGTCAAGAAGACAATCGGCAAGCTGATGCGGATGATCGCTCACCGTTTCGGTGGCGAACTCCGAGCGTCGCAAACTTCCACAAAGGAAGGGGGAATCGAGGGATGACCAAGGCCGACATCGTCGAGCAGATCTATGAACAGGTGGGATTCTCGAAGAAAGAATCGGCTGAACTCGTAGAGAAGGTCTTTGACTCCATCAAAGAAACCCTGGCCGAGGGCGAGAAGGTCAAGATCTCAGGATTCGGAAATTTCGTCGTACGTTGCAAAAACGCTCGAAAAGGCCGGAACCCCCAAACGGGGCAGGAGATCCTCCTCGAGGCTCGACGTGTTCTGACCTTCAAACCGAGCCTGGTCCTCAAGAACGTGCTGAACGGAGAGGATGCTCCAGAGCCGGGTTGGGAAGACGAGGACTGAACCCAGATCCCGGGCGCGAGACGAGGCGATCCGATGAGGGGGGCTCATGGAAGATCGGGACGACATCCACGCCAGCGCTGACGGCGCAAAGAAGCGCTACTACCGGATCGGCGAGGTGAGTCGGATCACCGGTGTGAAGTCGTACGTGCTTCGCTACTGGGAGTCCGAATTCCGCTGGATGGCGCCGCAGAAATCCCGCTCGAAACAGCGCCTGTACCGTCAGCGCGACATTGAGATGATTCTATTGATCAAGAAACTCCTCCACGAGCAGCGATACACCATCGCAGGCGCGAGGAAAAAAATCGCTGAGCTCGGCGCGACCAAGGCTCGGGATTCCGGCGGCCTGGCCATCGAGACCAACCACCGAGCGCGCTACCGCAAGATTCGCGAGGAACTGACAGCCATCCGCGCAATGCTCTGATCCTCCCCACATTTTTCGGCAAAAGGTCTCTCAACTCCTCGAAAAGATTCGATTGGGTACCCTCGACCGAGCCAGCGGTCTTCAGTTTCCCGGACCGGCGCTCGATGGAGCACCCATGAGTCCGCGTCCGCGAAAGTCGCTGCCGAGACGGCGAGGCCCGACCTTTTCACCGCCCGCTCGAGACCGAGGCAGCCACGGAGGGGGCAACCCATTCGAACTGTCGGCCGACCTTCAGGTCTACGTTCCCAGGTCCGCGGTCGAAGCGCGGCTGGATCAATTGCTGCGGAGCCTGAGCAACCAGTGCCAGATCCTGACTCTGACGGGTCCGGCGGGATACGGGAAGACCCTGCTTCTGCGGGCACTGGCCGACCGGATCGTCAATGAAGTGGGAGTGGTCCTTCTCGTCGGGGACGGTCTCACTCCCGCGGAATTGTGCGCGCGTGCACTCGGGCGCATGAAGGTACCCAGCGACGGCCATTCCGTGAGTTCCTTCCGGGATTGCGCCCGGAGTCTAGCCTCGGACGACAAGATGCTGGTTCTCTTGCTCGACGATGCAACCACCCTCGATCCGACGACGGTAGATTTTCTGGTAGGTCTGGTGGAAGAACTCCAAGGCGCGTTGCGGGTGGTGTTCTGCGCAACGGACGGGCCCCGATCTACCGCCCTGATCCGCCGATTGCCAGAATCGACCGTTTCGATTCGATTCGATGAACCGATGAGCGCCGAAGAGGTCGAGGATCTGGTGGAGTCTCGTTTGGCCTGGAGCCGAGCCGGCTCGGAGATGCGCGCATGGTTTGACGAAAACACCGTATCGCAACTGCACGCGAAGACCGGGGGCGTGCCCAAGCTCGTCCTCATCGCGGCGAGTGCCATCGCAAGCCAGAGATCCGGTCCACGTACAGGCACGGATCCCATGGGCCGTGGCGCCCTCCGCCGGAGGATGCGTGCGGCCGAGCGCATGGGAAGGCCCATGGGCTCCGAATTTTCACGACCTGCAAAAAACGTTTTTCGGAGGCGGGGAGGGCGTACGGATGTGTGGACGGTCCTGCTCTACTCGATGATCCTGGCACTGGGTGTGATGGCTCTGATGCTCGCTCGGCCGGGCAACCTGGAAGGTCCGGTCCCATCCGACCCGCGCACGGTGGCCGCCGGGAAGTCTTCGGGGGCTAGCCCGTAGACACGGGACACAACTCTCGCTAATCCTCCCGGAGTCGGGCCGTGGCGCAGCTTGGTAGCGCGCCTGACTGGGGGTCAGGAGGTCGCGAGTTCAAATCTCGCCGGCCCGACCACTTTCCATCTCCCGGTCGTTCTCAGCGCGTTGCGCCCCCACTCCCCGTTCGTTCTCCGGTGCGCGGACACCGTCAATGGGTTCGTGGGGTGTTTTCGAGTCCTTGCGGGCGCCGAGCGGCGTCGTCCAAAGAGAGATCGTGTGGAGGGCCGAGTCTTCGCGGGAGCGAAAGACCACGACCTCGTCGGCTGGAATGCCGTGG
Organism: Myxococcota bacterium; assembly: GCA_022447545.1. GTDB lineage: Bacteria > Myxococcota_A > UBA9160 > UBA9160 > SMWR01 > JAKVBI01. The sequence goes on from JAKVBI010000010.1 coordinate 343,703, forward strand.
ATACCAGCGTCGTGGGAAACGATGCGCGAACCGGGGCGCAGTTGCTCGAAGGCCGGCACCAGCGCCGTGACGAGTCTTGGGAGCAGATAGACCATGATGACATCGGCGGGCGCGAGGTCTACTTCGTAAATATCCCGTTCCTCGATGCGTATCCGACCATCCAGGCCGTTGGCCCGGACATTGCGTCGGGCCAGATCTGCCACCTCGGGGTCAATTTCGAACCCAACTCCCCTCGTTCCGTATTGCTTTGCAGCCGCGATGAGAATTCTCGCATCGCCACAACCGAGGTCGTAGACGACGTCCTCCCGGTGGAGCTGGGCGAGCCTCAACATCGCGCGAACGACGTCGTGTGGAGTGCCGACATAGACGATGTCCGGGCGGCGGGATGGCTTGGATTCCGGTCCTGAATATTGTGCGGGGCTTTCGTGACTTACGATCATCAGAATCAGTAGACCCGTCGCAATCGTCGCTCCTACTTGCGTCCGCTGAATCTTCATGGCTGATTGAAGACCGCAGTCTCGGGCCTCTGTCGACGAAATCGGCGCACGGCATCTTCACTCAGCCCAGTTCCCCGGGCCCGAAGCACTTTCAAGTGCTCGAGGGGCACCAGGCGTTGAAGACCCTCACTCGAAACACCGGTTCCGTCGAGATTGAGGACTCGGAGGCTCGGAATCCGGGCAAGAGGCGTCAATGCCACATCGTCGATGGCCGTCTCGGCAAGTACCAAGACTTCGAGTCGAGGGAGGGGGGTCAACTTCTCCAATCCGGTGCTGTCGACCTCCAGCCCCTCTAGGTTCAGCGTGCGCAATGACCGCATGGACGCCAGCGATACGAACCCCATGGAGTCGACCCGAGATCCCTGCAGGGTGAGCACTTCCAGACTCTCGAGTGCCCTCAGGCGTTGAAGCCCCGCATTTCCGACCCGTGTGTGATCCAGGTACAGCCGTCGCAGCGACGCAAGCGCGGCGAGATGACCCATCCCTTCGTCTCCCACGAGCGTACGGCCCAGATCCACGCTCTCGAGAGAATTCAGCCCCGAAAGAACCGCCAGGTCATCGTCGCCTATGAAAGAGTCAATGGCCTTGAGGTGAAAGATCTTTCCGTTTTGGTCGCGAATCAGTACGACCCCCAGACTCTCGAGTTCCTCGAGGGACGCGGCGGGCGGCCGGTCCGAGGCGATCGCCACTTCGAAGTGGTCCCGTTGCACCCGGCCGAGGGCGGGGATTCCCTCGAGAGACAGACGCACCCAGAGCCACGCCCCGCGGGCTTCGTGGACCCATACCCGCGCGCCGCGGTGCAAAACCCCCTTGCCCCGGCCCTCTACGATGAAGGGCGTATCGTCGTGGAGGGCTCGGGCGACATCTCCCGCTACTGGGGGAACCGGCACCGCTTTGGGCTTCGACCCAGATGTCTCTTGGTTCGAGGCGGCCGGGGGCGGTGTGCTCTCCCTTGCTTCCCGAGCCCGGGCGATTGCCTCGAGGAGAGAGGGATTTCGGACTTCACCTCGGGCCACCAAATTCTCGGCGAGTTCGAGAGTCACATCGGCATCACCGAGTTCCGCGTGATTCTTGAATAGTTCGTACAGATCCAGGACGACAATCAGCGAATCCGGATCGATGGTGCGCGCAACGCGGTAGTGGACCCGTGCCTGCTCGGGTCGACCGTCATGGAGGGCCAGACGTGCCCTGACGACGAAGAGTTCTGCCGACACGAACCCCTCGATCGCTGAATCCTCCAGCAGTTTTCGGGCCGCCTCCCAACGGCCGTCGCTCGTGTACTCGGCGGCCAAAAGCACCCGGGTCTCTCGATCGTCGGGAGCTAGACCGCGAACGACCTCGAGGTGTCGAAGTGCTGCTCCCGAGTCTCCGTCGGCGCGGAGGATCTTGGCCAACTCCCGATGCGCGAAGGCGATCTCGCCAGGGGAACCTGCCGACGGGCGGGCCCGAGCGATCGCCTCGCGCAGTTGCACACGTGCCTCGTCGACTCGCCCGACTTGCTGGAGTGCGATGCTCAGCGCGTTGTAGGCCGCCAACCGGCTGGGGTCGAGGTCTCGTCCCATTTGATAAAGCTCAATGGCACCTTCGGGGTCGCCGCGGCGCAGGGCGACATCGCCCAGGCCCAGGCGAGGTGGTGCCCAGGTCGGAGCGCCGCGCAAGGAGTCGACGAACAGCGATTCTGCGTCATCTAGACGGCCTACCTTCAAATAGGCCCGTGCGAGATGATTGAGGGACCGGTAACTCTCGGGATTGACCTCCACGATGCGCTCATGGAGGTTCAGAGAATTGCTCCAAAAGCCCACCTGATGTCTCGCCACCAGCGCAAGGGCCGCGAGTGCGAGTACGGCAGCGAGGCTGAGACCGCGACGCGCCCGTCTCGTCGCACCGAACAAGTCATACATCCCCCAGCTGAGTGCGATACAGAGACCGATCTGCGGAATGTAGGTGTAGCGGTCCGCGTGCGCCTGCATCCCGACTTGGACGATTCCAATGACGGGAACCAGCGTGCCGAGATACCAGAACCAGCCCACCGCCAGGTAAGGGCGGCGCTTGAGGCACCACAAGCTCCCCGCGCTCACCCCGATCACCCATATTCCCGCCAGAATGGCGCGCCATGGGTCGACGAGTTGCAGAGGGTGCAGGTAAAAAGCTGCCAGTTGGCTGGGCCACAGGCTCTGGCGGAAATAGATCCAATAGGAATCGAGGGCGTTGAGCAGGCGCAATTCCAGCCCCAGATGTTCCGTTGGGTACATGGCGCCAATGTCGCCCTGCGTCCGGAGGGTGACCCACGACGCACCTGCTACCAGGGCCAGGAGTGGCAGCTTCTCGAGGACTCGTTTGCCGAGGCTCGTGAAGTCCATGGGACGCAGGCGAAGCCGCCCCAGCGGCCAGACGTCGAGGAGCAGCAACAACGCGGGAAGGGTGACCAGCATGGGTTTCGCCAGCAGCCCTGCCGTGAAGGCCAGCAGGACCGGAAGCCGGCGGAGCAGGCTGGGTGGGCCGCTCGTATATCGGGCGTACAGGTAGAGAGTCGCCATTGCCAGGGCACCGCTGAGGACGTCCTTGCGCTCCGAGATCCATGCCACGGATTCCACGTGGAGAGGATGGAGAGCAAACACCGCCGCCACGAAGGCGCTCCGCCCACAGGCACCCGTCATGCGCTGCAGGGCGGCGTATAACAGCAGAGAACCGAGGATGTGGAGTCCGAGGCTGTGAAGCGCGTACCCAGGGGCCCACAGCCCAAACAGTGCGTAATCGATCCGAAGGGAGAGGGCGGTCAACGGAATCCAATTGCCGAGAATGGGCTTCGTGGCGTCGTGGATCAGCCAGGTCCAGGTGAGCGGCGCCCTCAATTGAGGGTTCTCGACCACGCTTCGGAGATCGTCGAAATCGACGAAATCGTGCCCTGCTACCGGGGAGTAGACCCCCGCGGTGGCTACTGCGATGGCAACGGCGAACCACGTTCCAAGCCCCGGCATGCCCACGCGCGCTAGGCTAGCCAACCCGACTCGGTCTCAGGCCCGGTGCCTGCCGGGCTCGCCCTTGGGCGCCTGGGCCGAATGGCCGATAGGGGGGATGAGGCGACGTTGGGCCTGGTCCAGCGAGAGGGGCGCGGCGCTCTGTTGAAACCGCGCGGAAATGGCGGTGAATATGAGTTTGAGCAGTCAGCGGGTAGTCGTCGTGGGCGGAGCCGGTTTCCTCGGTTCCCATCTGATCGATCGCTTGATCTCCGCAGGCCACTGGGTGATCTGCGTTGACAACTATTTCACAGGCCACAAACGCAACCTCGCACATCTCCATAATCATCCGCGTCTGGAGACCATTCGCCACGACATCACCGAGCCGATCCTTCTGGAGGCCGACTGGATCTTCAATCTCGCCTGCCCGGCCTCGCCTATCCACTACCAGTACAACCCGATCAAAACCATCAAGACCTCGGTAATGGGAGCCCTGAATTGTCTGGGCCTGGCCAAGCGTGTGCGAGCGCGAATCCTCCAGGCCAGTACGAGTGAGGTCTATGGCGATCCAGACGTGCACCCCCAGTCCGAGGAGTACTGGGGCCGGGTCAACCCCATCGGCATTCGTTCCTGTTACGACGAGGGCAAACGCTGCGCGGAAGCGTTGTTCATGGACTATCACCGCTCCAACGATGTGGACATTCGAATCGTTCGTATTTTCAATACCTATGGCCCTCGCATGGCTTTCGACGATGGGCGTGTGGTCAGCAACTTCATCAGCCAGTCTCTCCGAGACCTCCCTCTCACGATCTACGGCGATGGACAGCAGACTCGATCCTTTTGCTTCGTCGACGACCTGATCGAGGGAATCCTCAGGCTGATGGAATACGAGGGCCCGAGCTGCCACGAACCCCACAACATTGGCAATCCGGCAGAGTTCTCGATGCTCAAATTGGCCGAGGAGGTTCAGCGCCAGGTGGGCACGGACCTCCCTCTGGAATTCGCACCCGCTCCCCAAGACGATCCGCTCCAACGGCGACCGGACATCCGTCGCGCCCAAGAGCATCTAGGGTGGGAGCCAACTCAGGATCTCGCGACGGGCCTAGCTCGGACGATCGCGGATTTTCGGGAACGCCTGGCCGCCGGCGAGACCGGCATTTATCCATCCCGCCAGACCGCTCGCTGACGCTGTACCTCCCCCTTTGGGGGGAAACCCGGTTGCAAAATGTGGGTGATGGAGTTTCCCCCGGTTAAGGTCTACCTTTGCCATCGAAGCTTCTCTCCCCCCGGAACGCAGCTCCGGGCGCTCAGGCGTCCGGATGGCGTTGCAGCTCCGATCGACGAGGCTTCGAAGATGGGGGGATGCGGATGTCGAGGCGAAACGCCACGACCCAGCCAGAGCTCGCGGGCCGTTCCGAGATGAAGATTCCTCGACGGCGAATGGTCGAGCGACTGGCGGCTTCGGGTCTACGCGACAAACGGGTGTTGGCAGCACTGAACGAAGTTCCAAGGCACGAATTGATTCCCTCGGCGCTGCGGGGGGCCGCCTATCGTGAAGCCGCCCTGCCCATTGGTGAGGGGCAGACCATCTCCGCCCCAAGAGTGGTCGCCGCCATGACCGCTGCACTTCAGCTACGTGGCAACGAAGAAGTCTTGGAGATCGGGACGGGCTCTGGCTATCAGGCTGCCGTTCTTTCACGGCTGGCCGCTCGGGTAGTCACCGTCGAACGACATCCGAAGCTGGTAGAACACGCGCGCGAGGCACTGATGCGCCTGGGCATAACGAACGTAGAGGTCCACCTTGGAGACGGGTCGCAGGGCAGAGGTAGCGACGGGCCCTTTGATGCCATCATCGTGACGGCCGGGGGGCCCTCGGTCCCCGAACCCCTGCTGGAGCAACTCTCGCTGGGGGGAGCTCTGGTCGGGCCCTTCGGTCCCCGCTCCAAGCAATGGTTGATGCGGTTTCGCCGTCGTTCGCGTCGGGCATTCGCAAGGGAAAAACTCGGTCGTTGTCGCTTCGTCGACCTGGTGGGTTCACACGGATGGGCTGCCTAGAACGCCAGGCGCATCCGCGACTGCAACGGGTCCTTCATTCCTTCCTGACTGCCTGGGTGGTCGGATTTTTGGGATGGGGGTGTGCGACGACCGGTTCGGGCGTCGAGCATGTGGTCAAACCCGGAGAGAACCTGTACCGAATCTCCCAATATTACGGCGTGGGCGTCGCGACGATTCGCCGCGAGAACCGCATTCGCGACGTCAGAAAACTGACAGCGGGAACCCGACTCTGGATACCCGGTGCCCGGAAAAAACCGCCGGCCGGACCGGTTCCGGGAACGAGCGCGCGTCCGGCGGGATCCAAGCAACCGTCGAAAAGTGATGCGAATCGAGCTCGTCGCGAGTGGAATCTCGCATTTCAATGGCCGGTCAAGGGATACTTGAGTTCGCGCTACGGTCAGCGTCGGGGGCGCCCGCACGAGGGGATCGACATCGCAGCAAAATCCGGAACGCCGATCCATGCCGCGGAGTCCGGGCGCGTGATCCACAGTGGCTTCGGGCTCGGAGCGTATGGTCGAGTGGTGATCGTCAAGCACGTCGGCGATTATTCGACCGTGTATGCACACAACCGGAAAAACTACGTGCGTAAGGGAGATTTCGTAGAAAAGGGGCAGAAGATCGCCGAGTTGGGCGCCACGGGGAATGCCACGGGGCCCCACCTTCATTTCGAGATCCGGCACCGCAATTCAGCCGCCGATCCTCTTTCCTACCTCCCATGATCGCCGATCGGGTTTCGTGAAAATGGGGGAGGAGCAATGAGCGTGCTCATCGGAATCGGGAGCCTTGCGGTCCTCTCCGTCCTCGCCCTCCGGGTCTATGACTTCCTGTCGGGGCGTCGATTCATCCTCGACCAACGGGACAAATTTCGACTCGACCGCCGTTCCCTCGTGGAGTGGGATCGGCATTGCACTCAGAACACGCGGATATCAGACCTCATCGTGTGCCTCACCACGACACCGAGCCGAATCGGCCATCTCGAGGGAACCCTCAAGAGTTTGATGGCCCAACGGCTTCGACCTCGCACGATTCGCCTACACCTGCCTGAATTTTCGGCCCGGGAAGACTGCGCCTACGTGATCCCTGAGTCGATTGCGCACCTCGAGAACATAGAGATCGTACGCTGCGAGGACGAGGGACCAGCAACCAAACTACTCTCGGCGCTTCGCGACCAGGAACCAGACCAGCCCATTCTGGTGGTGGACGACGACATGCTCTATCCCGAACGTATGGTGGAGGCTTTCGACGAAGCGGCTCGTCGAGAACCGACTAAGGCCTTCACCCTGAGCGGATGGATCGTTCCCGAAGACCTCACCGATCGCGCGACCACTTTGATGGGGAACATCCTGCAAAGGCCCCCGGTCCCCCTCAAGTGTACGCGTATTTCGGAGCCTCGAAGGATCGACATTTTTCAGGGATATGCGGGGTTCCTGGTCCGGCCCCGTTTCTTCGATCTCGCCGATACGCTCGACTACAGCGGTGCGCCTTCCCAGGCGCGCACTGTCGATGACGTCTGGCTCAGTGGTCACTGCCTCGCGCCCAAATTCGTGCTTCCCCACGACCGCTATCCCTTTGAATTCGGAAGAGACAGCCGACACTTCGCCCCCAATGCACTGGGTCGTCTCAATCGCGGTGGGGGGGACCCTGCCGAGCGGTCGAACACCATCGTCGTGCGCCATTTGAGGGACCGCTGGATGGTTACCGGCGACCCGGCGTAGTGTCCGCGAGCATCCTGGATCGCGCCCACGATCCTCTCCAGCTCGGAATCTGGAGAACTTCTCAGCTCGATGCAGGCTCACAGGGCAAGGAGCGATAGACTGGCAACGTGGCAGCGCGATCGAATCACGGATATTGGGCCTACCTTGTGCCTTACTTCGTGTTTCTCGTGCTCGTCGAGCGCGGCGCCCCCCTTCCCCTGAAGGTGGCTGTCCCGCTCGTGATTCTTCTCTATTTCGCTTGGAATGGTGCTTATCCTGAACTTCGGAACCGGCCCTGGCGCTTTTCAACCACGCTGGCGGACGTTGCCATCGGCGTCCTGGGCGCGGTGCTCTGGATGGCGCCATACGTGTTGCTTCCCTCCCTCCGACCGGAACCCGGCGGAGAATTCGACGCTCGTCAACTCGGAGCCGATCACATCGGCCTGGCCCTGACCTTGCGTGCCATTGGGTTCGGTGTCGTCACTCCGTTTCTGGAAGAACTCTTCATTCGAAGTTGGCTGCCGCGCTTCGTCGATGTGTTCGATACCCGGCGTGATTTCAGAAAAGTGCCGATCGGTCGATTCAGCGCGCGAAGCTTTGTGGTTGTCGTGGTGATGTTCACCTTCAGTCACGTCCGCTGGGAATGGCCGGTCGCATTTGCATGGGTGCTCCTGACCCAGTGGTGGTTCTATCGTCGACAGGACGTGATGGCGCTGGTGGTCGTACACGCCAGCTCGAACCTCGCGATCTTCATCGCTGTTCTGTTGGCAAGTGGTCGCTGGACGGGGCCCGACGGGTCGGTCATCGACCTTTGGTTCTTTCTCTGACGCCTACAGAATGGATACCGCCGTGCCCTGGATCGCAACTCACCGCTTTCGGGGAGACGATTCAGAGAGAACCACGGTGCCCGAGGCGAATGCGCTGGGCCAGACGAGTCAAGCCGACCAGTTGTTCACGAAGAACCGCCTGAGAGAGTCCTGGACAGGCGCGGAAAAGCTCGTCAAGACAGGTGGCCAGCACTTCAAAGCCGGCGTGACGAGCATCGGTGGCCAGAATCGACGCCTGCTCGCACAGAGTCGTATGGTCACTGACAGCCTCGGCGTCCTGAAGTGCATCCATACGCTCGGCGAGATTTACGACGAACGCGTCGATAGAATCGCGGAACGACAGGTCCTCGGCGCGACTCGAGAAAATGGGTTTTTCGAGTTCCAACCCGCTCACGCTGGGTGTATCGGATACCGAGCGAATCTCCTGAACCGCTGTCGGGCGATTGGCTTTTCTCGGTGGATCTGACGTTGGTTGACAGCTCGGCCACCGATGAGTGAGTTTCGCGAATCATGAATTGCTTTCACTGCGCGACCCATCACGAAATTGGATCTGGCGAGCGCGTGGCTTTTCGCGATGAATGCGAGAGTTGCGGGTCCGATTTGCATGTGTGTTTCAACTGCCGACACCACGATCCAAACGCGTACAACGAATGCCGCGAGAGCAGCGCGGAACGGGTCCAAGGCCGAGACCGAGCCAATCGATGCGAATATTTCAGCCCCGGGCAACGAGGATCCAAGGACTCTTCGAAAGAGACCGAACACGCACGTGAGGCCCTTGACGCCCTGTTTAAAAAATAGGAACCGAGGCCGACCGAACGCGCTGATTCAGCCTGGGGCCCGTCCTTCCGATTGAAAGGACGTGGAGCGTCAACTCCCTTCCGGTGAAACCGAAGAGATGGACCTGCTCGTCGTGGGGGGCGGGATCCATGGAGCCGCCGTAGCTCGCGAGGCGGCATTGCGGGGTCTTCGGGTTGCGCTCGTGGAGAGGGACGACTTTGGGTCCGCCACGTCCTGGAACAGCTTCAAGACGCTGCACGGAGGCATTCGGCACCTGCAACACCTGGACCTGCGGCGAGTTCGGCAGTCCGCTGACCAACAGCGGCGTTTTCTTCAGTTGGCTCCTCATCTCGTGCAACCGCTCGAGTTCGTTCTACCCACGCGGGGTGCAGGAATCCGGGGCAGGGCGGCCATGGGAGTTGCACTCAAGTTGCATCGTTGGATCGGGGGCTCTGACCTGACTCGGGGCGGGGAACGCAGAGCCCTCCCAGCGGGGCGCGTCGTCGACGCGCGCCAGCTCTCAAGCTGGGTTCCCGAACTCGATGTTTCCGAATTTTCCGGGGCGGCGGTCTGGTGGGACGCACAGATGCAGTCGACGGAGCGGATGGTCCTGGGCTTCGTGGCGGCCGCGGCGGCGGCGGATGCCTGTGTGGCGAACCACGTGGACGTCGAGCGCCTCCTGCTGGATGGCAACCGGATCCTGGGAGCGCAGGTTCGGGATCGGCGGACAAACACACAAAGTGAGATTCGCGCCCACGCTGTCGTGAATTGTGCGGGGGCAGGGGCCTGGAATCTGCTTTCGACCCTCACAGATCCCGCCCCCCAACCGGTGCCACTGAGCCGGGCCGTCAACGTGGTCCTCAAGCGTGCCCTCGTTGATGCAGTGGCTTTGGGCCTCGAAGTGGAGGGCGCTTGTGAGGCCCTGGGGAGCCAAACCTTGTTCTTGGCGCCCTGGCGAGGACGCAGCCTGCTCGGAACTCTTCACCTCCCGCCTCGGGCCGATGGATGCCCGGAACCCCATCTCAACGAAGTCGAGCGACTCCTGAAGGCAGTCGACCGGGTTCTGCCAGACGCAAAGTTGGATCTCGAGGATGTGGGAGTTGTCCACTCGGGAATCCAGCCCGTGGCGCGTTGGTGTCCAAAGACCCATCGATCACAGGCTCTATCTGAAGCCGTCTTCATCGACCACGCGGCCAGTGGGGGACCCTCCGGGTTGTTGACCCTGGTGGGTGTCAAGTTCACTGAGGCTGCCGCGGCGGCAGAGCGAGTGGTCGATCGAGTCGGCCGAATGCTCGGGCGGGAACTCCCGGCACCGCCGGCACCCGGGCCATCCCTTCCCGGTGGTGATTTCGATTCCCTGGCCGAGATTCGTTCCAGACTCGCCGTGACGGCGGCCAGCTTGACGGCCGGGTCCGAGTCACTGGACCATGAGGTACTGGCCCATCTCCTGGTCCAATACGGGAGCCGCGCCGAAAAGGTGCTCGAATGGGTCGACCTGCGACCGGAACTGGCCACCCGTTTGACTCCCACCAGTCCCGTGATCGGAGCGGAAGTCGTTCACTCAGTCCACACTGAGATGGCCCTCGACCTAACCGACGTGGTGATGTCCCGCACCGAATTGGCCGCTCGCGGCGATCTCGATGCCGTATCCCTGGACCGCTGCGGGAAACTCATGGCTCGGGAACTCGGGTGGATCGCCAGTGAGCAAGAGAGACAACTCACGGAAGCCAGGCGATGCCTGGCCAGAACCCAGCTACCTCAGGGAGACTGCCCGTGAACTCCGAAGCGACGACGCGAATTCTGCTGATCGCCCCACAGCCCTTCTACGCTCCTCGGGGCACCCCCATGAACGTTCTGCAGATGTGCCGCGTGTTGACTGGGGCTGGCATCAAGGTCGACCTGGTGACGTTTCCGCTCGGCGAGGACGTGGAGTTGCCTGGTCTTGAGATCCATCGTGCGCTTCGATGTCCGTGGATCGACTCCGTCCCCATTGGTTTTTCCAAGCAGAAGGTCGTGCTCGATCTCTTATTGGCGATCAAGGTGTTTAGCCTCTGGATTCGTAGGCGTTACGCTGCCGTGCACGCGGTCGAAGAAGCCGTGTTTCTGGCGCTACCCCTGACCTGGCTCGGCGCGAAGTTGGTCTACGATCTCGACTCTTCCATCAGTCAACAGCTCGCGTACTCCGGGGCCATCCGTCGAGACTTCTTGCTGACCGGGGTGCAAAAGTTGGAGCAACTCGCACTTCGGCGTGCCAAAGCAGCGGTAACGGTTTGCCGTTCACTCACCGAATTCGCAGCAGGACTTGCACCATCGACTCCCGCTTTTCAGATCGAAGACACGCCCCTGCCCGAATCTCTGCGGGACGCGGATCCCGTGCAGGTGGAACGACTGAGGGAGAATCACCAACTGCATGGGCGCCGCGTGGTGCTCTACACGGGCAATCTTGAGGGCTATCAAGGGCTAGACCTCCTCCTTGAAGCCGCCCCCCTGGTGCGTGAGCGCGTACCGGAGGTGTTGTTTCTCCTGGTGGGGGGAGAAGAAGGCGACGTGCGCGCCTGTCGCGAGACGATCCGGCACAAGGGACTCGCTGGAAGCGTGGCAGCACTTGGTGCGAAAGCCCCGTCTTCCATGCCCGAATGGATGGCCCTGGCCGAAGTCCTGGTTTCGCCCCGCACACAAGGGGGCAACACACCGCTCAAGATCTACACCTACATGCGCGCGGAACGACCCATTGTCGCGACCCGCCTCGAAACCCACACCCAGGTATTGGACGATTCTTGTGCCATCTTGCGGAACCCGGATGCCACCGATTTTGCCGATGGAGTGGCCAGCGTCCTGGAGGCTCCAGACCTTCATGCCGAGCGCGCCCGTGTGGCCCGGAAACTCGTCGACACTGAATACGGATTCGACGCATTCGGGCGTAAATTGCTCGCCACCTACCAGTCTCTGGGAATCGAAGCCGGGACCTGAAGGCCCTGCGACGGCCCATGATCGGGCGTTTCTCTTCAGCAGGCTTCGGTTTTCCCGACGGCTTTTTTTTCGGCTCGGATGGCGAGCATATAGCCTCGGGTGAAGGGCACGAGCGCGTCGAGACGGGACCAGAGCCACGCCAGTGGATAGATGAAGGAGTAGAGGCGAAAGCTCTTTTCGTGCCGTTCGAGTTCCTGCCCTGTCAAGACCACACCCTTGGAGGTCGAGTCCGAACCTGTTCCGCGGGTCACTGCAAAGTTGAGTGCGATGTCCAACAACTCCGAGAAGAAGCGGTTGTAGGTCAAACTCTCGGTCACCTCGAAACTGTCGGGGAGCAGCGCGACCAATTCGGGTCGCGTGTAGCCCGGGCGCACGTGCCCATGCCAGGCATCGTCCAAACCCAGTGCATCCCGCAGACGACGGAGAGCACTCCATGACTTCTGATGGGGAACGTTGAGGATGAGAATTCCACCCGGCCGCAGGGCCCGCTCCAAATCCACCAGGAGTTCACGGTCGGTCTCGACATGCTCGAGCATGTCGATGACCACGATGGTGTCGAGGGAAGCGTCTGCGAAGGGAACACTGCAACCGTCGGTCTGGTACACCTCTTCGCCCACCAGCGACTGAATCGAAGCGACGCTCTTCTCGTCGAGATCGGCACTGCGCCAGTTGCCGCCTTCTTGTCGGAGCAGATAACTGATTACCCCGTTGTCCGCCCCCAGGTCCAGGGCTTCGGACCTCGCTCGGACTGCGGGCTCGGGGAGAAGCCCGGTCAGCACACGCCATTTCGCCTGCTTGAGAATGGATTTCTCGAAAAGACGCACGGGCCAGGGCAGGGTGGTGTCCATGTTTCTCGGATCGGCGAGACAACTCGAGCGCCTGAGCCCTACTCAGGTCCCGAGGCCACTCCGCCGAAAGGTACCTGCGGGGCACGCCCCCTCCCGGCAGCGTCGAAATGCTGGGCATTCCGGAGGCAAAATGGCCAAGATTCTGGTGACCGGTGGAGCGGGGTTCCTGGGAGGACACCTCGTTGGGGAGTTGATCAAACGGGGCGACGAAGTCACCTCCTATGGACGACATTTGCCCGACTCACCCATCGAAGGGGTTCGGTACCTCCAGGGCGATATCCGGGACGACCGCGGAGTCGACGCCGCGGTGGCCGGAATGGACGTAGTTTTCCACCTGGTCTCGAATTTTCGAAGTGCCGCTTCGGACGGAGAGGCCGAGTCGATCAACGTCACCGGAACCGAGCACGTCCTGCAGGCCGCCTTGCGTCACCGCGTCGATCGATTGGTACACACCAGCACCATCGGGGTCCACGGGAGCGTTCGCGAGGTCCCCGCCAATGAGCGTACGGCTTTCAATCCCGGGGACGCCTACCAGGAGACGAAACTCCGGGCCGAGCAGCGCGTCTGGGAGATCTATCGTGAAACCGGCCTGCCGATCAGTGTCGTTCGTCCCATCTCACTCCTCGGTCCCGGCGACGAGAGGATGGTCAAACTGTTCAAACTCGTAAAGAAGCGGCGTTTCGTCATCTTCGGCGATGGGAGCCCGCTCTTCCAGCCTGCCTACGTGGACGACGTGGTGGCGGGTTTCCTCCTGTGCATGGAAAAGGACGAGGCCGTGGGCGAAGCGTTCATCCTCGGCGGCGACGAATATCTGCCGCTGAACGAACTGGTGGAGATGATCGCAGAGGAATGCGGTGTGAGGCCCTTGGGTCTCCACGTCCCCATGGCACCTATGCAATGGATGGCCAGTGTCTGCGAAGCGATCTTCCCGCCCCTGGGCCTCGAACCCCCGCTACACCACCGCAGACTCAGCTTCTTCCAGAACCACCGCGCGTTTTGCATCGACAAGGCGCGAGAACGACTCGGTTTCGAACCCGAGGTGCGACTGCGCGACGCCATTCGACGCACGCTCCATTGGTACGAAGATCACGGCTGGGTCTGAGCCGGACCCAGACCGACCGCGCCACTCATCCAGTTCTAATATCTCTTTAATGCAGCTTTACAAATTCTGTAATTTTAAATATTAAGGTCATAATAAGTACATGAACTAAGACTCTTTGAATATAGAATAGTGCCTCGAGAGGTCGGGTGGTTCCGTGGTTCCACGGGACCAGAACCCTGTAACCGTGACGCTGGGTGCCTTTTCCCGGGCGTCGCTGGAACGAAAAAATGCTCAGAGGCCTATCCGTGCTCGGCTTTTTGCTGAGCATTTCGATCACATTGCCGATTCTCGCCGAATCCGGAGGGCACTGGACCTTCGACGAAGGGCAGGGGAGTCATGCAGCCGATCGTCTGGAACGGGCCGGGACTGCGGAACGGAGCCGTTCCGAGGCGGCCTGGAGCGACGGGGTCTTTGGCTCCGGTGCCGGCTTTTCCCATGAGAACTCAAGCTTTCGGGTTCCGACGTCGGGCGCTCTCAATCTGGGGGAGCAGTTCTCCTTGGCCGCCTGGATCCAGCCCTTCCGGTCGGGAACCCAGTACGTGGTCAAAAAAGCTGTCTACGGACAAACCGATGGATACGAGCTTTCCCTTTCTTCCCGAGACAGAAGAATCTTCTTCCGCTTCAATCAAGCTTCCAGCCGCAACGACTACAGACTGCTTTCCGAAACCGGATATCCAACCGACGGCGTTACTTGGATGCATGTCGCTGTCAGCTACGACGGACAGTGGATTCACATGTATGTCGACGGCCGTCTCGAAGATTCGATCGTGGCTCCCGGACTCGTCATTCCCGAAAATGACGTGGATCTCTGGATCGGTTCAGGTCCTGATGGAAAGAACCCCTTCGAAGGCAACCTCGACGACCTGAGGCTCTACGATTTTGCTTTGAGTGCGGAACAGATCGCAGGGCTGACGACGAGTAGCGATGCCATCAGCGCGCCGGAAATCGCCCCACTCCCCGAAGAGGAAGCCACCGCAATCGGCACTTCGGAACTGCCCAGCAACGCGCCCCCCGGTTTAGCCGAATCTCAGGAAGCCGAAGGACAACCAGAAGCCGACGCCCCACTGACACGCGATGGACTCCTCGGTGAATGGAACTTTGACGAACAGGGAACCGGGATGGGCTCGGACACGTCGGGGCTGGAACTCCACGGCGACCTCAACGGAGTGGCGCAGAGCGTGACCGGGGTCCGCGGGGCTGCCTTCGGGTCCGCGGACGGAAGTGGCTTTCTCGAGGTCAACGCTCCCGACCAACTCGACGTCGGCGGTGCGATCAGCATCGCGGCTTGGGTTCGTCCAAATGTTCAGGCCACCCAGTACGTGGTAAAGAAAGCGAAGTGGGGCCGTGTCGACGGGTTCGAATTGGCGCTCTCGGGTTCCCTCGGGAGAGCCTTCGTACGTTTTAATCAGGCAAGTCTGGGAAACGCCCAACGCCTCGTGGCAACGACCGAATATCCACACGTCGGCGAGGTTTGGCAGCATCTCGCGGCCACCTTCGACGGGAAATGGATTCGACTCTACGTCGACGGAAAACTGGACGGTGAACTCTGGGCGCCCGACCTCGTAATCGCCCAAAACGATTTGCCGCTGACTCTCGCTAGCGGATACCGGGGAAAGCATGGTCTTCAGGGAGACCTCGACGAGGTTCGCCTCTACGATCGAGCTCTTGCCCCAGCCGAGATTCATTCCCTGATGGCCGGTAACACCGCTGCCGCCGAACTCCCCAGCGGATCCGCAACGGGTTCGGATTCCAAAGATCCTCCCGTCGAGAATGCGGAACCGAACCCGGCTTCTTCGATCGCGGTCGGGTCCCTCGGCGGCAGCGGCAACTCAAACCCCTCGACGACCCAAGAGGCTTCCGACTCCGTTGCGAGCCCGGAAAGGCCTTCCGGCGACTCCGTATCGACTGGCGAAGACACCGTGGTGTCGTCCCCTGGAGATTCGTCCGGGA
This sequence comes from Myxococcota bacterium, assembly GCA_022447545.1. Classification (GTDB taxonomy): domain Bacteria; phylum Myxococcota_A; class UBA9160; order UBA9160; family SMWR01; genus JAKVBI01. The sequence continues at coordinate 359,380 of JAKVBI010000010.1, forward strand.
CCGAGGACTTGTCAGCGTCTCCCGTTCTCGATCCAAGCTTGGGCGCGGCGTCGACGGAGTTGCTGGGTATGTGGAACTTCGACGCCGACGATTCGAACCGCATCGTGGATGCATCAGGCTTGGAACACCACGGCGACCTACAGGGGACTCGCGAGCCGACTCCTGGAATTCGGGGATCCGGATTCGCGGCCGGCCGGGGGTTGGCCCATGTCGAAATCCCTCATCGAGAAGCACTGGAAACCGAAGGAGAAATCACTCTCGCAGCGTGGGTCCGACCCACCGCCCACGCCACCCAATACGTGATCAAGAAATCCAAGTGGGGGCGTGTGGATGGGTACGAGTTGTCCCTGTCGGGTGGATCTCCGCACCCCTTCGTCCGTTTCAATCAGGCGACTTCAGGCAACGCCTACAAGCTGGTCGGGAGCTCCACCTATCCCAGGGACGGGTCGTCCTGGCAACATCTGGTCGGCACTTTCGACGGTGAAACGATCCGGCTCTTCGTCGACGGTCAACTCGATGCGAGTCAACCCGCCGCGGATCTGAAAATCCGAAAGAATGACCTTCCGCTGTCTCTGGCTTCGGAACCCGGTGGCAACAACGGTCTTCGGGGGGACCTCGACGAGGTTCGGATATTCAATCGAGCACTCGAGCTGGAGGAAATACAGCGGCTGATGATGGGCCAGGCCATCGATGAAGTGCCATCCGTCGTCCTCGAGGAAGATCCGAACGGAACCGACTCGCTCGTCGTCGAGCAACCCATGGACACCGACAATTCTGTCGTGACCGACACCAACGATGGTTTGCCAGCTCCCGACACATCGAACGGCGCCCCCGAGCCGGTCCCGACCCCCGTTGCCACTCCGACACAACCCTCACCCGAGCTCGGCCCGGATGCTGAGGAAGGAGCTGCGGACCCCCAGCCCACCATCTCCACGGAGCTCGATCCAATTGTCGAACCAACCCCCGCAGCATCGGGCCCCACAGAGCCTCTTCCCCGTAAGAAGGTCGGGCACTGGACATTCGATCGACCGGAGAATCTCGTGGCCTTCGACAGTTCGGGGCTTGGTCACGATGGATCGATTCAGGGAACCACGTTCGCCGCGGTCCCGGGCCGTTTCGGCCAGGCACTGGAATTCCGTTCCGGCGACAACCGTATCGAGATCGCCCATGCGAACGCCTTAAACGTGGATTCGGGAATGACTTTGACCGTCTGGGTTCGCCCTGAGCGTGAAGCCACGCAATACCTCGTCAAAAAGGCCAAGTACGGAAAAGTGGACGGGTACGAACTCGGTCTTTCTCTCAGTAGCCACCGCGCCTTTATTCGTTTCAACCAGGCCAGTTCCGGCAATGACTACAAGGTGCTCGCGAGTTCCACCTATCCCACCGATGGTGACCGGTGGCAACACCTGGCTGCCAGTTTCGACGGGAATGCGATTCGGCTCTACGTAGACGGGCAACTCGAAACCACCCACGATGCCCCCGGTTTGGTAATCGGCCGTAACGATCTCCCCATCAGTCTCGGTGCACAACAGGATGGCCGGGGATCGTTCGAAGGTGCCATGGATGACGTTCGGCTGTACGCCGGCGCTCTCGGACCGGACGAGATTCGTCAGGTGATGGCCGGCCGAACCCTGGGTGCAGATAGTGATGGCGATGGTGTTCCCGATTCTCTGGACCTGTTTCCGTTGGACGCGATGGAGAGTCGTGACCACGACGGGGATGGCCTGGGCGACTTGGGCGATCCGGACGACGATAACGATGGGATGCCTGACGTCTGGGAAATCGAATACGCCTTCGATCCCATGGACGATAGGGATGCAAACCTCGACGCTGACGGCGACGGAATGTCGAATCTCAATGAGTTTCAAACTTCGGGGCACCCACGAGATGGCGACCAAGATGGCATTCGCGACAGCGAGGATGCATTTCCGAGGGATTCAACCGAGTGGTCGGACTTCGATGAGGACGGGGTCGGGGACAACTCCGATCCGGATGTCGACGGAGATGGGATGGACGACGCCTGGGAGTTGCTCTACGAACTCGATCCGCGAGACCCTTCGGATGGGAACTACGATCCAGACCGAGACGAAGCGTCCAACCTTCGAGAATTTCTAGAAGGCACAGACCCACGCCAGGGAGTTCCGCTGAATGCCCTCGGAATCTGGAGATTTGACGAGGGCGTCGAAAGCACTGTTTACGATGTCTCCGAGCGGGAACATCACGGTCGCCTAAGCACCCATGTACCCCGCGTGTCCGGTGTCACCGGCCAAGCGCTTGATTTCACGGGAACCACCACGGCGCTTGTCACCGTGCCTCACAGCGCGGATTTCGAAAACGCAAAACATTGGACTCTGGCTGCCTGGATTCGCCCCGTCGCCCGCAAGACACAGTTCATCATCAGCAAATTGGAATACGGATTCCGAGATGGGATCGAATTGTCCCTTTCTGGACCCACGGGCCTACCCTACGTACGCTTCAACCAGGCGAGTCGCGGTAACGATTTCAAGATCTTCGGAGCCACTCGTTATCCGACGGACGGCCTCACGTGGATACACGTGGCAGCAACCTTCGATGGTGAAAACATCACCTTCTACACCAACGGTGTGGCAGAGACGGTTGTCGCCGCGCCGGACTTGATCGTCGGAAACAACACCCGCCCGCTTTCCATCGGGGCATCTAGCTCTGGAAAGAACCCCTTCGATGGTGCCCTCGACGATGTTCGGATCTACGCTCGCGGATTGTCTTCAAGTGAGATCGATCGAATTCGGCGTGGGGATCTGCTTCTTTCAGATCCAGAGGAACTCAGCGGCGGACCCGGCACAACCCAGGAACCAGCCGAAATCGTTCAAACCGTGGATCCCACCCACGTGACCGTTCCATCGGACTCCCTGGACCTCTCGCCGGGTGAACTCGAGCAAGAAACGAACGGCTCGTCGCTCGAAACAGCGTCGCTAGAGTCGGATGAATCCCGCCCGGAGCAAGACGACTCTTCTGAGTCCCCGGGCCTGCCTCTCACCGATGACCTCTCAGGCGAACGCGAGGGGCGCCATGAGGTCGGAATCTGGCAGTTCAACGAGGGAGTCGGCAGATTCATTGGCGATGCTTCGGGGCGTGGAAACGATGGAGAGTTCAAGGTCAAAGGGGAAGCCCCGATCTGGACTCCCGGAGTGTTCGGGAACGCTCTCGAATTCGATGGAAGCGGTTCACGAGTCACGGTCGCCGATTCCGACAGTTTGGACACCGCGCACGAATTCACGCTGTCCACCTGGATTCGGCCGTCGAAGCGGGGGACCCAGTATGTAGTGAGCAAATCCGAGTCCGATGATATCGACGGGATTGAAATTTCCCTGTCGGGCTACCAGGGAGTCCCCTTTGTGCGAGTGTCCCGTGCCTCGCGAGGGAACGACTTCAAGCTCTACGCGACCTCCCACTACCCGACAGACGGAACGACCTGGATGCACGTCGCCGGCGTGTTCGATGGCAGGATGCTCCGTATCTACATCAACGGCGTGCTTGAAGCGGAACGTTTGGCCGAAGATCTCGTCCTTCCAGTCAACGATTGCCCGATTTCAATAGGAGCGGGGTCTCGGGGTGAGATGGGCGTTCTCGGCGGGGTCGACGACGTGCGCCTCTATCGCCGAGCGCTCGATCCGAGAGAGCTACAGGAAGTGTTGGTCGGACGAGAAGTCCACATCGATACAGACGGAGATGGCGTCGTCGACATCGAAGATGCCTTCCCACTGGACGCATCGGAATTCTCGGACCTCGACTCCGACGGAGTGGGGGACGGGACGGACTCAGACATTGACGGGGATGGCATCCCCAATGTTTTCGAAAGAGACCACGGTCTCGACGCCCTGGATCCATCCGACGCCCTGACGGACCCCGACCTCGATGGCATCGCCAGTCTTCGCGAATACGAACTGGGAACACACCCGACCGATCGAGATGGCGATGGAGTCGGCGATGCAAGGGATGCATTTCCGTCGGATCCGTCTGAGAATTCGGACATTGATGGCGACGGGATCGGCGATGAGGCCGACCGCGACGACGATGGCGATGGCATGTTCGACAGCTGGGAGATCAGTCACGGGCTCGACCCGCACTCTAGCCAGGATGCCTCAACGGATTCCGATGGAGATGGAATCTCGAACCGGGAAGAATTTGATCAAGGAACGGATCCGCGAATCAACCCGCGCTTGTTCCTCACGGGCAGTTGGGGATTCAACGAAGGGACCGGAGAGACCTTTGCAGACGATTCGAATCGTGGAAATCCAGGTGTATTGGGGACCGGTGTGAACTGGGCCCTTGGGGTGGGCGGATCCAGCCTCGAACTCTCCCCAAACGCCGAACCCGCATGGGTACCCACGGCTGCTGGATTGTCCCTGGTGCAGCGATTCACGACCATGGCCTGGGTAAAGCCCAATGCGACTGGACGTCAGACGGTCATTTCCCACCTGGGATCCTCAACAGGCCAGGGATACACGGTCGGGCTGACCGATCAGGGGCATGCCTTCGTGAACATCGTGAACGGCGACGGCCAACCGACCGTGGAAGTCAGAACTCCCGAGCCCCTTCTGGCCGATGGGAAGCGCTGGATCCACTTGGCGGCCCGCCGAGACGACGAAACGCTGACACTATTCGTCGACGGAATTGCCGTCGAATCGGCCCTCCACTCAGGTGGCACTCTGGAGACAGGTCCCTCGTCGATCAGCCTGGGCGGTGGAGGTTCCGGCGAGTTCATGTTCCATGGATCTCTCGATGCGGTCCACCTCTACTCCGAAGCTCTCCGAGACGCCGAGATCAGATTGGTCATGTCCGTGGACGTCGTTCCCGATTGGGATGGTGACGGCCATGAAGACCTCGCCGATGCCTTCCCGAGGGACCCTACGGAGTGGTTCGATGCAGATGGTGACGGGACGGGTGATCACGCTGATCCCGACGACGACAACGATGGCATGTCCGACGAATTCGAGCGCTTCTATGGTCTCGATCCACTGGATGCTCGAGATGGATCGCTCGATTCCGATGGCGACGGTACGACAAACTTCGAGGAATCACTGTTCGGAACCGATCCCCGTGACGACATCGTCTACGGCAACGTCGGTACCTGGTACATGAACGAAGGCGCCGGCAACACACTGATTGACAGTTCCCCCTGGTCGAACCACGGAACGCTCGGAACCACCGCGATCCTGGAGGAGGGGACACTCTCACTTCTCGGAGCCGGGGCCGGCGCCATCATCGAACCGCATCGATCCCTCGATGCGACGACGGAATTGAGTCTGGCGGCGTGGGTCTCGCCCACAGGGATCCTCGATCAGAGTCTGATCACCAAGGGTTCGAACGGGACGATCAACGGCTATGAACTTGGCCTCGATCGCCTGGGTCGATCCTTCATACGCATCAATGGTGCAACCGAGGGTGACCGGAATGCGGCGTACTCCAAGAGTTCCTACCCCGCGGATGGGTTGAGTTGGATGCACATCGCGGCGACTTTCGATGGCACTGAGATGAAGCTCTACGTAAACGGGCACCTTGAAACTCAGATCTCTCGACCCGGCCTGAAAGTCGCCCGAAACGAACTTCCCTTGCAGTTGGGAGGGAGCGGAGAGAACGGAAACGGCTATCGCGGGCGTCTGGATCACATGGCCGTCTACGATATTGCCCTCACTGGAGAAGAAATCCGCGAACTGATGGCCATCGAGCACCTTCCCGCACTCGACAGCTGGAAAGTGCATCCAAATGAAATCAGCCGCACGAGCACCGATACCCGGGACAAGCCCCAGTCGAAGGTCTGGAGGCACCGCGGCCAATGGTGGGGCGTCTGGCCCGACAGCTCTGGAACCTGGGTATGGCGCCTGGATGGAGACGAGTGGACAAAGGAGTTGGAGGTCTCAGCACAGACGCTCACGCATGCAGATTATGTGATCGAGGAGGCAACCGGTCTGGTTCATCTGGTTCTGGTAGCTGGCGAGGACACCACCCTCGTCAGCATTGAACCCATCAGCGAGAACCCCCCGCGGTATGAACTCTGGAATCAAAGGAGGGAGCCAATCTCGTTCCCGCTCCTGGACGAAACCGAGACGGCCACCCTGGCGCTGGACAGCCATGGCGCACTATGGGTCGCGTACGATCAACGCGATTCCGTCGTGGTCCGGACAAGTTCCCAGCCGCCCTACACGAATTGGAGTGGAGAAATCACGATCGCGGCTGGAATCGATGACGACGACATCGGATCCATCGTCGCGCTCGGGAATTCCGTCGCCGTTGTCTGGTCGAATCAGCGCCGGGGACATTTCGGAGCCCGTATCCATCTCGACGGCGACGAACCCATGAAATGGTCCGAGAAGGAAGTTCCCGTCGAAGGCGATTCGACAGATGGACCCATTGGGCTCGCAGATGACCACATCAACACGGCAACCACTTCCGATGGGACTCTTTACGTGGTCGTCAAGACCTCCTACGAGCACATCGACAATCGTCCCGAGATTGTGCTGATGGCGCGCAATCCGCAGGGTGACTGGAGCACGTTACACCCGGTCGCCTACTCGGGAACGCGGCCAATCGTGATGGTCAATGAGTTCACACGGGAACTCATCGTCGCCTATACGCGGAACATCGCCGGGGGCCCGATCGTCTATCGAACCAGCGGGATGGACGAGATCGCTTTTGGCTCCGAGCGGCTTCTCATGACCGGAAATCTCAACAACGCCCAGAGCACCAAGCAGAGCTTCACGGACACACTGGTCGTGATCGCAGCGAAACAGTCGAGCCATTCGAAGCGTCTGGTCTCGGTGAAACTTTCACCCTGAAACCAAGCTTGGACGGTCGCCCTAGGCCACCAACTTTCGATAGGTTCGGGCCATTCGTGCCACGGTCTGGGACACGTCGTGAGCAAAGGCCATCTCACGCCCACGCTCCGCGAGGCGCTTGGCAAGGGCGGGATCTCCCAGGAGTTCCAGGAGCCGTATCGCAATGGCTTCGCTATCGCGGGGCGGCAATCGGAAACCGTTCTGCCCGTCATCGACCATCTCGGCCAGCCCACAAGTCGTGGTAATGAGAACTGCGCAGCGAGCCGCCCAGGCCTCGAACAACACGAGTGGGCCCCCTTCTTCGAGTGAGGGAATGACGCAAATATCCGAATCCTGGAGAATTGCGGCCACATCCTCCCTGTGTCCGAGAAAGTGCACGCGGTCTCCGATTCCCAGGCTCTCGGTCATTTCGATCAGAGGCGACGCGTCCTCACCGTCCCCGACCACGATAAAGCTCGTATCGCGCGTCTGGGAAAGCACGGCACCCGCGGCCTCCAGGAAGTATCGGTGACCTTTGATCTCGTTCAGTCGCCCCACGATGGCGACCACGCGGTGGTGGGGCGGGATTCGGTTCTGTTGGCGCCATCCGTCATGAAGATCCAAAACGTCCCGTGAGCCACCGTCCGCGAAGGCATCCAGAGGGATCCCGTTGTAGACCACTTCCATGCGCTCTTCGTCCATGTACCGCTGATCGACCATGAATCGCTTCGTAGCCTGAGAAATCGCGATGCCGTGGGTTGTCAACCTGGACAAGAGCCGATCCGCAACCTGCTGGACCCGGGGAACCCGGTCGTTGGCGATGTGCTCGTGGACGATGCACGGAACCCCGAGCATCCGAGCTGTAATTCGGCCGAAATTGCTCGCTCCGTATCCGTGAAGATGCAGAAGATCGGAATCGAGTCGACGCGCGAGAGCGATGAGGGCCAGGAGCGCGCGAGGATCCGTGGAACTCATTCCCAGATAGTGCATGGAGACCCCGGACTGCTCGAGGAAGATCCCCGCAGAATCCTGGGTGCGCAGACTCACGGCCGCGATTTCGAACTCTTCTTCGGAGAATGACGGTAACCACCAACCGCACAGTCGAGTTACGCCGTGAAGTTGCGAATCGCCCACCGTCAATTTGTCGAGTACGTGGAGGATACGAATCCGGGGCATGTCGCAGGTCGACCTTTCAAGGAAATCTTGGAAAGAGTGATGGCGCGCCTCCCTGGATCGACCTGAGCCGTCCTCGGATGTAGTGAAATCGCAACTTCGAGCAGCATCGGTCTCAAGGCCGCCGAAAGCCTGGACGAAATGCATAGACGCGGCCCCCTGGGATCGGACCCTGGATGGCCGGCACCGCGCGCTTCCGCTCAGGCTCGAAGGATGAAGCAAAACTTGAACACGCGCATCGCGCGTAGCTACCGCAAGAACATCGATGAGGTCCTCGCCTTCGCGCAAGGATCGATGCCTTCGTTCGTGATGCGAGGAAGCGACCCCCCCGATGAGCCTCCGATCTTCTGCTTTCACGAAGTCGACTCAAAGCGTTTCGAGTCTCAACTCCTCCACCTGAGCAGAGGCGGATATCGCTGTCTCGGAGCACTCGAACTTTCCGAAAAGCTTGCGGATCGAAACGGCGACGGCCGGGAGGTCGCACTGACCTTCGATGATGGCACCTGGTCGTTTTGGGCTCATGCCTTCCCACTCATTAGACATTACGGATTTCGTGCCATTCTCTTCGTAATCCCGAGCCTCGTGCCCGAAGATGACTCGCTCCATCCCAACCTCGAGGATGTCTGGCGTGGGAAAGCGAGCGTCGAGGATCTCAAGGAACGGGGACGCCACCAACCGCTCTGTACCTGGCGCGAAATCGAAATCATGCACCAGAGCGGTGTCGTGGATATCCAGTCCCATTCCATGACGCACTCACGCGTCCCCATCTCGGGTCGGATCCAAGATTTCTTTTTACCCGGATACCCGGTTGAAACCTACGGCAACGTCAATCTGCCGGTTCCGACGGGCGACAACCCACGATCCCCCAACCGGGCACTCGCCTGGGGAGCTCCCATTCTCCAAAGTGCCTCGCGCATGGCGGGAACACGGCGATATTTCGAATCTGAAGAGGCCGTAGCTCGACTCGTCGATCATGTCGCACAAGCGGGCGGAGCACCGTTTTTCGACCGGCGTCGATGGCGAGCCGAGTTGGCCCAAAGCTGGCGAACGGCCGCTCACGACCAAGCCGAATTCGAGTCTCGAAGCGAAATGGAACGAGCGATTCTCTGGGAGCTTTCGGAATCAAAACGAGTCCTCGAGGAGCGACTCGAGGGAAACCAGGTAAGCCACTTCTGTTACCCGTGGTTCGAGGGCTCACTATTCTCGGATTCGTTGGCCAGTCGTGCCGGCTACGAGACCGTGCACTACGGCCTTTCGCTGCCATCGATTTCCGGTGAAGACAGGCCTCCCACGCTGCGAGCCAGACGCCTGTCCGAGGATTTCCTCTTTCGCCTCCCGGGTCCGGGGCGTGTCTCCCTGTATCGCATCGGCTTCGATCGCATCAACGGGCGGCCTTTTTCAGTTGGGAGTGAAACGTGAAAAGGGGAGGCCGCGGCGTTTCCAATCGGATCGCCCGAAATTTCAGCACCATGACATCCGTCAAGGTTGCAAGCGACCTATTCACCTTCGCGCTCTTCGTGACGATTTCGCGAACGTTTGGACAGGAGGGGGTAGGGCAGTACTCGTTCGCCATGGCGGTAACGGGTTTCTGTGCCCTCTTTGCGGACTTTGGTCTCTACAACCTGACGGTCCAGAAGGTAAGCCGAAAATCCGGTAGCCCCATCGAAGACATCGGTGTGATCCTGACATTGCGTTTGCTTTGTAGCGGTCTGGGTTTGCTCCTGATCCTGGCAGTGCTCCCGTGGCTCCCGCTCTCACCCGTGGGAATCGAACTCGTTCGGCTCCTGGCGATCTATCAAGTCGCATATCGGCTCACACTCGGATTGGCAGCATTCTTCGTCGCTCGTGAGCGTATGGGAACTCTCGCGGGTCTCGAATTCGGACTTCGCTGCGTGGCGGCGCTGGGCGGGATGGGCGTGGCCATGGCCGGCGGAGATCTCATCATGGCGGTTTCCATCCTACCCGCAACGGCCTGTCTCGAGGTCTTCGTTGCCCTCGGTCTGATCATCCGTTCCTTCGGAATTCCCAAGCTTTGCCTGTCTCCCTCGAAACTCTGGGAGATGGCTGTGAGGTCCACCCCCTATGGGATGTCCGGCCTGCTGTTCCAATTGCAGTCCCGGATGGACGTGCTGCTCCTGGGGGTCTTGCTGTCCGAGGCGGCGGTGGGCGTCTACAACGCCGGCTACCGAATCGTATTCCTGCTTTCCTTCCTGGCCTACTACGCAGGGATGGCCATCTTTCCCGTCGCTTCTCGCTTTCATGCCGAGAGTGCGGAAAGTCTGCGCGAACTCTACCACTCGACCCTTCGCATCTTCGTCCTTGTGGCAATCCCTGCTGCTTCCGGCCTTGCGCTGATTGCTCCCGAACTCGTAACTCTCGTCTTCGGGGATGACTTCGAGGCGACCGTCCCCGTTCTCCGCGGGCTCGCGATCCTCGTGTTCGTGTCTGGCCTCAAGAACCTCCTGAACATCTTCATGATGGCGTCGGAGCGTCAGAACGAGCGCCTTCGCAGTCAATGGTGGGCGGCCACTGCGAACCTGCTTCTTGCACTGCTCTTGATTCCGATTTGGGGGATCGTCGGAGCCGTGGCTGCTGTTGTCACAGCAGAGACCTTTCTGTGCCTTCTTCTTCTCACCAAACTCCGGTCCGAAGTCGGTTGGCCCGAAATCGGGGGCCGATTGTGCGCCGCTGTTCTGGGAAGCTGTGCCTTCGGGGTGCCCACCCTGATGTGGGGCGGTGTTCCGATGGTCGTCTTGGTGCCTACCGCCATCGTCGCCTACGGAATCGTCCTGGGTTGCTTTCCCGGCGTTCGAAATGCCGAGTTGACCCTGTTGGTACGGCAAGTACGGAGAAACGAAGGGGACCGTCCTAGTAAAACCCTCGTGGGAAATGGAGCCATTCAGGAGTGAGTGCAAAAAACACCCCGAGAGATTTCATCGTCGGAGACGAAGAAGAGATCGCCGACCATATCGGCGAGGTCTTTGGAGCAGCTCTACAGCGTTTCACCATCGAACTCGAGGATCTTGGAATCGGCTACTGCGTCGTCCGAAATTTCGCAGAGTTGCCCGATCGGGTCCGGGGCGACGTGGATCTCCTGATCGAGCCCGATCGTCTGGACGAAGCCGAAGCGGCCTTGTCATCCCTTGGCTCCGACACCTTCGTGGCGCGTCGCATTGAGCGAGACGGGCACCTGTTGATCTGGGTCGGGAGTCGAACCGAGGTGCGGAAAGCCATCGAAGAGGAACGCGAGGCGGTCTGGCTCGAACTCGACCTGGTGACTTCACTTTCCTGGCACGGAATTTCGTATTTGGATACGACCGATGTCCTGAGTCGAAGCCGTCGTCACCGGGGCTTTTGGGTCACGAGCCCCGCCGATGAAGCCTGCCACGTTCTCTGTCACGGCCTGCTCGACAAGCCGCGGGTAAGTGCCCGCTACCAGCAGTTGTTGCGCAACGCCTATGGACGGTACGGGGCCAGTTTCCTGCGCCCGTTGTTGCCCTCTCTGGGAGCCCGAGCCCTCAGTGAACTGACCCTCGCTGTGAGAAGCGGCACGTATCCGGAGCGACTGTCTCGACTCGTGCGCCGCCGGCTTTCCCTTCGGGGGCCTCGATCCACTTCATCCATGCTGATGTATCAGTATCGACGTGCCGGTCGGCGCTTGACGACTGCAATCCATCCGCCCGGACCTCTGATCGCGACTGCTGGACCCGACGGATCGGGGAAGAGCACTCTACTGGCCGCCTTGGGCACTCTCCTCGGAGGACTTTACCGACCCACCCGCTCTCAATACATGGGCTGGAAGGAGTTCGTGCTCCCCACCAAACGAATCCTGGCTTCACTTCGGAGCGGGCAAAAACCCTCGCGATCGACAGTCGTGTTCGATCACCACCCGACGATGGAACCAGAGGCGACGGTGGGGTGGGCGCACAACTTCTCCGTGATTCACTACTTCATCGATCTTTGGGCACGCTACCTGTTGGCGATACGGCCGGTGATGCTTCGAGGAGGTCTGGTCCTGTGTGATCGTTATTTCTTCGACGTACTGATTCAAGAGGTGCTGCTCTGCGAAAATCGGGCATCTCGCCGCTTACTGCTTGCAGCGACACCCGGCCCCGACGTCACGGCGTTGTTCGTAGGAGATGCCGTGACAATCGCTGCTCGCAAGGGTGAACTGACCCCGGAACGAACCGAGAGACAACTCCAAGCCCTCGCGATCTTGACGGGAAAACGAGGCGTGGTCTGCATCGACGCACACAAACCCGTTTCCGATAACCTCGAAACGATTCTCCACCAACTGCTTCCGGCTTGGAGCGAGGGCGCTTGAGACATGCGGCAGGCGGGCCTTCTCGATCTCTTTCCACTCTTCCTCTTCGAGCGCGGAACTGCCCGGGGGGCCACGGTCGTCCTCGACAACCCCGAACTCGGACGCCTGATGCTCTCACCCGGTCCCGACGCGGGACGCATCGTCGTGGCCGTCGCCAAATCCCGAGAATCTCTTGAACTGACCCGAAGCCACTGGGATCCGAGTCAGGCACCCGATCCGTTGCTCGTGCGCGCGGATCCTTCCCACCCGCCGTTTGCCCAGGGAGCGGTGGCGCAGTTGGTTTCGTGCGACAAGCCCCCGGAAGCATGGCAGCGAACCCTCTCGTCCAACGGTTGCATCACCGTTTTGAACGCCAACGAAGACCCGGAGCGTTCGAAGGTACGGGAATCGGTGTCTGCGAATGAAGTGACCGCCTACGTGCGACCCGCCGTCGGTGGCGAGTACTTCGTTACCGGAAAGTTCGTCCCTAACCCCTGGCCGTTTCGAAAATTACAGCTGGGTCGAGCACGGATGACTCAGCTCTGGTTGATGAGGCTCGCCGCAAGGCTTGGACTCGGTTGGGGACCAAGTCGACTCGGGCGCGGCATCACGGTGCGGGTTCAGACCCAAACCGAATCGTCCGGACGACTCGATGCGATTCTCGGAGCGCCTTTTCCTGCCGGAGACACCGACGGGGGATTGTTCGTCAAGGCGGGATGGAACGCACTGCTCCTCGGCCTGGGGCGGAACGAAACGATCGGCAAACTTCCTCTTTCCGACGTGGCGACCGAGCGGATGGCCGAACATGCCGACCAGCTCGAGGCACTCCATTCCCACGAAACGCCTGCACTGCTGTCCCTGGTACCGCGTGTCCATGTTTCGAGTCGAGTCGAGGGCCAGACCTACTGGGTCGAAGAAAAGCTGCCAGGTGAGCCGGTTTCGACGGGTCCCCTGGCGTTCGGTGGAAGGCGTCGGACCTTCGAAGCCGCGACACGCCTTTTGCTCGACCTTCACCTTCAGACCCGCCACGAGAGTTTCATCTGGCACGAGGAGTTCGAGCGTCTGACCAAGGACCACATCGAACGGATATGGCGCGAGGGCCGGCGGATCGACGAACGATTCGATCTGTCGAGGCTCCACAACGCCCTCAGCTCGCGGCTCGTGGGGCAACGCCTACCTCTGGTCCGAACACATGGGGATTATTGGCCTGGGAACATCCTGGTGTCCCGTGGGGGTCGCATTTCCGGTGTTCTCGATTGGGATGCTTCGATTTCCCGCGGTTGGCCGCTCCTCGACCTCCTGCACCTTTTGGCATTCCAGAACAAGCGAAGGGCGTTCTGGGACTTCGGTAAAACCGTGACTGGCCGCCTGGCCGCCCAAAGGTTCCGGGACTGGGAGCGCTCCAGCGTTGCTGAATACTGCACGAGAATGGAAATCCACCCGTCCCTCTGGCCGACCTTCATCGGCCTGTACTGGCTAGAGCGGGCTTCGCAGTGGCTTTTTACGGATTTCCATGAAGGGCGACGAAACGACGCTTGGGTTCGACGGAACGTGATCGAGGCGGTTCCGCACCTGATCGAACGAATCGAACGCGATCATTCGAGATAGCCCAGGGCTCGCAGTTCGGCTTCGTGACGGGGATCGAAGTGGAAATTGGAATCGCGATCCTCACTGGTTTCCATCTCTTGCATCCTCCGTCGGAGTTCCTCCGAGAGGCGCGCCCGTGATTCGGAGGGTCCTTCCAAATTTGAGGTCTCGCCGGAATCCTGAATCAGATCGTAGAACTCCTCTCGACCTGAGTCCGAAACGATCAACTTACTGGCGTGATCGTGGAGTGAATACAGCCGCTCCTTGGGCTCCGACCAGATGGTCTTGACGGGGCGTCGCTGGGCAAAAGAGGGGGGTCGCGGTGGCCCGTCCGACTGCCCGAGCAGGAGCGGCACCAGGGAGCGTCCGTCGGGTGGAATCCCTTTCCTCGGCTCGTCCCCAGGTGCCCTCGAAGCCACGACCTCGTCGAGGGTCCCCAGGAGATCGACGAGCCGCACCGTCTCGTCCACAACGCGACCGCGCCAGGGCGCCGGCGCCGAGTCCTCCGTCGTGAAGTGAAACAGCAACGGGACGTGAAGTTGCTCCTGGTAGAGGAATCGACCGTGGCCCAGATAATCGTGACTCCCCAAGCCCTCCCCGTGATCCGACGTGACGATCCAGAGCGTGGTCCCATCGAATCGACGCTCCAGAGTGCGGCTCAGATAACTCACGAGGCGGTCGACGTAGAGGATCTGGGAGTCGTAACGAAGCAGCGAGAGCGCCGGATCCAGGTCCGACTCCGAGAAGCTACTTGCCGAGACTCTGTGGTGCGTCTGGACCCATGCGAGCGTTTCCCGTGCATCCATTTCGGATCCTTCACGAAATTGCTCTCGAACATTCTGATACCGGGCGAGCTGATGCCTCCACTCGTGGACATCGTAGAAATGAACCCAGAGGAAGAACTTCGCGTCTCGAGGCCGTTCCGCCAGCCAGCGCTGAGCGTGGCCCAACACCACGTACCCCCCACGCGGCCCCTCTTTGGTGGCACTCACCGCCGTCAGGGTTTCGAACCCCGGCCGCAGCCCATCCAGGAATCCGACTCCGGTGAAACCCGCCGTTTCGTAACCGGCGCGGCGAAACACTGCAGCGAGGGTCTGAAACCTCGAGTCGAGTTGCCCCCCATTTTCGATGACACCGTGCTGATAGGGATGAAGACCGGTGAACAAACTCGCATGGGAGGGAGCTGTATGACTCGACGCCGAAAAGGCATTGCGAAATACCACACCGTCAGCGGCGAATTGCGACAGAAACGGTGTCGTTTCAAGAGGATATCCCTGCCAGGACAGGTGATCGGCCCGCAGGGTATCGATGGTGACCAGAACGATGTGATCCGGAACAGGAAGGGCGCTGGGCGGAGCGGGCGAACAGGCACTTCCCAGAAGGGTTCCGACAAACAGCGCGAGACCTCGCAGAGTTCGCGTTACGACGCGTGTGTACGGGATCATGCGTGGGTCCTGGCTCCACGAGGGGCTCACGGGATTCTCTGAGCCTATCTCAGGGGCCGATTCTGCGACACGGTTGAGCAGACCGGTGCCAATCCGACCCGAACCCCGAGACCGCTGGCCATGACCGTGAGGGCTGCGGCCCAGGGTCCCAGGTGCGGAAGGTGACTCCAGACTCCCAGCGCCCAAAGGACGAGACCGAACGAAATCCCAGCCAGCATCCCCAGGGCGATGCGGTTTCGACGGCGAAGGCGGCGGGCGGTGCCGCTGGCACCCCAGGCCATGAAACCGCAACCCACCCCCAGGGTTGCCCCCAGGGGCTCCGCCAGGGGCCTCCAACCTCGCCTTGCACCCATCAATCTCTCGCCGGAACAATGGCCATCGACTTCTATGCGCGTGTGTCGACCATTGTAGAAGGCCCAAATGCGGTGCTCCGACAGGTTCAGCGGCGAACCGGTGGTGGTCGTGTCTGGGTGGGTCGCGTTCTCATCCGTCACGGGCAGGCGAACCCGAAAGACCACTTCCGTGTCCCTTTGAGCGATGCTGAAATCGCGAAGGGCGGCATCTCGGGACATGGTGAGAACCCGACCAGGCTCGATCGAACTCAACGCCGATGGCTCGAAGTCTACATAGATCGAGAGTTCGTCCGAGGCCACGAGACGCTCATACACATGCCTCGACACCGAATCCGGAAACGCCCAGAGCCCGCCCTCGAGAAGCAGCCCGTTGGAATCGACCCGTGTCTTCTCCGGTGTGGGACGCGCCAGTGGATCGAACACGCGAGGTCCTGTGGGGCCATCCAGCCTGGCAGCAACGGGAGAGCGAAACCGGGTCCACAATACGGGGCCACCACGTCGCCACGACGAAGGGCCATCTCGGCCCCAGCGCTCGCGCTCTGGATCGCCTCGATCGTAGATTGCCAACTCGGCGACTCGTCCGAGCCATGGGCGGTCCATGCTCGGTTCGTTTCCAATCATCAGAGGCATCGGCTGCCAGTCTTCGAAGCCGGCTCCCAGTCGATAGCGGCTCCCCACGGCACACGTCACGAGCAGGGCCACGGCGATCAGAAGCACCAGGGGTGACAGATCCCGCTTTAACAGGGCGTCAGCTCGGTGGCCCACGCGCTGCCCGAGAAAGGCGCCCGCCCCATTGCTCATCACGTCCCACAGACTCGGGCTTCGATGAACCAGGGGTTGAAGGCCTTCGAGGCCCAGACTCAAGACTCCTGCGACCAGCACACACTTCAGGCTCCCGGAGCGCCGCATGGCGACGCCCAGAGGGACGAACAGTACGATGTTCTGGAACAAATCGAAGGGAACGGGAAGCGTGAGGCGAAAGGGTCCAGGCCGGCAGTGAAGCCAGAAGGGGAAGAGCGTCGCAGCCAACAACAACAGGAGATAGAGCGGTAGCCAGGGTTCTCTGGCATGAGAAGAACTGGAAGAAGGGAGACCACTCGACCCCTTCGAAACAGTGGCGCGCTCCGATGACATCTCCGCAACAATAGACCGAGAGCCCACCGAAAGGACCGAGATGGCACAAGTCAGGCGAAACCCCGCTTTGGCCAGGGGCAGGCGTCTTCGGCGTAACCACGCGAAGTCGCGGGGCCTCCGGAGCCTTGGCACCTGGCTGATGGCGATTCTCCTCCTCGCCGGCGGAGGCGGAGCGGTGGCTCCCCAGGCGGGGGGAGGGCCGTCGACGGTCCCGGCGCAACTCCCGGGCGGGGAACCCTACACACCCGAGTTGCGGGCTCGCCTCGCCTCAGAGCTCGCGAAGCGGGGCAACCGGTACGAGCCCCGAACCGCTCAGCTTCGACCCGACGGAACGCCTCGATTCAGCAATCGCTTGCTCCTCGAGCCCAGTCCCTATTTGCAGCAACATGCTCACAATCCTGTCGACTGGTATCCATGGGGAGACGAGGCCTTCGAAACGGCCCGCCGCCTGGGGCGACCCGTGCTCGTGAGCATCGGCTACTCGACCTGCCACTGGTGTCACGTCATGGAGGAGGAATCCTTCGACGACCCTGAAATCGCCGAAGTATTGAATCGCCACTTCGTCGCCGTCAAAGTGGATCGAGAGGCCAGACCGGACATCGACGCCATCTATTTGACCGCCCTGCGGGCGATGAACCAACCAGGGGGCTGGCCCCTGAATGTCTGGGTCACTCCCGACCGAGAGCCCTTTTTCGGTGGTACGTATTTTCCGCGCGAGGGTCGAGATGGGCGCCCGGGTTTCGCAGCCCTGTTGGAGTCGATTCATCAACAGTACGCCAGTAACCCCGCTGCAGCCTCCGCCCAGGCGGAACGAGTGGCGGATACCCTGAGGAGGAGTCTGGAAGCCAACGTCGCCATGGCATCGACGCTTCCCTCGGCGGATCCACTGATCGGTGCACGCTTAGATGCCGGGCGCAAATTCGATCCCCTTCGAGGCGGCCAGGCCGGTGCTCCCAAGTTTCCCTCTTCCTTCCCCCTCCGGTTTCTCCTGCGCTATGCGCGGCGCACCGGGGACGAGGCAGCCCTGGATATGGTCTCGCTCAGCCTGGAAAAAATGGCAGCGGGTGGCATCTACGACCATCTGGGCGGTGGGTTTCACCGCTATTCCGTCGATGACGGTTGGCGGGTGCCTCACTTCGAGAAAATGCTCTACGACAACGCATGGTTGGCGGTCGTCTACCTCGAGGCGTGGCAGGCGACAGGACGCCAGGATTTCAGGTCCATCGCCCGGGAGACCCTCGACTATCTCGATCGGGAAATGACCGCCCCGGAAGGCGGCTTCTATTCGGCCACGGATGCTGACAGCGTGACGCCCGAGGGCCATTCGGAAGAGGGGCGATTCTTCACTTGGACACCCACCGAAATGATCCAAGCGCTGGGTCCCGAAGACGCTGAAGTGATGGCCGCCTACTACGGCGTCGACGATGCCGGAGATCTCGAGGGGCGAAATGTTTTGAGCGCTTCCAAGCCTCTGGAACGTGTCGCGAGAAACCTGGGAATGAAACCGAATGCGGTGCGAGAGGTACTGGCGCAATCGCGCGCGGAACTGAAACGAGTGCGCAGTCAACGACCTCCGCCCCTGAGGGATGAAAAGCGGGTGACAGCCTGGAATGGCCTAGCGATCTCCGCATTTGCACGAGCGGGCTTCGCGATGAAGGAGGCACGCTACCTCGAGGTGGCTCAGCGATCGGCGCGTTTCGTCCTCGACCACATGCGTCCCGATGGACGACTCGCGAGGATCTACTTTGAGGGCAGGGTCGCTGGCCCTGCGTTCCTTGAAGACTACGCGTTCCTCATCCAGGGGTTGATCGACCTGTACGAAGCTACGGGGGTCCTGAGCTGGCTCGAGGACGCCGTGGATCTTCAACGTATCCTCGACAGCCGATACCTCGATGTAGAAGGAGGCGGATACTTCAAGACTTCAAGCGACGGAGAAATCCTACTCGCTCGGGAGAAACCCGCTTCCGACGGAGCCATCCCATCGGGAAATTCCGTCACCGCCCTGAACCTGCTCCGCCTGGCCGAACTGACGGGAAGACCCGAATATCGCCAACAGTTCGAATTCCTCTATTCGGCCTTCGAGCCACTGCTCGTCTCGAATCCCACCGCTTTGTCGGAAATGCTTCTCGCCATCGACTATACGCTCGACACCAGTAAGGAGATCGTCATTGTGGGACCCGAGAAGGGTGGCGATTTCGACGGCATGCTTGCTCCCCTGCGGGAAAGTTTCGTACCCAATCGAATCTTGTCGGTCGTGCGGGCCGGCGACCATCTCGAGCGCAGCGCTGAAGTCATTCCCCTCGTGAAGGGGAGGGTGCCCAGAAAGGGGCATGTCACCGCCTACCTGTGTGAACACAACGTCTGTCTCCTTCCCACGTCTGACCCCGAGGTCTTCGCCGGCCAATTGGCCGAGGTGGTGCCGCTCCAATGAGGTGCCACCATTCGGAGAAAGGCACTGCCGACGCTGGCCTCGTCAACGAATTGAAGAGCAAGCGAGTCGAGGCTTTCAAGAGAACGCCCACCGCGTGAGGGGATGAAGGTGCTGGGTCGATTCGGAACTCCGCTGGCTTTGGTTCTGGTCGGATTCTGGCTACGACTGGGTGGGGCACGGGACCACTGGTTGAACCCCGACGAGGGTCTCCGACACTTCATCGCAAAGGCCCCCCTTGCCGAAGCCTGGGAGTTGGTGCTTCGGAATGCTCACCCGCCCCTGTTTCCCGCGGTCTCCCGCTTCTCCTCCCTATTGGCGGACGATGGAGTGCTCTGGCTTCGATCGACCTCCTTGATCTGTGGTTCTCTGGCCATTGGCGTGCTCTATGCCGCGGGCCGAAGGCTGCACGGGCCCCTGGCGGGTTTGACGGCCGCGGCGTTACTCGTCGTCTCTCCCGGTGCCGTCGCCATGTCTCAGGTGGCGCGCCCCTACGCGCTGCAACTACTGGGGATCACGGCGGCGCTTCTGTTCGCCGTTCGCTTGCTCCAAACGGGGGATCGGCGGGATCTGTACGCGTACGCGGCTTGTATCACCGCCGCGATGATGACTCATTACGGAACGTTCCTGGTCCTGAGCGCCATGGCGGGTGCGCTCTGGCTCGGGGCGGGTTCCGAGCGTGTCGGAGTCACCCGCCGGGATGTGATTCGGGCGCACCTGCCCGTAGCGGCATTGCTCGCACTCCTGTTGTGGGTCCATGTTTTGCCCAGACTCTGGGACAGCCCTTTGCGCACCTCCGCGGTAGAGGGATGGTTGTCCCCTCATTTCGGCGGATCACCGAGCACCCTGATCGGCCAAACCTTTGGCACTTTCTCCTATCTGGCAGGTCCGGCCTTCGGTGGCACCCTGGCGCTGGTCTACGGATTCTCCTGCGTGACTTGCTGGTGGAGCGGACGCCGGGCCCTCGTGGGGGCCAGTATGGCCTTGTGGGCCGTCGCACTCATCCTGGCCACCGCCTCGCTCTACCCGATTGGCCCGATTCGCCATGTCCTCTACCTCGCCCCCTTCGTATTCCTGGTGATCGGAGTAGCGACCGCAGAGTGGGTGGCCCGCGGCCCCATCGCAGTCGCGTCCGTCACGGCCGGAATCGGCCTGTGGTTATGGGCCGGACAACCGCTGGAGGCCGCTCTGCAACTCCCTCCCCGAACTGCCTCCACCTATGCGGAATTGAACATCCACCGTGAGGAGGGATTCCGGGCCGGAGAAGCCCTCCGGAAACTCGCACACTCGCCGGGTGATCTGGTGATCGACCGCTCGACTGCATTCACCCTGGCACCCGTGCTCGGACAGGCCCTGGTCGCCGCCCGACCCTTGGGCAGCACAGGGATCGATGAGTTCCAATGGGGGAAGCGGCGGGTTCTGATGGTTAATCGTTGGCTGCTCGAAGTTTCCGTCCCAGCCCGAGACCCCGCCGCTCACCTGGCCCACGTGCTCGCCACGGTGGATCTCAGTGGTGGCAACGTCTGGCTGGTGACTGCACGTGGCCCGCGACTGGTCGGGGAACTGGACACGTTCGCGAAGGGCTCGATCCTTTCCGTGATGGCGGGGCCCACCATTCAAATGATCGCCCTGGATCCTGAACGTTACCGATCGGCCCTGGAGAGGGACCGGGGCAATACCCTCATGGAAGAGATCGGGCCCCGAGTAGATCCGCGATGAACGGAGTCAATGACTTCGCCGCCACATCGTGCCCAGCTGCGTTGGGGTGTTGGTCATAGGTCGAAACCCAGAGATCAGGTGCATCCATCCCGAGATAGTCGGGAAGCAGGTTCTTGACGGGCAAATCATTTTCGACAGCGAAGTCTTCGAGCAATTCGCAAATTTTCGCGAAGGGGTAGTGTTCGGTGAGCTCCACGAGAACCGGAAAGACCACAAAGCCAACCTCCGCCCCGGATGCCCGTGCCAGGTCCCGAATCTCCAAAAGATTCCGCTGGGCCTCACGCCATTCCTCGGTCTGCTCTTCCGTTCCGAAGTAGGACTCCTGGAAACGACGGGTGTATCGCCGCCCGACGTCTTGCCGGTCTAGATTGTCGCGGATTCTGCGATAGATGAACGAATTCGCATACAGGAGCGAATCACGGTTGCGCCTGGTGATCTCCTCTTCGATGACACCGAAGAACTCGGGAATCGACGCCGTGCGCGTTCCGTCTCTGAGGAAAAAGACGAGGAGTACGAGGTCCGGGTCAAACTCCTCCCCGATTCGTTTCCAGAGCTTCAACCACTTATCGGTCAAGCTCCCTGGGATCCCACCGTTGAGAACGCGAACGGAGCCGCCGTTCGGCAGTTCATAGTCGGAATTCAGCGACCTTTCGACGATGCGGGCAAAAACGTTGTCGTCATTCCGCTCCCCGAGGCCGAAAGTGAAGGAATCCCCCAGTAGCAGAACACGAAACTCTCCATCGGGGCGCTGCGGCGGAATCTGTGGGCCGCGTAGACCGAAATTGTTGCGCGTATATCCGTCGGGACTGGTATCGGCCTGTTCTCCAGTCAGTTTGGAGTACCAGGGCTGGTCGTACATCGACCACATGACCAGTTCGAGCACACCGACACCGACCAGCACACTGATGACGACGAGCATCAGGTTTTCCCGACGGCCGGCTTTCGCTTGCATTCGTTTTGTGTTCGGCGATTCCAATGGTTCTCTGGCTCTTGGTGCCCCTGGAGTCGAACCAGCGCGGTCCGACAGCGACTTCAGGGTGCGCTGGGCGACGGTGGGTCCAGCCTTCCTTTCACTTTTTCGCGAGCGGACGCCGGAGCCGTGTAGTCCCCATCGAGCAAAACGACAGTGACATGCCCCTGGGCCAGCGCCTCGGCGTCGGAGCCCGCCACGTCCGCACGGGACTTTGCCCTCGCGAAGGCAGGTGCAAAAACACCTGGCGATTTCTCTTCGAAGCGCAATGCGAACGGTGAACCCTTGCCCTGCACCCCGAAGTGGAGGCCCTTGGTCTGACCCACACGAATCGCGGGGAAGTTGACGTTGAGCGCCGTTCCGGGCGGAAGGAGCCCGCCATCGGGTTCGCGACGCGAGTTCAGGCGGTCGACCAACTGAGCAGAGTACGCTGCAACCTCGCGAAGGTGGTCGCTGAAGCCCTCATCCTCGGGACCTTCACCGATGTTGTTTGCACTAAACGCGATGGCTGGTACGCCGCCGACCGTAATAGCGATGGTGGTAGCGCCCACAGTACCTGAGATTCCCGTGGCAGAGCCCACGTTGGCGCCCTGGTTGATGCCCGAGACGACGAGATCGAATGGGTGTTCAGGCGCCTGGATTCCCGTCAGGCCGATCAATACGCAGGTCGCCGGGCTGGCAGTCGCAGAGTATTCATCGGGCCCACGCTG
>JAKVBI010000010.1:382005-537587 GCA_022447545.1 Myxococcota bacterium
GCTCGACCGAGATGGCCTCGAAGGTCATCGAAGCGCTGGTTCCGCTGTAGTTGCGATTCGGCGCGACGATCACCACCCGATGCCCTGCTCCCTTCAGGGCCTCCCCGAGTGCTTGAATCCCGGGCGCGTCGATACCGTCGTCGTTGGTCAAGAGAATATTCAGCGCCGTGACCGGCAGCGCAGAGAGCACTAGGCCCATCCCGACCCAAAAACCGAGAGAGCGATACGCGTACTTCATTCGTAACATCGAACCTCCGCCGGCAGAATAGCGATTGTCTCGATCTGGCGACGCAGGATTTGACCCCAACTCTCTGGACGGTTAGAAGAGGATCGAGAACGGCTGCGAACCGCCGCCTGGGATGGAGAGGAAGCGAAGCATGGCCCAACAAACCCGGCAAGTTGTTTCCTCCGAGCCCAATCGCGTCGGCGGTGAACCCGATGACGGGATCTTCGAGTTGGCGGACGAAACACCCGAAGCACTCCTGCGGTGGTGTGACGAGATGGGTTGGGGAGACGGGCTGCCCGTGGTGGCCCCGACGGCCGAACGGGTTCAGGAGATGCTCGGCCCGGATCAGTCACGAGCCGGGGAATGTATCGGTGTATTGCCACCCCGGATGGGTCGTGCCACTTGGCGCGTATTGGCCGCCAATGCCGTCATGGCGGGATGTCCGCCGGGTCATCTGCCCGTATTGGCCGCTGCGGTACGCGCCCTGTCACACGAGGACATGAACCTCCGGGGTGTGAACGCCACCACGCACCCCGTCGCCCCCCTCGTCATCGTCCACGGTCAGGCCGTCGACGATCTCAACTTCAACGCGGAAGCAGGAACCTTTGGCCCGGGTTGCCGAGCCAACGCGAGTCTGGGCCGGGCGCTTCGGCTCGTGCTTCTCCAGGTAGCAGGGGCCCGCCCTGGGGCAGGCGACGCATCAACTCAGGGCGGACCCGCCAAATACGCATACTGCATCGCCGAGAATGCCCGAGCAAACCCATGGGAGAGCTATGCCAAACATTGCGGCGTGGTTTCCGACAGCGCCGTGACGGTGACCTGTGGTGAGGCTCCTCACAACTTCCACGACATGGAACGGAAAGCCGACCCCGGAAGGATCCTCGACAAGGCCGCCAGTGTCATGGCAACTCTAGGTTCGAATAATGCCCCGATTTCTACCGCCGAGTTCTTCGTCGTGCTAGGCCCCGAGCACGCGACCACGATTGCGGGAGAGGGCTGGAGCCGAAGGGACGTTCAGAGCTACCTCTTCGAGCGGGCACGGCTACCAGTCCGACTGTTTCGGCAGGCCTTCGAAAACATGGCTCTGCGTCCCTGGGAACATGCTCTGCCCGAGGATGCAGCCAAGCCCATGGTTTCCCACCCAGACCAGATTCGCGTTCTCGTAGCTGGAGGCGCCGGAAAACACTCGTCGGTGATTCCCTCCTGGGGCATGACCCGATCGGTCTGCATGGCCGTCTAAGACTGATTGCACCCGTTTTGATCGACTCTACAACCGAAGGAGAATCCGATGTCCGCACAACCGGTACCCGAGGCCATTCATTTCGGAGCCGATGAGCTTCCCTTCGTCGATATCGGCGAGGGCAACAAACTGAAAGTGCTCCAGGTAAAAGTCGGCGAGGGTCTTTGGATCGTCGAGAATGTCTTCAATGCCGGATATGAGGTCCAAACCCACCGTCATACGGGCCCCGTGTGGGGGTACACGATGGCGGGGGCGTGGAAATATCGAGAATACGATTACGTCAATCGCGCGGGTTCCTTCCTCTACGAGCCGTCGGGATCCGTCCATACTCTGCAGTGCGTAGAGGATCAGACCCGTGTCTGGTTCCAAATGTACGGGACGAACCTCAACCTGGACGCAGACGGGAACATCCAATCCGTGGCCGATGGTCCCACCGCGCTCGCCGCCTACTACGCGTTGTGCGAAGCCCAGGGATTCGAGCGCCCGAACGTTCTCGTGGAGTGATGCGCCCTGGGAAGGTCTTTCGAATCGGAGTTCGCAGACTCACGGCGTTGAAATATGGCCTGCAAGTTCGCGACAGATGCCTCGTGATTGCACGACGGCGAGGAGGTGAGGAATGACAGTGCGAGTCCATAATCCTGCAGGAGAAGTGGAGGTGTCCGGCGTTGTTCGTGCGATGGGACCGCCTCGTCTCACGGGAAAGCGCATCGCTATTCTGGACAATGGGAAACCCAACGCGGATCTCCTCATGTCGCGCATCGTCCAGGGTCTGACCGAACGATTCGGGGGAAGAGGTGTCGGTACATGGCAGAAACAAACCGCAGCCACCCCGTGTGAAGCCGACGTGCTCGACGCCCTCGTCGCTGGGGCCGACCTCGTGGTTACCGGGAGTGCCGATTGAGGCTCATGTACGTCGTGGAGTGTCCGCGACACGATCGAGTTGGAGAAAGCCGGAATTCCCACGGTGGTGATCGCCACCCGTGAGTTCTCGGACCTGTGCGTGCGAGTTTCCCAGGCCTACGGGTTCGAAGACGCCCGAATCGCTGTCGTCCCGCATCCGCTTGGATCGACACCGATCGGGGAACTCGAGGGTTGGGCGGACGCCGTCGTCGACCACGTCGCTTCCTCGTTCCTTGCGGGAGGCGGCTGAGGTCCGAAGGCGAGAAGTTGCGAGTTCAGCCCTCGTCTACCCAGTGATGTAGGAGATGGTTCGCAATCGCCATGGGTGGGGGCACGATCAGCCCCGTCCCCTCGACATCGCCAGCCAGAGCCCTGCGTACCACGTCTCGCTCGAACCATGAAGCATCCTCCAGTTCGAAACGATCGATTTCGACCGCGTCGTCCAGGGCCTCTGCACGGCAACCGATCATCAACGAGGCAGCGAATGGCCAGGGCTGTGACGCCACGTATCTCACTTCGCCGACCGGAACACCGGCTTCCTCGGCAACCTCCCGGCGCACGGCCTCCTCGAGACTCTCACCACAGTCTATGAATCCAGCCAAGGCGGAATACATCTGCTCCGGCCATCCACGTTGCCGACCGAGCAGGCAACGATCCCCGTGTATAACGACGGCGATCGCGACCGGATCGACCCTCGGGAAATGCTCGACACTGCAATCCAGGCACACCCGGTGCGCTCCGCCACCTCGAGGTTCGGTCTTGCCGCCGCACGTTGGGCAAAAATGATGCCGGGCGTGCCAATCCACGCGGGACCGCGCGTGGGCGAGGATGGATGCCTCCTCGAACGGGATGCGAGAGGCCGCTGCACGCACGTCTTCGAAATTGGCGACCTCCGCCGCGCCGAGCACTTCCGCGGGGTTTTCGAGCGCCGAGATATCGACGGCAAAGTAGGGGATGCCCTCGGAAAGTCCGAGAAAGACTTCTTGAACCACCGGGTTCATATGTTCCCGCACGACGCTCCGAGTCCAGGCCACACCGGGTTCATCCCCCGTACGAATCAGGGCGTTCAAGCGCCACATGGCCACGAAGCGTGCATCGTCGCGCTCAAGCTGCTCCTGAACGAACTCAGGCTCTCGACGCTGGTGCTCGGCCCGGTCAATGGGACTCCCGGAAAAGAGGATGGGTTGTGTCAAGGTCTGGATCCCTTTCTTAGGATGAGAGAAGCGTCGAGATTACCTGGTGGCGGGTTCGTGTTCCGAGCGCCATGGGCGCTCACCCTTTCTACTCAGAGTCACCAGATCGTTAACCCCCCGTCGATGATGTGCTCGGTACCCGTGATGTAGGACGAAGCATCCGATGCCAAAAAAACAACCAGATCCGATACCTCCTCCACCTCTCCAGCACGCCGAAGCGGCACGGCAACACGGCGCTCTTCCGCTTCTTTGTCGCTGGTCGGATCGGAAAACATTCCGGTGGCCGCAATTCCTCCGGGATGAATGGAGTTGACACGGATCCCTTGGGTCCCGAGTTCGTTGGCGGCCACCTTGGTGAGGCCTCGAACGGCCCATTTGGAGGCGCCATAGGATCCATGGGCGGGGATTCCACGCGTCCCCGCAACCGATGAAATATTCACGATGGACCCCCCCCCCGAATCGGACATCGGAGCAATGGCCTTCTTGATGCCCCACCAGGTTCCGATGACATTGACTTCGAGCATCCGCCGCAGTCGGTCCTCGCTCTCCTCCTCGATGAGCGCAGTGTGGTGAATCGCTGCATTGTTGATCAAAACGTCGAGCCCCGAGAAATCTCTTGCGGCCGAGATCACGGCATCCCAATCCGCTTCGGAGGTGACGTCCTGATGGACGAAACGGGCGCGCTCCCCCAACTCATCGGCCAACGCAGAGGCCGCGTCGTCCTGCACGTCCGTCAGCACCACATTTGCTCCCTCTGCAATGAGTCGGCGCGCGTGGCTCGCACCCATTCCCTGCGCAGCGCCCGTAACGATTGCGGTCTTGGCCTCGAGTCGTCCCATTTGCATAGCTCCCCTGGATAACTGGAAGCGGCGAGCATATCAGCTGATCCATCCGTTACTCTAGGGCCGAATGGTCGATCAACGGCGGGACGCCCATCGGTTCGAGATCCCCCCCATCGAGCGGGACCACTCGCGAACGGTCCTCGCGAGCACCGGAATCTTCGGCGCCACCCTCGCCAGCGCACTCCTGCTCTTCATGACGAGTTCCTGGCTCGAAGGCGCCGAGATGCTCTGGTTGGAGGACCCTCGCCTTTGGCTCGAACGGCTGGATGCAAGCGCCGCCCTGCAATCGATCTCAAACGCCGCGGAGGTGGTCGCTGGCGTGCTGGCCATTGCAATCACCGTCGTCGCCATCGTCGTGGAATTGGCATCCAATCGCTATACGCACAAGATCACGCAACTCTTCGTTCGAGATCCCGTCAATGCCACGGTCATGGGTTTTTTCGTCGTGACCGCCATCATCTGCCTGTGGATCTCGGCAGGTGTCGCCCATTCCGAGACCGAGTCTGCGGTACTTCCATTTGCTGGACTGCTGCTCGCAATGATGATGGTGACGATCTCACTGCTGCTGTTGCTTCCTTATTTCGCATACGTGTTCGCGTTTCTGAATCCCATCAACGTGGTCGGACGTCTCCGCGCCTACACCTTGACCTGCATGCAACGCGCTGCGCGCGGCTCGGTGAACCCGTGGAGACTGCGGGCAATTGAAGGACTCGAGGAACTCGAGGACGTCGCCGTCAATGCCATGGAGCATCACGATCGGGGGATCGCCATGGCGAGCGTAAACAGTCTCGCGCTCTTGGTACGCGATCACGAAGACCTCCACGGCGATTTGCCAGAGTCATGGTCTCTGCTGGAGGGCCCCATTGCCCAGAATCCGGATTTCGTCGCCATGGACCCCGCTTTGCTGGACGAAATCGAAGCGGACAAGTCCTGGTTCGCTGTCAAGGTTCTACGCCAGTACCACTCGCTCTTCTCGGAGTCTGTGAACAAGATCCGCGATATCGGGAACCTGATCGCACTCAACACTCGAAAGGTCGCATTCCACCCCAGCGGGAACCATGTCGCCTGGTTCGAATTGATCGTACGAGCGTTCAACAGCTACATGCGAACCGCCATCAACGTCGGAGATGTTCGATCCGCATACTACGTGCTGCATCAATATCGGATCCTGGCTGAGTCGATGATCGAGTCGGGACACGAGCGACAGGCCATCCGAATCGCGAGTTACTTCCGCTACTACGGTCAACTCGGTTTCGAGAACGGGAAGCCGTTTCTCCTCGAAGCGGTCGCCTACGACTTGTCCCTAATGGTCAAGTCGGCGTGGTCCAGAAATCGCCTAATGGTCGACGACCTGCTCGAGATCTTCCTCGAGGTCGATCGAGAGACTGCTTCGGGCGAGCAGGAGGAACGCCTACGAGGAGTGCGTCGGGCTCAGGTGCAGGTGGCCTGTCATCTCCTTGAAAGAGAGGACACAGAACGGGCTCGAAGGATCTTTCTCGACATGGAGAACGAATCCAACGAACGACTCCGATCGATTCACGACGAACTGAACAATGAAACGGAGCCCCTATTCTGGGAATTTACGGACCGGGGTGTCAACTTCGCCTTCATGCCTGAAGAGGAACGGCAGCATCTGACGCACTTCTTCTCGTGGTTTGGCGAGCGTTTCAATCCGGGGCCGGACAGCCTGGATGGCCAAGCCAGTTGAAGCGACCGGGGCCCAATCGTCTCCTCCATCCGGTTCGCAGGGTCATTCCGGAGGAATCCCCGTGAGCAGTGTGTTTCAACGAGTTCTACTGGTGGGGGCGAGCCTTCTGGTCGCTGGGCTAATCCTCGAGGGGACCATACGAATTCTATCGCCTCGCACCCACAGCATCGTCGTGGAGCACCTGGGTGGAGATATCCCCTCCGACGTAAATCTCGAGATCGAAAACGACTCCGCTCGACCGCTACTCGTTCGGACCCCGACGGGCATCCGGCTGATGCAAAACAGCCGCGCCTACATACGGAACCATCCGATCAACGGAAAAGACACGGTGGTCGAAACCAATTCACAGGGCCATCGTCACCGACAATTGCCCCCGAAGTCCTCACGTGACCATCGTGTACTGATGCTCGGCGACAGCATCACCTTCGGTTCGTATCTCCCCGCCTCGGAAACGATTCCAGCCCATATCGAAACACGACTCCAGACGCTGACAAAGACCTCGGCAACACAACTCGACTTCGAGGTGATCAATGCGGGAATTGGGGGAATCGACCTCCAAAACGAACTCGCGATCCTGCTCGAAACGAGTCCGGCAGTCGAACCCGACCTGGTGCTCGTGGGTCTCTACCTCAACGACGCGAACGCATCTCTTTACCTTGAGATCCTTCGCCTTCCGGCACCGTTCGACAAAAGCCGATTTTTCAGTTGGTTGTTCGACCGCCTACACATCCTTAGAGCCAGGCTCGCCGCCAACGCAATCGCACGGGATAGTCCTGGCGATCTAAAGGTTGAGCGTTCCCGGTTTGCGAGAAACCATCCTATTTCAGATGAACGATGGGAGACCTCCGACACCGGATTCAACCGCCGAATCCACCGTAATTTCCATGATTGGGGCTTTGCCTGGAGCGACACCTATTGGAACAAGGCACGCGATCTCTTGAGCCTGATGCAAACCGTCGCCCTGGAGCAGGGGGCCGAATTCGCGGTGGTCTTGTTTCCCGTTCGCATGCAGGTACACGCCGAAATTCTGCGATCCGAGCCCCAACAACGCTTCGAAGCGCTCATGGACGATTTGGGGGTCGCCCATCTGGACCTCCTGCCACTTTTACGGGAAGCCTATCAGGACGACGGTTTGGACCTCTTCTACGACTACTGTCACTACAATGCGACAGGAACCTCCTTCGTAGGCAAGGCCATCGCCGACTTTCTGGCCCGCGAAATGAACTGGGTCGATCCGAATGAAGAATGAGCGCCCATCAGCCAAAATCGTTCCGCTTGGATTTAGAGAGAACCTGTGAGACGATGAGCGGTGCTTCTCGAGCACTTCGAGGCCCGGCGACTTATCGCCACCATTCGTTCCGGTGCCGTTCCGAACAACGGCCTTTATCGAATCAGGAGATAGCGACATGAGTGCAGAGCGAATCATCTCGGCCGATTCTCACGTCACCATTCGCGACGAGGCGGTGTTGTCGTACATGCCTGCGAAACTTCGTGATGATTTCCAACGATCTCGCGACGAGTACCGCGCAGCCATGGCGATGAGGGCGAAGAAGAAGCCTGCGACCGACCACGCAAAAGGTCAGAACCCGAGCCAACAAGCCAACTGGGCTGCAGCCGGGCGCCCCGGGGAGTTTGATCCGGTTGCGAGGTTGGAGGACATGGACATCGACGGCGTCGAGGCCGAAGTGCTCTATTGTGCGGTCGACGCGGGAACTTCGTTCAACACACTCGGTGATACCGGACGAGAGGCCGCATTTCAGGCTTTCTGCAACGCGGCCTTGGAGTTCGCGAGCCGCGACCCCAAGCGACTGTTGCCCGTCTATCCCATTCCGATCGTTGAAGTCGAGGAAGGTGTGCGCGAGGTCACGCGTTTGGCGGAAGCGGGAGCGCGCGCACTGATGCTGCCTCTCTATCCTGCCGATCAAGGCCTCCCCCCGTATTGGGATCCACGTTATGACCGACTCTGGGCCACAATCCAGGAAACCGGCATTCCGATCAGTCAGCACGTGGACGCCAGCCAGGCTCTCTGGAGAGTCTTGGAAAATGATCCCACGCCGGCTAAAGGAATCTTCCAGTCGCTCCCACCCCTCTACATGTCCGAGTCCATTGCGGGATGGATCGTGTCGGGTCTCCTAGAGCGCTTTCCAGGCCTCAAGGTGATCTTCGTGGAAGCGGGTCTCGGTTGGCTTCCCTTCTTTCTCGAGCGCCTCGATCGCATGTACGAGAAGCATGGGTGGCGCGAGATGAGCATGCTCCCCGAGGTTCCCAGCTTCTACTGGCGGCGCCAGATGGCCGCGACCTTCGAAGAAGACGAATTCGGGGTCGAGAATCGAGATCGCTTGGGTGTCGAAAACCTGATGTGGGCCAGCGACTACCCACACCCGGACTGCACCTGGCCCGACTCTCAGCAGGTCTTGAAAACCCACTTCGACGGGGTCCCTGAAGACGAGGCGCGCCTGATGATCGGCGGCAATGCGGCTCGGTTCTATCGGCTCTGAGGTGCCACCCGCTTTCCGAACCAGCGCCACCCACGCTCGATGGAGATGGCGGCTGCGGGAATGAAGAACAGGTCGAGAGGAAAGCGGAGACGTCCGCCGGTGTAGTGTGCGAACGACGCAGGCACGAGAACCAACACCGCTACTCCAGCTAGAAAGATCGCCAGAGCCCGGTCTTCGCGGGCCAGTCGGGCTACGCCCGCACAACCCAACAGCCAGAACGCGATCAGTGGAATTTCGCCGAACTCCCACCCCCTCGGGTAGAGGTCGGATTGACGGGGAACGGAATAGAGCCGGAGCGGCTCGACGAGTTGAATCCCCAGTTCGTGAACGTGGCTCACGACAGCTTCCGTGAGGTGTGCGGACAAGTACTCCATGGCTTCGGTCCGTTCCGTGCGAACCCGAAGAGCGGGCTCCATGGATCGGAACCGATCGAGGCACTCACGACGCAGTTGGCGGAATTTCCCCTGGCCGAGTTCCTCCTGGAGCCGGGGAACCGCGTAGCAGCGGAGATTGACCGTGACGATGTGGGACGGGGCCGCAACCCCGTGGTGGACGTGGTTGGAACCGACCACGAATGCGGGCACGATCCAGGTCGATGCCCAAAGCGCGCCTCCCACAATCGCGCGCCGCCTTGCCACCCCCTTTCTGAACAGGACAAGCGGCAGGAGTGCGGGAATCGCGAAAAAAGTCGGACGGAGTAGCTGCGTGGCGATCCATGCCGCGGCCGCCATCACCGCGAACCTCGTCTGACCATCTCGGCGCCATGCCAAGGTGAGAGCAAACGCAGCAACAGCGAGGAAACCATGCGGACCGTCGGTCTGGAGCGCGCCGGAGAATTGATAGGCGTTCCACCAGAACAGAAAGATTGCACCTGCAATCCAGGCGCCGGCTCGTCCGCCAGTCCACCGCCCCCCGAGAATCACGAGGGCCGCCGCCGCCACGCTGGCCAGAAGGGGCCCCACCCAACGTGCGGCCTGCTCGGTTCCAGCGAGCGCCGAGCCCGCAATCAGCAGAAGTGGGTACCCCGGCGTTCGACGCAGGTACGAAGCGTGAAGGACTCCTTCCTCTCGAATTTCCTCGGCAACCACGTGGTAGGTCCCGTAGTCCCCTGCCGCCCAAAGCGGACCGACACCTGGACACGCGAGGGTAGGGGGAGGGCAGCCATTCGCAGTTGCCGCGTAGCCGAGATGGAAGGCGTGGAGGAGCAGGGCCGAGATTGCGAAGCCAAATGCCAACCACCCGAGGCCCGACTCTTCCCGCTCGAGGGGGGACTCGCTGGGCTTCGCGCTTGTGCCATCGAGGTCAGCAGACGAACTCAAAATCGCCCCACGCCGGCTTCGAGGACCGTCGGCGATTTCGCGATGACCGATGGGAACCTACGACTTCCTCGAGAGTCGAGAGACCCCAGGATAGCTCGCGTGGGCGAGCGGGACATACCGCAGCGGGTAGACTCCTCAGGTGATGGACACAGAATCGATCGACGAGGTGCTGCGTACCACCCGCTCTGTTCGCCGCCGCTTGGACTTCGAGCGCGAAGTCCCCCCGGAGGTCATCGAGGAGTGCATCGAAATTGCCACCCAGGCGCCCACGGGTCTGAATCGCGAGAGTTGGCGGTTTCTGATCATCACGGACCCTAAGAAGAAGGCGGCCATCGCGAGGTTGTACAGAGCGGCCTTCGAGGCCTTCGCGAACCCACGCGAGGGTGCGGGCTCCAGTGCACAACGGGCACTGGTCGAACGCCTTCACGAGATGCCCGCTCTCATTCTCGTGTGCAGTCTGGGAAACCCACCGGGCAGTTCCAATGCCATGAACGTGGGGTTCTACGGATCGGTCCTGCCCGCGGCCTGGTCTCTGATGCTCGCTTTGCGGGCTCGGGGAATCGGCGCCACCTGGACGACGGTGCTGCTGGTGCATGAGCGTGAATCTGCGGAGTTGCTCGGCATTCCCGAAGGAGTGACTCAAACGGTTCTGCTCCCCATTGGTTACACCCGCGACGCGGTCCTGCGCCCGGCCAACCGACGCGGTGCCGACGAGGTCAGCTACTGGAACCAATGGGGAAGGCGGCGCGACGAGAACTGACTCCGGTTCTGGGCAATGCAACTGACCCAGAGCCGAGGGAAATGCGCCACAGGCTCCGCCATCGGGTATCAGACCCTCCCCGGCACCGAGGCTTGGAGATTGGCATTCCAAAGCCCGGATCGGAGTGATAGGGTGCGCGTCGGAGCGGAGTTCGTGGTCCCGAGGCCACAGGGCCCAAGGCGCCATTTCCCGGCACTCCGCTCGCTTTTGAACGTCAAGCCCGAATCTCGAAAGTGGACAACATGAATCGATCTCGGCTCTTCCACTTCGTCTGGATCGTCGGTCTCGCGAGCCTCTGGATCATGGGCGCTACTGCCGTCCTCGCAGGCAACGACGAGGAAGTCATCGACCCGAATGATCTCGCACGACCTGGTTGGTATGCAGGTGCCAGCGGCGTTTTTGCGATTTCCGCCTATCGGGACCTGCTGGGTAGTACCGGAAACGGGGGTGGAGCGAACGTACGCTTGGGATACCGCTCGAAGGGGAATGTGGCCCTCGAAGCCGAGTTCGAGTGGATCGATGGCTTCGAGCAGGATTTCTCCGGCTCGGCACTGAGGGACTACAGCAGCTACCTGTTGGGGCTCAACGGCAAGATCTACACGAGTTCGGCGACCCTCCAACCGTATTTCCTCCTCGGTGCGAACCTGATGACGGTTTCGACGAGCAACTCCGTCGACGGGAGCAGCGACCGCTCTAGCGATTGGGGATTCCGGATGGGCGGAGGGGCGGATTACTACCTGAACCCCAAGGTCGCACTGACCCTGGAAGCCACCTACGTCTGGGGAGTGGGCGACGTCTGGCAGCGCGACTACGTTTCGATTGGGGGAGGCGTCCTCTACCGATTCTGAGCCCACCCGGTCCCTGGGCTCGACCGGAAGAGTCCAACCCCACCCCCACGCTGGCGTTGTGGTCACGCCTCCCAGCGTGATATATGGAAGCCCACGCCCACATCGGAGGCCTCATGCGCGGTTGGCTCACAGGCATCTCGGTTGCTGTTCTCGTCTGTGCGGCCATACCGACCCGCGCCGAAGAGGACCCCAAACCTCCCATCGACGGCTCCCGTCCGGGGATGTATTTCGCAGCCGATGGTCTCTACGGCTTCGCGATGTTCGGAAACGGGGTCAGCGGCGACAATTCCTTCGGCTGGGGGACCCGGGCCGGCTACCGCGCGAATCGTTACCTCGCCCTCGAGGGCCAGATCGAATCGCCGGCGGGTTTCGACCTCCTGGTAGGCGGTGCGAAGGTGGGGAAGGTCGACCCGCTGGTCTGGACCGTCAACGCGCGAGGCTACTACCCCATGGGCGCCTTCCAACCCTATGGACTCGTGGGAGTGGGCATGTGGCTCCCGGGGCTCGAAGACGAGGATCTGGTGGTGGGCACCGCCATCGCGCCGGGAACCGCATTCGCCGAGCCTGGAGCCAACGACTTCGTCGACGATCGATTCGCCATGAAGTTCGGCGGCGGTTTCGACTACAACCTGACCGACGCATTCGCGCTGGGCATGAATATCATCTACACGCGACCCTTCGCAGACTCGAGCCAGGCGAATCTGAGCTACATCACGGTCGGCTGGACGATTCAATACACCTTCGCGTTCAGCCAGGACTGAGTTCCCAGCCAATCGGCATGATCGGCTGCTTCCGCATGGGAGGGAGCAAGAGCCGAACCGTTGGGTGCAAGGCCCTGGGTTTCCGGCATCGAGCTGCGGGCACCCTCGGGGCCTCTGAAACGGCCAGCGATTGATCGAGAGTCGGATCGGTCATACCATGGGACCTCACGCCCAGTGGAGGATCCCATGTCCATCGAAGACCGGCTCATCCGGGTCGACATGACCAGCCAGACTGTTTCCATCGTGCCGTTCCCCGAAGAGTGGAAGATGCTCGGCGGCCGAGCGCTGTCCGCCAGGATTCTCCTCGAAGAGTGCAATCCTGCCTGTGATCCCCTCGGGCCCGAAAATGTTCTCGTCCTGGCACCAGGTGTACTCACCGGGTCGGCTGCGCCGACCTCGGGACGGCTTTCTGTCGGAGGAAAAAGCCCTCTGACCGGTGGGATCAAAGAGGCCAACGCGGGGGGGAACCCGTCGCAGGACCTGATGAAACTCGGCTATCGAGGGATCGTAGTCACCGGTCAGCCCGCGGATGCCGAGCAGCGCTGGGCGCTGGACGTCGACAAGGACGGCGCCACGCTCAAAACCGTGCCGGACTGCAAGGGCATGTGGAACTACGCCCTGATTGAACACCTTGCCAAGAGTTACTCGAAAACGGCGTCCTTCATCTCCATCGGCCCCGCAGGCGAATTGAAGCTCACCGGAGCTTCGGTGGCCTGCACAGACCAGGAAAAAGATCGACACCCCGCGCGTCACGCGGCGCGTGGCGGTCTGGGCGCTGTGATGGGAAGCAAGGGCCTCAAATACGTCAGCGTCGATGCGGAGAAATCCCCCGTACGAACTCCGGCCGACAAGAAGGCGTTCACGACTCTGGTCAAGGGGCTCACCAAGGCCCATTTGGAAGGCCCACGGCCCATGAAACATGGGACGAGCACCTCCGTCCCCATGGCCCAGGTTCTCTTCACGTTCCCCTATAAGAACCGCATCGAAGGACAATCCCCCGATGCGGAAACCCTCGACGGAGCACGCATCGTCGAAAGCTTCGAAGAGCGTGGGGGCGGCATGCACAACTGCCTGACCGGTTGCATCGTGCAGTGCAGTAACGTCGTCCACGATCGCGACGGAAATTACAAGACCTCGGCCCTCGAGTTCGAAACCATCACGCTGCTCGGAGCCAACTGCGCGATCCAGAGCTGGGAAGATGTCGCAGATCTCGATCGGCTTTGTGACGAGGTAGGACTCGATACCATCGAAACCGGTGCAGCCATCGCGATCTACATGGATTCCGGAGGCATGGAGTTCGGTGACGCCGAGGGCGCCAAACGGATCCTGCACGAAATTGCCGAAGGCACGGAACTTGGAATCGCCATCGGAAACGGGGCGGATAGCATTGGCAGGAAACGCAAGCACCCGCGCATCCCCACGGTCAAAGGTCAGGCCATCCCGGCCTGGGACCCCCGGCCCCTCAAGGCCACGGGCATCACCTACCTGACCAGCGCCCAGGGTGCCGACCACACGGCAGGACTGGTCGTCAACCCGGGCCTCGCCCCCGAGGACATGCCGCGAGCCTCTCAGGAGAACCAGGTCATCAATGCCATCGTCGACGCTTCAGGATTTTGCATGTTCCTCATGGTCAATCCCGACGTCGTGAGAAACTTCTACAGCGCATTCACCGGTGTCGAAGTCTCCCGCGAAGACATCTACGACATGGGCTGGCAGTGCCTTGAAGACGAATGGGAGTTCAATCGCCGAGCGGGAATCTCCCACGAGAACGACGTGATGCCCCAGTGCATGCAGACGGACGGAGTCGGCCCGCAGAACGCAGTGTTCGATGTCTCTGCAGACATCGTCGCCCAGGCCTACGAACGCATGGGGCCCAGCGAGGAGTTCTGGAGCAAGGTCGGGTCCGGCTGATCGGCCCAACGACACTGGAAAAGCCATGGGGACAGTGGACGTAGTCGATGGAGACGGCCATGTAGTAGAGCGCGCGTCCGATCTCGAAGCCTTCGGGTGGAAGGGGACGGCGACTCCGCTAATCGACACCCTGCTCGGTTGGGAGACACGCGAGGACTGGTCGAAGGGGCTCCACCCCGAGGTCATCGATGGGGCCTACGACCCCCCCGCCCGATTGGCCGATATGAACCGGGAGGGGATCGAGGTTGCGATCAACTATCCCAGCGCCTTGCTGGGAGTATCCGATTTCTCGGAACCCGCAGAAAGCACCGCAGCATGCCGAGCCTACAACGACTGGTTCTCGGCCACCTACCACGCCCATGCCCCCGAGCGCCTGCGAGCGATGGCACTGGTCCCGCTAGGTGCCCCTGAAGAAGCGGCGAAAGAAGCCAGGCGCGCCATCGTCGAACTTGGCGCGGTCGGAGTGATGGTTCAGCCCTATACGGGTGAGAACGTGCACCTCTGCGATGCCACCTTTGACCCGCTCTGGGCCACCCTGCAGGAGCTTGGTCGGCCCGTTGCGGTCCACGGGAGCCGTCACACCTGCTCCCCCCACCTGCGGGCCGAAAGCTTTCGCAACAGTGCGCGCTTCTACGCTCTTTCCCATCCATTCCAGCAGATGGTGGCCATGGGAGATTTCGCGCTTGGAGGGGTTCTCGAACGTTTTCCTCGTCTCCGGGTGGCATTCCTCGAATCCGGCATCGGTTGGATGCCTTATTACATCGATCGCCTGGACGAAGCCTATCAATCGGTTCGAGAGGACTGGACCGATCAGCGCTACGAACTCGCGCGTCCGGCAAGCGAAACACTGTTGAGCGGAAATTGTTTCTTTTCCTGTGAGCCTGATGAGCCCCATCTATCCACCATGATCAACGCATTGGGCGAGAACCAGGTGATCTTTGCATCGGACTATCCGCACTTCGACTGCAAATTCCCGAGCAGCGCAAAGCTACTTCTCGAATCCGATGAGCTTTCTCCGGCATT
The DNA here is from genome assembly GCA_022447545.1 of Myxococcota bacterium. Classification (GTDB taxonomy): domain Bacteria; phylum Myxococcota_A; class UBA9160; order UBA9160; family SMWR01; genus JAKVBI01. The sequence goes on from JAKVBI010000010.1 coordinate 397,235, forward strand.
GGCCACGCGGGTCGCGGGCACGAACGCTCGCAACCTCTACGGTCTCTGAGAAATCGTCCCACCTCTGCGCATTCAGGCCCCCCGAGCCCCAGGCTCCCGAGCAAGGTCTCCGGGGAGCGTCCGCGCCGCGTGAAAGAAAAGGAGTCCACCCAGGATACTGGTGGACAGCACCGTGAGAAGTGAGACGCGAACGGCTGCCTCTCCATGAGTCCCCTCGAAGACATCATTCAGAATCCCCACCGCCTGGGGACCGGCGCCCATTCCGAGAAGGGTGATAAAAAAAATCAATACCGAGGCTGCGACAGCCCGCATGGGGGCGGGAACGAGATTCTGAATCGCGGAATAAACCGGGGGAGCCCAGCCACCACCGATCACTCCTGCAGGTATGAGCCACAGCACGATTGTGCTCGAATCAGGCCACAACAGCGTCATCGACAGGAAGGGCAGGGAGAGCAGTACCGACAGTCCTGGAATCCAAAGCCGCCAACGCTCGTCGCGGTTCGAGAGGCGATCCGCAAGACGCCCCGCCAGCAGCGAACCCATTGCCGCACTCAAACCATTCACGATCCCGAACTGGATTCCCACTTCGGCGTAACTCATGTCGTGGACCCGAAGAAGAAACGTCGGCACCCAGAATCCAAAGCCAGTCCCTGCGAAAGACGAAAGCCCACCCGCGATGGCGATGCGCCGGAAGGTCCTCTTCGAGTTGAGAAACTGAAGGACTTCGTGAGTCTTGGGCTCCACCCTCGAAGGCATGTCGGCGTCGAAACTCCCGCGAGGGGGTTCCCTTACGGTGGTGACAAGGAGCCCCGCAACCAATAGGCCCGGCAAACCCACCACAACGAAGGTGAGTCTCCAACCCAGAGGCTCGACCAGCCATCCACCAATTCCGAGGCCCAGAATCATTCCCAGGTACACGCCGAGTTGGAAGACCGACATGGCCGTTGCTCGCCGCTCTGGCGGAAAATAATCGGAAATCAGCGCATGGGAGGGTGCCGCTCCAGCCGCCTCTCCGATCCCCACCCCGATCCGAAACAACGCAAGTTCTGCAGTACTTCGAACCCACCCGCAAGCCGCGGTGAGCAGACTCCATACCGTGAGTCCCAGGGTGATCACGCCTTTCCGAGACCATCGGTCGGCCCAACGTGCGACGGGGATTCCCGCGGTCGTATACAAGAGCGCGAAGGCCGGACCGATCAGGAACCCCATGACAGTATCCGAGGCTCCGAGTTCCTGTTTGATCGGCTCTACCAGGATCGTGAGGATGTAGCGATCCAGATAGTTGAACACGTAGGTGAGGAGAAGAATGGCGAGAACGTAGTTGGCGTACCCGGGAGACGGGGTGGTACCGACTTTCGCCGAAGGCGCGATCACAAACCCCTCGCAGTAGGGGCAGTCAGTCCCGCTGTACCCTCGAAAACTGAGATGCTTTCCAAAAATGGCCCCATGGAATTCCACGCTTCCCGACCACGGCCTATCATAGACGGGTGATCGCCGGGCGATCGAAAAGTCGAACCGCACTCAATTCCGAGCCGCTCGCGAAAATTCACGCCGCCGGTATCCCTGACGACACCCAGCGACGTCGATCGCGAACCAACACCGTTATCCACCACGAAACAGCATCCATCAATCGGGAGTTCCCATGGCCATCGATTTCAGTTTCCCCCCCGAGATCGAATATCTGCGAAATCGCGTCCGAGAATTCATGAGCCAAGTGGTCAAGCCCGCTGAGGCCGTGATCGACGCCCATGAAAACGACCGCAAGGTGCTGGTGGAACAGATCATCGAGATGCGTAAGCAGGCTCGAAAATGGGGACTCTGGCTCCCACACATGCCCGAAGACCTTGGAGGAATGGGCCTCGACCATGTGGCCATGGCTAGCGTCTCAGCAGAAGCAGCCCGAACTCGCTTCGGGCCTTTTGCGCTCAACGCTCAAGCCCCCGACGAAGGAAACATGCATACCTTGCTTCACTGGGCCACGCCTGAACAGCGCGAAAAATACCTGGTGCCCCTCTGCGAGGGCCGAAGTCGCTCCTGCTTCGCCATGACGGAACCCGATGTCGCTGGCTCGGACCCGACCCTGATTCAAACCCATGCCGTGCCAGACGGAGACGACTGGATCATCGACGGACACAAGTGGTTCATCTCGGGAGCGCGAGGGGCAAAATTCGCAATTCTGATCGCTCGCACGGAGTCCGACCCCGACCTGCCCCAGGCGGCGAATACCGCCTTCATCGTCGACCTCCCGAGCGAGGGCTGGGAAATCGTGCGCGACGTAGAAACCATGAGCGGTAGCCACAACCACTGTGAAATCCAAATTTCCGGATTGCGGGTCTCCGATTCGAATCGCCTCGGAGGACGTGGCCAGGGGCACAAACTCGGGCAGGCGCGCCTCGGCCCCGCGCGTCTCGCCCACTGCATGCGCTGGATCGGACAGGCGGAATCGGCCCTCGAACTCATGGTCGACCGGGCCCTCAAACGCTACGCCCACGGATCGCTCCTAGCCGAAAAACAGGGAATCCAATGGATGATCGCGGATTCGACCATGGAGCTGTACCAGTCGAAGCTCATGGTCCTTCATGCTGCCTACAAGGTCGATCGGAAGGAGGACTTCAAGAGTGAGGTCTCCATGGCGAAACACTTCGTCGCCAACGCGCTCAACCGGATCATCGACCGATCGATCCAGGTCCATGGCGCCTTGGGATACTCGACGGACACCCCACTGGCGAATATGGCCAAGCAAGCGCGATGGGCGCGATTTGCAGACGGCGCTGACGAGGTTCACCAATGGAGAATCGCGCAACGCACCCTTGAGGCCTTCAGCAGGGATGGCAGCGTAGGAAAGGCGGCCGGAGACCTTCCCCTCTGAGTCCAAACGAGCCCATCACAAACACCGCAAGAGAAGAGACTGCCGTTCCCAACGGGCTGCTAAAACCAGCCTCGCTGCACCACGAGAAAGGCCAGTCCTCCGGACACGAACCACAGCAGACAGATCGAGCGACTCAGGAACCCGAATCGCCGCTCCCGAAGGTCCCGCTGAAGCAAATCGACGCTGACGAGCGCCAGCAGCCCCAAACTGCTGATCGCGAAGGCATTCCGGTCCCGCAGAGCAATCAGAATTCCTCCCGTGGCGAAGGAAACGATGGTTAGGCCCACGACGATGGCCAGTGGCTGAAGCGTGCTGTCGGCTACGAGAGGCTGAAGGTGGTGGTCGAGCCGTGAAACGAAGGAATCCTTCGAATTCCGGGCAGTCGATTCCTCCACGCCTTCAGGTCGCTCCTGGTCTCCTTGGGACGAATCAGTCATGACAATCTGGGACCCGAGCGTTCACGACCTTGGAGAGCCACGCACGCGACACTTCCGGCGCCACGAAACCGGTTTCTTCAAGTAGTGCGGCCAAATCATCGCGGAGATAGTCCCGATAAAAAGGCTCGTGCATCTGTGCGTGAAAGAATTCGAGGAAGTGAGAAAGGTCCTCCGCCTCCGCCAGTTGTGCCGAATCCTCCACGACAAGTAGCCCTCCTGGCCGCAACACTCTCCGGATCTCCGTGAGCACACGCCGACGCGCCTGGCGGGGCAACTCGTGAAACAGATAGACGCTGGTGACGATGTCGAAGTAACCGGTCCGGTAGGGCAGGGCCTCGGCGTTTTCCGCCACGAGGGAAACCTCCGGAATTTGAGCGAGCTCGCTACGTGCGTTCTCGATGTAGAAAGGGCTCATGTCCAAACCAAAATACTGATGCCCAGGAATCGCCGTAGCAATTTGGTGGAGCGTTCGCCCCGTACCACAGCCCACGTCGAGCACTCTGAGAGGACGCCCCTCCGCCTCGGATAGGAACCGAGCCATGGGTGGAATGACCTGCCGTCTCATCACATCTGCACACCCTAAAAAAACGAGTTCCACCGACACATCGTACAAATCGGCGGACCGGCGGCTCAGGTACCCATCCGTCTGCCAGTGAAACGTCCGACGGAAATAGGCGGGGAACCGCGTTTTGTCGACCCTGGGAACGTCTTGATGACGGCGATCTCGTATTCGCTGCAGGGTGCGGGGGAGGTCGGCGAGAAAGCGGGGAAATTGCCATGCGTATTCACGCAACGGCATCTGAAACAAAAGAGATGCTGGGTAAATTCCTTTTTCGACATTCAAAAGGTCCGTTTCCAGCAACTTCCAGTACTGTTCCTGGAGCGACTTCAGACTCTCCTCATCTGGTGAGCTCTGTTGCAACAAAGCTCCGACCATGGTCCGAGTCCAGGTGATCGGGATTCGCATAGATGCCTGTTGGGCCATGTAGGCTGCACGCAGCACGGGAAAGGCGATTGCACTGTCCACGATCATGACCCGACGGTAGCGCTCCAGACCCTACGCGCGACCTCTATCCCTGCCGAAATTCCGACCAACTCCCGAGTGCCCGACAGATCGCTCCTGCGAGCGCTTCGCGACCCGATGCCTCTTCCAGAAGATCCTGACGAACTTCCAATTCGAAATAGGAGACTCGGTGGGCGCGACCGTGACGACGCGCGGAATAGATCAATCCGTCGTAGCCCGAGTAGGGGGCGTTGAGGGCGGTCCGAAACCCTTCACCCTCGATTCGCTCTGCTAGGGCGATTGCCTGGCCTTCGTCCCGATCAAAAAGGACTCCTACCTCTACGCTTCTCCGCTCGCCCTGATACACCGGAGTAAACGAATGAATCGAAAGTATGCAAAAAAGCCGGTCCAGAGCAGCGCGGTCGCTCACCGTACAATCCACGGCGTCGTGATAGGCATCGAAATATCTTTCACGGCGGCGTCGCCTCTCTTGTTCCGACAGGTCCTGATTGAATGAGAGCGGCTGACCTTCGATCGAGTCGAGAATAAAACTCGGCTCTTCAGGATCGCGATTCGGATCGCAAACGAGCCGTGAAAAACGAGAAAGAACCGCCGGACATTCCGTCTGGCTCGCAACGAGGCGGGTCAGGTCGTCCGCACCCAAATCGTAACCCCAGTGGGTTTGAAGGATCTTTTCATCAACTTCAGAAACATCCCAATCGGGTGCCAGGCGTGTGGCGTGCTCGCAGAGAAGGATGAATGGATCTCCCGCCTTGGGTCGACCGAACACTTCGTATGCGTGGGGATCCCCGGAGACCCGCGTGGAACCATCGTTTTCGTCTGACGTCAAGAGAGCCATAAACGTTCGTCACACCCCGGGGGCACAGCATAGCTTTGTTCGCTGAGGCTGGGTCTCGATCGGCCCATGCGAACCCAATGGGTGTGAGAACTTCAACCATAGAGCGGACAGCCTCGGGGCTGTATCCTGTTACACGGAGAAGGGCTCAGTGACGGGAGAAACGCTGTGGCTGCCGCCAGACCGAGGACCGAGCCGCGCACCGGGCCGGACCTGAGCGGGTCCGCCCACCCGGTGCGAACTCAGAGCCTCTCCCAGGGGATGTCTGAATGGGGGGCTGCGGAAAAATGCTTCCGTATGTCCCTGTTCAGCCTGTGTGCCTCACTTCTGGCCACGGCACTGCTGGTCGCCGCACAGGTCTATCAGCGAGCGATTCCATTCCTCGACCCCGATGGACTCCGACTCCAACTTCACATGTCCTATGCCGTGATCGGAGCCTGGTCGGTCCTCACCCTCGTCGCCGCATGGGCAAAACAAAATCGTCCGGACGACCATTGGCTCGGGCATGTGTGTATTCAGCTTTTCTCCATCAGTAACGCCATTTTCGCCTACATGATGGGGCCGTTCACCAATCCCTACATCGGGCTCGTTCTCATCGGCGGCCTATCTGTATCGCTCCCCATGTTCGGACTCCGAGCAAGTGCACTGGGAGTCGCCAGTTTCGCAGTCATCATCGGCTTGACATCCGCAGCCGCTCAAACCGATTGGATCCCGTACGCCCCCCTCATGCGCACGGCACCCTACGTCGACCAACAGTTATCCTCCATCTGGTTCTATGGACTCGGCGGTTTCTGTCTAGCCGCAGTCACTCTGACCTTCTGGGCATACACCCGCATCATCCTTCGATGGAGACTCCGAGAAGATCGCCTCCTCGTCACCCATCGGGAGTTGGAGCATCTGAGTGCAGAACTGGAGCGAGCCAAGATTGAATTGGAGGAGTTGGTCTCGGAACAAAATACGGAACTCGAAATCACCACTACACGGTTATCGATGGAGAGCGCCGCCAAGGGACGGATCACCGAGGAACTTCATTCTCTGACCACCGCCATGGAGTCCGCCGTCGAAGGAATTGCCCGGGTGGACGAACTAGGGAGGCTCCGATCGGTGAATCCCTCTTTCGCTGCCATGCATGGCTACGAGAGCCGCGAACTCGACGGTATGGAAGTCAACCGTCTGGTGCATCCGGATCACTGGCATGCTCTCGACGAAGGAATCCGATCGCTATCGAAGATCGGGCGCCAAGAGATCGAGGCCGCCGGCGTTCGATCGGATGGCCAGCAATTCTCTCAAAACATCGTCATGGTTCCAGACCCCGGAGGGAGGGAGAGAGCCCACTATCGTTTCGCCCGAGATGTAACCCAGCAGAAGGAACTGCTGGAGGCTCTTCACCAGGGACAGAAGATGGACGCTCTAGGGCGATTGGCCGGCGGAGTCGCCCATGATTTCAATAACGTCCTGACGGCCGTGCTCTTGACCGTGGATCGACTCAAGGATCGTTTCTCGACCGAGCCGCGTTTCGACGAGGAAAAGGAACTCCTGCAATGGATCAGCGATGCCGCCGACAAGGCTGCGGGACTGACGAGTCAACTGCTTGCCTTCGCTCGTCCCGGGCAATCGGTTTCCACGGCCATCGACATCAACGACCAGATCCGAAGCGTTGTGGGCATTCTTGAATCCACTCTTGACGTCAGCAACGATGTTGTCGTCGACCTCGAGAGCGGAAACCCCACAACAGCCGGGGATCCATCGCGTTTCGACAGCTGCTTGATGAACCTCGCACTCAATGGTCGGGATGCCATGCCCAATGGAGGCAAGCTGCTCTTTCGATCGAGGCTCGTCCATATCGGCGCCGCCGATGCCATCAGCGCAGCTTTCGACCTCAAGCCCGGGAAATTCGTTCGTATCGACGTCTGCGACGAAGGTGAAGGAATCTCTCCCGAGGTAGCCGCCAAAATTTTCGACCCTTTCTTTTCGACGAAACCGAAAGGGAAGGGAACCGGTCTGGGGCTATCACTCGTCTATACGTACCTCAAAGAAATCGGAGGTGCTGTAAGGATTCAACCCGGATCCGAAACCGGTACGGTCGTTTCAATGTTCGTTCCATTGACCGCCGACGCGAGGACGACTCCGGATGTCCCCGATTCCAATGCTGGCGTCCTTAGACACGGAAAGGTGCTTATCGTTGAGGACGACGCCACCGTCACCCAGGCGATGCGTGAGATCCTTGCGCGTGCGGGCTACGACGTGTCCATATGCAGAGATGGAGTTGAGGCCATCGAATTCTATCGGGAGCACGGAGAATCGATCGACCTGATCCTGATGGATCTCCGCATGCCACGACTCGATGGCGCACAGGCGTACCACGAGCTTCGCAAAATCGACCCGGGCGTGCGCATCGTCGTATCGAGCGGCAATGCCGAAAGAAAAGAGATCGACGAACTCATGCAGAATGGCCTCGCGGGATACCTCAAGAAGCCATTCATGAGAAACGAATTGCTCCAACTCATCGACCGGCTTCTGATCGAACGCTCGTAAGACACTCCCACAGCGGCCAAAATCGGAAGACGGTTCCGACAGGGGCCGGTGCCGACTCCGTATCGCCTTCCGGTGCCACACCCACCGGGTGCAATTCGAAGGCTCGTGTCTTGTAAGCTCCACCTTCCGCACTCCGATAGGATGAGCGGCTAGGATTCGATGCGAGCACCCAGGAGTGCGAAGTGCGAGACAATTCGGGAACAAAGGTTCCGTTTCACGGTTGGAATATCGTCTGGACCGTATCCATCGCACAGGGCTTGGGACCTGGGTTGATGGCGCCGCTCGGCGTGTTCATGACCGATCTCCAGACCACTTTTGACGCAGATCGAGCCACCATCAGCCTGGGAGGTCCGATCTTTGGGGTCGTGATGGCGGTGATTGGAATCTTTCTCGGACCGCGACTCGACCGGGGTCCCATCCGTCGAATCATGCTCTGGGGCGTCGTGATCATGCTGGTCTCGATCCTCGGGCTTTCCCGAGGGCATGAACTCTGGCACCTCGGGGCTTTGCTGGGTTGTGCGGCCCTGGGAATTTCGATGTATGGAGTTCTCCCAGCTCAGGTCCTGTTGGTGAACTGGTTCAATCGACGACGTGGCCAGGCCCTGGCTCTCGCAACGCTCGGGATGAGTGGGGCAGGGCTGGGGATTCCCCCCTTGTGCGCATGGATGATCGAACGGGTGGGCTGGCGCGATTCCATTGCACTGCTGGGGGTGAGTGCCGCGCTCGTGACGTTCCCTCTGATCCATCGCTACGTGATCAAACGCCCGGCAGACGTCGGACAGGTACCCGATGGCGACGAGGCACAACCCGTTGATGTCTCGGTGGGATTGCGGATTCCGGTGGAGCGATTTCTACGGGATCCGAGCTTCTGGTACGTCGGTCTCGGTTTCGGTATGTGCCTGGCGGGTCTCTCAGCAGGTCTGCACCTGGTTCCTTTCGGAGAAGACATGGGTCTGAGCCGTCAACGTGCAGCGTGGGCGCCCACGGCCCTTTCTGCGGGATCCCTGGTCGGCAAACTCGTGGGCGGTTGGATGATCGATTACGTGGGCAAACGGCCGATTGTCGCATTGCTCGTTGGAGTCCAGATGACCGGCTGGGCAGTTCTCGCCAACGACCCGGGGTTTCCAGGCCTGCTGTCGGGCGCTGCACTCCTCGGCTTCGGTTCCGGCGGTTTTCTGCCACTCCCAGCCGTTTTCCAGGCCGCTTGTTTCGGCCGAAGTGTCGTGGGGCAGGTGGGAGGGCTCATGGGCTTCCTGGGACTGCCGTTTCAGATGGCGATTCCACCTCTGGTGGGCATGGTCTACGATCAAACGGGAAGCTACGAACTGGCCTTCAACAGCATGATCGCAGTTGCATTGTCAGCCGCTGTCCTCTTGTTTCTGGTGCGCATCCCCGCTTCCGAGCCCACCCCCGAGGCCGCGCGCCCCTGAATCTCCGCCCTCGTGATCTCACCGATGCTGGAGAACCACCCGTACCGCATCTCGATCCGGCAGACGCCGTGCCAGCAAGCCTACCGCTTCATCGAAACGCTCGAGCGTGAACACTTCTCCCAACAGCGCTTTCGTATCGACCTTTCCGCTTTCGATGAGGGACACGGCTGTTTCCATGGATTCGTGGGTCGACCCCGTACCCGAGAGGAGGTCGATTCCCGAGTCCACGAGAACGTCGGTTTCGAAGCCCGCGATTGGTCCAGAGTGCTTGTAGCCCGCCACCAGGATTCGCCCCCACTGGCGAACCAATCGAAGCGCAAGAGGAACCGTCTCGGCCCCGGTAGCAATATCGAACACGATGTCGGCCATCTGGCCATCCGTCAATTCTCGAACCCGTTCAACGGGATCCTCGACATCGACATCGATGGTGGCATGGGCACCGAGCAGACGCGCCGTCTCGAGACGGAGGCCATCGTTTGCCTTGCCGGTAACAATGACCTGCAGGGCACCTGCTGCGTGTACCGCGGATTGGACACAAAGCCCCTGATGACCCGGTCCCTGGATCACGACGCGCATTCCCGGCCGGACTCCAGCTTTCTCGACCCAGTTCACCGCATTGGCGAGGGGCTCAAAGAGGGTCATCTCCTCTGCGGAGACACTCTCGGTGGCCCGAATCAGGTGAGTATTCGATTCAACGACCATCTGTTCGCCGTAGCCGCCCCAGAGACCGGGATTGCGCGATATCGGCATGTACCCATAGACGACGATGTCTTCGCACCAGCGGCCCGAACGGCACGGTCCACAGATTCCACAGCGGCGTACCGTATTGACACAGACGCGGTCGCCTTCCCGAATCGCCAGGGCATCGCTGCCCCGACCGAGAGCAGCAACCCTTCCTACGACCTCGTGACCTGGAACCACCGGATAACTGGATGAAGCCACCGAAGCGGTATCCCCTTCCAGCTGGGCGAGGTCACTGCAGCACAGCCCGCAGGCCTCCACCTGGAGCAGGGCACCACCGTCGGGCGGATCCGGAGACGACCACTCTCGGATGTCGTGGCTCCCGTCTCCCAGAAACACACCCGCTCGAATCGATCCCATCTCGTGATTTCTCCCTTGATTTCAATCCGTCGCGCCCGTCTCTTCTTCTGCCGTGTGCCCTTGCTCGAGCGCCACGGCCGTAGCCTCCATGGTCGTGAGGTGGATTTCGCTCTTCGATGGGTCGTAGGGCGTCCAGTTGATCAGGCGCACATAACGCCGCACGACCATTCCGGTTTCCGGGTCACAGTCGATGTCGATGATGTTCATACAGGCATTGTCCTGCTCGAAAGCCGACAACAACTCCGGTCCCGTCCCCAGCACCCAGGTCAGGATCGCGCGATTCACCCCACCATGGCAAACAAAGAGTGCGCTCTTCCAAGCTGTCTCGGTGATCTGTGCCTCAAACCCCTCGTGGACCCGAGCGCAAAAATCCCCGATGTTTTCGCCACCCGCAAATCGAGCGCCAGCCTCTTTGGCCCGGTCGAAGGAATACGCTAGATCCGCGGGAGAAAAACGACCCATCCCCTCACGCGAAGCCTGAATTTCCTGTAAACGAGGTTCGACCTGAAGAGAGAGGTTTCGATCTCCGAGAACGATTCGGGCGGTTTCTGAAGTTCGCGGAAAAGGGGTACACAGAGCATAGTCGAAAGAAAGAGCCCCGATGGCCTGATGCATGGCCTGGGCCTGTTTCCTGCCTCGAGACGTGAGAGGAACGACGTTGGGATTGTCGTGAGCGTTTCCGTCACTCCCACGATAGGCGGCTTCCGCGTGTCGCATGAGGTGAATCCGACGACGCTGGGCACCGTCGAAAGGCGTCTGAATGGGCATTCTGGATTCCCCTGTGTCTCTGTCCGAGTCATTTCCGACGCCCGGCACCGAGCCGAGAGCCTTCCCGCCTTTGTACTCTAGTCCAGGCGGTTGTACCCCGGTTGCCGTAGTTTGCGAAACGCAGGGACCGATGAACGCGCACCACGGGGTATCCTGCGTGATGGATCAGGTCGACACGCATCACTACGAATCGCCGGGAGTCCGAAAATGAGCCGCCCTGAGGAGCACAAGCGCCTGGTACGCAGTTTCTTCGATGCACTGAACCGCTCAGATGCCGCGACTCTCCATTCACTCATGCAGCCGGACATGCGATGGGTCGTTCCCGACGGAGCCATCATGATGGGCGGCCTTCACGAGGGAGCCGAAACGGTGATCGAGAGAATGACGAGTGCCGTGGGCGAAACTTTCGTGCCGGGCTCGAATCAGACGCGGATTCGAGCGATGCTGGCCGAGGAGAACGTCGTCATGGCCGAGACGAGATTGACGGCCACCCACCTGGACGGTCGACGTTACGACAATTGCTATGTGTTCGTCTTCGAGTTTCGCGACGGTCGCGTAGCCGAACTGCGTGAGCACGTGGACACTGCCTACGCCGCCGCTTTCTTCGGTACGTGAATTCCGCGCCCGCTCCTCCCTGTCTTCTCTCCCTTGGACTGGGGCACGTGCGGGAGTCCGTTCAGGCGAGTTCGATCAGCCCCTCGTTCACCCGCGCACGTTGACCGCAGGCCTCTTCGTCTTGAACGAGAGCCTCGAGCCAATCGCGATCCTCGCTTCGGGCCCACACCCGCTCGCCCTCTCCCGTCAACGCGCTAAAGACCGCGTTTCGTGATCCCGATCGGTCTTCTTCCACGGTGTAACTCTCCACCTCCACTTCGCCTGCATGGTCGACCCGGTATGACCGCAGCGGCTCCGCTGCGGCCACATCGCTGACATCATTGGTCACCATGGGGGCACCATCGCCCGGGTCGCACGAGTACGCCCCGAAAGCGAACTTCGCGAAGCATCCTCCGATGGAACCCACCAGGCCGAACTCTTCGGGATCAGCGCGGAGGAGTTCCACCATCCTCGCGGTTGCCTGCAAGACGTAGTTGCCAAAGGGCCCGCCAGAAAACGTCAACCCTCCCGTCACCGTCACCGGCCGATCCCCTTCAATTCCCAACGCCGCAGAACCCGCCTGCACTGCAAAGGGGAAACACGAGTAGAGGTCGATGTGTCGAATCTGTGAAATGTCACGGTCGATCGCTTCCAGGATGCGCCGTCCGGCGATTTCCATACCCGGGTGCTCATGTAACTGCACACGCTCGGACAGATGCACGAGATGGTGCATCTCCGTCGCCGCACGCGGATACACCCGCCGATTCGAGGATATCCCGTAGCGATCGGCAGCCTCGGTAGAACAGACGATGAGGGCCGCCCCCTGATCCACAGAGATGTTGGAGGTCATCAATTTCGTATACGGATAACTGACGAGGCGATTGCTTTCCGAGACGTTTCGGATCTCGTCGCCTGAGACATGGCGTTGAATCCACGCGTTCGGATTGCTCGCCGCAACTTCGCTCATACCGGATTGAATCTCAGCAATCCGGTCGCGGTGCAATGCAGGGGTTTCTCCTTTCGCGTGACGAAGTGAAGTTTCACACAATGCGAAAATGGTCGTGGCCTTGAAGATCCCGGCAGCCCACTCGTGTTCGAGGATCCCCAAGGAGCGATCGCCGATCTGGTGATCGGGTTCTCCGGGGACTTCATCGCTCCAGGGCAGAGCAATCTCTTGTCTCGCCATTCGTCGCTTGCTGTTTTCGCTCTCACCCCCCACGACCGCCACCACATCGAGGCGGCCATCCGCCACTTCCCGGCAGGCCCAGTCGATCAGGACCTGAACGGTATGGCCACTGAGCGCACCAAGGCCGGTACGAGGCCTCGTGGCGCCCACGCGTTCGGCGAGCAGGGCCCCCGGATCGCCGTATTTCCAGGTCCCGCGGGGTACGACGATGCCATCGAGAGCAGACAGCAGTCGTAGATTTCCGGCATCTTCGGCTGCTTCGCGCAAGGCGCATTCCATCATGCCGAGAGGATCCAAAGGCGCGGCTGCGTCCTCCAGACGCTGCACCTGTTGCGCAGCACCAACGATGACAGGTGTTCGGGGATCGAGGGGCATCACATTACTTTCTTTGGGGAGATCGGTTTGAAGCGGATCAGGTGACCGAACAGCTACCGCCGTCGACCATGAGCGTGTGACCGGTAACGTAGCTCGCATCGCGGGACAGTAGAAACCTCGCTGCTGCACCGATTTCGAGAGCGGGGTCGCCGAGGCGCCCGAGTGGGTTGCGGCCCAAGACCCGATCAGCCATTTCTGGGTCGAGTTCGAAGGCGCTCTCCATGGCTGGGCTGGCGGCCAGCGGTGCGAGACAGTTGACTCGCACACCTTTTGGTCCCCACTCGCGCGCCAGCGCACGGCCGATACCTCGCTGAGCCGCTTTCACGCCGGCGTAGGGCGAGAGTTTCGCTTTGCCTTCGAAGCCGGCCTCGGACGTAAGCAGAAGAAGCGCCCCCTGGGCCTCAAGAAGGTGCGGGAGGGTTTCTCGGGCAAGCAACCACGTCCCTCGCACCGACACGGCCACATGGTCTCGCAAATCCGACACAGGGACCTCACCCAGTCGCACCGGACGGGGCGAGAGGGCGCTGGTGGCGTTGTGGACCGCGCCGTCCAGCCGGTTTTCGGCCTCGACCACCGTAGCCACCGCGCTCTCGACGGACTCCGCCACCGAGACATCGCAAGGCACAAAACAGCCCCGTCCTCCCGCCTCGGTGACCTCCCTTGCGACGCCTTCACCTTCTTCCTGGCGGCGCGCAGCGATCCACACCGTCCAGCCACTTTGTCCACAGGCCAGCGCAATCCCTCGGCCCACCCCGCCACTTGCACCCGTGACCAACACAACCGGCTTGGAGACCACCATTGTCAAGCCCTCCCACAGTCTGCGGCGAGGGTCCTCGCCGTAATGCCCGAGGCCCATGGCGACAGCAACATCTCCACCGCCCCCGCGACCTCATCCGCAAGTTCACCGGGGAACCGATCCAGTGGGGGCGCAGGAGCCACAAGTTGGCTCGGAGCGAGGCGCAGAGGGGCGGTCACCGCGTTGGCGCGGACCCCCCGTGGGCCCTCGGCGTGCGCGACGGAACGAACCAGCGCCTGCGCTGCATCCGATACCCCACTCTCTGGCACCCACTCCGAGGCATCGAGGCTATTGGGCGCCTCGATGACTGCCACGATGGAACCCTCATCCGCACACAAATCAGCCGCACATCCCAGGGCTACGCTCCAGGCAATGAGAGGAGCTTCGCAACGAGCCAACCATGCATCGGGACTCATCGATACGAACGGACCGGGCCTGGGCGCTTCGCACCAAACGGCGAGCACAACGCGAGGGCAGGGCGCGTGAGACGTCACTCGCTCTCGGATCGCCTGCCAATCCGCGTCGCCCGCGCCCATGGGCGGCAACTCCAGCCAGGATGCGGACAACGCTCGAGCCAGTGCCCGTGCCTCGTCAACGGGCGTACCGAGGACAATCGTATCGAGCGCGGACGCTCCCATGGCCATCGTCTCTCTCCTCGCTTGTCTTCTCGCAGTCGCCGTTCCAGAGTCGATGGGAGCGCGTATCTCAGCTCAGATCAAAAGAAACCGATGGATGGCATAGAGCCCTCCAAAACCGGCGCCCACCACCACGACGTCGAGGTGCCGGTCCGACGTGTCGGCCGCATCGCTCCTTCTCCCGCTCCCACTCATCCAAAACCCTCCAAAGCGGCTCGATTGTAACGTGGGGTGCCGGACGCTCGCAGCATTTACAGCGCGCCGATTCCGCGTTCCCACTCCGGATCCTCTGCGTTTCCCACTTCCAACCCATTGGGACGTGGCGAAACCTCGACGAACCCGTCGCAAAAAAACGCATCGTGTTAGCCTGAAGAACTACGTCTTTTCCCAGGGAGGATCCCCGACGGATGCAGGCAACGATGGGTTCTATGCCCGACCCCACGAGGGACTCGCAGCGCTACGGCCTCTACGTCCTGTTACTCCTCCACCTCGTGCAGGTCTTCGCCTACCTGGACCGCTATGGGCTGTCCATCGCACTCGAGGGGATCAAACAGGAGTTCGAGGTTTCAGACACCGTACTCGGATTTCTGATCGGACCGGCTTTCGCCATCTTCTACGCCATCGCCGGCTTTCCCCTGGCCCGACTGGCCGATACGCGCTCACGCCGCTGGGTCCTCGCCATTTCCCTTGGCCTCTGGAGTGCCATGACGGCAGTTTGCGGCCTGGCCCGCAGTTTCTCCCAGTTGGCCGTCGCACGGGTTCTGGTGGGTGTCGGCGAGGCCGGGGGAACGCCCCCTTCCCATTCCTTGGTGTCGGACTACTTCCCTCCCCACCAACGCGGTCGAGCCATGGCCGTCGTTACGGCGGGATCGTTGGTCGGTGCCCTATTCGCCAACGCCGGGGGGGCCATCATTGTCGGCGCCTACGGATGGCGGGGACTGTTCTTTGCACTGGGTGTCCCAGGAATTCTGTTTGCCTTCCTTCTGGCGGCCACTCTCAAAGACCCTCCTAGAGGCCGCTTCGACTCCCAGGCCGCTCGCAGCGGCGACACCAGTGGTCGTGAGGTGGCCCAATACTTGTGGAGCCTGCCTTCGTTCCGCTGGCTGACCATCGCCATGGGCATGGCCTCACTCACAGGTTATGGCCTCACGTTCTGGTTCCCGGTCTTCTTCCTACGCGTCCACGGCATGGACATGATCGAAATGGGAGTAGGCCTCGGAATCGTCGGTCTCCTGGGTTCGGGCTGCGGCACCGTCGTGAGCGGATTTCTGGTAGACCGCCTCTCCGGTCGCGATCTGCGTTGGTTTCTTCGACTCCCCGCCTTGGGTTTGCTGTTGGGCTTCCCCATTCAAGTCGCTGTCCTGCTCTGGCCCCATCCACTGATCGCCATGGCCCTGCTGATCCCGTCGGGCATCGTCGGAGCCACCTGGGCGACACCGAGCTACACGACCGCACAAATGGTCGTCAAGCCACACATGCGAGCCATGGCCGCATCGGTGCTGCTCTTTTCCCTCAACGTCATCGGCGTGGGCGTTGGTCCACAGCTGGTGGGAATCTTGAACGACTTCTATCAGCCGGGTGTGGGAGACGAAGCCGTTCGCTATTCCCTGGTGACGGTGTCTTGCGTCAATCTCATCACCGCCTGGGTCTACATCGTGGCATCCCGGCGACTTCCATCCGACCTCGCCAAACGCGAATCCGAGCAGGAAGCGCCTGTGGCATGATCGGGATCTCATGAATACATCCACCGACCGACCTCCGCTTCACCCCCAGCACGGGATCCACGAGCCGACGTCCTCCACGCCCGCTCGTGCCCTCGACTCCATTCGGCGCACCTGTACCACCCAAATCCTGTGGCCCAAGGGTCTGCAGGGTGAACTGGAACTCCAGGGCCTCGGACGCGACCTGTATACCGACGGCAGGGGACGGGCGAGGCTCCTCTCCGAGGGCGGGTACACGGCCCGAATCGACTATGCGGGTGAACGCAAAGTGTTGGAGATCAAGACTTCACCGGACGAACCACAGGCCCAGAATCTGCTGGGGGTTCGCGCCACGACGGGCTTCCGCGCCGGTCTCGAAACCGCGATGCCAAAGCAACGAGACGCTCAAACGATCCTTTATCAACTGCTCGACGATGTTCCCGTTGCCGCACTCATCGCCGGTTACGCGAGAGGAGTGGGCTCGGGCGGGCACCCGCCAATGGCTCCGGGATCTCTGACTCTCCAGCACCCCAACCTCTGCGCCGGCTGGCGAGCGGGCGGCACCATGCTCACCGAGATTGAAACTCAGGGCCGGGTTCCCCTTGTGACGGGTCCAGATGCACCCTCTCTTTTACGAGAGGGCGATCCCCTGGCGTGGCACGAGTTCGGCGCTTTGGTGGCTCACGGCATGCGGCGACATCGACGCTTGGATCTCGCGAGAGACGCAGACTCCATTCGAGCCGACGTGTTGTTTCGCGACAGTCACATGGATTCAGGTGGCCGAGAGACCATTGTTCACGAATACACGGTCCAAGCGCGGATCGATCCAGCCTCGTTCTCATTCGAAGAGATCGAAGCGATCCCCCGGGTCCTGCCCTGGTCCGAGTGTTCCCATGCTGCAGCCAGCGCACAGAGGCTCGGCGGAAGCGACATCCAGGGGCTCCGTCCTCGCGTGCGCGCTGAATTCACAGGCGCCTCGACCTGTACCCATCTGAACGACACACTGCGTTCCATGGAGGACATCACGGCCCTCGTCTCGGCGCTCGAAGCCGCGCGAATGGGCTGACACCTGCACTGACCCTACCCCCAGGGGCGCCCCCCCAGCGTCACGAAAACCTTCGGTGAAAGCCGCTACCCGTGTCATCAAAACGGCGATCGGTCTACTCTGGGTCATGGAAGCAGACGGACGCATCGAACCCGACAACACGAGAGCGGAAGGACGCCATCATGCGAGCCTGGCAAACCGTAAAGCCCGGGAGCCCCAAGGACGCCCTGCAATTGAACGAGGACGTCGAACCGCCCGATCCGCAACCCGGAACCGTCCTCGTGAAGGTGAGCGCGGCGGGAATTGGCCTGCCTGATGCCTTCATGTGCACGGGGAACTACGCGCTCACCCCTTCCCAATTTCCCTTCACCCAAGGCCAGGAGGTCGTGGGGCACGTCATCGGTTGGGGCGAAGGCGTCCAAAACCGTGTGGTCGGCGATCGCGTCATGGCGGTCACGAGTTTCTTCACCGGCAACGGCGCCTTTGCACAAGAGTGTCTGGCCCTGGATGACTTCTGCCTACCCGTACCCGAGGGAATGGCCGACGCCGAAGCCGCAGGCTTCCTGATTCCCTTCCACACAGCCCACATTGCCCTCGTGACCCGGGGCAGACTCGAGGCCGGTGAGACGCTGGTGGTGATCGGAGGTGCCGGTGGCACGGGGCAGGCCGCGCTACAGATCGGGAAGCTGCTGGGCGCGCGAGTAATTGCCACTGCAGGAGGGCCGGAAAAGGCCGAGTTCTGCCGTCGGCTAGGAGCCGATGATGTGATCGACTACCGAAGCACAGACATCGCCGAAGGCGTCAACGAACTCACCGCCGGTCGCGGCGCCGACGCCATTTATGATCCGGTGGGCGGCGATGCCTTTACTCAAGCCACGCGCTGCATTGCCAACGAGGGCAGAATTCTTGCCATCGGCTTTGCGAGTGGAAGCTGGGGAGCATCCGACACTGCGCACATGGTCTACAACAACTATTCGGTGGTGGGTGTCATTCCAAGCCACTACGACCGTGGCTTCAAGGAACGCACCCAGGAGCAGTTGATCGGCTGGTGGAAAGACGGAGAACTGAGGCCGCAAATTGACGAACTCGTGGGCTTCGAGCAACTGCCCGACGCACTGGAACGCCTGGTGGGGGGGGGTGTCACAGGAAAGCTCGCTCTCGCCGTCGATCCCGAGGCCACGGCCACGCGCTGAAGAATGACCGACCGATTCGCGTGAGGTAGCCGGCACTCCATGTTCGGGCTCTGGGTGTTCGCACCCACGCAGACGGGACCCCTACGGAGGCGAACATGCGACATGGAGTCATGCTCGGTGGACGAGCCAGCCACCTCACCGTCGACGACTACATCGAGCAGGGACGAAGTCTCGAGGCGCTCGGCCTCGACACCGTGTGGATCCCCCATGTGTTCGGTCACGACGCCATCACCTGTGCGGCGCTGATGGGTCGAGAGACCACACGGATCGAACTCGGAACCGCCGTCGTCCCGACCTTCCCGCGCCACCCCACGGCCATCGCTCAGCAGGCCCTCACGACCGGGGCCGCCTGCCGTGGCCGATTCACCCTGGGGATCGGGCTATCTCACCCTCCCGTCATCGAGCGGATGATCGGCCTGTCCTATGCCCGTCGGGCGAATCACATGCGGGAATACCTTGCGGTACTCGCGCCGATGCTTCGGGGCGGATCCGTGAAATACGAAGGCGAGGAGTATCGGGTGGACATGAGCCTCGACCTTCCCGGTTCCGGGCCCGTACCGTTGGTCGTCGCCGCCCTGGGCGATCGCATGCTGGAAATCGCTGGCCGCGAAACCACGGGGACCATCCTTTGGATGGTGGGATTTCGAGGCCTCGAGCATCACGTCATTCCAAAGCTACGATCCGCGGCAGCTGGGCGACAGGACCCCCGCATCGTGGCAAGCATGCACATCGTGCTCACCTCCAATCCAAGCGCCGCCCGGCAGCGTATCGCAGAGGTGATTTCCCAGTACCGCTTGATGCCCAGCTATGCGGCAATGATCGAACGCGAGGGCTCTTCAGAGCCAACGGATTTCGCAATCCTCGGCGACGAGAAGGCCCTGGACGCAGGACTCGAACGGCTCGAGAACCTGGGAGTCACCGACTTCAACGCACACCTGCTGGAACTGGAGGAAGGTGGCCGCCAGAGAACTCTCGAATACCTGGCGAGTCGCGTTCAGCGCAACGGAAACCCAGCCTGATCCAGCGTTCCCTGACCGGCAATCACCCAACCCGGAGCCCCCGAATCCAAATCAGGCCGTGCGTCGCCATAGGTTCGGAAAACCATTGGCAAAACGCCACTGGAGCCACAGTGGGGTCTGGGGGAGGCTTTCGCCGTCTAGAGGTGGTAGAGCTTTTCGGCGTTCTCGAACAAGATCTTGCGACGGTCGTGCTCAGGAACATCGATCAGCCATTCGTCAGTCAATTTCTTGCTGTTGGGCCAGGTAGTTTCCGAATGCGGATAGTCGCTCGACCACATGATGTTCTCGACGCCGATGAAGTCACGCTCCCTCAGACCCACGGGGTCCTCCATGAAGGTGGCGTGCACCTGCCGACGGAAGTAGAAACTCGGGGGCTGAGGAAGATCGTTCCCCGTCCAGAAGCGGTGTTTTTCCCAGACGTGATCAAGGTAGTAGTTGACGAAGGGAATCCAGCCGAGTTGCCCCTCCACGGAAACGATGTGCAGATCCGGATATTTCTCGAGTAGGCCCGAGAGAACGATTCGCGCGCAGGCTTCAGCCATGGCGAATTTGCTCATGAGCAGATCGCTGATGAAGCCCGTGGAATCGAGCTGCGGCATGGCGGCCACGCGCCCAGTCCCTCCCACATGGATCCCGCCCGGCCATCCAACCTCCAGCAGGGTTCGCCAGAAACCATCCCAGTCCGGGTCGAACCACTCGCTGTTCTCTCCGGGGAACCTTGGGATCACACAGCCCCGCAGTCCACGCGCGGCGCAACGCTTTACCTCAGCGATGGCTCCCTCAGGGGTTTCGCACGGAATGTATGCCATGCCTAGCAGACGATTCGGAGCCACCGACGCGAAATCCGCGAGCCATTCGTTATACGCGCTGAAACTGGCACGGCGCAAATCGGCATCGGCACTGGGAAGCGGCCCACCCCCGTAGAGCACTTCGGCTCTCACGTGATCCGCGTCCATGTCTTCCAACCGCGCCTGGGGATCGTGTCCACCCGCTCGCTGATCGTCCAGTCGACGAACGTTCCAGCTGTAGTCCTCGGGCTTCTTGCCCGCCATGGCGCTGATGCCGAGAATCGGCGTCCGGCGCCCCTCAAAGACCTGAAAGTCCCCATCTTCCGTGGACTCCACACGGGGCGCTCGGTCGCGAAAAGATGCAGGGAGATATTCAGCCCATATGGTCGGGGGCGGGTTGACATGAGAGTCAGCCGAGATCAGTTCGTGAGACATGAAGAAACTCCTTCAATTGGTGGATTCAGTTTCCGTGGCCTCAACGAGTACGATGGCGTGAGTGGGACAGTTTTCGGCGGCGTTTCGGATGGCCTGATCATCTCCGGTGCCGTCATCGACGACAATCGCCTTGCAGTCGGCATCGAGATCGAACGTGTCTGGCGCGTGAAACTGGCAACTCCCAGAGCCCATGCAACGCTCGCGATCGATCTGAATTCTCATCAACGATCAAAGACCACCGGGACCGCGGTGGGCATTCGGAAGGTAAGCCCCGTAATCCAGGGTTTTCGCGCCTGGGAATCGAGGCGCAGGCCCGGGAGGCGGTCCAGAATTGCGTTCATAGTGGCCTTCATCTCCATGCGCGCGAGGTGCATTCCGACACAGAGATGGGGGCCAAGGCCAAAGCTAGAATGCGGCTGAGAGGGGCGATCCAAATCGAATCGATGTGGGTTCTCCCAGCGGGTCGGGTCGTGGTTGGCAGCCGCCAGGCTCGCGTGCATCACACTGCCCTCTGGAATCGACACTCCCGCAAGCTCGGTGTCGCGCATCACGAGACGCCCTGCCGAGGTCAGGGGTTGCTCCCAACGCAACATCTCCTCGATTGCGCGATCGAGGAGTGATCGGTCCTCCCGCACGCGGTCCACTTGATCGGTTTCGAGCAGCGCAAACAAAAGCAGTCCCAAGCCGCGGTAGGTGGTCCCAGCTCCTGCGGGAAGCATCAACCTCGCAAACGCCAGAATCTCTCCGTCGGTCAAGCGGTGGTGCGTTCCGTCATCGGGATCTTCGATTTCGATCTCGCAGAGCAGGCCGATCAGATCATCCGAAGGTTGCGAACGTCGCTGCTCGATCACCCGGGTCAGATAGTCGGCGATCTCTTGCGATGCCCGCAAACGATCCTGGGGTGTTCCGCTCGCCCCGGCGAAAGTGACGGCCAATTCATGGAAGCGGGGCACGTCTTCGGGAGCCGCTCCAAAGGAACTGGCGATGGTGAAGACAGGCACCTTTGCGCAAAGCTCCGCGTATAGATCCACGGGATCATTGCGCTCGACGAGATCGTCGAGAATTTCATGAACCATGGGTTCCACCCAGCGCTTCTGCCAGGTTTCCATTTCCCTGCGGGTGAAGGAGGGCTGAACGAGCGCCCGATAACGGCGATGCTCCAAACCGTCCATCTGGATCATGCTGCGCCCAATCGCCATCCCCAGCGACTGCTGATACCACTCGGATGAAAAGGTCTCCGCGTCGCGAAGTACCTGGTCGACAGTTTCCCAGTCGTAACAGGCGAATTGGCGTCGATCCGACCAGGCCACGGATTCCGGACCTTCGATGCCAAATACGGCGGAAATCGACCCTTCGTGTACCGGGCCCGACTTCCGGAGTTCGTCGTAGGTGGGATAGGGGTCATCAACGACGCCGGCACCCACGGTTCGGTTGCGAGCAATGTCCGCAGCATTCGCACCGATTTCAATCTGACTGGATTCGGACACTCGACCCTCCATCCAAAAGGATTGTATACCAACCAAGCTATCGGGAAACTGAAATCGGCACTGTTCAAGGTCCCGCTCACCGCAAGACTCCAGCGCCCCAGTTCGCCGTGGTAAATTGCTCTTGTGCCACGTTGGAATTCCGAGGGCGGGAGGATCAAAGTGCCGCGACAGTGCGAGGGACGGGTAGCGCTAGTCACCGGAGCGAGTCAGGGAGGAACGGGAACGGCTTTGGCCATTCGTCTGGCGGCCGAGGGTGCCCGAGTCGCCATCACCGCACGGAGCGAGAAAGGCCTCGCCGAAACACGACAAAGAATCGAGGCCCTCAGTGGCGAGGCCCACGTAATTGCCTGCGATCTCTCGGACCCCTCCGGTGGTCGCGAGCGACTCATAGACGAAGTGGAAAATGCCTTGGGGCCAGTCGACATCCTCGTGAATAACGCCGCCGTCGGCCCCTACCAACCCTTCGACACATTTTCCCTAAGAGAACTCGAACACACCCAGCAGATCAACGTCTGGGCTCCCTGGCTTCTGATGCAACAGGCGATCGGCGGCATGCGCGAACGGGGATTCGGCTGGGTGCTCAACATGACGACGTCTGTTGCCGAACTCCCCCCGGGACCTCCCTTCGCCCGTTCCGGTCCCGCCAAGGCCGGTACCCTCTACGGCGGGGGCAAGGCCATGCTCAACCGCTTGACGGTCGGCGTGGCGTCTGAAGTCGAAGGGCAGGGGATTGCGGTCAATGCGCTGACTCCTCAAGCAGCCATTCTCACCCGCGCCCTCGAAGCCGCTCGAGAGTCCGGAGCCATCCACTCACAACTCTTCGAACCCCTGGACACCATGGTGGAAGCCGCTTTGGCGTTGTGCACCACGGGTCCGGACGAACTCCATGCCCGCATCGCCTACAGTCTCGAACTGCTCATCGAACTCGATCGCCCCGTATACGACCTTTCCGGCACACGGCGACTCGAGGGTTGGCAACCCGCAGATCTGCCGGAACGACTCGAAGAGCAAAGTCGAGCCCTCTCCGGCGGGAAAGGCGGAGGCTACGGTCTTTCGACCGATTGACGATCGAGAGCTCGAAATGGCTCCCGGTGGGTCCAGCGCAACCGACGGGGACCGACGACGAGGGTCGTCAAGCCAAAGGCCATCAGCAGAGCCGTTCCAGGTTCCGGGATGGAACTGACCCCGCAGTGGTTGAGCCGAGCATTCGTGAGTTCGATCCTACCCGCAACGAACTGACTGCAACCTTGGACATTCTTCGCCACGATCTCTCCGATATCGGGCGATAGGTTCCAGAAAGCCACTCCATTGATGACCGCACTGTCGATGACGATGCGACCCTGCTCTTTCGACTGATCGGTGTAGAAGAGGACGTCTGTCAGACCGATCCCCCCATCACCCACCACGACATTCGAGTCGATGACTCGAAAGTCGCCCTCATCGGGAAGCCGGAAGACAGCTTTCGAACCGACCGGACCATCAATCAACAGACTCACGTCTTCCAGAACGAGATCCTCGCCACCGGTGAGAATGTCGATGACCGTCGTTCCGCTCTCGAGATCGATGGCGTGATCAGTGATCCACTTTCCATCGGACGATCGGAAATCGAGCATCAGAGATTGGTCACCCTCGAAAATTTCAAGGTCAGCCCGCGCGCTCAGCAGTTCGAGTGTGACACCTGACAGATCGACCTCTCCGTCCAGCGCATCGGTCTTGGTGAACGAAATGCCGTTGAATTCGCTCGCGACGAGACGCTTCTCACAACTCGACGCGGGTCCCGCGCAATCGATTCCTGTCTCTCCCCAGAGCCTCGTGTTCCAGAGGTCGAATTCGCCGTCGGGATTCGTAACCGCAATGTCTCCGTTTCCACCGATTCCGATACCGACGGACCGGGCAGCGGCCGGTAATGATGGCCCCCCCATCAGACTCGTCATGGGGACGCCCCAAGTATTGGCGCCGAGTTCGAAATTGGTGACCGAGACAGACGCATCGAGGCTGAACCTGGGCGCCGTGGCCACAAGGAGATACTCGGCGGTCTGGGGAGTGACGACAGGAAGAGCCCTGCTCGACCGTACCCCGGAACCCACGAGAATCAGCACAACTGCCCAGGCGACTCCGGCCCTCCGGGCGAAATCCCGATTCGGCAATTGTTGTGCCCAGCGCCTAAACCCGCCCACCATAAGCATGTCTCCAGACCCGAGACCCGGATCCGTTGATGACGTGGCCGCGCTGGGCGCCCATAAAAATCGGAACTGGACTCTCAGAAAGGTGGTCGCGGGGACGACATTGTGGCGAGACAGAAGGCATTTCCGAGGGGAATCGCCCTCTTTTTTGCACGAAGACCCGAGTCGCCGGCCGCCCCCCACGGGAGAACGGATGCCGGTGGATCGGCGACAGGCGTGCCCAGACACGCGAAACCCCCGGAACCAGGCGGTTCCGGGGGTTCAAGTGGTAGCGGGGGCCGGATTCGAACCGACGACCTCCGGGTTATGAGCCCGACGAGCTACCAGACTGCTCTACCCCGCAACAATCACGGCGGGGAGATATATCGACCGGGCGGAGCGCTGTCAATCCGACACAGCCGGTCTCACGGAACTCACGCCGCCTCCCCGGAATCCAGATGCCGCTCAGACTCTTTCCAGAAGAGCTTCCAGGCCGAACTGATAAGGAGTCTGGAACCAATCGTTGATGGGTACGCGGCGCAGCGAATACGCGTCCGACGTAGGGCTCACACTGCCTCCGTGACACGAGACGTTGCAGCGGAATCCAGACTCGGCGATCAACTGCCGGTTGGCTTCGGTCATGGCGGATTCTCGACCATACGGATGAGCGAAGAGATCAACAGCCCGGCCCAGGCGCGCCTCCAGCTCCCGGCGCCCCCCGAGAATCTCCTGCTTTGCGGCTTCCCCCGTGACCTTCCCCAGATCGACATGGGTTCTCGTGTGCCCACCGATTTCGAAACCCTGCTCAGCGAGTTCTTGCACTTGCTCCCAGGACATCCAGGGCAGGCGCGGCTCGATTCCGACATCCCAGTGGGGGACCTCTTCCGATTCAATGAATCGGCTGACGACGAAGAAGGTAGCCGGCAGTCCCAATCGACGTAGGACCGGTGCTGCGTGTTCGAAGTTGTCGCGATAGCCGTCATCGAACGTGATGACCAGGTGCCGACGAAGGCTCTGGCCTCGCTCCATCCGATCTAACAGAGTGCCCAGGGAAACGACATGATAGTTCCGTTCGAAGAACCGACAAAACGCTTCGAACTCTTCCACCCCCACCGACAGGGCATCGCCTCGGGTCTGATCATTGACCCGGTGGAAGGCCACGATCAATCCATTTTGTCCGTGGACCGCCCGATGAAGGCCCATGCCGAACAGGAGGCGTCCCGCGAGATTCTTGAGAGGTTTACTCACGATTTCCCCTGATCCCCAAAGCTCAACCGGTACCGAAGCAGCTCCTCGTCAGGTCGCAGCAAAAGCGAGAGCTGCGCGAGGACAGGTCGCAATCGCCGAGAGGCGTCTGGATCGACGTAGGCCAGATTCGGATCGTTGGTCTTGAGTTCAATGCCCCGGGTAAAGGGGCGCCCCTCGGCGAGGGCACATTCCCGGAGAACCGCCTCGAGTTTTGCACGGCTCACCTCGGGGCTCGCATTCTCCTGCCACCATTCGCGCGGTCCAAAGAAATAGCCCTGGTCACGTATCCACTCGAGGGCTTCGGCAAGTTCATTTGGCTGGCAGCGCAAGCCCGTTCGTTCGTTGATGTCGGTGGGGCAGGCTCCTTCGTGATCCTCCAACACCACGCAAGGCGTTCCTGCCGCGAACCCCTCATACAAGATCTTGCTCGCCCCCTCTTTCCGAGAGATCAGAAGATTGGCATGCGATCGGTTCAAGACCTCGTTCACCATTTTTCGGTCGATTCGCTCGTAGACATCCACCCGATCACCGAGGTTCCGTTGAATCGCCTCGCGCTCGATTCGCTGCTTCGTGAACCCCTTCCAGGGATACCCTACGAGAGCGATTCGAGCGCTCGGATCCGACACCCTCATGAGAGCGTTGAGAACGATGTGATGACGCTTATGCGGGGCCCAATTCGCGATTAGGACGGCGAGATAATCCTTCGAAATAGCTGGAACGGGATGAAAATTTTTCGAGTTCACCCAGTGTCCCGCGCCACACGGTACCGGCACGAGACTGCTTCCTGTTTTCCGAAGGACCTCGGCATCAGAAGGGTGCTGAGCCTCCACCAATACCCGGCGCTCGCTCGCGTTGAACAGTTGGAAGATCGGGTCGTGATAACCGACCCAACTCGGCTCCAGTACAACCTGAAAATGTTGAAACAGCCGGGGCAAGTCATAGAGGGCGGCAAATCTCCCGAATGCGGGTGTGTATTTGAGGATCAGGACCCCCAACTCACCCGTGCGAAAATCCGGCGCCTTGAGGACCAGAAGTTCGCCTCCCAACCTGACGATGCGCTCAAATGAATCCAGCCCCCCCTGAAAGAGTGAATCGGCGGCCCGACTGCACCGAAAATCGTCGACCAGCGAATTATCGACCGACTCCCGAGCCCCGCCGGTTTCGGGATCGAGATAGGTTGACTGAGCCAAGCGTCGCTCCAAGGCCGCTGCGATGCGCGAGAGCCGGGGAAGTTCCAGCACCCGCTGGATACGAGAGCTCCTTTCTAATGCGAGATACTTCTTTCCCTGCATCGCTGCCGAAATCGCCCCGAGCAGGTTCAGCAAGCCGAGTATGAGCCGCGCGATCGAGTGCGACCGCATGGCTTCAATCAGTCGCCATCCTGCCGCCAATAGGCGTTGACGAGTCACCGGTTCCATGGTGATTCCGTGGGCCAATGCGTTCCTCAATTCTCGTGGTGGAGTGAGCTGAGAGTTTCGGTTGCGGTCCAGGCGAAATAGATGAGCCAGAACACGATGCCGGCGAACTTAAAGCTGTCTTCGACAAAGGTTTCGAGGCTCGAGTAGGGAAGGATTTCGTCGAGAGACATGGACATCCCCAAAAAGAAGAGCGAGACCAACAACAGGACGTAGTCGGTCCGGAGAATCCGTGGGGCGAACCCGATCAGAAATCCGACCACGAGACCTATATAAGTGAGATACACGGCCGGCTGAGGGAACCGGAGATGGGTGGGAAGGACTCGTTCGTGGAGGAGGAACGCATCATCCAAACAAAGCATGACCGTCAGAAGCCCTCCATAAAGGAGAAACCAGACCAGGTTCCACGGGGTTCCATGGGCGGCGGTTTTCGAGCCTCTCGAGTACACCACCGCAGCACCCAGCAGGCAGATCCCCGCTGTGGCCGCCCACAGCATGAGTCCCGTGGTCGATAGTGCGCCAATGTAGAGGTGCGTATCCTCGACAGCGACTACGTCGCGAGTCAGATCGGACGGATCCACCTGAGTGATCTGACTCAGGACGAGCATCCCGCCAATTCCCATTGCGGCCGCCACAAAACCAAGAGACAGCGCAATCCGATTCTTCGAGAACTGGCGCCCCAGATCGCCGCCCATTCGCTCGAATGTCGCGTACAACGGAACCTCCTCCCGCGCCTCGCCAGACCTTTCGCGCAACAGCAAGGATTCGGAGAGTTCTTTTCGAAATTGCGGCCCCATGGACGTCACGGGAACCCGCTCGAAAGTAGGTGCCCAATGGCCGCAACTAGGTGATGGAATGTTTCGAAGACCCGAGAAGCGCTGCTCATCTCCGAGGCCCTGAAAGACGATAGGAAACCTATGTCTTCTCGATTGATTGGGTGGCTCGGGCCTGCAGCATTGGTTTGCCTGTCGCTGATGTTTTCATTCAGCGTCATGGAAATCGCAGTGCGTTCGTTTCACCCGGCACCCATTCGATGGGTTTATCCACAGGAGTTCTACGACTTCGACCCTGAAATTGCGCACACGTTGCGACCCCTACAGCGCTCCTACACCCATGACAAACCCGTCTCCATCAATTCCCTGGGCATCCGAGACCGTGAGTTCTCGGAATCCCCGGAAGCGGGCACCACCCGTATCCTTGCCATTGGCGATTCACAAACCTTCGGAAACGGCCTGAACGCAGCCGACACCTGGCCCAAGCAACTGGAGCGCGAGCTCGAAATCAAAAATGATCCCCAAGGGGTTCGATGGGAGGTGTTGAACGGGGGGATCCCAGGAACGGATACGTGGCAGCACGAACGATGGCTCGGGCGCATGATGGACCTCTATCACCCGGAAATCGTCGTCCTCGCCTTCTATGTCAATGACGTATCTCCCACCTACTCCCCTCAGCAGCGAGGCAGTGCCAAAAAGTCCAATACTCTGGTGAACCGCGTGGGTTACTTGCTCAAGCGAAGCGCCGTGGTCAGCCTCGCCTTACAACGCCTCTCAGCGCTCGAACACTCCGAACAATCCAAGCAGGGGAGGGCGTTCGAAGATTACATTCTCACTGGAGAATTCAACGAGAGGGTCGAGCGCGGGTGGACCCAGGTCACCCAGTCGTTGAAAGCGATGAAGGCAACCACCGATTCGAAGGGCGCCGATTTCATCCTGGCCATCCTGCCCCGCCGCGACCAGGTCGCGGGAATACTCGAGAGCAATGCCTACAACCGTCGGATCGCAGCCATTGCGACCGAGGCACGAATCCACAGTGTCGATCTGCTCACCGAGTTGAAACAAGGTTTCGAGACTGATGGACAATCCCTATTCATCCGTTGGGACGGCCATAACTCAGCCCAAGCAAACAAACTCGTCGCTCAACGGATTTCCAAGGTTCTCCTCTCAAAATCTGCCCACCACTCCTCGAAGACTCAAGCCCACGAGTTCTCGGGCCAGAGCGCCCAGGGCGCTCGTTTTTCCGAGCCGATCCTCGAAGTCACGCATCGTCACGACAGAATGAGAGCCGGTTCGACCCGACCCGCGAACCCGAACTCGGGTATCTGATGGCCCGTGCGCGGCCCACATCCGTGATATTGCTGGGTGGCCAGGAAAATGCACTGTCGATCCTACGATCTCTGCACCGACACGGTGTTCCCGTCATCCTCTCGGCCCCCGAACAAAGTTGGGCCCTTCGATCCCGTTACTGCCATGGACGTCACCCCATTCCCGAGGGTATGGATCCACAGATTTTCTGGGAAGAATTACTAATCGGACCCAACCATCCACAACTGCGGGGGTGCGTCATCCTGGCATGCAGCGATGACGCTATCGAATTCATGGCGATGCATCGCTCTGAACTGCGAAGCGGGGGCTACATCCTCGATGATCACGTCTCAAACCAACAACTCCAGTTGCTCAACAGGCACATCACGTTGGAGCTCGCTTCTCTGGCGGGCATCCCAACCCCTCGGCATTGGGCAGTTGAAAGGCCAGAGGACATCGAAGCAATCGAAAGCGAAATTGAATTTCCCGCGGTCGTCGTGCCGAAACAAATCCCCCTGTTCGAACGAATCCATGGAAAAAAGCGTCTCCTCATCGATGACTTCTCCCGACTTCTCAGTATTGGCCAGCACGCCCATGCCAGAGGGATCGAGCTCACAGTCTGTGAGAACATCCCAGGACCCGACGATCTAGCGAGCCGATACTCGACTTATATCGATCGACAAGGGAATGCGCTTTTTCGCTTCACTAGGCGGATTCTGAAATGTTCCTCCGCCGAGTATGGGAAGGGCGTTCACTTTCGCGCGCAATGGCTTCCAGAAACTGCCGAGATCGGCGAGAAATTCTTCCGAAGCATAAATTTCACTGGCCTCGGGACGGTGGACCTCAAACAGGACCCCCGCAACGGGGAGCTCAAACTCATTCACTGTGATGCCAGGTTCACATCCGACCAGGAACTTCTGATCCGATCGAACCTCGACAGCTCGTGGATCATCTACAATCATCTGGCAGCTCATCGAACAATTCGCCCCGCTCCAATCCTCAACGGAGCACGACTCTGGTGTGGCTACGAGGATTTCAACGCTTTCCGGGAGTTGAGAGCTCGGAATGAGTTGGATTGGGCAGGTTGGATACGAAGTATCGCTCGCCCGGCAGGACGACCGTACTTCTCTTTCGAAGACCCACATCCGGCGTTGGCAAAAGCATTCCACACCGGGATCCAGAAGCTTCGGGCCGGGCGACAGGGACAGGTGAATGAATTGTAGGGGCACCCGCTGACCCGAGGCGCCTCATGGTTCAAAGCCAGAAGAACTGACCGAGAAGCTTCCCTGGCGATAGAGAGGATTAGAGGACGACCCCGATTCGGTCGAAGGAAATCTGTTCTTCGACAGGAAGCTGCGATTCGAATCCACGCCTTCAGTGCGCAAATTACTGAACCTTCCAAATGCGCTGTGGGTTTTGAGCCCAAGGACAGGAGCGGACTCCATTGGAGGTGGAGCTGGCGAGCTGAGGGATCCCACGAGCAGGGGATGATTGAGCCTCAGCAGGTCGGAACAAGGACCAGAATCGGCCGACCTCGCCATCGGTCGCCGAGCGCGCGGAAGCACCCAACCGAGGGCTCGTATTTCGGAACCCTTCGCGCCTTTCAATCAATCATGTCGTAGCGCGTGAACAACCCATGAAATGCCATCACGAGGGCCCAAAACGGTACCAAGCCGTCTATCGGCAGGATTGATTTTTTCCGACCCTCCAAGGGCTCGAACCCTTCTCGCCCACGCAACTCGCTCGCGAAACCGGCGTACCCGCGCGGCGAGCGGGACTGAGACGCCGGAATGCGTTCCCTGATTCCCCACGGCTCGGTCCTTCACTTCTCCACGTCACTTTCTCTGGGTTCGGTGTACTCACCTGCGTGGGAGGTAAGCCATGGAATCCGATTCAGTGAGCGTAGAGAACCGGAAACTCGCGATCTTCGCGTTCGAACCCGCGGACTACACGGCAATGTACCGTGAGCGAGGATTTGCCCTCATTCCCCAGGGCGTCACGCCGGAGTTCATCCGATACGCGATTCACTACGCGTCAAAACTCGAATCCTCTCCGGGGGACGCGAGCCTCAACGAGCCCCTGGATCAGGGAGGGAAGCGGCAATTCCTGATGGAGTTCCCCGATTCCACCAACTATCCCGAAGAGATCTACGAAACCATCGCTTCTCTGGCAGGGCTCGAAGCCTCGCGAATGATGCTGAGCGAACGGCACGTCAAGTTCTATGACCGCAAGAATGCTCCCAAGAATCCAGCTCCCAGAAAGGATCGCCTGGCATCCTCGATTTGTGTGGGAATCGCATTGAACTGTCCGGGAGAGTCGAGACTCGTCCTCTATCCCGACCATGAAAACGCCCTGAACGTCTATTCGAGCTCCGCGGAATGGCGGCAACACCTAGACAAAGACGAATTGCCTGAGAGAGTCCTGGAAGACATTGAACCGGTGGAGATCGCCATGGAAACCGGGGACGTGGTCGTGTTCTCCGGAAATACGATTTACCACGAGCGGATCTCTCCGGGTGCATCCTCCATCATCTACCTGAAGCTCAACGACCTTCGCCTGGACCCGAGCTGTGAAGACCCACACACCGCCCCCATGCGAGCTCGGTCCATTCGTCTCCTCGAAGATTCTTCCGACGAGGAACTCCTGGGTCTCCGAACCCTGCTCTCCCCTCGGCTCGAGGGAATCACCTGCCGGTACACCCGCCATCACTGGATGGAAGTGATGGAGGGGAGAGTTGCCGGCGAAGAGACGTTCGGATTGTGCGAGATCGAGTGGAAGATTCTTCGTTTACTGGACGACCGAATCGATGAAGTTCGCTCTCTGATTGCACGAGCCGGCTTCCCAGCCCATCGGGCCAGAGAATACGCCAGCATGATTCGCCGTCTGGTCCAGGTGGGTGCGCTCGAATTGCACACGGTGTGAACCCAAGGCACTCACGCACGGGTCTCCGGGCCTCGGTGCATCCGTGACGCAGACCGCGTCAACCTCCCCCCCGGATGAGCCGATGAGCGACGAGACGAGGCTCGCAAAGAGCCGGACTCCAACCGGAGACCCGTGCGTAACCGAACGCCATTCGGAATCAATCGGGTTGGGAGAGGGTTTGCGATCAGTCACCGATCGAATGCGCACGGTATCCCGCGAGACGTGGATCCTCGTGGTCATCGTCGCGCTCGGTGTTGCGCTGCGATTCGTAGGCATCGGGCGACTTTCCTTTGCCGGAGATGAGGAGACGACGACACTCGCCGCCCTCGCTCTCCTCGAAGGCTGGCCCCCCATCCTCCCCGGTGGTCTGGTCTACGTCCGCGGGCTTCCCTTCACCGGTTTCGAGGCGCTGGCCATCGCCTGCTTTGGCGTTGGTGAAGCTTCGCTTCGCCTGTTTCCCGTGCTGTTTGCCGGTCCCCGCATTGTTGCCGCCTGGTGGTTGGCTCGCCCCTTCCTCGGCTCCCCCCTGGCGCTCGTGGTGGCGGCTCTCCTCGCGCTTGCACCCCTCGACGTAGAGCAGTCCAGAAATGCCCGGATGTACTCGATGTTCGCAACCCTCGATCTCGTGGGAATAGCGGCAGTCATTCATCTCGCACTCGGGCGCCGAAAGGCAGGCATGGCCCTGGGCTTCAGCCTTGCGTCAGTGGTCACGCACATCGTCGCGGTCACTCATGCGGTGGTCCCATGGGCAGCGGCCATGGGGGCAGGGCTCGACAAGCGCCGACGCATTCTCGTAGCCTCGATTGGCCTGGCCAGCGCACTCACCTACCTCGCCATGAACGAGTTCTCCCGCTGGGCCTATTCAATCGGGGTCTCGACCGGAAGCCATGGATCGACGGGAGATGGCGGCCCTGTCGCTCGACACTTCCAGGCGATGGGTGACGTACTGGCCACGGGATCGGGCACGCTCGTGATGGCCGCGGGACTCACTTCGGGCGTCGCTCTCTGGGCTTGGCGCTGGCAGGCGATTCCGGGTGCACTCTCCCGGCTTGCCGGGCTTGCGGCTCTTCTGGCAGGTGCCTGCGCGAGCCCGGTCCTCGCGGGAATGGCCTGGGTGGCATGCGTGATGTTTTCAGAAATGCCGACCGCCCAACTCCACCGTCGCGCATGGCCGGCTCTGACCGCGCCCTGGTTCGCGATCGGAGGTTGGTTCATCGCCAAATTGACGCGAACCGAGCTCTCTCGGGAGAGCGTCATCGGAGCCATTGAGTTTCTCCTCAACTTTCCCGCACCCAACTGGTTCGAACTCGCGACATCCGGTCCCGGATTGTTCCTTTTGGCACTGGTCGGAGTTGGAGTCGCCATTTCTCGCTCCAGAACCCAGTTGTTACCGGGGGTCTGGTTCGCCCTCGTTCTGGCAGCCTTCGCGCCCGCACTGATCAGCGGTCTCGAAGCGCGAAAAGCCGGGCTGCGCTTTGAGATCCACGCCCTGGCGCCGCTTCTCATCTTGGCGGTTCTCGGCGGCCAGGCATTGCTCGAATGGCTAAAACTGCAGCCGAAAGCCCTCCTGGCGGGAACTGCCTTGCTGGTAGGTTGCGCGCTGCGTCCGGACTACACCATCGAAGCCATCACTCGGGAACACGGCCTCTTGGATTCTCCCTTCGCAGCCAAGGTGGCACCCGACCACAGAGGCGCTGCCGAATTTTTGCGCCTACACGCCGCGGAGAACGAGTGGATCGTTGCCGAAGACCCGCTTCAGCAACACCTGCTGGCAGGTCGCGCGGAGTGGTGGCTTCGAAAACCAGGCGATGCCAGGGCGTTCCTGCGTGAAGACCCAGTGGACGGCCAACTCCGAGATTTCTACACCGGGGCGGAACTCGTTCCCGACCTGGGAACACTCCGAACCCTCACGCGAGAACGATCCCAAGAGGTCGTGTGGTTGGTGACATCCGGTGAGTGCGAGGTCCGCCCCTCGTGGTACCGAACCCCGGAAACAGACGCCCTGTTGAAAAGTTGGCGCCCTCTGGCCTGGTTCGTCGGAAAAGACAATCTCACACGGGTCTACCGATTGGTAGACGGAGAACCCGAGCCCCCGATCACTCTGGGTCAGCTGCAATGAGCACTGACACCACCATCCCGGTCTCTTCGAAGATGGCCGCCTCCAGCACCACCGGCTCTCGGGTCGTACGCAATACGGCCATGCTCGGAGCGGGCCACGCAGTTCGCCTCCTGATGGGATCTGCAACGACGATTCTCATTACAGATCTGCTGGGAACCCAATACGGCCTGCTGATCGGGGCTCAGCGCTTCGTGGACGTTTTCCGCCTGGTCATGCTGTTTGGACTGAACACGCTGCTCATTCGCGGGGTGGCCCGTGCCGACGAATCGCCCGGCACACTCTTGGGCAGCATCGTCAGCCTCCGATTGGCTCTGGGCTGCGTTTTCGTGCTCCTCACCTCCGTTACCGCGATCGCCAGTGGGTACATGCCCGAACACCGCTGGCTGGTATGGGTTTTTATCGCCGTCTCGTGGGGCTACGTCGGCGTGGAAACCCTGACGGGATTCTGCGAAGGCCACGAGCGCATGGACAGAACGGCTCCTCTTCCAGTGACCCGGTCGATCCTCATGCTGACGGGTACCTTGATCGTGGCCCACAATGGCAGCGGTCTGCATGGAATCGCTGTCGTATTCCTCATCACCCAGACACTCCAATTGGCACTGAGCTTCGCGCTTGCACGGCCTCTCCTGAAGGGGATTCGCCCCCGCGCGTCTCAGACGCGAATGCGGAGCCTCTTGCGCGATGGTCCTCACTACATGGCCGTGGGCCTTGCCTACGCGGCCCTGCGCGGAACGAGCGTCGTGCTCCTCACACGGCTCGCGCCCAGCGCGGAAACCGCCATGTTCGGGGCCGCCCTCAATTTCGTGGATCTCCTCTTCGTTCTTCCGCTCTTGGCCCAAAGAGCCTTCCTTCCTGTTTTCAGCCGTACCGACGGAGCCAAGGAGAGCAAAGAAGCCACTACCATCGCAAAGAACGGAGTCTATGCGTTCTCCTCGGTGCTGATCCCCGCCGCCGCGGGCCTTCACATGCTGGCGGACTCCGTGGTGGCCCTCTACCCGAGTGGCGAATTCACGGCAGCCGCTCCAGTCCTGCGGGTGTTGGCCCTGGGCATCGTCTTCACCTGCATGAGTTCGGTCTCCGCCACGTTCCTGACCGGGCGAGGGCGCGTGTCCGACGTCCTCCGCTCCTACGCACTGGCTCTACCCCTCCAAGCCGGACTGTGCCTCTGGACCATTGGTCCACTTGGCGCCGTTGGAGCCGCTATCGCCACCGTGTCCGCCCAAGGCGTCCTTTGCCTCGGGCTCGTTTTACGCGCTCGCCGTGAAGGCATGCAACTGCCAGGGCAGGGGATGTTCCGTCACGTCCTCGCGGCAGGGGTGATGATGGTGGCCCTCGTTCCGTTCCAAGACATGATCATCCCGGTATCTGCCCTTTTCGGTGTTCTCGTCTACACGGTCGTCTTGCTGACGCTCTGTCCAGCCAACAGTTACGAAAGAAGCCTGACCTCTCGCCTTCGAGTGATATTCCGCGAATTCATCGCCCGTGAAATCTCCAGAAGACGAACGAGATAGAGGAAAACGACGCCATGGATTTCTACTGGCTGATCATTTGGGCCTCCCTGGGCTGGGTAGCCTTTGGTTACGCGGGCTACCCCCTGGCCTTATGGCTTATGAGTCGACTGTCTCCGAGGCCCGTCGTCGAAGCCGAGTGTTCTGCATTCATCTCCGTCATCATCACGGTCTACAACGGGGAACGTGAACTTCAGAGAAAGCTCGAAAACACCCTGGGCCAGCAATACGGAGGAAATTTCGAGATCATTGTCGCCTCGGACGGTTCGACCGACGGCAGCGATGAAATTGCACGAAGCTTCGAGGATCGGGGAGTTCGTTGGGTCCGAAACGCAGAAAACTCCGGCAAAGAAACCGCCCAGGCCCTCGCCATCTCCCAGGCACGTGGCGAGATCCTGGTGTTCACAGACACCAGTGCGATTCTGGAGCCGAATGCTCTGGCGTGCATCCTTCGGCCCTTCGCAGACCCCGCCATAGGCTGCGTGAGCAGTGAAGACGTGGTCGATCCCGAGCAGGGCGAAGGCGCGTACGTCCGATTCGAAATGGCCCTGCGCCGTCTCGAAAGCGAAGCATCAACACTGGTCGGACTATCGGGCTCCTTCTTTGCGGCTCGGCGCGAGTTGTGCGACCCGTGGCCCACCGACCTGGCCAGTGATTTCCGCATGGGTATCGAAGCCGCATCTCGCGGCAGGAGGGCGGTTTGCCAACCCAGTGCGCGAGCCCGAATCCCGGTTACCCACAAGGCCGGTGGTGAATGGCGCCGCAAGGTGCGGACGTTCCGACGGGGGATCGCAGTCCTGATGGAGTACCGCGCGATGCTTCGACCGTCTCAGGGCCGCGCCGCGTTCTCACTCTGGGGACACAAGCTTGCCCGCTTTACCTCGCCGTTCGCACTGATCACCTTGTTTGTAGCCAGTGGGCTTGCAGCCGTACACGATGACTTCGCCCTCGTCCTCTGGTGCGGGCAGATCTTCCTCTATGGGCTGGGCGGTGCGAGCCTGCTCCTGCCCCCCCTGGGAGAGCACCTCATTCCACGGCTCGCGAGTTTTTTCCTTCTCGTCAACGCAGCGGTAATGAACGCCTGGATCTATCACTTGCGTGGACAGCGGGCCGTAAAATGGGAACCCACCCAACGATGAAACCGACCTGGATCGGAACGATCCCCTCTGCTGGAGATCGCGTTACGCTTCGGGAACTCACCCGCGCTGCACGTGGGCCGGACCTCTACCCTCAACTCGAAGCCAGCCTCAAAGACCAACTCGGTGTGGAGAATGTTGCGCTTCGAGCATCGGGGCGCGACGCCCTGCGGAGCGTGCTCGAGGTTGCCGCACGCCGAACCGGCCGTCGCGAGGTCGTGATTCCTGCGTACACCTGCTTTTCAGTTCCCGCCAGCGCGGTCGCTGGTGGACTCCGAGTCCGCCTCGTGGACGTCACACAAGACGGGCGCATCGACCCCCAAGCGCTCGAGCGACTTCCCTTGGAAAGGGCGGCTGCCGTGGTCGCGTGCAACCTGTTCGGGGTACCCGACGACCTCTCGCAAGTCAGTGCCCTGACACGTTCCGCGGGAACCTGGCTGGTGGACGATGCTGCCCAAGCGTTCGGGGCACGGGATCGAATGGGACCCGTCGGGGGGAGAGGCGACGTTGGAGTGTTGTCCTTCGGTCGTGGCAAACCCCTTTCAGGCCTGGGGGGGGGAGCCATCGCTTGGAACGGGCCACCCGAAGGCTTTGGTACCCCACCCGTACCGGAACCCGGCCGGACACGGGCGGTGGCGCGCGCCTTGGCCTATGACCTGGCACTTTCCCCAGCCATCTTCGCCGTGTTGAGCCGGATTCCGTCAATTGGCATTGGCGAAACGCACTTCGAGGTCGACTTCGCCCGCGGACCCATCGATCCTTCATCTCTGTGCCTGGTCTCCGCCAATGTGGACGGTGCCCTCAATCGGGCCAAACAGCGCGAGCGAGTCGCCCGAACCCTGGCGGGAAGATTGACGTCGACGGTGGACTGCCGCCCGATCCTGCCCCCTCCGGGTACTTCGGGCGTCTTCCCGCGCTTGTTCGTCGTCGCCCCGGACATGCCCCGACGCAATGCAGCACTCAACGCTCTCGAACGGGTCCAGGCGGGCGTGACGGGAATGTACCCGACGAGTCTCGATCAGCTGTCTGAATTGCGCCCGGCGTTGTGTGAAGTCGGCTCCTATCCAGAAGCCCAAAAACTGGCAGGTTGCCTGTTCACGCTACCGGTCCACGGAAACCTGCGTGGCCTGCGGCTCCGCGCCGTCGAAACCATTCTCAGCGGAGCGCTGGGGGGGCAGGGCCCGGAAGCGCCCGAACTCTGGCAAACCGCCACCCGCGTATAGATCCAGATATGCGTCGAGGATCCGCGCCATCCCAAATTCCTGCTCCACGCGACACTGCATGTCGCGGGCCATTTGCCGGCTTCTGTCGGCCCGTTGCGCAGCCTGCGACATCGCCACTCCCATGGCCTGGGCGTCGCCGGCGGCGACGAGCGATCCAGTCACCGTGTCGATCACCACCTCGCTCACGCCACCCACTCGGGTACAAACCGGAAAACATCCCGCCAGGCTCGCTTCCAACAGCGACATGGGCATGGCTTCCGAACGAGAGGACAGAACGAACCCATCCGAGGCCTGGAGCCAGTCCATGACGTCGTCTCGAAAACCCAGGAAATGGACCTGTTCGCCAATTCCCAATTCCAACGCGCGTGCTTCGAGACGGGTGCGCTGATCCCCGTCCCCCAGGAGACACAGAGTCTGGCCCCTGGGCCCGAGACGCAGCGCGTGGGCGAATCCTGCCAGGAGAGTGTCCTGATCCTTCACGGGTCTCAGGTTGGCGACATGTGTCCAGAGCCAATGCGCGGGATCCACGATCCCCACCTCTTTCCGCAGGCGCTCTGCACAGCCGTCGTCCCGTGCCTGAGGCATTTCGACCGGATTGCCCACTCGACAAATGCGTCCGGAATTCGCTCCGAGTTCGGCCATTCGATTGGCCGTGAATTGAGACACCGCGGTCATCTGACTCCCGAGCCCGGAGATCAGCCGAACCTTCGCAGTGAGGAACTTCTTCGCCTGGGTGTGGTGCACATCTCCATGTTCGGTGGCGACGTGACGGACACCAGCGATCTTCGCGGCGATTGCTCCGTAGAGGTTGGAGTCCAGTAGGTGGGAGTGGAGTACCTGGCTGCCCCGATCTCGAATTTGCCCCGCAATCCTCCAGGCGAACCCGGGGTCCAGTCGGCCCCCCGCATCGATGCGCTCATGGGCGATTCGCGCCTCAGCGAGCCGATCCGTGAGCCAACCCTCGCGGGTGGTCACCACCGCAACCTCCAGCCCCCGGTCCCGTAAGCCCGTGGCGAGTTTGAGTACGACGCGCTCGGCTCCCCCCGGCCCGCCACTCTCGATCAGAAGCATCACGCGGTCGAGACCCACCGTCACACCGCCCCCCTGTGGCCCAATGCCGCGAACCAGGCCCTCAACTCCGCCCAGAACGGCCCTGGGTCCGAAAGGCGGAGGACTTCGAGCCGAGTCGCGAAGGGGTACCGTAAGAGGCTGAGATCGTTTCGAAAAACGATTTTCCGAAGAGCCGCCCAAGGCCCCGAGCGCATGCGCAGCAGAAGATGGTCCACAGTGCCCAGAAACCAGCGAAGCCGACGCCCGGATTGCACCTGTGGCAACTCGTCGATCAGGCGCTCGAGTTTTTCGCCCTGGAGCGGATCACCCGACCGAAACAGGCGATAAAGGAGGACCGGGAAGTCGCGACCCGAATCGATCGCCAACTGCAAGGTGCCCCAGAAGCGCGGATTGATCTCCATCAAGTAGTAGCGGCCATCGGTGTGCTGCTTGAACTCCACCATGGCAACCCCCTGCCAACGGAAGTGGGCAAGGAGCCGGTCCGCGTCGGCGATGGGGGCTCGTTCCAGGGAAAGGGATTGAGAAAGGACACTCACCCCACCGCTGGGAGGCTTTTCGAGAAGACGACGGTGGGCGAAGTGGCACACGGCGCGACCGTTCACACAGGTGGCAAAAACTCCGACACCGGGTCCTTCGATTCTTTGCTGGAGGAGTGTGGACTGCCGTGAGAATTTCCCCGAATCGATCAACTGCCGGACGGCTTCCGCGCTGTCGGGGTAGTAGACCGGATGACGGACCGCACACCCATCCTCCATGGACTGAGTGCGGGCGGTTTTCAGGACTGCGGGATAGGAAAAGTCTTCGATGGCCAAGTCAAGGTCTGGATCGCGGGATCCGCGAGGTGGAATCTCGAGGGTCCGTGGAGTCCGGACTCCAAGATTCCTGGCCGCTGCGACCAACTCAGCCTTGTCCGAAATACGGGCCACGGTCTCCGCCTCGACGAAGGGCAGGGCGGTCCGAGCTCGGAGCCACGTCTCGAGTTCGAGGGTTCGCTCCAGGCTCACGTCCGTCAGCGGCAGCAGCATGTGGGGTTTCCAGGAGTCGACGGTGGATTGGAGCCAATCCTGGAAGGCTTCGCCCTCGCGAGCAGGGTCGGGGCAGGCGAACCGGCGATGGGCAAATCGACTGCTCCATGCCAGGGCGTGGCGACTCGACGCGGCGACTCCCAGCTCGACGTCGAGCCGGCCGAGCGACCGAACCACCGCCAGCGCACAACGCGCGTTTCCGTCGAGGATCAGGATTCGATCCATGAAACGGGACTCCTGCTGGAAAATTGCAATCCGAATGGATGTCCTGCGCATCCACATCGCGTGACAGGCCCCCGCTTTCCGCGGCATCCACGACACTGCGCTCGCGGGGCCCAG
The DNA here is from genome assembly GCA_022447545.1 of Myxococcota bacterium. Classification (GTDB taxonomy): domain Bacteria; phylum Myxococcota_A; class UBA9160; order UBA9160; family SMWR01; genus JAKVBI01. The sequence goes on from JAKVBI010000010.1 coordinate 437,736, forward strand.
AAAACACCAAGGGGCTAAACCCGTATCGGCGACCGTCCGTATCAGTTCAGGTGGAAAACGTTCATACCGCGGGAGTTGCCCGATCCGGACCGCTCACACTGCCGGTGGCCGGAATGTCTCGCCGAGCGGCCATCCAGGCGCAGAGTGCGCCCGGCTGGGCCTTTGCGTTCACCATCGCCTATGTGGTCCTGGAATACGGGCGCCCCCAGGACGCGCTTTCGATCCTCCAGGCCCTCAAGTTGAGCATGCTGGTCTCCCTGGCCCTGGCCCTCGCGCTGCTTCAGAACTCCCATCAGGTTCCCTGGTTTCGGCCCCAGATTCTGGGCTTCACCGCCCTCCTGGCATACATGACCGCCTGGGTTCCCCTGGCCACCAACAACTACTGGGCTCTGAAGACCCTTATCGTCATCGCCCAGACCTACCTCTTCGTGCTGTCATTGGCGACCTTCGTCGACTCCCGCGAGCGGTTGAGAGACTTCCTGGTCGCGTTCCTCCTCGCCGGACTCTTTCAGGCGATCTGGGGCACGATGAATGGTGGCCGGGGTACGGGATACTTCCAGGGTGACGAAAACGATTTTGCACTGACGATGTGCATGGTCCTGCCATTTGCCCTCATGACTCGGCCCCTCCTAAAGGGCGGGCGGCGAAATGCGCTGTGCTGGATCACGGCGACGGCGTGTGTGGTGGCGGTCATGGCCAGCGAATCCCGCGGCGGCTTCGTGGGTCTCGTCGTCACTGCGGGAACCATCGTCCTCTTCCACCCCAATCGCATCCGCATTGGTCTCACCATCGTGATCGGAGCGGGAGCCATGCTGCTCCTGGGCCCCGCCGAGTACTGGGAGGAGATGAAAACCATCTTCGACCAGGGTGGAACGCGAGAGGACCGGATGCGCCTGTGGGAGATCGCAACCGCGGTCTTCAAGGACAACCCTTTTTTCGGCGTCGGGCCGGGGAACATCAACTGGGTGCTGAACGACTACCAGGTCTTCGACCCGGAGGTACGGCGTTTTGGCGGCCGGGCCGTTCACTCGCTCTTTTACACGATCCTACCGGAACTGGGTCTGGTGGGGAGTGCACTGTTCGTGTGGTTGCTCGCCTATAACGCTCGGGATCTGCTGCGAGTCATCCAAACTTCGAAGTCGAACGGGCCGAGTCCCGTCGCTTCGGTAAGCCGCGCCATCCTATGCGCCATGGGGGCCTATCTCGTCTGCGGTCTCTTCATCTCGGTCCTCTGGTACCCGCATTTCTATCTGCTGACCGGAATCACGGTAGCCACTGCCAGAGTCATCGAACGCGAACACGAAGCATCACGGCGCGCGCCAATCTCCGGCCCACAGCCGCCGGCGGAATCTCCCATATGAATGCGAAACCGAGGACCTTCCGCCCCGGACACTCAAAACGACGTGCACTGGCTTTGGCCTTTTTGTTCTGGATCTGCTCCGGACCCGCGACGGGAGCGGACTATTACGTGCGCAAGGGAACGAACTGTACCGCCGGCTACCCGAGCTGCGGCGTCGATCGCCCGGGACAGGAATGGGACGATGTCAACCAATGTGCGGAAGTGCTGGAAGCGGGCGACACCTGTTGGATCAAACAGGGCCGCTACGAACTCGGAACCGGTCGAATGTCTCGACCTCTGTACGCCCCCCAACACAGCGGACGCCCGGATGCCCCGATCACCTACCGCGGGTACCCGGGGCACCGCCCGGTGTTCTCGGGTGACGTGACCTGGCAACTCGGCGTGTCGGGCGAGACGGATTTCGTCACCTTCAGTGGATTGACCGTCGAAGGCGCCATACTTGTCCAGGGAATGAATGAGGGAAAGCGTGTCCGAGGCGTCGTGATCGAGAATTGCGAGATCTCGAAAGGGGGAGGCAAGAACGACGGAAACTGGTCCGGCATCTTCGCCCAGTGGACGGAAGACCTCACCATCCGGAACAACGTAATTCGCGACACAAAGACCAACGGATCCTCCAAAGGCATCTCCATTTTCAACGGCCGACGGACCGTGGTCGAGCACAACTACATCCACGGACATCCAAGCGAAGCGATCTTCGACAAAGAAGGTGGAGAGGACAACATCTACCGCCGCAATATCTTCGAACGCAACGGGAAGCACCTCAAGATCAACAATCAACCCGATGAGCGGAAGGTCTACAACGTCCGCACCCAGATCTACGAGAACCTCTTCCTGTGCGATCGAGGTGGCGGGAGCACCTCGATCTTGATGCTGAAACGCCCCACGGACTGGAGCGTGTACAACAACTCGGGCTACGAGTGCGCGGGGATTGAGGTGCGCAGCATCTCAGGCCCCGCTCGAGGGCGCCAGGTCTTCAACAACATCTGGTGGCGCACGGAAACCGGAAAGTCCATGTGGGCCAGCCAAGCGGGAGATGATCGCGAGCCCGACTACATGGATCACAACCTCTACGCGTTCGAGGGACGATATCGGGAGAACCGCTACAGCGATCATCCGAGAAAGTTTCGGGGCTTGGCGGCTTGGCAAACTGCAGCCCACCCGAAGATCTACGACCGCAACAGCTTGGAGGCCGATCCTCGCTACATCGACCCGAGAGCTCGAAACTTCCGTCTGTCCAAGAATTCCCCTGCCCGCGGCGCCGGCCGCAATGGCGAGGATCTAGGCAGCTGGCCCCGTCGCGACGACACGGTCATCGGCCCAATCGGTGGGTTGGACTCCGTGGGAATGGGCCCCCCACCAGGCCAGCGGACGGCCAAACACCGCGCCCAAGCAGCAAAAACGGGCAGCGACACCCTGTAAGGTCGAGGACACGCAGGGTCGAAGAGAGAACCTCCAGAACCCGAAGGTCTGACAGCGAGGATCCACATGCGCCTGCTCTGGCTCTCTCACGTACTCCCGCACCCTCCCAAAGGCGGGGTACTCCAGCGCAGTTTTCACCTCATCAGTGGGGCTGCGTCCGACCACGACGTCGACCTGCTCACATTTCGCCAGAAGGCCTTCCACCCGACAGCCGAGAGTGTCACGGAATCGGTCAGAAGCCTGTCAGAGTGGATAACAGTCCGGGGAGTCCTTGATCTTCCCGTAGATCGCAGCCCCACCCACCGCAAGACACAACTGCTGGCAAGCACGTTGACTCCGAGCCCCTACACGGTCCGCTGGAATCATGCTCGCGCGATGGAGCGGGCCGTGGCCGAACTCTCGAAAGAGGTCCAATACGACGCCGTGCATTTCGATACCATCGGAATGTTCCAGTACCGCCATCACTTCCCTGATTCGGCCCTGATTCTCAACCACCACAATGTGGAATCCCACATGATGGCCAGGCGAGCCGAAATCGCACGCGGAGCCACGCGTCCGTACCTCGCTTGGGAAGCGCGGCGGCTTCGCGCCTGGGAGCGCCGCCATGGTGGAGATGCCCACGAGCATCTGGTGGTTTCGAATCTCGACGCCCAACGACTGAAGGCCGTGCTCCCCGAGGCCTCCTGCCGGGTGGTCGAGAACGCAGTGGACACCGAGACGTTCCGTCCCCTCGGCACGACCCGGCAGCCCGGAAGGGTCGTCTTCGTGGGGAGGATCGATGGCTACGCGAATTTGTCAGCTGTCCGCTGGATGCGGGATCAAATCTGGCCGCGAATCCTCGCCAATGGGAACACCCGCAGTCTCGGCATCATCGGGCGCAACCCACCTCGCGACATTCGGGAATGGGGAGACCGGGATCCGTCCGTGGAGGTCTCTGGGTTCGTCGACGACGTCCGATTGGCTCTCGACGCCGCCGAAGTATTCGTGTGTCCCATTTTCGAGGGCGGGGGTACACGACTCAAAATCCTGGACGCCATGGCCATGGGCCTGCCCATTGTCAGCCACCCCATGGCCATCGAAGGTCTAGAGCTCACCCCGGGTGAACACGTATTGGTCGCCGAAGACACCGAGGGCTTGGCGGGGGCTGTGGACGCTCTTCTGAAAGACGAGGCTTGGCGTTCACGGCTCGGAAAAGCGGCCCGGCAACAGGCCGAAGCCCTCTATTCGACCCGCGCCGTCCACGCACACCTGCGTGAGGCCTATGCGAGCGCCCTCGAACGGGCCGAAAACTCGGGTTCCGCTGCCGACCCGAGGTCCAACCTGAGTCTTCAGGCGCTTCGGCGCTGACGCAACAAGCCTGCCAGGCGCCGGGCCGGAGGCGGCGCCGCTCGTCCGGGGACCATTCGATGGAACTCCGCCCGACTGGCGGAAATGTCCTGGTGGAGGCCGATCCGGGGCACTGCCATGAAGTCGGACTTTGCCCCTGCGAGACCTCGGAAAGTCGTCAGTGCGAACTGGTAACCACAGGACCGCACACACGCCCGGGCCGGACTGTCATGGCTGCCGTTGGGATACGCGAAGAGCCCGCGGCGGGCATATCCGTGATCCATCAGCAATCTTTTGGAATCAGCCAACTCGCGCTCCAGTTCTGCGGTGGATCGTCCGGGCAGCAACGCGTGGCTGAGTCCGTGAGACTCGAATTCCACCGGTCCCCGGGCCATCCGTTCAATCTCATTCCAGTCCAGCAGTTCCCGCTCGGGCATCGCGAGCGGGGCATCGCTCTCGGAACGCAGGTCCTGGATGAAGGAATCGCGTTCGCCATCTTCCATCGCCTTGAGGCGCTCCACCAGTGCCGAGGCCAGTGAGTTCCCAGGGGAAACCCCAAAACGCTCGTGAGCCCGGGCCTGCGCCTCATCGTCTAGAGCTGCCACAATTCGACAGACATCATCGGTCCAGAAAGCACCCAGGCTGCCGACCCGAGCCGCCACGAGAAACACCGTGGCGGGAACGGAAAAGCGCTCCAATGCCGGCAGGGCGTACGTCGCGTTGTCACGCCAGCCATCGTCGAAGCTGAGCGCGCAGGCACCCACCGGCAGCGAGCGGCCCGTCTCGAGACGGGTCAACACCTCGTGCAGGGGAAGGATTTCAAAACTTCCCGTCAGCCAAGACAGATGACCTTCGAATGTCTCCGGGGTGACGAACATTCCAGGCTCCACCGCCAGAGCCTCGGCTCGCTCCTGGGGCAGAATCCGGTGATACATGAGGATCGCCGCTGTCGAACCGTCGAGTAGGGCCCTTGCACGCCGGTGGAGGCCTGAGAATTCGCCCCACTCAGCGCGGAGCCTTCTGGCTTTGCTCACGAGCATGCGGTGGCTCTCCATTGAAGGGTGCCCGAGATTGCCGTTACGGATGCTCGACGCCCCGGCTTGACCCTCTCCCGAGTCCTCGACACGCAGCGTCCCCTGACGATCCCCATCAAGGGGCGCTGCCGGGCGGACGAACGAGTCCGTGTGCCTCTCATCAGCCATCTGATCTCGGGTGACCTCTGGGCAGGTGCAGAGATTGCCACCCTGCACTTACTGGAGGCCCTGAACCGACTGGCCGAATGCGATGTCCGCGCGGTCGTTCTCAACGAAGGGACTCTCGCCGGCGCACTTCGGAAAGCCGACATCGAGACCGAGGTGGTGCCCGAATCGAGTCGGGGGTTCCCCTCCCTTGCACGTGCCGTACGTCGCGCGTTGGCAGGCTCGGATCTCGTACACGCGCATCGTTACAAGGAGACTGCACTGGCGGTGCTATCCGGCCGTCCATGGGTGGCGACCCAACACGGCCGCCCCGAGCCATTTTCCGGCCTGGGAGGCCTGCGTATGCGCGCCTACATCGGCCTCGACCTCACCCTCAAGCGCCAACTCGCCCGCCGAGTGGTGGCCGTATCCCAGGAAGTGGAGGATTGGCTGAGAACACGAATCGGACCGGGCCGCAGCATTCACCTCGGCAACGGCATCGAAGACCCCGCGAGAACGATTTCCGCGCCTGACTGGGCCAAACGGCCAGGGCGAGTGGGCATTCTGGCGCGTTTGACCCCGGTTAAAGGCATCGAACTCGCGATCGACAGCCTTGCCCAGACCGAGGACCTGGAACTCGAAATCGTCGGAGACGGGCCCTTGCGAGAGGCTCTGGAGGCCCGTGTGCGCGACCACGGGAACTCCCTGGTTCGGCGGGTTGAGTTCGTCGGTTTCGACCCCGCACCCCTGCCTCGGGTGGCGAACTGGCGAGCTCTGATGGTCACCAGCCATCACGAAGGCCACCCCGTGAGCGTGATGGAGTCTCTTGCCCTCGGAACACCGGTCCTGAGTGGACCGCTGCGGGGGGTCGAGGCAATGCTGAAGGGCGAAGGGGGATGGATCCTACCGGACCGACGGCCCGAAACCTGGTCGGAACAGCTCCAGCAAATGGTCGGGCTCGAGGATCGTGTGGGAAACGAGTTGTCGCACCAAGCGCGAAGCCGCTTTACCTCAACATTCGGCGCCGAGCGAGCCGCCCAGGCCATGCTTTCCCTGTATCGAGAGGCGATGCCCTCTCACCAGCCCGCTCCTGCGGCCAGGCCTCAACGCGAACCCGCGGCTAGCCGATAGGGGACTGGGGACCTTCCACATTCGCCGTGGGGCGGAGTCGGGACGTCCCGGAGGCCCCGCTTCGATGGATACGCCGACTGAACCGGCCAACTTCAGCATCGTCATCACGGTGTACGACGAGCAGGACAACGTCGTGCCCCTCCTGCGAGACATCCTGAGGGTCTCGCGCCCTCTCGGTATCCCGTTCGAGGTCATTTTCGTCGACGATGGAAGCCGGGATGAAACCCTGTCGCGTCTGCGCGGCATGCTCGACGAGAGTCACGAGTTGGTCGTTCTCGCCCTGCGCAGAAACTTCGGACAAACCTATGCGCTCCAGGCCGGTTTCGATCGCGCCCGGGGTGAAATCGTGATCACCATGGACGGAGATCGACAGAACGACCCTGAGGACATTCCCCGACTGCTCGAATCCATTCAGGAGGGGGCCGATGTGGTCAGTGGCTGGCGAAAGGATCGACAGGATGGCTTTGTCCTTCGGCTCCTGCCGTCCTGGTTCGCCAACCGGCTGATCCGCTGGGTCACCAAGGTTCCGATCCACGATCAGGGCTGTTCTCTCAAAGCCTACCGCCGAGAGGTGGTGGAGCGCCTGGACCTCTACTCGGACATGCATCGCTTCGTCGCCGTTCTCACCATGCCCACAGGTGCGCGAATCGATGAGATCGAAGTCAAACATCACTCTCGCTCAGCAGGGGAATCCAAATACGGCCTGTCCCGAGTCTTCAAGGTGATGGCGGACCTGTTCACGATCCAGATGGTGACACGGTTTCGGGAAAACCCTCTCCGCGGCTTTGCGATCCTCGGTGGACCCTTTCTCGCCGGTTCCGTTCTGGCCGGCCTGATCGCTCTCCTGACGCCGAGCGCAAATGTGGTGGTGACCGTGGTGAGCCTCGAACTCGGCATGGTCTTCGCCACCTGTCTTTTTGCAGGGTTGCTGGGCCAGGCCATCATTGATCACGCGGCGCGATCTCCAAGGCGAGCGTTGGGCGTCAAAGAAATCGGAGAAAACACATGAACTCGAATTCCGGAATCGAAACGAATGAGCAATCCGTTCGCCTCTCGGTCTTGGTGCCGGTCGTAGAGCGCCACGACGATCTACGCGAGATCCACGCAACCCTCCTGCCTGAACTCGAAAAGATCGGTCTGAGTTACGAGGTCCTCTTCCTCGTCAGCGCGGAATTCGGGACCGCCTTCAATCAGGCGGTAGAGCTTCACGAAGCAAACCCATCATGGGTCCGAACCCTGCGTTTCGCGCGGCCCGTGAGCGAGGCCGCAGCGCTTGCCACGGGTTTCGAGCGCGCCCACGGTGAGATCGTGATCACCTTCCCCTCGTATTTCGACGCGGCACCGAGCGGACTGTGTCAACTGGTCGAAGCCCTCGAGAACGGCGCCGACATGGCGTTTGCCCAGCGCGTAGACCGCCGCGATCGCCCGGTCAAAAAGCTCCAGGCGAACACCTTCAGCTGGCTTTCGAATCTCGCCACGGGAACGAATTTCCGAGATGTCGCCAGCGGTACGCGCGCCCTCTACCGGGAACTGGTCAGCGAACTACCCCTGTACGGGGACTTCCACCGCTTCCTGCCGGTGTTGGCACACCGAGTGGGCTTTCGGGTAAGCGAAGTGTCGGTTCAACAGGATCCGCGAGCGAGCGCCCCCACGGTCTATCACCCGCGGGTCTACCTCTGGCGGATTCTCGATCTCCTCTCCGTCTTTTTCCTGAGCCATTTCACCCGGCGTCCCCTGCGCCTCTTCGGAGCGGTGGGGTCGGCGTTCGGTTTGGCCGGCGCACTGATCCTGGCGTGGCTCGGCGTGGAAAGGCTACTCGGGGAACCCCTCGCCGGTCGCCCGGTGATGGTCCTGGGAACCCTGCTTTTGGGCCTCGGGGTTCAAACCTTCACGATCGGTCTGCTCGGTGAACTGCTTCTCTTTTTCCAGGCTCGTGACGTGCGCGATTATCGTGTGGCCGAGACCTATGAATGTGCCGAGCCTCCGCTGGGCTAGGACGCCTGAAGTCCGAAGCGATCCGAGTCGGTCGTCCGGCGGGTTCGGCCTGCCACTGGCATCATCAGTTCTTGAGGCCGAAGGAATTCTCGGCGCGAACACTCGCATGAGCGGTCTTCAGGAAAGAGGCAAACTCATGACCGGGCGTGTATGCGATCCCTGGCAATCGCCGGGCCCGCGAGGCCGGATCGGTACAGGCCATCGCCAGAGCGTCGGCAAGATCCTGGGCTTCGACGTTCGCTGCTCCGCGGGTCTCTGGCCCGGGTAGCCGCCAGTCCGAAGGGGGCCGCGCAATGGCAATCACATTGGAGTGCTGCCCCGTCGGCCCCTCGAGTAGAAGCAAGACGAAGTTTCGGCCGGCCCCGTCAAGTTTCTCTACGTGATCCAGAAGTTGGGCGAGGGCAAGATCGGCCTCGCCCAGATTTCCGTCCGCTCTTGGAGAACGGAAATCGACGAAGAGGAGGAACGGCGCCGGCGCACTTCCGGTCCGCCAATCCACGAGCCATTCCATCGCCTCCCGATTCACGTCGGACATTTCCCTTCCAGCGGGCAGCAAGCCCCAGGAATCGAGGAACGGACCCACGACTCCTCCAAGTAGGGGTGCGGTACTCAGCCACCTCCCACGGTCGGCCAACCATCTGGCCGGGGACAGGCTTTCACGAAACGGCAGAGAGTCGATGGGTGAAAACGCGTTGGTCGATCCAGCGATCTGATCCGTCACGTAACCTCGCTGTTTGAGAAGCCGCGGAAGCGCCGAGCCATCACTCAGCGTGAGTGCCGAGGACAGCGCATTGGACGAATGTTCATCGATCTCGAGGCTGGGATAGGTGACTCCGCTCCATGCCGTCACCCCAAGCGTGGGAGCCTCGTGGATCAACCCCCCCGGTCCATGGAGTCGATCTCGACCGCCTCGCGACATGGCGATGACCAGGACGTTCGGGGGTCCCTCGGCGTTGAGCGTCATCTCGGGATCGAGCAAGATCCACGGAAGAACGACCGGTGAGAAATGGACCGCAACAGCGATCCCACCGACTGCGAGTAACAGCCTGCCGCTTCGTGTTCTCGATCCGAGCCCTCGGCGACGCGATGACAAGAAGGCCATCACACACACCACACTCGCTGCGCCCGAGCCACAAGCGAGAATGGCCAGAGTTTCGCCGACGGAACTCGATCGCGCGCCCACCAGATGGCCCGCCGATGCGAGAAGCAACGCAACAATGGACCACAGCAGGGCCCCCGATGAGGCCGCCCCCTTCCTCTCGCACAATTGGCCGAGCTGAGCTGCCGCGAAGCCGATTGAGACCGAAACCGCCAGGGCGACGCCGAACTGGACGAGATCCAATGCGGGAGGAAGACTCCCGATTTCGAGCCACAACCACATCGGCCTCAGACTTGCGGCAGCACACAGCGTCCCCACGATGGCGCCGACCATCTCGGAATGTGATGGACGCCGCCTGAAAGCACGCAAGATCGCACCCGTCATCATGGACAAGGCCGCAACGACGACGGCGGAACTCCCAACTACGGCCACTCGCACTTCCGGGGGCACCTCGAGCCCTACGGCAGCACTCACCACGAGTTCGGCGCAGCCAAGCAGAACCCCGGCACTCACCCCGCCGAAAAACCAATCGCGTCTGCGAGGCAGGGGGGGGATCAGAAAGACCTCACGTGCCATGCCGCGAATCCTCAAGGATGAAGCGTCTCGCCCGCGTCGTCCATTCCGAGACCGGGTCCGTTCGGCTCCACCAGCCGGCATTGCTCGAGCCAATTGATCACTTCCTGACGGCGATAGCGGAGTCCGCTGTTTCGACTACTTCCGATGCGATAGGCGGGAAATGCTCCGTCTCGAACCAATTCCCAGAGCTTGGTGCGACCGATCTTCAGCAGATCCAGCACCTGGGACGTCGTAAGCAGATCGAGATCACCCAAGGCTGAGCCCTCCCTCGAGTTCTTCGGACACTGGATCTCCATACGCGTACCGGGAATAGGGGTCGTAGTAGTAGTACCGTCGAAATGAACCCGGACTGACCTGATTGAAGATGACCCCTGCGACATCTCGTAATTCCTTCATCGAACGCAGTACCGCATCGCGCGGTGTGGCATCGGCTCGAATCACGAAGAGAACCATGTCTGCCAGCGAGCGCAGAATTCGGGTATCCACCACCGGGAGCAGGGGAGGGGAGTCGATCAGGATGATGTCCCAATTTTGACGAGCCTCTTCGATCGTGCGAAGGAAGGCCTTATCCGTGAACAGCTTCAGCGGGTTTCTGACCGGTTCTCCGGCGGACAGCAACCAGAGGTTCGGGACCGGAGTCTCGACCACGCAATCGCCGAGTTTCTCCTTGTCCAGGAGCACATTGGAGAATCCAATGTGGCGGCTCTGGCGCATGACCCTGTGAGCGTGAGGGCGTCGGAGGTCGGCGTCGATGACGAGCACCCGCCGATTGAGATTCGACGCAAGAGTCGCCGCCAGATTCATGGTCGTAAGTGTCTTCCCATCCCCTCGGGCTGCACTCGTTACGAGCATCACCTTGCAGTCGTCTGACTCGAGAAAAGTCGGCAAAAAGCCCCGGTATTGTTCTGCCGGCGACGAATCAGGCGCCGTATGGGCAACCAACTTCGGATCGACCAATTCCGACGGTGGCTTCTCGAAAATTTGGTCATTGTCGATTCGGGGAATCGACGCGAAAACGGGAATCCCGATCGCACGTGAGAGGCGTTCTACCGAGCGAAACGCTGGATTCTTGACCTCCAGCATGCCGATCACCAACAGAGCGATGCCCAGCCCCGCACCCGCACCAATCGGAAGCAGCAATTTCAGATCGGGCCATGCCGGTGCCGACGGAATCTGAGCGGGACGCAACAGTTTGAATCGCTCACCCTTCTGAGCCACCTCCAAGTTCCGGGCCAGGGCTGCATCGTATTTCTTGCCCAACAGTGCTCGGTAGGTTTCGCTTAGATCCTCATAGTCTCGTGTCAGAGCCCGGTGCTCCTCCTCGCGAGCCGGAGTCTCGTCAACCCGTCGCTGGACAGTTTCGATTCGCTCTCGAATCCTTGCTTCACTTCTGCGGTGCGAAGCGAGGGCCATGTTCGAGCTTTCAATCTCTGCCCGCAGAGCCGGATCAATGGGGTCTGGAGCTGAATCATCTCCCTCGTTCGCAGGGACCATGGAAAGGCGGAGTTCCAGATCGGAAATCTCGCTCCTCAGACGTTTGACGTTGGGGTGTTCATCCGTGTAGACACTCCGTGACTCCAGGAGTTCCTGGCGCGCCGAACGCAGCGCTGACACGAGCGTCCCCAACTCATCGGGACGCTCAGCGCTGCCACGCTGGAAGCCCGTTCTCGATTCTCCCCTCATCACGGCAATGCGACCGGTCGTCGCCACTTGAGCTTCGAGATTCGACGCCAATTCGAGATTCAAGCGATCCAATTCGTGGAGGTTGGAATCGAGCTGTGAGGGCAGGGACCCGAGCGCCGAGTAGTTGAAGTCTCGGATTTTCTTCTCTTGTGCCGTGACATCGCCTCGCAGGCGGCTCAGTTCATCGTCGAGAAAATGGGCCGTTGCGGTGGCCTGCTGGGTACGATCCTTCAAGTTCTCTGCGATGAACTGATTCGTGAGTTCCTTCACGACGAGCGCTGCCACATCCGGATCGGGGGCCGAGAAGGTAATTTCGAATACAGGCGCCTTGGACCTGCTCATGACGTTCACTGCGAGCCCACTCCGGACCGAATTCATCACCTCTTCACGAGACAGACGCCCGGACGGGTCCATTCGAGCGAGTCCGATTCGATCCACCAGGGCATTCAAGCTGGCATGGCTGGTCACTCTTTCGTGCAGAGTGTGAAGTCGGTGTTCGACGGCCACAGTGACCGTGCTCTTCACATAGGCTTCGGGCACCCCCTGGGGCTCGACAAGAATGGTCGTACCTGACTCATAGCGAGCAGGCAGCAGAAGATAAGCGCCAAATGCCACGATCAGGCCCAGCGTCATCGCCGTCAAGAGCCACCAGCGCCGACGTTCCAGGACCTCGACGATGTCTTCCAACTGAAAACCGGGCGGCTGAACTCGATCCATGTCTTCGCTCATCATTCCTCCGCTGCGCAGAAGGGCGCCTACGGCCACCGACGAACACACGCGTCCCATCTGGCAAACGTGTCGTCTCTACGCGGTTGTGAGTGACGAAACAACGCGAAAGGTGACGAACAATTCCGAAGAACGGCGATCGGCTATGCAGCTATCGGTTCGACGGAATGGGACTCGGCGCGGCCCTGGCCCAACGGGGTATCACAGAGGTCGAGCAGGGGCAGGTTTCCGCTCGCATCGAGTTGCGCGAGAACTTCACCCATGGTTCGAAAAGACACTGCGTCCAACAAGCGGCGAACGCGAGCCTCCATACGATCGAGATTGTGATAGTGGTTCACGCGAACACGCCAGTTGACCGACTGCCTCGGTTGACCAGGATCAATCTCCCACGGATGGAGATAGAGAACGGTTGGGGTTCCGCGATTTACCAGGTGAAGAAACGCCCGAACAAACAAAGAGGGCGGCAGAAAACGTAGGTAGGCGCCTCCGGCCAGAGGCAGAACGAAGCGACCGACCGGGAGGGTCGTGAGTGGAAATTCCCGGATCGAGGCACCTGACGGGAGTTGAAGTCGCAGGGGCAGACGATCGAAGCCCGGCACTCCGTACCGGGGATGTCGGATCGGAAAAACGGAGGAGTCGTAGGTAAAACCCTCTTCCGCCAGAACTTCCAACGCCCAGGATGATTCTCTCGTGATCGAGTAACTCGGTGCGCGATATCCATCAACCCTCAACCCCAGGGAGTCTTCGATTGCGGCCTTTCCACGCTGCAGATCCCTTCGAAAACCATCGGGGCCAATCTCGTACACGAGGCGGTGCTGATGTCCGTGGCAAGCGATTTCGTGCCCGCGACTCGCGATTTCGCGCAACAGAGCAGGATGTCGCTCGGCGACCCAGCCCAGAACGAAAAACGTGGCCCGGCTGTGCGTTTCATCGAAGGCATCCAGCAAACGATGGGTGGCCCCTTCCACCCGCGATGGTAGAGAGGTCCATTCTCTGGCGTCGATCAAGTGCTCGAAATTCGAGACGTGAAAGTACTCCTCGAGATCGATGGTAAGGGCATTGGTCGTCATGGCTCTGCCGGATATTCGCCCGGTCACACTCCCTGAAGTTGGACCACGGTCTTCGCCGTCTTCCAGAGAATCGAGAGATCCACCCAGAGAGAGCGATGCTTCATGTAGTAGAGATCGAAGGAGAGTTTCTCCTCGAAACCCGCGAAATCGCTGACGTACCCGTGCCGAATCTGTGCCCAACCCGTAATTCCAGGCTTCAGGCTCGAACGAAGGCTGAAGTAGGGATAACGATCGTTCAACTCCTCGATGAACTCCGGTCGTTCCGGCCTCGGTCCCACCAGACTCATCTCTCCACGGAACACGTTCCACAATTGCGGCAATTCATCGATGCGGGTCTTCCGGATGAAATAACCGACCCTCGTGATCCGAGAATCCTGCTCCTGGGTGAAGCAGGGACCCGTCGCAGCCTCGGCGTTATCGAACATCGATCGGAACTTTCGGACTCGGAACGCCTTTCCGTCCTGCCCGATGCGCTGCTGCTCGAAGATGATCGGCCCCTTGGAATCGAGCCGAATCGCAAGCGCTGTCAGAATCATCACCGGTGAGACAGCAAATAGCCCCACGGTCGACACCAAGAGATCCAGTATCCGCTTACTCACCACGGACAAGGGCCGACGAGATCCGAACCCATGGGAAAATATCAAATAGCTCGAGCGCAAATTCTTCAGATAGATTCGGCCGGTCAAGCGCTCGTAGAAATCGAGACCCGACTCGACGCGACACCCGCGTAGCTTGGTCCACAGCAGTTCCTGGGCAGGAAAATGATCTTCGCGTCCCCTGGGCGCAACCACGACTCGTTTGATCCCAAGTTCCTCGACCCACTTCTCCACATCGTGAATCTTGCCGAGGACGGGGATGCCATGTTCGTTTCCCTCAAGATCGGTGTCTTCGGCCGAGAGAAACCCCACGATCTCGAATTCGCGATTGCGCTGCTTCTCGACGGATTCCGCGATGGACCGACCCAGTTCGCTTCGCCCGATCACGAGGATCGGTTCCAACCGACGTGACAACGGGCGCGGATGATGAACAAAAAGGCGACTCCCGAGCGCCAGTGCCAGGAAAACGCCCATGGCGTGAGAAGCCGTTGCTGCAGAAATCCCAGGGGGCGCGAGCATCGAGAACAGAGCGGCACCCAGAGCCCCGCAGACAACCGCGAAGACGACGTCGATTCCAACCCGATCCCCGAAGACACGAGCCATCGGACCCTCTGCCGCCAAAACGAGCGGACAGACGACGAAACCGAAAGCCATGGACCAACCGGTATAGAGCACACCAGTGGTAGGAGGCGCGAGGAGATACCAGGTGAATGCCGTAGCTGCCGCGAAGCACATCAGGTCCGCTGCGTAGGCAGGGATGGGGTTTTGGAACGCGAATCGAATGTCCTCGTTGACGGCCTGCACCTGTCACCCCCCGATGGTCCTTCACGCTTTCGTTCGAGGCGGGCCACGACGTCCGTCGCCACCGAAACCTCAGCAACACGTGAGTGCCATGGAACTTGGATGGGTGTCAGATTCAGGCAGGACAGAATTCGCAGACAGGGCGCAATGCACCATCAAGCCGATGCATCGATACAGGCATGTGCAACTGAGCGGAATGTGAGGCGTAGATCCAATGCCTCGCGCCGAAGGTTGCGGGGTGAGCCAGCGCTGGACTCAAAGCCCGACGGCGTTCGTGATCGAACTGCCGGCTACGCTCGTGGCGACGCCCAGAAGAGGCTGCAAGGGATAGAGGAGCGCGTTGAGGGCATGGCCGAACCGTGCCCAGATCGTGGGGGGCGCATAAACGATATCCCCACCGCGAAGGAGGATGTTGGTGCGGAGATCGCCGCCTTCGATCGCAAGCATGTCGACGTTGTAGACATGGGTCTCATCTCCCATCGTCCGAATCAAGCGTACGGAATCTGCATTTGCGAACCGGTTGTAGCCACCCGATTGGGCGATCGCCTCAGCGACACGCATGGTTCGCAGGAGTGCAAAACTTCCATTTCCGTTGAGTTCGCCGAGCATGGTCACGGCGCGACTCGAGGCTCGAATCACGGACACAGTCACGCTCGCCTCGCGCTTGAACTTTTTGATACGACCCTCGATTTCGGCGGCAATTTCTTCTGCAGTTCGCCCAGAAGCGTTCACGTCGCCAACGAGGTCCATGGTAATTTTTCCATCTGGACGCACCATGGTGTTGCGTTCGATCCGGGGGTCTGGGAGAACGCTGATGAACAATTCATCGGGAGCTTCCACGCGATAAACCGGCGGAGAATCGGCGTTGGGGTTCGGAGCCGGCAGAGTAGAGGACGCGCAACCAACCAATCCCAGCAGACCGCAGGCAACCCACAACTGGATCAACGCGAATCGCCTTCGATTCGGGGCCATCTTCATCGGATTGAGGGGATGAAAAAGGAAGGTGTCGTCGCAAATCGGGGTCATGCCGTGGCTCCTCTATTCGTGCTGATGTTTTCGGCGCATCCCCGATTCGTCTTGACGAATTCGGGGCCTCAATTTTCAAGAGCCCACGCCGATGTATAGGAGGACGATGCACATACACGTAATCGCAAGTCCTGGAACCGAGTGGGACGAGTTCGTGGAGCGAACACCCGGGGGCTCCTTGGGGCACGCAGCCGCCTGGTCCCACGTCATCGAGCGAGCATACGGGCTCGAGTCGTTCTATTTGGCCGCCCGAGGAGCCGACGACAGCCTGGTGGGGGTACTTCCCCTCGTTCGTCATCGAGGACTCGGCGGACGCTCGCAACTCGTCTCCATGCCCTATCTCGACACGGGGGGGCCCGTCACCCGGAGTCCCGAAGTCGCCAAAGCTCTGGTCGACGCAGCGCTGGAGGCTGCAACGGTCTCGGCCAAAGGGGGGCTCGAATTACGAAACCGAGACGCCATGTCGGGCTTGAACTCTCCGTCCTCAACCCAGCGTGTCGACCTGGTGCTCTCGTTGGAAAACGACGAGCAGACCCAATGGAAGACACTGCGCGCAAAAGTGCGGAATCAGACACGCAAGTCCGAAAAGCAAGGCGTCGTCCCCGTACAGGGCAACGATGCGGCACTCATCGATCAGTTCTACGAACCCTTCCTGGTCAACATGCGCGACCTCGGCTCACCTGTTCACGGTCGCAACTTCTTCCTCGAGGCCTCTCGGGCGTTCGGATCGCGCATGCGCGTGATCGTCGCCCGGCTTGGAGCCCGTAGCGTAGGCGGCCTGATCGCCATCGATTATGCGGGTGCCGTGACGGTCCCGTGGGCTTCCACACTACGGTCCGAGCGATCCCGTTGCCCGAACAACGCGATCTACTGGGAAGCCATCCGTTGGGCGATCGAACGTGGCGTTCGCGAGTTCGATTTCGGACGTTCACCCATCGATGGCGGCACCTACCGCTTCAAGAAGGGTTGGGGGGCAGAGGAAAGGCCTCTTCACTGGTGCAGCTTCGACCCTTCGGGTACACCCCGCCATGAAACGGCTGCTTCAACGGGCGGTGCCATGCAGCGATTGTCAAACCTGTGGACGCACCTGCCCGTGGGTCTCAGCGCGCGACTGGGGCCCCCCATCCGAAAACGCCTGGCCAATTGACACGAGGCGGTATCGCGGACGGGCGACGCAAGCGTGGGCGATCTCAAAGGCGCCGATGCGCCAACGCCGGCAGACTTCGACGCACGTCCAAGAGCTGTCCTTCATCACACTCGGCCACGATCACGCCGGGCTGATCTCCGGCCTGCGCGATGATGATTCCCCAGGGATCGATGATCAGTGAGCGCCCGTAACTCGCACGATCGGGACTATGCCGTCCACACTGAGCCGGCGCGATGACGAACGCCTGATTCTCAATGGCGCGGGCGCGCAAAAGGACCTCCCAGTGATCCTTGCCGGTCTGAGGCGTGAACGCGCTTGGAACCGTCAACCAACTCGCACCCGCTGCAGCCATCTCGCGGTACAACTCCGGAAACCGCAGGTCGTAGCAGACCGACAATCCGACCCCTCCGAAGGGGGTTGGGGCCACGACCACGTCTTTGCCCGGCGCATAGACGCGAGACTCTGAGAAGACTCCACCACCGCTGCTCGAGAGGTCGACGTCGAAGAGGTGGATCTTGCGATAGACCGCGGCAAGATCACCGTTCGGCTGCACCAGAACACTCGTGTTATGGAGACGTGAGTCACCGTCGATGGCTTCGGCAAAGCTGCCCGCTAGCAGCCAGACCTCGTTCTGGCGCGCCATGGCGCGGGCAGTCTCTACCACCTCTCCGTCGAGCCCCTCAGCGCAGGGGACCGGAGAACCCTCCCGACGAAGAAACGCGAAGTTCTCGGGCAGCAGAACGAATCCGGCACCTCGATCGGCTGCCTCATCCACCAGAGAACGCGCGGTCTCCAAATTGGCGCCGACGTCGTCCGTTGACGTCATCTGCACCACGCCGATTCGCATGGCTGGCACTCCCGTCCCGTAACTCCGCCGATGGCCCGGAACCCGGGGCGGTTCAGCGGAAGTCCGAGGGGTTAACTCCCGTGCGTCGGATCACGTCGTAAAAGTCTTTACGGTCCTTCTTCGCCAAGCGTGCCGCTCGACTGATATTCCCACCACAGCGCCGCAACAACCCCACGACATAACGCGTCTCAAAGGCTCGTTTCGCCTCCTTGAAAGAGGGAATTTCATCGCCATCGGTCGCGAGAAGCAGGGCCTCAGCCGATATTGCTCCACTGCCCGCCAGCTTCACACTCTGGCGCACACGCTCCGCCAACTCTCGAACGTTTCCGGGCCAGGTCTCGGCCAACAGTGCGTTGCGAGCGTCAGACGTGAATCCCACAGGGGTTACGCTCTCGTCATCCGCGGCGAGGCGCAGAAAGTGTGCGGCCAGAGGCAAGACATCTTCGCGACGATCGTCCAGCGGTAGCAACGTAATCGCGTGATGCTCGACGCCCGCGAGAGTCTGATCGGCGAGGGGTTGCCTCGAGGTCACTACCACTCTTGCACGCACCGGAATGGCCGCACCATCCCCCTCGCGTTGGAAGCGCCGTTCCGCCAGAGCTCGCGAGAGGGACGAGACCACCTCGGGCGGGGCCGAGTCGGCGCCATCGATCAAAACCGTCCCTCCGGCAGCCCGGGCCAGGGCCCCCCCGTACTCAGCCGACTCCGCGGCACCAGCAGTTTCCACGGATCCGAACAGTTCCCGTTTGAGATCCGTCGCCTCGATGGTTCCACAGGACACCACAACGAAGGGCCCATCGGTCCGAGGACTCCAGGTATGAATGGCTCGAGAGATGTGCTTCTTGCCACTCCCCTCGGGTCCCGAGATGACGACCGGAGCTTCCGTCGCGGCAGCCGCGAGGGCAAGTTCGACGACATCCTCGCTCGCGCGACTTCCACCCACGATGCGATCGCTGCGTCGCCTACCCGACGGACGGTCGATCGTCGTTTCGTTTCCGGTATCCATCGTTGTAGTAGTTTCCTCAATTCCCACGGATTCACTCATCGTCGCCCACCCCCCCGTTTCAGTGATTCTGTGAATCGATCTTTTAAAACGCTTTGGAATATCCTCTGGATATGCTCCCGAAAGACTCTGCCTTCACTCGAGCGTCGAGCGAATCAACGATCGGAGTGACAATGGCAATGGATTCGAGGGCTGATTCAGAGTGCCTCCATAGAACACCCGATGCTCAATCGCTCGGAACTCACCCTTTCGATTTTCCAGAAACAATTCCCGTGAAGTACCAGCCATCTCACCTCAGCCCTTGCGTATCAGACTGGGGCGTAGAGGCAACGTATTGCGGAAGAACCAGGGTTGTCAATGCTGTTCTGGGGGCCATCGCCTACAAATCCCCAACGGGCGTTGACAAGATCCCGCCGATCGTGCGATGAGTTCAGGGCAGGGGGGAGGGTACTGGACCCTAATTTTGGGGCTTTCAGGACTCGGGAGGGACTGTGTCCAAGAGGCGAATCGCGCGCCTGCCGGAGGCGCTGATCGACCAAATCGCCGCGGGCGAGGTCGTGGAGCGCCCTGCCTCGGTGGTGAAGGAACTGGTCGAAAATGCCCTCGACGCGGACGCGAGACGCGTTCGGATCGAGATCCGCGGGGGGGGGCAGGATCTGGTGGCCGTTTCCGACGACGGTTGTGGAATGGCGGCCGACGAGGCCCGCCTGGCAGTCCAACGACACGCCACCAGCAAGCTGTCGGCCATGGGCGATCTGCCGAGAATCGCCACCTATGGGTTCCGAGGAGAGGCGCTCCCAGCCATCGCATCGGTGTCCCGCTTCCGCCTTCGATCCAGGCCCGAGACCTCAGAAGCAGCCATCCAGATCGACATCGATAGTGGGCGGCCCGTGGCGGAAAGCATGGTTTCGGCCCCCGTTGGGACCCGCGTGGAGGTGGCTGACCTGTTTCACGCCATTCCAGCGCGGCGGAAATTCCTGAAACGACCCACCACAGAGTGGGGACACATCTCGGATTGGTTGACCCGAGCGGCCCTGGCACTCCCGGAAGTGGCGTTCGAAATCCGCCGAGATGATCGACCTGCGCAGGTCTGGCCCGCTGTGGGTGACCTCCTGGATCGAGTGGCGGCGGTGCTGAATGAGGAGGAGGCGGCGGCTTTCGTGGCCATCGAAAGCGGGAACGAGGGCAGGGGGGCCAACCTCCCGCGGCTCCAGGGCTTCGTTTCCCGCCCAGATCGGCATCGCTCGACTCAGGCCGGAATTCGCCTGTTCGTCAATCGTAGACCGGTCCGGGATCGACTATTCCAGCATGCCCTGGTGGAGGTCTACCGCGACGTGCTGCCCCGCGGGCGCTTCCCGTCGGCGGTTCTGATGCTCGACATCCCACCGGATCAAGTCGACGTGAACGTCCACCCGGCCAAGTGGGAGGTCCGCTTCGCGGACCCACAAGCCATTCATCGAGTCGTTCGCGACAGTGTCCGCACGGCTCTCGGCAAACGCAGCTGGCTGGGCACTCCACCAGAACTGTCCCAAGAGCACTCGGACCGCAGGCAGCCGAGAACGGAGTGGGGCCAATCCGATACCGATCATCTTCCCGCCGCGCAGCCACCCAGTGACTGGGTGCTGCACTCGGCCGGGGAGACACTTTCCACCATGGGAACCGCGGCCGACGGCGGAACCCACGGATATCTCGGCGATGATCCCCTCCAACACGCCGAAGCGCCGCTTCGATTCGGGGATCTTCACCTGCTCGGTCAGGCACTCGGTACCTATCTACTGGTCGAGTCCAAGGAGGGGCTGACCCTCATCGACCAGCACGCCGCACACGAGAGGGTCCTCTACGAGCGATTGCGCGCCGAGTGGCTGGATCGGGGAGTGGAGCGGCAGGGTCTGCTCACGCCCACGACCGTACAACTGGATGCCCTGGCGCTGGCGGCCATCGAAGAATCCTCCGAGGAGATCTGGAAGCTCGGCTTCGACGTTGAACCCTTCGGCGATGACACCGTCGCGGTGCGAGCGGTTCCCGCACTCCTCTCGGATCACGACCCCGCCCAGCTCGTCCGGGGTTTGGCAGAGGAGATCGCCCAGAGTCATCCCGGAGCAGATGCTTCCCGGCCCGAGGCCCGTATGCTGGACGCTGCCGATCGCATCTTCGCGACCCTGGCCTGCCACAGCGCACGGCGAAAGGGGGATATCCTTTCCATCGCTGAGCAGCGGGCGCTGATCAAAGACCTCGACGCGATTCCCTGGGCCCCCACCTGCCCCCACGGCAGACCCGTAGCCATCGCCCTGGAATCCGCCGAGTTGGAGCGCCGCTTCGCGCGCCGCTGATTCCCAGCCGGGACGCGCGGAGGCCGGCCGAGGCGGGCTAAGCTGCGCTCCGTATGCCGGCTGAAAACACCCCCACGACAAGCGGAGAGCGACCCCGTGTCGTAATCCTCACGGGCCCCACGGCTTCGGGCAAGACCGGACTGGCTCTGGAGCTCGCCCAGCAGTTCGGTGGCGAGATCGTCAACGCCGATTCCATGCAGGTCTTCCGGTTCATGGACATCGGCACCGCCAAACCGAGCCTCGAGGAGCGCGCGACGGTTGCCCATCACATGGTCGACGTCGTCGATCCCGACGTACCCTTCAGTGCCGGACGGTACGCACGCGAGGCCCGTCGAGCCATCGAATCCATTCACGCCCGCGGGAGCAGCATCTGGCTCACGGGCGGCACCGGTCTGTACATCCGAGCGGTCACCGAGGGACTGATCGGCGGAGTGGACCCTGATCCGGCCCTGCGAGAAAAACTAGAACTCGAGCACCAGAAGGCCGTCGAGCAGAATGATCCCCACAGATTGCACCGCCAACTGGTCGAGGAAGACGAGGCCGCGGCCGCCAAGATCCACCCCAACGACACGCGTCGCGTCATTCGTGCGCTGGAGATCCGTCACACTTCCGGACAGCGCACCTCAGAATTGCGAGACAACCACGCCTTCGGCGAAGCGCTCTACGAAACACTCCACCTCGCCATCGATCCAGGTCGCGAGCGTCTCGCGAAACGAATCGACCAACGCTGCCAGACCATGGTAGAGCAAGGCCTTCTGCAGGAAGTTCGGAACCTTCGGGACCGCTTTGGTGCCCACGTACGCCCCATGCAGGCCATTGGATATCGCCACATGAACGTCGTCGCCGATGGCCAGTGCACCCTGGACCAGGCGTTGGCATCGATGCAACGAGACACGCGGCATTTCGCTCGCCGACAGCGAACCTGGTTGCGCGCCTTGGACAACGTGCACCGGCATACGCCCGATGACGTACCGGGAATCCAGGAGTTGGTGGTACGCTTTCTGGAGACGCCGTGACGCCCAGTTTGCTCCTACGCGGTGTAGAGCATACCGACACGGAGATAGATCGCGTCGTTCTCGTATTCCCAGAGAGCTTCGGAATTCTCAACCGGGGCCAACAGGGGATCGATGTCCGACTCCGAGAAGAAGAGCCCCACTCCCGGGAACAATTCCAACAAACCCGTGATCTCCCGAATGACGCCGATGCCCACCACGATTCCCGTGTTCCAGACCACGGCAGGGAACGCATACGCCACGCGCACACCCGTCGAGTCATTGATGCTCCGCATGTTGTCGACAACGGTATAGGTTGCAACCACCGGGGAGAGCAAAACGTCGCCTGGCGCGCAGACGATGTTGGAAATGGCGCGTCTGAGAGTCTCCGGCGTCGCCCAGGACGCAGTGGGGACGCAAAGCGCACATGCGGCGATCAAGCCAAGCAGTACGCGCCTTCGGGCAGCGGATGAGCATCGCATGACCGCGAGCCTAAGCGTGCACGATCGCCGCTGTCAAGCCATCGCACCTCAGGGGCACCGCTGCGCGGCCGCAGCGCCGCAGCGCTGTGTCGATCATCTCGGAGGCGAGCGTGCCGACTGAATCCCAACTTCCCCTGGTCGCCATCGTGGGTCGACCCAACGTCGGGAAATCCACGCTGTTCAATCGCTTTGCCGGCTGGCGACGTGCAGTGGTCCACGATGAACCCGGAGTCACCCGGGATCGAATCGTGGAGGAGGTGGAAGCCGCGGGACGAGCCGTTCTGATCGTCGACACGGCGGGCCTCGACCCTGCGGCCGAGGAGGGACTCCCCGCTGCCGTCCAAGCCCAAGCGACCTCGGCCCTCGCCGCAGCCGACGCCATCCTCTTTCTGGTGGATGGCGCACTGGGCCTGGTGCCCGAGGACGAAGATCTCGCGCGCCTGCTGCGCCGCGCCCACAAACCGGTCACGCTTGCGGTGAACAAGATCGACCAACCCCTTCACGCCTCGAGAGTCGCGGAATTTCACAAATTGGGCTTCGAGCGCGTCTGCGGGATCTCTGCCGAACACGGATCCGGGGCCTGGGACGCACTCGAAGAGTTGGTGGAACAATTGCCCACCAGCGGCCAAGCCAGCGCCCCGTCGACCGATGAAATCCGAATCGCCGTGGTGGGAAGGCCCAACGTGGGCAAGAGTTCGCTGGTGAACCGATTGGTGGGCAGCGACCGTGTGGTTGTGTCCGAGACTCCGGGGACCACCCGAGATGCCATCGACATCGGCTTGGAGCGAGACGGCGACCACTTCGTGCTCGTCGATACCGCGGGCCTGAGGCGCGCGAGTCGCAGACAGGATGTGGAACGCACCAGCGCGCTCATGACGGTGCGATCCCTCGAGCGGGCGGACGTGGCACTGTTGCTCATCGACGCCTCCCAGGGGCTAAGCGATCAAGACGCCCGGATCGCCCGCCTCGCAGCCGACCGGGGCCGGGCATTCGCGATCGTGATCAACAAACGGGACCTCTTGACAGCAGGGGAGGGCGACGCCGATCCCAGAGCCCGCCTGCGGGAGCAGATCGGCTACGGCCTGCGCTTCGCTCCGGAGGCCCCAATGTTGATGATTTCCGCGAAGACCGGCGCATCGGTCGAACGCATCTTTCCGATCGTGAGATCCTTGGCCGCCGCAGCGAATCGGGAGATTGGCACCTCCGAACTCAATCGTTGGCTCGCGGACGCGACCGACCGACACCAACCCGCCATGGCGCAACGGGGCATGCGCCGTCGTCCCCTCAAGTTCTTCTATGCGACTCAGGTCGACGTCCAGCCCCCGACCTTCGCCCTGTTCTGCACCGAACCCGCAGCCGTCAAGACCGAATACCTCCGTTTTCTGGAAAACCGCCTGCGAGAGCGCTTTGACCTGCGGGGCACTCCGGTCCGCCTGCAGTTGAGAAAGCGCTCCAGCGACAAACGCAGTTGATCTGGAGGTGTCCCGTCGGATGCTTCGGATACACTCGAAACCACCCCGGACCGCCACCCGCCCCGAGCGCAGGGGGGCGGGAGCCCGGAAAACAGCCTCCGCGAACGAATCAGCCCCCAGACAGACACGAGAGGAGTGAACGTGGCCCGCAAGAAGCCTAGCCAGATCGAGCCCCTGGAGGAGTTCGAATCCATCGCGGAAAAAATGGCCCACTGGGTGAGCCAGCACCTCGGGCTCGTCGTGGGGGCCATCGCAGCGGCTCTGATGACCACAGGGGGCGTGGCGGCCTACTCGAACTGGCAGAAGAACCAGCGCGAAGAAGCGTCCGAGGTCTATTCCGAAGTCCTGGATGATTACCTGGTCGCCATGGGCGCGGAACCCGGAAGTCTGGTCGTCCCCGAACTTGCGAACCCCCAGGCGGCCGAGCGTGTGCGAGCGGAATTCACCGAACGATTCGAAGAGTTTGCCGAGGAACACGTGGGAACTCTGCAAGCAGGCCTCGCATGGGTAGCCGTGGGAGACCTGGCGACCCAAGCCGGAAACCCCGACGCCGCCAGCCAGGCCTGGACGGCGGGCCTCGAAAAGATTCCCGCCGAGTCACCCATCCGAGGAATCCTCCTGGGGCGGATCGCTTTGAGCCACGAAAACGAAGGTCGTTGGCTTGAAGCCGCGGAAGCCCATGCCGAAGCCGGCCAATTGACGAATTTCCCCCTTCGCCATTTTTCGATGGCTGAAGCTGCCCGCTGCTTCGACGCCGCAGGACAACCCGAACGCGGCATCGAACTGTTCCAACAGGTCGAGGTCGAGGCCCCGAATCTTCAAATCCCGGACTTCGTTCGTTCGCGGATGAAGGAACTCCAGAGTGCCTACGGGAACACAGAAAAAGCCTCAGCTTCCTCGGCGTCCGTCGAAACCGAGGGCTGATCCCCTCGATCTCTCCCCTCATTTATCATGATAATGTTTCTTATGTAAACTAAAGTACGAACATCCCCGGGCCTCAGCTGAGACCACAGCCTCTCAAGGCCCCCAACGTGCGTATTTCGAACGCTTTTCGCGTTGCCCTCTTTCGCAAACGCTTGAATCTGTGCTAACGCCGAACCGCCAATGACAGCACCCCGAGCGACCGGAAAGACCCGCATTTCCGAGACTGAGCACTCCGAAATCGAGCCCCTCCGGCAGAGGTTCGGAGAAATCGGCCAGGGGCACGTCTTCGGGCTTTGGAATGATTTGACCAACGAGGAACGCGTGCAGCTGGCGGCCCAGGCTGGACAACTTGACCTCGATGACCTCCAACGCCGGAGGGAATCGGTGATCAACCCTTCCCCCCCGGGATCGGACGAAACCATCGAGCCGGCTTCAGCGGTCACCCTGGAAGAACTCGGGGATCGGGAACGGAAACGCCTTGCAAATCTCGGTGAGGAGATGCTTCGGGCAGGCCGCATCGGCGTCATGGTGGTGGCGGGTGGACAGGGAACCCGATTGGGATGGGACGGACCGAAGGGGGGATTTCCCATCGGGCCCGTCACGGATCGGTGCCTATTCGAAATCCAAGCGCAGCGCCTTTTGAATCTCCGAAAACGCTACGACGTGGCCCTCCCCTGGTACGTGATGACGAGCGCCGCCACCCATACCGCCACCGAAGCGCTCTTCACCGACCGCGAATGGTTTGGCATCCCCCCCGAAGACGTCCGTTTCTTCGAACAGGGCAGCGTTCCGAGTTTGGACCTGTCGGGGCGCTTGATGCTCGAACGACCCGGCCGCATCTTCGTCAACCCCGATGGGCATGGGGGCACACTCACCGCCCTGTTGAGAACCGGGACCCTGGATGCGATGGAGCAACGGGGTATCGATCGGATCTTCTTCTACCAGGTCGACAATCCCCTGGTGAACATCGCTGACCCGGTCTTCCTCGGACTCCACGAGACGAGTGAGGCCGAGATGTCCTGCAAAGTGATACGAAAACTCGAACCCATGGAAAAGGTCGGCATCGTCGCCCGCGTTGACGGTCGCGTGGGGATGGTCGAATACACGGAGCTCGGCGACGAAGAACGTTATGCCCGAGACCCGAACGGAGACCTGCGCTTCTGGACTGGAAACGTCGCCATCCACATACTCAACACAGACTTTGTGAGGCGCGTGGCTTCAGACCCCGAACGCTGGCTCCCCTACCACGCATCGATGAAGAAGATCCCCTACGTGGACTCCGACGGAAAATTCCAGGAACCCGCCGAGCCCAACGGCCACAAGTTCGAGCGCTTCGTCTTCGACGCACTTCCCGCGGCGCACCAGGTGTGCATTTTGGAAGCCGATCGCACTCGGGAATACGCGCCGGTCAAGAATGCATCCGGTGGAGAGTCCCCGGAAAGCGCCCGGAACAAACTCAGCCAGGAGTATCGCCGATGGCTGGGTGAAGCCGGGGTCGCCCTCCCCGACACCGACGCACTCATCGAAATCGATCACTCTCGGATCAACGGCGCCGATGACGCGGCTGCGCTTCAGATCCGCAGCATTGAACAAGCCCCCGACGCTATCCGAACCAGCCCCGGAGCCCGGTCATGACGCCGACACAAAAAAAAGACACCAAGAAAACCAAAGCCCGTAAGGCTCCCGCGAAGAAGGCCACCTCTTCGCGTGCAGCGACGGCAAAAACCGCCACCAAGAAAAAGCCCGCAAAAAAAGCGGCTACCAAGAAGGCTCCGGCCAAGAAAGCCAGTGCCAAGAAGACGGCCACCAAGAAAAGCGCGGCGAAGAAGACGACCACCAAGAAATCGGCAGCCAAGAAGGCCGCCAGCAAGAAATCCGCGACCCAAAAGGGGGGAAAGTCCAAGAGCGCGGGTTCAAAATCTTCGCCGAGCCCGGACGCCCAGGCGATCCGGAAGCCGGGTGCAGTTGTCTCGCCGACACAACTGGGCGAAAAACACACCTGCTTCGCGTGCGGGGCGAAGTTCTATGATCTCAACAAGGACGAGGTCATCTGCCCGAAGTGCGAAACCAATCAGGCACAAGCCCCGAGGTCTCGCCCGGCCCCCAAATCTGCCAAGCGCCGGTCCAGGCGCGGCAAGAGCCAAAGCATGCCGAACCTGTACGATGACGACGAAGAGGTCGTGATCGTCGAGTCGCCCGGAGCAGAGGTCAGTCAACTGGGCCTCGACGCGGACGCCGCGACCTCGGTGGACGAGGACGAAGACGACGACGAGATCGAAGAAGGTCCGGAGACCCGAACCTCCACGGAAGACTGATCCCAGTCGTTGCAGACCGCCCCACTCGTCTGGCGTTCGGGGCTTCGGTCCTTGTCTCAGGTAACCGGACGGGCCAAGCAGACCTCGAGTTGCTCCAGGTCTGGAAGGCCCCCCTGGGCTCCCGGCCCCTGGCAAGACAACGCAGCTGTCACATTGGCGGCCCGCAGCGCTCGAATCCCTCCGAACCCGGATCGCAACCCCCAGGCGAAGCCCGCGCGAAAAGCATCGCCCGCTCCCGTGTCGTCCACGACCTCGTCTACCAAAAACGCAGGGCTCTCGATGTTGCGCCCCTGATTCCGAGCGATGGCTCCGCGCTCCCCGAGGGTCACCGCCGCCAACCGGGCCCCCCTGCCCTCCAATTCCGCCAACACGGCTGCGTAGGCCTCGGATCCTCCAAATTCATCGCAGAAGGAATCCGAAACGATGGGAAAATCCACGGACTCGAGCAGGGGTTCGAGATCGGCGGTGAAACGGTCCGCATCGAGCACGACGGGCACCCCTAGACGCCGAGCTCGCCTGGCCACCCAAAGCCCAAACGCCGGATCCGTTGCATCCAAGAGAACCACTCCCACTGCGGCCAAATCCGGAAACGCCGAATCGATGACCTTGGGGAGGAGTCGATCGTCCTGTCGCCAGTACACGGTGCGCTTTCCGGTCTGCTCCTCCACAATGACCACAGCGCTCCGAGTCCGGACTCCGGGAACTCTTCGCACCGCCCGCGTGTCCACACCTGCCTCCAGCAACGCGTCGAGAACCACTTCCGCCTCGTCGTCGTCCCCGACACTACCCAGGTACTGGCAGGTCAGCCCCAGACGGGCACAGGCAATGGCCGCCGTCGCGACCTGTCCTCCAGGTCCCCGCTGTTCGTCGAGGATCTCGACTTTGCCCCCCGGAAGCGGCGCACACTCGACCCGAAGCGTCTGATCCACGGAGTTTTCTCCAACGGCCAGCACATCCAGGTATGGAGGGCGCGCCCACCGCCAGAGCGGCATCTCATCCTGCTGGATCTCGCTCATCCGACGGACTCTCGGTCCTCAATACAAAACGCGGTAGGCGTGTACGCTTCTCAATACGCGCTTGACGTAACCACGGGTTTGTTCGTAAGGGATCCCCTCGACCCATTCGTCGTCTTCGACCCTGTCTCCCGTCAACCACTCGCTCACTTTGTCGGGACCGGCGTTGTAGCTGGCAATGGCGGCAGACGCGCGCCCATCGAAACGCCCCAGTAGTTCTTCCAGGTACGCTCCGCCCAGGCGAATATTCACCGAGGGTTGGAACAGATCGTCTACCGCAACCGTGCCCATGGCTTCGCGACGCGCCACCCGCTCGGCTGTCCGCGGCATCAATTGGAGCAAGCCACGAGCGCCCGAAACCGACACCACACCCGGTCGATAACCGCTCTCTTCACGCATAATCGCGTACAGGACCTCAGGTTGGAGGCGCCCCGACTCGGTCACACCCCGAACCTCACGGGGAAAGGGGGACGGCCATGCGTGCCACCAGACGTCGATCTCCCTGGGGTCTGGCCCACGGGCCAGGTGCACCGTATAGGCGTCGACCATGAGCCTCTGGGGCCGATGGAACTCTCCGAGACTCGCGTACAAGTCCGCCAGGCCGGTTCGGTCGTCGAGGCTCCTCGCCCGGCGGAACAAGTGATTGAGTTCACGCTGAGCGTCCTCCTCCAACCCAGCCTGAAGAAGAATCCTGGCACGACGAAAGTCCCCCTCCCTCAACTGAGAACGGCTGGCCCCAAACTCCACGGTCTGACGCATCGGCCTGTCGGTTTCGACTCTTCCTCGCGAACGCCAACCGTAATAAGTGAGTGGAAACTCCTCGGCGATGCCCGCGAAGCGCTCCTCGGCCTCTGCCTCTCTACCAAGCCGCTCGAGCGCCCTCGCATGCCAGTAGCGGGCTCGCAATCCGCTGATCGCGTCGCTTTGCCGGGAGGCAAGCCGTTCGAACGTGCTCCTGGCACCCTCGTAGCGACCGTTCACATAGGCCGACCAACCGAGACGCCAGAGGGCCGCACTGGCCTGTTCACGACTGCCCGTGAGCACGACCTTGCGATACAGGGCTTCTGCATGGGCGGAATGTCCCTCCCCTTCGAACAGCACCCCCGCCAGGAAATTCGCCCGGGCTGCCGACGTTCCCTTGGCGGTTTTTCCCACCTCCTCGAGGTCATGGGCCCCCTGGATCACATTGCCGGCCCGCGCCACGGAACGCGCGCGAGCAATGCGGATATCGTCGTCCTGGGGAAGCCCCGCGTAGGCCACGCTGGCCTCGGAATAGCGACGCAACCGAAACAAAGTGTCCGCGCGCCTGCGCTGGGCGAGCAGTTGGTCGGCGCTCGAGAGGCCCCCTTTGGCCAGGGCCGTATCAAACGCCTCCAGTGCGGGCTCGTTGCGGTGCCGACGAAAGAAGACCTCGCCCTGCCTGCGGTACGCGGCGGGCGTGCGGTACTCTCGACCCAGCCTCTCTTCGAGGACATCCAGTCGCGCCTCGGCGATCTCGGCCCGCTCACTCAAGGGGTGCCCGATCCAAAGCCGGAGATAGGCTCGTGCGGCCTCCTCGTGCAAACCGTCCCCTTCCAGGGATTCGGCCAACGAAGCCAACAGGACCGTGTCGAGGCCGTCGTCCACGCTGAGATCGAGAGCGCGCTCCCAGGCGGACCGCGCGCCCTCCGAATCGCCCATCCCCTGGGCGGCATTCCCCAACAACGTCATCCACTCGCCCGAAAACGGCGAGTTCTCCGGGGCGGTCTGCCCCCCCAGTTTTCGCGCCTCGGCAAAGCGCCCCGCCCCCACCAGAATCTCCAGCCGTAGGCGCATTGCATGATCGGCGATGACCGGAAAGCGCTGCCCCAGCTCCTGAAGCAGTTGCAGGGCCCGATCCGACTCTCCACCATCCCGTGCATCCAACGCGCGCCGCAGGCTATGGCCGGCGGTGGGCGGATCGTCCGGATGCGTCACGCTGGTATCGGAACCCGCAAGGGGTGCGATTCCCAGCAGGGCCAGGCTCGTTACAACCCACCCCCAGCTCCGAAACCATCGGCAACTGCATTTGCCAAGGCCGCGAGAATGCAGGACGACCTCCTCCCTTCAAAGAGTGTGCGGGAAGGCTTCCCTGTGTCAATGTATCGGTCGACCGGGTCGGTCGATCCAGCCCTGACACCCCTGGATCGCCCTCGCCCGTAGGATTTGTGGCTCCCCCAGGCCTCCGTTAGCGTTCACTCGACTTGCACGTATCGCACCACACCTTCTCCCGAGGCCTCTGGGTTCTCCTCATCAGTCTGAGCATGCTTGCCCCGACCGGATGTGGGACCGACGAACCCCTGGCAACGTCCCTGCCCGCGGAAACCGCCGCGCCATGCGCAGAAGAGTGCGAGGAGCTCCCCATGGCCGAGACGACTCCCGCGAATTCTCCGCGCCCCCGGGCCATGTGGGTGCTCGCCGAGGGCAGCCAGCGCGTCCTCGAAAACCCGCCGCTCGTGGAAGAGATGCTCCGAGATGCAGAACGGCTTCAGGTCACAGACCTGATCGTCCAGGTCTACCGAGGCGGTCGTGCATGGTTTGACTCGTCGCTGGCCGATGCCACCCCCTATCGGAGAGCCGCACAAATCGCAGGCCAGGACCCATTAGCCAATTTGGTCCGCAGGGCCCACGACCGGGGCATTCGCGTACACGCGTGGGTCAACGTGCTGTCTCTGGCCAACAACCGCGATGCGCCGCTGGTCCGCGACCTGGGCCGTGATGCCGTGATGGTGGACCGGCGCGGCCGATCGATCCTCGACTACCCCTCCCTCGACGTCCCCATGCCCGATCGCAGGTACTATCGCATGGGAACTCCTGCGGTTTGGATCGATCCTGCCGCACCAGGGGTTGCCGACCGATTGGTCGAGACGTTCTCTGAACTCATGCAGCGCTACCCAGAGCTGGATGGTCTCCATCTCGACTACATCCGCTATCCCGATGTACTGCCCTTCTCACCGGGCTCCCGGTTCGGAGTCGGCCTCGATTTCGGGTACGGGGCCGCCAGCCGCAAACGTTTCGAAAAAGAAACCCAGCTCCGAGCGCCTCTTGGCGACAATCTAGGCAACGCCAACCGATGGGACACGTGGCGCCGCGAACAGGTTACGGCTCTCGTCGCGAGGATTCGCGAGTCGATGCTCCGCAATCAACCCAACGCCGTCTTATCGGCAGCAGTCTGGGCTTATCCAGACCGCGCCTACCT
Organism: Myxococcota bacterium; assembly: GCA_022447545.1. Lineage (GTDB taxonomy): Bacteria > Myxococcota_A > UBA9160 > UBA9160 > SMWR01 > JAKVBI01. The sequence goes on from JAKVBI010000010.1 coordinate 469,464, forward strand.
TGCCCTCGGGCAGGATTGGCGCGGCTGGCTGGACGCCGGAACCCTCGATCTCGCCATCCCCATGGCCTACACGCTGGACGACCACCTGCTACGCGAACAAGTTCAGGGGTTCGCCGGTCTGCCCAAAGGCGATCGCATCTGGGTCGGACTGGGCTCGTGGCTTTTCGCCAAGAACCCGCAACGAGCCCTCCGTCAGCTCGAAATCGTACGTGACCATGGCGCATCCGGAGAGGCCCTCTTCTCCTGGGATTCCATCGCCAGCGAACCCGACCTGAAGGCGGCGTTGGAACTCGGAATGGCCGATGACCACTGACCCGCAACTCGACGCCTTCGATTTCCACCTCCCCCCCGATCGAATCGCACAGACTCCCTGCCCGGAGCGCGACGGTGCCCGCCTGCTCGTACTCGATCGCCGTTCCGGCACCTTCGAGGATGCCTACATCCGTGACCTGCCTCGATTCCTCGATGCAGGTGACCTGGTGGTCGTGAACGCCTCGGCGGTGCTTCCCGCACGATTGCGTGGCAGGAAAGAAACAGGTGGGGCCGCCGAAGCGCTCTTCCTCGAGCGTTGTACCCCTCCCGGCCATTGGCGGGCACTGGTTCGCTCGAGCGGCCGGCAACGGGTGGGGCAGAAGTTCGTGCTGGGAAACGGAGAGGTCTCCTTCGATGCGGAAATCGTGGAACTCGGAAATCGGGGAGAAGTAACCCTCGCACTCGACGCTGGCGCAGACCCCTATGCGGTGGGCGAGATGCCGCTTCCGCCGTACATCCGGCGCCCGGCCCCCGACGCCCGCGACCAAGAGCGGTACCAGACGACTTTCGCCCGGGTCCCGGGATCGGTGGCCGCCCCCACGGCCGGTCTGCACTTCAGCAAGCGACTGTTGGCGGACCTCCAACGACACGAGATCGGACATGCGGAGGTCATCCTTCACGTGGGTCCCGGCACCTTTCGTCCACTCGAATCCGATCAGATCGCCCAGGGACAGCTCCACCCGGAGCGGTACGAACTCCCCGAATCCACGGCCACGAAAATCCGAGATACCCGAGCCCGCGGCCATCGAGTGATTGCAGTGGGCACGACGACCGCTCGTGTTCTGGAGTCGTGCGCCGATGAGAGCGGAGTTCTAGAAGCCGGGAGCGGCGAAACTCGACTCTTCCTACGCCCCGGCTCGCGCTTCCGTGCCATCGACGCGCTGCTGACCAACTTTCACCTGCCGCGTTCCTCGCTGCTCATGCTGGTCGCTGCCTACGCGGGAACCCAACGCCTGCTGAACGCCTACGAGCATGCGGTCGCCGATGGCTACCGTTTCTACTCCTACGGCGATGCGATGCTCATCCGGTGACACCGCTCACCCTGAATTTCGAGATCGCGGCGCGGGACGGCGATGCGAGATGCGGGCGCCTCACCACCGCTCATGGCGTAGTGGAGACGCCAGCCTTCATGCCGGTCGCGACCTACGGCGCGGTTCGAGGCATCACGCCTGAAGAACTCCGGGGTGTGGGGGCTCAGATCCTGCTGGCAAACACCTACCATCTGCACGAACGCCCAGGGGAGGAGTTGATCCAGCGGCGCGGGGGCCTTCATGGCTTCACCGGCTGGCAGGGTCCGTGGCTGTCCGACAGCGGTGGGTACCAGATCACCTCCCTCTCCAACCGTGTCGAGATCGAAGAACAGGGAGTGACCTTTCAGTCCCCCATCGATGGCCGGCGCCGGTTGCTCACACCCGAGAAGACCGTGGAAATCCAAGCCGCACTTGGGGTCGACATCGCCATGGTCCTCGATGAATGTCTTCCTCCCGGACCCAAGGGAGACCCCGACGCCGGAGGCCGCATCCGAGCGGCTACGGAGCGCACACTGCGATGGGCCGAGCGATGTCTCGCAGCTCGCCGCGAAGGTGGCCCCGCACTCTTTGGCATCGTCCAGGGAGGCACCGACAACGCTCTCCGGCGCCAGTGCGCGCGTGCCACCGCCGATCTCGGGTTCGACGGTTACGCGCACGGAGGCCTGGGGCTCGGCGAAGACGCCCAGGCGCGTGTCGAACTGGTCAGTGCAGCCAACGCAGAACTCCCCCACCAGCACCCCCGCTATCTGATGGGCATTGGTCGCCCGCTGGACCTGCTCGACGCCATCTCGGCCGGAGTCGACCTCTTCGACTGTGTTCTCCCCACCCGCAATGGCCGCCATGGCCTCCTGTTCACGAGCACTGGGGTGTTGCGCCTGAGGAATGCCCGTCATCGAGAAGACGACACGCCGCCCGATCCCCATTGCGATTGTTCGACCTGCGCGAACTTTTCTCGCGCCTATCTGCGCCACCTGCTGGTGGGAGGGGAAATGCTCGGAGCGAGACTGGCCTCGCTCCACAATCTCCGTTTCTACCTGCACCTTCTCGAGGAATCTCGGAAACGGATTGCCCAGGGCACCTTCGAATCGTTTCGACGCGAGGTCCGAGCCGCCACGGAGGACTCGCAATCCATGGCTCCACCGATGCGGGAAGCCGACTAGTCGCCCTCGAGTGACTGCAAGGCCACACAGATGGCCGCCAGATCGGCCCCACGGTCCCCGAGTTCGGAGGCACGGATCGCCAAGCCACGCGCCAGCTCCGGCCAGATCCGCTCCTCGACCCCCTGGCGAACGGGCCCAACGCACAGTTCCTCACCGGCGGCACTCGGAATGGTTCCCAACACGATGACCTCGGGCGCGTAGGCGAACGCCACATTCACCAACGCGCCCACCAGGTTGGCGTTGTAACGCGCCATTTCGTCCAATGCGAATTCATCCCCCCACCGCGCCGCCTCCACCAGGTGTTCAGGACTGATGCGGGAACGGTCCCCTGCGAGGTCGAAGACCCGGCTTGACCCTGGCGTCTCGGAGCGAAGCCGCGTCGACCATGCCCTTCCCCCCAGGTAGGCCTCGACACAACCGTTCAACCCACACGCGCACTCCAACCCGTCGGGTACCAACACTGTGTGGCCGAATTCACCCGCATTCCCCGATACTCCCCTGTGTAGGCGCCCATCCAAGATTAGTCCGGCCCCCACACCCGTCGACAAGGTCAGGAAAACGAGATCCCTGGCCCCCCGACCCGCGCCGAAGCGCCACTCGGCCATCGCCCCAGCGTTGGCGTCGTTTTCCATCTCCACTGGCCGGCCGAATTCCTGTTCAAGCCAGCTCCGCAGCGGAACCTTCTCCCAACCCGGAAGGTTGGGCGGGTGGAGCAGGCTCCCCATTTCTGCATCCAACGGTCCGGGAACCGAGACGCCCAGGCAGGTGACCGCTGTCGGATCGCACTCTGATTGCTCCAGAAGTTCTCTGACGCGTTCGGCAATGAACTCGAAGTCTCGCCGCGGGTCTCCGCTCCGAGGGGTCGGGAAGCGCCGACGCGCGCGAATTTCAGCGTTGCGCCCCGCAAGAGCGACCGCGGTCTTGGTCCCGCCCAGGTCAATACCAAGCAGCCATTCATGGGGTTCCATGGCCAATTCACGCCCAAATTCGCTGCATTGCAAAGAGCCCTGCGATCCTACCGCAACTTTGGGTCAGGCCCTCGGGCGAGGCTGCCGATAGGGGCCGGAGAGTCGTGGACTCCCAACACGACGTCGGCCGGGTCCCCTTCCCTGTCGCCTGGACTTGGAGAATTCGACATGAGCAAACGAGAGATCCGCCTGGTCTGTTTGATCGCGTCGCTGGTGATGCCGTTGATAGCCTGTGTGTCGCCAATCAGTGACCCTTTGGGGCGAAAATACGCTCTCGAAGAGACCCAACGACACTACACCGAACTGATCCGCTGGGGAGAATACGACCGCGCCTCCGACTACGTGCCACCGTCTCATCGCGACGCATTCGACGATTCGATCGCCCGCTTGAAGGGCTTTCGCGTCACCGACTACGAGGTTGGACGAATTGACATCGACGAGGATCACACGCGGGCAGACGTCACCGTCACCTACCATGGCTACGCAGAAACAACCCTGATCGAGCGGCCCGTCGTGGAGCATCAGGCCTGGAGCCGAGAGGGAATGAGCAACCACTGGTTCGTGGAACCCTCCAGGCCATCTCTCACTCAAATCCACTAAAACGCAGCTGCGGCGAGTTGCCCAGAGGACAACTCGCCGCATCCAATCAATACAAGCCCCACGCTCCGGCTCCCCAGAACGGGGAAGGTCGAATCAGTAGCCGTTCTCTCCCTCGATGTGAAGATCCTCTGCCACGTTCCACTCGTGCAACCGAGGGCGCACCAGGGCCAGCGTCTGCCCGCCGCGTCGAACCACCAGGGAGCGGCGGGTGGTCAAACGGTCTGAGGGACGCGTCGTGACCGTCTCCACGACCAGGGGCTCCCCACCCTCGTTACCCGCGTCGAGTTCAATGCTCGGCGCATCCGGTCCACCTGTGCGTAGCGACAGCACCTGACGTTGCGAACGGATCTCGGCCTCACGAGTCGGCGCGAGATGAGCCACTCGTTCTCTCAGTGCGTTCAGGCGATCGACGAGATCCTCCTGATACTGGCCCATGGCTTCACGGTCCTTGTGCGTCAAACGTGCATAGTCCCGAAGGTTCAGCATTTCCCGGGTCGAGACCTGATCGCGGAAATGAGCAGGGACCTTGGCGAGATCGTCGCTAAAAGCCACCGTCCCCTGTTCAGTCTGCCACCTATAGAGCGGCTCGGCCCAAGCTGGAGACACCAGGGCGCAAAGCCAAAGGGCGGCGATCAGTCCCAGGCAACCCGTCGAAATCCAATTTCGTTCTGACATGGCAAGTCCTCCCACTGTCGAGGAGTGCATTCGGCCCCAGACTTGGTGACACTCGGCACCGGCAACTCCTGAGCATCCTCGTGTCCAAGGATCCGTCTCCCGGGGCGATTCGACGATCGATTTTTTTTGGAGCCCCGACCCGGCTCAGGGACCCTAGGGTCGCGCAGACTCGAGCGAACCTTGTCAGGGACAGGGGGGCTGTCCCGCGCAAGCAAGCCCCGAGGGCCCTGGTGGGTAGCCAAACAAGGAACGGAAAAGGTTCAAGTCGCCGGCTCCGATACTGCCATTGGCATCGAGATCCACAGCGGGGTTGAACTCCCAGTCCCCGGCCGAAAGGATGAACTCAGCGCGGAAGATATTCAGGTCCGAACTCCCGACCTGACCATTCCCATCGAAATCGGCATCGCACGAATTTCCGTAGCCATCAACGTCGGAGTCGACCTGTCCCGGATTTTCGATTTCGAGGCAATTGTCCTGCGAATCGCACACTCCGTCCGAATCGGTATCGAACTCGCAGGCCAGTGGGACCGTGACTCCGGTCAGTGCAGAAATCGCGGCCCGAACGTCGATACGAGGGGTCGTGACGCCATTGGGCCCAGTGACCAGAACCCCGGTATCGCGAAACGCCTCCAAAAGCGCCCCGGGCGTGGAGGTCGGTGATGCCTCTCGTGCCGCCGCCCAAGCCCCGGCCACGTGGGGCGAGGCCATGGAGCTTCCACTGGCGCTCCCGTACGACACCCCCACCAACGAAGATGGGACCGAGGAAGCCACAGAAACCCCTGGTGCAAGAAGCGAGAGAAACGAAGCGGAATTCGAGAACGAAGCCACGACATCGGAATCGTTCGTCGCCCCCACGCTGACTGCACTCGAAATACAAGCGGGAGACGACAGGGCGTTGGTCTCGCCTTCGTTTCCGGACGACACAATGCTCGCGATTCCAGCATCGCGGAGTTGGTCGATGGCCACCTTGGTCGCATAGTTAGAGAAGTTGCATAGGATCCGTGAGGACCACGCCCCTCCCCCCAGACTCATGTTGACCGCCGAGATGTCGATCTCGTCCGACAGATCGAGCACATATTCGAGACCGGCAACGATGTCCGACGTAAAAGCCAACGCACAAGGGTCCGAACCCGCTCCGTCACACGCCGACCCGGACAGCTCCGAGAATACGCTGACAGCAATGATTCCCGTATCCGGCGCCACACCCGTACGGTTGGATGCGTCCCCACCCACGATTCCCGCCACATGAGTCCCGTGATAACAGGCCGTCGTGAAGCTACACGGCGCACCGGCGCCTAGGCCCGTTTGCTCGATCGACCCGTCGGGGCACGACCCGTTCGCCGAAAAGCAGGCCTCGTGTTCGACTCTCCCGGCCAGGAAGGGATGAGTCGAATCGACACCGGTGTCGAGTACAGCTACATGAGTCCCTGAGCCGTCCCAGCCCGCTGCGATGGTCGCATCCGCTCCGATCACTCCGATGGTTTCCGTCAAGTGGGGGGCCAGTAGGCGGTCCTCTCGAATCCCAGACACCCAGGGCGAACGCTCCAGGCGACCGAGATCCGACGCATCCACGGTCAGCGCCATCGCGGGAACATCCCTGAAACGCCGCATGGAGGATCGCGGTCGCTGCGAGAGCGATTCGATGACTCGCGCCTGGCGGTCTTCGATCATGCGTCGCCGCTGGAGACGACGGAGCCAGCCCCCAGCTCGAGGCCCATTCCTCAACTCGACGATGACGCGCACACCATCGGGCGATTTCGCTCGGGAGCGAAGCCGCTCCAGGATCTCTCCCTGGCCCATCTGGGCCCCTGCCGCAGAAGCGAGAAGGCCTGGAACAAATGCCAATAGAAAAAGAAATACCCGAGCGCTTTGGGTCATCGGCGTGGAGACCATCATCAGCCCGACTTGAGTTCCGGGTCGCATGGACCCACTCGCCTGTCACCCGCCGCGGCGCCCAGCGGATGAAACGGGGTGAAAACGCGATGATACCGATTTGTCCCCCCCTTCGCCGGGAGGAAGAAGCGCCGACGTCCCGGCGTCAGTTCAAGCGCTGGGAGGTCCAATCTGTAATGCGCTGACGCGCTTCGGCCTGCTGCACTTCGTCGAGCTGGCCCTCCAACTCCTCGATCAACGCTCGCTCGGAGGCACGTCGCGCCAGACCAGAGACGCTGAGCCAGACGAAGGCCTCGAGGTCGTCTCTCTCCACCCCCTCACCCCGCGCCAGAACCACTCCGTAGCGCCACTGGGCGCCCGGAAGGCCATTGCGCGCCGCCTCCCGATACCATTGCGCCGACTCCTCCGGGTCTTTTGCCCCCCCGTAGCCCGCAGCCAGTCGAGCGCCCAGGCTGAGCTGAGCACTCGCGTGCCCTCCCTCTGCAGCCGATCGAAACCAGCGCATGGACTCGGCGGGATTCATCTCGACCCCCTCGCCCATGGCATAGAGGACACCGAGACTGTTCTGTGCCGCCAGATTACCGCGCTCGGCCGCCTCCTGGATTCGGCGCGCTCCGAACTCCAGGTCCTTGGGAGCGCCGCGCCCCGTATACCGCATCACGCCCTCAAAATAGAGCGCCTCTACAGAGCCCTTCTCCGCAGCCGACCGGTACCAGCGAAGGGCCTCCGCGTCATTGCGGGGCACACCGTCTCCGGCTTCCAATCGGTCCGCGAGCGCGAGTTGCGCCTTGGCGTCTCCACCTCGGGCCCTTTCCAGCAGCCCCGCGAGTTCCGGCGGCCAATCGAGTTCCTGGGCTGTGGCGGTGCCCCCGTCGCCGGCGGGCGCGGCCTTGCGATCAGCTTCACCGCAGGCCACGCAGGCCACGGACACCAGCAGAATGAGCCCCCATTGGCAGAACGTGTCACCGCGCGGGGATCGAGTAGATTCCCAGGTGGCAATGGTCTCTCGATCCGATCTAATGCGATACCTGGGTGTGTTCGCGCTCGGGTTCGCCGCCATGAGCAGCTCCCTGTTCAACGGTTTCTTGAACTGGGACGACATCCACCTTCTCCTGAACAATACAGCGATCCACGACTTCGACGTCGCTGGTATCCTGACCCAGTACACGCTCGGAATCTACCACCCCGTCACTCTCTTCAGTCTGGCCATCGAACACGCCGGTTTCGGCCTCGACCCCTTCATCTATCACCTGGACAATCTCCTCCTTCACGCCGGAAATTCGGTTCTGGTGGCCGTTTTCCTGCGACGAACCCTGCGAGATACCGGCTGGCTCTCCTTCGCCGTGGGCGCGCTGTTCGCCGTCCACCCGCTCCACGTGGAACCCGTGGCCTGGGTCTCCCAGCGCAAAGAGCTTCTCAGTTGCCTCTTCGTGCTTTCGGGCCTCATCGCCTATATCGATTGGATCGACCAACGAAGGGTCCGCAACTACCTGGCCTCCGTGGTGCTCCTGGCCCTCGCCCTCCTCTCAAAACCCATGGCCATGACCACCCCCGTCCTCATGCTCCTGATCGACCACTATCGAGGACGGAAGTTCACGGCCAAGCGGGGAATTGAAAAGCTGCCCTTCTTCGCCATGGCCATCGCGACCGGATGGATCAGCCTCCGGACCCAGGCACCAGATCTCATCGAACCATTCCAGATCCATCAAATGGACCTGTTCGACCGGATTCTGGTGGCTGGTGAAGCTCTGCTCTTCTACGCCGCCAAAACCGTCCTCCCCGACAAACTCAGCGCGTACTACGACATCGAGTCCGCTCGGCTCGAAACCTACCAGGCGATTCTGGGTGCGTTGACCCTGGCCGTATGCGTGGGTGGCGCCCTTTTAAATTCCGGACGGGCAAAGGTCACGCGGTTCGGGCTGGTGTTCTTTCTGATCACGATCGGCCCAATCCTCAAGATCGTTCCCTTTGGAGGCGATTCCCTGTTCAACGACCGCTACATGTACGTTCCCAGCATCGGCCTGCTCACCTCGCTGCTGGTGACACTCGGTGCGGTCCTCGAGCGCTTCCAGCCTCCCCGCCGTCTCTCTCTCGCCCTGGGGTGTGGACTGATCGCAATCCTCTCGCTCCAGTCATTCGACAGAGCTCGCGACTGGCGAAACTCCCAGACCCTGTGGGAGAGCGTATTGGTCGTTTATCCCTCCACCCCCAGAGCCCTGATGCTGCTGGCACGATCACTCCATGACGAAGATCGGGATCTCGACCGCGCGCGAGAACTGCTGTTGCGCGCCACCTCGATCCGACCGCGGATGCCACTCGCACATTACAATCTCGGCCTCGTGGAGCAGCGTCAGGGCAATCCCGAAGCCGCGGAGCGCAGCTTTGCCAGGAGCCTGGCCCTCAACCCCCGGAATCCCGCGGCTCAGATGGGAGTGGGGATTTTCCACCTCGGACAGGGGAACACGGCTCGGGCTCTCGAGCACCTGGAGGCTGCAACGATCCTCGACCCGCGAAGTGGCGTCGCTGAGCACAACCTTGCCGTGGCACGGATCGCCAACGGCGAATCCGAAAAGGCGCGCGCGTCTCTCGAGCGAGTCCTCGAGATCTCCCCTGGCTTTGGTCCCTCCTATCTGAGCCTCGCTGAACTCCTTCTAGAACTCGGAGAACCCGAGGAGGCGAAAAGGGTGCTCACACGAGCGCGCCAGCTAGGCGTGAACCCGATGGACACTCCACGAGGCTATGCCCCCTCCCAGCCCTGATCGAGACCAACGGCACGATCGGGGACGAGTGACCGTCGGTTATGCTGAAAGCTTCATGAAACTCACCTGCTCGATCCAGTTTCTTGCTCTCGTGTCGACCCTGTTGCCAGGAATAGGATGCGGCAGTGACTCCCCCGCTCCCACGCCTCCGGCCTCACCTCTCGCCACGGAAATCGCGCCCCCCTCCCGCGCCCACCCCCCGGATGACGCCCCCAACGTCCTCTTGATCACTGTCGACACCCTCAGAGCCGACCGTCTCGGCGTGTACGGATACCCCTTCGACAGCAGCCCACAGATCGATGCATTCTCCCGCGACGCCGTAGTCTTCGACCGCGGGATCGCGGCGTCGAGCGTCACTGCACCCTCCCACGCCTCGATGATGACATCGCGTCATACGCGGGAACACACGGTGGGATGGCTCAACGGGCCGAGTCGACTCGGCGCCGACGAGACCCTGGCCGAGGCGTTTCAACGTGCCGGATACCTCACCGCGGGCTTTGTCGGCAATCCTCTCCTCGACCGACGGCTTGGCTTCGATCTCGGATTCGACGTCTACGACGATGACTTGACCAGCGGTGAGGGCAGGATCCATTTCCACTTCGAGCGCATCGCAGAACAGACCAGTGCGCGCGCCTTTCACTGGTTGGAATCCGATGCCGCCAATAACGACCGTCCAGTATTCCTCTGGGTCCACTACCAGGACCCCCATGGGCCCTATACGCCGCCCGACGCATTCGCCGACCATGTACGAATCAATCGCGGACCAGACGAACAACCCCTGCCCAACGTCGAGCGCGAATACTCGTTGGGAGGCGTCCCCCCCTACCAACAGCTCGAGGGTGTCTCCTACCTGAGCGAATTCGAGCAGCGATACGCGAACGAAATCGCCTACGCGGACCACTGGATCGGCCGGTTGCTGGAAGAATTCGCCGCCTTCTCAGAAGACCGGTCGGAGCGTCCCTTCGTCGCCCTCTTGACGGCTGACCACGGCGAGAGTCTCGGAGAGGGATTCCGCTATTTCGTTCACGGTCACACCACGACGCCAGAAGTCTCCCATGTTCCCTTCATCCTTCGGGCCCCCGACATCGAACCCGGTCGGCGGCGCGGTTTGGTGAGCCACGTGGACGTAAAACCCACGCTGCTCGAGTTGGCGGGGATTGAAACCGACGCCCCCCAAAGTGGAATGGCCCTGGGCCCGTTGCTGAAGAACGGGGAGCCCCTGCCGGACCGGATCGTGTATTGCGACATCGGTCGCGAATTGAGTGCATACCGTGGCGATGGTTTCGTGCGCGTGCGCGGGACCGAGGGAGCCTGGCCAATCCCCGGCGCATCCCCCGACGCCCCGCTCCCGCTCTCCTGGAAGATGTACCGGTGGAACGACGATGGCAGTTGGGAACGAAGTTCCCTGGACTCGTCCCTCAAGCCTCCCGTCCATCGCTACTCTCGAAGCGCCCGGTCCATGCTCCAGGCTCCTCCCATGCAGGTCCGGGAAATCGACAACCTTCGGGCGCTGGGATACGTGGTGGGCGATTGATTCAACCGACCTGAAGCCGAGAGATCCCCCAGGGCATTGGGTGCGTTGACACCCACCCAAAACCTGACTCGCGGTCGCATCGAATCCACCGAAAGCCTACAGGTGTTCAACATCCTTTCCTTTCCGGCACCGTCTCTGGTATACGAGCCACGGGTACCCACACCATCCCGCTCCAGGGTTTCATCTTCGAGCGAAGGAGGGACCGTGCTCGGCCGAGTTCTCACCGTGTGCATGGCGTTGCTCGTGGCCTCAATCTCTGAGGCCGCAGCCGACGACGAGAAGAAGAAGCAGACCCGGATACGACCTCGGGGTCCCTATCTACAACTCACGGGGGGAATCCAGTCTGTGACTGGGGAGAGCGGGATCGACGCAACGATTGGCGGGAAAATCGGAGTGGACATCATCGATTGGGTGGCTCTTGAAGCCGAATTCGAGGGATCCCGGGACGCACGCCGCTTCGTCGCCACGTTGCAACAGCGCTCGGCATTTCTGAGAGGCCGCTTCAAGCCATTCGTAGTCGGTGGGATCGGTATTGCGAGAGTCACACAGAACGAGGGAACTCCACAAACCGACAATGTCACCGCGGTTGCCTTGAGATTTGGCGGGGGAGCCGATTACTGGTTGTCCAAGCACGTCGCCATGAGTCTGCAGGCCTCCTACGTAATCATTGCCAACGGTTTGTCGGACCATACGTCCGTCGGACTCGGACTCCGCTACGCCTTCTAGACCCGCCGCGCCCGACTGCAACCGCATCGGGACCTCACAGCCGTCGAGCGCAATTTCGCCCTAACCGCCGAGCCCCTCCAGCAGCGGCGACGGAGGATCAACGGTCACCAGCCAGAGCTGGTGGATGGCGCGCGTCGCGCCGACGTGGAGCAGCCGGCGAGACTCCCCATCGTCCGGAAAATGATCCGCATCCACGCCCGCGAGAATCACGTAATCGAATTCCAGCCCCTTGACCTGATGGATTTCCGTGACCTCGACTCCAGGCTGAAAGTTGAAGTCCTGGGCTTCGACCCTGCGAACACCCGGCACATCGCTTTCCATCAAGCCCTCGTAATAGAGCGAAGTCGTCTCTCGATCGGGACACAGCAGTGCCACCGACGCCATGGGCTCGTTGCCTACCAAGCGCCTCAGCGCCTCGGCAAGGAACGCCACCGAGGCACCGGCTTCGGTAAACCGAAACAGTTCGACCGGCGGACCCGAGCGAACCGCGAGGGGGGCCGAACTGTCATCCCGCAAGCTACCGAGGATCGACAAACCAAACTCCAAGATTTCCTTCGAGCATCGGTAGCTGACCTGAAGGGTCTCGATACTGGACCCCTCCAGCCCCAGCCGATCGAGCAACTCAGACCAGGTCGTAAAGCCGCTACCCGACACGATCCGCTGCTGGGCATCTCCGGCCAGAGTGATGCTGCGGTTCCGATCGAGGCATCCCGTCAAGAGCTGAACTTCGATGGGCGAGAAGTCCTGAATCTCGTCAATCACGATATGGCGATAACGCAGGGGCTTTTTTTTTCGACCCCGCAACGCCCCCACCCGCAATTGCCAGGCACGCAACAGCAGCGCCTCGTCTTCCGGATCGAGGGCTGCATCCGATTCATCGTCTCCGGAAAACCAGTCATTCAAGAGCTCGTTTCGTTCGCGCGCGTCGTCTACGGCGCGTTCGATTTCCACGGATCGAAATTCTTCCGGAGCCTCACGCTCGAACACACTCTTAAGGAGAGCCGTGTGTGTGAGCACACTGACCCAATCGTCCAACACCTGCTCCCAGGTATCAGACCCCTCGGTGGACTCGATGTACTCTTCCAGGGCCGTCGCCATGGCGGGATGCAATTTCATGCGCTGCACCACACTCGGCGCATCCTCGCGCAATTCCGTGGGCAATCTCGTAAAGTGCCGTTTCCGAACTTCGTGGACCCAGTCACGAAACGTGTGAATGGCGACGCGATGGACCCCCAGAGCCGGGAGCACGTGATCTACGTAGCGTCGGAGGGCTGGCGAAAAGACCACGAAGAGCGTGTCCGGCGAGTCGATCCGCTCGTCTTCGAAAGCAAGATAGGCGATTCGGTGGAGCGCGACGGTGGTCTTCCCCGATCCCGCAGTTCCACGGATGGCAAGGAACCCCCGGTCGAGGCGTGTAATCAATTGAAACTGCTCGGGGTCCAACAGGCCTGTGATTTCCGGAAGGCGTTTATCACGTCCACGTGTCCAGGCATTCGGTTCACCGCCGAGACCACGCGTTCCATCCGGCGATGAGACAGACTCGGGGGAATGGGCGCGCAGCGCGGCCCCCTCGCCGCCCGCCAGAACCGCCTTGCCGCGACTCGATCGACGCCACCCCCCCGCCTCCTCCGCGTCCAACAAAAAGACCTCGTCCGGCCCCTCGACACGCTCCAGGACCTCGTCGCGGATACTCACCGATCGACGCGCGAGAATACTTCCCGTGCGTGCGCGACCGGCAAAGTTCTCCTCGAACTCCTCTCCCTGTTCGTACCGGTAGAAGAGACGCGAAATGGGAGCGTTACGCCAATCGACGATCCTCACCCCCTTACGGATCAACGTCGCTCGTCCCAGGCACAAATCTCTCGATTCACCGTTTTCAGACAGCCGGAGGTGAGCAAAATAGGGCGACCCCAGATCCACCCGGGCCGCGCTGGCACTACGCCGCACCTGTTTGAGGAGCGCACTCTGCCGCTGCCACTGGTCCGTCAACGCCATCTCGTCGCTGCCGGCGGTGCCCTCCACCAACTGCTCCCGCACCTGCTTCAACTCTCGGACGAGCGCCCGCTCCGAGCGTGTATCGCGCTCTGGCTCGGATCGCACCACGGCTACCACCCGTTCCAACAGTTCCTGTTCTTCGCGGACGACCCCGGGAACCTCATCCGGCTGGGAATCCATCTTGGAATGTTTACCGTCGCTCACACTTCCAGCCCCACCGATCGCATCAGCGCTAGAGCGTTGCTCTTCTCTACGACACCCGGTCGCATCCGATAATCGAAACTCATCTGCCCCTCGTGCAGATGATCCTGAAAATGAACGTTCGCACCTGCCCCGTCCAGATCATCGGTCACTCGTGTCAGTACGAGGTCGTGAGTCGTGACCAGCCCCAATGCACCCCGCTCCACCAGGCCGCGAATCACAGCGTTGGCTCCGATGCCACGGTCGTGCGAGTTCGTCCCATGAAGCATCTCATCGATGAGAAACAAGGCTCTCCGAGACTCCTCGGCGAGTTCCACGATCTGTCGCAACCGTTTGATCTCCGCGTAAAAGCGAGAGGTCCCGTCGAGGAGGGAATCGTCCACTCGAATCGATGCTGCGACCACCAAAGGAGACACCCGGAGACGCGTGGCACAAACCGGCGCGCCAGCATAGGCCAGCGCAAGGTTGACACCCACGCTGCGCAGTAGCGTGCTCTTTCCCGACATGTTGGAACCGCTGACCACCAGCAGACGAAGATCTCGCCCCAAAGACAGATCATTTGCCACCCTCCCATTCCGCGGAAGAAGCGGGTGTGCGAGGCCTTCGGCATGAATCTCGCCAGCTCCCTCCACGATCTCCGGGAACGGCTGGTCGGGGTTCTCGTACGCATACCCCGCAAGTGAACACAGGGCCTCGAGCTGCGCGACCTCTCGGATCCATCCCGAAATTTGCGGTCCGCTGCGCGCTCGCCAGACTTCCAGTGCAAAGCTGAGCTGAGTGGTCCAAAGCATCAATGCCCCCAGCGGGGCGAAAAACTGGTTCTGTCGCGCCTCGAGCAGCTCTGCCCAACGCAACAAGACCGCGATCCTCTCCGACGGCACCTGCCCCCCATCGAGGAGGCGTTCCTGAAGCGAAACGAGCTCGCTCGCCTCGAAGCGTTGTGTCTCCACACACGCCAACAATCGCGCGAGAACCCCGAGCTGGCGAACCGGAAGGTCCACGCTTCTCAGAGTACTCTGCACCTTCGCACGAAACACGATGGCAAACAGCGATTGCAGGAGACCGGACATGGCGAAGGGTAGTACGGAAGCCGCTCCAAAGAGCCAACCGGCGAGAGAGGTCAGCGTGAGCATCGAAAGGACTAGAGCCATGCCCCGATAGAGGGCAGCAGGTGGCACCGCCCCGGCTTCACCCCACCGGCTCAGAGCCTCCGGCTGCACGTGTTCGCGAACCCAATCGCTGACGATCGCGAATTCTTCCCGGAGGTCCAGACGTTCCGCCAATTCCGCCACGGCGCGTTGACGAGACCGGATCACGGCTGCCGGGGCGGGTTGCAGGAGCCAGTCCGCCAGCATCCGCTGACCGTCGCGGGTCCGAGCCACACACAACCGTACGAAGAGCGACCCCTCACCGAGCAGGTCGAGATCCCGAGCACAAGGGTGATCGTCGGGAAGAAACTCTTCACCGTCGACTGTCAGCGTCTCCTCTTCCGCCCCCGGCCTCCATCGATCATCGAAACCGGAAAGTCCCCGTTCATAGAAAAGAATCGCCCGGCCTGCCCGGGCCTCGGAACGAATTTCCCGGTCATGGGCCCAGACCAGGGCAAAAAATCCGGCCGCTGGCGGGAACAACCACAGTCCGTCGATCGATTCGGTTCCGAAGGAGAACCACGCCACTCCCACGCCGATTCCGAACAGCAACAGGCGCAGATTGGCAATGACTTGCGCTCGCCGCTGGCAACGGTGTTGCCACGCAGTACGCGCCTCGAGTCGTGATTGGTATTCGGCGCGATGGTCGAGAGTCTTCGAATCCGCCATGACGTCGATGGTAATCGACCCCCTCTCACGCGCACGTCCAACCCCAGCCGAAACGCCAGCATTCCCCGTCGGGCAGTCGGCGCGCGACAACCGCCCAGATTCGGCCCCTTCCCGGCGAACTCGGACACGAGGCCGATTTGCGAGGAGCCCTAAACCCGAGCAACCGGGACGGATCAGAAGTGAATGGCACGTCCGTAGGCATCAAGCACCGACTCGTGCATGGCCTCGGAGAGCGTTGGATGGGGAAACACCGTCTCCATCAACTGCACTTCGGTCGTCTCCAGACTTCGCGCAATCGCGTACCCGTGAATCAGTTCCGTGACCTCTGCCCCGAACAAGTGGGCGCCCAGAAGCTCCCCGGTTTCCGCGGCGAAGATCGTTTTCACCAACCCTTCGGATTCACCCTGGGCCAGCGCCTTGCCGTTGGCCAGGAACGGGAATCTTCCGACACGAGTCTCGATTCCCCGCTCGGCAGCCGCCGCCTCGGTGAGCCCCAGACTGGCGATCTGCGGACGACTGTAGGTACAGGCGGGAATCGCCTCCCTGGCAAGCGGTCGGAGGCCCTCCACCCCAGCCAGGTGCTCGACGCACAGCGTGCCCTCGTGGCTGGCTTTGTGGGCAAGCCAGGGCGGACCGGCTACGTCTCCAATGGCGTAGACTCCGGGTTCCCCGGTCTCCAACCATTGATCGACCTCAATGTGCCCCCCGGACACCACCACCCCGGTGCCCTCGAGACCGATTCCCTCCACGTTGCCCTGGATTCCCACGGCGAGGATTGCACGTTCGTAGTCGGCCTCCAGGATTTCTCCATCTGCGAGTTCGAGGCCCGCGACCAACCCCTCCCCCCGTCGCTCCAGGCGCGTCAGAGTCGCACCCAGGTGGAACTCGATCCCTCGACGCCGAAAACTCTTGAGAGCCAGAGCCGAGATCTCTTCGTCCTCGGCGGGCAGAATCCTCGCAAGGGTCTCAACCACCGTAACTTCCACCCCGAGATCCCGATAGAAGCTGGCGAACTCGATCCCAATGGCGCCGGAACCGATCACCAGAAGCGAACCAGGCAATGCATCGGGGACCATCGCCTCGCGGTAGGTCCAGATCCGTTCCCCATCGCTCTCGATCCCCGGAAGGCCTTTCGGCCGAGCCCCCGTGGCAAGAATCACGTGAGAGGCTTGCAACTCCTCCGTCACGCCGCTGTCCAGACCCTCCACCGCGACCCGTCCAGGAGCCGACAACCGCGCACTTCCCTCGATGTGTTCCACGGAATTCTTCTTCAGCAATTGCCGAATCCCACGCGCCAATCGATCGCTGACCCGACGTGAACGCGCCACGACCTTCTCCAGATCGAAGCGGATGTCACGAGCCGAAAACCCGTAGGCATCGAGGTCCGAGAGGATGTGCTGTATCTCCGCCGTGCGGAGCAACGCCTTGGTGGGAATACAACCCCAGTTCAGACAGATCCCACCCAGATGCTCGCGCTCGACCACCGCCACCCGCATCCCCAACTGGCTCGCGCGAATGGCCGCCACGTACCCTCCGGGCCCTCCTCCCACGACGACCAGATCGAACTCTCTCATCCCATCACTCCAACCCAAATCTCGACACGTGCCGGCACATCTTCCATTCCGGGTATCGCAGGACCCCATCCAGCAACGGCTTGCCGAGCCCAACCTGGGCGTCTGGAAATCACCGCACCGGAGTGGCACACTATTGGACGAAGATGACCACTCGAACATCCCAACGCAACAAGCACGTGGGACCCCTTCTCGCCGGTGGAACGACCGTGCTGGGCCTTCTGGCTTCCGGCCTCGCCCATGCGTCCAATCTGTCCCCAAACCTCGCCTATATCGACCCGGGCGCCGGGAGCTTCCTGCTCCAGGCCGTGGTAGCCACGCTGGCGGGAGCGGTCGTCGCGATCAGCACCTACTGGACCAAGGTCAAACAGTTCCTGGGTCTCGCCCCCAAGGACCCAAGCAAAAAGAGCGATCACGAGTTTCCTTCGGAAGGCGGGGACTGAGCACAGCCGGCTCCGAAGACCCGGAGGAATCCTCCAGTTCCGGGAACCGAGAGTCGGCCCCGCCCGCCGTTGAATCAACGAGGCTCGAACCCCGTGGAGTCACTGAACCGACTTGAAGATGGGTAGGTTGCTCTCCGTGGCGACGTAGATCACGTTGGGATTCTCATTGAGGGTCTTGATCCAGAGATACTGCAGGTACGAATCCGACAGCGTGGACCTGACGATCTCCTGTGCTCGAGCCGCGCCTTCGGCACGAGCCACCTCAATCTCCGCGTCCTTGACGGCCTGTTCGAGCTCGAACTGCTTTTGTTGAACGCGCTGCTCCGCGGTCAACTTGGCCTCGATGCTCTCTTTGAACCGGGCGGGCAGTTTGACATCGCGCAACAGGACGTCCACGACGGTGACCCCCCGAGGCCCGAGATTGTTCTCGAGGAAGGCTTTGATCTTCGCAGCAATCTCCTTCCGGCCGCCCTCAGCGTAGATGTTCTTGACCTCGTAACCACTCACGACATCACGGAGTGCATTGCGAAAATACGGAGTGATGAGCTTGTTGACGTAGTTCCAGCCAACGGTCTTTCGAATGGCGGGCGCCATCTCGGGCTGCACATTGAACAACAGGGAGGTGTCGAGCCCGACGACGAGCCCCTCCGACGAGGGGACCTGCGCTGTCTCCTTGAGTTCTTGTAGCTTCGTGTTCCAGGTCTCGACGGTTCGCACGATGGGCACCTGAATCACCACGCCCTGTCCAACCGGTTCGTCGGAAATGCTACCGAAGCTCTTGGAAACACCGACTTCGCCGTCTTCGATCACGACGCAACCCGTCGTAGTCAGTGCGATGACGATTCCCATCACGATTGCCTTGCTGCGGTTCATGCTTCCTCCTCGCGGTTCAGGCTGATGCGACTCTAACTCACGGCCCGGCATTCGTCGCCCGTAGGGTCCGTCGATACACCGCAATCCAGGCTTCTCCCCAACGCCCGGGCCCGAGCGCCCGGGCTCGAGCGCGGGCTTCGGCTCCGGTCCGCAGTTCCCAGGTCTCGCCTTCCCCTGGCGCCACGACCGGCCAGGCCAACAGATCGATCCTGAATTCCCGCCCGAGCCTGCGTCTGAGCTCATCAAACAGGAGCCGCGGAGCCCCGGGTGCGAAGCGCAACGAAGACGACAGATTGAACCAAACCACCACAGAGGGCTCCGCGTCGGCAATCTCCGCCAGAGCCTCCCGCTGCCGATCGAGCGCATCCGGGTACGGACCCGTCAGCGGGTACATGAAGATGTAGCGGGTCGCGGTGGGTCTCCTGGCCAGAAACAGGACCTCAGGCTCCGAGCCCACCACGAGGACAGGCTCTTCCGGCGACGTCACCCGGGCGACGAATTCCGCCAAACTCGCGGCCTCGGGAAACGGATTCACTCCGTAGATCTGGCGAGAGATCGCCTCCCCGGACCCAGCAGACAACACGGTCCAGCGCGAGACCAGCGTGGGCCCCACCGCGACCCCCACCATCGCCAGCACCCCCGCCCAGACTGCCAGTGGACGCCCTCGCACACGTCGCTCCCAGAGTTCCAGGACCCGAGTCAACCCCAAGCCCGCCAGGGCACACAGTGGCGGCAGCGCCTGAATGAAGTAGTGGGCCCGGTAATAGGCACCCACCGAGACTCCCGCCGCAGACGCGACCAGCCAACCCAACAGAAGCACCCGAACTCGCCGGGTTCCCCCATCGGGCCAAACCAGCCCAGCCAGCGCTGCCGTCCAGAGTGGCCAGAAACCCGGCGCCTGTCGTGCGAGTTCCCCGGCCAGGGTCGCCAGGCTCTGTTCAGCGCTCTGGGTTCCCACGTAGTCGGCGTTGTGCCACAGGGTGGCATCCAGAAGTTCCGAAAACGCTCCGCCCTGACCGAACACGAGGGCTACAGGAGCCACCGCGATCGCCGCCCCGACACCGATCCAAACCATTCGCCACCACCGCCGCACCCAACAACCCGCCGCCCTCGGTTCTGAAAACAGGCCGAAGAGCGTGAACCAGGCCATGTCGGTGACGGCGACTTGTTTAAAACCACATGCGATGGCAGCCAGGGCCCCAAACAGGATCCAGTTCCATCGGTCGCCCCTCTGCAACCCTCGCCAAAGGGCCAGTGCAGCCGCCACCGTGGGAAATGCCATCAACAGTTCGGTATTGGTCGCCGTAGCGGCCAAGACGGGATCCGCCGAAGCCAACCCGTAAAGCAATGCCGACCAGGCTGCAGGAAGCGGCCCACCGAGACGTCGCACGAGCATGTAGAGCAGCAGCGTCGTCCCCGCCGTCCAGAGCACACCCAAGACACGAACAGCGTCCACACCCACACCGAGCAACGCAAAGGCCGACGCGTACGCGGCGAAAACCAAGGGTGGTTTTTGATCGAACGCCTCTCGATAGGGCAATTCGCCCTCGAGCCACCGCCATGCGATATAGGCGTACTCGCCCTCGTCCCTCTCCAGAGGTACGTCGAGCAGAGGAGCACGCACCGCGGCGAAAGCCAGGACGGACACCGCCACGAGAACGGCTCCCACCCGAGCCGGTTGGTCGTGCTCGCGAATCCCCATCGGAGGCAGGGTATCGCGCCACGCGCCTACGGCGACCGCCCCTGGCCGAGGAACCCGCTAGCCCGCTCGGAACCTGTTTCGCGAACCGATCCAGACCACCGCGAGATTGAGGGCCAGGCCGATCACTCCCACATGGATTCCGCCGAATCGTTTGACCCCGAAAAACAACCCCAGCACGGCAATGGCGGTCCCCAACACGGCGCCCCAGATCGTCGCGCGTGCACTCTGCCCCTTCCAGTGAAGTGCCAGCAGGAACGCTGGCACACACTGGATCAGGAGTTCCATCTTCAGCTCAATGACGCCCCAGAGCGTCACTTCACGGGCCCAAAGCGCCAGCATCGCCATGCCCGCCATGGCGATCACTCCCACGCGCTTTCCGATGGCCGTGGTTCGCGCGTCACCCTCGCTGTGACCCAGGAGATCCTGTGCCACCAGGGACCCAAGAGACAGAAGGACGGAATCCGCCGTCGACATGATGGCCGCCAGTGCCCCCAGAAAAACGGCGACGGACACCGCCATCGCCCACCCGCCGACCGCCGACCATTCGCCCAAAAGCAATGGCATCACCCGGTCGGCTTCGACGTCCGCCAACCCCGCAAAGCGGGGAATCGCCGCAAGCCCGATCAAGGTCACCACCAGCGTTGTCGTGAGCGGCATGAAGGTCATCCAGGCAAACGTCCGCCGCAGCGTCCGCCCGTCCTTTGCCGCGAAGATCCGCTGGATCGCCTGGGGATAGAGGACACTGGCCAACCCCATCAGCAGGATCGTGCTGGCCCAATTCAGCTGTTCGCGAACCGGTGGGACGAGCACCGCATCGGGTCGCGCCTGGGCGACGCCACGTGTCAATTCCGCGAACCCACCCGCACCCATCAGCAACCAGCCGCCCAGCGCCATCAAGCCCACCATCATCAGCAACCCCTGGGCCGCATCCGTCCAGGCCACCGCCCTCATGCCGCCGAGGGTCTCGTAGAAGAGCACCATGGTGGCCAGCAGAATCACGCCCACCTCGTAGGAGACAATTCCTCCCGTTACCTGCTCCGCCATCTCACCAAGGGCCTTGAGTTGCGCAAACAGGAAGTTCGACAGCGCAAGTGCCATGAGCGTGGCAATCACAACCCGCAGCG
Source organism: Myxococcota bacterium (assembly GCA_022447545.1). Classification (GTDB taxonomy): domain Bacteria; phylum Myxococcota_A; class UBA9160; order UBA9160; family SMWR01; genus JAKVBI01. Next base: position 490,848 of record JAKVBI010000010.1, read on the forward strand.
CTCTGCCTTCCCCGCCCTCCCCAAATCGAAAACGGATCCAATCACCGGGTGTCACGAACCCCCGAGCGACCGCAACGGGGCGGAGTTTGGGCACGAGGGCGTGAAAAGCCACGATGATCGACATCATGAATCCCGTGGCCATGATCCACGAAAAACCTCGACGATAGGCCTCGCCGGGGTAGCCCAGCAGGGAGTTGCCACTGTAGGCGGTGGCATAGAGGGTGAGGAGAAGCACGAAGGTGCTCAACTCCCGACCTGCCAGAAAGTGGTCCGAGGCTGAGCGGTCGCGGCGTGCGCGGCGCGCGATTTCAGCAATTCCCACCAGGGCGAGCATGTAGACAAACAGCGCGGCCGTGCCGAGTTCGCCGAAACTCACGACACATCGTCCCGATCTTCGTCACGGGGTGCGTCGTCGATTTCCGTGAGCAGCCACGCCAGACAATTCGCCACTGCCACCACCACGTAACAGCCGATCGCCACGGTCACCCAGCTCGGGAGCCCCCAGAGAAGGGGCACCGTCGCTCCCGGTTCTCGGTACCAGGGAATCGAGACCAGATAGGCGACCCCAATGAACCCCAGAAGCCCCCCCCGAATGCGTGCCCTCATCCCTCCCCTTTTCGACACCCACTTCCCCATGGCTCAGAAGAGCTCGCCCTGGGCCAGCGTGGGGGGCGGCGTAAAAGGCGCCAGACAATCGACTGTGTCGTGGCGCGCATCGTTGACTCGGGCGTCCACTGGACGGAGGCTCAACGAACCATCGGGCAGACTCTCCAATCGCGGAAGGAGAACCTCGGGATCCTCAACGGATCCATCGAGCCAAACCCCGAAGGACTCGGGTCCGAGAATCACCGGCATGCGGGAATGAAGTTCCCGCAATTCGCGATTGGCGGGAACCGTGATCACCGCGCACGAAACGGTTCGATCTCCGGACTCGGGTTCCCAGGCATCCCAAATTCCCGCCATCGCAAAGGGCCCACCGACGGCGGAAGTGATGTGGTAGGGCTGCGCGCGACCGCCACCGGCTACGCGTTCCCACTCGTAGAAGCCATCGGCTGGGATCAGACATCGTCGGTAACGAAAGGAGTCGCGAAATGCGGGTTTCTCCGCCACGGTTTCGGCCCGCGCATTGAAGCAATGGCTGGCAATTCGTGCATCCTTCGCCCAGGAGGGAATCAGTCCCCAGCGGCGAACCTCGGTTCCGCGCCCGCCCCCGGGACCGCCGCCGTGAATGTTCAGAATCTCCTGGCTTGGCGCAATGTTGTAGCGCGGCGAACATTCGACCTCGTCGAGTTCAAAAACCTCCGCGAGTTGCTCGGGCGTACTCGTCAATGTAAATCGACCGCACACGCTTCCAACCCACCTCCTCGGGACCACCTACTGCTCGAGTCCGCCACACACTCCACTTCGCCGCAGGCATTCTCCGGCGGGATCAGACACTGCTACATTACCTCGCCGCCCCCCGAGGAGTGAAACGTATGAGCGATCCCACCCACTCGGCGGCGAGGCCCGAAAGGGTCTCGACTCTACTGGTCGTACGAAGCGCCATCGGGGGCGCCCTGATGGGCCTCGCGAATCTCGTTCCAGGAATCAGCGGGGGAACGATGCTCCTGGCCTCCGGGGTCTATCCGGCCTTCATCGCCGCCATCGCGGAGGTCACGACCCTCCGCTTCCGCTTGCGATCCCTGGTCACTCTGGGAGCCGTGGCGATCTCGGCGGGCCTGGCCATCCTCCTTCTCGCGGGCACCATCAAGACGCTGGTGATCGAGAACCGGTGGGTGATGTACAGCCTGTTCATCGGTCTGACTCTGGGTGGGATCCCCCTGGTCTGGCGAATGGCTCGACCCGCCTCCGCAAGCCTGGTCGCGGGCGGCGCCGTGACCTTCGTCCTGATGGTCGTCATGGCCTTCGGCGGCGATGGAGCCCGCGGCGGAGAGGCGAGCCTCTTCCTGATGTTTCTCGCCGGCCTGGCAGCTTCCTCGGCCATGATCCTCCCGGGCGTCAGCGGCGGCTACCTGCTGTTGTTGCTGGGGCAATACGAAGCCATCCTAGGCACCGTGGACCAGGTCAAACTCGGCCTGCTCTCGAGTGGAGGGCCCGACCTCGGCGTCCTCCTCGGTACAGCCAACGTCGTGATCCCACTGGGACTGGGAATCGTGGTGGGCGTCGTCGGTGTAAGCAACCTGCTCCAATGGCTGTTGCGCCGATACCCGAAAGCCACGCTAGGCGCTCTACTGGGTCTGCTTTTCGGTGCCGTCGTCGGCCTCTGGCCCTTCCAGCAGTCCCATCCTCCGGAGCCCGGTAGCGTGATCGAAGGGCGACGCGTGACTGAGACCAACCTGAGCGAGTTCGACCCTGAGGTCTGGCCCGTGGCGCGGTTCCAGCCGAGTTCCGGACAGGTGGTCACGAGCATCGCTCTGGTGGGAGTCGGACTCGGCGCCACCACCTTGATCGGACGACTGGGGCGCGAAACCTCCTGAGCCGGAACCCGGCACCTCGGGCTCCGGCCCACCGCCTTGCGATGGGGAACTTCCCCTCCACCCATTCCACAAACTGCGCCTTCGCTGCCCGTGTGCGAGAAGGCAGTTCCCCGGCAACTCGCACCCCTGCACCCGGGTTTGCCCAGGCGATTCCGATCTTGCTGACCTCTTCGCATACTTCTTGCACCTCACCTCGTGCGAAATCTGGAATCGAGAGGTGGGGACATGTCCCAGACCAGCAGACAAACCGACGCAATCCACTGGCTGACCTTCGGCTTGTGTGCGCTTCTGAGCGCTTGCGCGTTCGGCCGGGGAAGCCATGACGTGGACCGAACGCCCATCACGAACGCGGGCGCCGGCGCGAGCATCGTTTATCCCGGTCGCGCCGCTCCGAGTTTCTCGACCGGGGGCCGGTACGGTCCGCCAGGTGGGGTGATCGGTGGCCCCTCTCAACCTCAAGAAGCATCGGGTGGGGGGCCCAACGCGACCCCCCGGAGCCAATCGAGCGGCGGTCCCCCAATCCAGCCCCAACCCTCCGCAACTCCCGAAGTCAGTTTCCTGGGCGGGGCCCAAGAGGATGTGGTCCAACACCGGGAGTACAACGAGCAACCCATCTGGTTCAAATACGCGGCCCTCCCCTTCGCGATGGCCGTGGCGCCGTTCAAGGCCGCCGCAGATGCGGCACTGGGAGAACCCGAACCGGGCCCAGCTTTGCCTAACGTCACGGACCGATCCCAACTCCCGGCTCCCACGGGCGCCACCCCCCCCAACGCCGACACCCACCCATCCACTCCAGGCCGGTCGCCCGCACCGCAAGCTCATGCCGGGCCACCCTCTCCCCACGACGAACCCGCCCTGGATTACGAGTCCATTCGCCTCCGCAAACTCGAACGAGAACTCGCCCAGAAACAGATCCCCACGAACGCACCCTCAAATGCCCCTCGCCGAGGACGCGCACCCACCCTCGCTCAGGAGTTGGCCGAACTGGAGCGCGCGCAGGTCGCGCCCAGGCAGGCCTCCGTTCCCCTAGAGCCCATGACACCCCCAGGGCCGCGAACGAACTCCTCGGCCGATGGCGTCGTCGATCGAAACCAGGATGGACAAATCGACCAGTGGTTGTTCCGCGAACGGGGCATGCTCGTTCGCGAAATCCTGGACGACGACTTCGACGGCCAGGGCGAGCGCACGCTCCATTACGACCCGGAAACCCACCAGATTGCCCGTGTCGAAGAGGACTATGACCATGACACCCGAATCGATGCCTGGACGGATTACCGGGATGGTCGCGTGATCCGGCGGCGTAGCGATGCGGACCACGATGGGACCGTCGATGCTTGGACCTATTACGTCAACGGAACAGTGAGCCGGCACGAACGGGACACCACCGGTGACGGTTTTCGCGACCGCATCGGTTACTACCGTGACGGCGTACTCGATCGCGAGGAGCAAGATCACGACGGCGATGGTCATCCCGAAGTGACCGTACGCTTCGACGCCAACGAGAACGTGCGCGCCCGCGAAGAAGATCTCGACGCCGACGGGCGAATCGACCTGATCACCCACTACCAGGACGGCCGATTGGTGCGCCGGGAATTGTTCGAATCCCAAACGCAGCAACCCCGTCCAGGTCAGGTCTCGGCCCCTTGAGCGCCCCCCCCAGCCCTTTGCAGACGGCCGTGTGGTTCTCCGTAATCAGTCTCGCCGTGGCACTCGGAATGCTCGGACCCCACCGCGCACAAGCACGCTCCGAGACCCAATGGAAGGCCCAGGAAGACGGGATTCAAGCCCGAGTCGCCGAGTTCCGTCGAGACCGACACCTCATTGCACTTCAGCGCCGTCCGGAACTCGACCGCGTGGCCCGCACGCACGCTCGCGACATGGCCCGCCGCAACTATCTCGCCCATGTCTCGCCCGAAGGAAACGGGCCGGTCGAACGCCTCCACGCCCAGGGAGTCACGGGGTTCACCCTCGCGGCGGAGAACATCGGAAAAACCAGCGAATCGGACCCTGGGGCGGCTGTCGTCCGGGGGTGGCTTGCCTCTCCGCAGCACCGCGACAATCTGATGGCCCCACCCTTCAACGCCACAGGAATCGGAGTCGTGAGAGATTCCGACGGAATGTTCTACATCGCCCAGGTCTACACGACGTATCCGCGACATTGACGTTCCGACCCTCGCTGGACCTAGGAGCGGAACGAGAGCTTTGGAAGGTCAGGAGGGATCGAGGGTCGTACGCAGAACCCGGTCGTTCCAGTACACATCCATCGAGCGCTTCAGATCCATGGACGTCGGGAGCCACGCATAGCCCAAGACCCTGTCATCCGGGCCCAAACGCCCGAGCCGACCCTGCAACACCCCCAACTCGCGTGCATCGTCCCGATTCGGATGAAAGGCCACACTGTCCTGAACGAACGTGAGGTTGGCGTAGAACCGATCCGCTTGACTCGCCGCCGCGCTGAACACGACCGGATGACCTTCGGGGGTCCCACCGGCAGTTCGCCAGACTTCGCGGAGCCTCGACTCGAGCGCCTTCGAGTGAGCGATCCGAAGCCGCACTCCCGAACCCTCACTTTTCTCGAACGTCGCCGGCGCTCGGCGCTGCGACAGTTCGACGATCTGCGCCAGATCCTCCAACTCCTGCGGGGTCAGCGCCGGGAATCGATCCGGGACCGAAACGGGTCTCGGGGAAGCCTCGACGCGGGAACTCCCCGTGGACGACTCGCGCGGGGTCCATCTCGACACGGGAGGTTCTGAGGCGCTAGGCCCCGATTCAATGGAATCCACCAGGTTGTACGGATTGTTGGGATCCTGTCGCTCATGGAACCGATTCCAGCCAAAGGGACGGGGCAGCAACTCGGGATTCAGTGGGGGAATGTCGGTGGGCGCCACGCGTTTCGCCTGCCTACAGGGAATCGACTGCTCGGTTTGTACGATGAAGATGCTCCCATCAGGGCAGACTCCCGAAATGGTCGCCAGCGCCGGCGACGACAGGAGGCATCCACTCACCAACCCCAGCAACAGGGGTGACCGACCTTTCACACCCTCCCCCAGGTTTCCGATGAACATTCGGAACTGCGCCATCTCCGGCTCTCTCCCTGATCCACCCGCTTCTCCATTATGAAGCAAAAAATCCATGCTCCAGCGAGGAGTTGGGCCCGATTCAGAGAGTTTTCCCGAGGTGCATCAAACCTGCTGGCAAGTTGCCTCCTGGCCATTGGATCCTGCCAGGGCCGTCGTCATCCACCGCCTGACCTGGCCAGGGCCAAGAGTTGCCGTTTCTCCCGGGCCGTCGCTCGTCGCGCAGAGCCTGGAGCCAGACGCCCCAAATGCAGCGTTCCCATGCGAACCCGACACAGCCCGATCACCTCGTGGCCGAGTACGTTCAGGGATCGCCGGATCTGGCGGTTCCGACCCTCTCGAAGAGTCACCGTAAACACCGTCGCATTGGAATGCGACTCGAAGTGTGAAGGTCCGACCTTCGCTGGTGCGGTCATGCCATCCTCCAGGCGAACCCCCGAGGCCAGCGCCGCCAAAGATTTCCGATCCACCCTCCCGCGTACCCGGACCCGGTACTCCCGCTCGTGGCCCCGCGAGGGATGGAGCAGCGCATGGGTCAACTCGCCGTCGTTGGTCAAAAGGACGAGCCCCTCGCTGTCCCGATCCAGCCGGCCGACGGGGTACAACCTGCCCCCTTCATTCGGGACCAGGTCGAGAATGGTCGTACGCCCTTGCGGGTCGTCTACCGTCGTTACCACGCCACGCGGCTTGTTGACGAGCCAATACTCCCGGGGCTCGCGCTCCACGTACCGGCCATCGACCCGAATCACGTCCTCTTCGGGATCCGCACTTTCGCCCAATTTCGCGAGCCGTCCATTGACGGTCACGCGGCCCGCACGGATTAGGACTTCCGAGCCCCTTCGAGACGCCACCCCCGCGGAAGCGAGAATCTTCTGAATGCGCTCGCGCCTCAGATCAATGGGGCTCGCCCGATGGTTCTGCGGCGACCAGCACGTCCATCGGATCCGTCGACACCTGGGAGTCCTCTTCACCGGCTTCACCGGGGGCATCTTCTGCCGGAGCCCCTTCGACAACCGGTGTGGGAAGCAGTTCTTCGAGATCACGCAGGGTCGGAAGGTCTTCCCGACCCGACAGACCGAAGAGTTCGAGAAAACGACGCGTAGTTCCGTACAAGAGCGGACGCCCGGCAACCTCTCGATGGCCTGTAATGCGGATCAGCCTGCGTTCGAGCAGCCCACGCAACACCGCGCCACTCTCGACACCACGAATGTGCTCGACATCGGCACGGGTCACGGGTTCGCGATAGGCAATAATGGAAAGCGACTCCATCGCGGCGGGCGAAAGACGCAGAGGACGCGCCGTTCGGGCCTTGCGAAGGACGTCCGCAAACTCCGGCAGCGTTCGCATCTGGAAGCCGCCTCCCACATCACAGATCTCGAACGCACGCCCCTGCTCGAGGTACTGCCCATTGAGTTCCCGCACGAGATTCCGCACGGCAGCGGCAGTACAGCCGGGGATCAAGCGCGCAATCCTGGCCGCCGAGAGGGGATCACCGGACGAGAGAACCAAAGCCTCGACATAACGCTGCTGGACTTCGGGGGCCAATTCCTCCTGCTGCGACCCCTCTTCATCCGGATTTTCAGCAGAGACTTCCGAGGCTTCCCCCTCCGCAGGTTGGGGCGTCTCGAGCTCTTCCCCAGCATCCGTTCGCTGCGCTTCCTCCACTTCTTCGTTCTCTTCCATTTCTTCCAATTCCGGACTCACAGCCGCTTCCTCTCCCTTATCTCGGACGTGGGTTCAATCCACGTCCGCGATTCGACCCTTCCATTCATCTGCGCCCGCGCCCGGCCGATGTCGCAGATAGATACTGCCACTGGGACAGCCGCGGTCGTCCGTACCCTGATAGAGCGTCACCACGTCGAGCCGGGTCAACTCCAGGATCGCGAGAAAACTTGCGACCAGAATGGACACACTGGGCACCCCACCTGAGATGGCCGACACCACCTCAGCAAACTCGATGCTCTCGACATCCTTCATCGCCTCAAAGATATCGAGCATGCACTGGCGAACGGTGATCGCTTCGCGTTCGACAAGATGTGCTCTGCCCGTGTGACGAACCGTCGTGAGAACCCGGCGATACGCTTCGATCAATTCGAACAGGCCCGCTTCGAGTTCTCGCTCGGGCTGCTCATCCTCGTCGGGCTCTGCCCCTGCGGCAGGAAAGACGTCTCGACCCAGCCAGTTCCGCTCACCCAGTTCGGCGGCCACTTCTTTGAACCGCTGATATTCGAGCAACCTGGCCACCAACTCGGCTCGCGGATCGTCGGCCTCGAACCCCTCGTCCGTCCCATCGGGCGGCAGCAACATGCGGGATTTGATCCATGCCAGGGTCGCGGCCATGACGAGGTAGTCCCCCGCCACGTCGAGATTCAATTCCTGCATCAACGAGACGTACTCGAGATACTGTTCCCCGATGGTGGCGATGGGGATGTCCGTGATCTCGACTTCGTTGATACGGATCAGATGCAACAGCAGATCGAGAGGTCCCTCAAAAACGGGAACCTTGACGGAATAGGCGTCGAGCCTGGTAAGGCTCTCACTCGCGGTTTCGAACCGCTCCTGATTGGTCTCGACCTGCATCGGTCCTCCGGACAGAGGGAGACAGGCAGTTTTCCAAGGGGGGAGGAAACGGAGAGGACAAAGCCGAGTATGGTCGATCACTTGCGTGGAGGCAACCCGGCTCCACGGTGGCCCATGGCTTCCGTGCACGGCCCCCGAGCGCTGCACCCCAATGACTTCGCCCCCTCCCCCCCCGGCTCAGCCTCGGCGCGACGCCCCCCGTCGACCCCGTGGATGATGGTTCTGAACCGTTCCTTTCAAGTGGGACGACCGCACGTGGGTATAAACCTGAGTGGTTGCGAGATCCTCATGTCCAAGGAGGCTCTGCACCACCCGAATGTCCGCTTCTCCCTCGATCATGTCCGTGGCGAAGGAATGCCGCAGGACATGTGGAGAGACTCTTTCCACAGGAACCCCCGCTCGCAGCGCGATCCGCCGTAATCGTGCAAAGAAGTTCTGACGGGTCATCGGGCTTCCCAGCCTGGAGAGGAACAATGCCTCTACCGGGCTTCGAGATCGCAGCGCCAGTCGGTCTCGAATCCCCTCGAGATATTGCTCGATGGCCTCGAGGGCGGGGTCCCCGAGGGTCACGATTCGACGCTTGCTGCCCTTCCCCTCCACCCAAAGCAGACCCGATCTCATGTCCAGCGACGCCAGGGGAACCGACACCAACTCACTCACCCGCAACCCGCCGCCGTAGAGCACCTCGAGCATGGCTCGGTCGCGAATTCCCAGGCCCCAGACGTCAGGATGGGGGATTGCTGATTCGATCAGGGCACGGGTTTCTTCGGGGTCCAGGACCCGTGGCAACGCACGAATCTGGCGCGGTCCTTCGACACGAGCTGCCCCCTGTTCGACGCCGACGTGACGGAGCCAGGAGCGGGCGGCAGACAGAGCTCGCGCCTGACTGCTCGGTTTGAGTCCCGACTCTCCAGTGCCCTCACCACTCCCCTCCCGACCGCGCTCGGCGAGTTCGCGACTAAAACCATGGAGGTGCTCCCAACGAATCTGCCTCACCTCCTGAACCGAATCCGCCACCAGAAATCGCAGAAACTTGCGCAGGTCGCGTTGATAGGCGTGAACCGTGTTGTCCGGGAGGCCCCGCTCCAGTCTCAACACCTCCATAAAATCATCCACGAGGTCCTGTAAACGCGTCGGAACCTGTTCCTCGCTCTGGGCGGTATTGCGGTAGCGGGGCAGCACATCTTCCCGGGCGACGCCCGCGCGTTTCGCGAGGCCCCTCAACCGATCCCAGAAGTTCTGGGGCGTCATGGCGCCACCCCGTTTCGATAAAAACAACTCCCGAGGTGCCTGACCTCGGCTCGCGAGCAGCGGCCGAACCTTTTCGAGATAAGACTCCAGGGCGCGGAGGGCAGAATTCCTCAGCGTGACCAGACGCGCGCCCTCTACCCCCGCCTCCCTCGACCACTGAATGCCACAACTGGGCACCACCGCATCGACTGGGAGCAACACCAACTCGGGCACCTCGAACCCGCCCCCGTAGAGCACCTCGAGCATCGCGCAATCCCTGCGCCCCAAGCCAGACGGGTCCTCGTCGCCGGCTGCCGCGTCGAGTAACGCCGACAGCACTTCGGCATCTCGGTCCCCATTCGAGTCGAAACGAGTGGGACTCTCACTCTTCGACAACGAATTCACTCCGTGCGGCGACGCGCAACATGTCGACACGCAAGCGTTCGATGGCGTCCGAATCGGTCAACTTCTTGCCCTCACCATCCTTGAGGTAGAAGGTATCCGTCACCTGATCAAGAATCGTGGAAGCCTTCGAGATATACACCGCGTACGAATGCTCGGCGATCACCCGTGTCAAATCGTGGAGCAACCCCAAGCGGTCGTTGGCCGAGACATCCATGATGGTATAGAAGTCGGACTCTTCGTTGGTTGCGAACACCGTCACGGGTTGCGGGTTGGGCGAAGAGGTTCGACCGAGGGAACGCCCACGCCGAATCAGGAGCTGACCCACATCGGCTTCACCCGAGAGCACCGCCCGAAGCGACTCTTCGAATGCGGTCCAGACGATCGCGCGCTCCTGCTCGCCCCCGGGCGGGGTACTGACGCGATAGACCTCCAGAGCCATCCCGGAACGCGTGGTGTACACATGCGCTCCCAGGATGTTGAGATCATGGGCGGTAAGAACACCCGCAATCATCGAATACAAACCGGGCGTATCCGGAGTCCAAACGATGAGTTCAGAAAAGTCCCCTCTCATCTCCCGCACACCCCGCGCAAGCAACTGCTCGGGATCCATGCTGAGCAGAACCCGAGCGTGCCGCACGATTTGATGAGGGGTATGCGCGGTAAAATAACGCCGTGGCATCTCACTATAGAAGGCTTCAATGTCCTCCTGTGGAACGCCGGTATTGCGGAGTTCCTCCTCGGCCACGGCTCTTCGCTGATCGACACGCTTTTCAATCAACTCAATCGCCTTGCCCGGCGTGTCGGCTCCCGTCTCGAGCACTTCCGCCGTGCGCTCAAACAATTCGACGATCAACTTCCCCTTCCAATCGTTCCACGCCTCAGTGGAGGCTGCGCGCATGTCGGCAAAGGTCACCAGGAACAGGTTCCTCAGGTTGGTGCGATCTCCGACGGTGCGGGCAAAGTCGAGAATCAGCTTGGCATCCGAGAGATCGCGACGCTGAGCCAGATGCGACATCAAAAGGTGGTACTCGACCAGAAAAGAAACCCGCCGAATCCGATCTTTCGAAAAGTTGAGCCGCTCCAGAGTCTCTTCGGCACGGCGGGTACCGATTTCCGAGTGGTTCCCACCGAACCCCTTGCCAATGTCGTGGAGCAGACAACCTAGATAGACCACCGGCAGATCATCGACGCTTCGCATCAACTCCACGAGATCCGGAAATTCGCTCTCGTACTGACCCGTCCAGAGCCTGCGTAGTTCTCGTACGAGATAGATCGAATGAACGTCAACCGTATAGGTGTGAAACATCACATGCTGCCAGCGATAGACGATGTGCTCCCACTCAGGAAGAAACCTTGCGAGCAGGCCGATCTCATTCATCATCAGCAGCGAACGGGTAACACGACGCTCGGACGAAAGGATCGTTTCGAAGATCGCCTGAGCCTTCGGGTCCCGACGGAATCCTTCGTCGATTTGATCCAAATTCTCTCTAATCAGGCGTCGCGCCTTTCGCGTCAACTCCACATCCTGAACCTGCGCTTCCGCAAAAGCTCCCAAAAGTTGCTTCGGATCCTCTCGCAATTGCCTGGCGTGGGGAATCTCCAACTGGCTTCCGGCAACCCGGAAGCCACTCGGGAGTTCTCGTACACGACGTCGGCGACTTCGCTTGCGCACCCGCGCTCGGCACTGTTCAACCACCAGCGACGAACAGTTCTCGATCACTCGCGCATGCCGGTAGTAATCACTCATGAACCTTTCGACAGGAAGTTCCGACTCGCTCTCCTCGACGTCGCCATAGTCGAGGTGCTTGGCCACTCGCTCCTGGAGTTCAAAACTCATTCGATCCACCTTGCGACCCGCAAGCAAATGCAACTCATTGCGCACACGCCACATAAAATTCAACGCGGCCCGATACTCCGTCACCTCCTGTTCCGTCAGCAGGCCCAGATGAAGAAAACCCTCGAGTCCTCGCGAACTCGGTTGAGTTCCCTGCATCACCCAGTAGGCAAAGTGGTAGTCCCTCAACCCTCCTGCGCTCTCCTTCACATTCGGCTGAAGGAGGTAGAGGGTGTCCCCAAAGGACGTATGGCGTGCCTGTTGGGCCTCGATCTGGGAGGTAATGAAACGCTCGGGCTGTGAAATCAGGTCGCGATGAAGAGTCGCGGTGAATTCATGGAACAGCACGCCACTACCAGCCAAAAAACGGGGGTCGAGGACCGAGGTGTAGACACTGCGATCCTTCTTGGCCAGAGAAACAGTTTCCGCGATGGTGCGTGTCGCACCCCCCACTGTCACGGCTGCATCCCACAACCAGTAGAGCATTCGCTCGGCCACATTTGCGATATGAGGCGTCAACGCTCCCTGATAGAGGAACAACAGGTCGACATCCGAATGAAGATTCATCTCGCGCCGCGCGTACCCTCCGACAGCGAGCACACACAAGGGCGACGGCTCTCCCCCGGCTTCCGAGAAAAAGCCATATTCAGCCAGATCAAACAGTCTCCGTACCAACCGGTCCACCAGATCCGAGTTCAACGCAATCACTTGCGCACCACTGACACCCGAACGATGAAGGCCTTCGAGGTAATCGTGACAGTCCGCCAGATAGCGGCGCGCGCTAATCGCGACCTCCGCCTCCGGATTCGCGACATCTGCTGAAAACTCGACGTCACCGCCGAGGTAGTCGTCCAGGCTGGGAGGCGTCGTCATCTTTCACCTCTGGCGGCAATGCGCGGCTTAGAATCCCGGTATCGAGACAGGCCATCGGCGATTTCGGTCGCCAGAACCTGAAGGTATTTCGTGTTCCTCAACCGCCCCGCATCGCGTTTGTTGGTGAGAAAACCCGCCTCAACGAGGATCGCCGGGGTGTCCGAAAGGAACAAGACATAAAAGGGTCCCTTCTTCACGCCCAGATCCCGGACGGTCCATTTCCCCTCGTTCAACCCCTCGACCAGCTCACCATGCACCAACTCGGCCATCTGCCGAGAATGAGTCGAGGTCTCCGACACGCGAAACCGAGCAACGGTACGTTGTAATGCATTCACGGAATCCCGATCAATTCCGTTCTCTCTCGCCGCAACGGTCAGACTGTGCCGCTCGTAGTCCTGATCCAGGTAATAGGTCTCGATTCCCCCCAGTGACTTCCGTTTCGATGCATTGGCGTGCAACGAGACAAACAGATCTCCCCGAACGGATTCCGCGATGGCCGTTCGCTCTTCGAGAGATAGCGATCGATCGTCATCACGCGTGGTCACGACGTTGAACCCACGATCCCGCAGGCGCTTTTCCAACACTTTGGCCAACCGTAGAGTGACGTCCTTTTCCCGCAATCCTCCGACGCCAATTGCTCCAGGGTCCCGCCCTCCGTGGCCGGGATCGATCACAACGGTCTGCACCGGACGCATCTCCGTCGGCAATCGACCCGGCGCCTTGGAGGCCGACCCCTTCTCCGGCCAACTCAAGGTCTCTCCACCCGCGCGTTCGCCGTAGACATCGATCACCAGCCGGTCCGGGTGAGTGAGGGAAAACGAACGGTGCCGCTCGTAATCTTCAATCTCGATCACCAGCCGCGCATTTTCGAGCGTGTTCTGGCCCATGCGCACATCCTGGAGCAGCCCATCTCCCACAGGAATCCCGTCCGAAAAGCGACGTCCGACCCATACCCCTTCCAGATCGACATAAAGCCTCTCGGGCCGTTTCGCCGCCGGATCCGCGCTCAAGTGTCGGACGGGTCCGTCACGCACCGGACCGTCCAATTCCACCACGACACGCGTGTAATCGGGGTAAGACCAGTGACGGAGATCGACGACGTCATCGAGCCCTGAAGGACGCGAGACTCCCAGCAGAACCAAAGCGCCTGAGATCAGAAGCCCGATTCGAACCCAACGGTTCGACACGTTCATCGCGACGACCCATTCAATTGAGCCGCGAGTCCTGCCAGCAACTGCAATGCCTGGAGAGGCGTCACTTCGTCGGTATTCAGATCCCGCAAAGCTTCCAGAACCTCACGCTCGGCCAGCGACGGCGCTTGGGAGTTGAAGAGGCCCAGTTGATTGGAGCCGGCGTCTTGCACCGACTCATTTTCGACCGGTACGGGCCCCTTCATTCCCAGCAGATTCCCGCTCGCCCCCAGCAGCTCTCCGGTTTCGAGCTTGCCGAGCAGTTCCCTGGAGCGTTCGATCACTCCATCGGGTAGACCCGCGAGCCGAGCCACGTGGATCCCGTAGGACCGATTCGCTCCGCCGTCGACGAGTTGCCTCAGAAAAACCACTTCCTCGCCCCACTCCCGCGCTTCGAAATGCCCATTGCGAATGCGGTCGCGCGAATGTGCGAGATCGGTGAGTTCGTGGTAGTGGGTGGCAAACAGGGTCCTGGGCGAGAGTTCAGGGCGATCGTGAAGATGCTCCGCAACCGCCCAGGCGATCGACAGCCCGTCGTAGGTACTCGTCCCACGACCAATTTCGTCCAGGATCACGAGGCTCCGACGGGTGGCGTGAGCGAGAATCTCTGCCGTCTCACGCATTTCCACCATGAAGGTGGACTCCCCTCGCGAAAGGTTGTCGCTGGCCCCCACGCGCGTGAAGATCCGGTCCACGACCCCAACCCTGGCGGATTCCGCGGGAACGAAGCTGCCGATCTGGACCAGCAGAGCGATCAGCGCGACTTGACGCAGATAGGTGCTCTTGCCGGACATGTTGGGGCCGGTGAGGATCAGCATCTGGGTTGATGCGGGGTCGAGAGACGCATCGTTCGGAACGAACTCCACCCCCTGGGAGGAGAGCAGGTCCTCCAGGACGGGATGACGCCCCCCCACGATCTCCAAAACCTCACTCATGTCCACCAGAGGTCGAACCCACCCCCTCCGACGAGCCACTTCGGAGAGCGAGGCCAGAGTATCCAGCCTGGCGACCGCCTCGGCGGCAGCCGCGATCTCGGCGCTCGAATCCAACGTGGTCAGACGGAGCTGCTCGAGGATCTCCCTTTCCAATGCTGCGGCATGCTCGGTCCCGTGCAGGACCCCCTGTTCCGCGTCTCTGAGTTCGGGCGTCGTGAAGCGCTCGACGTTGGCCAGGGTCTGCTTCCGTTCGTAATCGTCGGGGACCCGGGAGAGATTGGTTTTGCTGACCTCCAACGAGTACCCATGAACCGGATGGAACCTCACTTTCAGCGTGGCGATTCCGGTTCTCTCTCGCTCCCGAGCCTCGATTCCCGCGATCGTTTCCCGGCCCTTGTGAACGGAACCGCGGAGACGATCGAGTTCGTGGTGGAACGCCTCACGGATGTACCCCGTTTCGTTGGCACCTCGCGATCCCCGCGCAAGCACTGCGGGCTCGTCGACGAGCGCTTCACGCAACAAGCCAGCGACTTCGGGTACGGGACGCGGAAGCGAGAGCAAACTGGGACGCGATGTCCGCTCGCTCCCCTCCTGCAGCGGGAGATCTCCCTCTGGGTCTTCCACGGAGCCCACGATCTCAGGCAGCGCCTCCAGGGAATCCCGGAGTGCGGCCAGATCCCTCGGTGAGGCGTTGGGCCGAACGGCCTTGGTGTACAAACGCTCCAAGTCCCGCACCGGGCGCAGTGCCTCGCGTAGGCGCGCGCGTGGCCGGTCGTGGTCCGACAACCAGGCCACGGCGCCGTGCCGGGCTTCAATGGCACTCAGATCCAGGAGCGGGTACGCAAGCCAGCGCGCGAGTTTGCGAGCCCCTAGTGGTGTCGAGGTGAGGTCCAGGCATGCGATCAGCGTGTGATTCTTCCCACCATCCTCCCGGTTGCGAAAAAGTTCCAGGTGACTCCGCGTAGCGGCATCCAGCACCATGGAATCGGTCAGCCGATAGCTTTCGACACGCTGCAGACGTGCCACGGCAAACGGCTGGTTGACACGCAGATAACCCACCACCGCGGCGGCGGCTCGGAGCCCTTCGTCCGCCAGATCTGCGTCTACACTCATCCCTTCGAGGTTCGAGACCTCAAAACGGCTCGTGTCCACCGACGTCAGTGCCGTCGCAGGCAGGAGTTCGCCAATGAGCTTTCTCGTGACTTCCGGAACGGATTCCCCCAGCAACAATTCGCGGGGGGCGACCCGCCTCAATTCTTCCAGCAGGGTATCCGGCAGGCCCGATCCTCCTGACTGGGTCGGTCCCGGGTCTTCGCCCGCGATCCGGGTCGCCCGACATTCCCCCGTCGAAGCCTCCAACGATGCCAGTCCCACGGCCTCGCCTTGAAAATCCAGGGCCGCCAGGGTCACCTCGGCGTGGGCTTCGATTCCCTCCGGATCCCCCACGAGACCGGGCGTCACGACCTCAACGACTTCCCGCTTCACCAACCGCTTCCCCGCCACCTGCGTCGGATTCTCGACTTGTTCGCAGATGGCCACCCGATGCCCCAGGGAAGCCAGTTTCTTGATGTGCGCATCCGCCGCATGTACGGGAACTCCGCACATGGGCACTGCGTCTTCCTTGCCCTTGTCCCGGGTCGTGAGAGCGATGTCCAGCAGAGGCGCGGCGATCTCCGCATCCCGCATGAACATCTCGTAAAAATCTCCCATGCGGTAGAAAACGATGGCATCGGGCTGGTTGGCCTTGATGGCCAGGAATTGCTTCATCATGGGGGTTTCGCGCGCAGAGCGGGACTTCATTCAGACTTGTCCCCCCGGCGGATCAACTCACGTCGACCCAGAACCTCCAACAACTCCAAGAAAACGGTCAGGGCCTCCGAGGATCGATCCTCGGCACTCAACAACCTTCCCAGCGCCGCTCGAGCATCCAGCGATTCGGGATCCCGCTCGATCGCTTCCCTGAGTTGCGTGACCGCCGCGTCGATCTCTCCCCGCCTGGCCATCGAATGCGCTAGTGACAGACGGGACCCAACATCCTCCGGGTGTCGGTTGAGACGCTTCTCGAGCGCACTTTCGAAATCCCGGGGCCGTCCGAGCCGGTTGTAGACCGCTTCCATGCGGGCATGAACGTCGACATCCGCCACAGCATCGGCTTCCAAAACCTTCGCCCAGGCCGCCAACGCTGCACGACCGCGACCGCGCTCCTCTTCCAACTCACCCAGCAGGAGCCAGGCCGAAACGTCCTGACGGTTTCGACGCAACGCACGCTTCACAATCCGCCTCGCGTCGTCGAGCCTCCCTTCTACTCTCGCGGCACTCGCCATTTCCACCAACAACACGGCCTCATCTTCCTGGGACCCTCCCCCGTCTACCTTTCCCGCCCGCCGCGCCATCTCAATGGCTCGGTGAAAATCGTGGACCTCGGCATAGAGCCGGGAAAGCGCCCGCAAGGCGGCGCCATGGCGCGGATCCTGAGCGAGCACCTCTTCATAGGACGAAATGGCGCGGCGCAGAAATCCGCCTTGGCGAAAGTCGGCCGCGAGATCCGCCAGAACTGCGGTTCTCTGTCGCTGCTCCAAGTCGGTTCGCAGCAGGAGGTTCTGATGGATCTGCAGCGCACGCCCGATCTCGCCGCGCATCCGGTACAAACGTGCCAACGCGAGATAGCCATCGACCCCACGTGAATCCATTCGAACCGCGGCGGTCAACTGCTCCTCGGCCGTCGTCAGATCACGGTCCAGCAGCGCGAGCAAGCCGTTGCGGAACGCGGCGTCGACATCTCGCGGCGGCGCAGTTCGCGGTCGGACAGGCAGCCAACGTCGCCAGTTCACCCGACCCCTCTCCCTCGCGACGCCGCAGAACCAGCCGACCCCGGAGCATTCATCACGTCGCTCGGACCGGAGCCTTCATCGGAGAGGGGAAGGTTTCGCATCTGATGGAGCTCAGCCTCGAGAGACGCGGAAACCTTGCGGTATCGCCTGATAACGAACCGCATCTTCATCCATTGGTAGCCGGCGAAGACCGCAACAATTGCGGCGCCTGCACAAAAGCAGACCAGCAACGCCACCCAGAGATCCACCGCCTCCACCCGTCCTGCGAGATAGTCGATCTCGACGGGCGTTGCATTGCGTGCCGCAAAGAACCATCCGCCCACGAGCAGACCGACGAAGGCAACAACGAACAGCAGATTTTTCAAAACTCGCATCTACGTGAGCCCCTCTCCCCCCCGGGTGCTCAGACAGCTCCTCCGTCGGGTGATTCCTCGTCACTCACGTTCTCGACGGGAACGCGGTCGACCATTTCCTTCAACTCTTTTCCCACCTTGAAAAACGGAGTCCGTTTCGCGGCGATGTGTACGGGCTCGCCCGTTTTCGGGTTCCGCCCTTCCCGAGCTTCTCGAACCTTCACCTGAAAGCTCCCAAAGCCACGAATTTCGATTCGCTCACCGCTCTTCAACGCCTGAGACATGGAATCGAAGATCGTATTGACCACGATCTCCGTGTCCTTTTTCGAGATGTGCGGAGTTCTCTCCGCCACGGATTCGATGAGACCGCTCTTCGTCATGACTGTCTCCTCTGGTTCACCTTTCATCATGGGACCCCCCATCCGCATACGAACAGAGAATCGGCCTGTCTACGATCCACTGTTCTCCGTCTTCTCTGCAAGCTTCTCCGCCAACAGGTCGCCGAGAGTTGCCGTCTGTCGGCTCGATTGCTGAGCCGCGACCTTCTTGAGCGCTTCTCGCTGCTCCCGATCGGTGAGAGCCCGAATCGACAGAGCAATCTTCTGCTCGATGGGGTCGACCTTGAGGATCAGGGTGGTAATGGAGTCGCCCTCTTTCACGACCTCTGCGGGGTCGTTGACCGGCTCCGCCGACAACTCCGAGCTGTAGACGAGTCCGTCGATCCCATCTTCGAGACGCACGAAGGCTCCAAAATCAGCCACGCTCGTGACCGTGCCCGTAACCTCACTGCCCACCGGGTACTTCTTCAGAATCTCGTCCCAGGGGTTGGGCTGGAGTTGTTTGATACCCAGCGAGAACTTCTCGTTCTCCTTGTCGATCTTGAGCACCACCGCCTCGACGGTGTCGCCTTTCTTGAACTTTTCTCCAGGATGCTTGATCTGCTCGGTCCATGAGATGTCTGAAACGTGCACGAGACCGTCGATTCCCTCCTCGAGGCCAACGAACACACCGAAGTTGGTGATATTTCGAATCGTTCCGCTCACATTGGTACCGATGGGATAGGTCTCTTCGATCACGCTCCACGGGTTGGGTTCGATCTGCTTCATTCCCAACGAGATCTTTCGATCTCGCTCATCGGCACCCAGCACCACGGCCTCGACAGTGTCTCCGACCGAAACCACTTTCGAGGGGTGTTTGATGCGTTTAGTCCACGACATCTCCGATACGTGGATCAAACCCTCGATCCCGACTTCGAGTTCGACAAATGCGCCATACTCGGCCAGCGAAACGATCTTTCCCTCGATCCGCTTGCCAATGGGATAACGCATGGAGGCATCAATCCAGGGATCCGGTTGGATCTGCTTGAGGCCCAGTGAGACGCGCTCGGTCTCTGCGTCGAATTTGAGAACCTTGACCTTGATCTCGTCGCCCACCTGAAACAATTCGCTCGGGTGATTGACCCGTCCCCAGGACATGTCCGTGACGTGAAGCAAGCCGTCGATACCTCCGAGATCGATGAATGCGCCGTAATCCGTGAGGTTCTTGATTACGCCGTCGACGATCTGGCCCGGTGCCAATTGCTCCAGGGTCGTTTCTCGCAGCTTGCGCCGTTCGGTCTCGAGGAGTGCCCGGCGGGAGACGACAATGTTGCCGCGGCGCTTGTTGAACTTGATGATCTTGAACTGGAGCCGCTGATTCACCACGGAATCCAGGTTGCGGACCGGCCTGAGGTCCACCTGGGACCCGGGCAGGAAGGCCTTCACACCGATATCGACCGCCAGCCCGCCCTTGACTCGCGCGACGATGGTTCCTTCGACGGGCTCGTCGGATTTGTAGGCTCGGCTGATTTCGTCCCAGACCAGCAGGCGGTCCGCCTTCTCTTTGGACAACACGATACGCCCGCTGCTGTCTTCACACTGTTCGAGCAGGACATCGACGTCATCCCCCTCGGCCACCAGCAGAGTCCCGTCGTCGTCCATGAACTCCCAGCTCGGAACGAGTCCTTCGGATTTAAAACCGATGTCGATTTGGATGTTGTCATCATCGATGGAGATGACGCGACCGCGGACCACCTCTCCCTCTTTGATGTTTTCAGAGGACTCACTGAAGAGTTCCGCAAACGATCCACCGCCACTGCCCATGCTTTCACTCATACTGACTCGCTCTCGCTCCTCTTGGGGTCCCGTTATGGAGACCACCGGTACTGGGTTCTCATTCCGATGACTCGTCGGCCACCAGACTCTCATGTGCGGCTGCGATCAGGTCTTCGACCTGCGCAGCGTCATCAGCCTCGATCGCTCTCGCGAATTCCAAGAGCGCAGACCCCACGGCTTCGATGGAACCTGCCATCGCTTTGCGGTTCAC
Organism: Myxococcota bacterium; assembly: GCA_022447545.1. GTDB lineage: Bacteria > Myxococcota_A > UBA9160 > UBA9160 > SMWR01 > JAKVBI01. The sequence continues at coordinate 510,997 of JAKVBI010000010.1, forward strand.
GGTCAGGATTTCGCTCCACAACCCCGCGTGGCTCCGAGCAATTCGCGTGAAGTCGTTGAAACCGGGTCCAGCGAGTTCCCGTGCCCCGCTCGGAGCCGCCGAGAATGCGTGCGCGAACGCGTAGGCGACCACGTGGGGAACGTGACTGACCCAGGCCACTTCTTCATCGTGGCGGGCGGCAGAGCGGCGCACGACACGCGCGCCGAGAGCCTCCCAAAAACCATCGACGCGGGCCACGGCAGCGGCGTCCTGGGCATCAGTAACTACACATACGCTGTCCTCGAACAGATCGGCCCGTGCCGCCCGATAGCTGGTCTCGTGGCTCCCAGCCATGGGGTGCGAACCCACGTACGAAACTCCGGGAGGCAACAGGCCCGGCAGCGTCTCCACCAACGGACCCTTCACGCTTCCGACGTCGGTCACCAACGCTCCCCCCCCCAGTCCGGGGACCACTTTGCGGAGAACCTCGGGCATGGCATCGATCGTGGTGGCGAGAACAACGAGATCCGCCCCCTCGGCCACGTCGGAAAATCCCCGCGTTTCGTCCACGATTCCCAGGCGTTCGGTCTCCCTCAACACTTCGGGATTGCGGGTGGTACCGATCACCTGGCGTGCGACTCCGGACCGTTTCGCCGCCAGCGCCACGGAACTCCCGAGCAACCCCAATCCCACCACGGCCAGGCGTTCGAACACGATCACGCGGCCTCCCGGATCCGGCGCAGGGCCTTGGCGAAGCGCTCATTCTCCTCGGGGGTTCCCACACTGACACGAATACAGTCGGGCATTCCGAAGCCTGCCATCGGACGAACGATGACCCCCTCCCGGAGCAATCGATCGTGGGCATCTGCTCCGGTTCGAGCCAACACGAAGTTGGTATCGCTGGGCCACCACTCGATTCCCATGGAATCGAATTCAGAGCCCAGGTAGGCGAGCCCCCGACGGTTGTTTTCCAGGGTGGCGCGAATATGTTCGTCATCATCCAACGCCGCCAGGGCACCCACCTCCGCCAGACGGTTGACATTGAAGGGATGCCGCGCGCGCTCGAGATAGCCCGCCAACTCGGCGCCAGTGACCCCATACCCCACTCGTAATCCCGCGAGACCGTGAAGCTTAGAGAACGTCCTCAACGCGATGACTCCCGGCCTTCGGCGCACCCAGGCCAATGCGTCGGGCATGTCCGCTCTTTGGGCAAATTCGAGGTAGGCCTCGTCGACCGCCACCACCACCCTCTCGGGCAATCTGTCGAGAAACCGGTCGAAGGCCTCGGCCCCGACACTGGTCCCGGTGGGATTGTTCGGGTTGCAGACGATTACGAGTTTCGTCCGTTCGCTCACGGCCTGGGCCATGGCGGAAAGATCGTGTGCCAATCCCGCATCCAAAGGCACCTGAATCGGAGTTGCACCCATGCCGCGGGTCACGATGGGGTACATCGCAAACGAAGGCCACGCGTAGACCACCTCGTCTCCAACCCCGAGCAGCGTTTTGGCCAGCAACTCGATCACCTCGTCGGAACCCGAGCCGAAGACCAACTGGTCACCGCCCACGCCGAGGCGCTCCGCCAACCTGGCCCGCAGTTCGAAGCTCGCCCCGTCTGGATAGCGATGCAGGCTACCCGCAGCCTCGCGAACGGCCTCGACCGCTTTGGGCGAGGGGCCGAGGGGGCTTTCGTTGGAAGCCAACTTCACGGCGTCCGTAATCCCGAACTCGCGGGCCAACTCCTCCAGGGGCTTTCCCGGTTCGTACGGGGACAACTCCGCAATGTGTCGGTTGATCTGATCTCGCAGTGCCATGCTCACGCTCGCCCGCGCCGCGCGGAATCGGAGTTCCCATCACGGTCACCGACCTGCCCACGCCCCTCTCGCGGGTAGGATCCGAGCACCCTATGAGAATGAGCAGCCTCGGCCGCCAACGCGAGGGCCCGGGACATCCGCTCATCGGAAACATGCCCCTCGGCCTCCAGAAAAAACACGTACTCCCAGGGCTTGCCTTCCATGGGGCGAAGCTGGATCCAGCTCAAGTTGATGCCCAACTCAGAAAAGGGCTCGAGCAAACGGAAGAGCCCCCCGGCCTCATCCCGGCGAATCGTAAAGAGCATCAGCGTCAGATCCCCTCCCGAAGCCGCCGGCATGTTCCGACCGATCAGAAGGAAACGCGTCGTATTGTCACTGCGGTCCTCGATGGACGACTCCACGGTCTCGAGCCCATAGACCCGCGCAGCCATGGAACTGCCAATGGCCGCCACCGCCCCATCCTCAGCCGCCAGCTGAGCAGCCGCCGCCGTGCTCGCGGTCTCGACGCGGGGCACCCCGCGCAGATTCCGATCGAGCCAACCGCGACACTGGGCCAGCGGTTGCGGATGAGAGACGACACGCTCGATATCCTCCATGCGACCGCTCTGGGACATCAAGTCGTTGGAGATCCTGCGCCGGGATTCTCCGCAAATCGTGATCTCTTCACTGCAGCTCGCCAGGGCGTCGTAGGTTGCCGTCACGATGCCCTCGGTGGTGTTCTCGATGGGCACGATTCCCAAGCTCACCTTGTCGCGCTCGATGGCTGCGAACACGTCGGAAATCGACGGGTAACTCACGTGATCCACGAGATCGCCAAAGCGCTCCACCGCAGCGAGATGCGTGAAGGTTCCCTCCGGACCGAAGTAGCCGACCTTCAGGACCTCCTCGAGAGAACGCGTGGCCGAGATGATCTCCCGAAATACGGGCGCCAGCCCCGCTGTGGGAAAGGGCCCCGAGTTCTCCCTGGCCAGCCTCGCCACGATCTCCTGCTCACGCGATGCGTCGTAGACGACCCCCCGCTTGTCGCGCTTCAATTCTCCCACCCGCTGGACCAGCTGGGAACGTTCGTTGAGGTCGTCGAGCAACCGGCGATCGATGGCGTCAATCTGCTCTCGCAGAGCCTGCAACCCCTCGAGCACTTCGCCCGCCTCCGATCGCAGCGCCTGACGACGATCAGCCACGCGGCACCCAACTTCGCCCGCTTGCGACGACACCCCATGCCCCCACGAAGACGCGAACAAAACCCCGGTTGGGCAAACCGGCCCGCGCGCCCAGAGACTCCATGAGGCACAGCTTGCTGTCGAAAATCGGGGTCAGTGTCATTCGGAGCAGTTCAGGGGTTCCCGGTGAGCGCGACGCTGGCGCATCCGAGAGGGCGAAGCCGCCATCACCCTGAAAATGCGGCGCGAGAATAGTCGAAGCGGCAGCCCGGTGCAATCGGTGCCACCGCTGAATCCTCTCTGAACACGAGGAGTTACCTCCGCCCCGCGACAGGCTTGGCGAACCGAGGGTCCGGGTGCGAGACTGCCCCCATGACGATTTGCATTGGACTGTCCGGAGGGATCGGCTCCGGCAAGACGACCGTTGCGGACATGCTGAAAACACACGGAGCCGTGGTCATCGACGCCGACGAGATCGTGCGCGAGGTTCAATCCCCCGGCTCCCCAGTGCTTGCCGAGATCGCCGAGGCCTTCGGCGCAGAGGTCCTCGACACCAACGGCGCCCTGAACCGGGAAGCCCTGGGATCCATCGTCTTTCGGGACCCCGAGGCCCGAGGCCGCCTGAACCGGATCGTCCATGCCCCAGTGATCGGCGAAATGGTGCGTCGCCTCTATACCGCCCGCGATCAGGGAGAAGACCTCGTGATCCTCGACATCCCCCTGTTGTTCGAGGGCCAGCAGTCGCGCAGCGGTGCCGCGGCCATCATTCAATTCGACGCGACGGTCCTGGTCTGGGCCCCGGAATCACTCCAGATCGAGAGACAGATATCCCGCAACGGATACGGGCGTGACGAAGCCGAGCGGCGCGTTCGCGCCCAGCTGTCACTGGACGAAAAACGCGCCATGGCCGATCACGTGATCGACAACTCCGGAAGCCTCGACGACACCGCCCAACAGGTGGCAGGACTGGTCGAGGTGCTGGTCACCCAAGACGCCCGCTGATTCAACCCCCAGCGACGGGGTTGCGTACCGCTTCCACGAAGGCCCGGACCCGCTCGGGATCCTTGCGGTGGTCGTCCGATTCGACTCCCGATGCCACATCCACGCCCCAGGGCAACAAGCCACCCAAGCTCGCGATGGCCCCTCCGACGTTTTCCGCATCCAGCCCACCCGCCAGAATCAGGTCATAGCCAAGTTCGAGCAAATCCGATGCGGCACTCCAGTCCCACGGCTCCCCACTCCCACCGGAATGCCCTGGGTGGTCGAGCAGCAGGATCGCACCGGGAAATTCGGACGCAGCCACGCGATCCGCTCCCGCCAGTGCCTTGATGACGGGGAGGTCGACGCTCTCGACCTCCTCCTCTGTTTCACTCCCGTGAAACTGCACGCGCTCCAGGGGCACCCGCCGCAGCACGCGTTCGACCTCCAGCGGGTCGGCGTCACGAAAAATAGCCACCCGCTCGGCACGCCCCTCCACCCGCTGAGCGATCTCCTCGGCCCTTGCCAGATCGAGACAGCGGGGCGAGCCCGGAACGAAGTTCAGACCAATCAGATCCGCCCCGGCCTCCACCGCGGCATGAGCGTCGTCGGGGTCGAGGACGCCGCAGATCTTGATCCGAACCGTCTCGTTCAAGCAGGCCTCCTGAGCGCCGCGAGCGCCGCCGCCACGTCGTTCTGGCGCATCAATGACTCTCCCACGAGATACGCCGACGCCCCGGCGGACTGGAGTCGAGCGATGTCATCGGGGGTGAAGATGCCGCTCTCAGCCACCACCACCACCCCCTCTGGAACCCGGCTCGCCAGCCGTTCGGTCACTGCGAGATCCGTCACGAAAGTCCTCAGATCCCGGTTGTTGATGCCCAACAGATCGGCCCCGGAGGCCAGGGCTGCCTCCAGCTCCTCTTCACCGTGGACCTCCACCAGCACATCCAGGCCCAGCCCCCGGGCCCGACCGCGCAACTCCGTGAGACGGGCGACCCGATCGGGCTCGGGGAAAGCACCGGTGATCAGCAACACCGCATCGGCACCGGCCAGCCTCGCCTCATCGATCTGGTAGGCATCGACCACGAAATCCTTGCGAAGCAGCGGGATCTCGACCTCCCGTCGCACGTCGGCCAGGTCTCGCAGGCGCCCCCCGAAATAGTGTTCGTCCGTCAGCACGGAAATCGCTGCCGCGCCTCCGCGAACGTAGGCCCGCGCACAGGAAACGGGATCCAGGTCCGGCCGGATCTCCCCCTTGCTCGGCGAGCGGCGCTTGATTTCAGCGATCACCCGGGGGGCTGGCCCCTGTTCCAGGGCCGCTCGAAAGCCCCGTGGCAATCGAGAGTCGCTCCGTGCCCTGGCGCCCAGGGCCTCGGGACTTTCCAGCGCCTTGGCGGTCTCCACCTCCCTGCGTTTGTGATCCAGAATCTCGTCGAGGATCGTCACCTGCCGGACCCCACTGTCCGCGTGGCCTCGACCAGTGCTCTGAGACAGCGCTCGGCGGCCCCGGAGTCGATGCTTCTGCGCGCCACCCCCACCCCCTCTTCGAGGTCGTCGACCGCACCTGCCACCCAGAGCGCCGCCGCTGCGTTGAGGCATACGATGTCGCGACGTGCCCCGGCCTCCCCTGCGAGAACCGCACGCAAAATCTCCGCCCCCTGCTCGGCATCCCCGCCGCGAAGAGAACCCGCAATGGCCTCGGGGATTCCGAAATCCGAGGGGTTGACCCTCAACGTCTGAACCTGTCCCCGCTCCACGAAGGCTGCGCTCGAAGGCCCCGTCGTGGTGAGTTCATCCAGACCATCACTGCCGTGCACCACCAAAGCGCGCTCGGTGCCGAGTTCCGCCAGGGCACCGGCAATGCGTTCTACGAGATCCGCATCGTACACACCCACCACCTGGTAGTGGACGCCCATGGGATTGAGGAGGGGTCCCAGACAATTCATCAGCGTGCGGATGCCGAGTTCCTGGCGCACGGGTGCGACGTGACGCATGGCCGGGTGGGCGATGCGTGCGAAAAAGGGCGCGATCCCCACCTCGGAAAGAATCTGCGCCGACGTCTCCACCGGCAGCTCCACCTCGACGCCCAGCGCCTCGAAAACATCGATACTCCCAGCGCGGCTGGACACCGCGCGATTGCCGTGCTTGGCGACGGGCACCCCCGCTCCCGCCACCACGAACGCCGCCGTGGTGGAAATGTTGAAGGTCTCGGCCCCGTCGCCCCCGGTTCCGCACAGGTCCACGGCGCGTCGGTCGATGGTCTCCGCCATCACGGCCCGACGTCGGCACGCCCGGGCTGCTGCGACGATCTCGGCCACGGTCTCACCCTTGATGCGCAGTCCCACGAGAAGCGCCGAGATGGCTGCCGGCGAGGCTTCACCCTCCATGATTTCACGGAATGACTCCTCGAGGATCTCGCCGGGGACCTCACGCCCCTCGACCACGGCTTCGATGGCAGACCGCAGGCTCACGCCGCACTCCCGCAGACTTCCAGAAACCGCGCCAGCAGAGGCTTGCCCACCGACGTCAGAATCGATTCGGGATGGAACTGAACGCCCTCCAGGGGAAACTCGCGATGCCGCACCCCCATGATCTCGCCATCGGCGGTTCGGGCCGTCACCACGAGGCTCTCGGGGCAACTCTCGGCCTCGATCACCAGAGAGTGGTAGCGGGTGGCTTCGAAGGGGGAGTCCAGTTCCGAGAACAGCCCCAAACCGTCGTGATGCACCTCCGAGACCTTGCCATGCATGATGGATTGCGCCCGAACAATCCGACCCCCGCACGCGACCCCAATCGACTGGTGACCGAGGCAAACTCCCAGCAAAGGCAAACGGGCTGCCGCACAGGCGCGGACCATCTCCACCGAGATCCCCGCATTCTCCGGAGTCCCGGGCCCTGGAGAGATCACCACTCCTTTGGGCTTTGCGGCCAGCAGGTCCTCCACAGAAGCGGCGTCGTTGCGTACCACGTCGACGGCAGCGCCCAGTTCGCCCAGATATTGAACCAGGTTAAAGGTGAACGAGTCGTAGTTGTCGACCATCAGCAAACGCATCAATCGATCCCCTCACGGGCCAGATCGATGGCCTGAAACTGCGCGGTGGCCTTGCGAACGCACTCATCGTCTTCGGCCGCAGGATCCGAATCCGCAACGATCCCCGCGCCAGTTCGAACAAAGATGTTCCCATCCTTGACGACCATGGTTCGAATTGCGATGGCAGTGTCCATGTTGCCCGAGTAGTCGACGTAGCCCACACAGCCCCCGTAGGCTCCCCGACGGAGGATCTCGAGTTCGTCGATGATCTCCATGGCCCGAACCTTCGGGGCCCCGGAGAGCGTTCCTGCGGGGAACGTGGCGCGCAGCAGATCGAGCCAATCCAGGTCCTCACGCAGGATCCCCTGAACATTGGACACCAGGTGCATGACGTGGGAGTAACGCTCGATGATCGCGTACTCGTTCACGTTCACGCTTCCCACCTCGGCGACCCGGCCCACGTCGTTGCGCCCGAGATCCACCAGCATCAGGTGCTCGGCGCGCTCCTTCGGATCTCCGACCAACTCCTCTTCCAGGGCCCGATCCTCCTCCGGCGTCTGGCCGCGCCCTCGAGTACCCGCAATGGGACGAACGGATACCTCACGATCCCGAAGGCGCACCAGGACCTCGGGCGACGACCCGATCAGCACCGGACCTCCGCAGCGCACGAAGAACAGGTACGGACTCGGGTTGATGAGCCGCAACTGGCGATAGAGACTGAAGGGATCCACCTGCAGCGGGATACGAAACTGCTGGGACAAGACGATCTGAAAGGCATCTCCAGCGGCGATGTACTCTTTCGCCTGCTCGACGGCCTGGCAGTAGCTTTCACTGGAGGTACTCCGCTGGACGTCCATGGGTTCGGCAATGGGCGGACTGCCCGGATCTTCCGGCAATGGTTTGCGGAGTTCCCGAACCAGGGCCTCGAGTCCTTCGACGGCCTCCCGATAAGCGGCCCCAGCGTCGACACCAGGCCCCAGAGAAACGTGTCGGACCAACAGCGCCGATTTCCGGAAATTGTCATAGGCGACGACGGTCTCGGGAAGCGAGAACCACAACTCGGGCATGTCGATCTCGTCCGGGTTGGCGTCGGGAATCTCTTCGACGAAACGCACCCAATCGTAAGCGACCATTCCCACCGCACCGCCGAGAAACGACGGCAGGTCCAGACCGTCGAGGGGCGGGACCTGGATTGTCGAGAGACGTTCCCGCAGCACTTCCAGCGGGTCCCCGTCGACTTCGATGCGATCGACCCGGCCCCCTTCCAGCCACTCGACCTGGCGGCCACGCGAGCGAAAGATCGCCCGCGAACCCGTCCCGATGAAGCTGTACCGGGCCCAGGTCTCCCGACCCTCGACACTCTCCAGCAGAAAACTGGTCTCGCCATCGTCGAGACGCCGAAACAGTGACAGCGGGGTGTCCAGATCCGCCAACATCTCGCGAACCACCGGCACCAGATTGCCCTGGGCCGCCAGCCGCTCGAATTCTTCCTGGGACGGACGAAGCACGCAGCCCCCCGGACCGTGGCCCCAGCCGTGGACTCGCTTCCACCGCACGGGCCCTGAAACCGCCTTCAATCTTCCGCGCGCCGGACCTCCTGGGCGAGGTGGGCAGAGTTCAGAAGAGCGGACAAGTCTAGCCGCTCGCCTCGCGATTCACAGACCATCAAAGAACCCCATGGATTCCAGAGACAACTGAGAACTGCCGAGATCGCTGCCAAACCCGACGATTCGATAGAGCACGTTGAACGACAGCCCGCGGCTCCGGTTCTGCCCTGCGGTAAACCCGATCCCCCAACACCCACAGCGCGAGAAATAATCGACTCCGCCCCGCTGGGCGATCACCAGATCCTGGTCGAACGAATAGACGATCCGGTAGTTGGCCGACCATCCCGCTCCGAGAGCGAGGCGGGCCTGCCCCCCCAACTGACTCACGCGCTGGAGGTCGGTGAAATTCTCAAAACGCTCGTTCTGCTTAGAAAAATCCTCGAAGAACGCAGGGATGTCGCGGAGATAGCGGTAGTCAACCCCCAGGCTGTGACCGGCCCGGATGTAGCGAATGTCCGCTTGCACCTCCGACAGTTCGGCAGCGTCGGGATCGAACCCCACACTGAAATCCGTTTCGAGGCCCCGGACCGGCTTCGCCCGGCCATCGAGATAGATGAACTCGAACCGCCCACTCTCGAAGGAGTACATGTTCGAAAGGGTGACGTCCGCCAGCAAGCGCGGTGGCTCCCCGAACCTGCCTGCTCGATAGAACCGGTTGGCGAACCCGTAGCTCACAGCGTTGAAGCGCTCGACGCGATCCGCCCGATCGGCCACCACGTTGAACAGGTCGAGTTGACGTAGGCGGTACTGAGGCACCGCAGTCGCGGGGACGAAAAGGGGATTTCCGCGCTGATCCGGTGCCGTGACCAGTGCATAACCGATTCGTGGCTCCAGGACGTGAATGACGCTCCCACCCCAGAGTCGCTTGAAAGAAGCACTCGCATCCACCAGTGCCGTGAACATTCCACGCCGTTCGAACCCTAGCTCCTCAGTTTTGTAGAGGGTTTCGCGCCAGCCGATCTGGGGGTGGACATCGATGGCATTGCCCAGGCGCAGCGGAAGGCCCAAGCGGGGCCAGAGTTGCACCACGTGCCCCCGATCGGCCAACAGCTCCCCCTCCTCGAAGACGCCATTGCCCTCGGGCCCCCCGGTCAGGGCGAAGTCGTCTCGGTGGAAGTCGCTGAAGTCTCCATCGACCTGCTCTCGCCCGTCGGGCAGGCCATCGATGCCGCTATCGACAAAAACGCCATCGGCCCGCGTGATCGGCGAGACGCCCGGAGTCGCTCCACAGCAAAGCGGAAAATCGCGACTTCGCTGGGTGTAGTAGGCGTACTCGACGTCCAGCGCAGCGCTGAGTTGTCGCAGAAATGCGAGCCTGGCGGGAAGTGCCGTCAGAGCGAGGCCGGGACGCTGCAACAGAAACTCATCCCGGTCTCGATCGGTGGGGTTCTGAAGATCATCGGCGTAGAGCAGCGACGAACCCGCGGCCACGCGACCGAGGGGGCCGAACGAACGACCTGCGAACGCGGTCGACTCGATGAAGCGATGGGTTCGATAGGCCCGCAGTTCGTCGAAATCGAGCGGGTACTGGTTGTCGGAAATGAACGCGAAGTCTGCCTTGAAGCGGATCCGGGCGGGCCCTTCGAAATCCTGCTCGCCGAGCACCGACCAACGATTGCGACCGAACGGCGTTGCGCGGGTGTCCGGATCGATCCCATCGTCGTGCAGATACGCGCCGAACAACCTTCCCCAGGAGTGCTCGCCCACCACGTATTCGACTTCCAGGTCCCCCTTGGCGCCTCGATCCGCCAACCAGCGAGGCGTCAGGGTGAGATTGAGCGGGTCCGCAACCGCCCAGAACAGCGGCAGGCCAAGGTCGACGCCATTGCGCCGGCTGACGCCAAAATCCGGCAGAAGCACCCCACTCTGCCGCTCGGTTTTGACCGGCACACCCAGCCAGGGTGTCCACAGCACCGGCACGTCCCGAATCTCGATGGCGGCATTGCGAACCGTCGCGTATCCACCGATCTCGAGTTCCGCGGATTCGGCGGCGATCTGCCAGGGTTCAGACGCCTCCTCGTCGGGGCAGTCACACGTGGTGAAGACGGCCTCCCGAAAGCGGTAGGTCTGATCTCCGGTCTTTTCGATCTGGGCACCTCGCATCTCAAAGCCTGAGCTCTCGGAATCCATCGTGGCGTCGAAGACGACTCCCTGTTGGGCTTCGAAGTCGAAATCCAGATAGTTGGTCTTCAGTGTGTCGAGCCCATCGATCAGGCGTACGTCGCCACTCGCCACGCCGCTCCCGGTCTCAGCATCGTAGACCAACCAGTCCGCCTCGATGATGCGTTCACCCTGCCGAACCCACACCGAGCCTGTGGCCTCATAGAGCTTTCGAGAAGCGTCGTAGCGCAGCAAGTCGGCGGTGATCTCCACCGGCTCCGAGCCCTGTTCCCCGTCGAGACCCAGAAGCCCCGCGTCGGCCTCGGCCTCGACGGCGCCGACAAGGACAGCTGCAACCAAGCCCGCCCCGACACGCTTGAACCGCGAGCGGTCCCAGCCCGAGCGCATACTCCCCCCGTGGTACGCTCCGCGATCCATCCAGGCGCCGATTATGCCTTCGAAGTCCTAAGGCCCCAAGCCATCGATGGGGAACACCGAACCTGACGTTGCCCCGTCAATCCAGGCAGGCCGAAAGAGCCTCGAGGTCCGAAGCGACAAGACACCCGTCGACGAGTTCCAGAACCTCGAGGTCGAACAGGCGATGGACCGCCCGGTGGGCCTCGGACATGCCGAGTCCGGCCTGCTCCGCCAGCGACCGCAAATTGAGGGCGATCCGAAAGCCCTCGATACCGCCCAACGCCTCGGACGAGGAATCGCCCGCTACGGGTCGAGCACTGCGCAGCAAAGCCCGAACGACCGGACGCAGCAGGTCGTCCACGCCGAGCGCCACCAGCCTTCGCTCGCATTCGATCAGACGCGATACCAGCACCCGAATCAAGCGGATGGCGACCTCCGACTGTTCGACGCAGACCCGCTCCAAGGTGGCCCGGTCGAGTTCCAGCACCCGGGTGTGCTCCATGGCGACCGCCCGGGCATTGCTCGGCTGGCCCAGCACCACCGCCAACTCCCCGAAAAAATCACCGGGCCCGAGCATCGCGATCACGCGTGAGCCCGCTACCCCCTCTCGCGAGAGTTCCACGCTGCCCCGCCGGATCACGTACAGGTGATCGCCGGGGTCTCCCTCGTCGAAGATGACCGCTCCCGAATCGAACTCGCGCTCGAAGTCACCCTCCGAGCCCATCTGAGTGTCCTCCAGAGCCATGGGCCGTCCTTCCGGAATTCCGACGGCCCGGCGAAGCCCCCCCAGAAGCGCCCCGTGCCGCTCGTCCCTGGGGTGGACTTCGACGCCACCAGGGGTCGGCTTTAGGCTCCTGCGCCCTGAATCAGGGTTTCCAGCTCCGAAAGCTCGATCAGGCCCACATGACGGCTGTCAATGCTGCCATCCGGACGAACGATCACCAGAGTCGGGAACCCATAGGCACCAAAACGCTGGGCGAGGTCCTCGTCCCCCAGCAGAATCGGATATTCGACCCCCTGCTCCTCGACCCACGGCGCCACCACCTCAGCCCCCTCCACGTCGATCGCAACGCCCAGCACCACCAGTCCCTCGGCGGAACGGGCCTTCCAGAGTTTGTTGAGTTCCGGCACCTGAAAAACACAGGGCGCGCACCAGGTCGCCCAGAAATCCACGATGACCGTGCGCCCACGATAAGCGGAGAGCGTGTGCTCCCGACCGTCGAGATCGACGAGTTTGAAATCCGGCGCCTGCTCCGTGGCCACCGGTTCCTCCAGGCCCTCGGTCGCGTCCGGGTCCGAGTTGCAGCCGGAAGCCACCATCCATCCTGCGAGGGTGAGCCCCACCCACGCAGCGACTCCCCTCCGGACCCGACTCCCCACTCGTCCCAGGTCTTTTGCTGCGAAGATCACTGGATTGCCTTTTCCGCCGCTGCCAGCCAGTCGGTCATGAACTTGAACTGGCTATTCAGGCGCGTGAACTGGTTCGTCACCAGCAGCAAACCCACGGCCACAATCAACCCACCCGAAGCGATCTCGAGCTTTCTAAAATGCTGTTTGATTCGAGAGAACCCCTCGAAGAAGATTTCGATGCTCCAGCCTGCAAGAAGAAACGGAATCGCCAGCCCCGCCGAGTAGATGAGCAAAAGAACCACGCCCTGCCCCATGGTCTCGCGACTACCCGCCACCGTGAGGACCGTTGCCAGGATCGGACCGATGCACGGCGACCAGCCCAGCGCAAAGCCCGCCCCCACGGCGAAGGTGCTCCAAAACCCACGACGGCCGCCGCCGACTTCAGGCCGGGTGTCGCGATAGAGCCAGCGCAGCGGAGTCACACCCATCATATGAAGGCCCAGGACAACGATCGCCAGTCCCGCGATCTGAGAGACCCCCAATTCGAGACCGAACAGATCGAGCCTCCAGGTACGAATCACCCGGCCGATGGCCACGGCGCCCACGCCCATCACCACGAATACGAGGGAGAAGCCGGCCACGAAGCCGAAGCAACCCAGCATCACCCGTCCACGAGCCGTCCTCGCCATGCTGCCCGAGCGCATCTCCTCCACGGAGATTCCCGAAATCAGTGACAAGTAGGCAGGCATGAGCGGCAGGACACACGGCGAAAACACCGAGAGCATTCCCGCGGCAAACGCCAACAGCGCGTGAGAACCGACTTCACCCATGGACTAGCCACTGAGGGTATCGACGTGCGGTGCCCAGGGCGATAGGGGCCCGTCGCAGACGCGACTGCGACGAGCCCCCAGGCTCTCGCCTAATCGACTGGATCCTCAACCAGATTGGCGCCTGCGAATACGTCATCGCGATACGCCGGGTCCTGGCCGAAGAAACGCAGGTTCTCGTTGCCCCGCAGGACACTCGGCGTCACCACGTAGTCGCCCCGAACCGCCGGTGTCACCACCGCCTCGAGGACCTGCTTGTCCCCGCCCGAGAACGCCCACGCCAACCCGCCGAACAAGACCCCGCCCGTGGCGTAGAGAATCTTGGCGGGTCCATAGGGCAACGTTGCAACAGCCGCCAAAGCCCCCATGCCGCCCTCGGACGCCAAATCGTCCGAAGCCTGCACGGCACCCGCCGTCGCCACCACCAGAACCATTGAGCTGGTCACGACCGCGCCCATCCGGCGCAGCGCACAGCCCCATCGTCCGGCCGCAACCTGCGGCCGGGTCCTTCGATCATTTGAGTTTTTCATGAATACACCTCCCACCCCGTGGGAAGGATGCCCCGAACCACCGTCCCGTCAACCCCACAATTTGGGGACCCGGTCAAAAAAGCTTTTGTGTATCCAGGAGCAGCGTCACCGGCCCGTCGTTGACCAGGGATACCTTCATATCGGCGCCGAACTGCCCGGCAACCACCCGTACCCCTTCGAGCTCTGCGGCCTCCACCAGTGCCACGAGCAGTGGCTCGGCCCTCTCCGAAGAAGCGGCCGACCCGAAGGAAGGCCTTCGCCCCCGGCGCGCATCGGCCAGCAGCGTGAACTGCGAAACGACCCCGAGAGTTCCCCCCACCTCAAGCAACGATCGATTCATCTGGCCCCGGTCGTCGGCGAAGATGCGGAGATTGACCATTCTGCGTGCCAGGTCCCGGGCGTCGGTCGGGGTGTCCTCGCTGGCAACGCCGACCAGGGCGAGCAACCCCTCGTCCATGCCAAAAACAGACTCCCCACCCACGTCGACCGATGCCGCGCTCACTCGCTGGAGAACGGCCCTCACCCTCAGAACCCAGCCTGAGACGCGCCGTAGCCACCGCGGTCGAAATGCCGCCTCAACGCAGTCCCTCTTGAACTGCGTACCGTCCGGTATAGACGCCCCGCCCCTCGGTCCGCATCAGCACCAACTGGCAAAGCCGCACCCCAGCATGGATACGCAGGGGCCGGCTCGAAACATTGCTCATCTCCAGAACCTGCCGATTGGACACACCGGGCTGCACGAAGGCAGAGGTCACGTGAATCATCAGGCCCAGACGCGCAAATCGGCTGCGTCCCTCAAGAAAACCACACAGGTCGTCGGGCAGCGTGATGCGCTCACGGGTGATGCCGTGAATCGTCACGCCGGGTTGCAGGATGAAGGGTTCGGCGAGATCCAACACCTGGGTGTAATTCCGAAAATCGGCATCCTCCCAGAGATCGATGGGCGTTACTTCCTGGGCGATCACTCGGATCTCATCCCCCAGGGTCAGGTCGACCGAAGCGGCGCCGACCTGATCGTCCTTCAGGGGTTCGATGCGCAGCCGACCCGAATCGAGTTCGGAAACGATCGCCTCATGGGTCAAGACTGCCATCGCGCTCTTCCACCCCCGCGGCTCTGGTGAACCGATTCGCCTCTGACCCCGCGCCGGCGCCGCTTCACTGGAACCCCTTACCGGTCCACACCGCGGAAAGCGGCTTCGGAGCGCGGACCGAGCATGGTACCGTGCGCCCCCATGACACACCCCTTCTTCGCGGCCCCGACTCCTCTGGTCATCGGTCACCGGGGCTGTGCAGGAGAAGCTCCCGAGAATACGCTCGCCTCCTTCGACCTCGCCCTGCGCCAGGGGGCCCACATCATCGAAAGCGACATCCACACCACCCGCGATGGCGTCCCGGTTCTCGTACACGATGATGCCGTCGACCGTTGTACCAACGGCACCGGCCGCGTCGACGCCCACTCCTGGGAAGAACTGAAGACCCTCGATGCGGGCTATCGTTTTACCCGCAACGGCACCCCCGGCCACCCCCAGCGCGGTCGCGGCCTGGCGATCCCCAGCCTCGAAGAAGCCTTCGCAACGTTCCCGGACACCCGCTTCAACCTGGAGATCAAGCAACTGGCGCCGGGCTTCGTAGAGCGCTGTGTCGAGATCGTGGTGGCCGCCGGGAGGGAGCCCCTCACCCTGCTGACCGCCGGCGAGGACGCCGTCATGACCGCACTGCGGCAAACCGTGAACCGAACCGGTTCAAAGGTGGCCCTGGGGGCAAGCCTCGCAGACATCCTCGCCCACATCGACTCGGCACAACGAGGCACACCGCCCCCCCCGCACGTGCACGCCCTCCAGGTGCCCCCCGAATTCGGCGGTCAACCGCTGGTCACGCGTGAGTTCCTGGATCATGCCCACGCCCACGGAATTCAGGTCCACGTCTGGACCCTCAACGATCCCTTGGAGATGTCGGCCCTGCTCGACCTCGGTGTCGATGGAATTGTCACCGACCACCCCGGTCGGCTCGTTGACCTGTTGGCAACCCGCACCGAACCGAACTGACTCTTCATCACGCCTGATCGGGTCCCTGAAAAAACACAGTGCCTGTTGTTACCTGGAGATCCAACGCCAGAATCGACACGAAGGTGGCGAAGGGCCTCAGCGACAACCCCGGAGACGCTCCATCGCCCAGTGTGCGTGCTCGGCCACCAGCTCGTCTGAGCTCTCCATGTGGCGGGCGACCAGAGGCATCAGGCTCGGATCTCCGGAATTTCCGCTCGCCACCAGGGCATTGCGCAGCAGTCCCCGAAACTTGGCCCGGCGCAATGCGGTGCCCCTCGCAGCACGGCGCCAGGCCTCCTCGTCGAGACCGAGGAGCCATTCCAGGGTCGGCTGGAGCCACTCAGGACGAGGCGTCACGCGGGTCCGCAGGCCTGACGTGTCGGGGGGCACCGTCCTTCTGCTGGGAACGTTCCATGGGCAGACCTCCTGACAGATATCGCAGCCGAACACCAGCTCCCCCTGAGACTCACGGAGTGTGGGTGGCACCGGCCCCCGAGCTTCTATGGTCGTGTAGGAGATGCAGCGCGTGGCATCGAGGACCTGAGGTTCCAGCAGAGCCCCGGTCGGGCACGCATCGAGGCAGGCCGTACAGCTCCCGCAGTGGTCGGCGGTCCGCACGTCCGGAGACAGTTTCAGATCCGTGAGGACGACGGCGAGGAACACGTAGGAGCCGAGTTCCGGGTGGATCAGACAGGTGTTCTTGCCGATCCAACCCAGGCCGGCATAGGCGGCGAAGACGCGTTCCTGAACGGGCCCCGTGTCGACGTATCCACGAGATGCCACGGGTCTCCCGACCAGAGCCTCGAGACCCGCCTCCAGCGCACGCACGCGATCGATCATCACATCGTGGTAGTCCTCACCCCCTGCATAGCGGGCCACGGTGGCGCGCCCGGGCTCCTTCTGAATCTGAGCCCCGGAGTCGTACACCAGTCCCAACGCGATGACGCTACGAGCCCCTTCGAGCACTCGACGCGGATCCACCCGTTCCTCGAGGCGTCGCTCCAGGTAGCCCATCTCCCCCGCGTATCCGCGTGCCACCCACTCGCGCAGGAAGTGCGTTTCGGGAGTCGGTTCGGCGCTTGCGATCCCGGCCAGATCAAACCCCAACGCCAGCGCCAGCGCCTTGACGCGATCCTCGAGGCGGGTCGGTGCAACATTTCGATCCATCTAAGGAACCCTACCATCGCGCCGCCTTGAGCCCCGCCCCGGACCCGGGAGTCGCTACTCTGGGCTGCACGACAGGCGACGCCCGGGTGCGTGTCGCCCGTCCCCGGAGGCGGCCATGGCCCGAGTGCAGTTTCCCGAAGGCTTCCATTGGGGCACCGCCTCGGCCGCCTACCCGACCGAGGGATCCCCCCGCGCTGATGGCAAGGCGGAATCGATCTGGGACCACTTCACCCATCGACCCGCCACGGTGCGCAACGGCGAAACGGCCGATGTGGCCTGCGACGGCTACCGGCGCTTCACGGACGACGTGACCCTGATGCGGGAACTCGGCCTGACCAGCCATCGTTTCTCCATCTCCTGGCCTCGCGTGCTCTCGGGCGGCGACGGCGCCGTGAACCCCAGAGGCATGGACCACTACAGCCGACTCGTGGATACCCTGCTGGCAGCGGAGATTCGGCCACTCCCGACCCTCTACCACTGGGACCTGCCCCAGTTGCTCCAACAACGAGGCGGCTGGCCCCTTCGGGACACGGCCGGCCGTTTCGCCGATTATGCGGATCGCATGGCCCGGGCCCTGGGCGACCGCGTGAACGACTGGGTCTTGTTCGACGCCCCCTTCGTTTTCACATGGCTCGGTTACGGCCTCGGGGTCCACGCACCCGGCATTCGAGACTCCGACGCCTTCCTCCGAGCTAGCCACACCGTGAACCTGGCGCAGGGCGAAGCCTTCCGGGCCATTCGTGCGACCTCCAGTGAGGCTCGGATCGGCACCGCATTCAGCCTCTCCCCCTGTGAACCCGCAGGAGACCGCGAGGAGGACTCGGCTGCCAGCGAGCGCTGGCATGGCTTCGCGAATCTCTGGTTTCTCGAAACCGCTCTCCGGGGTCGCTACCCCAACGTTATGGGTGACGAACTCCCGGCTGCTCGGATGGGCATTCTCGACGGGGATTTCGAGCGCATGCGCGCGCCCCTCGACTTCATCGGCGTCAATTGTTTCTCGCGCACCTTCGTGGAGCCATTCCCCGGAGACCCATTGGGCGTGGAGGCGAAACCGATTGAACCGCCTGGAACCGGGCGGGGACCCCGAACGGAGACGGGCTGGGAAGTCTGGCCGGACGCTCTCTACGACATCGTCACACGTGTCAGCCAAGACTACGAGACCCCCGTCCTGGAGATCACCGCGAACGGTTGCGGGTACGGAGATAGCCCCACGGACACGGGCGGGGTCGAAGACCCTCGGCGGATCGAGTTCCACCACGGTTATCTCGAAGCCCTGGCACGCGCCATCGACGGCGGCGCCGACGTCCGCGGCTACCATGCGTGGTCCCTGTTGGACCAATTCGAATGGACCGAGGGGTACAACCAGCGATTCGGGTTGGTGCACGTCGACTTCGAAAGTGGTCGACGCACCCTCAAGGCCTCGGGCCGCTGGTATGCCCGCTTGGCTGACTCAAACGGCTTCGACACTTGAGACCGCACCCGGCGAGGGAGGACTCCTTGGAAGATCGCCTGTTGTTTCTCATCAGCGCCCCGCGTTCGGGCTCCACGCTGCTCGCGCGGATGCTGGGAACCCATTCCGATATCCACGCACCCGCCGAGCCCCACCTGATCACGCCCCTGGCCCATCTCGGCTACTACGAACAGGTCGATACCGCCCCCTACGACCCGATTATCAGCCGCGCAGCCATCCACGAACTGGTCGATCAACTACCCGGGGGAGAAGCCGACTACCTCAGCGCCCTGCGTGCCTATAGCGATGACCTCTATCGCCGTATCCTCGATTCCACCGGACGACGCGTGCTCCTCGACAAGACCCCCGCCTACGCACTGGTTCTGGACTTCCTGGCCAAGCTCTATCCCAACGCCCGCTACGTGGTGCTGACCCGCAATCCGCTGGCGCTCTGGTCGTCGGCCGTTCAGTCCTTTTACGACGGGGACCACGAGGCGGCCCATCGTCACAATCCCCTGCTGGAGCGCTACGTCCCCGCCATCGCGAGGTTCGTCCGGCAGGCCCCGGTGCCGATGCACGCCCTCCACTACGAAGCCCTGGTCCAGGAGCCCGCAGCCGAACTCCGCAGAATCTGTGACTTCGCTGGGCTGAGCTTCGAGCCCGAAATGGTCGACTACGGACAGCACTCGGAGGCCCGCGGCAGCGCCGCTCGAGGCCTGGGCGACCCAGTCACCGTCGCGAAAGAATCCCGCCCCACCACGGATTCGCTAGAGCGCTGGCTGCAGGACATGGCGGGAGACCCCTCGAAGGTCGAACAGGCCCAACGAATTCTCGACGGCCTGGAGGACGAAGACCTGGCAGTCTGGGGCTGGGAGCGACCGCAACTGGAGGCACAACTCGCCACGGTTCCGGAAACCGGGGCCCGGCGGCGCGGACGCGGACTGAGCCGACATACCCTCGAGCGGCGTGTCCTGGTCACCCTGCGCCGTAACATCCAGAACCGCCCCAGCCTCGGTCGCATGGTTCGCCGGCTGAAGCTGCTGTGCGACGTGCTGCTGCGCTGACGGGAACTCCAGGCCGGGGCCCCGTCGTTTGCGCCGAGCCCCCTGCGGACGAAATTGCCGGTGCAGGCCCTGAACCCAGCTGCTAGCATTGTTTCTATGGGATTTGACCAGGACAGCAGAGAACTCGGTCGCGAGACGGCCTACGAGCCGCCCAGTTACGAAGTCATTTCGCTCGACTGCGAGATCACCTCCTACGCGCCCGATGGAGACCGGCCCCTCTTCTAAGGCCCTCCCACCCCGATGTTCCGCAAATGGCTCACGGCGCTGAACGTGGCGACGCGGCGCTATTTCGTCGCGGGGATACTCTTTTTCGCCCCGATCGGAATCACGGTCTGGGCCATTGGTTCGATCATTGTCTGGCTCGACAACCTGATCCTCCCCCGGTTGTTGAAGCTCGTGATCCCAGGCCAGGCGGAAGCCCCGCCAGTGCCGTTGATCGGGATGTTCTTCACCTTTCTGGTGATCATTCTGATGGGGGTCATCGCCCGCCACGTGGTCGGAGGCGAGTTCATTCGCTTCTGGGAACGCCAACTCGCTCGCGTTCCCGTAGCGCGCAACATCTACAGTGGTGTGAAACAGTTGTCCGAGGCGATCTTCACCAAGGAGCCCACCGAGCGCTTCAACCGGGTCGTAATGATCCAGTACCCGCGGCCGGGTATCTACGCCCTGGCCTTCACGACCGGCCTGGCCCAGGGCGTCGCCCAAGAAGCCACCCAGCAGGTGCTGATCAATTGCTTTCTACCCACCACCCCGAACCCCACCTCCGGCTTCTACCTGCTCGTTCCCAGAGAAGAGGTGACCTCTCTCGACATCAGTGTGGAGGACGCCTTCAAACTCGTGATGTCCGCAGGCCTCGTAAGCCCCGACGCCCTCGCACCCTCTTCCCCCACTGAATCGGAAAATCCCAGCATTCCCACCTCCCCTTGAAGCCCCGCCCGTGCCAATGGGTCAAGGATCCGCGGCGAACGTCCGATATTGGGGCCGTACGAGAGTCGAATTTTTCGGGTGAGGGGCGCCGTCATGGTCGGCACGGCGGTGGGCGGCTACAGACTGGCAGAGCGGATCGGTGGCGGAGGCGTAGGCGAGGTCTATCGAGCCACCGATGAAGCCCTCGGGCGATCCGTCGCCGTCAAGATCCTTCGGGCGGAACTCGCCTCGCGCCCAAAGGTTCTCGAGCGCTTCCGTGCCGAGGCACGCACTCTCGCCCAACTCAACCACCCCAACATTGCCACTCTCCATGCCCTGGTCGAAGAGTCGGGCACGCTGGTGATGGTGATGGAATACGTCGAGGGACAGACCTTCTCCCAGCTTCTCCGGAAGGAGGGGCCACTGCCCTTCGAACGAGCACTGCCATGGTTCTACCAGGCCCTCGAAGGCGTCGACTACGCGCACCGCCACTCGGTCGTCCATCGAGATTTGAAGGCTTCGAACATCATGGTGAGCGAGGCGGGACAGGTGAAGGTCATGGACTTCGGCATCGCTCGGGTGCTCGGTGGCCAACGCGTCACGCGGGCCGGCCACATGGTCGGAACCCTCCAGTACATGTCACCAGAACAAGTCCGGGGAGAGCCCGCCGACACTCGTTCAGACGTCTACTCGTTGGGGGTCCTGCTCTACGATCTGCTCACGGGTCGGGTCCCCTTCGCCCAGAAGAACGACTACGAGTTGATGAAGGCCCACCTCGAATCCACGCCGGCACTTCCGAGCCAATGGGTTCCTGATCTGCCCAAGCCCATCGAGCAGGCCCTCCTGCGCGCCCTCGAGAAATCACCCGGGGACCGATACATGACCGTGGGGGACTTTGGGCGCGCCCTGGAGGCGAGCGCCCCAGGCCTGACCGACACCGCCACGCGACCGCTTCCACCGCTCTCCCTCGGGTCCGAGCGACCTGCCGCACCGGCTGACGAGGAGATCGCCACCCTGGAGCGCCCCCGCCCCCGTTCGCACCCCTGGCGCCATTGGCAAAACAGGGCCCGCGCCATGGCCTCGCTTCCCAGCCTCTCCAAACGCCAACTCGCCCTCGGACTCACCGGACTGGCCCTGGTGTCGGGGGTCAACAGCCTGGCCTGGAACGCAACGGACCCCTCGCCTGAGCGCGCCAGCATCGAAACCGCCCAACACTCTCCTCTCGAGTCCCAGAGCACACCGGCAGAGGGGGATTACCTACCGAGCCCTGCCGAGTCCCAGGCTCTGGCAGCGCTCGGCTTGACCCTTCAACCGACGAATCGCCGCGAATCCACACCGGCGGCCGCCCAACCCCCGGCCAGCCCCGCTCCCCCGAAATCCGTCGCGGCCCATACCCCGCCGCGGCCCCGCCCCCGCCCGAGTCCATCAGCCGCCCAGGAGACCGCCGGATGGGTGATTCGAAGGTAATCGCCGGCTTGCTGGCCGCCGTCTGTGCGCTGGGCTGCGCGAACCTGCGCTGGCAGGTCGAGAAATCCCTGCGCCAGGAGGGAACCGTCAATCGGGCCTTCCCCGAAGTGGTCTGGGATGAGTACAACTGCGAAAAACGCGACCTTCCCTTCCTCGAGATCGAAACCAGCGAACTCATCCCACCGGAAGTCGAGCCGGGCGGTGACTTCAACCATCGTCTCGTCTATGCCCTGTGTCCGAGACGGGCGACCGAGGTCGTCAGCGGTGACCTGCACACTCGAATCCTGTTCAAAGGGCGCGCCATCCATCAAGAAACCCATTCGAACTACGAACTGCGACCCGGTCGCTGGCAGGTGGATACATTCGTCGAAATCCCCCTCGAAGCGGAGCCCGGTGTCTACGCCCATGAAGTCGAGTTCTCGTCTCGACACGCCCGCTTCGAGCGCACCATCACCTTCCTCGTTCCCGAGCCCTGACTCCGTCGCCGCAGGCCCACCTGGCGTGTCCCCCTCGGCCCTCGGTTACACTCCCCACAACTGCCCAAGAGTCGTTTCGGAGCCACGAGACCCCAGGAGGCCCCCCGTGACCCGCAAACCCGACACTGACCATGGCCACACACACGGCCTTCACCACGCAGGCGCCAACAAGCGCCGACTGATCATCGCCCTTGCTCTTGCGGCCTCCTACATGGCCATCGAAATCGTGGGGGGCGTAATGACGGGCTCCCTGGCGCTACTCGCCGATGCCGGCCACATGGCCTCGGACGTGCTCTCCCTCTGCCTCTCGCTGTTCGCACTCCAAATCGCCCAAAGGCCGGCGACCCCAAGCCGTACCTACGGCTACCGACGGACAGAAATTCTGGCTGCATTACTCCAGGGAGTCCTCCTGATCGCGATTTCCGCCGTGATCGCGATCAACGCGACCGAGCGCTTTCGAGCCCCTCAAGAAGTCCTGGGGGGCCCCATGCTGTTGGTCGCACTGGGAGGACTCGTCATCAACGTCGTCGGCCTGATGATCCTCAACGAAGGACGGCGCGAGAATCTGAACATCCGTGGCGCCTGGCTCCACGTTCTGTCCGATGCCCTGGGAAGCGTGGGAGCCATCGCGGCTGGATTTGCAATCTGGGCATGGCAACTCCAATGGGCTGACGCTGCGGCTTCGATCCTCATCGCAGGCCTGATCGTCACGGCCTCCATCGCCCTGATCCGTGAGACCGTGGACGTCTTGATGGAGGCGGCTCCCCGACACATTGACGTCGAAGCCGTTCGTGCCTCCATCGCGGAATTCAACGGCGTGGCCTCGGTCCACGACCTGCACGTCTGGACCATCACGAGCGGCATGGTCTCCCTGTCGGGTCACGTCGTGGCCAGCAATGAAAGCCTCACAGATTCACTACTTCAGGACATTTGCGACCGCCTGCATACGAGGTTCGGAATCGCACACTCGACGATCCAGATCGAGTACGAGAACTTCCGCGAACCCGGCGAGGTGTGCTCGAACTGATCCGCACCTCCCACACGAAGCTGGCACTAGCCCACGCGATGCTGGAAGATCCGAGGTTCACCCTCCATTCGAGCACGAGAGGAGACGCGGTGGCCCAACGAAGGACCCTGCGAAAAACCAAGCTGATCGCCACCATCGGCCCTGCCTGTGACTCCCTGAGCACCATCAAGGCCATGATCCAGGCGGGAATGAACGTCGCTCGCCTGAATTTCTCTCACGGCTCGCGCGCCGACCAGCAGAGGCGACTCGAGACCATTCGCCAGGCCGGCAGGGAACTGGGCGCCAACGTCGCTGTCCTGATCGACACCCGCGGCAGCGAGATCCGCACGGGAAGGCTCCGCGGCGGAGCGGCGACTCTAAACAATGGCGAGACCTTCCGACTGCTCTCCGGCGGGGGCATCGGGGATGAGCGAGGGGTTCCGGTCTCCTACCCCAACCTGGCAGACCATGTAAAACCCGGGACGGTCATTCTCCTCGATGACGGAAGCATCCAACTCACGGTGAACCTGGTCGCCCGAGACGAGGTGGTCTGCAATATCGAGCGCGGCGGAACCCTACGCGACCAAAAGAGCGTCAACCTACCCGAGATCCACATCCCCCACGAACTCATGAGCGGGGAGAATCGTGATGATCTTCGCTTCGCCATCGAGAACGACATCGTTTATATCGCGGCCTCATTCATCCGCAGCGCCGCCGAGGTTGGCATGATTCGCGAAGTCCTCGAAGACCACGCGGCCAACACGACCCTGATTGCCAAGATCGAGAACCGCGAGGGAGTTCGAAACCTCGACGAAATCGTGGCGGCTTCCGACGGCACCATGGTGGCACGAGGGGATCTCGGCGTCGAAATCCCCGTGCAGGAAGTTCCCATGATCCAAAAACGGATCATCCGTACCACCGTCACCAGCGGCAAACCCGTGATCACGGCGACTCAGATGCTCGAGTCCATGGTCCGAAACCCGATTCCGACCCGGGCCGAAGTCAGCGACGTCGCCAACGCAATCTTCGACGGCACATCCGCGATCATGCTGTCGAGCGAAACCGCCATCGGAGAGCATCCCGTCGAGGCGGTAAAAACAATGGCGGCTCTCGCGCTACAGGCGGAGTCGGGACTCTCCGAATACGGCCACCTCCAGAAGATCGATTCGGAACCCGCCAACGCGCGAGTCGAGGCGGTGAGTCACGCCGCCATCGCCATGGCGAACCATCTCGACGCTACCGCCATCCTGACGCTGACCGAAACCGGCTTCACGTCGCGCAGTGTTTCCAAGTTCCGACCGACCTGCCCGATCCTGGCCGTGACCCGGTCACCCGACGTGGTGCGCAAACTATCCATGAATTGGGGCGTCATGCCTCTCCTCTATCAGGGCCCCGGTGGAAGCAACTCGGAAATGATTCGGTTCGGGCTCGAACGCAGTCGAGAACTCGGGCTCGTTCAATCCGGAGACACGGTGGTCGCAACCATGGGGCTGGACGACCAGGCGGGATCCACCAACGCCATTCAGGTGGTGACCGTCGGATCCTGAGTTCGCGGCACTCGCCGACCGGCCCACCTGGCGATTGAATCCGAGCCAAGACCCCTGAGAGGCCCACAAAGTGTGTTATTTTCGGCCCAATTCGTCCGGATTGGTCGAAATTATCGTGTTTGGCACAAACCCGTCCTTGCGATTTTCTCCGCCGACCTTTACGAAAACTTCAGTGATATGCGTGCGGGTACCCGGGATCCGCATACCAGTGTTTTTCGACTACGACAGGACGCGGCGGACGCCACGTTCTCTCGGCCAAATCAAGGAGTGGACATGACCCAACCCATGCGCGGTTTTTTGAGGAGTCTGCCTGGCTTCGCCCTGATCTTTGCCGCTCAGGCAGCCCTAGCGGAAGGCGAAATCGACAGCGGGGACACGGCCTGGATGCTCACGAGCACCCTGCTGGTGTTGATGATGACCCTGCCAGGACTCGCCCTGTTCTACGGGGGCCTGGTTCGAAGCAAGAACGTGCTGTCGATTCTCATGCAATGCCTGCTCTCCGCCGGTTGGGCCACGGTGATCTGGGTCTTGGTGGGCTACAGCATTGCGTTCGGGGGTGAAGGCACCTATTGGGGCGGCCTGTCGAAGGTCGGCATGAGTGGCGTATTGCCGGAAACCGCTAGCGGCACGATCCCCGAATATGTGTTCTCCATGTTCCAGCTCATGTTCGCCATCATCACACCGGCGCTGATGATCGGAGCATTCGCCGAGCGGATGAAGTTCTCGGCCTGGTTCGCGTTCATGACCCTTTGGCTCATCCTGGTCTATTGCCCCCTGGCCCACATGGTCTGGGGAGGGGGGTTGATCTCCGAGTGGGGCGCCCTCGACTTCGCCGGTGGCCTGGTGGTCCACATGTCGAGTGGATTCTCGGCGCTGGCCGCGGCCCTCTACCTCGGCAAGCGCAAGGGATTCGGCACGGAACCCATGCCTCCCCATAGCCTGCCCTTCACGGTCATTGGCGCATCCCTGCTGTGGGTCGGATGGTTCGGTTTCAACGCCGGCAGTGAACTGGCCGCTGACGGAGTCGCGGGGCTGGCATTTTTTACCACCCAGACCGCCACCGCAGCTGCAGTCGTCGGCTGGATCGTGATCGAGTGGCTGCATCGGGGCAAACCCACGGTACTGGGGGGAGCGACCGCAGCCGTGGCCGGCCTCGTAGCCATCACCCCGGCCTGCGCATTCGTGAGCCCCATGGGCTCCATTGCCGTGGGCCTCGGTGCCGCGGTCTTCTGCTATGCGGCAGTGACCCTGCTCAAGCCCGCCATGGGTTACGACGACTCCCTGGACGTATTCGGCGTACACGGCGTCGGCGGTGCCTGGGGTGCACTGGCCGCAGGCCTGTTCACCTGGTCCGCTACCGGGGCAGGCGTCGAGGGCCAGGTCTGGATTCAGATCAAGAGCATCCTCTTCACCGGGATCTTCTGCCCCATCGCTACCCTGGTGATCCTTGCCGTCCTCAAGGCCATCATGGGCGACCTGAGGGTGGGTGAAGAAGAAGAGGCCGTGGGGCTCGACCTGAGCGAGCACAGCGAGAACGCTTACACGTCCTGATTCGTTGCCCCTGCCCCGGGCACCCCCAACGCCGTGCCCCGGGCCCGTGCCAAAGCACTACACAATCAATAACCGCACCACCCCCCCACGGGCCCCAGGCCACCCCAGAGGCCCCCCAA
>JAKVBI010000010.1:537597-538031 GCA_022447545.1 Myxococcota bacterium
GGGGGCTCTCCCTTTGCTCCAACCGCTATACCGCTTACCCGCCCTTTTTGTTGCCCCCGGCCCGGGCCCCGGCTCGGGGGGGGCCCGGGGCAGGTGCCTATGCTCTCCTCATGCATTCGCGGAACCTCCGCCAGAGGGGCCCCTGGCGACGCCTGTGGCGCCGAATCCGACCCCGTATCTCGCAGCCCGCCGTATCCCTGGCGTGCCGCCTCGCCCCCCCGATCTACACCGCCTACCTGCGGTTCGTGTTCTTCACGAGCCACATCGATGACGCCGCGTTCCGAACTCAGATCGAGCGCGCCGGACGCGGCCAAACCGCAATCCACCTCTTCTGGCACGAGGGCCTGCTCGCGCTCGCGTACGCATATCAACGGCTGGGTCTGCGCACCTGGGCACTCGTCGGACTCGGGGATGCGGGCGATGTCCTGACGGGC
>JAKVBI010000011.1 GCA_022447545.1 Myxococcota bacterium
GCCGAGTTCCGCCAATGCCTCCACCAGGGCATCGGCTATCAGGGCATAGGTGGGCTGAAGGCCTTCGGGAAGTCGATGGGCCGGGGCTGCGACCGCATAGGTGAGGTCGCCCCCGTGGAGCACCGCGCGTCCACCGGTCACCCGCCAAACGCACCCCACACCTGCTTGGCGAAACTCCTGTCGGCGTCCCGGGCGCATGTCGCCCTGCCCGTAGCCCAGGGACAACCACGCACCCTGCCAGCCATAGAAGCGAAGGGTGGGCTCGCCGCGGGAGATGGCGCTCTCGAGCAGCGCTTCGTCCACCCCCATGTTCCAAGGTCCCGCCCCATCGCCGTGCTCCAACCACCGCCAGGGCACCGACACAATCAACCCCGAGAGTCGCTCAAGTGGCTCAAAAGAGCCTCCAGGCCCATCGTGTAGCTGCGAGGCCCGAAACCACACACCACCCCGACGGCGATTCCCGAAACGTACGAGTGATGGCGAAATTCCTCGCGGCTGAAGATGTTCGAGCAATGAACCTCCACCACCGGCCGGTCCGTTCCCACCAAGGCGTCCCGAAGAGCCACACTCGTGTGCGTCAACCCACCGGGATTGATGAGAATGCCCTGGGCCTGAGGCGCTTCCTGTTGCAGGTGGTCCACCAACGCCCCTTCATGGTTCGACTGGAAGGCACTGACTTCCGCGCCCCGGTTCACCGCCGCCTCCTCGAGGGTCGAGTTGATCTCGGCAAGGGTCGTGGTGCCATAGATCTCCGGCTCACGAGACCCCAACAAGTTGAGGTTGGGACCGTGGATGACCAGCACCCGTATCGCTGTCGACATGAAGCCCCCTTGAACCGTGCTCGCTGAGCGCGGAGACCGCCCCTACGGCGAAAGTTCCTCGCGCAGCGAGATCAGACTGCGACGCATGAGATAGCGCGCCTTGCCCAGGTTGCCATCACGCGCCACCGCCACCACCAGGCTGCACTCGGCATCCACCGGGCGAAAGATCAGAGAGAACCGCTCCATGACCACGACCGTCTCTTGAATCTCCCCACCTTCAATGCTTCGTGCGGTTTTGCGCATTGCCTCGAGAATCCGTCCGAACTCCACTCCGGCGGTTCCCGCATCGACCCGAACGACCTCGCCCGGACGGTGCCGACCCTCCACTTGAGCAATGGCGATCCCCTCCTCGCTCATCAAGGCCGCGGCCAGACCCCCTCCGCATTCATCGACAATCTCTCCCAGGGTCGATTCGAAGCTCACGCGCGCTTCCCCCGCAACTTTCGCAACCAACGCTCGAGTACGGCCAGAGTCTCACCATCTCGCACCCGCGTGTCCGTTTCGGCCCCTTCAACCCGCTCGGGAACTTCAGCCAATCTTTCCTCGGGTCGCTGGCGGAGTTCCATGGCGATCGCTTCCCGAATCCTCTCAGCACCATCGAGGTCGCCCTGCTCCTCCAGCAGATCGGCCATGGTGGCGGTCTTGAAGCCCTCGGGAACTGCGAGATCCGCCTCGAGTAGGGCATCCTCGGCCAGTTGATTGGCGTCGATCATCTGGTCGGTGTCGGGCCTGGCAGTCTCGAAGGCCCGGTCGAGTTCCAGGGCACTGATCTCCTCCCCAGCCATTGCCAGCCTCTCTTCATCCGCCTCGAAGAGATCGTCGAAAGCACTCTCGAGTTCCCGGTAGGCTTCGTCGTGCCGCCCCTGATCCAACAGCGTGAGGCACAGCACCGCGCGTGCACGAACGCCTTCCCCGCCCTGTAGCAGATGCGAGCGAACCGTTCGCTCGGCGGCCAAAGGTTGACCCGAGCGGCGCAGAGCCTCGGACCGGGCGATGGGATCGTCGGGACCACTCGGCGGCGAATCCACATCGTGTTTTCTGACGGCGCACATGGGCTCAGCCCCCTTCCGGGAGATCAGAAAGCCAAATCGAGCCGGGTCCCCGTGCCCCGCAGTCGCAGGGCACGCGAACGGACGCCCCCCTATCCGCGCTTCCCGGGCATGATCTCACCCGCCCGCAGCGGTCGCGCCTCTGCACTTCCGATTCCACGTAGGACAATGTACTGGATTCGCGACGACTGGATCTTCTTGTCCACGCGCAGGACATCCAAATACGCGCGCCGATCGAAATCGGGCACCTCCGTGGGCAGTTCAAACCGCTCACAAAGCGCCTCGAGGCGCTCTGCGGACCCCACCGGGCAAAGCCCCAACGACTCCGAGCGCCGTGCGGCATACACCATGCCCATGGCCACGGCTTCACCATGCAGGATCGAGGCATAGCCCGACAGCGTTTCCACCGCATGCCCCACTGTGTGACCAAAATTGAGCAGCATCCTCAGACCCGACTCCCGTTCGTCCCGACGGACGACTTCAGCCTTGATCTCACAGGCGCGGGCAATCACCGAAATCAGCGGCCCGGGCTCGAGATCCATCAGCGCCTGGGCCTCTCTCTCGAGACGCGCGAACAGTTTCTCATCCCAAATTGCAGCGGCCTTGATCACCTCGGCAAAACCTGCGCTCCGCTCGCGCCGTGGCAGCGAACGCAACAACTCAGTGTCGGCCCACACGGCGCGGGGTTGATGAAACGCTCCGACCAGGTTCTTCCCTTGGGGTAGGTTCACACCCACCTTCCCCCCAATGCTCGAATCCACCATGGCTAACAGTGTGGTGGGCACCTGCACGAACGAGATCCCGCGCAGATAGGTGGCCGCCAGGAAGCCCGTCAGATCCCCCACCATGCCGCCGCCGAGCGCAACCAGAACGGACTTGCGGTCGGCCCCGAAACGAACGAGTTCCCCGTACAATTCGGCGATCTGGTCCAGGTTCTTCGTGGCATCGCCGTCGGGCACCTGCAGGCGATGGACCTTCATGCCCGCCTCGCGCAACGAACGGCCTGTCGCGGCAGCGTAGCGTCGCCCCACGCCGGGAACGGTCAGAATCACCGCGTGGCTTGCCCCTGTGGCGCGCACCACAGCACGCCCCAGCGAAGGAAGAATTCCCGGCCCTAGAGAGACCTGGTAGCTACGCTCGCCGAGATCGACGGAAATCCGGCGGCGAACACGGGCCCTCGCTGCACTCACGAGCCGCCGCCCCCTGTGCAGCGCCAGTCCTTCGACGTAGCCAGCAGCAAAGACTGCTCAAAAGACCTGTCCACCTGCCCCCACTCCAACGCGATCCATGCCATCCAGTCGCGGCAGCGGAGTATACGCCAATGGCTGGGAGGGGTGGAGTCCGCGGAGCGGAGCCCCATCGCCTGGCGAGTGAGCATTCGCCTGACGAAGTGCCGTTCAGCTGGCGTCGGGCGCGGTCATGACGATGCGAGGCGACACGAACATCAGGAGTTCCTTGCGGTTGTCCTTGATGATCTTGTTCTTGAACGCCCAGCCCAGGCCCGGCACATCCTTCAGCAGGGGAACCCCCTGGCTCGTGTCAGATCGGTCGATCACGTAGATGCCCCCGAGAACCAGAGTCTGACCATCGGAAACCAACGTTTCGGTCTTCACCTGGTTTTTGGCGATGGCTGGCGAACCCGTCAACGTGAAGACGCTGTCGTCCGGTGCATTCCGACTGACTTCGATTTTCATGATGATGCTCTTGTCTCCCGTGATATGAGGCGTCACGTTGAGCTTGAGCACCGCATCGACGAACTCGAGCTGTGCGTCTCCGTTTTCGAAGGTCTGGAACGGGATCGATACCCCCTGCTCGATGGTGGCGCGGGTATTGTCGAGCGTCACGATCCTCGGGCTCGAGATCACCTTGCCATCTCCATTGGCCTCGGCGGCCTGCAGAGTCAGGTCGAGATTCATTTTCTCGTCCACCACGAACGCAGCCAGATTAAAGACGCCGGATGTCGCTGCTACGGGATTCCCGAAGCTGAAGTTGTTGGTGTCGTGGAACAAGAAGTCGCTGTTTCCGAGGTCCCTTCGCGCACCACTACCGGAATCAAACCCGTCAATCAGAGGCTGCGTCCCGACAGACCAGGAGCTCCCAAACTCGCGCGAGAAGTCGAGGTTGGCTTCGACGATCTTCGCCTCGATCATGACCTGCGGCGTCTGCGTATCGATAGCCTTGACCAGAGCCGTGGCCTCATCCACCACCGAAGCGATGTCCTTGATGATGAGCGTGTTGGTTCGCGCGTCGACATTCACGGTGCCTCTCGGGGTCAGCAAGCGCTGAACCATGTTCGAAACATCCTGAACATTCGCGTAATTGATGGGCTGAAGTTTCACCACGAGATCTTCCAGGGCTTCGAGATTCCTTCGCTCCTGGAGCCTCAGCTCCTCCTCCTGCTTCAACACCGTGGCAGGAGCCACTCGCAATACGTTGCCCACCCGCTCGAAACCAAGCCCCTTGGTCAACAAAATCACGTCCAGGGCCTGATCCCACGGAACGTCGACCAGACGAACCGTCACCTGCCCCGAGACCTCGTCACCCGCCACGACGTTCAGGTCGGAGACCTCGGCGACCAGGCGCAACACGTCGGCCACGTTGACGTCTTTGAAGTCGAGGGAAATCCTTCGCCCCGTGTACTGCTTCCCCTCTTGGAATCCCCCCTCGTTGAGAATGGCGATTGCCGCAGGCGGCTCGAGAGCAGCCGGAACGGCCTCGGGTTCCGTGAGCTCGACCGAAGCCGTCGGCTCCAGGGATTCCGTTGCCTCTGTAATTTCGATCTCTTCGGATGCGGGTGAAGAATTGGCGTCGTCGTCGGCCTGAAACATCTCGGTTCCCACCGACTTTGTTTCCGTTGCTGCCAGCGCCGCGAGCACAGGAGGCGGAGAGGCGATTTCGCCTGCACGCGGAAATTCGAAAAGGAGCTGACTGCCGACCCGCTCGATTCGAGGGACGGCGTTGGATGCTCTTTTGATCACGACTCGAACTTCGGAACCGGACACGTCTGGCTGCTGAAAGGCCGTCACCAGGGATACGGGCCCGGATTGTTCGGGTGCAATGCGAACCTCCTCTCCGTGGGAGATCCGTGCGTCGTCGAAGCTGACCACCAGAGTTTCGGGATCCGGCTCGTAGAGGCGGTAGTCCGAAGGGCGATCGCCGTACACGATGATTCGATCAAGGTCATCTTGAGAAACGAGATCCACTGCGTAGACGTGAACCATGGGATCAGTTTCAACCGGAGATTCCGTGTTCGCTCGAATGGCGGGCTCAACCAGAGGGGCGGTTTCGATGGGTGCAGCTTCTCGCCCTGCGAGGTTCCAGACTTCGCCAACCACGGTCTCGACATCGGAATCGGCCGAATCGAATTCGGGCTCCGCTGCCTCGGGCGCCTGAAGTCCAGCCAAAGTGTCGGCCTCGAAAATCTTCGTCTCCGACGTCGCCAACTCGGGCACCCCCACCTTGGACGCAGGAGAGCCCACCAAAGTCTCGGGTGCAGGCTCGAGCTTGGGCTCAGAGGAATTCGTCAGGGTCCCGGGCTCGGATGCCGACGGATCCGTCAGCGACTCGCCGAAATCCACATCCGCTACGGCCGCGAGGTCGAGCCACCGCTGCGTCTGCTCCGCGGGATCGACTTCAGTGGGCCTCGAGGTCTCCATCTCCTGCGTCTCCAGAACCTCAGTGTCGTCGGGTTTGGCAACTTCAGCACGCAGAGCTGCGATGACCTCATCGAGTTCGGTCTCGTCCGAACTCCTAGAAGGGGGCATCTGCCCGCCTTCAATTGCGAGGACGTGATCAGCCAATTGAGCCCCTCGACCCAACGCGATCAACAAGCCAGATCCGATGGGCGAAACGCTTCGTCCATCGAAGACGTCGTTCGAACTTCCACCATCGAGCACCACGCGAACCTTGTCGTCGTGCACTCCGATTCGGACCCGCTCCACCCGGGAGGATCCCACTTGAATTCGAGAAGACTTGATCGAAGAATGAAGCCCCAACAGGTCGACGACCAGTCGGTTCGGATTTTCTACCGTGAACGCGGAAACACTCGCCACCGGACCATCGGCCACGAGATGGATCGTCTCCCCTTCCCCGTCTCTCGCGGACCAGGTGTCAACGCGCAACAACTCGGTTGCCTGGTCCGTTGCGCCCTCGTCCGATTTCACACTCTCCAGCGGGGCAATCTCCCAAGAGGTCTCGGATTCAACGCTCGACTCCACTACTCTTTCCGCGGGAAAATGGGGCTTGAACTGACCCGACCACGCCTCCGAATCGTGCACCAACCCCTCGCTCAGGGAGGCAACCTCGCCTTCTGCACGAGACGGATTCCCAGACGCAAACAACACGAGGGAAAGCACGCCGATTCCCAGAACGGACACGAGGGTCTTCCAATCATGCACGCTCGAGCGATCCTCGAAACTTCGGTCCATGCTGCTCATCCCCCCTGACTCCCGCGAAGGCGCATCTGAATCTCTTTCGTGGTCTCTGCACCCGCAAAATCCACGTAGGTCTCACGGACGACGACCAGGTTGTCGTCGATCTTCGTCACCAGACCTCGGTTTTTTCCGACCTTGGAGCCAGATGTGACGATGTAATTCATGCCCGAAGGATCCTGTAGCAGCGCACGGCTCGAGCCCTGCTTCCAAACCACTGCCACCAGAGACAATTGGCCGATGTCGAAGCGCTCGAGAGGCGTCTCCGATGAATCCTGGGTCTCCTGAAGAGCCACCTGATCCCAGGTAAAGGACCGGAAGGGATCCCTCTTGCCATGGGGATCGTACCGATCGTCCCTCTCGACGCTGGCCACGCTGAGTTCGGGTTCAGGTTCGTTTCTTGCCATTTCAACGGCCGCGACCTCTTTCGGGGCGATCACCTGCGCGAGGCGCGTGCGCTCTTCGGCCACGGAAAGCGTGTCCGCTTGCGTTGCGGAACCTTCACCGCAGGCGAGCCAGGTCACCGCGACAACACCGCAAAGGATCCTTGTTTTCATTTCGATCACTCCGCCGCTCACGCGTCTCGTGCTCCCGCCCGCCGCACCGCCACTTTCCTGTCTTCCACGAAGCGGAAAGTCGTCGCAATCCCGGACACCTTGAGACGCGTAAGCTCGGCAGACTCACTGATGATCGACATCTCGAGCGAGTCGACATTGACGATCCGGGGCAAATGCGCCAATAGATCGAAGAATCTGGCCACGTCGTGAAATTCTCCCTCGATCTCCAGGTCGATGGGAACTTCCGCGTAGAAGTTCTTCATACTTTCTTGACCGCGCTCAAAGAACTTGATCTCCACGCCCGAGGTCTTCCCGAGGTTGTTGATGTCTGTGAGCAGCACCTCGAGTTCTTTATCGTCCGGCAGCTGACGCAACGCCAGAGCAAACTCGGATTCGAGGTCCACGATCTCCTGCTCGAAGACTTTCAGGTTCGCTGCCACGGAGCGGACCTCGGATAGTTTTCGCTGCAGCCCGAGCTCATGCGTTTTCAACGCAGCGATCGTCGCCTGATCAGCGCGGTAGGACCCCATGTAGTAGCCACCACCGATGGCTATCAGTGCCAACACAATGGCAGCCACACGTGTGCGCTGCGGCATTGCGGCGATCCGGTCCATCTGTTCCTGGACGAACGGGCTGAGTTCCATGACCACCGACCTCTACCCCGCCTCTGCGGCGGATTCATCGGGCTGGTTTGCAACATTGGCGCGGATACTGAATTCCACGAGCTTCAAACCATCCACTGCGTTCCCCAACTTCGTGCGATTGAGGTCGACAGCTGTGAAATAGGAAGACTCTTGCAACTGAGTCAAAAAGTCAGCGACCAGGTCGTTGTCCAGGCTCAAGCCTTCCATCGTGATGGCGGTCCCCTGAGACTGGAGTTCCGTCAACCAAAGGCGCTCGGGAGTTCGACTGGCAAGTTCGCC
This sequence comes from Myxococcota bacterium, assembly GCA_022447545.1. GTDB lineage: Bacteria > Myxococcota_A > UBA9160 > UBA9160 > SMWR01 > JAKVBI01. The sequence continues at coordinate 7,781 of JAKVBI010000011.1, forward strand.
GAGCAGCTTGACAGGACCAGTCCGAGCCTCAACCAAACCATCGATGACCCTGATCTTTTCAGTCAGAGCCGCCTTCTTCTTTCGAAAGACGGCAACCTGCTCAATCTGAGGCTTGAGCCGATCGATGTCGCTCTGCATCTGAGCGATACGGGCCCTCGACTCCGCGATATCTCGCGTGATGTGAAAATGAACCGTACCGATACAAGCAACGGTCAAAGCCAGTCCAACCGATAGCTGTACGGCCTGCTTTCGTAAGCCCGCCCGGCGGCGAGCCTCTCGAATCGGAAGTAGGTTGATTTCGAGCATTAGATCTCGATTCTGCGAAGTGCGAGGCCAACCCCGACACCCAGCGACGGGCTCATCTCTTCCAGGAATTCCGAATCGAAACTCGAATTCGGTCGCATTCTGTGGAGCGGGTCGAGCACCTGGGCTTCGATGCCCGTGTGTTCTTGGAAGGCCCTCAGGAATCCCGATACGTTGGCTCCACCACCACAGATCAGCGCGCGTTTGATACGACTTTCGGCGATGGTAGTGGCGAAGAAGTCAAGGGACCGCCCGATTTCCCCCACGAGCATTTCTGTAACCGACTGCATCGCACGTTCCACTTCGGCGGGAACCATCTGGCGATCATCGTCGCCGGTACCACCGCCCAACTTGATGCGCTCGGCTTCTTGAAAACCTACGGAAAGCGTCTTCTGAATCTCTTCGGTGTACTGGTTCCCCGCAGCAGCGATGTCCCGCGTAAACAGAGGGACACCCTGAGAGAACACGATGATGTTCACGACCTGAGCACCCACGTTGACCAATGCCACCATCTCATCGGCCTCGGTTTCGTAGTTCCGCTCGAACGCGTTCTCCACCGCAAACGCTGCGACATCGATTGCAACCGGCTTCAAACCGGCTTCGGTGATGACCTGGACGTAGTCGTCAATGAGATCTTTCTTCGCAGCCACCAGCACCACATCCATCTCGCCGGAACTCTCATCGGTTCCAAGGATCTGGAAGTCAAGATTGACCTCATTGACATCGAACGGGATGTACTGCTCGGCTTCCCACTGGATTTGGTTTTCGAGTTCCTCCCGCGTCATGGCGGCTAAACGAATCTTCTTGACGATCACCGAGTGGCCACTCACGGCGGCCGCCACGTTGCGGTTCTTGATCTTTCCCGCATCGATCGCTTCTCGAATCGTATCGACGATGGCACTCGAGTTCAGAAAGGCTCCCTGGACGATCGCATCGGGGGGAAGTTGCGCGACACCCAGGTGGGTCAGTTCAAAATCATCGCCGCGGCCCTTGGTCGAAAGTTGAACCGCCTTCACCGCCGTGGAACCCACATCGAGTCCCACCACGGGTGCACCGCCGTGCCCGGGTGCCCATTGCGAAATTCGGTCGATGACGGCCCTCAGCGTGACATCTCCGCCGCGATCTCTTCGCTGGATCGCATGTTGCGGTTGGAAACCCGAGCATCAAAGACTCGATGCTTGTCAGAGACCTTGAGCCCAAGGGCCTGCAGGATCTTCCGTTTGGTATCGAGGCGGCAGGGCCGACCCGATTCGACACGGTCGATGGTCAGGGTCGAGAGGCCCGCCTTACGGGCCAGCTCGGATTTGCTGATCATCATCGCTTCTCGGAAGCGCTGAACATTGTTGCTCGACACTGGATCCCCCCGTCTTGCAACCGGTTGAAAACGAAGCCCTCTGGCCCGTCCCAGGCTTCATCGGACCCTGGAATCACGGACTTGAGGGGATGAGGCACCAGTACGGCAACTCGGATCCAGGCTGAGCCCAACCGCAATTGAGCGGCAACTAGGGGGGCGGAGATCGGTTCCAGGCGGCGGGAGTATCGATTTCCCCTCACCTGACGGGGCCGATCGCCGATATCCAGACACGGGATGTCCAAGAGAATCCTGATCATCGACGACGACCCGGCCCTGAGAGAGAGCCTCGCCATGGTCCTCGCCTCCGAGGGTTTCGAGGTAGGTACCGCCGAGGACGGCGAGAAAGCCCTGCAGGCGGTCGACCGATGCCCCTACGAAATCGTCCTATGCGATCTCCGAATGCCCGGGATCGACGGACTCGAACTCCTTCCAGAATTGCTGCGACGGCTCCCGGGATCGACGATTCTGATGATGTCGGCCTACGGAACCGAAGACCTGGCCATCGAGGCCATGAATCGAGGCGCCTACGACTACCTAGCCAAGCCCTTCCGACCTGCAGAGGTTCTGCTTACGATCCGGAAAGCCCAGGAACGGGAGAAGCTGCGCAGCACCAATGCTCTGCTCAAACGCGACGTCGACCGAGCAACAGGAACCCACCCCATCGTCGCAGCCTCGCCACCCATGATCTCAGTGCTCGAAATGATGGAACGAGCCGCCGGCTACAAGGCCACGGTGCTGATCACGGGTGAAAGCGGCACCGGCAAAGAAGTCCTGGCCCGAGCCATCCACGACCAGTCCCCCCGACGCAGCACAAGTTTCGTGGCCGTCAATTGCGGGGCGATCCCCGGAACCCTTCTCGAGAGCGAACTCTTCGGTCACATCCGGGGCGCATTCACTGGTGCGGATCGAGCGAGACATGGACTGTTCGTCGAAGCCCATGGAGGAACGCTGTTCCTAGACGAAATCGCCGAAATGCCTGTTGAACTCCAGGTCAAGCTCCTACGCGTTCTGCAGGAGGAGGAAATCCGACCGCTCGGCGAGACGAAGTCACGAAGTGTCGACGTTCGGGTCATCGCCGCCACGGCACGCGACATCCAAGCGGAAGTCGAGGCCGGCAGGTTCCGCGAGGATCTCTTCTACCGGCTCGACGTGGTCAGACTCGAAGTTCCCCCTCTGCGTGAACGCCCCGAAGACATCTCTCTTCTGGTCGATCACTATCTGGCCCACTACGCGGCCAATCTCGGAAAACCCGTGCGAGGAATCGACGACGAAAGTCTGACCCATCTCCTCGCCTATCACTGGCCCGGCAACGTTCGGGAACTTCAGAATGTCATCGAACGGGCCGTGATTCTGGCTGATGGGGATTTCGTCACCGCGAGCGAACTCCCGCAGAGCGTCGTTGCACCCCCCTCCCCCGCTGCCACTAGCGATGAACCGATCGATTTCTGCCTCAGAACGGCTCGGCGCCGCGCGGAGAAGGATTTGATTCGACGTGCCCTCCAGGCCACCGAAGGAAATCGAACGCACGCCGCGCGTCTACTGCAAATCAGCCACCGAAATCTCCTCTACAAGCTCAAAGAGTACGAGATCCACGACTGAAAGATCCGGCGGTTCACAGGTTCGAGATCAGAATCTCGGTGCCGCTGGCAGTGGTTCTTCGAGACTGACGGTGACATCGAACTCTTGCCTCGCGACACCGCCCGAGCGATCGTGGACCTCTACGGCAACTTCGTGCGTTCCAGCCTGGTTCTCCTGAGGCTCCCACGACACCATGCCCCGCACCACATCCAACTTCATGCCGGTCGGTGCCACGGGCAGTACGTAACGAAACATGCGATCGCCATCCGAGTCCACTGCCTCGATGCGGTAACGAAAGACGCCATCCCCACCGAAGCTTCCGGGTGACGAAACGATCGTCGGATTCGCATTCGCGACGCGAATGGGCTCACTCCTCAATTCGCGGCTGGAATCGTCGCCATCCGAGGCAACGACAGAGAGCACGATCTCATCGCCTCTGTGAAAGTACTGCGTGGACAGCAACGGGCCTCCGCCACGGATGCGTCGACCGTTGACGAACCAACCGTACTGATAGCGAATCTCATCTCCATCCGGATCCTCGGCCTCGACACGTGCCGTGATGTCGCGGTTCACGGTCACCTCGCCCAGGGGCTCGATGACGACACCGCGAATCGCAGGCGCACGATTGCCCATCTTCACGCTCGCGCGAACCGGCTTGCTCTGCCCGAATCCATCGCGCGCCACTACCGCAACCTCGACCACCGAGTCCTTGCGAAGGTCAGTCAGAAGAAGCGAGGAGCCGGTTTCGTCGAGCCGGCGCCCGTTCTCATACCACTGGTACACGATCTCGAGAGGGTCTCCGTCGGGATCCGAAGCCTCCACTCTGGCCTTGATCCGATCCCCCGGATGAGGGGAACTCGGGGTCAGGTAGACGCCCGCGACGATGGGACTCCCGTGGTTCTCCTCTACCGCGGTCTCGGAGAGAGGATTCCGAGTCTTATCGGTTTCACCACTCCGGTCCGCAAGCTCCTCACCGTTCGCGCATCCCCAGACCAGTAGCGCCAGAGACAGCATGCCCATCACCATTCGCTGATTCTCACTCGTCATCCATCGTCGGCCAACACTCATCGCGGTACCTCATTCCCTAGTTCCAATCTCACCACCTCGAGCCTTCCCGATTCCTCTCGGGTCTCGTAGTAGACGACCACCGGCTCACCCTCCTTCGGAACGGGAAAGCCCTCCAGGCCAATCCAAACCCCATCGGCATTGCGCATGCGGCTGCTCGGAGTCACGTGGAGCACCTCCCGGGATTCCAGGATGATCGTCCCGCCCGCGGAGTCCACGCTCGCGAGCATCCCGGTGCCACCCCCAGCCTGGGCAGAGGCGAGCAACGCCACCCCCCACGCAGCCAGGAGTCCCGCACACAGACCCCCCAGAAAACTCGACGCTCGAATCTTTTCCATTCTCATGCTTGCTTCCCCCATCGGGCCCTTGCTTCCCCACATGAAGCCGTGTCAACGACTCCTCCACGAGCGGATATTGATGCCCCTACTCGGCAGCGTCTTGCACTGGTTCTGAATCCCACCATCACTGGTAATGACAATGACCTTGTTGTTGCAGCTTGCCGTGGCATTCCCCTCGTTCAGCCCTCCCACGGAAACCCGTGGTCGGGTGGGCAACCCGGTCCCGATCAACAACCGGCGATCCTCGTTGCCGGTCCCCGGATTCGGAGTGAAGGACCCGTTCGCACAGTCCACATCGAAGCTGTAGAGATACGACTCGCCAGTCGAGTTACACGGATCAGCCGTGCTCGGATCCGGCGGAACGAACGATCCGAAATAGAGATCTCCGAGAAACACAACACTGTTGGTGATGAATTTCTCGCTGTCGCGTCCCGTGAGGAAGAAGCCCGAGAAGTTGCTTTGAATGTTGCTGCAGGTCTGAGAATCGATCTGAGCATTGGTGGCAAGGTCGTCTTCGCTCAAGAAACCCGTCAGCGAGTTCGGAGCTGTCGCCGAACGCTCGAACGGATCGGAATCCTCGATCACGTAATAGTGGTTGTTGGTTTCCTCGAGACCATCGTCGTCGGAGTACTGAGGGTTCTCCCTCTGACCCGCTCCGAGCGCAAGGACCAGTTGGCCGTCTCTCAGTACCCCCGTGGGCGGAAAGTAGAAGCTCTGGTGCGGGTAGCCGACGCTCGCAGCAGCGGGCATCGGAGATGCCGCCGAACTCGCCTGAAAGAACAACCGGAAAGGCCAGTCCGGCTGGGAAGGATCCCCCTCGGCGCCAGAGTCGTGGACCGGATCGTCTCCTAGCCCATGAATGACCCACTTCCAGACATTTCCGCCCAAATCGCCGATGTAGACGATGTCGGCAAAACCATCGAAATCCAGGTCGAACACCGCAGGAGACGATGCGAATCCAAAGCGCATCTCCGGAAATCCCATCTGTGTCCCCGAACCCGCCGGAGAGAATTCAGCCGCAGCACTCCAGTACTTTTTGGCCAATACCTCGCCGGTGGTGAGGTCCACCATATAGATGGCTCGCCCTCGGGCCTCGTCCGGTTGCCCCACGCATTCCGTGGGACTCGTGTAGAAGGCACTGTAGGGGTCGCCGCAGCGGTGATAACCAGCGCCAAAGATGGCAACCCAGCGCTCGTAGCCCTCGGCGGCTGGAGACGAACTCGAGGCCACTCGCACACGCGTGATCACGGGTTCCGACCAACTCGCACCCATCTGCGACACTTCGACACTGGTACCGGGATTTGAGACCCCCGCTGCACTGCAATCATTACAGGGGAACTCCCAGAGATAGAGCGGATACTTGGGATTGGGAGGGCCACTACTGCTGGGCGGATCGGTGATGTCCAGCGCGTAGTAACTGTTGCCGCCGTTGCGCAGTCCTCCCAGGAGCACCGTCCTCCACTGCTCGACCTGTTTGGACTCCGATGAAAGCGTCGGGTTTACGCTTCCCAGATTTCCCGAGGGCAGGACGTCGCGCTGAATCCAAACGTCCGCCACGACCGGAGAGCCATCCACGGTCTCGAGGGGGACAATCGGGCTACCCCCTATTCCAGAAGTCATACGCGGGAAGCTCGTGACCTTGGGGAGTTCTTTGGCGACGTCACGAATGGCAGCAGGCATGAAACCAAAGATCTCCACGCCCGTTCCTCGATCGTGAACAGGCGGAATCTTGGGAGTCACCCCGTCGGCCTCAAAATTCCGCCAGTCCCCGGCATTGAAACCGTGCAGAAAGCCATCGTTTGCGCCGGCATAGATCACACGCGACCGACTGCGTTTCTCGGCTGCGAACTGCTGATAGACAGAATCGTTGATGGCAGAGTTTGGTGAGCCCACCACCACCGGATTCGAGTGGAAGACGTCACCCAGGATCGCCGGTCCTCCCGCTTCGTTGGTTCGAGCCACACAGGGATCGCTCCCGAACTCACAGCCCTGAAAGGCTTCCATGATGGCGCTCGCCGCCTCATCGAGGTCCGCCAGGGTGTCGTAAGGAGCACTGCTCAAATCTGCGGCCGTGAGACTCAGATCGTCCTTGTCCACGTTGCCCCAAGTGTTCGGTTTCGTACCGAAGACAGTGCCACTGGAACCGACGTACAGTTTTCGGGCTCCGGGGGCCGGCATCACCGTGGCAGCATCCCAGAACGCCGTCGCACTGGTTCGCAACTGATCGCTGGGACAGCCAGGGGGCAGGGTTCCGGTCGGGCCCGTGGCACAACTCCCGTCAGCGGCCAGAATGTCTCCGGCACCGCTGAATTCGAAGTTCTTGAGGTGCCCTTCCCAGAACCCCTGATCCTCTCTGGGCAGGAAGTAGCTGGAATAGAAATTCGATCCATCCGTGGTCCGGCTTGCGGGGACCGTCGCCGAAGTGAAGGACTGGGATTTTTCCAGAATGTCCGTCACCGCATCGACGATGGCGCTCGTCAACTCTTCAGCGTTATTGCTGAAGAAGAACAAGCCGTTTCCGACGTCGGCAGTCTTTTCCAGGATCGCATTCGCGTCATCACTGGTCGTGAACCCAACGGTATAGACGTCGATGACCTGCGTTCCCGCGTAGTCACGGTGAAAGTCGTTCTGCTGCATGAACATCGCCACATCATCGAGATACCAACTCCCCTCGGAATTGGAAGTCAACTCCGATCCATTCTCCGGACTGGCGTTGTCAGGGTTGTAGTCACCAATCAGCTCGTTGAGAAACTGCGACTTGTTCATCTGATCGAAGTCGTCTCGAGTGGGCTCACCATCGGTGATGATGATCACGAAGTTCTTCTGGCATGCGTTCTCGACGGGACTTCCCGGGACCAACGAGTTGTTGGTCGTCGTGTACCCATTCGTCCGAATGTTGTAACGCGGAAATTCCGTGCTTCCGTTCTTGCCGATGGCCGGGTTGCTCCGACTCTGGAAGTACCTGTATACGTTAAAGAGCGTCTCGCTCAGGGGCGTCCACGACTCTCCTTCGAGTTCGTCCTCGATGAACACATCAATCTCGCTCGCCTGGGAGGGTGTGTAGTCGGCGATGGGAACCGGCACATAGCCGCCCCTAGGATCCACGGAACTCCGATAGAAAACCCCCAGTCCGAAACGGACCTGCCCCTCGGCGTTGACCTGGCAGACCACTTCTCGGAGGACTTCTTTGGCTGCAGCAATGCGTGTACGGCGGTATTTCGGGTAACTAGCGGGCATGTTCGGACCCGAAGGGTCCGTCAGACAGGCAGAGCGCTCACCATTGTCGTCGTCGACGACCTCCCCCGCATAGGGGTCGGCAGAGTCGCTGAAGTACCAGTTCAAATAATGCCCCGACCATCGGGTCGCATTGCCCGCAGCAGTAACGATCGAGTCCGCGAAGATCTCACGCGTATTTCCACACAGCGTGTAGGTCCCCGGCGGAATGTAACGATCGCCGGATCCACCCCAGCTGTAGTACGAATGAACTCGGATCGTCTCCTCAGGAAAGAACCCACAACTCGAACTGGAATCGGGGTCATAGGCCGGGTGCCATACCACGTGATTCATCGAAGCTGAGTTGTCGACCATGAGCATCACGTTCGGAGCCACTCTGACCTGGAACAGATTGCTATCCTGCGCTGTTGCAGAATCCGTACCTACGAGCACCGCTACAGCAGCGGCCAACCCGACCCACCCCTGACGTATTCGGATCTGAAGTTCGTTGGACACGACCTCCCCTCCCTACGGTGACGTGCAACCGACGCTGAGAAGCAACACCTTCGCCCCCCTTCGCCTTCGCATGATTTCAGTTATTGAAGGCATGACAGCGCCTGGCTGTGGCGTGAATTCGCGCACTCGCACCTCCAGCGGCCGTTCCCTCGGTACGGATGTTCCAAATGGTGTTCAAATAAATGGGTTGCCCCACTTCTACGCTGGCATCGATCGAAGAGCACGGGTCGGCCGAGGCCAACATGCAGATCTCATCCGTAGGTGCCGTCGAATCCGGCCCGTAACTCGTACCGTTGGCCAATGAAGTAGCCGCAAGCTTTCCCTCCAGACAGTCCCCGGGTGCCAGAGCCGACCCGACCACCTCGTTCTTCAAGATCTCGAGGCCATCGGAGACCCCCGCGTCGGCGGCATAGAGAGCCGTCTGAGCGCGACTCTGAAAGCCCGCCGTCTGTCGATCACGCGTCACCGTCTCGAGGGACGAAAAACCGATCAGGCCCATCACGGCCAACAGAGCCATGGACACCAACAGGGCAGACCCCTGCTCGTATCGATTCTCGAGCCTTTTCACTCGGCGTCGCGGCAGAGTTTCGGGGGTTCGAAGGGACATCTTCTGCTCCTCGGATCCTCTGGATCCGGTCAGGACGCCACGTTCCGCAAGCGGATCGTGGAGGTTTCGATCCGGCGACGGCGCCCATCGTCGGGTGCGATGTTGCTGGTGCGGTTTTCGACAGCCTGCCCGGTACTCGCAGAATCGGGGTTGCGCGGATCGTCGTAGGCAGTGCGGACGATCAGGCTCACACGCAACTCGCGAAGATCGTTGGCATCGGCCAGGGTGTTGTCGTAAACGCTACCGACACTGCCGGGGGTTTCCGTCGCATCCCAATCGCCGTTTCCATTGGTGTCGAAGAACCATGCGATCTGCAGATCTTCGACCTCCTTCACCAACAGGACTCCATTTCGTTCAAGGCGACCCGCCGAAAGGCCGGCCGTGGAGAGCACATAGACGATGGCGGGGACGAGTCGATGGTCCGGTGTGAGCAGTTCACTCCCCAATGAATTGTCAAAGTCGACGCTCACGACAGTGGATGATGGAACCGCGGTGACCACGCCGCAGGCCGCGCCTCGGGACGGGTTGGCAAGATCCACCAGGATCGCGCCACCCCCTACTCGAAAGTCACTGTCGTCGATGCCGTTACCGTCGTTGTCGAAGCTCGCTTGTCCATCGATAACGACATCATCCACGTTGATCGAAAGCACTCCGACCGTCGAATTAAAAGCCCCCATGACCTGAGCAGAGAGTTCGCTCCCACGCAGATCCGAGGGCAATTCATCCACGGAGGCGATTGCATCGTGGTCACTCAGATACAAAAGATCCGGCGCGTCGATTCGATCCACTCCGCACGCGGCTGCAGCCGGGGGAACCATGTAGCCCGCGTTGCGCACATCGCGTTCGATCAAACTTGCGGCCGAACGAGCATTCTGCTGCACCTCGGAAACCTGATCCACGACGACGTAGGTCTGATGTTGGACAGTGAAAACCGCAAGCGCTGCCACAATAATGATGCCCGTCATGGCCGTGGCCACGAGCAATTCGACCAAGGAGAACCCTTGACTCCGCCGATTGAAGGATGCGTTCGAAACCTGCATTTCGAAGACGCCCACTCGTTTCTGCGTTTCGGCCCGACTCAACAACTCGGGTCTCCGTAGTTGTATCGGCGAGTCGCAAGAGAAAGGCTCTTGGGTGCTGGGAAATCTACTTCCGACCAGCTGACGCGGACTTCCACATCCCGAAGACAGTTCGAGGCCGCAATGTCGTCCACCTTCCAGGCCACGTCGTAACTCTTCTCGACAACTGCACCGCCGCCCGACGGTACCGCCACCACTCGATCTACCGGGGAACCCGCACCCGTCCACGCTGGGGCCGTCCAGGCTCCCGCAGCACTCGCCGCGTCCAGCGTCGACCAGGGCAGCCGGTGAACTTGTTCCAGAATCGTACGCGCAACTGCTGCAGCGTCGGAGGTGTGCTTCCCAGACGCCCCGTCGGACAGGGCTTTGAGTTGCATGGCTGCCAGCGCCAACAGGCCGAAGGCCAGGATCCCCATGGCGATAAACACCTCGGGCAATGAGAAACCTGCGTTACGTGATCTCACCCCCATCCTCAGGGCCTCCAACTCGCGCCCACCCAGGGATGTACCCGTGTGGTACCCAGGGGCCCCATGACGATCGCGTAGTCGCGACGGCCATTACTCAGATAGACGGCACCCGCGCCGCTTCCAACCTCACCTACCACACAGCCGGTCGGGGTGAACGGCCGTGGAAGCCCGTCGGGCTCGAACAAAACCCACTTCGCAGGCTGGGCGCCATCACCGTCACCGAAGGTGAAGCCGTTGGTCATCGAAGACGGAAATGCACCCTCGTCGTCAGGCGCTTGAACCGTATTGGCCTGGGCGACCGTGGTTCCCCAGACGACACTCTCGATCTCACCCACGCGATGAACCGACTCGCCGGCGTCCACCGCGCAGTTGCCAGCTCCCGGAAGGCCATCGTCGGCGATTTCAATCATCGCCGTGGCTCCGACGGATGCATCAAATGTAACCAGGTGTGTTCGACCGGTGCTCATGGCCTGCATCCGCGCCATCAAAAGCGCATCGGAAACCGCACGGGCTGCACCTTTGACTCGTAGGTCTGCGCGCCATTGAACGAAACCCGGCAGAGCCACGGCTGTCAGCACCGAGATGATTCCGAGTGCAATCGAAAGCTCGATGAGGGACATCCCAGCCTGTCGGTCACCTTTGCGCATCGTCCGCAATCCCCCTCCCCTCGGGCAACTCTTGGAGCAAGCGCCATGCCACGTGGAACGGGTCGGACAAGGGGCTGGATTCCTTTAGCTTTCCGGAAACACCTCCCCCCTGGGAACGGCCTCGGAGCACGCAAAACTCTGCGGGGTCCGCAAGGAACTGCGGAGGCGACTCAGACCCGCCGAAGCCGACCGCGAGACTCGGGCTTCCGGCCCGTCCGCCACGAGGGGAGCGTGAGAATGAATTCGGCGCCTCTCTCCCCTGGCAAGGGCTTCCGCACGAGTTTCAGAGACCCACCGAACTCGTCACTCAATCGGGCTGCATTGGCGAGCCCGAGGCCGGTTCCTCGGCCGGGGTCCTTGGTCGTAAAGAATGGGTCGAAAATTCGCTCCTGATCACATTCGCGGACTCCGGGCCCATCGTCTCGGATCCGACACTCGACCGCGTCCCAGTCCTCGCGCTCGATGGCCGGCGCGTCCCTCCCATCCCCAGACCGAAGGCGACGCGCAGCATGCCGAATGAGAACTCTGACCTGGCCCCCACTCGGTGGGTCTTCCAGGGCTTCGGCCGCGTTGAGCAGAAGGTTCAGAAGGATCTGCGATACCGCTCTGGGGTCCGCCATCGCACGCTCGTTCCCCGTTTCAGCTTCGACAGTGATTTCGATCCCGCTGAAACGGCGCTGAACACGCACGAGTTCCGCGGCCTCACCCGCCAACGCACACACGTCCACCGCCTGCATGGGCCCGCGCGCCGGTGCCGAGAAATCCAGGAGTTGAGTGAGGATCCCACGCACTCGGGCACCCTCTCGAGCGGCTCGTTCAACATGATCTCGGCTCTGCGATGAAAGACCTGGATCTCGCTCGACGAGATCCAACAGGGCCAACATCGCCCCAATAGGATTTCCGACCTCGTGGGCCACCCCCGCTGCCAGGTGACCCACAGCTGTGAGCCGCGCAGCGCGATCAAGCCCATCACGGGCCTCTCTCAAATCTTGGTTGCTCTCCCGGAGATCGACCACCGCCTTTTCGAGTTCCTCGCTCCGCGTCCGAAGTGCATCGGTCATCTCATTAAACGCTCGAGCAACCTCCGCCGTCTCGGTCACGCCCTCCATCGCTACATGGGCTCCGAGTCCGCCTCGCGACACCTCACGAGTGGCAGCTGCCAACGTCTGCAAAGGCCGAACGACACGGCGTCGGAGCAAATAACCACCCAGCACCGCCACAACCAGGACGTCTCCCAACACAATTCCCAGCATGACCGATCCAGGCGCGACTGCCGGAATCACCGAAACCGCAACGTCGTCATGGGACGGCAGAGGAGTCGCGAATCGAACGGGCTCCCAAGGGGCACCCGATTCCAAAACCGGCCTTCCCCTCTGACGCACCTTTGCCGCGAGTACTCGCGAAAGAGAATCCAAGGCCTGGGCATGCCCACCTCGCGGAGACACCCTCCCCTCTCCATCGACACGCCACCACCGCTGACCCGGAACGAACTCGATCTCAACCTCTGCCACCTCAGCCAGTAATTTCGACGAGAGTGGTGCTAGCTGCCTGACACGCTCGGCATGCGTGTAGACCATCAGAGACCCGAGTACACCGGCGGCCGTCAGCATCACGAAGAGCAGGCTCACCAGGATTTCGGCCTGAAGACCGCGCCGCGGGGACACGCCGATCAGCCCTCCGTTCCGCGCTCCGACTCGATCCCGAGCTTCTCGAGCCGGTAGCGGAAGGATCGAAACGATATCCCCAGCATTCGAGCGGCGCGCTTCTTGACCCCTCCGGAGTTCCTCAAGGCTTCGCGTAGAAGTCTGCCTTCGAACTCTTCGATCATTCGGGTCAAATCGACGCCCTCGCTGGGAATCTTAAACTCGGTCGTCGCCAGTGATTGTTGCGTCACCGACGGTGGGAGAGAATCGACATCGATTGTGCACGTGGTGGTGAGCGCAACGGCTCGCTCGACGATGTTTTCCAACTCACGAACGTTGCCTGGGAACTCGTATGCCATCAATCGATCGAGCATCGGTTTGGAAACACAATCGATTCGCTTGTCGAGCTCCTCGGAATATTTCTCCACAAAATGCTGGACTAACAGAGGGATGTCGTCGGCCCTCTGGCGCAGAGGAGGAAGTGGGATCTCGATCACATTGAGGCGGTAGTAGAGGTCCTCTCGAAACGTTCCTTTTGCGACCTCCTCATCCAAGCGCTGATTCGTCGCCGCCACGATCCTCACATCGACTGCCCGATCGGTATTCCCACCAACCCGTCGAATCGTCTTTTCCTGGAGGACTCTCAACAACTTGACCTGGAGAGCCAGCGTCAGTTCGCCGACTTCATCGAGAAAGAGCGTTCCGCCATCGGCCACTTCGAACAGGCCCGGTTTGTTCTGGTCTGCCCCCGTAAACGCACCCTTCATGTGACCGAAGAGTTCCGACTCGATCAGATTTTCAGGTATGGCTGAGCAATTGATCGCCACCAGAGGCGCGTCACACCTCTCTCCGCTGGCGTGAACGGCCCGCGCCACGATTTCTTTGCCGGTTCCACTTTCACCCGTGACCAGAACATTCGCCTTGGCGCTGGCAACCTTCCCGATCATTTCGAACACATCCTGCATACAAGCACTCGCGCCAATCATCGCCCTCTGACGGATTTGAGCGCCCAACTGGGTACGCAGGGACTGGTTTTCAGCGGCAAGCTTCTTCTTTTCCAGTGCCTTGTCCACTACAACGCGAATCTCATCGAGCTTAAAAGGCTTCGTGATGTAGTCGTAGGCACCGTGCTTCATGGCCTGAATCGCCGATTCAGTGCTCGCAAAAGCCGTGATCATGACCACGACCGTCTCCGGAGACTCCGATTGAGCCGCGCGCAGGACATCCAACCCGGTTCCTCCCGGCATCTGCATGTCCGTAATGACCACGTCGAAATCATCATTTTCGAGCCAAAGCAGAGCTTCCGGCACATCCCCGGCTGTTTCGACTGAGTGACCTTCGCCTCGACAGAAGATCTCGAGAAACTCCTGCATGCTGCGCTCGTCATCAACGATTAGAATCCGAGTTTCGCCGCTCAATGAAACCCTCCGATTCCACGCATTCTGACGCACATTCGCGTTCCCACTCCGACTGTACTCTCCACTTTCACAGACCCACCGTGTTCCTCGATGATCCGATGCACCGTTGCCAGCCCGAGGCCCGTGCCTTCCTTTTTAGTGGTGAAGAATGGGTCGAAGACTCGGTCCATCTCGTCGGCCGGGATTCCGGCCCCATCGTCCGAGACCACAACCTCCAACCAGTCCGATTTCTCCGAAAATTCCTCCACCACTGCAGCGTTTCGGTGTTCTTCTGTATCGCCTTGAGGCGAGCCCAACTCACTGCCCCACCCTCCCTGCACTTCGATGGGCCGGGCACCAATGCGAACGACGCCACCATTCGGCATGGCCTGAGACGCGTTAAGGAGAAGGTTCCAGACCACCTGTCGCAACTTCTGAGGGTCTCCCCACAGCTGAACCTCGCCCGACACCTCGGGCTCGACTGTGACATCCGCAGGTCGTGCGCCTTCGAACACGTCGAGGACATCGCTCAACAGCGCACCGAAAGGAACGGGTTCGAAACGAACGGGGCCAGGTCGTGCGTAGTGGAGAAAATCCCCGATCAGAGCATCCAGTCGATCCGTCTCGCGATGGATGATTTCCATCAGTCGTCGGCGTTCGGTGTCGACGGATTCCTCGTCGAGCCTGGCCTCCAATAGCTGGAGAGAACCTGAAATCGCCGCCAGAGGATTCCGAATTTCGTGCGCGAGGCTTGCCGACAGCGCACCAATGGCGGCCATCCTCTCGGAACGGCGCAAATCCTCCTCCATTGCCACTACTTCCGTTACATCCTGGAAGATCACCACATACCCACCAGACAGACCCGGCGAATCTTTTAGCGCGTAGGCGGCAACTCCCAGGTAGAGATCTTCCCCTCGCAGATTCCGATAGGTCATTCGAAAGCGGGTTCGCGACGCCGCGCCTACTTCGACAAAGTTCATGACTTCGGCTCGAAGGTTCGGAACGATCGACTCCACGTCTCGGCGTAGCGCAGCCACTTCCGGCATCCCGGTGATTCGCTCAGCCTCAGGGTTGAAGGACGTCACACGACCCTGGGAATCGGTGGTGAGCAAACCGCTCATCAGGCTCTGGACCGTGCGTTCGTGCAGGCTCAACAACTCTTCGAGATCGGTGGTCCGGCGATCCAACGCCTCACCGGTTCGACGCAAATCGACAGCCAGCGTCCTCCCCAGCGCGCCCGCCAGGGTCAAAGCTCCCACATGGGCCGCCCACATCGTCAGCAACAGGGAGGCCTGCCCAGCCGCCAGACTCGGGCTTCCAAGGCTCATCACACCATTTCCCAGGACGACCCCGTACCCGAGGCCACAGGAGACGACGGCCGCTACAGCCCCTGGCCCTGCGAAAAGCATCGCTCCATAGACGACGACCAGGACATAGAGAAAGGTAAGTGGGGATTCCGTGCCCCCGGAAAAGACCACCAACCCTGTGACCAGGGCGGTATCCGTGATGATGTTCGCCAAGGCACAGAACCGCGTTTCTCGGACTTTCCGCGGAATCAATCCCAGGGCAAGACTCGATGCCAGACCCGCAATCGCGACGGCGATCAACTCTGAGGACCGGATCGCACCGGTTCCGCTCGACCACGATTCCAACATGGCCACCAAAACCACACTGAAAATCGCCAGCGAAATCCGCGCAAGCCTCAAGCCGTGAAGGCGGCGCTCCAACCCCGGATCGCCACCCCCCGAACGCTCGCTCAGGAGATCAACTTCCGCCCGAAGCGGCTTCGAGGTCGCATTCGAGACCATCTCGTTGATCGATCAGCCGATGGTGTCTGCGATGCTGAAAATCGGCAGATACATCGCGATCAAAAGGGCGCCTACGGTGCCACCAAGCCCGACCATCATGGTCGGTTCCAACAGCGCAGTCAGGGCGTCTACA
Source organism: Myxococcota bacterium (assembly GCA_022447545.1). Lineage (GTDB taxonomy): Bacteria > Myxococcota_A > UBA9160 > UBA9160 > SMWR01 > JAKVBI01. The sequence continues at coordinate 23,929 of JAKVBI010000011.1, forward strand.
GCGTTGTCGACTTCGTCGTCATAGAAATCTGCGATCTTCCCCAGCATGGTCTCCATCGCGCCCGTTTCCTCACCCACCCGAATCATTTGAACCACCATTCCGGGAAAGACCCCCGACATCTCCAAAGGCTCGGCAATGGTCTTTCCTTCGGATATCGCTGCCTTCACGGCGAACAGGGAATCTTCAATCACAAGGTTCCCAGCGGTCTTCGCCACGATGTCCAGTCCATCCAGGATCGGAACACCGCTCGCAATCATCGTCCCCAGGGTTCGAGTGAAACGTGCGACTGCGACTTTTCGGATCAGCGGACCGAACACCGGAACGCGCAGCACCAGGGAATCCGTCACGCGTCGAAACCCGATCACATGCTGTCTCATCTGCTGAAAACAAACCGCGAAGATCACCAAGCCCGCGATGATCCACCCGACCCATGCCTGCATCCAATGAGACAAATCCACGACCATCTGAGTCGGCCCCGGCAGTGCACCACCGAAATCCGCGAACATCTGCTCAAAGGTGGGAATCACCTTTACCAACAACAAGGTCACCACACCGACTGCAACGAAGGTCACGGCGCCGGGGTATACCATGGCCCCTCTCACCCTCTTGGCGAGGGCATCGGACTTCTCTAGATGCGCAGCCAGCCGGTTGAGAATGGTGTCGAGGATCCCCCCGACCTCGCCCGCAGCGACCAGATTCACGAACAGAGCATCAAAAGCCTTGGGATGCTTGGCAAGCGCCTCTGCGAACGTCGACCCCTGCTCGACATCGGATTTTACTGCGCGGATGATCCGTTTGAAGGTCGCATTCGGCTGTTGGCTTCCCAGAATCTCCAGGCACTGCACCAGGGGCAAACCCGCGTCAATCATGGTCGCGAACTGTCGTGTGAAGACGACCAGATCCCGAGTCTTGATGCGAGGCTGCAAGAAAGGAAGATATTCGCTGATGTCCTTGGGCTTCTCTTTCACCGAAACCGGAACGAGGCCCTGCGAACGCAACTGGCTCATCACCGCCTCTTGATTGACGGCCTCAAGTTCTCCCTTTTTCTTTTCGCCCTGGCGCGTCTTCGCTTTCCAGTTGTAGACCGGCATTTAGCCCCCCTGTGTTCCGCCCCTGGGTAATCTCCTAAAAACTCGCGATCACGAACCCGACTATCTCCTCTTCGAATCCGCCGCCTGTGACGACGAATGGGCGCCCTGTCGAATCAACGTTCGGAGTTCTTCGTGATCGCCGCTTCTTCCGAGGGCGTCCTCCAGAGAAACGAGTCTTCTCTGGTAGAGGTTCGCAAGGGACTGGTTCATCGTCTGCATTGAGAACCGCTCCTGACCGACCTGCATGGCAGAATAGATCTGGTGCACCTTGTCTTCGCGAATCAAATTCCGGATCGCCGGGTTTGGAATCATCACTTCGAGTGCCATGACCCGTCCCGGACCGTTGGCCCTGGGCAACAAGCTCTGACACATAACCCCCTCCAGGACGAATGAGAGCTGGGCTCGAATCTGCGCCTGCTGATGCGGCGGAAACACGTCGACAATACGATTGATCGTCTGCACCGCCGAGTTCGTATGCAGGGTCGCGAAACATAGATGGCCGGTCTCCGCGAGCGTCAGCGCAGCCTCGATCGTCTCGAGATCGCGCATCTCACCCACGAGCACAATATCCGGATCCTGACGCAGAATATGTTTTAGAGCCTGTGTGAATGTTTCCGTGTCAGCCCCAACTTCTCGCTGATTGACTACACAACCTTTGTGGTGATGGAGGTACTCGATGGGGTCTTCGATCGTTACGATGTGTTCGTTTCGCTCATTGTTGATGCGATCGATCATCGAAGCGAGGGTCGTCGACTTCCCCGATCCCGTCGGACCGGTCACCAGGACCAGGCCTCGTGGCTTCTGGGTCAACTCAGCACAAACGCTTGGGAGTGAGAGCTCTTCGAACGTCTTGATCTTGAAAGGAATGACTCGAAACGCGCCCGCAACATTCCCTCGCTGCATGTAGATGTTTCCGCGAAAACGCGAGAGTTTCTGCACGCTGAAGGAAAGGTCCAGTTCGTTGGTCTCTTCGAACTTCTGCTTCTGGGCATCCGTGAGCACTGAATAACAAAACTGCTTGGTATCTGTAGCGGTAAGCGGAGGGAGTCTCATGGGGTGCAACTTGCCGTCGATCCGCAACTGCGGGGGCGTACCAATGGTAATGTGAAGGTCGCTAGCACCCTTCTCGATCATCGTCTTCAGTAATTGGTGCATGTTGGACACGAAGCATCCCTCTCGATTCAGTGATCCCTGGACGAAACCCGCAGCACCTCACCCAAAGTGGTGGTGCCTTCAACCAACTTGTTAAGTGCGCTGACCCGAAGGGTCTGCATCCCGAGCCGAACCGCCTCCCGCTTGATCTCCAGGGCGGAAGCACCGTTCAACACAAACTCCTTCAACTCTTCGTTCAGCACCATGACTTCGTAGATCGCGACACGTCCCTTGAAGCCCGTATCCGAGCAAGCCCGACAACCGCTTCCTCGCATAGGCGACACTTTGGCGGCCTCCGCCTCGTCGAGCCCAGCTTCCACGAGCGCGGCCGGTGTGACCTCGGCGTCCGGTTCACGACATTCTTCGCATATCTTCCTGGCGAGCCGTTGAGCCACGATGCAGTTGACGGATGCGGCAACCAGAAAGGGCTCGATGCCCATGTTGAGCAACCGGTTGATGGTGGATGGAGCATCATTGGTATGTAGGGTGGACAGCACCATATGGCCGGTCAATGCCGCCTTGACCGCGATTTCCGCCGTCTCGAAATCTCGAATCTCGCCCACCATGATGATATCTGGGTCCTGTCTCAAGAAAGAGCGAAGCGCCGAGGCGAAGTTCAGGCCGATCTCCTCATGCATCTGAACCTGATTGATACCGGGAAGATTGAACTCCACCGGATCCTCGGCTGTTGAAAGGTTTTCACTGACCTCATTCAGATCAGCCAGCGCCGAGTAGAGAGTCGTCGTCTTGCCAGAACCCGTCGGCCCGGTGACCAGAACCATTCCAACGGGTTGATGAATCGAATCCTGAAACAGTTGCAACTGAACGGACTCGAAGCCCAACCGCGTCATGTCCAACTGGAGATTCGACTTATCGAGAAGTCGCAGCACGAGCTTCTCACCAAAAAGCGTGGGGAGGACCGAGACTCGAAAGTCCATTTCATTCCCGCGCCCCATCTTCAGCTTGATGCGTCCATCCTGGGGCAACCGCCGTTCAGCAATATCCAGCTCGGACATGATCTTGATGCGCGACACGATGGCATTCTTCAGCTTCATCGGCGGCTTCATCACTTCGTAGAGCACACCGTCGATCCGGTACCGGACTCGAAACGTCTTTTCATAGGGCTCGACATGGATGTCCGAAGCATTCTTTCGAACGGCATCAGTCAGAACGAGGTTCACCAGCTTGACGACCGGAGCGTCTTCGGACGCCTTGGCCAATTCGCCAATGTCCAACTCTTCGTCTTCGTGAACGAGGTCGATATCGGTGTCATCGAAATCGCCCATCACATCGGCAAGGGATGTGGATTGCTCGTAGTAGCGGTCAATCGCCCGACGGATCGCTTCCTCGGAAGCCACTACGGCCTGAACGCTGTATCCCGTGAGAAACTTGATGTCGTCGAGGGCAACGATATTGGATGGATCGGAAGTCGCGATGATCAGGTTGGATCCGGCCCGATTGACTGGGACCACGTTGTGTTTGGTCGCAACGTCTTCCGGAACCAGCCCAAGAACCGAATCCTCGACATCGAAGTCATCGAGATCGATGCTGGGGACTCCATACTGCCGGGCAATGAAATCTGTGAGGTCATCCTCCTGCAGATATCCGAGCTGCGCAATCTGCGCTCCGAGCCGCCCCCCCTTTTCCGCAACCTGCTGGTGAGCCTGATGTAACTGCTCGGATGTCAGCAGATTCTCCTTCACCAGCAGCTCACCAATCTGCTCGTTCACAACTGCCTCCGCATGGCCTCACGAGCCGAACACCAACAGGCAAACGACACGGGGCTCGAGTTCCCGCGGCTCGCGCTCCGGACCTCCGGAAGCGAGCCGGCAAGCGCAGGAAACCCCTTGAGGCTCGACGAGTTATCGGCGAAGGGGGAGCGAAGCTTTACTCGGAGCGGGGGGGTTCCCCGACGTCTGTCATCTGGCGCAGGGCGCGCAGGGAGGTGCCTCGCCGACGGAGAACGAGCACCCCGATCAGGATCACCGTCACCCACATGACGCTGTGAACCAACGTCCCGAAGGCAACCGCAGTCTTTGCAGTCACCCCAAAGCGGATCAGCGCCCATTTTGCCGCCGCGTGATAGATGCCGAAAAAGCCCGGGGCGGCCGGCAACGCAACGGCCAGGGCCACGGCCACGAGAACCGCCCAGGCCGCGACGAGGGTCTCACTCCACGAGCCAAGCTCGATACCGAGTGCAGCAAAGCCCGCGAGGAATGGGAGGGTCGAGGCCACCGCCCAGATGAGCACGGAGTCGACCCCAATCCAGAAAAGATGAGATCCAGCGTGCAGCGACCCGAGGCCGGCCTCGAACTGCTCGAGCAGATTCCGAGCTGCCTGTGAAATGCGGGGGGGAAACGGGCGAAGAACCCATGCCAGAGCACGGTGGACTTGACCCGGCGCGATCCGCAGCCAAGCCAACCCCACAGCCGGCCCCATAGCCACGGGTGCCAGCAACAACGCCCCCTGGGCCAGCGCACCCTCCCCGCGGGCCCCCCAAACCATCAGGACGACGGCAGCCAGTGACAAGATCGTGAGAACGTCGATGATCCGTTCCAGTGCGACGGTGCCCAGCAGACTCGCAACCCGGGTGTCCGATTCTCGACCCAGGTACCAGGCTCTCACGATCTCACCAATGCGCAAAGGCAACACGTTGTTGACCATCAAGCCAACGGAAATTGCCCGAAAATGCGGCCCGTACCCGATCGAAGCGATGGGACGGGTGAAGTGGCGCCAGCGACGTGCGCGCAGGTCGTTCGCCCACACATACGAAGGAACGGACAAACCAATCAATATCAGCCAATCCGCCTCGAGAATCAGACCGCCGACTGCGCGGAAATCGACGTCCCTCAAGACGAACCACACGAAAAAGACTGAGATTGCGATCCCCAGCCACACCCGCGGATCAAGCCATTGCCTGGGATTCCCAGGACTACGGGTCGATCGAGCGCTCAGGACGCCTCCAATCGTTTTCGACCCTCGACGACATCCGCTCTGATCTGTTCTTGAAGCGCGTCGACGCTTTCGAATTTGCGCTCCTCGCGCAGCTGAGAGTCGAATTCGAACTGAATCGAGCGACCGTAGAGATCTCCCGAGAAGTCCAGCAGATGCGCCTCAATCAACATCACTGAGGAGTCATCGAAAGTCGGGCGAGTCCCGACGTTGGCCACAGCGCCGATCACCGTTCCCTCAGGGGGATCCCCATCGTCGAGGAAACGCACATGCCCGCTATACACACCGGCGGTGGGAAAGACCTGGGCTGGCTCCGCGGGTGCGAGATTCGCAGTGGGAAACCCCAGAGTTCGGCCCCGACGATCTCCGTCGACGACGGTGCCACGCACCCCATAGGGGCGACCCAACAAGTCGGATACCTCTCGGGTGCGGCCGGTAGTCAGCAGGTCGCGAATCCGCGTGGAGTTCACATCTCGACCGCCAACCGTAACTTCAGAGATGATGGTGACCGAAAACCCCAGCTTCGGCCCCGTCTCTGTCAACATGTTCATCGTGCCCGAGCGATCCTTGCCAAAGTGGAAGTCGTATCCCACATAGACTTCGACCGGATGCAATTTCTGATGAAGGTTTTCCCGAACGAAGGCCTCCGGAGACACACGGGAGAATTCCAGAGTGAAGGGCTCCACGATGGCCGTATCCACACCGATCGCCTCGAACAGTTCCAATTTCTGTTCCAAACTCGTCAACAGACCCGGTGCTCGTTCCGGCTGCAGAACGCGCCGGGGATGGGGCTCAAAAGTATAGACCACCGATTCCGCTGCCAGGATACGGGCCCGGGCCACAACAGTCTCGAGAATCGAACGGTGCCCCACGTGGATACCGTCGAAGTTCCCCATGGTGACCACCACACCTTCCATGGAGGTCCCAACCAACCCAATCCCGTCAATTCTCTTCATCGAACTCTCACCGGCCGATCAATCCCATTCGATCCTGGCCCGGTTTCCCCTCGCTGCGAGAAGCACCGCGCCATTCGGACTAGACTCTGATTCGTGCGAATTCTCTCGCGTTATTTCCTGTGGAGCTACCTGTCCCTCTTCTTCGGGACTCTCTTCATTTCGGTTGTCACCATCGTGATCGTCGAAATGCTTGTCCATTTCGATGTCATCTTCAGCACCGCAAATCAGACACGCGACATCCTAGAGCATCTTTTTCTCCGGATTCCCGCCTTCTACCTGGCCGATCTGGTACCCATCGCCTCATTCCTCGCCGCCTTTCTCTGCACTGGAATTCCCGCACGACACCACGAGTTTACCGCTATCAAGGCTGGAGGCATCTCACCCCTTCGAGTGGTCATTCCGATCCTCCTGGCCAGTGCACTCCTGTCTGGGGCCTCGCTGGTCGCCAACGAGACGCTGGTTCTGCGAGCCTCGGCCGACTGGCAGCGCTTTGGGCAACCTCCAGGCCTCGTCGAGTACGAGCAGGGCGTCTTCTGGTACCGAAGCGGCGACGATCTATTCCGGGTCGGCGAAGCCGACGCGGAACGTAGGATCCTGTCCGACGTGATGGTCCTTCAACTCGACCCGCAAGGTCATCTGGTCCAAACCCTCCGCGCGCCACGGGTACGAATCGAAGGCGACCATCTCTGGCGGTTCGAGAACTCCACCACACGAACCTATGATCGAGCCTCCCCCAACGCACCCCCCCGAATCGAACGCAGCAAGGAGTCGGCCCTCGAAATCGGGAGTCAGCGCAATTTGGCGCTCTTGTCAGCGGATCCCGCCGGACTCACTCTTTCTCAGCTCTACGAGTACATCGAACTGCGTGACCACGACGGACGGTCCAGCCTGCGTTCAGAAGCCCTTCTCCACTCCCGCGCCACCCAACCGTTGCTGGTCTTCGTCTTCACCTTGATGGCGCTCCCTCTGGGTCTTTCCGTTGGGCCCACTCGAAGCTTCTCCATTCCCGCTGCCCAGGGCGCATTTCTGCTGGCCATTTTCCTCACCGGAAGAAATGCCGCCGGACTCGCCCCGGATCTCACCCCAGCCATCCCCCTGCCCTGGGTGTTCCTGTTCCTGTTCACCGGCTTTTGTGCCTGGAGACTGAGCACGAGCCTGCGCTAACGGGCGGTGTCATTCCTGAGCACTGGCGGGATCTTTCATGCCTTGAAGAAACCGGAAGAAATCCGCTTCTGGCGACAACACCAGAGTCGTTTTGTCATCGATGCTCGACTGGTAGGCCTCGAGGCTGCGAACGAACGTGTAGAATTCCGGTGCTGATTCGTGGGCCTCAGCGTAGATTCGCGCGGCCTGCGCATCCCCCTGCCCCCGGATGACCTCGGCATCCCGCCCCGCGTTGGCTTTGATCACCGTGGCTTCTCGATCCGCTTCTGCCCGAATCTCGCGATTCTTCTGTTGGCCCTCGGCGCGATACTTCCGAGCCAATCGCTCACGCTCTGTTTTCATTCGTGCGTAGACACTTTGCTCAGTCCCCGGAGGAAGTTCCGTCCGATTGATACGAATATCGACGATCTCGATACCGTCGTCGACAAGCGCTTTCTGGCTGGCTTCAGTGATCTCCTTCATCACCTCGGTTCTTTTTTCCTTCAGTACCTCCATCAATGTACTGCGACCAATCACCTTTCGAACATCGGCACGTACGACCTTGTCGATCTGGCTCTCCGCAGCCGGAAGACCACTGGGAAACGAGGCCAGAAACGCAGCGGGGTCGACGATTTTCCAAATGACGTAATTGTCCACTCGAATCCGCTCTTCGTCCCGAGTCTGGATTGGCAGCGCCTCGGCGTTCAGATAGAGCTGGAGCCGGGGAAAGGTGCGAACCTCCTCGAGAAGCGGGATCTTCCAACTCATCCCCGGCTCGGCCAAGCCACGCACCTTTCCGAAGCGCAGGATGAGTTTCTGCTCTCCTTCGGGTGTGATCACGATGGGACCGAAGCCACGTGTACCGGCCTCTACGAGTGCCAGGAAAGCGGCTACAACCACCAGGGCAAGGACCACCAAGCGTCTCATTGAGACCCTCCCGCCTGTCCCAGGGGCAGGAAGGGCAGCACGTTGGACGCACCTCCCTCGACGATCACTTTTTCGACGCCTGGGAGAACCTTTTCCATGGTTTCGAGATAGAGCCGCGTACGAGTGACTTCGGGCGCGCGCTGATACTCGGACACAACGGCCAGGAAACGGGAAGTCTCCCCCTTGGATGCCGCGATGACCGATTCCCGATAGGCCTTGGCGGCAGCGACTAATTCCGCAGCCTCAGCACGAGAACGGGGAATGATCTCGTTGCGATAGCCCTCAGCTTCGTTGATGGCACGGTTGCCATCCTGGGATGCCGCGATCACATCATCGAAGGCCGCCCGAACCTCGTCCGGCGGTTGGACTTCCTGCAACTCGACACCTTCGATGCTCAAGCCCGACCGGTACTTGTCCAGCGTCTCCTGAAGGCGCTCCTGAGCGACCAATTCGACCTCTCCCCGTCCCTGAGAGATCACCTCATCGATCGTCCGCTTTCCGACCACCTCGCGCAAAGCGGCCTGGGCCGCATCTCGCAAAGTATCCGTCTGGTCATCGAGGCTGTACTGAGATTCGAAAGCATCTTTGATCCGGTAGCGCACCACAAAGCTCAAATGAACGATGTTGTTGTCGCCCGTCTGCATGGTGGCTTCCAGATCGGCGAGTTTCCCACCGCTCTCGTCGCCGACCCGCCCGAACTCCTGCCTCTCGATTTGTGCGACGTTGACGACCTGGTGCTTCTCAATCGGTCGCGGCAGATGCCAGTGAGCCCCCTGGCCCGACTCCGTCTTGATGTACTTCCCGAAACGGAACACCAGGGCAGCCTGACCTGGCCGGAGTTGGTAGTAGCCCAGGTACCCCACGGCGCCGACTGCAGCCAGAAACAAAACCCCGAGCAGTAGCGAGCGGAGAACCCTCCCCGCGCTTCGCTCTAAGCTGGTTCCGGACGGCCCCCCCTGACCTCTCGCCACTTAGCGTCCGCCGCTCGAAGACGACTCCTCGTCGCCTTCGTCCTCGGAACTGATCTTCTCGTAGAACGGTCGCAGAATGTCGATGGGGATGGGAAAGATCGTCGTCGAACTATTTTCTGTGGCGATCTCCGAGAGGGTCTGCAGGTAACGAAGTTGAAGCGCCGACTTCTCGGACGAAAGCACGCCGGAAGCGTCGGCCAAGCGCTGAGCCGCTTGAAATTCGCCATCGGCGTGAATGACCTTCGCACGCTTTTCGCGCTCGGCCTCGGCCTGCTTCGCCATGGCACGCTGCATCTCCCCCGGAAGGTCGATCTGCTTGACCTCAACGGCCCGAACCTTGACTCCCCATGGCTCGGTCTGCAGGTCAATGATCTCCTGGAGCTTCTGGTTGATGTTTTCCCGGTCCGCGAGCAGATCGTCCAATTCCGCCTGACCACACACACTCCGCAGCGTGGTCTGAGCCAACTGGGAGGTTCCATAGAGATAATTCTCCACCTGGATCACGGCCTTGTCGGGATGCAGGACACGAAAGTACAAGACGGCGTTGACCTTGACTGAAACGTTGTCGCGAGTGATGACCTCCTGCGCCGGAACATCCATCACGATTTCACGCAGCCCCACGCGCACCATGCGATCGATCCCAGGGATGATCCACTGCAGACCCGCCGTTCGAACCCCGACAAAACGACCGAGACGAAAGACCACGCCACGTTCGTATTCAGTCACGATCCGGATTCCGAGCAGAGCAAAGACCGCCAGGATCGCCAGAAGAATCGGCAAGCCGAGTCCCATTACCTGTCCCCCTCATTCCTTCGGCGCAAAAAGCAGCTGAAGGTACCAACCGTTGCTCCCCGGAAAGATCCCCGGGGAATCAAGATTCAGACGTTCGCCTCCGGACGAATAGGCGCAACCCCTTCACCTCAGTGACGACCACGATTTCGCCCTCCGAAATACTCTCGTCCGCAACTGCATTCCAATACTCTCCGCGCACGAACACCTTCCCGTCAGGCCCCAGATCCGTCGTGGCTCGAGCCTCGAGGCCCAGCAATTCGCTCACACCCGCCGTCTGCTTGCGGAACTTGCTCCGGCCCACCGCAAAAACCACCACTGCGGCAAACAGGCCGAAACCCGCCGCGACGGGAAAAACCAGGGACCAGAATGGAATCGTGAGATCCCCAACGTCGGGCATGTCGAACACCATGGAGCCCCCGATCAGGAAACAGCCGACCCCGAGCATGAGGAGCAGGCCAAAGGCCGAAACGAACATCTCCGCAAACATCAATCCCATACCCGCCAGGAGCATCAAGAGCCCGACCCACGAAAACGGAAGGATCTGCAGAGCGATCCCCGTGAGCATCAAGCACACAGCGCCCAGGACACCGGGAACGATCAGCCCAGGGTTGTTGAACTCGATGTAGAGCCCCAATAGACCCGCCATTCCGAGCAGATAGGCGATCTGCGGATCCGCGAGAAAATTGAACATCTTGGTGATCCAGTCCATCTCGAGTTCGCGAATCTGCGCATTCGCCACCTCGAGCACACGCATGTCGCCGGCGACTTCCACTTCCATCCCGTCGATCTGGGCCAGCAGATCGCGGCGGTTGTCTGCCACCACGTCGATCACCCCCAACTCCAATGCCTCGGAATCGGTGATCGCCTCGGCTTTACGCACGGCGGAGATCGCCCAGTCGACGTTTCGATTGCGCTGCTTCGCAATGGACTCGATGAAGGCCATCAAGACCTGTTCACTCTTTTCCTGCGCAACGTCGGTGCGTTCTTCTCCCTCGCCCCGCTGGTCCCCGGTTCCACCCACGCTCACCGGAGAGGCCGCCCCAATCGTCGTCCCCGGCGCCATGGCAGCCACATGGGCGGCCAGGGTGATGAAGGTTCCTGCAGACGCCGCCCAGGCTCCGCGCGGCCCGACGTACACGATGACAGGCACGTCCGCGTTGAGCATGGACTGGATGATGTCCTTGGTGGACGAGACCAACCCCCCTGGCGTATCGAGTTCAACCAAGACCGCCACCGCGCCATCGGCCGATCCGCGCGCGATGGCATCTTGGATAAAACTGGAAGAAACCGGATTGATGGAGCCCTCGATCGTGATGGCGTCCACCCTCGACGCCTCGGCGGAAGCACACAGTGCGGCCCCGACGAACAACGCAGCAGCCATCGCGGTCAGAGTTCGTTTCATCGGCGCCCTTCACACAGCTTTTCGATGCGGTCGAACAACTGCTCAGCGACCTCGGACTTGGTCATGGTGGGCAACTCCTCGTTCTCACCACCAGGCCAAATGAAACTCACTCGATTCATGTCGCTGTCGAAGCCCGTCGTAGTCGAGCGGACATCGTTGGCAACGAGCAGGTCACAGCCCTTGCGCTCGAGTTTGCGCCGCGCCGACTCCAGAACGTCGTGGCTCTCGGCCGCGAATCCCACCACGATGCGTGCACCGCGATCGCTGCAGAGTTCTGCGAGGATGTCCGGGTTTCGCACCAACTCGAGGGTCGGTGCCTCCCCGTCGGCCAGATCTTCCTTGCGGATCTTGAGGTCCGATGCTCGAGCCGGGCGGAAGTCCGCCACCGCTGCCGCCTTGATGGCAATGGTCACGTCCGGCCACTCGGCCAACACCGCGTCCCGCATCTCCAGGGCGCTTTCGACGTCCAGCCGACGCACTCCGGCCGGCGTCGCCAGAGAGGTGGGACCACTGACCAAAACGACCCGCGCGCCCCGCCGCGCGGCCTGCTCGGCGATCGCGAAGCCCATCTTTCCCGAGGAGCGATTCCCCAGATAGCGCACGGCATCCACGCGCTCGCGCGTTCCCCCAGCGGTGACCAGGACGACCTCGCCCGACAGGCTCTCGCCAGCCAGGGAGAGATCCACCGCCGCCCCAATCTCTGAGGGCTCCGACATTCGGCCGACCCCCTCCCAACCACAGGCGAGTTCGCCGGCTTCGGGCCCGACAAAACGAACGCCACGAGACCGCAGGCTTTCGATATTGTCCTGGGTGGCAGGGTGCTCCCACATGTTGACGTTCATCGCGGGGGCGACGAGCAGCGGAGCACGCGTGGCCAGCGCTACGGCAGTCACCAGATCGTCCGCCATCCCATGGGCCAGTTTGGCGAGGGTATTGGCCGTGGCGGGAGCCACAACCACCTGGTCTGCCCAGTCCGCCAGGGCAATGTGACCGATCTGCCCCTCTTCCCCCGCGTCCAACAATTGCGACCGCACGTCTTCACCCGTCAATGATTGGAGGACGAGGGGCGAGACGAACTCCGTCGCTGCTGGCGTCATCACGCACCGAACCCGATGCCCCGCACGTTGGAGCCAACGGACCAGTTCCGGAACTTTGTACGCTGCGATTCCGCCGGTCACGGCGAGCAGAATGTGGCGCTGCTGCATGGGGGGCCTTTTCGGTACGTACGCTGCGAGCCTACCCCTCTGGCGGGGATCCGCCATCCCCGGGGGAATACGTCACCTTCGTGTTCGGGCTCCGCCTTGACAACCTCCCGACCCACGCTGTGCGGACCGCGGAATGGACGGGGAACCAACTTCGGTCTGGATTCAACTCGATCCCAGCGCCTCACGCAGCTTCTTCGCGACATGAGTGGGCACGAACTCGCCCACCTCACGTCCAAAACGAACCAACTCTTTGAGGCGTGAGGAACTCACGTAGAGGTACTCCTGCCGAGACATCAGGAAAACGGTCTCGATCTCCGGCTTGAGGTGCTTGTTCATAAGCGCCATCTCGAACTCATACTCGAAGTCCGACATGGCGCGAACACCACGGAGCAGCACGTTGGCGCCCACCCGGGTGGCGAAGTCGACGGTGAGGTCATCGAACGTGGTGATCTCGACTCGCTCCTCGTGACCAATCGCCAACTCCAGCATCTCGATTCGTTCTTCGACGCTAAACGCCCCGGTTTTGGCAATGTTCACCGCCACGCCGATGACGACGCGATCGAAGATCCTCAGTGCGCGGTAAATGATGTCGAGATGCCCGTTGGTGACGGGATCGAAGCTCGCGGGAAACAGCGCAACGGAGGTGCTCTTCGGCAAAGAGGTCGTGTCCATGATCACTGAATGGTACCGCCTCGGGACGGATTCTCGCCGGCTTTCGGCTGTGGTGACGAAGCCACGGACTGTCGCCCTCAGTCCACTTCGAATCGGCTCACCCGCGTCTCCCCGTAGCACCGTTCGTCGAGCAACGTCAGGCCCTCGACTTCGGGCCCAGGACTTCGCCGGGCCCCCTCCAGAATCAACGTACCCCCGCTCGGAAGGACCCCGAGGGCCGTCAATGCCTCCATGGCCCGCTCGGCATCGTCTCCCACGTAGGGAGGATCGAGGAGGACCAGATCGAAGCTGCGGCCCGAAGTGGCCAGACGCCGAATCGCACGAAATGCGTCGTCGCGAATGACCTGAGTTCGTTCCAACAAATCCAGGCCCTCAAGAGTCAATTGCAGAGCCCGTACTCCGGGGATTGAATGATCCACGAACACTGCACTGGACGCCCCGCGGGAAAGCGCCTCGATTCCCAGCGAGCCGGTGCCTGCGAACAGGTCCAAGACCTGAGCTCCCGTCACTTCGAGCCGAGCGAATAGGGCTTCTCGAACTCGGTCGGCGGTCGGGCGCGTGCCCGCCAGAGGCTTCCCGAGGCGCCGGCCTCCCAGCGCTCCGCCCGTGATCCGCAATGGCCCCTCCCCCTTCCCCTTTGCGCTGCACCCGCTCGGTTGGAAGTCCAACTCTGGCAGAGCCCCCTAGGCTGCGGGCGACCAGGGCCCCGTGCAAGCCGGCCGACCACTGCGCCGATTTTTTCGTACCCACCAAGCCGTGGGTAACCCGGTGGGACTCCGTGCCTGGAAGTCCTCCCTTACTGAGTTCAAACCGCCCCTCCGTAACCAGCCACCAGTGTGCAATCCCCTGCGCAACCGGCCGTTCCTCGGGGGTTTGCCCCCAGCACCTCCGTCCCCGGCACGCTCCTTGCTCTTCATCCACATGCTCAACTTCAAACTGCATTCTCAGAAAGGCCCAACGTGCTCTATCCCCTGATCGCATCGGTCCTCTGTCTCACAGCCATCGATCACTGGACCACCTACCTCTGCCTGCGCGCCCCGGTCGAGGGTTGGAGCATCGTCGAGGCCAACCCCATCGCAGACTGGTTGTTTCAGGCCTTGGGACTCGTGCCGGGCCTCGCGGTCGACAGTGTCGTCACCCTGATTGCCGTAGCCTTCCTGGTTCAGACCCACCGCGTCCCTCACCCGGTTCGCGTTGCCTTCTTCGCCGGCGTGGCGGTCTGGACCGCCCACGCTGTCGTAAACAATTTTCATGCACTCAGCGTAATGGGCCTGTCGCCCACGGGAGGCTAGTCATGAGATCTCTCTCCTCCATCACTCTTCTGCCCTGCATTGCCGCATTCGCTCTTTCGTGTGGTGTGCGAGCCCCCGGCCACACACCCGGTTCCATCTCTTCTTCGGCTCCCATCCCTCTCGAGGAGGCCGTCTCCGGCGAAGCCCTCCACGTCGCCACAGGGGAAACCACCGAGACCCTCAAGGCGCAGAACCCACGGGTGACCTCCATCGAAGATTTCCTGGCTGAAAAGCCCACGGGCTTGACTCCCCTCGAAATCCGGGCCCTGGCCGAGACCCTCATCGAAGAGTCAGACCGGCACGGGATCGAACCTCGTCTGGTTCTCGCCGTCATGTACGTCGAGAGTCGTTTTCACGCGTTCGCGATCTCACCCGTGGGAGCCCTGGGCCTGATGCAGGTGCTCCCCAGCACCGGCAGGGAAATGGCCATGCGACTGGGCATCGAATGGAAGGGGCCTGAGACTTTGTTCGATCCCGTCGCCAATACGCGAATCGGCGTTGCCTACATGAAACAACTCACGCGTCGCTACGACGAACTCAACACCGCCTTGGCCGCCTACAACTGGGGCCCCGGGGCCATCGACCGCCGAATTCGCCGCGGATCGCCGGTGCCGGTCCAGTACCCCACACTGATCATGGAGGCCTACTCCCAACCCGCCATGGAAGTGGCGATTCAGAGTTGATCCACCCTCGCGATCTGGGCGCCTAGGAGTTCGGGGGCGTCTCCTCAACGGAGAACCGACCCTCGACCAAAGCCTCCACAAATGCGTCCACAGCTCGCATCGCCCGGTCCGGACTGCTGCGAAACCCATTGACGAGAATCGAGAAGACGGCCGTCGAACCGCCCGGGGGACGAGCAAAGCCCGACAGCGCCGTGACCCGCGTGAGGAGGCCCGTCTTGGCGCGAATTTCACCCGGTGCCTCATCGACCCTCTCCTCCAGGGTCCCATCCAGCGATGAAATGGGAAGCGAAGCGATGAACTCGGGCCCCGATCGAAAGGATCGACGCGCGGCGAGAAGGATGTCGACCAGGGCCCGCGGTGAGATCTTGTTGTCGTAGGACAGCCCCGATCCGTCCACGAGCGTTGCCCCGGCGAGGTCAATGCCGGCCCCTGTCAGTTCGGCTCGCAGCGCGGGGATCCCGTTCTCCCACGAGCCCACCCCTTCGCTGGCCCTCGCGCCCAGGTTCTTGACGAGTGACTCGGCGATACCGTTGTTGCTGTACTTCATCATCAGACCGACGATCTCGGCCATCGGCGGCCCCTCGAAAGCCAGAAGCAAGACCGAGCCGGTTGGGGTCGGAGCGGACTGCACCGCACCCTCCACTCGAATGCCCTGGGCTTCGAGTTGAGAGCGCAGGACGGCACCGGCATACCGGGCAGGGTCGAGAACACTGCGATGAACCCGCCGGGGCTCGCCCCCCACCGGAAGGGTCCCGGAGACGGTGACGCGCTCGAAGCCTTCAGCGGCGGCGCGGTCGACTCGAAGTCGGGCCCGGCTCCCCGAGGATCCGGTGTTGGCTCGATCGACGAGTTTCAACCACGGCACGGCAGGGTCGAGTACGGCGAGAGCGCGGCTTCCGGAACTCGGGCCGGGGCGAACCGAGACCGAGAAAGCGCCGTAATTGACCGTCAGAGCTGAAACCGGGGCGTGATAGGCACGCGCTGACGTCTTGCCCCAAGACGGGTGCCAGCGCCCGCCCGCAAAAGCTCCGGCATCCACTCGAATCCCATTCTTGACCCGCCGAAGCCCCTGCATCCGCAGATCCGAAACCATCCTCCAGAACCGCTCGGAGGTCAGGGCCGGGTCGCCGCCGCCCCGCAAGACGAGCCACTCCACCTCGCCTTCCGAGTCGGGCCGCCGGTCGGCGTGGATTTCCGTGACGAAACGATGGGTCGGCCCAAAGGCCTCCAACGCTGCAAATGCCGTCAGCACCTTCTGATTCGAGGCCGGAACCAGTTCGCGATCGGGCCGGCTCCCGTACAGGACGCGACCACTCCCCTCCTCGACGACAAGAGCCGAAACCCGGGCCCCACGCAGCGCCGGGGCCGCCAGTGCCGCGTCCAGGCGCTCGTTCAGGTTCGCAGGCGACTCCCCCGCCCATCCTGGGTACCCCATCACGAGCCCCAGAACCGGGGTCCACAGCGCCCTGACCCAACCGCGCATGCGTTGATCCTCACCTTTTGGCCAGCATCTGCCGACCCTCATCAGGGGGAGCCCGAAGGGCCCTCGAACCCGTCCCGAGCAAACGACGGGAAGGACCCCGGAGGGAGATCGCTTGACGAAGGGCAGGTTATCCGTGAGGCTGCAGCGGGGCAATCGCGGCGTGCGAACGACGCGAGAGGTGTGGCGCCGGACGGCACGGGGGGCAGGGGCCACGAGATGATGGACCACTCGTTCTGGATCCACGCCATGCGATGCGCGGTCGCAAAGAGGAGCGATTCGTCGCAGATCCGTCGAGGCGGAGCACGGACTCCGAACGACCCACCGAGACGGTTCCACCTGGCCCGGTTTCGTGAAAGCGGACTCTGCGGGAGGAACGGGGCGAGATGAACGGAATCTTCGTGATTCTCATCGCCGGATCGGTTCTGGCGGCGGCCTTCAGCGGAACGATGGCCGAAGTGACGCAGGCCAGCATCGACCAGGCCAAGTTTGCGGTGACCCTGGCCATCGGCCTGGTCGGGCAGATGGCCCTGTGGCTAGGCTTCATGAACGTGCTGCGAGACGCGGGAGCTCTGAAAGCCATCGCTCGCGGCCTATCCCCCGTCATGCGACGGCTCTTCCCTGATGTCCCCGCCGAACACCCCGCCCTGTCCGCCATGGTGATGAACATCGCAGCCAACATGCTGGGGCTCGGAAACGCGGCGACCCCCTTCGGACTGAAAGCCATCCGAGAACTGAACCGTTTGAACCGGCACCCGGGGGTGGCCACCAACGCCATGGCGCTGTTCCTCGCCATCAACACCTCCGGAGTTGCCGTGCTGCCCCTTGGGGTTATCGGCATCCGTGCCAGCATGGGCGCCGAACGCCTGAGCAGCATCATCCTTCCCTCCCTGCTGGCCACGGCCTTCTCGACCATCGTCGCCGTCCTCGTCGTCCGGACACTCCAGAACCGGCCCCGTTTCGCACTGCCAGACACGCCCTCGGAGAACCCGGCTCCGTCCACCGACGACGACACCCTGTCGGAGATCTCGGGCCTGGAACAGGCCGAGCAAGTCGCGGAGCTCGAGGCGCCCACGTCGCCCTGGCGGAAATGGGTGCTGGTCGGATTTGCCGCCGCCCTGCTGTTCGCTCTGGGCCGCCACCTGACGGCCCCCACTGCCGAAGCGGCCGGGTTCGACGTCTTCAAGGAGGTTCTGGAATCCTGGTTGCTGCCCCTGCTGATGGCAATGATCGTGCTATTCGGGTTCCAACACCGCGTGCGCGTCTATGAATCCTTCATTCAGGGCGCCAAAGAGGGTTTCGAAATCGCGGTGACCATCATCCCCTTTCTAGTCGCCATCCTCGTGGCGCTGGGAATGTTCCGTGCCTCGGGCCTGCTCGAATCGATCATCCGAACCGTGCAACCCGTGACCTCGGTCCTCGGCTTTCCTGCCGAGGCACTTCCCATGGCGTTGATCCGCCCGCTTTCGGGTGGGGGGGCCATGGGTGTCATGACGGAAACGATGTCCACCCATGGTCCGGACTCTTTTGTCGGATTCCTCGTGTCGGTCATGAACGGCAGCACTGAGACGACCTTCTACGTCATCGCGGTCTATCTCGGGAGCGTGCAGATTCGCGCGGCCCGACATACCCTGCCCGCCTGCCTCGCCGCGGACTTCGCAGGCGTGATCGCAGCCTTCGTTCTGGCACGAATCTTCTTCTAGATGCCTTCGCGTTCCGCATCCCTGGACGCCGACGATCTCGACCCGGCTCTAGAGCAACGTGTGCGGCGCAGCGTGGCCGAGTTCCTGCCCTCCTCCATCGTGGGCATCCAAGCGCTGCCCGCCCAACTCGGATTGCGCCATTTCGCACGGGTCCAACTCGACGGCCCACCCGGGCGCCTGATCGCACGCCTGGACGCCGAAGAGGACCCGGCCAACCGGCCCGAAGGTGTCCCCGCGGAACCGCCCCTCGAACCCATCCGAGCCCTCCTGGAAAGTTGGGGCCTGCCAGTCCCGAGCAGTCACGGCCACAGCACCTCGGAGGGCGTGGACCTGTTGGAGGACGTCGGCGACATCACGCTGCGCGACACCGCGCTCAACGCGAACTCCGTTGAACTCCAGTCCCTCTACCAGGAAGCCTGTGATCTCGTTCCCCGACTTCAACGCATCGATCCTACAACGGGTATCGCCGCCTTCGATCGTCGCCTCGACACAGCTCTATTCGACTACAAGGCAGATCTGTTCACCCGCTGGAGCCTCCCAAGCCGAGGGCGCGCCGCCACGCTGGCCGAACGTCAGGAGGTTCGGAGCGCCTTCGCCCACATCGCCGCGGTCTCCCGTATGGCCCCGCAACGCCTGGCCCACCGCGATTTCCAGAGTACGAACCTGCACGTCCACCCGAAGACCGGACACGGCCGGCTCGTCATGATCGATCTCCAGGGTGCGTTCCTCGCTCCACCGGAGTACGACCTCGTCTGCTTGTTGAAGGATTCCTACGTCGAGTTGCCTGAGGCACAGAT
The DNA here is from genome assembly GCA_022447545.1 of Myxococcota bacterium. Taxonomy (GTDB): domain Bacteria; phylum Myxococcota_A; class UBA9160; order UBA9160; family SMWR01; genus JAKVBI01. The sequence goes on from JAKVBI010000011.1 coordinate 43,147, forward strand.
CCACCACCAACTGGAGAGAATCCGGCACACCCTTCCCGATGCACCGACGGCCGACACCTTTCAGGAACGCTTCGACCTCCTGACCCTCACCCGTAAAGGCAAAGATCACGCCCGTTACCTGTACGCCGCAAACCAACGCGGCGACACCAGATTCCAGCGTTTTGTACCGGCCGCCGTTCGTGCGCTGCAAAGCGCCGCCGCACGATCCGCGGAGCGAGTGCCCGCCCTCGGCGGCCTGAACGAGATCATTCAAGCGTTGCCCGAGGAGACTCCGTGCGCGGGATGATCGTCAGTGCCGGTCTTGGAACCCGCATGATGCCTCTTACGGATCTGCTTCCCAAACCGGCACTCCCTGTCCGAGGGCTACCCCTGATCGCCTACCAACTCGCGCTCCTCGCACACCACGGCGTCAGCGAGGTCGCAATCAATACCCACCGCCATCACGAAAAACTGGAGGAAGCCGCACGCGCATTCTGCCCCAGTGGAGTTTCACTCGTCTTTTCCCATGAACAGACCCTGCTCGACACCGGAGGAGGCATCCGGCGAATGGCGCACTTCCTACGCGAGAGCGACCCGTGTGTGATTCTCGGAGGTGACCAGATTCTCGACACCGACCTGACACGACTCGTCGCAATGCACCACGAACGCAACGACGCCGTAACCCTCCTGCTCGTCGACGATCCACGCAGCGAGGAATTCGGATCGATCGGAATCGACTCAAAGGGCGCCCTTCGACGCGTCGCCGGGCGTTTCGACCTCGGTGGCGAGACATGCTCCGGTCTCTACACCTGGGTCAATGTCGTGTCGCCGCGCGCCTTCGACTCCCTTCCAGAACGCGAGGTCTTCGGGCACATCGACGACTGGCTGATCCCTCTGCTGGCAACCGGCGCATCGGACATTCGAGGCCACGTCGCCACCCCGGAAAATTGCCTATGGGTACCCGTGGGAACACTCCCGGAATACCTCACCGCCAACCTGGAGAGCCGAACCCTGTCATACCTCGACGCGGAAGGTCGCGCAGAGTTACGCGGTGTCCGCTTCCTCAGCGACGTGGTGATCGGTGCTGGCGCCAAGGTGGAGTCGGACGCTAGGCTCAGAAACGTCGTGATCTGGGACGGCGAGCACGTCCCAGCGATTCGTGTCGACAACGGCATTTTCGCTGACGCGACATTTCATCGGTGCGACCTCGCCAACCGCCCATTCGTCAACATCCGGGATGCCTCGAGTGACTGAGTTGACTTTCGTGGGGACCGGTGACGCGTTCGGGGCCGGTGGACGGCGCCAATCGGCGATCTTGCTGAGGGGCACGCGAGGCACTTGCCTGCTCGACTGCGGAATGACCACGGCGACGGGTCTGCGCGAACTCGGCATCTCGCGCAACGAAATCGACACCATCCTCATCTCCCATTTCCACGGCGACCATTACGGCGGAATCCCGACGCTGTTGCTCGCGGCCCAATACGCGGACCATCGCTCCGAGCCCTTGAGGATCGCAGGGCCCGTGGGTGTAGAAACGCGTGTGCGCGACCTCGCCCGCGCCCTGGGGTACGGACTGGATGACCACGAATGGAACTTTCCCATTCAGTTCCACGAATACCGCACCGGAGACGAGCAGGAGATCGGCGAGTGGTCGGTTCGGAGTTTCGAAACGCACCACCCCGCCCACACGTGCCCCCATGGTCTTTGCGTCCACGACGGGGATCTACGACTGACCTACTCCGGTGACACGGGCTGGTTCGACGGACTGCCGGCGGAAGTGGGCGAGTCGGACGTATTCGTCACCGAGTGCACGTACCTCGACCGGGGCTTCCCCCTGCATCTGAGCTACGAGGAGATCCAGGAGCATCGCGACACGTTCCACTGTGGTCGCATCATCCTCACCCACCTCGGCCACGACATGCAGTCCATGCGAGATCGGTGTGAATTGCAGACCGCCGACGACGGATTGACGCTCGGTCTCTGAATCCGCCCTCAGCCCTGCCGCGGGACCCCGCCAGACCGGCCGGGCGTGATGCTTCCGAGCACCGCCGCACGCTCGGCTCCCGTGCACTGGGGGAGATGATTGGGTACGCCCAGAAGGGTATTGCGACCCATGAGCGCAAACGCCATGGCCTCGGCGGCAGCCGAGGGCACCCCAGCCGCTTCGAGCGGCTCCACCCCCACTCCCGGCAAGGCCCTGCGCAGCCCGTCCATGACGGTGGGGTTGCGGGCCCCGCCACCCCCCACCAGGACACGGTCCGGCCCCGCGCCCAACCATCGCTCGAAGGCATCCGCCACGCCGCGAACCGTAAACGCCACCAGCGTGGCCACGAGGTCGTCGAGCTCCATGCTTCCGCCGTCACAGGCGCGCACCAACTCCTGAGCCTGTGCCCTTCCGTAGCGCTCGCGCCCCGTCGACTTCGGGGGTGGACGCTGCAGATAGGGGTCGTCCAGCAGGCGAACCAACAGGGCCTCGTTCGGGCGGCCGCGCGCAGCTCGTTGGCCATCCCGGTCCATGCTTTCTCGCCCTCGTGACGCAATTGTGACCACCGAGTCCAGAAGCGCATTGGCGGGACCAATGTCGAACGCCAACACCTGGTCGTCGCAGCATCCCGCGGGTAACCAAGTCACGTTGGCGATTCCGCCTAGATTCAACACTGCGCGCGATTCCTGGGCATCACACAATGCGACCCAGTGAAAGAAAGGAGCCAATGGGGCCCCCTCGCCCCCTGCGGCCAGATCCCGGGGACGAAAGTCCGCCACTGTCAGCAGGCCCGTGCGCTCGGCGATGACGGCGGGGCTCCCGATCTGAAGACTCGCCCCATGTTGGGGATGATGGGCGACAGTCTGACCATGGGAGGACACGGCATCGATGCTCCCAGGGTCGACCCCCGTCTCTGCGATCACCGCGAGGGCGGCTTCGGCAAAGCACCGCCCCAGCAGGACATCGAGGGCCGCCAGTTCCTCCAGGGCCCGGTCACCGGCAACCGCACCATCGACCAGATCGAACAAGCGGGACCGCAGGTCCGGATCGAGGGGCCGTTCCAAAAAACCGAGGAGCGAAAACTCTGATGCATCCGCATCGTCGGGCCACTCAACCAGCGCCGCATCCACCCCATCGGCGGAAGTTCCAGACATCAACCCGATCACTCTCACCCCACGAAGAGTAGGCGAGCCGGGGGACGAAGGCGGCCCCGACCTCATCGTTGACAGACCCTGGCTCGCCCTCGATACTCCCGCCGACGCAGGCACTGGGGTGGGGCAAAAACCTCTCAGGGCCGGCATCGAGCCTCCCCCACTCAGAGCTGCAGCGGCACGATCTCAGGCCACGATTTGCAGCGTCCCGGAGACCCATCGACCATGAACGATTCCTCCCGCACCCAGGGCGGTCTGATCTGCGTCGGCGTCGCGATCCTGGCAGCCGCATTTCTGCTGGGGCTGCTTCAGAACAGCTACTGGGCCCTGGCGATCCCCGTGGCCATTCTGGTCTTTTTCGTACTCGGCCTGGCCTTCTGGGTGGGTTACACGATCGCGACGATCCGGGTGGAGCCCTTCGAGCCCGAAGAGGCCCCAGAACCCGACCGTCCGAACGACTCGGCGGTCTGAGCCTCTCATGCGCATCGCCCTTCTCACCTACCGAGGCAACATGTTCTGCGGCGGCCAGGGCATCTACGCCGCGTACCTCGCACGCGAATGGAAGAAGGCCGGTCACGATGTCCACGTGATCGCCGGCCCTCCCCTGCCCGAGATCGAGCCCGACATTCCGCTCCACGTGATCCCCAACGCCAACGTGTTCGGCGTAGAGCACCCGGAATGGGCTCAGCGCGAGAACCCCCTGGAGTTGCTGAACCCTCTGACCCTCTGGGAACTCGGCGTGTCGCGCTTCGGCGTATTTCCCGAGATGCAGAGCTTCGGCCTTCGTTTGATGTTGCGCTGGCGAAGGCTCCAGGAACAACACCATTTCGACGTCGTGTTCGACAACCAATGCCTCTCGTGGGGACTCCTCGGGATTCGCGCCATGGGCGTGCCCGTGGTGTCCGTCATCCACCACCCTCTCCACATCGACCGCGAAGCCGACTTCTCTGTCGACCCGTCCTTGAAGAAGAAGATCCGACGAACCCTCTACTTCCCCCTCTTCATGCAACAGCAGGTGGCTCCGCGTCTCGACCGAATCGTCACCGTCAGCGAGGCCTCCCGTCGGGAGATTGAGCGCTACTTCGGCATTCCGGAGAAGGACATTCCCGTGGTCTACAACGGAACAGACACGGATTTGTTTCGTCCCATCGACGGCATGAAAAAGGAAGCCGATCTGCTCTTCATCGGGCGAACCGAAGATCGCAAAAAGGGCGTGGGGACCCTCCTTGAATCGCTTCGCTACCTCCCTGAAAACGTCAAGCTCAAGATCGTGGACGGCCGGATTCCCGACGATGGACTCGTGATGCGCATGATCGCCAAACACGGGATCCGAGACCGAGTGATCCTCCACCGCAAGATGCTGACGCTGCCCGAATTGATCGCTCAGTATTCCACGGCGCGAGTTGCCGTAGTCCCCTCGTTCTTCGAGGGATTCGGCTTCCCCGCCAGTGAAGCCATGGCCTGTGGACTGCCGGTGGTGGCCAACGCTGCTGGAGCGCTGCCAGAAGTGGTGGGCAGCGACGGTTCAGCGGGGCGACTGGTTCCGCCACGTGACGCCCAAGCCATGGCCCGCGCCATTGGCGAAATCCTGGCAGAGCCCGAGGGTGCGGCGGCCATGGGCCAAGCCGCCCGCCAGAGGGTCGAAAAGCTCTTCCAGTGGAGCGAAGCTGCCGCCGGTTTGGTCCAGGTCTTCGAGGAGACCCTGCATGCTACTCACCGTCGATCTCGAGCGGCTTGACGTCCGATCCGGAGACCGGGTTCTGGATGCCGGGGCTGGCGAGGGACGCCACTGTTTTGGGGCCCTGGCACGTGGAGCGAAGGTCTTTGGTGTGGACCTCGACCGAAACGCGCTGAAGCACGACCTGCCGCGTCTGCGCCGAAGCGCCCGAGAACAGGGCAGTATCGGCGAGATGATCCACGGGAACACCTTCCACCTGCCTTTCGCCGACGGCACCTTCGATCGGGTGATCTGCTCGGAAGTCATGGAACACGTTCACGACTACCGGGCTGCCGCAAGGGAGTTGGCGCGGGTCACGCGCCCTGGCGGCACTCTTGCGGTGACGATCCCCACCTTGACCAGCGAGCACCTCTACCTGCGGGTGGGAGACGACTACTTCGAATCCCCCGGCGGACATATCCGCATCTTTCATCCACGTGATCTAGCCCAGGGTCTCGCAGCCGCTGGCCTCGCCACAGTCGGTGTGGGCTTCGCTCATGCACTACACACGCCTTATTGGGTATTGCGCTCTCTGGCGGGACTTCCCCGTGCCGATTCGAGCCACCTCGTAAAGGCGTATCACCACTTCCTGATTCAGGCGACGGGATCCAAACTGCTGACCGCCGTCGAGCGGGTACTGAATTTCTTCTGCCCGAAGAGCTTGATCCTTTACGCGGAGAAGCGCGCCCCGAGCTCCGCATGACCCACCGCCCGTTGCGCATCTGCTTCGTCGCGTACCGCGGAAACATGCGTTGCGGCGGACAGGGCATCTACCTCTGGTTCCTCGCGCGAGAGTTGACCCGCATGGGACACGAAGTCGATGTCTTCGTGGGACCGCCCTACCCGGACCCCATGCCCTTCGCGCGCTCCCTGGAGCAGCTGCCGAACGAACAGTTCTGGGGGCGCTGGTTCCAACGCCAGCCAGGCGCGATGCTCCCGAGCCCCAACCCCCTGCGAATCTTCGAGCCGTTGAACTTCTACGAATTCGCGGCCAGCTATCTGGGATTCCTTCCGGAACCCCTGGCGTTCAGCGTACGCGCTCTCGGAGCTCTGACACGGCAACTGCGGTGCGGACAGCGCTACGACCTGATCCACGACGTGCAATGCCTGGGCTGGGGGATCCTCGCGCTCCGAGCACTCGGATTGCCGGTGGTTTCGACCATCCATCACCCACTCACAGTGGACCGCAGAGCCTCCTTCGTCCGCGATGAGAGCCTCCGCGAGGCATTCGGAACCATGGCCTTCTACCCCATCGGCATGCAGGCCACCGTCGCTCGACGCATAGACCGGGTCTTCACTTCGTCGAGCGTGAGCGCCCGGCAGATCGAAGCCGATTTCGGGGTACGCCCCGAACGCATCGCCATGGTCGCCAACGGCGTGGACACGGACCTGTACCGCCCCGACGCCACCGTGACGCGAGACGAGCGGGAAATCCTATGCGTCGGACGCATGTCAGACCCCAACAAGGGCATCCGGACACTCGTCGAGACCCTCCCGCACCTTCCCGAGGACGTCCGGATCACCCTGGTGGACGACGACGTGCCCGACAACGGTGCTCGAAAACGAGCCCGTGAACTCGGCTGTGAGGAGCGCCTGCACATCGTCGGCCGGGTCCCCACCGATGAACTCGTCCACCTCTACCGACGCGCCTCCCTGGTCGCTGTCCCCTCCCGCTACGAGGGTTTCGGGCTGCCGGCCGCCGAAGCCATGGCCTGCGGCACCCCCGTGGTTTCGACACGAGCGGGCGCGCTCCCCGAGGTGGTGGGACGAGACGGAATCCTCGTACCGAGAGACGATGCAGAGGCTCTGGCCCAAGGGATCCGGCAACTGCTGGAGCGACCTGAGCACCGGCGCGAATTGGGCAGGCGCGGGCGCGAGCGAATCGAAGGGCGCTATTCGTGGCGACGAATCGCTGAGGCGACGGCCGAGGTCTACGCGGCCGTATTGGATGAGCGCAGGGGACGCCCTGCGAGGACGACGACATCCGCCAGTGCGGGCACTCTTCGCGCCAACCAGTCCAGGCCCTCCAGCGTCGCCTGAACGCCGCGACGGGGCATCGATTCCAGCACATGTGCCCAATGGGGCATCCCCCAGGCCATAGAGACGCCCTCCACGCAGTGCAGATCCAGAGACACGCTGGCCTGCTCTCGCATCAACCCGACCTCGTAACGGGTGAAATGGTCGTGGGGCACGTCGTGCCCTCGGCGACCGAGAGGTACCGGGCGTCGCATCCCCGTCTCGCGAAATCGATCCACCAGCCGACTGACGCGGCAACTCAGCGAGTCGAAGTTGGCGATGGCCAGAACGACGACCCCCGAAGTGCGCGTGACCCGGGCCATTTCCGCGATCGCCGCCGTGGGATGATCGAAATGATCCAGTGCCCCCTTGCAGAAGACGGCGTCGAAGCTCCCCGTCGCGAAGGGCAGACGGTCCGACCAGCCCCGGACCCAGACGGGATGGGGCCCTGAGCGTTGGGACAGGCTCCATTTGGCCAGCTCGGACATCCGGGAGGAGGGTTCGGCGGCCACAGAGAACATCCCTGCCTCAGCCAGTGCGGCGGCATCCTGGCCAACCCCCGCTGCAACGTCCAGGACCCGCCTGCCGGGCTCTGGCCCCACGGCCGCCAGCGTCCGGTGGGTCATCCTCTCGAATAGGAATTCACTATCCGCTGAGGCCCCGGTGGGGATCACGTCCCTCATGTCGCGATCGAGATCGAGAACGCGCATCGCGCGCTAGCTTAACAGGGCTCAGGGGGATCCATGGCCCCAGCCCGATCCTCGGTTCCCTTGGATTCCGATGGCAGAAGGCCCCGCTCTCCAGCCGGCTTTCCTCTCGCTATCATGACAGGACCGATGGTGGATACGAATCCGCCCCCCCGCGCCAGAATTTGGTCTTTTCGCGTCTTCTACGTCGCAATCGTCTCGTTCGTGCTGCTGACGACGGGGACGATTATCGGCGCTGAAGCTGCACTGGAGCGCTATTTCCGGTCTGCCCTCCGATCGGCGATCCAAGTAGACCTGAACGAGGGCTCCGTGGCCCAGCAGATCCAGGACCGCGTAGCCCGCGTGGTCCAGGACTCGGCCTGGGTCCGGGTCGGCGGAGTTCGGGTGGATGCCATCGTCGTAGGAGCCGACAACAGCTCTCTGTACGCATTCGGCCGCACCAACCTGCCCCCACCCTTCACCGACCCGTTTCTCGAGGCCGAACGCCTCTTGCCCGCAACCGCTGACGTTTTCGTCTCCGTTCCACTGGGCGCGTTGTTGCCCGGGGGGATCATCCTCGCTTACAGCACCATGTTGTTGATCGGCATGTTCGTCTACACGCGGCAGGTCGCGCGCCATCAGCAGAACATGGTCGAGACCGCCGTCACGGCCCGCAACGAATCGGCCCAAAGAGCAGCCGCCATCGAAACGGAACTGACCCGTGTCCGAAGCCATCTGGCCGAGGTCGAGCCGAGCGAGCGCGCCCAGGCTCAGGAGATTCGGGATCTTGAACAGGAGCGTCAGACCCTGGAGCAAAAGCTCCGACAGCTCGCCGAGCGCGAGGCCGATCTTCGCGCATCTGCACAGCGCAGCACCGAACTCGATGAGGAGCGCCAGGCGCTCGAAGATCTCCTCGAAGAGGCAACCGATGATCTCGAGCAGAAGGAATCGGAAATCGTATCGCTCCAGGATCGTCTGAAACGGGCCTCCCGCCCCAAGAGTGCCGGTGGCAAGCAACGCGCCGCCGACGCGCTGGCTCGCCGACTGAAGACGCTCTACAAGAATGTCAGCGTGGAGGATCGGGCCATTCAGGACCTGCTGGCCCTGGGCGATGAATCGATGCGACTGCGAGCTGAGGAGAGCATCAAGCGCCTCGATGAATCACCGGACACGAGCGCTGTGCGTCGGAAGGTGGGCGGACTCCCTCCCCATCTCAACATCCTGGAGCTGGGTTTTGCGGGAAAGGGACGCATCTATTACTCGCGAGACGGCCAGCGTTATCGGGTGCTGGTGATCGGAGCAAAGAACACGCAGAATTCGGACCTCGACTACCTCAGCCGACTCTCCTGAGAACTGGACGAAGACCCGGCCGAACTCCACTCCGTTGGGGTCTCCACTGGCTCCATGCCGAGCGCTCGCCTCAGGGTCGCCTTGAGTCGCGCATCGTCCCACGGTTTTGTGATCAACGCGCACGCACCCACTCTGCGGAGTTCTTCCATCGGGATCTCTTCAGTCCAACCGGTGATGAGCAGACGGGGCACATCCGGCTGCAAGCGCGCCACCTCCTCCAGGAATTGAATCCCACTCATGCCGGGCATCTTGTGATCGGACACCACAAGGTCGAAGCTGCGGGACGAGAGCAGGACCAGAGCCTCTTGGACGCTCTCAGAAGTGAACAACTGATAGCCTTCGCGACGTAGGCTCCGCTGCAGCGCCGACAGGATTCTGGGCTCGTCGTCGACCACCAGAATCGCGGGGCCCGACCGGGGCAACTCAATCGTCATCGCCCGAACCCTCGAGCGGCAGCCACAGTTGGAAAGTGCTCCCCTCCCCCACCGTACTTTCGACATCGATCCGTCCACCGTGACGCTGCACGATGCTGTAGCAGGTCGACAAACCGAGCCCCGTCCCATTGCCGACGCTCTTCGTGGTGAAGAAGGGATCGAAGATCCGAGACACTCGATCCTCGGGGATTCCCGTACCCGTGTCCTCCACGGTCACGAACACACCGGTCTCGTCCGATCTCGTGGTCAGTCGAACCGTGCCCGTCTCCGCCGTGTCCCCCACGCGTTCCTCGATGGCCTGATAGGCATTCACGAGCAGGTTCATGAACACCTGCTTCAACTGCATCGCGTAGCCGGGGACCAGGGGGATCTCTCCGTACTCTTTTTCGAGGACCACCAGGTGTTTCATCATGGGCCAGACAATGCTCGCCGTGGAGTCGACACACTGGTTGACGTCTGCCATCCCTCGCTGACCGCTGTCTTGATGGGAGAAATCGCGCAGATCCTGGACGATGTGCCGAATTCTCTCGGAACCCTCCTGGCTCTCTCGAATCGCCTTCCCGAGGTCCGAAAGCACGAAGTCGACGTCGGCCTCCTCGGCAAGAGCGGTCAACTGCGCACCCACACTCCTGAGCTCTTCCGAGTCGACCTGCGCAGCGGCCTTGCGGAGTGCCTCGACGCCCTCCCAAACCCGGCGGAGGTCGGACACATACTCCGCCATCTGGAAGAGGTTCGCGTGGATGAACCCCATCGGGTTGTTCACCTCGTGAGCCACCCCCGCTGCCAGTTGACCGATGGAGGCGAGTTTCTCCGTCTGGAGCACCTGGTTCTGCAGTTGCTTGATTCCTGTGAGGTCCTGAAAGGTAGCCACGGCGCCATAACGTTGGCCGTCGGCGTCCATGAGAGGAGCCCACGAGATTCCGATTGGAAGTCGGGCACCATCGCCGAGGGTGAGGAAGCTCTCGACCGCTCGGAAGCGCTCGCCTCTCTCCAAGGTGCTCCGAACCAGCGCTTCCCCAGAAGACGCCAACCAGCGCGCCACAGGCTCACCCAACAACTGAGCCGGGGACTCCCCCAGGATCTGCTCTGCCGGCGGATTGGTCGACATGATCCGACCGTCGAGGTCCACCACCAGCACGGCAGTGTTCAAGTTCTGGATGATGCTGTCGTCGTTGCGCAGTAGATCCTGTCGCAACCCGATCGAGCGTTGCTCCACGCATTCCCCCACGGCGGTACCCGTTTTTGTTCGCCCATCCAGCTCACCTGTAGATGCGCGACGCGGGATCGCCGGCATCCAACTTCGGGCTCGCGGAACCAGCGGGGGGACTTGCAACGTAACTTGACGCGACGGCGCTGTCCAAGGCCCTCGCAGGAAACGGAGAGACCCGCGGTTGAAGGACGAGCGAAGCCCTTCTACACTTTCGTCTTCCCCCCTCCGCAGCGCGGAGGAATTCCCCTGAGCCGTTCAACCGTTCTCATCGTCGACGATGAGGAACTTTATCGAAACGCCCTGGAGCGTATTCTCACCCGCGTGGGACACGACGTGGTCACCGCCTCCAATGGCATGGAGGCGCTGTCCCTGTTGGCCTCCGAACGCGTGGACCTCGTTCTCGCCGACGTCCAGATGCCCGGCATCGACGGCCTCGAACTCGTACGGCAAGTGAGGGCAAATGACCCCGACATGCCCTGCATCGTGATCACTGGGCACGGGGGCGCGGAGCAGTCCGTGGAGGCGCTGGGCGCCGGGGCATTCTGGTATCTGGAAAAACCCTTCGAACAGAGCCACCTGGCCGTGGTGCGCAAACTGGTCGACCAGGCCATCGAAATGGGGCGCCTGAAGTCCGAGAACCGCATCCTCCACAGCCAGATCAGCCACCGCTACCAATTCGAGAACATCATCGGAAACAGCACCGCGCTCAATCGTGTTCTAGATGTCGTTTCCAAAGTGGCGGATTCGGACAGCACGGTGCTGATCACCGGCGAGAGCGGCACAGGCAAGGAATTGGTGGCTCGCGCCCTGCACTACAACAGTCGGCGCGCCGAGCGCATGTTCGTAACCGTCAATTGCGGTGCGATTCCCGAGAACCTGCTCGAATCCGAGCTTTTCGGCCACGTCAAGGGAGCCTTCACCAATGCCGTCGGTCACCGAGAGGGCCGCTTTGCGGCGGCTGACAACGGGACCATCTTTCTCGACGAAATCGGAGACATGAGCCCCAACCTGCAGGTCAAATTGCTGCGGGTCCTCCAGGACAAGACGTTTGAACCGGTGGGATCTTCGAAATCCGTCACGGTCAACGTGCGGGTCATCGCCGCGACGAACCAGAACCTCGAGGAGGCGATCCAGGATAAGCGCTTCCGCGAAGACCTCTTCTACCGCCTCAACGTCATCCCCATCGAGGTTCCCCCCCTTCGAGAGCGCCGAGAGGACATCCCGCTGCTCGCCGAGCACTTCCTCGAGGTGGCGGGACAGGAGTGTGGTGCCCGTGTGGACAGCCTCTCGCGCGATGCTCTGCGCAGCCTGACTGAATACACCTGGCCTGGAAACATCCGGGAGCTCGAGAATCTGATCGAGCGACTGGTCATCCTCAGCAGTGATGGCGAAATCGGTCTGGAAGACCTCCCACCCAGCGTGCGATCTCCCAAGAGCGCACCCTCGCAACCCACGATGCCTGAACTGCCTCCTGAAGGCATCTCACTCAAGGACGTCGTGGACGGCTTCGAATCCCGCGTCATCACCCAAGCCCTCGAGAAGACCCAGTGGAACAAGAACCGGGCCGCCAAATTACTGGGGGTTAACCGCACCACCCTGGTCGAGAAGATCAAGAAAAAGGGTCTCGACGCCGATCGACCCTGAGCCCCGGGGCAACCGGGGAATCGAGGCATGGCCAGGGTGCCTTCTGGTACGCGGGGTGGACCAATTGGTACCCAGCGTCAAATCTTCGACGCTCCCACTGCATCTGGAGATCGAGAGTGCGGCCGCTCGGTGGCGGGCCCTGGTTTTTCCAAGGTTTTTTTTCAGATTCCAGATCTAAATAAAACATAACAAAATCAGAATCTTGCAAGACCCTTCCGGAAGTTCCGAGCGAACCAGCTGTGGAGACCCCGGCGATCCCGCGGTTTTCGTGACGGTTGGCACGTTGCGTGCTTTAGGCGGCAGTCGAAAAGCAACCCGTGGGCAACCGAGCGCAACGGCGCCCAACACGCACCCGGGAACGAGCGCAAGTCCGAGCCAAACAATCCAAGAGGGGGATCCAAAGCAATGGGCATGGAATCACTGTTGAGGGACGCGAAGGAGAACTACTCGGAGATCCCCGCATCGGTCAAAGAACAGATCGTACTCGAGCACACGTCACTCATCCGGTACATCGTCAACCGCATCGCCATCCGACTTCCGTCTCACATCGATCTCGACGACCTGCACAACACAGGTGTGATCGGTCTGATCGATGCCATGGAAAAATACGACCCGGAAAAGAATTGCAAATTCAAGACCTACGCCGAGTTCCGAATCAAAGGAGCGATTCTCGACCAACTCCGTTCGCTCGACTGGGTTCCGCGTAGCGTTCGTCAGAAGAGTCGCCGCCTGGAACGGGCGTACGGCGAAGTTGAACAGCGCCTGGGCCGCGGAGCCAGCGACGAGGAAGTCGCAGACTCCCTAGGGCTTCAGATCGACAAGTTCCACGAGTTGATCAACCAGGTCCGCGGCATCTCCCTCGTCAATCTCGAAGAAGTTCGCGGGGTCAACGCCGATGGCGACCGAACCGGCAGCTTCGCTGACATCGTGGAAGACGTGAACTCGGAGAATCCCTTCTCCAGTGTCAAGTTGACGGAATCCAAGAACGTGATCGCTGAAACCATCGCGACGCTCCCTGAAAAAGAACGACTGGTCATCACGCTCTACTATTACGAAGATCTCAACATGAAGGAGATCGGTGGAATCCTGGGAATCACCGAATCCCGCGTCTGTCAGATCCACACCAAGTCGGTGCTCCGACTGCGAGCGAAACTCAAGAGCCTGATGGACAGCTGACCGCCGAACGGGATCCCACGCGATCCCAAACCCAACGGCGATACGTCATGAGCGGCCGGAGATCATCCGACACGAACCAAGACGACCGTGATGTTGTCGCTTCCGCCGCGGTCATTGGCCAGGGCCACCAGACGTTCCGAGACGAGTTCCAGATCTTCGCTTCCGCTCACCTCTTCGGCGATCTCCGCATCGGTGACGAGCCCTGTGAGCCCATCGGAACAGAGAACATAATCATCCCCGGGAGCGAGAGAAATCTCCCTGACATCGACCTCGACCTCTCGATCCACCCCCACGGCACGTGTGAGCACGTGCCTGTGCGGGTGTGATCGAGACTCCACTTCAGTGATCTCTCCGCGCGAGACCAAGTCTGCGACCACCGAATGGTCATGGGTCAACGGTTCGATTTCGCCCTCGCGGACCCGGTAGGCGCGACTGTCCCCCACGTGAGCCACGGCCGCACCGGCGCCCTGAACAAGCAATGCCACCAGTGTGGTCCCCATGCCCGACAGCGCCGCATCGGTCTGAGCGGTGCCGAAGACCTCTTCATTGGCTGCCGTTGCCAGGCGCGCAGCTCGCTCGACCAACGCCTCGTCGGCATCGCCCCGCTCGCCGGCGACCCGAACCGCGGCCTTCGACGCCAGACGGCTCGCGACCTGACCACCCCGGTGGCCGCCCATCCCATCGGCCACGAGGAACAGCCCAAGGTGCTCCTCGATCGCGTAGGCATCCTCGTTGACCTGCCGCCGCCGCCCCACATCCGTGCGTACCGCGAACCGCAGGATCATCGTACACGCCCCCCACCAGGCTCTGCCCTCGTGCTCCTGTTACTGGTCACGCTTGATCGAAGCCTTCGCGCGCGGGCGCTCCGCGATTCCGAGAATTCCAAGAGTGGCCTACTCCACTCTCTGGTTCCCGGGTTGGATGCGAGTTCTCCCGCTGGGACCCGTTCCCGAAAACCGTTCAATTTCAGGGATTACCGCGACGATATCACATTGCAGGACATTTCTGAGAAACCCTGGAGGAGCGTGGGCAGGTGTATGCTGAACCGGCGGAGCCCACCGCGCCGCGACCATGCGACCCAGATGCCACGGGGAAACAATGCCGAAAACCCTACTACTCGCAGACGACAGCGTAACCATCCAAAAGGTCGTCGAGATCAGTTTCGCCAGCGAAGACGTGATCCTGCATACCGTGGACAACGGGGATGACGCCATTCTTCAGGCGCGGGAATTGCACCCCGACCTGGTGCTCGCGGATGTGGTGATGCCGTGCAAGAGCGGGTACGAGGTTTGCGAGACTCTCCACGCGGACCCGGAGTTGCAACATATCCCGGTCCTCCTCCTGACGGGAACCTTTGAAGCCTTCGACGAGAATCGCGCCGCTCAAGGCGGCGCGGCCGGGCACATCGCCAAACCCTTCGAAGCCCAGGCCCTGGTCGATGAAGCCATGCGGCTGATCGAAGCCCACGCTCCGCCATCCGCCAGCAAACCCACGAGCCCACCGGTCGAGACAAACGAGGGCCTCTCATTCGACGAAGACGAATTCGACGCCCTGCGGGCAATGGATCTCGAACACGATGAATCGCCCGCGGCATCGCTGCCGAGCGAATCCGACCCGCTCGAAAGCCTGCCCCTCCCATGGGAGGAATCATCGGAGCCGGATTTTGCCGAACTCGAGCCTGCGCTTCCCATGTCCCCCCCAGTCACCGATCCCAGTGAAGAGACCCGCGTCGAATCCCCCCTTTCCGACTCCGATGCCGAGTCATTGAGAATCGACTCGGACGACCTCGCCCGCTCCACCATGCTCTCGCCCGGAGCCACAGAACCCTTCGACGTCCAGATGACGGACCTCCAGGAAGGGAGCACCTCTCGGCAAGAGCACGAGTCCAAAACACTCCCGAGCCCGCCGGGGCCCACGGCGCTGGAGGGCATCGAGGAATCGCCTGCTTCTCCGAGGGGTTCCGCCGAGCTGGAGCCCCTGCGGGAGCAACTCCATGAAACCCTCGAAAAGATCGCCTGGGAATCATTCGGGAAACTCTCCGAGGACCTGGTCGAACAGACCGTGGCCCGGGTCGAAGCCATCGCCTGGGAGGTGATCCCCAGGATGGCGGAGATCCTGGTCCGGGAAGAGATCCAAAAGCTCAAAGAAGAGGACTAGACCCGCGCGAAGTTGCACTCCGGACTGGCTGTCTCAGGTACGCTAAGGGGGTGGGCGACCCCCTCCAGCGTGCAGGTGGCGCCTTTCGGAGGCCGAATCTCGACATGGACTCGCCGCCGGCCTTTCCCGCCCCTCAGACGTGGCACCCCCTGGTCTCTCTGGCCTTGGCCGAGGACGTGGGCCCGGGCGACGTCACCACTCCGCTGGTTCTCGATGCCTCGGTGACTGGCCGCGCCATCGTTGAAGCCCGGCAGACACTCATCGTCTGTGGCCTTCCCCTGGTTCGACACGTATTCGAGACCGTGGACGCCTCGCTCGACGTCACAACCTGTGTGAAGGAGGGAGACGTCGCCGATCCAGCCGAGCCCTTGCTGGAGATCGACGGAAGTCTTGCTTCAATCCTCGCCGCTGAGCGAACGGCTCTAAACTTCCTCGGCAGAATGAGCGGGGTGTCGACCTACACTCGGCGCTACGTCGAAGCCGTCGCGGGTACCGACACCCGGATCGTCGACACGCGCAAAACCCTTCCCGGCTGGCGAGCCCTCGACAAATACGCGACCGCCGTGGGGGGAGGCCTCAACCACCGATCGGGACTCTTCGACGGGATCCTGCTGAAGGACAATCACATTGCAGCGGCCGGGGGGATCGAGGCCGCCGTGAAGTCGGCCTTGGACGGAGCCCCGGCTGGGCTTCGCGTTCAGGTCGAAGTCGAGTCAGAACACGATGCACAGGTGGCGGTGAGCGCCGGCGCAGACTTCCTCCTGCTCGACAACCTCCCCCCCGCCTCCATGGCGAGCATCGTCCGC
The DNA here is from genome assembly GCA_022447545.1 of Myxococcota bacterium. Taxonomy (GTDB): domain Bacteria; phylum Myxococcota_A; class UBA9160; order UBA9160; family SMWR01; genus JAKVBI01. The sequence goes on from JAKVBI010000011.1 coordinate 59,457, forward strand.
TCCCTTGCCGATCGCGCGATACTCGAAGCCAGTGGAGGGGTGAACTTCGACAATGTTGTCGATGTCGCGCAAACCGGGGTTCACCGCATCTCCATTGGCGCACTGACGCATTCAGCGCCGGCCGCCGATGTCGCACTGGAGTTGAGCAACGCGCCAGGAGGTGTCCGCAAGTGAGCAATGGCCCCGCGCGCGTCCTCAGTTCTCTACGTCGCGCCGGCGGCCAGGTGATCTCCGGTCAAGAACTCTCCAGCGCAGGCGGCGTGTCTCGGTCCCAGGTGTGGAAAGACATCCAAGCCCTTCGGACACGCGGGTATGAGATCGATGCGAGCGCCGGCGAAGGCTACCGACTCTGCAGCATCCCGGACCGACTCTACCCCGAGGAAATCGAAGCGGGCCTCGAAACCAACTGGCTCGGTCGAAACCTCCACTACTTCGACGAAACCGACTCCACAAATCGCGTTGCGCTGGAACTCGCACAAGCGGGCGCCCCTGCCGGCACGGTGGTCCTTGCCGAAAGCCAGACCGCCGGCCGAGGCCGGCTCGGGCGCCGATTCTTTTCACCCCCCTACGTCAACCTCTACTGCTCCATCGTACTCCGACCAGAGCTGACTCTCGATCGTGCACCCACCTGGATCCTGGCCGCTGCGGTGGCCGTCGCGGATGCCATCGCCCAGCACGTACCGGACTCGAAAACCTGCGTCGAACTCAAGTGGCCCAACGACGTCCTCCTCGGAGGCCTCAAGACCTCAGGCATCCTGATGGAACTCGGTGCAGAGGGAGCTTCGGTATCCCACTTGATCCTGGGAATCGGCGTCAACCTGAATGTCGACCGCACGACTTTTCCCGATGAATTCCGACCCAACGCCACCAGCCTTTCAAGCCACCTTGGACAGCCAGTCAACCGGGTCGACTTCACCCAAGCACTGTTCCTCTCCCTCGAACAAACGCTTGATTTGTGCCAGCGGTCAGGCTTTGACGCCCTACGCGGACGATACGAGGATCGATTTCACATGCGTGGACGAACCATCTCCGTGCACGCAACGGGCGCAACCAACGGGGGCGACGAGATTCGGGGAACCGTGGTCGGGATAGACATGGACGGGGCCCTGATCGTAAAAAGGTCCGACGGCGAAGAAACCGTGGTCATGGCAGGCGATGTGACCCTAGCGAAAGGGACTTCGTGACTTCTCTTCTCGTGATCGATATTGGAAACACCAACGTGTCGTTCGGAGTCTTCGACTACGACACGAGTTCCACAGGAGCCCTTTCGCATCACTGGCGCATCGGGACCCACCACGAGAGCACCTCTGACGAACTTGCACTGACACTTCGAGCCCTTTTCACGTCCGAGCAGCGATCCTGCGAGGAGGTGACCGATGTGGTGATCTCCAGCGTCGTTCCGCCGCTGCTCCCGATCTTCGAGCGCGTGACGAGCAAGGTCTTCAAACGGCAACCCCTCGTCGTAGGCCCCGGGATCAAAACCGGGATGCCCGTGCGCTACGAAAACCCGCGTGAGGTCGGTGCCGATCGAATCGTCAATGGACTGGCTGCCTACGAACTCCTCGGTGGGCCCACCATCGCAGTGGATTTTGGAACGGCAACGACATTTGACTGCGTGTCGCAAGAAGGCGAATACCTGGGAGGCGTGATCTTTCCAGGGATCCACACCTCCATGGAAGCGCTCTTCGATCGCGCATCCATGCTGCACCGCGTCGAAATCGCTCGTCCCAAGAACGTCATCGGTAAGACGACCACTGCCGCCCTCCAATCGGGCCTGCTCTACGGCACGGCGGGGGTCGTCGATTCCATGGTCGGTCGAATTCGCGAAGAGCTGGGCGAAGACGCCAGTGTCGTCGCGACAGGAGGCCTGGCGGGTCGGGTTGCCGTCGAGAGCAAGACCATCGATCGAGTCGAGCCCTTTCTCACCCTGCAAGGTCTCAGAATCATCTTTGAAAAGAACACCAACCACCCTGCGGCTCAGCGCAAGGAGAAACCGACGTGAACAACATCAAAGTCGAAGACACTCGCAATTTCGCGATCGTCGGCCATTCCGGAGACGGCAAGACCAGCCTAGGCGAAGCGATCCTCCATTCGGCCGGAGCTGTCCGAACTCTGGGGAAGGTCGAAGACGGAAGCTCCGTCCTCAACTACCTCCCAGAGGAAAAGGAACGCCATACCACGATCACCTCGTCGATCTTCTCCTACGACTCCTCCGGTAAGCACTTCTCGCTGGTCGACACTCCCGGCGACACCAATTTTCAGGCCGACGGCCGAATTGCGCTCAACGCACTCGATGGTGCCGTGGTGGTGGTTTCCGCCGTGGGTGGGGCCAAGGTCGGCACCGAGAGAATGTGGCGACACGCAAACTCCATGGGCGCCGGCGCCATCGCGTTCATCAATGGCCTCGACCGGGAACGGGCCGACTTCGACTCGGCCGTGGCGTCCATTAAGGCCATGTGCCCCAGCAGTGCCATCCTGTGTCTTCCCATCGGTCTACAGGAAGACCTCACAGGGGTGATCGACCTCCTCACCATGAAGGCCTACGACGATGCCGGCGAACGGGACATTCCCGACGACCTGGCGGAGCGCGCTGCAACTGCCCGCGAGGAGTTGGTGGAGTCCGTCGCGGAGTGCGATGACGCACTCCTGGAGAAATATCTCGAAGAAGGAGAACTCTCCCCCGGCGAGTTGGCCGAGGGCCTGCGGGTAGGAGCGCACACCGGCAAATTGCTCCCCGTCCTGTGCGGCTCTTCGATCACTGGAGCAGGAATATCGCGGCTGAACTGGGCGATTTCGGCTCTTTTGCCCTCCCCCACCCAGCGCTCCCCCTGGCAGTCGTCCCCATCGGGCGATTCCGAACCGGCGGAGATCACTGCAGATGCCTCCGGCACGTTCTCGGGACTCGTATTCAAGACCGTGATCGATCGCTATGCGGGTGTGCTCTCGGTGTTTCGGGTCGTCTCGGGGTGTGTCCAGAGCGACTCGACGATCCTCGACGCCACCACCGGGGAAAAGGAGCGCCTCGGCAAGCTGATGGTTCTAAAAGGCGGGGAACACGAAGAAGTCGCCGAAGCCGGCCCTGGAGACGTCGTAGCCGTCGCGAAACTCAAGTCCGTCCAGACCGGCCACGCACTCACTGTCGAAAAGGGCGGCGTTTCGCTCCCCCAGATCAAGATTCCGCAAGGTGTGATTTCGTACGCCATCTCGGCGAAATCAAAGGGAGATGAGGATAAAGTTTACACCTCGCTCGGCCGACTCGTAGTCGAGGATCCAACGCTCCAACTGGGCCGTGAAGCGTCCACTGGGGAATTCCTGCTCTCGGGCATGGGGGAACTCCACATACGCACCACGGTACAGAAGCTCCGACGGATGTTTGGAGCCGAGGTGGAACTCAAGACGCCCAAGGTCCCCTACCGAGAAACCGTGACTCGGCCCGCAGAGAACGTCGAGGGAAAGCTGAAGAAGCAGACGGGAGGAAAGGGAATGTTTGGCGTCTGTTATCTGACGGTGGAACCTCGCGCTCGAGACGAGGGCATCGAGTTCGTCGACGAGATCAAGGGCGGCTCGATTCCGAGAGGCCTCATACCCGCCGTGGAAAAGGGCATCCTCGAGTCCTGTCAGGAGGGCCCCCTCGCGGGCTATCCGGTGGTCGACGTGCGCGTCCGCTGCATCGATGGCAAGCACCACGCCGTCGACTCCAACGAAATGGCCTTCAAACTCGCCGGTTCCTTTGGATTCAAGGCAGCTGTCGAGCAGGCGAAGCCGACGCTCCTGGAGCCCATCATGAACGTCGAGATCTCCATTCCCGACCAGTTTGTCGGCGACATCATGGGAGACATCTCCAGCCGCAGAGGCCGGGTGCAATCCAGCGAAGCGCGTGGTGCTTTGCAGGTCATCGCCGCTCAGGTACCGATGTCGGAAATGCTCGAATACGCGAGCGCGCTGACGGCCTTCACCGGCGGGCAGGGAGAGTTTCAAATGGAATTCTCCCACTACGATGAAGCGCCGGCCAACGTGAGAGAAAGCGTGATCGCCGAATACGTGGCCGCAAAGGAAGCAAAATCATAATCCGGGGACACGTGCCGACTGGTAGGAGCGGGAAGATGCCAAACCGCCACCTCGAGGCACCGCGCCAGGCGAATCACGGCTGACGACAACACCCGGGAACCCAAGAGGGATCGAACGGGAAGCGTGTCTGAGGCAAATCGGAAAAACGGTGGCGGCAGGATCCGGTTGACGCTCTCCGCCCAGGCAGAGCGTTATGCACGAACCGATGCGCCGCGCCAGAACCGGCTCATGGCCGCTCGAGGGGCTCTCCCCCTCAAACCACTCGAACTGGCCACCGTCCTGTTTGCACTGGCCCACGACCCCGACGCGGAAGTCAAATCCGCTGCCCGAAACACACTCGAAGCGTTACCCGCGCACGTTCTCGACACGGTCCTGAGTGCCAATGCCCATCCGGCCCTGCTCTCCCACCTGGCTCGAACCCACGAGGGTGACGAGAGTCGCGCCGCGGCCATCGCCTTGAACCCGGCGGCGGGGGATGACACCGTCTCCTGGTTGGCGACACTTCCCTTCAAGTCCGTCGTGGAAGTGGTGGCAAACAATCAGGAGCGGCTACTCCGATCTCCCGAGATCGTCGAATCGCTCGGAGCGAACCCCCTCACCAGCCGTTCGACGATCGACCGGATCCTCGGTTTTCTAAACCCGGTCTCAGAACCCGATGGAACACCCGAAGGAACCGGTCAGGACGGCGAAATTACCGAAGTCGAAGAAGAGGCCGCCATGCGTGCAGTACTGGGTGAGGATTTCGCCGCATGGGCCCGCCGACTCGTTACCGAAACCGAGCGCGATGAATGCGGAACACGTTCTGGGAACCTCCAGGCCATGCTCCAACAGATGACGGTGATCCAGAAGATCAAACTTGCACGCCTTGGGAATAAGGAAGCCCGCGGCCTGCTCGCTCGAGATCGCAACAGGATCGTTGCCATCGCGGCCATCAACAGCCCCAAGCTGACCGAGAGCGAAGTCGTCTCCTACGCACAATCACGCAATATCAGCGAAGAGGTGCTGCGAGCCATCGCACGCAACTCGCAGTGGACACGTTCCTACGCCACCAAGCTCGCCCTCACCACCAATCCCAAATGCCCTCACGCACTCGCCATGAAATTCGTCAACCACCTGCAGGACCGGGACCTTCGAGCGATCATGAAAAGCAAAGACGTCCACACATTGATCGCATCCCAGGCACGCCGAATCCTCATGAAGAAGGGTCGTATCTGATGCAGGATTTCGAACGTAATCGAGATGAAGTCAATGCCCGTATTCTGTATTGGGGCATCCGTGGTTCAGGCAAGACCACGAATCTGCAAACCGTCTATGCCAAATTGAGACCCGATCACCGCGGCGAACTCAGAGAGATCCCCACCCGCCTGGACCCGAGCGTCTTCTACGAGGTCCTGCCCATCGAACTGGGTGAAATCGCCGGGTTCCAGACTCAGATCCGAATCGTCGCCCCTCCTGGTGGCTCCGACCAGGCCCCTACGCGCAAACAACTGCTCGATCAGGTGGATGGAATCGTCCTCGTCGTCGACGCGCAAAGCGATCGAATTCATGAGAATGTCGCGAGTCTGCGCGAGTTGCGAGAGGCACTGGAAGCCTATGGTCGAAATCTAGACGACATTCCGCTGGTCATTCAATACAACAAACGTGACCTGGCAGACCCGTTCGTCCTGGAGGAACTGCACCGCGCCCTTCAACTGGGCGACGCTCCGGTCTTCGAAACCATTGCGACGGATGCCACCGGGGTTCTCCAGACCCTCTCCACCATTTCAAAAAAAGTCGTGAGAGCACTCCGCGAGACAGACGAACCCAAACCGGAACTGTCCAGCCCTCCCGCCCCACCCATCCTTGACGCAGCCGAAATCGGGTTGGACTCGGAGGTCGGGGCCGAGCCAAAGCAGGTTCCCAGCCTTCCGGCCGATGCTACCCGCAATCTGGAAGAGAGCCTGATCGACGAGCCAAACCATCCCGAAGCCGACTCGATCGAGGAAACGGCCACTGCCGCTGAGAATCTGCTCGACACGTCCTGGGAGCGGATCGCTCACGAGTTCGAAACCTCCGACACGCGTACCTTGGGCGAGTTGTCCATCGTCTCGGTTGGAGAAGCGAACCGGGCGAGCGAACGATCGGTGCGAATCCCACTCGTGCTCGGGGATCCCGATGGTCGGACCACATCCGTCGTTCTGACTCTTCAAATCGATCCCCTGGTGGGCGACGACAAACCCTGATGAAGAGGCGCATCGGCATCTTCGGCCTAACCGAAGAAACGCTGACGCTGATTTCGCTCCTGCTTGCGAATCCCGACGTCGAAATCGGTGGGATCTTTGAATCAGCGAGCGATGGCGACCTGCTTGACCCTCGCGATGGCCAGCCCCCTGGGGCCGTTGAACTCCACGGGGTTCTCGAAACCCACCGAGTGAGCAGCGCAAGCGATCTCGCAAGGGACTCCAGCCTCCATGCGATCGTCGACGGCTCGGGAAACGAGACATTCGCTTCTCTTTTTCCTGACGCAGCCGACCAGGGGTTCCAGATCGTGACCCCTCTAACGGCACGGTTGCTCTGGGGCTACGGGACCCCAGGGCGGGACACCCAACCCGAACTCCTACAAACCCTTCAGGAGATCCTGGACTCCTACGATTTCACCGTGGACGCGAGCGAGCTCTTTGAGCGCATGCTGGAAACTGCGCGGGGCGCGATTGGAGCGAATGGAGGTTCGCTCATGCTCCTCGATGCCCAGTCCAACGCGCTGACCGTAGAAGTCGCCGTGGGTGTCGAACCCGAACTCTGGGAGAAAATTCGCGTCCCTCTCGGAGAGGGCATCGCGGGCAAGGCCGCAGCCGAGGCTCGGCCCCTTCGACTTCGTGGCAAGGCCGACCATCGAGCGTTTCAAATCCTCCACGAGCGGCTCGACGTCGTGTCCGCGCTGTGCGTTCCCCTGGTTCACGAGGGCCGGGTTCTTGGTGTCCTCAACCTGCACCACACGACCCGAGCAGACGTCTTCTCGGACGACGACTTCAAATTCGTCCAGCAACTCGCAAAAATCGAGTCCCGCATCATCGCTCGCGCACAGGAACACTCTGTCCTTCGCAATCAAGCCGCCCGATACGCCACAGTTCAGGAAGTCCAGGATATCGTGGGGAATCCTGCCCCCTTCTCCAATCGACTCGGGCGACTCTGCCGTTTCGCGGCAGCACGGGCGGGCGGTGGAATTGCCACCCTGTACCTGCTCGAGCGCGAATCAGATGTACTGCATGTCGCCGCGACCTCCTTGAGTGGTGATGGATACGGGGTCGAGCACAAACTCAACATGGGCCAGGGGATCGACGGAATAGCCGCCCAGACGCGTGAGGCCAACTTCCTCAGAGCCTCGAATGGAGGCATCGCATATGCCGCCCTACCCCTCCTGGCAGGCGACGTTCTAGTGGGTGTGCTGGCCCTGCAAGCCGGACCCCAGATGCCCCGCGGTCGAGCCGCAGAAGAATTGCTGCTCGCATTGGGAGCGGCGGCCGCCGAGGGAATCGCACGAGAGCAGCGAGAACTAAGCGCCAGCATGAGAGCCGCCAAGATCGCAGCACTTAACGAGGCCGGAATTCGACTGATCGCATCTGGAGACTCACCCGAGGTCACCCGACTCGGGGCCTCTGAGGCCGCCATGGTCTTTCAAGCCGATCACGCGATCCTTCGGCTCCAAGACGAAGAAACCGGCCGATACGTGATTCGTTCCTATTTTGGCTCTGCTGACGCGGCGCTCCAACACGAGATTTTTCGATTCGACAAGCAGATCTGCGTGGAAACGATCAAACGCAGAGAGCCGAGGCTCTCGAAGAATCTCGCTCGAGACCCCGAGTATCGATCCAGTAGAGCCGGTCTCGAATCACTCCTTTCGGCCCCACTCAAGCGCGATGGGCAGGTCCTCGGAACACTCAGCCTATACGACAAAATCACCGAGCAACCCCTCTCGACGGCATCTTTCGACGACGAAGACCTCCATCTCTTTGCCAAGTACATCGGCCATCTCGAGCATGCGATCTCCAATGCTCGGCTCCAGAAACATCTCGACCCCCTCCGGAACTTCGACGAATTGACTGGCATCCCCAACGGCAGTTATCTCAGCAAGCGAATCGATGAGGAAGTTCTCCGGTCCAATCACCGGGATGGAGCCCTGGCCGTCGCGGTATGCCAGATCGACGATCTACCGGAATCGAACGGCACGACCGCGCATACCGAGCGCATCATCAAGGAAACGGCGACCTCGCTGCGTCGCCATGCACGCGATTTCGATGTGATCGGGCGTACTGGCAGAGATGAATTCACGATTCTGTTGCCCGAGCCCGGCTCGGAGCCGGCCTACCGCATCTACGAGATGGCGCGAAGCGTGGCGAGCGACGCGCAACTCCATTCGGTTCCCGGTGCCTCACTCACCTTCGGCTACGCCATCTATCCCGCCGATGGTGAACACCGAGACGCTCTGCTCGAGCGCGCCCGACAGCCGCGAATCCGCTTGACCTAATGAACAGAAGCTCTGCCAAGCCAGAACAATTCCGATCCGGCAGCTGCTTCTCGCGCGGGTCGTTCAGGCAAGGCGTTCGCGAGATTTTTTGGCCAGGTAGACCAGGGCTCGACGGACCGCCATGACATCCTTGACCTCGTTCGAAAAACCGAGACGGAGTTCCTCTTCTCCATCGGTCGTGCGCACGGCCATCTCGAAGCCGTAACGATCCACTCGGGTCATCGTGGCGCTCTGCGTGTCCGAAATCCCTCCGAAGGCGCGGCAGTAATCGACCAGATTTCCCGCGTGGTCGTCATTCATGTGAGTGATGATCCCATCGGCATGGGGAGCAATGGGATCAGGCTCACTCTCCTTCCACTCGGATTCCGTCAGCCAGGACATCCGACCAAAACCACCGATGTACCGAACCGTCTCCATCTCCAACCCGTAGAAGTTGAAGTCGGAGAAATCGCAGTAATCGCTCGCCGACGGATGGCGCTCCAGGAAGACTTCCCTCGCGCGCTTCGCTGCGTCGCTCCCCTGTTCCGCGAAACTCCGCGCACGCCCCAGCAAGGTGACCCTTTGGCCAGCCATGGCTTCTTCCGCTGAAGCCTCGGCAAGCATCAGCGAACAGCGATCGTCCGCCACGAGGTTCCGCGTGTGCTCCGCGAGATCACTCAGCAGCAGAATGGGCATCGGCCCGGCGAAGGAAACGAGCACCAGGGATCCATGTGGGTAGCCTGCAGGTTCAGTCGAGTGGGTAGAAAGAGTGGCCACTTCCGCTCGTGCCGCCAGCGTTCGCGCGTGTTCGGCATGCGTCGGAGCGCGCACCTCTCTCGCTTCCACTACCTCGCCTCGCTCGCCCTCGACCATCTGTCGCCTCCCAACGGTCTACAAAACCAGTTCCGCCCCATGTGCCGAACACGTGGAGTGCTCATTGAGAATCACGAAAGGCCTCAATGAGAACGTCGGCCGTTTCGGGACGCATGATCCGATCATCCGGTCGCTGTCCCATTCTCAGTTGTTCACGAACTTTCGTTCCACTGACTGTAGTAGGCTTTTCGTCCGGGTGATTTTCCGTGAGATCGACGCGACCCAAAGACTCGTAGAAAGCCGCAAAGCCGACGTTACACGGGGTCAGGTGAAGTTCTCCCGCCAGGTCCTGAAAGATCTCCTGAGCATCAAAATCACCCCAGATCGCCGATCCATCCTCATACGGGGCATCTGCGTGCTTGCGCCCAATGACCAGATCACTGAAACCGTAATTCTGGCGATAGATGGCGTGCATCACGGCCTCACTCGGCCCTGCATAGAACATCTTGATATCCAAACCGATCAATTCGAAGACATCGGTGAGGTCGTATCCGACGGTCTCCCACAGAGCCTCATCCTTGTCCCCCACCCCCAGGAGTTTCTGGTCGTGGAGGACGCGATAGCAGCGCATCCTCATGGCGGCGGGAACATCGTCCCCCTTCAACTCCCCCACCAAGGGGTTGAGTACGACGCCCGTAAAATTACCAGCGCGGGTCAAGCCCTCGGCTCCATAGACCAGCGCGTACTCGTGCGCTCGATGCAGGGGGTTCCGCGTCTGGAATGCAAGCGCTCGCTCCCACTTCTTGGTACGGATCAACGCCCGGGTCATCATCGGCGGCAGCATGTACTGGCCATATTCTGGATTCACAGCTTGCGGCAGAGCCCGCAAACTTCCTCCGAGCAGACGACTCCTATCGTCCCCCTCAACCTGTCGACCCCCGGGATGATCCACTCGATCCGTCCAATAAACCTTTTGAATGTATTTCCCCTTGTCCCATGAGAAGGTTTCCAGATCGTCGACAATGGCCACCAATGCACCCGACTCGTCGTGAATGGCCGCCGACCCCCCGGATGACAACTCCTTCGCCTCGGAGTCCGTGATGGGGAGAGAGAGAGGAATCGTCCACGCATAACGGTTGCCCTGGGACTCGATGACGCGCTCGTCGAGCACACGGTGCCAGGTCTGCTCGTTCATCGGCCCCTCCAGGGGCGACAACCCGCCGTCGGAAATCCGATAGACAGTCGAAAGGTCTGATGCCGTTACGCGAACTTTGGGCAGAGGCTCGGCTTCTGCAATGAAGCGGGCCCTTTCTGAAAGCGGCACCACACGATCCACCAAAGACCCACAACCACCGTGAACGGGCACGAGATCCCGATTTGTTTCCTCTGAAGTCACGCTGTCATTCCCCTTCTGAAAGATTCTTCGCAGATCCGCGGACCGGACCGCTCAGTTACCAAATCGGCCCTAGAGCCGCACCATCTAAAAAAAGAATCCGCTCATCCGATCCATCCACGCGACGGACATAGAGCAGGTGTTTCAAGTCCGCATCCACCCCCACATAGGCAACGAAACGCCCATCGGGTGAAATCGCCGGCTCGAACTCGTTGAGTGGCCCTTTTTCGAACCCCCCACGCCGAAGGCCGGTCACCAGCGCACGGCGAAGCCTCCACCGCTCCTCCAACCCATTTTGAGTGCGAACACGCCGAGCGCTCGTGTAGAAAAGAGAGCGTCCGTCGGGAGAAAAGCTGGGGTCGACGCCCGCTCCGAGCAACCGAACGGGCCCCTCGACCACGGGAGATCGAACCGCGATCTGCGCCTTCATTCCCCAGGGACCCCTCACATAAGCGATGGCGTCCCCTCGAGGCGAGCAGGCAGGCCTGAGGTCGTCGGGCCCATCGGTGAGTGGCGTGAAGCGATGTCCTCCGGGCTCCGCGATTTCGATTCTCGAGATGCGACGCTTGTCGAGTCGGCGCACGCTCTCCACAACGATTCTGCCATCGGGCCCGTAGCAACCCCAAGGATGCGCACCTGGCTCCGAGGTAACACGTCGAACATCCTCAGATCGCACATCGTATTCGAACAATTGCCGATAGCCGTCGACGAACTGGCCGAACAGGAGATGCGTGTGATCCACATCCCAGGCGACGGGGTACGAGCCTGGCAGGGCCGAAGCAAAAATCTCGACCTCCAAGCTTCTGGGATCCAAAAATGCCAGCCGCGGCGAATCTCGGCCCGGACCCCGACGCCCCCCCGAACTCGCGGTTGCACTGGAATGGCCTCGATCCAGCCCAAGGAGCCGGGTCAGGTCATCGAAGTCAGCAACACCGCGGCGGTCTGCGTTCCTCGGAGCCGATCGCTGCCCCGAGCGCTCGCGTGATTCCATGGCCCGTTCGCGCTCGCGACGCTCCTGCTCGGGCATCAAGTAGCGAACCGCGATCAACTGATCCGGTAACTCCGAAGTAGGCAGGCCGGCGCAGCCCGAGAACAGCGCCCCAAGGAATCCCAGCAGCACGACTCCGAGCACCGACTCCGATAGCCGGATTCGAGCGCCCATCACATTCACGATTCACCCGCGACGATCGAACGACCGACGAAAGACCGGGTGCGACTCTCCCGCCGAAACAATCCGATTCCAGACACCCGCTCGTCCCAAACACCCACCACCAATTGATCCGAATCCGGGAACGGAAAAAATGCGTTGTCGGCGTATTGGAGATCCATGGCCGACAGGTAGGGACCCGCACCCACATGGGAATGATAGACAGCCGTCACACTGCCACCCCGCTCGCGCGCGCGCTCCTGAACCCTCATGTAGTCCAGCTCGTTCATGTAAAACGCCTGCCCGCCGTCTCGAGGATAGGATGTGGGATCACGCTGATGACGTTGGGTCATCTCGTTGCGACAGCGCTCGGACTCCCGATAGCGCTGATCTTCATTACCGACGATCAGCCCACAACATTCCTCGGGCAGACTTTCCAGCGCATGGGCACATACCTCATTCAAGATCCGGCCCGGAATCACGACGGGGTCCAGACTCTCATCGACTTCGATGCGTCGACTCATGGTTGCACTCCCGCCCTGGTGGTCGCGATCCCGGCACCGAGGAAGTCGGCCCCGACGAACTCCCTGCGCGGCGAGCGGCCCAATCCGTTTGGAAACTGCGAAACACCGTTAGGAATCGAGACTCGCCGATGGGCGCCCATCTTAAATGAAATACATGGGACCGTCGCCACCTGATCGAGGCACCTCGGACTTTTCCGCCTCGACGCACATCCATTCGACTGTCGTGGAGTCCAGGGCGCCCGCCATTTGAACGGCCAACGTATCCCACAGAAAGTCCGGACGATGAATCACTGACTCCCCGCCTCCCGGGCCCTGTGCCATCTGGAACGCCGACGACAGCGAACCCTCGACAGCTTCTACGATCTGCCGAAGGGTGATCTCGCCGGCAGAACGCGACAGTTCGTAACCGCCCCCCGGTCCCCGCTTGCTCGTGACTAGGTCCGCCTTGCGCAGTTTCTGAAAGATCTGCTCGAGGTAGCGGGTTGGGATGGCCTGCCGTTGGCTGATCATCTGAATGGAAACGCGCTCGCCCTGCCCGTTATAGGCCAAGTCGAAAACACCGCAGATCGCATAGTGAACCTGGAGTGACAGACGCATCGGAACGCGAATCATGCACGAACGTGGTACCCTTGGCGACCCCCCTCGGACACCATCACCGGCCCGACCCTCCTCCTCGAGCCGGACTTTCGGATCGCACAGTAACTCCATCGTCTGTGGTGCAACTGCGCGGCTCACGCTACCGCGTGCGATCTCGGGGCCCCCGGATGGGAAACATCAACCATTTCCTCGACGCCCTGCGAGAAGACTCCGCACTTCGGGATCCCCTCGTCCACCACGAATCTCTGCCCGCCTGTGATCCGATCTGGGCTGACACCCTGCCCAGCGGCTTCGAGTTCGCTGCGCCCCTCCTCGAACATCGGGGCATTGCAGGACTCTATAGCCACCAATCCCGGGCCTTGCAGTATCTCGCAGCGGGCGAAAACGTCGTGTTGTCGACGCCAACTGCTAGCGGCAAGACGCTGGTCTACAACCTGCCCGTCATCCGCAGCGCCTTGGAAGATCCGGAATCTCGGGCTCTCTATTTGTTTCCGCTCAAGGCACTGGAGCGCGATCAGCGTCAACGCCTCGAGAACGACATTGCCGCTCTGGGCCTCCACGGCGAAGCCCTGAGGGTTGCGATCTACGATGGGGACACCTCCCAGTCGGAAAGGCGCCGACTCCGGGCCGATCCGCCTCAGGTCCTGATCACAACTCCCGACATGCTCCACGCAGGCATCCTTCCCCATCATGGCGTGTGGCAGCGCTTCTTTGCCGGGCTCGACCTGGTGGTCCTGGACGAACTTCATACCTATCGGGGGATCTTCGGATCCCACGTCGCCCAGGTACTGAGGCGGCTGAACCGGGTGGCCCGGTTTCACGGCGCCGAGCCACAGTGGGTCGCGGCTTCAGCGACCATCTCCAATCCAGGCGAACTCGCAACCGCGCTGACCTCACGACCTTTCCGAGTGGTCCAGGAAAACGGGGCCCCCCAACCCGACCGCCGAGTCCTGCTCTTCAGGCCCACCGGCTCACCCTATACCCTCGCGGCCCGACTCTTTCGATTGGCCATTCACAGTGGCTTGAGAACCATCGCCTTCACCAAAGCCCGCGTGATCACGGAACTGATGTACACCTGGATCACCGAGTCCGATCCTGCACTCGCCGAGCGCATCAGCGCCTATCGCGCAGGATTCCTCCCCGAAGAGCGTCGAGAGATCGAGCAAAGACTGTTTTCAGGAGATCTGCTGGGAGTGCTTTCCACGTCAGCGCTCGAATTGGGGATCGACGTCGGAGGACTCGATTTCTGCCTCCTCGTGGGATATCCGGGGAGTCAGGTTTCCACCTGGCAGAGAGGGGGGCGTGTGGGGCGCTCGCGCGAAGCAGCCATCGCTTTGGTCGCTCAACCCGATGCCCTGGACCAATATCTCGTTTCCCATCCTCACGTTTTCTTCGAACGCGCCTTCGAAAATGCCGTCGTCGACCCCCACAACGAAGAAATCGCTTCCGCTCACCTGCCGTGCGCAGCCGCAGAGGTTCCACTACGCGCCGACGAGAGTTGGATGGCCGAGCCTGGAGCACGAGCGAACCTCGAGCGACTGGAAAGAGATGTCACCCTATTGCGCAGCGAAGGGGGCGAGGAGTGGTTCGCCGCTAGGCGCACTCCCCATCGAGACGTCAGTCTTCGACAAATCGGAACCAGCTACACGATCACCGTCGATGGAGACCGGAGCAAGAGACCACACATCGTAGGGTCGATTGGCGCAGCCCGTGTCTTCGCCGAGTGCCACGAAGGTGCCATCTACCTCCACCGAGGGCGCCAATTCGTCGTGGAGGAACTCGATTGTGACACGCGGACCGTCTGGGTGCGTGCGGTCAACGTTCCCTACTACACCCGGGCACTCTCCGAAAAGAAAACCGAAATCCTTTCGCGCGACCGCACACGTCCCATGGGCAATGCACGACTGACCCAGGGACGGCTGAAAGTCACCACAACATTGAGCCGCTTCGAAAGGCGTCGCGTCCGGGGCCAGGACTTACTCTCCACAGAGCCCCTGGATCTTCCGCCCACTTCTTTCGAGACTGTAGGCATCTGGCTCGAATTCCCCGACGAGATCCCCCACCTACTCGAGAGCGAAGACCGTCACACCATGGGTGGGATCCACGCAACGGAGCACGCCGCACTCGCGTTGTTTCCGCTGTTCGCTCTGTGTGACCGCCACGACGTCGCAGGGATCTCCTACGTTCGCCACCCGGAGACCGAGCGCGCGTCGGTGTTTTTCTACGACGGGCAACCTGGCGGAGTCGGCTTGGCTGCAAGTCTCTTCGATCGCTTGGAGGCCCTACTCGAAGCCACTCTCGAAGTCGTCTCGGGCTGCGATTGCGAACAGGGATGCCCCGCCTGCGTTCACTCGCCCAAATGCGGCAGCGGGAACCGACCCATCGACAAAGCGGCCTCCATTCGCCTCCTCGGCCTCGCCCTCGGCCACGAACCGCTTACTCCCATTGAACGCACCGGAGATTCTGCCCACGCTTCATCCGCCGAGACCAACACGGCCAAAGCGCCTCTCAACACGGAACCGACCCCTCGTGTCGTCTACTTCGACATCGAAACCCAGCGATCGGCCAACGATGTCGGCGGCTGGCACAACGCTCACCTCATGCGTGTCGCCGTAGCCGTGACCTTCGACACCGTGACCAAAGCATTCCAGACCTACCGCGAAAGCGATGTGCCGGACCTGATCGAACACCTCGCCGCTGCGGACCTCGTGGTTGGATTCAACATCCGAAGCTTCGACTACAAGGTTCTTCGCGGCTACACCCAAAGGAACCTGTCCGAACTTCCGACCTTCGACATGCTCGAGGAGATCCACCAGCGTCTCGGCTTTCGCCTGGCGCTCGGACATCTCGCCGAAGAGACCCTCGGTGTCCCCAAGAGCGCGGACGGTCTGCAGTCCCTCGAGTGGTGGAAACAGGGCCGCATCGACGAGATCGTGGAATACTGCCAACGAGACGTGGAGTTGATGCGAGACCTGCTGACCCATGCGCAAACGCACGGAAATCTCTTCTTCCGCACACGCAATGGAGAGCGGGTAAGACTCCCGGCAGCCTGGTCGTTGGACGAGATCGTAGAGAAGGCGCGCAGTCGTCGAATCACACCCCCGTCCCGAGCCAGACGCAGCCCCCCCTCCTCCACGACCCGCACCCCACCCCTTTAACACACGACAACCTGGAGCCCACGTGAACCCCCTCTCGCGTACTCGCGCATTCTTTCCGGTCACCGAAGAAATCGCGTATCTCAATCATGCGGGGGTCGCCCCCATCTCGACACGGGTCGAAGAAGCCCTGGCGCGCTTTGTCTCCGAAGCGACACGGCGCGGGGCGTTGCACTACGACCGTTTCTACGACGCCGAGGTCGAACGCGTGCGAAATCGCGCGGCCACGCTTTTGGGCGCTCGCCCAGAGGAGATCGCATTCACCAAGAACACCACCGAGGGAATCGGGCTCGTGGCGGCCGGCCTCGATTGGTCGCCTGGCGACCGGGTGGTGACCTGCGACCTCGAGTACCCCTCCAATGTCTACCCCTGGTGGAACCTCCAACGCCTGGGCGTCGAAACCACCCTGCTTCCCGGACAGGACGGCCGACTCCCTCTCGAGGCCGTGGAAACCGCACTCCACGAGCCCCGCACCCGACTCCTCGCCCTGTCATCCGTAGAATTCGGCAGCGGCGCTCGTAACGACCTCGAGGCTCTGGGAAGACTCTGCGCCCAAACTGGGGTGCTCTTCTGCGTAGATGGGATTCAAAGTATCGGTTGCCTGCCCATGGACGTCTCATCCAGCGGGATCGACTTCCTCGCCGCCGACGGACACAAGTGGATGCTCTCTGTCGAAGGCTGCGCCCTGTTTTACTGCGCAACACGGGTGATCGACGCAATCCACCCTCGTGTGGTTGGCTGGCGCAGCGTGACCGACAACACGAACTTCGACGACTACCACCTCAACCTCCAAAGCGGCGCTGGCCGTTTCGAGGAAGGCACGCCGAACACTCCAGGAATCTTCGCCCTCGGAGCTGCCATCGATCTTCTGCTGGAAATTGGAGTGGAGGAAATCGAGGCAAGAGTACTGGAACTCAATGATCGCCTGGTCGATGGGCTGCAGGAAAAACGTGCCCACCTGCGCAGCCCACTCGGAGACTCGGACCGCTCCGGAATCGTCTCCTTCACCGTGGCCGGAGAGGAACCCCGCCGCACCGCTGCTCGGCTGAGACGCGAGGGCATCTTCGTCATCGAGCGACGTGGCGGCGTGCGCGCATCACCGCATTTCTACAACGACGACGACGAGATTGACCGGCTCCTTCGAGCCCTCTGAGCATTCAATTTCGCTCAGTGAAGGGAGTGATATTCTGCGCAGGCTCGCACGGGAGGGGCAGTATGAATCTCAAAAACGAACCCGCCTATGTGGGACGTCATTGCGGCGCGAGTCGATACCAGATCACGCCGGAACTCGTCGATTTCTACGCCGACGCCCTGGACCATCCGAGCCGCCTGAGCCAGGAGGGAATCGCGCCCTCTCTCCTGTTTCACTCGGAGTGCTATCGCTTTTCGGAAGAGTGGTATTTGAGGAACCTCTACGGGAACCTACACGCGCGCCAGGACTGGGAACTCTTTTCCCCGCTGCAGGTGGGACGTGCAGTGCGAACCCGGTCGACCATCGCAGAGCGTTACACGAAGCGCGGGCGAGACTACCTCGTCAACGAAACCGATGTGATGGACGACCAAACAGGTGCACTGCTCGTTCGGAGTCGCACCCATCAGTCCTTTCTGCCACCGCCCGAAAAGAACGCTGAAGAGGGCTTCGTCGTCGATTCGGATACAGCGGCCGCAAAACAGCAGCGCGCACCTGCGAAGTTTCCCACTGCGACCGGAGCCAAACTTCCGGTGCTCGAAAAACATGTGGACGAACGCCGCTGCTGGATGTTTTCGGGCCCCGAGCGCAACTATCACACGGACAGGGAGCAAGCCAAGAAGCTGGGGTTCCCGACGATCGTCGTACAGGGAATGATGTCGACCTGCTTCGTCCATCAGGTGATGGAAGAGCACTTCGGGGAGGCATGGGTCCGGGGCGGGCGCATGTCGGTCAAACTGATCAATGTGCTCTGGGTCGACGAGACCGTTACCACCCACGTCAGGATCCGAGATGAGCAGCCCGAGGGTTCGCACACTCGAGTCGTGTGCGACGTATGGATCGACAAGGAGGACGGCGCTCGTATTCTTGCCGGCGAGGCCAGTGCCGTCGTCGGCTAGAACCCGTCGACGTACCACAGACAGAACGTGGTGCCCGGGACTGGAGTCGAACCAGCACGGCCTTGCGACCACCAGATTCTGAGTCTGGCGCGTCTACCAATTCCGCCACCCGGGCAACCGTCGGCATGGTAAGCGATCCCGCCGACCCCCGCGACGCTGGAAATTCCTCACATTCGGCTCCCAGACAGGTGACCAAACGGTGCCCGGCACACGTGGCCCAGTGCGGAATCGTCCCTGTCGATTGGGGGCGGGTGAAGTGAAGGGACATCCCGGCTAGCGTGACGGCCGTAGATCCCAAGCAGCAGAGAGGACCCCACGCCATGGACCCCCAACGAACCCCCGTCATCGCAGCCGCAGGCCAGGCCACGGAACGCAGTGAGATCGTCAGCACTGTCGAAATCGCTGCTCGGGCGTCGGAGGCGGCCCTGGAGGCCTCCAACGGGCTCCGAGACCGCATCGAACGAGTGAGCATGATTTCGGTCGTGTTCTCGCCGATCAGTCCACGACCGGCCAGTGAATTGACGCTTCGCCTGGGTTTGACAGGTGTCCAGGTGGAGTCCACCACTCCAGGCGGGAATCTGCCCCAATGGATGGTCAACCGCGCCGCCGAGGAGATCGCAGCCGGACGCCTCGACACGACCCTGATCGCCGGTGGCGAAGCCACTCGTTCCATGCGCGCTGGGAATCCCGAGGCCGACTTCATGCAGTCCCGGAGAAACGACTCCTCAGCTGCCGAGCCCGCTTCGGAGCCGGACCCCATTGTCGGTCCCAGCATGGAGGGGGTCATGTGCGCAGCCGAGCAAAAGATTGGACTGGTCCGCCCCACCGAGGTCTATCCACTGTTCGAAAACGCGCTCGCGCACCGCCAGGAACGCAGCTTTTCCGAACAACGCGCTCATCTGGGGCCCCTGATGTCCAGTTTTTCGCACGTGGCGTCGGAGAATCCCTTCGCATGGTTCCAAAACGCACTCTCGGCCGAAGAAATCGCCACGGTGAACGAGTCGAACCGGCTGATCTCAGAGCCGTACACCAAGCGCATGAATGCATTTCCAATGGTCGACCAGGGAGCCGCGGTGATCGTGACGTCTCTTGCCACCGCGCGATCGCTGGGCCTGGAAGACCGCTGCATCTTCGTCTGGTCCGGGGCCAGCAATACGGAACCGGCCCCATCTACTCGGCGCGACCTCTCCGATGCCCCCGCCATGAAGGCCGCCTCGGCCGCCGCCCTCGAAGCGGCCGGGATCGGCGCCGACGACCTTTCCCTCATCGACCTCTACTCCTGCTTCCCGGTTGCGGTGGAAGTAGGTGCCTCGGCGCTGGGCGTCCAACTCGACGATTCCCGCAAGCTGACCGTGACCGGCGGACTGCCGTTTTTCGGAGGGCCAGGCAACAACTACTCGATGCATGCGATCGCCACCATCGCGGCACGCCTGCCCGAAACGAATGGCCTGGCATACATCGGAGCCAACGGCGGATTCCTATCGAAACACTCCATTGGTGTCTACGGAACGACTCCGCCACCCAGAGGCTTCTCCGCACCGGACACGAGTGACGCACAGGCCAGAATCAACGCTTCAACTCTGCCCATCGCCGAAGCCGCCGAAGGCGCGGCCGTGGTCGATTCATCCACCGTGGTCTACGACCGCCAGGGCCAGATCGAAGACGCCCCCGTGATCGCCACTCTCGAAGACGGACGACGGGTGGCAGCCAGGGCTCACGAGTCGGACCGGGGAGCGCTCGAAGCGACTTCGCTGATTGGCGCGCGGGTCCAAATTTCGGGAACGCCCGCGAGGTACCGGCGGGAAGATGGCTGACCCCTGAGACGCGGACAGAGGTCAACCCGTTGAAAAAACGGGGCTTTTCGCGTTCCCAAAGCGCCAGATTCCGCCTTCTCTGAATGGCGCTGGTCCCCAGGGTGGGTTGAAAAACGGAAAACCCTGGAAAAACGGTCTGTTATCGATTCCGGCGCTTGACCTCGCCTCCTCTGGGACTAGGTTCGCCCCATCGACAGCGGCCCGAACCCATTGGCGCGGAATGCCCGACGAACGCGCCAGCCAACGGCGACGCAGGGGAGCCCATGTCCAACGAGCATCACCCCATCGAGACCCAAAAAGTCGTCATCGCGGGTCAAGAAACCATCGAAATCCCGAAGATCCTGCCGGTACTACCCGTTCGCGACGTCGTCATCTTCCCCGGCGTCACGGTACCCCTGGCTGTAGGCCGCGAGAAATCTCTGGCCGCCCTGTCTCGGGCGGGCATGGGCGGCTTCATGATCGTCGCGACCCAACGCGACCCCGGCACCGAAGATCCCGGACTTGCTGACCTCTACCCCGTGGGTTGCGTGGTGCGCATCATGCGCCTGATCGACGCTCGGCGCGACGGCAAGCAGGCGGTCGTCGTCGGGGTCGCCCGAACTCGCCTCGTGCAGACCGTAGACGATCCCGAGTTGCTGACCATCGCCCTGGATGTCGTGGACGACCGGGATCCCGATCCCGTACGACGCGACGAGCAGTGGAAGCGGGCGGTATCCCTGGCGACCCGGGTGATCGACCTCCATGACGACTACCCCGACGAATGGAAGGAGTTCGTGACCGGCATCCCGACTGCGGGCCTGCTGTCCGACATGATCGGATCGACGATTCCATTACCCCCCGAAGACAAGGCTGAACTACTCGCGGAACCCGATGCCGCCCTGCGCTTAGATCGCATTGTCGCCCACCTCGAACGGGAAGTGACCATCGCAGAGACCCAGCGAACACTGAGTTCGGAGAGCGGGGCCGAGGAAATCGACCCTCAGCGGCGCACCCGCCTGTTACGCCGTCGGATGCGTGAGATCGAGCAGGAAATCGGCGATTCCGATCCAAGCATCCGCGAAACGGAAGAACTGCGCGAGAAGCTCGAGGCCGCAGATTTGCCGGAAGCAGCCATGAGCCAGGCCGAACGCGAACTTCAACGCCTCTCCGCACTGCCCCAGCACGCTCCGGATCGACATCTCATTCGCACCTACATCGAGTGGATGATTGAGTTGCCCTGGTCCATCGAGACCGAGGACAAGCTCGACCTGCACAGGGCCCGTGAGATCCTGGATGCCGACCATCACGATCTGGAAAAGATCAAAGAGCGAATTCTCGAATTCCTGGCTGTCCGAAAACTCGCCGAGAATGCCAAGAGCCCCATCCTTTGCTTCGTTGGTCCACCCGGCGTGGGGAAGACCTCTCTCGGGCGCTCGGTCGCACGGGCCATGGAGAGGACCTTCGCCCGTGCGTCGCTGGGAGGGGTCCGTGACGAAGCCGAAATCCGAGGACACAGGCGCACCTACGTAGGCGCCATGCCGGGCCGCATCCTCCAAAGTCTGCGTCGGGCCGGCTCGCGCAACCCGATCTTTCTGCTGGACGAGATCGACAAGCTCGGTGCAGATTTCCGTGGGGACCCCTCCTCTGCACTGCTCGAAGTTCTCGACCCCGAACAGAACGACACCTTCAGCGACCACTACATCGAAGTCCCCTTCGACCTCTCCAAGGTTCTCTTCATCGCGACGGCCAACACGCTCTCGACCATTCCTCCGGCACTCTTGGACCGCATGGAAGTCATCGAGTTGCCCGGGTATACCGCCAACGACAAGAAGGTGATCGCCCGCAAGCACCTCGTTCCCAAGCAGCTGGAAGCCCATGGCCTCGACGAAAGCCATGTCGAGGTCACCGACGATGCCCTGGACCGAGTCGCCCAGGAGTACACCCGTGAAGCCGGGGTTCGAAACCTGGACCGCGAAATCGCCACGCTCATGCGAAAGTGCGCCCGCCGACTCGCACCGGAATTCGCGCGCCGAGCCCAGATCGCCGAGGCCGAAACGGAGGACGAATCCAGCTCGGCGCCGCAACTCGAGCCCATGGAACGGATCGTCGTGGATGCAGATTTCGTCGGGGAAGCTCTTGGCGCACCGCCCCACCTCCCTGAAACCGCCGAAAGGACAACGCTTCCCGGCGTCGCCGTGGGTCTGGCAACAACCAACCTGGGTGGTGACATTCTGTTTCTAGAGGCCACGGTCATTCCTGGAGGCGAGGGCCTTCGGCTACGCCTCACCGGCCAACTGGGCGACGTCATGAAGGAGTCGGCGGAAGCCGCGTTGTCCTGGGTGCGCGCCAATTGCGACCGATTGCCAGTCGATCGCGACGCGCTTTCCAACGCAGAAATCCATCTCCATGTACCTGCGGGGGCCGTTCCCAAAGACGGCCCCTCGGCAGGAATCGCCCTGGTCACTGCTCTGACCTCGGCGCTCTCGGGCCGACAGGCCCGCGGGCATGTGGCCATGACCGGAGAGATCTCCCTGCGCGGTCGTGTACTGGCCGTCGGCGGGATCAAGGCCAAATTCCTGGCCGCGGCCCGGGCGGGAATCGAGACGGTGATCCTGCCTGCTCGCAACGAGAAGGACCTGGTGGACATCCCGCAAGAAGTCCTCGACTCCATGAAGGTCCAACTGGTCGAAACCATCGATCAGGCCCTGGACCTCGCCCTCGAGGATCCCGGCGAAACCTCCTGACCACACCACACGACCCTTGGGTCAGGACTCGTTCAGCAGAGCGCCAATGGCCCGAAGAATCTCGTCGCGAAAACGCGGAATCGAGAAGCGCTCGGCGTGCCGTCGTATGGCGATCGGATCGAAAGTGCCCTCCAGGCGCTCGAATGCGCGAACCGATTCGGCAATGGCGCGGGCGCTGTGTTCATAGAAGAAAATTCCGGTTCGCCCCTCCCCCGTTGCAGTCTCCGACTCCCCGACGACAGTCTCGAGCGCTCCACCCTTTCCATAGGCGATGACCGGACGCCCACACGCCTGAGCCTCGAGTGGAACGATGCCGAAATCCTCATCTGCCGAGAACACCAACGCCCGACAGCGAGCGTACAACTCTGCGAGTTGGTCATCCCCGACTCGCCCCAAGAATTCGACATTGTCTGGCGCACTCCGCTCGAGACGACGACGAAGGGGGCCGTCTCCGGCCACCACGAGTCGGTAGTCCGCCCCCAGAGCTCGAAACGCGTCGATGACCAGGGCCTCCCGCTTATAGGGAACGAAACCACCAACCATGAGGAAGTAGTTCTGGGAATTCCCGCCCATCGGCCGAAAGTGGTCCACATCGACCGGGGGGTGAATCACCTCCGCCTGCCTCCCGTAGGTTCGGAGGATCCGCCGCGCGACGGTCCGCGAGCACGCAACGAACTGCTGAACCCGATCCTCTTGGGCGGTACGTACGTCGAACCGCCTCAGACGACCAATCAGCGGCGCCGCCAGCCCCCGCCTGACACCAGTTCCGAGATAGGCATCGACCTGATCCCAGATGTAACGCATGGGTGTGAAGCAGTAACACAGGTGTGGGGTTTCGGGAGCTACCCGGACCCCCTTGGCAACGGCATGGTGGGTCGACAGCACCAGGTCGTACCCCTCGAGGCAGTGCCGCTCGATCAAGCGGGGAAACAAAGGCAAAAACTTCCGGTAGTGCTGGGAGATTCCGGGCATCCGGCTGATTGCACTAGGCCGAATGTCGAGGGACTCGATACGAGTCGACACCGACCCGGGTACGTGCACCAGGGTGTAGAGATGGGCTGTGGGGAACATGCACGCGAGTTGATCCAAAACGCGCTCGCCACCGCGCATGCCCGTCAACCAATCGTGAACGAGCGCAATGCGCAACGAACGCTGATTCACGACCCCGCCCGAATCCGAGCCCGATTGAGGGCTCTCCGCGCGGCCTCCGCGCTCAGCATCAGTGGGCTCCAGGACCCGTCCAGCCTCGAAACAAAGTCATCACTAGTATCCTGAGATCCAGCCCCAGAGACCAGTTCTGGATGTAGTAGATGTCGTGCTCGATTCGACCTTCGAGGGAGGTATCTCCTCGGAAGCCCCGAATCTGCGCCCAACCCGTGAGCCCGGCCTTCACTTTGTGACGCAGCATGTATCCAGGGATCTCCGAACGAAACCTCTCAATAAAGAAGGGACGCTCGGGTCGAGGTCCGACCAAACTCATCTCGCCGCGCAACACGTTCCACAGCTGGGGAAGTTCGTCGAGACTACGACCGCGTAGAAACGCACCCCAACGCCCACATCTCGGATCGCGCGACTCAGACCATACCGGGCCCGTTTCGTGCTCGGCGTCGCACTCCATCGTCCGGAATTTGACCATTCGAAATGTCCGCCCATCGAGTCCCATTCGCTCCTGGATGAAGAACACCGGGCTTCCCAACACCATACGGTTCGTGATCGCAATCGCTCCCATGACTGGGGCAAGAACCAGCAGACCCGTACCAGCCACGACAAGATCGATGATCCGTTTGGTCACTGCTGCCCAACCGACCAGAGGGCTGTCCCTCAGCCCGATCATCGCCATCCCATCCAGTTGTTCCACGGAACTCCGCAATGTCATGAACTGGTAGAGATCCGGAACGAGTCTCACGCCAACCACCTCGTCGTCGAGATCGTTGAGAACCTTTTCAAGCACGTGCCCATCATCGCCGGGTAGGGCAATGAACACCTGGTCGATTCGCCCAGCCGCCTGCTCGTTCCCGAGGAGGCTCTTCAAATCCGAGTACCCACCCAGAACCGGAACGGAGTGGGACAAAACGCCCGTACTGGCGGGGGAATCCGTCAGCACCCCGCGAATTCGGATCCCGAATTCGGCGTGAGAGTGAATGCGTTCGATGAACTCCTCCGCCATCCTGCCTGCGCCCACCACCAGTGCGTAGCGGAGGTTGAGCCCCCGGCGCCGGAGTGCCCGCAAGCCCATTCGACCGACCAGCCGAAACGCGATCACCGACGTGGCAGAGACAACTGAGAAAAGCAGCACCACCCCCCGTGAATAAGAGTAGGACCGGAAGAAGAACGAGGCGGCAACCAGCAGGACCACGCATGCAGCGGTCGTGCTCGCGATCTGCCCAGCCTCATTCCAGAGCGATTCGGTACGCCTCGGGTCATAGAGCCCACGCGATCGAAACATGACCAGCCACAGGGGGAGAATCAGGAGCAGCGGCACGGTGTATGTCTGCAGCGGTGGAACGCCGAGCGGAGCCTCGAAGACCGTGAAAAAACGAATCCAGTAGGCGAGCAACCAGGATGCGGCCACCAGTCCCAGATCCGCCAGGGAGAGACAGGTGCGAAATACTTCGCTGTAGCGATAGAGCACGGCTACCGCCTCCCGTTCGTGGCCCGGATGTATCTCATGCGGCCCATCCTGAAACCTCGAATGGCCCTCCCCTCCACACGAGGGTGGACCTCGAACAGCGTGGGAAGCGCCGTTCCGACCAGCACGGGTACTCGAAACACGGGATTCTGCTCAGCTCCCCCGGAGATGACGACCGGAGCAAGCGGATGATACGGCACGCTCGCAAAGCGTGCCGGGTCTCCCCGGCCACGATCGTGGCAAAACCACAACACCCATTATCGCTTCGGGCGTGAACGTGAAGAAACCAGTGGGCCGCCCAGGGCTCGAAACCCACGTCGCACGAGTCAGGCCAGCGGTCGAGCGTCTTCCTCAACAGCCTCGCGAAGGCCGTCCAGAAAATCCGGGAAAGCCGAGGTCACCCGGTTCCAGTTCGGAATCTGAGGGGCCCCCAACGGGTCGCGCACGAATCCCAAGCCGGCAGCCCGCAGCGCGCGGAGGAAGGTCTCCACCGCCACCTCCTCCTCATGACGATCGAAGATCAAGCCGTTGAGTGCAGCATCATCGTTGTAAGAGGCAATGGCATCCTGAGCGGTCCGGAGGTAGCTGGCCGTCAGGGTGTTGAGGAAACCCGAATCGAACTCCACTCCGTAACTTGCCAGATTCCGGATCAGAGAAGACGCGATGTCGAACACCATCCGATTCAGACCTCGTGACGCGTCGTCTTCGGAAAGCGCCTGGTGCCGATGGTCGTAGTTCGCTGTTAGTTCGACCTGGCAAATCCGCTTGGGCGCACAGTTGCGATAGACCTCGACCAACAAGCCTACTTCGAGTCCCCAGTCGGCTGGAACGCGGTTGATGCGCGCCTGGTCGGTGGTCATAGAACACTCGCCGGCCAGCGGGTAGCGGAAAGACTCCAGATACTCGAGCAACGGTAGCGAGCCCAGGACAGCCCGCAGCGCCTTCAACAGTGGCGTGACGAACAGTCGGGTCACACGCCCCTGAAGACGATCACTGACACGACCGTAGTATCCCTTGGCGAATTCGTAGTTCAGGTTCGGGTTGGCGGTTGGGTAACAGAGGCGCGCAAGGAGTTCACGGTCGTAGGTGCAGATGTCGCAATCGTGGACCGCGATCACACGCGACAAGTTCGTCGCGAGCACATATCCGTATCCCAGCCAAGTGCTGCGCCCTTTCCCCTGGACTCCCGGATCCAGCCCACCGTCTCGCAATTGCTGATAGAGGTGCTGGATCCGCGCACCCGAATCCCAGACCAGAACAGGCGGCGAACCGTCGATCGTCTCGATCCCGTCGAAGGCTTTGCGAAGTCGCTCAAAATCCGAGCGATCTTCTGTTCCGGAAACGCTGACAACGACCTGGCGGAGGTACCGCACGCGCCGCAGGGTTTCCGTGATGCCAGCGAGCCCGGGCCCCTGCAGCTCCGAAACCAGGCACGGGAGAACCAGAGCGATCGGCATGGAGTCGCTGTAGCGCAGCAGCTCCTGCTCCAGACGCTCGGCACCCTCTTCACCCAGACGGTGAAGAGTCGTGATGACGCCTCCCTGGTGGAAATCCGACATGGGAGCAGACCGTGGCACTGCGTTCCCGGGGCGTCAAGCCACCGCTCCGATCTCCACTTGGAAGCTGGCTCCGAGCTCCCAGGTGTCTGAACCCCGATCGGGTGAGCCGGAGGGCCGAGTCCAGTTGGGAAATCTCTCAGAACTCTACGGTGACGATCTCGTCGAGAACCCTCAGCGCCGAATCTTCGATCTCCACGAACTCGATTCCAACGTCGAGGGTGAGCGGATCGATCTCCGTGGCCCAGACCACGTGACCGGTTGCAACGATGGTCTCGTCGACCAGGTTGAAGGCAATCCGCAGCATCTCGCCCAGTTGGACATCGCAGCCGATGACCTCGAAACGGATGCCTCCTGCGGAGACGTCTCGACCAACGCCCAGCTGGTCGCGTTGACCCATGGGCGCAAAGGAGATCACCTGATCCGTGGCCACCCGCTTGAATTTGCGGCGATCGATTGGACTGGCGACCTCGAGCATGGGACCCCCACGGGGACGCTCAAGGCCCCGCTTTCCTCCCTTTCGGCGGCGCCCGAATTCTCCTTGAGCCGCCGAGCCCAGAAGCGTCAGCGAGGACCAGGAAACAGATCCAGCTGGTGGCTGGTCTGGTCCTCCAGGGACAGTTTTGCCAACTGGATGCCCAGGCCGCGCACGCGAGTCGATCCGACGGGAGTTCTCTCCAGCAAGCGAGATGCGGCGCGTTGAAGGTCGTCGGCGAGGGAAACCGGCGAGTCGAGGGTGGCACTGCGGGTCGTGAGGGTCTGGTCGGAGAATCGAAGCTTGAGCGTGATCTTGTTGGCGGCCAGACCCTGGACGCGTAATTCCGCCTCCAGTTGACGCGCAAGGTCGTGAATCTGCTCCGACAAGACGATCCGGTCGGCACCGTCGTCGGCTCCTGTGCGCAGTGTCGCCTCGCGGCTGACACTCTTGGGATGTGCCACGCCTTTCACGAGCGAGTCATCGACCCCCGTGGCCAGTGCGTGGATCCGCACGCCGTGCACTCCCAGCGCCTCTTCGAGGCGATCGCGTCCCAATCCCGCCACATCGCGAACCGTCTCCGCACCCAGCTCCGCAAGTGTCTCCTCGGTTCGGGGACCGACCCCCTCGAGGACGGTTACCTCCAACTCTCCGAGGAAAGTCGCCTCCATTCCCGGCTCCACCACCGCCAGGCTTTTCGCCTCGGGCTGGTTCACAACCAGTCGTGCGAGGAACTTTCCCGAGGCCAGGCCCGCCCTGAGCGGCAGTGAAAGTTCCGATTCCACGAGTTCACGTGCCCTCTCCACCAGTTTGCGGGGTGGATCCGGCTCAGAAGTCAGGTCGAAGTAGGCGGCGGCGAGACCCAGGGGCTCGGGCCGCGCCAACACACGTCGGAGGCACGCGAAGAACCTGCGAGAAACGTCTCGATAACGGGGCATCTCCGTACGTACGAGTCGAGCACGCGGGCACAACACCATCGCCTCGACCACCGGCATCTCCGGAATGACACCCAATTCGAGGGCGTCGGGAGTGGCCGCCTGCACCAGCCCTCGCTTGCGCGGATCTCCCCCCACGATCACGGGCCGGCCCCCTAGTTCCGGATCGAGATTCTGCTCCACGAGGGCATAGAAGGAAGGCACCTCGACGAACAGAACACTGCGGGCCATAGAGGTTCGTCAGGTCTCCGGATTCAAAGTCAGGTGATGGACACTGGACTCTTCTACGAGTAGCTCACTGGTGGTGAGCAGGGTCGATCGCCCATGCAGCCAGTTCTCGAGACCCGCCGAAAAATAGGGATGTCCGGGATGCTCGGACTGGCCTGGAGCCAGGGAAAACAACGCCTCATCGAGCTGGCCTGCGTCGGTTGCAAATCGGAAAGTCGATGCCACTCGTACGTCGAATGCCGTTTTCGGTGCGTATTCGGATGTATCGACGGTATCCCCATTTCCGCCCCGTGGAAATGGGCCCAGGGTCGCCACGTCCCCAAGGGGCGGCGAATGGCCCCAGGGCCGGAAGCTCAAGCCATGCAGACGCCCCCATCCCCAGCGATCTCGGTTGGAACCGAGTTCAAAGGACAGATGCAGCCAGGTCTGCCGCAGGCTCTCGGCAATTTCGGTGCGGAGAATCCCGGGATCGCTCCACCTGAGCTCCTCCGGTCCGTCCGTGGGTTCCGCGGCCTCCGCCCGCATCAAGACCTGACCGATCCAGTCCGATGGCTTCGCCTGCGGGAGCCTTTGGTAGTGCTGAGCCAGGTCCTCTCCGAGAGCGCGAGTCAGCAGCTTGGCACTCAGCCGATCCAGGAACACGTGGTAGGCCGCAGACCCGACACTCCCCGGACCGGTCTCTCCGTCCCACCCCTGCAACAAATTCGCGATCTCCTCAGCTTCTGGTCCCAGGTCCGGCACCCCCTTGGACCACGCCACGGCACGCTGCGCCAGGTTGCGGGCCCTCGCGGCCCGGTGATCTCCCTGCTGTTGAGCCATGGACCGCAAATCGACCCGCTCTAGGGCGGTTTGGGCGGCCAACAATTCGCCAATGCGCGTGGCACGCGCCCCTCCTCTCCAGAGCCATTCGATCCGAGGTGAATCGTCATTCATCGGCAGGGGATTGTCGGCGGCGATGACCCAATCCGGATCGCCCTCTACCCGCGGGAGGTCTTCGAAGGGGATCGGGCCCTTCCAGTCGTACCATTTCGGTCGACCCGGTAGGGGCGTCAGGCCCCACTCGAATCCACGCCTCGGGATCCAGCCCGCCACCTGCATCCCGATCTTCCCCTGTCGATCGGCATACACCACGGCGAGGGGCGGCTCGTGGTGCCTCCCCAGAGCGCTCACGAGTTCCAAAGCATTTCCGGCCGACGCCACGGCGTGAAACGCCGCTAGGGTCTCGGCTGAATCAGTCAGCGCCCCGGCCCATGCCACGGAAAGCGGCTCCTTGGAATCTCCAGAGGACTCCTCCAGGACCGGACCATGCCGTGTCGAGCGGACAGTCAGCCACTCATCCTCGCCACCGAGGACCTCGATGCGCTCAGTTCGAAGCTCGAAGGGCTTCCAGCCGCGACCATGGTTATACCGACTCGGATCCGATGGATCCTGGACCTCTTCGTACAGGTCGGTCGTCGATGCGCGCGCATGGGTCGATGCCCAGGTGACTTCGCCATTTCGACCCGTCCAAAAAATGGGGATTCCCGGCAGCGTGGCGCCCGCGACATCCAACCCACCCCCCCGGATATGAGCCACGTAGTAACCCGAAGGAACCGTGGGAGCGAGATGTGCGTCGGCCACCAGAATCGGACTCCCACTCCGGGTGAATCTCCCGGAAATCGCCCATGCACTGCTCCCGACTCCGCGTCCCTCAAGCCCAGCCGATCGCCGAACCGGGTCGGGGACCAGCCATCGCAACCCGGGGCGGACCGCTCCCGCCCAGACCCCCGTGGCCAGAGCACTCGCCTGCTCGGGGATCGACTCACCGGGATTCGCGTTGGACAGACTTGGGAAAAACGGGCTTGCCCGATAACGACCGAGATGTTCCACGAGGTCGGCGAGGACGAGTCCGACGTCCAGCGCCGACGAAAGCCCCCACGCGTGCTGTTTGAGTACGACCAGCGAATCCTCGGCACGCCAGGGTTCCCACTCGAGGCGGACGGAATCGCCCTCGGCCGGGTTGCGAAGGCTCAGAGGCGGGGCCACCTCACCCTCCCGAACTCGAGCGATATGCGCGTTCACTCCCGCGGCATAGGCCTCCAGGATCCGTCGCTCCCGTCCCGACATTCCGGCAAAGTCCCGGGCTGCCAGCCCCCGGAAGTCGAGCGTGCGTGCCAGACGATCGGCGGGAAGACCTGGCGCACCCATCAGTTCCGCGGAACGCCCCTGAGCGCTGCGGGAAAGCCAGAGCATCTGAGCCAGGCGATCCTGTGCATGGGCAAATCCGAGGCCGAAATAGGCATCGAACTCACCATCCGCCTCAACGTGTGGAACCCCGTGGGCATCCCGCAGGATCTGCATCGGCCGATTCGAGCCGCGCACTTCGATCGTTCCGTCGAAGATCGGAAATGCCGCAGTCTCCCGCCCTCGTTCACGAGCGAACCCAAGAGCTACACCGATTCCGCCTACCACAAGCGCACCCAAAAGCATCCCGGCCCACCGCCGTGTCCAGTGGGAACCCGGACCTGAGCGCAGATCCGCCGTCTTTGCGAAACGCCCGTGAGCAACGTTCATCGTGATTCCCCCAGTCGGATCCGCCGCCCCGGCCCCCCGGGGTGGCTCCGAGCCTTCGATTGCCCGATCCCACAGGAACGCCTTGCTGGCGGGCCTTTTTCCTCCCCTCTCCTATCGGCTGAACGGCCCGCGGGGCGTAGCGCGAGGGGGTCTTGGGGGCAGCCAGTGGAAACTCGTCTGGCAAGCCACCGATCGAGCGGATACCTTGCGCCCGCCCAACCATCGAGGAGTCCAAGACATGGCCACACCCATCGGAATCAACGGATTTGGACGGATCGGACGACTGGTCTTCCGCGCCGCGCGCGGTCGAGATCTCGACATCGTCGGAATCAACGATCTCACAGACGCCGAAACCCTTGCCCACCTGCTGAAGTACGACTCCATCCACGGGCAATACCCGGGAACCGTGGAGGCAGGCGATTCCGCCATTGTGGTCGATGGCAAAACGATTCCCATCTCCGCTGAACGCGATCCCGCACAGCTTCCCTGGAAAAAACTGGGTGCGGAAATCGTCGTCGAGTCAACAGGCCATTTCACCAACCGAGAAGGTGCCGCCAAGCATCTCGAAGCCGGCGCCAACCGCGTGATCATCAGCGCGCCGGCCACCGACCCCGATGTCACCATCGTACTTGGCGTCAACACCGAGGCCTACGATCCCGCGAACCACCGGATCATCTCGAACGCATCGTGCACCACGAACTGCCTGGGCCCGGTGGCCAAAATCCTGAACGACGAGTTCGGCGTCGAGAGCGGGTGGATGACCACCATCCACGCGTATACCAACGATCAGGTGACTCTCGACTTCCCCCATAGCGACCTCCGCCGCGCTCGCGCGGCGGGAGTGTCGATGATTCCCACGAGTACCGGCGCAGCGCGCGCCATCGGTCTCGTTCTGCCCGAACTCAAGGGAAAGCTCGACGGTTACGCAATGCGTGTCCCGACTGCCGACGTCTCCGTCGTCGACCTCTCAGCCAAGCTGAAAACAGCAACCGACGCGGATGCGATCAATGCCGCGATGAAGGCCGCCTCGGAAGGACCTATGGCGGGCATTCTGGAGTACTGCGAAAAGCCGCTGGTCTCCATCGACTTCCTCGGGAACCGGCACTCCTCGATCCTCGACTCCGGTTTCACCAAGGTCATGGACGGCAACTTCGCCAAGTTGATGTCGTGGTACGACAATGAATGGGGCTACTCCTCTCGTGTGGTCGACCTGGCGCTCTTGATGGGCGGCTGATCGGTGGCGATTCCGGGTCTCGACGATCTGATCGCCTCTGGCCTGCGTGGGAAGCGTGTGCTGGTACGGGCAGATCTGAACGTGCCCATGGCCCACGGTTCCATCACCGACGACACCCGGCTCCGGGCATCACTTCCCACCCTTCAGCGGCTCCGGGAGGCGGGAGCGCGGGTGGTGGTGACCTCACACCTTGGGCGCCCCAAAGGCGATCGGAAGGCTGAGTTCAGCCTACGGCCGGTTTCCAAGGCCCTGGCCGACCTGCTCGATGCACCGGTGGCCTTCTGCGAAGAAAACGTGGGGCGAAAACCTCTGGAGGCGATCGCTGAACTGACCGAGGGGCAGATCATCGTTCTGGAGAACCTGCGCTTCGACCCGGGCGAAGAGCAGAACGCCCCCGCCTTCGTACGCTCATTGGCCGAACTTGCAGATGCCTACGTGAACGACGCCTTTGGAACGGCCCACCGCGCGCACGCGTCTACGGCGGGAGTGGCGCGACAAATCCCACACGTCGCCGCGGGAGATCTACTGACGGCGGAAATCGAGCACCTGCGCGCGGTACGCGAACCCGCGCGCCCCCTGCTCGTCGTCCTTGGTGGTGCGAAGGTCTCGGACAAGATCAGCGTCCTCGACGCGCTCGCACCCCATGCCGACACCCTCGCAATCGGGGGAGCCATGGCGTACACGTTCCTGGCCGCTCGCGGCGTGGCGGTGGGAAATTCACTCATCGAGCCCACCGCCTTCGAAGATGCAAAACGAGTGGAAGCCCTGGCCGCAGAGGCCGGCAACAAACTCCTCCTGCCCAGTGACCACATCATCGCGCAGGAGATTTCAGCGGAGTCCCCGACCCGAATCGTCGAGGAAATTCCCAAGGGCTGGATGGGCGTCGACATCGGGCCAGAGACGGCCGAGCGCTACAAGAACGAGGCGCGCCAGGCCCAGACCGTGTTCTGGAACGGCCCGATGGGAATTTTTGAAATCGAGCCCTTCGCGACCGGCACTCGCTCGGTTGCCCAGGGCCTGGCCGCCAGTGGCGGACTGACTGTCGTCGGTGGGGGCGACTCCCTCTCCGCCATCAACGGGCTGGGGCTCGGCGATGAAATCGACCACCTTTCAACGGGCGGCGGCGCAGCCCTCGAGTTCGTCCAGGGACTCGAACTTCCTGGCGTCGCCGAATTGGAGCGATGAGCGTGCGCACACCCATCATGGCAGCCAACTGGAAGATGCAAAAAACCGCGGACGAAACCGCCGCATTCCTAGCCGGCTTCCTGCCTTTGGTAGAGACGACCGCGGACGTGGAAATCGTCATCGCGCCGCCCTTCACATCGCTCGATCGCGCCAGCCAGCAGCTCAGAAACGCCTCCGTGCACCTTTCCGCCCAGAACGTCAGCAATGAAGAGAAAGGGGCGTTTACCGGCGAGATCTCGGTGTCCATGCTGCAGGAGTTCTCCTGCACGTACACGATCGTGGGTCACAGCGAGCGACGCGGTCTGTATGGAGAAACCGACACGTTGATCAGTCAAAAGGCGGCCATGCTACTGAGCCACGAAATCCTGCCCATCGTCTGCGTGGGCGAGACGCTGGAAGAGCGAGAAGCCGATCGCACCTTCGACGTGCTGCGCACGCAGCTCTCCGGCAGTCTCGCCGGTGTTCCTGCAGAGCGCGTACCCGAGATCGTCATCGCCTACGAACCCGTCTGGGCCATCGGGACCGGCAAGACCGCTACCCCTGAAATTGCCCAGGAAGCCCACGCCTTCATCCGACGAGAACTGGTCGCCTCTTGGGGCGA
This sequence comes from Myxococcota bacterium, assembly GCA_022447545.1. GTDB lineage: Bacteria > Myxococcota_A > UBA9160 > UBA9160 > SMWR01 > JAKVBI01. The sequence goes on from JAKVBI010000011.1 coordinate 93,658, forward strand.
AAGCGGCCAGCAGACGAGAATTCAGTACGGGGGCTCGGTGAAGCCGGAGAACGTGTTCGATCTCATGAAGTGCCCCGACATCGACGGGGCCCTGGTGGGCGGAGCCAGCCTCGAACCGGATTCCTTCTCCAAGATCGTCCATTTCGAGCAACAAGGCGGCGAGTGACGATGGCCGAGGACCGGGGCCTCCGATCTGAGCCAAACCGGCGGGCCCGGGATCTGCGAGCTACCGTGGGTTTCCCGAGAAACCAGGAGAGGATGCATTGAGCGCTGTCATTACGGTTATGCACGTCATCGTCTGCATCTTTCTGATCGCTGTGATCCTCCTCCAGCGGGGCAAGGGAGCGGACATTGGAGCTGCCTTCGGAGGCGGAGGTGGGGCCACGGTCTTCGGGAGTCGAGGCGCTGGAAATTTCCTGACCAAATTGACGACGATTTCGGCGGTCGTCTTCATGGCCACGAGCTTGGCGCTCTCCTACCTGTACACCCAGTCGGCCGAGGAACGCCTGTTCACCGATGGGATCGAGGACTCGATGGAGGAGCCGGCGGCGTCTCCGTTCGAGGAGTTGGGCACGGTCCCGGCGGACCCCGCGCCCGGCAGCGCAGAGCCCGCTCCCGAATCCTGAGCCTCCAACCAGGCCCCCCCAAGGCAACGAATCCCGCTGGCGGAGGCAAGAGACTGTCGGCTAGCCTCCGGGCTCCGAGTCCAATGCGGCAGTGGCGGAATTGGTAGACGCACCAGCTTGAGGGGCTGGCGGGGGCAACCCCGTGGAGGTTCGAATCCTCTCTGCCGCACCAGCACCCCCCCCGGGTCCCGAGAGGGGGTCCCTCTCGAGCGATCTCCCTCAGTCCTCCGGGGCGGTGCGTCGTTCCAGGAGCCTTTCGACCCAACGCTGATAGAGCTCGAGGGGCTGGGCTCCGACGATGATGGCGTCGTCACCCCGCACGCGGACGGCAGGGACACCCGTAACACCCCGCTCTCGGGCGGCGGCATCCTCCATCCGAATCTCCCGTTGCAACTCGGCATCGTGACTGAGCCCGAATGCCTCGGGCTCCAAGCCCAATTCAAGCCACAGCGACTCCAGCGTAGCGGTGTCGCTGATGTCGCGGTTCTCTGAAAAGTAGGCTTGCAGCAGGCGGCCATGGACCTGGCGAAACGCATCGCGGCTCAGCCGCGCAGCAGCCCGGGCAACACATTGCGCAGGCAGGCTATGAGAGGGCGGCGAGTCCTTGCCCTGCCATGCCCGGAATTCTCCGGCATCGGGCTCCGCAGCGGGTCGCTCCCACGAGCGCGTATACGCCTGAAAACGCACGGGGTCGCGATCGAAACGGGGCTCCCGGCGAAGCAGATACGCTCTCCACGACAACCTCAGGGCCTCGCCAAACTCCGCCTGGAGGCGTTCGAGGCGCACGGAAGCGTTGTAGCACCAGGGGCACAAATAATCGGAGTAGACGACGAGTTCAACCGGTTCCATTGACGACCCACACCAGACTTTCCGGGCGCCTACAAGAAACCACGGAACGCTCCCCCCCGCATGGCCGGTGATGTGCTAGAAGAAAAGCCAGGGACCGACTCCAGTGCTGGAACCGGTGCGAATGCCCTGAGGATGCCCCGGGTTCGTGTGGATTGCGTGTGGACCGCGCAGATCGCGAGAACCAAATTGTGAGGGGACTGTCCTCATCAATGCAAATTCAGGAGACGAGAATTCGATGAGCGAACTCGAAACGATCGCGAACGCCATGGTTGCACCGGGCAAGGGAATTTTGGCAGCCGACGAGAGCTCCCCCACGATCAAGAAGCGCTTCGACTCGATCGGCGTCGAATCCACGGAAGAGAACCGGCGAGCCTATCGAGATCTGCTGTTCACGACAGGCGATGCCGAGAAATTCATCAGCGGCGTCATCCTATTCGACGAAACCCTCCGGCAAAACAGCGCCGATGGAACCCCCTTCCCGAAACTTTTGGAAAGTCGGGGCATCCTGCCCGGAATCAAGGTGGACAAGGGAGCCAAAGACCTGGCTGGCGCACCGGGGGAAAAAGTCACCGAGGGTCTCGACGGCCTTCGCGACCGAGTGGCGGAATACCACAGCCTAGGAGCACGCTTCGCGAAATGGCGCGCCGTCATCACCATTGGCGATGGAATTCCCAGCGATTATTGCCTCGACACCAACGCCCACGCCCTGGCACGCTACGCGGCCCTCTGCCTGGAGGGAGGCCTGGTTCCGATCGTCGAGCCCGAAGTCCTGATGGATGGCCCTCACGACATCGAGCGCTGCTACTCGGTTACTGAGCGCACCCTCACGCGAGTCTTTTCTGCGCTCAACGATCAACGCGTGCCGTTGGAGCAGATCGTGTTGAAGCCCAACATGGTGGTTTCAGGAACCGAGTGCTCTTCTCAAGCCAGCGTCTCAGAAGTCGCGGAAGCAACCCTGCGTTGTTTCCGAAATACAGTCCCCGCAGCAGTGCCGGGTATCGTGTTCCTCTCGGGCGGCCAAAGTGACGAACTGGCAACCGCACACCTCTCTGAGATGAACCGCCAGGGAGGCGGCCCCTGGGAGCTCTCCTTCTCCTACGGTCGAGCGCTCCAGGCGGCCCCGCTCAAGGCCTGGTCCGGAAAGTCGGAGAACGCCGAGGCGGCGCAGAAGGCCTTCCTACATCGAGCCCGCTGCAACGGAGCTGCCCGGACGGGTGAATACACGGACGCCATGGAGGCCAGCGCCGCCTAGCCTCGTATCCCCCGCCGATTCTCTCTTCGACGGACACGATGCGACACCCGACGGCTACCCCTCGGAACGTCCTTCGCGGACCCAACCGGGCCCGGTCAAGCGAGTTCTGAGACGGTGCTGTATTTCCCGCGAAAGTAGATCAGCGGCTCTCGACCAGTGACGCGCAGTTGCTCGACTTCCCCAACGTAGATGATGTGGTCACCTTCGTCGTGAGCTGAGACCACCCGACAATCGAGCACTCCGAGAGCATCTTCGAGCAGCGGGGCCCCCGTAGCGCCAGAATCGTACTTCACGCCCTCGAAGCGTTTGTGTTCGTCCTTCTTCGAGGCAAATCGATTCGACAGGTCCTGCTGGTCGCTCCCAAGGATATTCACCGCAAACACCCCACCTTCTTCGATCACCGGATGGGTGTTGGAAGATTTGGCCGCACACACCAGAACCAGTGGCGGGTCGAGCGATACCTCCGTGAAAGCGGTCACGGTCATGCCGTGAATATGATCCCCCGCACGTGCAGTCACGATGGTGACTCCCGTCGCCCAGCTTCCCAGAAGTTGTTTGTATTCATCGGTCGAAATCGCCACTTCTGTCCCTGCCTCGTTCGTTTGCAGTTACCGAATCGGATTCGGACCCCAAAACTACACGCTCGGTGAGGAAGCGCACAATCTTCACGGACACGAAACCTGCCCGCCCTGGAACCTTTGAAACTTACGAACCAACCGGGGAGGCCGGGGCACTTTCCTCAGGTTGGCCCGCCAGAGGCTCGAGCCGGATTTCGATTCGCCGGTTTCGAGTCCGGCCCTCGGCGGTTTCATTGGAAGCAATCGGACGGTAGGGTCCGTAGGAAGTCGCTCGCAGGAGTTCCGGATCCACCCCCTGCTCGGCCAGCAATCGAACCACGATGCTCGCCCTGGCGCCCGCCAGTTCCCAGTTGGTGGGATAGCGCTCGGCAAGGCGCCTTCGGATGGGCACGCTGTCCGTGTGGCCCTGAACTTCGATCAGAGCCCGAGTCTCGGCAAGTTGTTCCGCTACGCGCGTCAAGACGTCGCGGCCCTTCGCGTTCAACTGGGTGGACCCTGATCCGAAGAGAATCTGCTGGGCCACGTTCAAGCGGATCCCTTCACGCAGCTGCTCAATCTCGATCTGCCCTGCCGCAACTTCTTCTTCCAGGTCCTGAACGAGCCCCTGGTAGGTGCCACGAAGGTCACGAATCTCCTGGGTGACCTCCGAGAGTCGCTCCTCTTTGTCCCTCAGATGGCTCGACAGCAAGTCCGCGCTCTTGCGCAGCTTTCCGAGATCACTGTCCAGCACGACATTGCGCTGGCGCAGATCTTCGCAACGGTCGGCAATCGCGGCTCGCTCGGCGTCCAAGTTTCGATTGGACACGGTGAGAAGCTCCACCCGCTTGTCGAGCGCTTTCTTTTCCCGGTGGATTTGGTCTCGATCACTCACGACCTGATCGTGAGTTCCCTGGGTCACACAGGCGACCGAGAGAAGGCAGGCCATCGCGGCCCCAACTCTCGAGACCCCGTCAAACCGGCGCAGTAAGCGTGTGATGGAGTGCTTCATCAATCATACCCACGTATTCGAGCCTCAATCCCTCGAGAAGTTCCTCGGGAACCTCCTCGACATCCTTCCGGTTCTTCTCCGGAAGGACGACACATTCGATTCCCGCCCTTTTGGCGGCGAGAACCTTCTCCTTGATCCCGCCCACCGGCAGAACCTTACCCCGCAACGTGATCTCCCCGGTCATTGCGACGTCGGAAGCCACAGGGCGATCTGTGAGCAGCGATGCCAGAGAGGTCACCATGGCGACCCCCGCCGAAGGCCCATCCTTCGGCACCGCCCCAGCGGGAACGTGCAGATGAATGTCCGAAGACTCGCCCGATTTCTCATCGATACCGAATTCGTCGGAGCGCATCCGCAGCCAGGATCGCGCAGCCTCGGCAGACTCGCGCATCACCTCTCCAAGTGACCCTGTGAGCTTCATCACCCCTTTTCCAGGCATCCGACTCGACTCGACGAATAGAATGTCTCCCCCCGCAGGAGTCCAAGCAAGCCCGACGGCAACACCTGTCTGGGAGACACGCTCAGCGACCTCGGGCTCGAATTTCACCGGCCCAAGCAGGTCTGCCAGATGTTCAGGCTCGATCCTGAACGGGCCTTCGAGGTTTTCCTCTGCCACTCGGCGCGCCACCTTCCGGGCGATCGCTCCGATCTCACGCTCGAGGTTTCGAACCCCGGCCTCTCGGGTGTAGCTGCGTATCAATACGCGAAGCGATTCGTCGGTAAGCTCGAAGTTCACCGACCCGATTCCATTCTGCTCGACCTGCCGTGGCACGAGGTACTTCTTCGCGATCTCAACCTTCTCTTCTTCGGTGTAGCCAGGGAGTTCGATGACCTCCATCCGGTCTCGCAGAGCCGCCGGAACCGGGTCCATCACGTTGGCCGTGGCAATGAACAAGACCTGCGAAAGATCGAAGGGCACCTCGAGATAGTGGTCGCTAAAACTTTCATTCTGCTCGGGGTCGAGAACTTCGAGCAACGCAGAGGAAGGGTCTCCACGGAAATCCGCCCCCACCTTATCGACTTCATCGAGCAGATAGACGGGGTTGCGCGAGCCTGCTCGCCTCAAACCCTGCACGATTCGACCCGGCAGCGCTCCCACGTAGGTTCTCCGATGCCCTCGAATCTCCGCTTCGTCCCGTACTCCACCCAGTGAAATCCTGTGGAATTTGCGACCGAGGGCACGAGCGATGGAGCGCCCCAGTGAACTCTTGCCCGCCCCCGGAGGCCCGACGAAGCAAAGAATCGGCCCCTTCAAGTCCCGCTTCAGCGAAAGCACAGCGATGTATTCGATGATCCGTTCCTTCACTTTGTCGAGCCCGTAGTGGTCCTCGTCGAGAATCCGTCTCGCTTCGTCGACGTCCAGACTGTCTTCTGTGACCGTGGACCAGGGCAGATCGACCACCCACTCCAGGTAACTCAAGATCACAGCGTGTTCAGCTGCGGCTGGAGGCATCTGGGACAAACGCTCCAACTCTCGCGTGGCTTGCTCGTATGCTTCTTCGGGCATCCCCGCGCTTTCGATCTGCTCCCGCAGTCGATCGACATCCGAAGTCACGCCCTCCGCCTCTCCCAATTCCATTCGGATGGCGTCCAATTGCTGACGGAGCACATAGTCACGCTGGGACTTCCCGATATCGTCCTGAACTTTGTCTCGAATCTCGCTTTCCACCCGCTGGGCGTCACGTTCGCGCGCGAGTTCTGCCGCGATGACCTTCAACCGTTCGCGTACGTCCAGCTCCTCCAGAATCGCCTGCTTTCCGGCAAGATCGAGCTCCAGATTCGAACCCACGAGGTCGGCCAGTTTCGAGGGTTCGTCCATACTGGACACGAGCGCCTGCAGCTCATCCGAAAGCCGCGAACTGTCCGACACGAGCGAACCGAAATCCTGGGTCACGTTCCTCACCAGTGCAGCCACTTCGACCGATTCCAAATCTCCCGTTTCGGCCAATGCCCGGATCCGACCCATCAGAAACCCGTGCCCATCCACGAAATCTTCGATCTCGACTCGTGCGACGCCTTGTACCAACAGACGATATGAATCGTCGGGGAACTTGAGCATCTTGGTAATTCGCATCGCTGTTCCAGCGCGGTAAACGTCTTCGGGCCCGGGATCCTCGGTCTCTGGATTTCGGAGTGCCGCACACACAAGCAATCGATCCGGCGTCAGCAACGCGGCGTCGATCAACCGCTTCGAGCGGTCGGAATTCACCAACAGTGGTGAAACGAGATACGGAAACAGCACCGTGTTCTTGAGAGGGAGGACCGGGAGAACCTCCGGCAGGTCGAACAGCGGCTCCTCTCCGAGGCCACTGGCCACGGCAATTTCCGAGTCGTCCAGAAGATCTACATCTTCGGGCCGAATTTCGTCCCCTTCAGCACTCATCGTCCGATGCCTCCACCTCTACACGCATTGGTCTTCGATTCGGCAGTACGATTGTCAAAACTCCATCCTTCAGGCGAGCGCTTACACGGTCCCGTTCGAAGGGGGCCGGAAGAGTCACACTTCTCTCGAAAGGTCCCGAAGCAATCTCCATCTGCAGCAACCTCTGCACTTCCGAGGTATCCGGGGCTCGGCGGGTCCCACTGATACGAAGAACTCGGCCATCCACTCCGACACGAACGTCTTGCCGCTCGACACCTGCCAATTCCACGCGCACGATAATTTCGGTTTCGCTCTCGAAAACATCTACGTCCGGCTGCCAGCGACCTCCGCTCAGCCGGTCAGAGAACTCTCCGAAGTCGATCCCTTCCCGATGGGAACTCATGGCACGCTCCCCGAGACGGCCAGGTGGAACCTGACCATCAGGTATCCTTCTCCTCGGTGTACTCCGCGTCGACGACGTCCTCGTCGTCCGCTGATGAACCAGCCCCCGAAGGCTCTGCCCCAGGCCCACCAGCTTCTGCATCGGCGGGTGCTTCTGCCTTGTACAACTTCTCGGCGACTCCATGAAGCGCCTGCTCGAGCCGCTGGGCCGCAGCATCGATTCGAGCAACGTCACCGCTCTCGAGGTCCTGCTTCGCCTCGTCGATCGCCGACTGCACCGACTGCTTTTCGGAATCCTCTAGAGTCTCGCCGTTGTCCACGAGCAATTTCTCGGCTTGATAAATCATCGAATCGAGATTGTTCTTCTTCTCGACCTGATCCCGCGTCGCCCGATCCTCTTCGGCGTGGGAATTCGCCTCGTTCACCATCCGGTCGATCTCGTCCTGCGACAGACCGCCGCTCCCCTCGATGCGAATGGATTGCTCCTTATTGGAAGCCTTGTCCTGCGCGTGCACAGACAGAATCCCGTTGGCATCGATGTCGAAGGTCACGTCGATCTGCGGAACACCTCGAGGCGCCGGCGGAATCCCGTCCAGGATGAATCGACCGAGCGTTCGGTTGTCCGAAGCCATCTGCCGCTCACCCTGGAGAACGTGAATCTCGACCTGGGGTTGGCTGTCAGCTGCCGTCGAGAAGACCTGACTCCGCTTGGTGGGAATCGTGGTGTTCTTCTCGATCAGCTTCGTCATGACCTGGCCCAGCGTTTCGATGCCGAGCGAGAGAGGCGTGACATCCAGCAGCAGGACGTCCTTGACATCGCCGGCCAGGACGCCTCCCTGGATCGCGGCTCCCACCGCGACCACCTCGTCGGGGTTCACAGTCTTGTTCGGCTCCCTACCGAACAACTGCTTTACCTTTTCCTGAACGAGGGGGATCCGCGTGGTACCCCCCACGAGCACCACCTCTGCGATGTCACTCGTGGAAAAGCCCGAATCCGTCAGAGCCTGCTTACAGGGGCCGAGGCTTCGATCGACCAGATCCTCGACGAGTTGCTCGAACTTTGCACGAGTCAACTTGAGTGCCATGTGCTTGGGGCCACTCTGATCCGCCGTGATGTACGGCAAATTGATGTCTGTCGATGGAGCGGTCGAGAGTTCGATCTTGGCTTTCTCGGCAGCTTCTCTCAAACGTTGCAAAGCCATCGAATCACTCGAAAGGTCGACGCCCTGATCCTTCTTGAATTCCGCCACCAGGTACTCGATCACGCGTTGATCGAAGTTGTCGCCGCCCAGATGCGTATCGCCGTTCGTCGCTTTCACCTCGACGACGTTTTCCCCGACTTCCAGAATCGAGATATCGAACGTTCCCCCGCCGAAGTCATAGACGGCGATTTTCTGGTCCGTGGTCTTGTCGAGTCCGTAGGCGAGTGCAGCCGCCGTGGGTTCATTGATGATACGCTTGACGTCGAGACCCGCGATTGCCCCTGCGTCCTTCGTGGCCTGCCGCTGGGCGTCGTTGAAATAGGCGGGCACGGTAATGACCGCAGACGACACCTCAACGCCCAGGTGGTCCTCGGCGGCAGATTTCAGCTTCTGGAGAACCATCGCGGAAATTTCGGGCGGCGTGAAAGGCTTGCCCTCCACTTCCACGGACACCGTTCCCTCCTTGCCCGTCACGACCTCATAGGGAACAAGGGAAATCTCCTCGGGGATTTCGTCGAGCCTGCGTCCCATGAAACGCTTGATGGAGTAGATCGTGCCCGTGGGGTTCGTCACGGCCTGACGCTTCGCGATCGCGCCAACCAGACGCTGATCGTCCTCCGTGAAGCCCACCACCGAGGGCGTGGTCCGACCCCCCTCTTCGTTCGCAATCACCGTCGGCTGTCCGCCCTCCATGACTGCGACTGCCGAGTTCGTGGTTCCCAGATCGATACCGATGACCTTGGCCGATTCCGCCATGACTCTACCCGTCTCCTCATCCGCGTTCCCCGCGGGTTCCGATGGCCCCCCCCCTCTGGCGGGGTGCCGTGAAAAATGATGGTTTCCCAGGCCGTTGCAGTGCTCGGTCCCAGCGGTGAAGGGAACTCGCACGCGACCCGGGCCCGGACAACGTCGTCCCGACATGCGGCGTGTCAACGCCCGATCACACGCGATCCAAGTTCACCTGAGGCCGCATCCGTAGCCGTAATTTGCGCGAGTCCAGCAATTCGACCGACGGGAAGCCCCCTCGATTCCCCCGAAGTTCAAATTGGAGCCAATTCACCCCATCAAGCAGCGCAACCAGAAACCCGTGAGCCCCATTGGTGCCCAGGGTGAAGTGACGCGTCACATCCGCCTGGTTGAGAAAGACCCGAAACGAATCGAAATCGATCTCACGCCCGGGAGCGAAGCGAACCAGCACCTCGACGCCGCCCAAACCGATTCGCTGGTCCTCCACCGGGTAGACAACCCAGAACAGTCGCGGTGTGGACGAAGTGGCCACCCAGGCCACGGAGACAAAGACGATCGCGCACAACCCGACCTGGCGCGCCCAGGCCCTTTTTGGGCCTACCCGTTCCGGGGTATGACGATGCGTTCGTAATCGCCTGAAATGCATGATTTTTTTGGACGCAAGTCTCTTGCCAGAGGCGCCGATACACACCAAACGGCGAGACCGTCTCCGCACCCCGTCACGTTATCCCGGATCGACTGGGGCGCCCCAGCGATCGGGGTATACTTCGCGCGGGAGAACGGCGAAAGTACCGGGGGGTACAGCGAAAAATGCTCCAGTACCTGCGCTGGGGACTGAACGCGGTCTTGTTCGTGTCGTCCTGCTTTCTGACCGCACGAATTGCCAATACCGTTTTCGACGACGCTCTGACGCCACGGTCCTCGGTCCCCCTGGCTGCACAAAGTGGCCACGGCGAGGCCCTGAAGGAACGATCCTGGGCCGACCGGGAAATCATCCTCACACGAAACCTGTTCAATTCAGCTGCCCTGGCCCCAGTTCCCGATCCCAGTACGCTCGCCGAAGAACTCGAAGCCACCAAGCTTCCCCTCACACTGCTGGGAACGGCCGCGGCTACCAACGAGCTCCTTTCCTGGGCTGCCATCGAAGATCGCGAAAAACGCGACACCCTGGTGGTTCGTGTCGGCGACGAGATCCGTCCCCTCGCCACCATCATGAGAATCGAGCGCCGCCGGGTCGTGCTCGATGAGAACGGCATGATCCGCGAACTCACCCTGGATGACGAAAGTGGGCCCAAATCCCCTCGAATCTCCAAGCGGCCCGTTCGCCGCGCCCCGCCCAAACGGTCCGCAGCCCGTGGCAATCGAGGACGAGCCTCGAGACGCCCGCCTGCCCCCAAATCCATGGCGGTCAGGCAGGTCGACGACGACCTCTTCGAAGTCGAGCGGGAAGCCGTGCGATCCGCCATGGACAACCCATCGGCCTTCCTCGACCAGGCGAGATTCATGCCGAAATTCGAAAGTGGCGAGATGGTGGGCCTGCAGATCAACAACCCCCAGCCCGATAGTGTGTTCGACCAGGTGGGCATCCAAAACGGCGAGGTGATCACCGAGGTCAATGGAATCCCCATCGACAGCGCTGAGGAGAGCAGGAAGGTGCTTTCAGCGCTCGAAAGCAGCGACGAACTAGATATCGTCATTCGAACGCCCGAGGGTGGCGAACGAACTCTCACCATTGCCATCCCAGGAAGCTAGAGGCCCGCTAGGTGAAACAACACTGTGCATCGACGACTCAGGCCTTCAAAACGATTGGAATGGCACTGATCGTGTTCTTCTCGGCTGGGATCGCCACCAGCCAGCCCATGAACAATGGACTCGATGAGGACACCAGTGAGGTCATGGTCAGCCTCGACTTCGACAACGTCGAGTTGTCCGAAGTCATCGACCTGATTGCACAGCTGACGAACAAGAATTTCATCTACGACGACCGGGTTCGGGGCCGCGTAACGATCGTGTCCCCTACGGAGGTCAGTATCGAGCAGGCCTACGCAGTATTCGAGTCGGTGCTTCAGGTCAAAGGGTTCACCACGGTCGAGAGCCCCGGGGGTGCGATCAAAGTCATTCCGATCCGAGAAGCAAAGGAGTCGAATATCGATACGGAAAGCGGAGGCCAACCGCCAGAAGACCGCGATCGCTTCGTCACCCGACTGATCCCGCTCAAGTTCATCGAAGCCGAAGGAATCGTGAACACCCTCAAGCCTCTGGTTTCCAAGGACGCCTCCATGGCGGCGTACGCCCCGACCAACACGGTGATTCTCACAGAGAGTTCTTCGAACATCCGTCGACTGATTTCAATCCTGCAATCCATCGATGTCGTGACCAATCGAGAATCTCTCAGTGTCATCAAGGTGGAATACGCCGATGCCGCGACGATGGCAGAGCAGATCTCCGAGATCTATGGAGCCGAAACGAGTGCTCGCGCTCCAGCACGTGGCCGGCGTGCCAGCAATCGTGCAACCGCTGCAGCGGCAGCGGCTCAGGCCCGCGGCGGCTTACTCGGATCACGCGTGCGGATCATCACCGACGAACGCACGAATTCCCTGATCATTCTGGCCCCCAAGGGCCTACTCACTGACCTTCGCGGTCTGGTGGCACAATTGGACGTCCCTGTCACGGGTGGTGGTCGGATCCACGTCTACTACCTCAAGAATGCCAACGCAGAGGAGTTGGCCAACACCCTCAATGCTCTGATCAGCGGGCAACCCCAGGGCGGCCAGACCCAAGCCGGGGCCGGTCAGGCACAGGCCCTTCGAGTGCAGGTATCGGGGCTTTCTGAGGGGATCAGCATTACGGCGGATCCCGCCACCAACTCTCTCGTGATCCAGGCCAGCCAGGAGGGCTTCGCCGCTCTATCCCAGGTGATCACGAAACTCGACCGGGAGCGCCCCCAGGTGCTCGTCGAGGCACTCATCGCGGAAGTAACCATCTCCGACGGGATGAGCCTGGGCTTCTCAGGTGTACTGCGACTCGTCAATGGAGACGCACAGTTCGGATTCGAATCTTTGACCGGGGGCGCCCTCGACGCCCTGACCAACGCGGCAACCAGCGACGCTGCGGCAGCAGCGGCGGCCGGGGCGGGCGCCGCAGCAGCTGGACCCCCAGGAGCTCTTGCGGGACAGTCGGGCGCTGGATTCATCAAGAGAACCTTCACGACGGATTCAAATGGCAACCCCACCAGCGACGGCTACAGCGTCGCGGCGATCATCAGCGCCGCGGCTAGCAACGGGGGCATCAACATCCTCTCCGCTCCACACATTCTGACTTCAGACAACGAGCAAGCTGAGATCCGAGTGGGCGACAACATTCCGATCATCACGAGCCGCGTCCAGTCCGCCCAGGGCCAAGTCGCGGGCCTCTCGAGTTCCGTCAACGTCGAGCGTCAGGATATCGGCGTCACACTCCGCGTCACTCCACAAATCACCGAGGGAAACCAACTCCGACTCGACATCTTCCAGGAGATCACCGACGTCAATACGGCCTTGACCGCAGGATTCGGCGACAACGCTGCAGAGAACGTCGGAGTTGCTCTTTCTAGCCGAAAAATCGAAAACACCGTTGTCGTGGGAGATGGGGATACGGTGGTGATCGGTGGACTCATCAGTGACGTGCTCGACGAAACGGTGACCCGCGTCCCCTGGCTCGGAGACATCCCCATTCTAGGCTGGGCGTTCAAAACGACCAAGCAGACCACCCGAAAGGTCAATCTCCTGGTCTTCCTGACCCCCCACGTGATCCGCAACGTGGACGACTTGATCGCAGCAAGCATCAAGAAACGGGATCAGTTCAGGCGAGCGTCCGACGATAACCGGTATTTGACTCTCGACGAAATGGAAGCCGAGAGCGAAGCCATCCGCAGAGCCCAGGAAACCGGCATCCCGTACGAGGCCACCACGAGGCAATACCCCGTGCGCCACGCACTCAACGCTCACGAGGCTGAATACCCGCTGGACCGAATGCGCGCCATCGAGCGCGAGCAAAGCGAGCGACAGGAAGGAGGCGGTACCACATCGCAAAAATCCGACTCTGCCCCCCCGTCGTATTTCGTGAAGGCCGCAGTCTACGGCGATTCGGACTCTGCGTCGGACATGCTCACCAAACTCATCGATGCGGGGTACGACGGAACAGTCGTCGCGGAAGATGCCGGAAGCGGCATCGTCCTGTACGAAGTTCTACTCGGGCCCTACGAAGGCGCCGAAAACGCAAAATCGGTGGCCTCCACCATTCGCCAATCCCACAAACTTGCGCCCACGATCATCCTGGACACCGCAGAAGACCAGTGACCGCAGCAGTTGCCCACGACCGCATCGTTGAATTGACGGAATTGCTTCTGCGTGACACACGAGTCACGCAAGAGCAAATCGAGGAAGCGCGCATCATGGTTGCCGAATCCGGTGGCCGTCTGGACCGAATCCTCGTATCCCTGGGGCACGTCACGAACGACGAAGTCCTAAACGCCTTCAGCCAGATCTTCGGCCTGAAGATACGCCCACAGATTCCCGCTGATGCAGTCGATGATGAGCTGGCGGGGAAGATCCCGATCACCTTCGCCAAAGACCACCTCATCCTCCCGATCAACCAGGATGAAGCCGGGGCGGTTCGAGTTGCCATCTGCAACCCTCTGGACACGGACCCTCTAGACGATCTTCGATTGCTCTTTCCGGGCTCCGAGGTTCGCCTCGAACTCGCCAACCAGCGCACCATCCTCGGGGCCATCAACGAAGTCTACGACCGTGGTGGAGGAGCGACAGACGCCTTCGCTGAAGAAGCATTCGACGACCTGGATTCACTTGCAGACGAACTCAGCCACGAACCCCAGGACCTTCTGGAAGCCGCTGAGGATTCGCCGATCATCAAGCTCGTGAACTCCATGCTGCAACACGCCGTCAAGGAGCGCACGAGCGACATCCACATCGAGCCCTTTGAAAGTGAAATACGGGTTCGATTCCGAATCGACGACGTCCTATATGAGCCCATGAAGCCACTCCCTCGCGCCCTGATGGCGAGCATCGTTTCCCGCATCAAGATCATGGGAGGGCTCAACATCGCGGAAAAGCGCCTGCCACAGGATGGCCGAATTCGGCTCAAGATCGCCGGTCGCGACTACGACGTTCGGCTTTCGACCATCCCTATTGCCCACGGCGAGCGCGTGGTGATGCGTCTGCTTCCTCGCACGCAGGATCTACTCAACCTCGAGCGCATCGGGTTCAACGAGATGCAGTTGACCATCATGGAGCGGCTGATCACGCGGCCCAATGGCATCGTGCTCGTGACGGGCCCAACGGGAAGTGGAAAGACCACCACACTTTACGGCGCACTCTCTCGCATCAACGCGACCGACAAGAACATCATCACCATCGAGGATCCCGTAGAGATCCAACTGTCCGGTGTGGGACAGATCGAAGTGAACCCGAAGATCGGCCTCACTTTCGCCAACGGGCTTCGCTCCATTCTGCGACAAGACCCCAACGTCATTCTCGTTGGAGAGATCCGCGACCTCGAAACTGCCGAAATCGCGATTCAAGCCTCGCTGACGGGACATCTCGTTTTCTCGACCCTGCATACGAACGACGCCGCCAGCGCCATCACGCGCCTCGTCGACATGGGAGTGGAGCCCTTCCTGGTCGCATCATCACTGGTGGCCGTACTGGCTCAGCGACTGGTTCGGGTCCTATGCGCCGACTGCCGTGTCCCCTATCCGGCCACCGCAGAGGAACTCGTCGACATCGGTGCCGAGAAGACCCACGTGGGAATCGACCTCTATCGCGCCGAGGGATGCGCACAGTGCAACTACACGGGCTACCGGGGTCGCGTAGGGATCTTCGAACTCATGCTGGTCGACGACGAGTTGAGAGCCCATGTCTCCGGCAACATCGACGCTAAAACCATCAAGCAGGTGACCATCAACAAAGGAATGCACACGCTGCGCACCGATGGTGCCCGCAAAGTGCTCGACGGCATCACTTCCGTAGCCGAGATCCTTCGCGCCACGGAGGAGGAAGCCGTCATCGAACAGATCTGAGGACTCGTCTTCATGCCCGTCTACGCCTACAAGGGCGTCACGACCGCCGGGAAGTCGACGCGCGGACACCTGGATGCAGAAAGTCTTCGCGCGGCTCGGGGAAAACTCAAGCACGATGGAATCTTCCTCACCGAACTGGTTGAGGCGGCCGGAAAAACCACCGCGCCCTCGACAGCTGCCCGTTCGGCACTGCCTTCACTGCAACGCGTATCGGGTCTCGACCTGGCATTGGTCACTCGACAGGCAGCCACCCTTCTGGGAGCGGGTATTCCCCTGGTCGATGGCCTCGGAGCCCTGACCGAACAGACCGAACACCCGCGCCTGAAGTCCGTCCTGGGTACAGTGCGAGATCGCGTGAACGAGGGGTCTTCTCTAGCCGACGCCATGGCTCAATCCCGCGTGTTTCCCGATCTCTACGTGAGTATGGTCCGAGCCGGGGAAGCCGGAGGGGCTCTCGAAACGGTACTTGAGCGTCTCGCCGACTATCTGGAAAGCCAGGTTCGGCTGCGCAACAAAGTCAGTTCAATCCTCATCTATCCGGCCGTGATGTTCGGGTTCGCACTGATCGTCGTCGGAGTTCTCGTGACGGTGGTCCTGCCTCAAATCACGGAACTGCTACAGAGCCTCAACCAACCCCTCCCCTTTTACACTCGCTGGATCATCACCGCTTCGGATTTCGCGCGCGATTTCTGGTGGGCCATCGGCCTGGGAATGATCGGTTTCGCTGCGGCTGCCCGCGCCTCGATCGCCACGGAGCGGGGACGGGAGGTCTTCGACCGTTTCAAGTTGAAGCTCCCCGTGATCGGCAGAATCGTACGTCTGCTCGGGATCGCCCGGTTCTCAAGAACGCTATCGACGCTCCTGGCCGGCGGTGTCGCCATCGTTCGAGCCCTGGAGACCGCGAAACATGTCGCCAACAACCGCGTTCTTGGCGATGCTATCGACCTGGCCAAGGAAAGCATCACCGAGGGAGCCACGTTGGCCCGGCCGTTGCGCGCCAGCGGCCAGTTCCCTCCGCTGGTTACACACATGATCCAGGTTGGAGAGCAGAGCGGTCAACTCGAGAGCATGCTCTCCAAGGTGGCCGACACGTACGAAGAGCAGATCGAAACCACGATGAGCCGATTGACGGCAATTTTGGAGCCGTTTCTTATCCTCTTGATGGTGGGAATCGTGATGGTAATCATTCTTTCGACCCTTGTTCCGCTGCTTCAGGTCACGAGCGCACTGGGTTAGGAGGCGACAACATGAGCAGTCCTACAATCTCCGGCCAAGGAGCCAAACGGAGCCTTGACGGTTTCACCCTGATTGAAATCATGGCGACGGTCCTGATCATGGGGCTCCTGATGGGAATCGTCGGCTACCAGGTTTTCCAACAAGTCGACAAAGGACGGGTTACCGCGACCCGCGCGCAAATTTCGAGCCTCGAAAGCGTGCTCGAGCTGTACCGAATGGACAATGCGCGCTTCCCTACGACCGAGCAGGGTCTTCAGGCGCTGGTGGAACCGAGTTCTTTGGCGCCCGAGCCGCAGAGTTTTCCATCTGGGGGATACCTCAAAGGGGGTCGCGTACCAGTCGACCCATGGGGTGAGCCCTATCAGTACGAATCCCCGGGCAGCAACAACTCCTTTGCGTTCGACCTCTGGTCGTACGGCGCCGATGGAGCCGCAGGTGGAGAGGGCGTAAACGCGGACGTGGTGAACTGGTCCGATGATGGAGGCACGAGCTGAATCGCCGCCCGATGAAGGTGGTTGGGGACGAGCAGTCGCTCAACGGCTTCAGCCTCATTGAGATGCTCGCCGTCGTCGCGCTATTTGCGCTGATGACCACCCTCGTTCTGCCCAATTTGTCGCTCTTCCAGGCGCGAAAGTTACGCGACCAGGCCGAACGCATCGCCGACCAACTCGAGTACGCCCGCCAACGTTCGGTAATGACCAGCCGACCCCACCGACTCCAGATCGACCTCGACGAAGCAAGCTATCGCCTGGAGTGGTCGTCCCCCTCAGATCCAGAGGAAGCGCCGGCGGGGCCCCTCATCGAGCCGCCGGAAATCGACGACTACGGAAGAACCCCGATCTCCCTGGCTCCTCCGAAACGACCGGAATCGAGCTTCATCCCCGTTCCGGGCCGATTCGGAAAGCCAGTAGTCCTGGACGCCGAACTCTTCTTCGCGGGCTTCGAAACAGAATCGGGTTTGGCCGAGACCGGCGTGGTCGACATCAGCTTCGACAGAGACGGAACCACCGATTTCGCCTCGATCGTGCTCGCGAGCGAATCGGGAGGAGCCCTCACGCTCGAAGTGCTCCCCCTGACCGACACAGTCAGGATTCACAATGAGGAACTCTAAGGCCGCATTCACGCTGCTCGAGGTACTGGCCGCAGTCGCTCTACTCGGTTTGCTCTACACACTGCTCGCACGGGTCGCGGCCGAGGGACTCTACGGCGAGGGTCAGAGTCGCAGACGCATGGAGGCTTCCTTTCTGGCGGACCGCGAACTGAGAACCCTCGAAAGCGAACTGGACCAGGGCGCGGTCCCCCCCACCGGAAGCCAGGAGCAGGAGGAAGGAATCTTCCTGATCACGAGAGAAGTGATGCCATTCGAGCCGCCCCTGGAATGGACGGTGGATCGGAACGGAACATCCGGCACGAACCGAGATCGACGAAGCACCCCAAGAAATGTCGAATCCAGCTCGACCTTGTTTCCGGACACGAATTCGCGCAAGGAACCCGCGGTCCGTGAAATCACCATTCGAGTCGTTTGGACTCAGGGTGAGTCTGAAAATGAGGTCATCCGCACCACCTATGGATTCGATTCCGACGCTGCATCCAACGAGATCGCCATGGTCGACGGCCGCACGGCAACGGAATGAGTCCAAGATGACCCTGTCAATTCGAAGCATCGCACAGCGCCGCTCGGAAAGTGGCGTGGTTCTGCTGGTCATCCTGTTCTTCGCGCTGCTACTTGCAACGAGTATCGCGACGTTCGTTCGGCGCGCCACACTCGATTCCCTGATCGTCCGCAATCGCGACGCCGCCTCCCGGGCCGATGCCCTGGCCCGCGGTGGCGTCCGCCTGGCAACGGCCCTGATCATCGAAGAGAAGTTGCAACGCTCAACGGAAGGCGAACTGCCCCTGGACAAAGACACGTCCTACTGGGCGAACGCCAGCCAGTTTGCGATCGAAACGAACGACGGGGCCTCGTTGCGCCTGGATGTACAGGACTCGGGCTCCAAGCTCAACATCAACGCTCTGTTCGACGCTAAGGAAAATGGGGCTCCCCACGAACACACACTGCCCATGCTAGTGGCCCTGTTCGAGAAGGTGATCAAGGAAATGGACGCGACACCCGCCGATCGCGCCCTCTACCAACCGGACGAACTCGCTGGAAGCCTCATTGATTGGGTGGACGCCAACGAGGAGAGCCTGAAAGGCGGCCAGGAGGACGACGAGTACCAGCGACGAGACCCCCCTTATCGCGCTGCCAATCGCCCCCTGCTGAACCTGGACGAGTTGCACCTGGTTGATGGCTTCGATCCGACCCTGGTGGCCGCTCTTTCGGAATACCTCACCGTTCATCCCTACGTGGGCGCAACGGGGGTGAATCCCAACACCTCGCCTGCTCACGTGCTCTCCCTCCTTTATTCCGACAATGGCGTCAACCTCGATTTCGTGGACGAAGAGATCGTCCGCGACATCCTGGAACTGCGAAGCGACGGGGGCTTCGTATGCCCTGAAGAAGTGAACCACGAGGACTGCACGCCGATAAGAGAACTCGTGCCGAATCAAATCTTTCCGCCGCCCAGCTTCGAGTCTGTCGTCTTTCAAGTCCGCTCGACGGCTGTAATAGGCGACGTCGAGCGTACCGTGGAGTCCGTGTTGGACATGACGGAGCCCGCAGCGCCTCGTCGGCTATCCTGGAAAACCCGCTAAGGATGAGAGGCAAATGCCGATCCTGAAAAACGTCGTGGGCCTCGATCTGGGCACCTACCGGACCAAGACCATCGAATTGCGGCAGACCTTTCGCGGCCTGGAAGTCGTCCAGCTGCGCAGTACCGAAGTGGGTTCTACCCACGCCGAGATTCCCGACGCCCTGCGCCAGCAGACCCAGCAGTACAACCTTCCCACTGATCAGATCGTTGCCGCGATCCCCGGGGATCGGGTCTCGTTCAGGCGCCTCACTCTTCCCTTCCGCGAACGTAAGAAAATCGACCAGGCGGTTCCCTTCGAGATCGCAAACGACGTCCCCTTCGAAACCGAAGACCTGATGCTGGAATGGGAACGGGTGGCAGGCGATCGAAACCACTCCAATGTCGTGGTTTCCATCGCACCGCGCACGGAAGTCTCTTCCATCCTCGAGTTGCTGGCCGAAGCTGAATGCTCACCCCGTACCCTCGAGGTCGAGGGACTCCTCCTGGGAAACCTCTCCGCCCTATTCGAACTTCCTGGCACCCGGTTACTCGCAGATCTGGGACATCGCAAGACTACGCTCTGCATACTCATCGACGAAAAACCCATCGCCACACGAACGGTCACTCACGGTGGCGAAGAGTTGACGAACGCCATTGCTTCCGACCTGGGCATTCCATTCGCCGAAGCCGAGCGAGTCAAACATGAAACACGCATCGTCGAACCAGGATTTTCCGACGAATACCCGCGAACAGCCGCAGCCCTTGACCGCATCTGCCGCGAAATCGTTCGCACTCTCGCATCTCTCGAAGACACCCTCGGCGAGAACACGGTAGAAGCGATCACCCTGTTCGGTGGAACGGCCCATCTCGAGGGAATCGAAAGCTACTTCTCAGACCACATCGGAATTCCCGCCGAAAAACTCGGGTACCCTCCCGAGGGTAAGGATGCTGGCATCGTCGCTGCCGGCGATCCGATCACCTTCGCACCGACGATTGCCCTGGGCCTACGAGGGACGGCCCAGTCTCTAACAGGTGCGAACTTCAGGCAGGACGAATTTGCGGTCAAACTCGACCTGGGACGGTTCGGCCGTGAATTCGCCCTGACCGGTTCTCTGACCGCCGTGGCACTGGTGCTCGCGATTGCAAGTTTTGCAACTTCCACCGCCATGGCTTCCCGCCGCGCCACGAACCTCGAAACTGAGATCCAGAGACTCTACGCCGATGCCATCCCCAACGCATCGGTGCCAGCCAATCCCGCCGGAGCACTCAGACAGGCCGTGGACGACGCCAATGAGCGCGCAGAGTTTCTGGGCGTGTACCGCGGAAACCTCTCGGCCCTCGATCTGCTCAATGAGATTTCCAACATCGTCCCCGATGACTTGGACATCCTTCTCGAGGAACTCTCCATCGACAAGCAAACGGTTCGGATGCGTGTCTACGCAACCAGCTTCGAAGCCGCTGACCGACTGGGCGCGGAACTCTCCAAATTCGGACCCTTTGCACAGGCGAGAATCGGATCGATTGAAACGGACCGCAAGCGAGGCGGCAAGCGTTTCAACGTAACCATCAACATGGTGTCGAAGGAGTCTGGCCAATGAACATCAAGCAATGGCTTCGACCCCTGGCCAACACCTTCAACAACCTGTCTTCGCGGGAGCAGATCCTCGTCGGAACCGCAGGCACGGCCGCACTGGTGAGTCTGATCTACTTCATGGCGATCGCGCCTGTACTCGAGTCTAGAACTCAGGCCGAACAACGAATTTCGACCGCCGAACTCCAACTCCAGGGCATGACCCGCTTGCGACGTCAATTCGATGACGTAAGCCAACGACTGGAGGCAGTCGAGCAACGGATCGGCAAAGGCCCCCGCGGAAACCTAAGAACCACCCTCGAGAATCTCGCCAAAAAAGCCAATGTGAAGATCGAATCGATGGAGCCACAGACTTCCCCGGCAAACCCGCGCTATCGAGAGACGAAATTCGAACTGGGCCTCGCAAACGTCACACTCGAGCAAGCCGTGACACTGCTCCATGAAATCGAATCGCACCGTCGGGTACTCTCGGTGAAGAGCCTTCGGATGAGACCCCGTGCGGACCAGCCGCAATTCCTGGACTTGACGTTTACCGTGTCTTCCTTCGAGCCAAGCTAGGTCGACGGAGAAGTGAGCAAGTGATGTCTGGACGCCTGCGCATCCTGCTGCTGACCGGACTGGCCAGCGCCCTGGTCTTTCTATTCATCCTGATCGGATTCCCCTACGGCAAACTCGCCGCGTATGTCTCCGCCCAACTGGAGGCCCAAACGGGTACCCAGGTCTCGATCCAAGACATTCGTCCCTATCTTCACGTCCTGGGGCCGGGCATCCAAGCATCCGGCATCCACACCGTAGTGGACTCCTACGAAATCGAGATCGATCACACTTCCCTCCGGCCCGCCTGGTCACTCTCGTGGCTACGAGCAGATCCCGCACTCCAGACCCACATCGAAACCTCGGCAGGCGACATCGAAGGCACCGTGACCTTGGGAAAAAAAATGGGCTTCGACGGCTTCGTCGAACTGCGGGACGTTGGGGCCCTGCCGCTCGAGCGATGGTGGCCCGGCTTCGACCTCGAGGGCGAGGGACGAATCGAAATCGATGCTCGGCTCGATGCCGACGGTCCCGATGGCACCATCGAATTCGACGTTGTCCAGGGCAGTATCGGTTTACCCGATCTCCCCGTTGCAATCCCCTTCGATGAAATCCGCGGGAGGCTGACCATGGGCGGCGACCATTGGACTCTCGTCGAAGAGTTCTCATTATCGGGTCCTGTCATCGATGCGGAAGTGAGCGGGCAGGTCGCGCGTGGTCCCTCTCTGGAGCAGGCCCCCGTGAGCATCGACATCCAAGTCTCGGCAGAGCCATCGCTCCATCCCGCCTTGGCTTCCGCTGGGATCCTGATGGGAGGAGATGGTTCTGCGCTCATCCAAGTCACCGGAACAGCCAGCAACCTCCGCCTCCGCTGACAGTTCCCAAGATTCGGAAGTGCGGCCGTACGAGGATTTATCTGGCCGCTCCCCGACCCCTGGCGGATACGCACAGGATCCCCTGCAGCGCCCTGGTTCTTTGCAATGGTTCCTGGCAATCGGGCTTCTGGCGGCCATCGTTGCCATCTACGCCCAGGTGGTCGAATTCGACTTCATTGAGGTCGACGACCCCTATCACGTCACGCGCAACCCATTCGTTCAACAGGGTCTAACCACGGAAAGCGTCCGATGGTCATTCACGACTTGGCACGCGGGCTACTGGATTCCCGCCACTTGGATCTCACACATGTTGGACGTCGAGTGGTTCGGCCTCCATCCAGGGGGGCATCACGCCACCAACGTGTTACTCCATGCCGCCAATGCACTGCTCGTCGGCTTCCTCTTGTTCAGGGGCTCCGGCGCTCTCCTACCCAGCGCCTTCGCAGCGGCGCTGTTCGCCCTGCACCCGTTGCGTGTGGAGTCCGTGGCCTGGATCACCGAGCGAAAGGACGTTCTCAGCACCTTCTTCGGCCTGCTGTCGATTGCCGCCTACGGTTGCTACGTGCGACGCAGAAGCCTCGTCTCCTATTTTGTGAGCCTCCTGGCGATGATGTTCAGCCTGGCCTCCAAGCCCATGCTCGTCAGCCTTCCCATCGCACTGCTATTGATCGACTTCTGGCCTCTGGACCGCATGAAGCGAATGGCCGAGGTGAAGCGGTGCCTCCTCGAAAAGGTGCCCTACGTCCTGGTTTCCCTGTCCTTCGGCATCGTCACGATTTTGGCGCAAACCGAGGCCATGCATCTTGGCGACGCCGAAATCGTGGCCAGTCACCATGTCAGTCTCCCGTTGCGCCTCGCCAACGCCAGCGTGGGTGCGGTGCGATACCTGGGCATGTCGATCTGGCCCACTGACCTCTCCATCGTCTATCCCCACCCAAATTTCCCGGGCGGAACGCCATGGGAGGCTTGGCAGGTTGCGGGTGCGATCGCGACACTCGCCGGGCTCACAATCAGCGCCCTCGCCGTGCGCAACCGTCGACCCCATTTGGCAGTGGGCTGGTTCTGGTTTCTCGCCACCCTGGCTCCGGTCAGCGGGGTGGTCCAATCGGGAGTTCAGGGCCTTGCGGACCGATTCACCTACGTTCCCATGCTCGGACTGTGTGTAATGGTGGCGTGGTCACTCGATGAGTTCCTCTACGCATCGCGTTCAAAGATCCAGCGAGCTCTAGTGATGGCCGCAGCCGCCGTCTGGCTCCTGGCATTGGCGTTCGCAGCGTGGGCCCAAACACAACATTGGCGAAATACCGACACCATCTACGCAAAGGCACTTGATGCCCAGCCCACCAACCCCATGCTGCGTACCTACTATGGGATCTGGCTCCAGTCGGCGGGAAGGCTGGACGAAGCCACCACACAATACGACAAGGCTGCTCAGACCGAAGCCTATCGAACGGTATCTCTACTGAACCTCGGCTCTATAGCCCGCACTCGGAACCGGCCCGATGAGGCAATCCGGCGCTATTCGCAGGTCCTTTCCATCGAACCAGATCACGTCGACGCCCATGTGGCTCTGGGTGAGGTTCTCGGAGCAACCGGCCAGTTGCAGCGATCGATCGAGCATCTGGACGAAGCCGTTCGGTTGTCACCTGACAATCCCACGACGCTGCTTGCATTGGCCGATGCGTTGAACCGGCGCCCTCGAGCAGCATCTGGCGATGCACGCCGCGCCGTACACCTGGCGGAGCGAGCTGTGGAATTCACGAAACATCAGGACCGTCGCGCGCTCTCGACCCTGGCCAAAGCCTATGGCCGGGCAGGCGAACTGGCGCGGGCATCTCACGTTCGGAGTCGAATGCGAACCCTCACGCAATCAGCGGAAATGCCCCGCTCAGCCCAGTCAGATCCGAGTGGACGCCCCTGATCCCTGGCACGGCCCCACGCCCTCAGTCCACGCGCTGAAAAATCAGAATGGACCGCCCCCCCCACAGGCGAATCCGCGGAGAAGGCCCCACATCCACCTCGTGGACACGGTCGTAGTGCTCGAGGAACCACGGCCAATCGAGCAGGCTTTTAGCAGCGAAGACAGGCAAGGTCACCACGTAGTCCGGCCGGGTGTCCTGGACCAGTCCACGCGGTATGGCTCCTACCTCGGGAGCCAGGCGACGCTCTGGCGCCACAGGCAGATGCCGGACGGCCTCGGGCGTCACGAGTCCCGCCGCATCGATGATCCAGGCGGGCGTGTAGTAACCCAGCGCGCCGATCTCCGCGGCCAGAACCGTCGAGCCCAAGGGTGCATGGGAGTTGATCCAACGTGCCGCGTCGCGATAGGCATGGACTCGAAGTGCTGCCGCCTCGCGGGACCTCCCCAGGGATGCCACAAACTCCGCGTCGAAGCCGCGCCCCCCGATGCGAGCGGCATCGACCAACGGTCGCCACGCGAGACCGGTGGAAAAAACTACCCAGGCCAATAAGCCACAGGCAACCAGCGCCTCTCGAGATGGGTTGCCCTCGCCCCAACGGTGCCCCCAGCCCGCTGCTCCCACCACCACGACCATGAGCCAGCAAACCTCCATGGGCGGCCAGTACCACTCGAAGAAGAGCGGATTTACGAGAGAATAGAAAATCACCAGCGTCGCCAGGACGCCGCCCGGACAGCGGGTGAGGGGGCGCCCGGTCATCCAAAGCCCGATTCCAGCGAGCAGGTTCCACACGACCGCCAAGACGATTCGAAGGCCCAGGGCTACCGCACCCGTCCCCTCGGGCCAACCGCGGGCCGGCCAGAAGGCGAGGTGATCGATGATTGCACGTAGCGCATCACCGGGAGGCAAGGGGTAGAGGGGAGCACCTTTTGCCACCACCGAGTGGGGGACGGGGCTCCCGAACAGCCATGTCGCCGCCAACACCCAGACCACCACGGGCGCCGCAAGGAAGAGAGCACAGCGCAGAGCCATCTCCCGTCGCCCATGCGGTAGCTCACGAGCCGCCAAAGCCAACGGAGCTGCCAACAGCAACCCCTCGGGCCTCGTCAAGCTCGCGAGACCCACCAACGCGAACGACGCTCCTGGCCGGTCGCTCGCCATCGCGGCAACCGCCCACAACATCCAGGTCACGAACAGGAACGTCTCCATCCCCAGAATCGAAGCCCGCAACAGATCCGGCGCCAACAGAAAGGCCAAGGTTGCGGAACCTGCCCAATGCAAGCTCATCGTGACCTTCGAGACCGAAGCAGGAGCGACCCTGCGTGCAAGAACGAAAGTTCCCCACCAAAGAGCAACCGCGGCAGTGAGAAAAAACAGGAGATTGCCGCGAACCGAAAGAACGGGAGTCGGGATGTCGGAAAACAGAGTTCGGAGACCCGCTAGCCACAGCACGTAGAGGGGTGACGTTGCCCCAAAAACACGCTCTCCATCGTTGTAATAGGGTCCCACCCCCGTGGCGAGGTGATCTGCGTACCGGTACGCGATGTACGCATCGTCCTCGGGAATCACTGGACCCTGGAAGTGGATTCGAATCGATGCGACCGACGCCATGAGCAATACGCCGGCCCAGACCCATGCCCAACTCGACATCGACATCCGCCCGAGAACCGCGAGAGATTCAGCCGAACTCGTCGTGCGACTTCCCATCGAAGGAGAGGATAACAACCATCGCCCAGAGGTTCGCGGACTCACGGCCACGTCGGGAACACGAGGCCGGGCCCCGGACCTGGCGCTACCCGGAGCACGAGAATCTTCACCTGGGGTCGCATCCGGCCCGAGTCGGTACCCACCCACGAGCACCTGAAAGCACCGACTAAAACCGACGGCTCCAGCAGGGAGCCGTTCGCGTAGGGGTCGTCGAAAACCGCTTCCCAAAACGCTGGCGCGACTATCGAGTTCGAATCAGGGGCCCGGGTTCAGCATCGATCGACATGCGCCGAGACGGAGCGAAAGAAGTCCGAACTGGCACCCCCTGACCCGCTACCTACCCAGGCCACTCCTGTGGACGTAAGATAGGAAGAGCAGCCCGCACCGAACCGATCCGTTCGGAAGGCCGTGAAAGAGAGCCAACCGGTGAGCGTCGAGAGCCTTCAGCGCGCCTTCAAGACCTTCCTCGACCCGACACGCGTTCGCATCCTCGCGCTGCTGGAACTGGAGGAATTAGCGGTTCAGGAATTGATGGACGTCCTGGGAATGGCCCAATCACGGGTCTCCCGTCATCTCGCCATCCTCCGCGACACCGGACTTCTCGAAGACCGCCGCGATGGCACCTTCGTCTTCTACCGCTTTACCCCGCCCACCCAAGCGCCCTGGGCCGACGCCTGGTCCCTGGTCAAGAGCAGCCTGCAGGACGACCCCCACGTTCAGCGCGACCTGACAGCGCTCTCCGGAGTGCTGAACTCCCGTGCGTCCCGCGCTCGGAGTTTCTTTGATGCCGTAGGACCCGAATGGGATTCTCTCCGAAAGGTATTCGACGATGACTCGGTTCGCGCACGAGCCATTACTCGAATGATCGACCCCACCCTTCGCGTTCTGGATCTTGGCACGGGAACGGGAATTCTTGCCATCGAAATGGCTCGGCTGGGAGTCCACGTCGTGGCCGTCGACCACTCGACACGAATGCTCGATGCCACTCGTGCAAAACTGAGCGAAGACCCAGAATTACACGTGGAGCTTCGCCGCGGGGACGCCAACTCTCTGCCCCTCAGCGATGGCGAGGTCGATGCCGCCGTCGCCCACCGGGTTCTCCATTACCTTCCCTCTCCCGCCGAGGCAATTCGCGAAATGGCAAGAGTCGTGTCTCCGGGCGGTACGATCGTGATCGTCGACTTCGTTCAGCACTCGATGGAGTGGATGAGGCAAGAGCTTGGAGTCACCTGGCTGGGCTTCGATCTTGAAGAGATCGACGAATGGCTCGAGGAGGCTGGGTTCGAACGGCGCAGGGTCGAAACCCAAGAAGACCCCTCGGCGAACCGCGAACTCCCCTCTTCCTTCATCGCCTCGGCACGTCGAGCGCCATGATACTCCGCGGCGTTTTGTTCGATGCAACCGGCACATTGATCGAACCTCGAGAACCCGCGGGGAGAACTTATTCGCGGATGGCCCGGCATTTCGGTGTGGAAATTTCCGAATGGCGCATGGGAGACGCCTTCGCACGCATCCTGCGACAGGCCCCTCTCATGCTTTTTTCCGACGAGGCAACAAAACGCATTCCCGCACTCGAGCGTGACTGGTGGAGACAGGTGGTGCGGTCCACGATCCGCGCCGCTGACAGCACCGTACGATTCGAGGATTTCGATAGGTTCTTCGACGAATTGTTCGCCCACTACGCTGCCGCAGATGCGTGGCACCCGCGGGCTGGCAGTCTCGAAGTCCTGAGGCTCCTGCGGCAGGCCTCACTCCAGACGGGCATCGTCTCGAACTTCGACCACAGGCTCCAGGGAATCCTCCAAGGCCTTGGATTCTCTGGACTTCTGGATTGCGTGGTGACGCCTTCCCAAGCTCGATCCGCCAAGCCCGCAGCGGCCATCTTCGAATCCGCCCTGGAGGCCCTCGGTCTCACGGCCCGCGAAACCGTCTTCGTCGGAGACGACGACGAGCGAGACCTGACAGGCGCCGCAAACCTGGGAATGCGAGCGATCGACGTCAGAGGTCTTGCTACCCTTTTAGATCTTCCGGCAAGCCTTGGACTCGAGTGAATCGAAAAACTGAGCCCGCTGGATCCAGCATGTATCTGACTCGAGTGTAATTCCCGAGTTCGAAAGGGAGTCGACATGACCCGTTCCGACCCGAAAAACCGAGAGGACAATGCCCTCGCATTTTTCGACTCCCAATTCGGGATGGACGAAAGAAGCCTCGTGGCGGGACTCGACACGGCCCTCGAACGCCAGGTCGACTACGCCGACCTCTTCTTCGAGTACAGCGTCATCGATGCCGTTTCCCTTGAGGAGGGAATGGTCAAGAGCGGCGATCGCCACATCGAACAGGGTGTCGGAGTTCGTGCACAAACCGGAGAGCGTCAGGGCTACGCCCACTGCGACGACGTGACCGTCGAAAGCGTCCAAATCGCCGCAACTACGGCGCGCGCCATTTCCGCCCAGGCGGGCAGTACGCCTCCGGTTCGCGTCGAACCGAACCAGTCCGAAACGCGAGACCTCTATCCCGTTGCGATGGCTCCGACAGAAGTCCCCGTTTCCGAAAAAGCCGACCTTCTGAGCGAGATCGACATCTTCGCTCGAGGCCTCGATTCACGAATCGAACAGGTCATGGCCAGCGTGGTGACCCAACATCGCAACATCATGATCGTCGCCAGCGATGGGACCTGCGTGGGAGATGTCCGTCCCCTCGTGCGCCTCAATGTCCAGGTGATCGCGCGAGACAGTTCGGGCCAACGACGAGAAGTCGCGAGCCAGGGGATGGGAGGCCGGCGCGAAATCCGCGACTTCTCGGACCCCACGGTGTGGCGCGCCCTGGTCGAAGATGTCGTGCGCATCGCAACCTTGAACCTCGAGGCGAAACCCTGCCCGGCTGGAACCCTGGACGTCGTCCTCGGCCCCGGTTGGCCGGGTATTCTGCTCCACGAAGCCATTGGCCATGGTCTCGAAGGGGACTTCAACCGCAAGAAGACCTCTGCATTCAGCGATCGCCTGGGCGAACGGGTGGCAGCTCCGGGAGTAACCGTTGTCGACGATGGGACCATTCCCGGACGACGAGGCTCTCTCAACGTCGACGACGAGGGAACCCCGACCCAGCGCAACGTCCTCATCGAGGACGGAATCCTGAGGGGATACCTGCAGGACCGACTGAACGCACGCCTCATGGGAATGGATTGCACGGGTAACGGGCGACGGGAGAGCTACGCCCACCTTCCCATGCCACGTATGACCAATACCTTCATGCTCGCTGGCGAGGAAAACCCCGAAGACATCCTAAGGGGCGTGAAGAATGGAATCTACGCCGTGTCCTTCGGCGGAGGCCAGGTCGACATCACAAGCGGAAAATTCGTTTTTTCCGCCAATGAGGCCTATCAGATAGAAGACGGTGTGATCGGCGCCCCGCTCAAAGGAGCCACTCTCATCGGGAACGGACCCGATGTCCTGACACGCGTGGCCAACATCGGAAACGATCTCGAACTCGACCCCGGAGTCGGCACCTGCGGCAAAGATGGACAAGGGGTACCCGTGGGCGTTGGGCTCCCAACCCTTCGCGTGAACGGCCTCACCGTCGGAGGGACGGAGCAATGAGCAGTCCCGAGCCGATGGAGATCGTCGACCGGGCCATTGCTGCCGCATTGGCCGCAGGCGCGAGCGGCGCCGATTGCGCCCTGGTCGAAAGCGACTCGACCGAGGCCCGCGTGCGCGGGGAAGAAATCGAGTTCGTCAAGCAGGCACTGGAGCGAACCCTCGCCATTCGCGCGCTGGTCGCAGGCGATGGAGGCGCCGGATCGGCAGTCACCTCCACCAGCGACTTGTCGCCTGAAGCCGTGGAGCGCATGGCCACCGAGACAGTCAAACTCGCCAAGGCAACCGCCAAGGATCCCGCCGCCGACATCCCCGAAGAAGGTTTTGCGACGAATTGGCCGGATCTGGAATTGATCGATGCCTCAGACCGGAACGTCTCGGTGGAAGAACGAATCGAAACCGCCCTCCGTGCTGAAGCCGCAGCGCGGAGCACAGACACACGCATCGGCAATTCCGAAGGTTCCCAGGTGGGGAGTGAGTTCTCGAGCGTTGCTCTGGGAAATCACGCGGGCTTTCGCGGCGAGTACCGTTCGGCCTCACACTCGCTCGTCTCGGAACCTGTCGCTCAAGAGAACGGCTCCATGCAACGCGACTACTGGTACACGGCAGGGCGCAAACTCTCCGACCTCGAATCACCGGAGGCCGTAGGGCGAAAAGCGGCCGAACGGGCTCTGCGACGCCTGGGGGGTCGCCGTATCGAGACTTGCGAGGCCCCAGTCATCTTCGACCCCTTCACTTCGCCCAGCCTCCTCCACCACCTGGTGGGCTGCCTCAATGGCTACGCGATCTATCGCGAGGGGAGCTTCCTCGCGGGACGACTCGGCGAAACCATCGCCAGCGACCAGGTCACCATCATCGACGACGGACGGATCGTAGGAGGACTGGGAAGCCGACCCTTTGACGGTGAAGGTCAACCAACACGGCGAAACATCGTGTTGGATCGCGGCCGCATGGAGACCTATCTACTCGACAGCTATTCCGCCCGAAAACTTGGAATGCAAACCACGGGCAACGCTACCCGAGGGCTTCGGAGTTCCCCTACCGTCGGCATCACCAACCTCTGGCTGGAACCCGGACAGGGCGACCTGGCAGAGATCGTGGCCCAAACCGACCGTGGCCTGTTGGTCACCGAACTCATCGGCATGGGCTTTAATCCGGTGACTGGCGACTACTCGCGCGGTGCGGCAGGAATGTGGATCGAGAACGGGGAGATCACCCACCCCGTCGAGGAAGTCACAATCGCTGGCAACTTCGGGGACATGCTCTTGGGAATCGATGCGGTCGGTTCAGATCTCGAATGGCGGGGGTCGGTCGCAGCCCCCTCCCTTCGCATTTCCCAGATGACCATCGCAGGAGATTGACCGATGTCTTCCCCCCCTTCCGTGATGTACGGCCTCGAACTTCCCGATTTCGACCGCTGGTCCGATCGAGTGTGCGTCGCCCTGGGCCAGAACCCAGGCGTCTTCACGGGGCCCGGCACAAACACCTACCTCGTGGGCACGGGATCCGAGCGGATCCTGCTGGACACCGGGGCTGGACTCCCCGAATACCTTCCCGTTCTAGCAGGGGCTCTCGAGCAGGAGCGCTGCACCATTCAGGAAATCGTGCTCACCCATGGGCATGGAGATCACATCGGAGGCGCCAGCGGTGTGATCGCCAACTACGGGGCACTCCGCGTGTCGAAACACCCATGGCCCAAGCACGATGAACTTCACCCACTCGAAATCACCTCCCTGTCGGAAGGCGATGTCATCGAGACCGAAGGAGCCACGCTGCGCGCCGTCCACACACCGGGCCACGCCGTCGACCATCTGTGTTTCGTACTCGAGGAGGAAAGAAGTCTGTTCTCCGGCGACAACGTCCTCGGTGTGGGGACGACGGTGATTCCTGCCGAGGGCGGTGACCTCGGCGATTACATGGACTCCCTACACAGAATCCTCAGCGAAGCCCCTACGACCCTCTACCCTGCGCATGGTCCCTGCATCCGCGAGGGAACGAACAAAGTTCAGGAATACATCGACCACAGAAACGATCGCGAGCACCAGATCGCCAGCGCACTCGGAGAGGGTCCGCGTCGCATACCCGAAATCGTGAAAGTCGTGTACGCCGCCTACCCCGAGGCGCTTCACGCCCCCGCCGGCCAATCCGTTTGCTCCCACCTGAAGAAGTTGGAAAAAGAAAATCGCGTGGCTCGAACGAACGACGCCCCTCCCATTGATGCCATCTGGGAATTGACGTGACCGGCGCGTGCGTTCAGAAGATCAGACGATCGAGAGAAAACGACCCCGGGCCGAGCAGGAGAAAGACTGCGCACACCACCGCCAGGTTGATGGTGTACTCCGCCCCCGGCGGGTCGTTCGTGATCAGATAGCCCGCTCCCCGATGACCCAACCGGGCAGCCACGATCATGGTGATGATCAGCAGGAGACACGCGGGCCGGGTGAACAGCCCCAATGTGAGCAGGACGCCGCCGGTCATCTCCGAGAGCATGGCCATCCTCGCCTGAACAGCTGCTTGCGGGACGCCCAGCGAATCCAGCCAGGCCGTGAAGCCCTCCATGTTTCCAGTGCCCACCAACCCGAGCTTACCCAGGGCATGAATCACGAAGCACACGCCGATGGCCACTCGTCCCAGTAGCAGGGCCCAGTCCTTCATCGCCTCGGTCGAGCCCAACAGGACAGCGCTCCAATCCATGAATCGTCCCCCCCAAGGCTGAAACCAGCCCATTTGGATGCACGGCGGAATCCTAGCAGAAGATCAAACCCTCCTTTACCTCGCCGTGCTAGCTGTTGACTCCTCCCCCCATCCTCCCGATCTCCACTTGCTCGGCTCCCTGGGGCCTGGGGACTCCTGCCTCACGACACTTGACCTCGGACCCCTCCTCGCTACCTAATTGGCTCAGGCGAATCATCGCAAAAATCCACTGAACGAAACGCAGACGAAGGAGTGAACCTTGGGAGCAGGAAGCACGTTTGGACCGCCGGCACACATGGCCGCTTTCACGGATGTCGATGAGCGTTGGGGACCCCTCGCCAAACTGGCCGGCCAATGGGCCGGCGATCAGGGCCGGGACTTCTCCTACTCTTATTCCGCTGAGGCCGACACCGAGAACCTTTACCGGGAAGAGATCACCTTCGACCCCTTCGGCCCGGTGGACAATGGACCGCAGCAGCTGTTTGCTCTGGACTACCGCATGAAGGCCTGGCGATTGGGTGCCGACGACTTCTTCCACATGGAAGTCGGTTACTGGCAGTGGGAGCCAGCGACCAACATCCTCACACGCTGCTTCATGGTGCCACGCAGCACGACCATCATTGCGTCCGGGACTGCCGAAGCCAATGCGGAGAAGTTCTCTCTAGCAGCAGAACTGGGATCCGAGACCAACGGCGTTCTGCAGAACGCCTACCTACACGGGGGAGCCGCCAAAACCGTGGCCTACGAGCTCGACGTTGACCTTTCGGGTGGACAGTTCACCTACAAGGAAGACACGGTTCTCGAGATGACAGCCCACGGCGGCGGGGCCATGCACCATACGGACGCGAACACGCTCCAGAAGGTCTAGATCCGGGCCACAGACCGCTCGGGGGGGAGGAGCCGGGGCCACTGGCCCATTCAGGTTCGCGGCCCGCACCCCCCGGGCCCAGGGCTCGGGGACCGCTCGACCCGCTCGGGGAAATTCGGGCGAATATCAGATGGCCACAGAACTGCAGATTCGACCGGGCTTGTCGATTCCCCTGGCCGAGATCCAGGAAACCGCAAGCCGAGCAGGCGGTCCGGGTGGACAGCACGTCAACAAGGCCAGCACTCGGGCAACCCTGCGCTGGAATGTCCTGAAGAGCCAAGCTCTCACGACGGCACAGCGACAGAGAATCGTCGAGCGATTGTCGTCCCGCATCACACGCCGTGGTGAGATCGTCGTACACGCCGATCGCTTTCGGAGCCGCGCACGCAACCGCGAGTTGGCTCGCGAGCGACTGGCAGAATTGGTGCGCAGTGGGCTCTCCGTTCCGCGGGATCGGGTCGGGACGCGCCCGACCCGGTCATCTCGAGAGCGAGCCCTGGCGGCCAAGAAGCACCGCGGCACCCTCAAGGCTCAAAGGTCACGACCCACCCGAGACGACTAGTGGGCAGCACCTCTGCCACCCCGGATCCACTTGGGATCCCTGTGCCGGTTGTTGATTCGAGCACCCAGCGGCGAGCGTCGAGGGATTCTGTTACCTCCGGTGGGGACATGAACCCGCCGGCTCGAAACTGCCTGATCCTCGCCAGTGCGTCGCCCCGTCGCAGCGAACTTCTGGATCGGGAGGGGATCGAATTCGAGATTCGCCCTGCGAACATCCCAGAGCAGCAACGCCGCGGCGAAAAAGCGACTGACTTCGCGGAGCGGTTGGCTCGCGAGAAGGCCATTGCCGTCGCCCGCAGGTCCGGACCCGCCCCCGACCGCAGGGTTCTCGGAGCCGACACCATCGTGGTTCTGGACGGAGAGGTCTTCGGAAAACCGCGAGACCCGGCTCACGCCATTGCCATGCTGACCCGCCTGACAGGGAGGGAACACGTGGTGGTGACAGCGATCGCTCTGGTTTCGAGTGGAACGCTCAAAACTCGATTCACATCGGTTTCGACTCGAGTTCGGATGCGCAATGTTGCCCCGGAAGAAATCCGAGCCTACGTCGCAACGGGTGAACCCCTCGACAAGGCAGGTGCTTACGCGATTCAAGGCGAAGGCCGGCGCCTGGTGGAATCCATTCAGGGGAGCGAGACCAACGTGATCGGCCTGCCAGTAGAAGAGACGCTGAAAATGCTGCAGGATGAAGACCGCCCAGGAACGAGTACGTGACCGAAATTTCACAACGCCTGGAGAGTGTCCGGCGCCGGATCGAGTCTGCCGCGCTTCGCGCGGGCCGCGACCCCTCCGAGATCACGCTGGTGGGCGTGTCGAAGAAGATCGCGAGCAGCAAAGTCGCCGATGCCCTGGATGCGGGGCTCGATCACGTAGGAGAGAACTACGTACAAGAAGCGGTGGCAAAGATCGCCGAACTTCGCGCCTCGCGTTCAGACCCCGTGAGCGGATCCCCCGTCTGGCACTTCATCGGTCAACTGCAGCGAAACAAGGCACGCCATGTGGCCACCCACTTCGATGTCGTCGAAACCGTCGATCGCGTCGCCCTGGGCGCGGAACTCGACAAGCGCGCGGGGGCAGCCGGGCGCAGACTCGAGATCCTGCTTCAAGTGGACCTCTCGGGCGAGCGCACGAAGGGAGGCATCGAGCCTGGCGGGCTGAAGGAATTGCTGGCCATCAGTCAAGACTGGGCGCACCTGCAGGTGACGGGCCTCATGACGATCCCGGCCCCCGCAACCGAGCCGGAAGCGAACCGTCTCCCCTTCCGCGCACTCCGCGAATTGCGCGACACCCTCTCGGGAACACCGGGAGGTGGAAAGCTCTCCAAACTGTCCATGGGAATGTCCGGCGACTTCGAAGTCGCCGTAGAAGAGGGGGCCACGATCGTCCGTGTAGGTACGGGGATTTTCGGGCTCAGAGACTCGCCGACCTGAACCGCGCTTCCGCAGTGGGGCGCGGAGCCGACTCCCTTCGCCGCGCGCCCACCGGTTGTGCGATATTCGGCGCGCACGCTTGGCGCCCATCCCGCGTCTGGCGTGACGGACCGACCCCTGATTTCACGAGCCCGCAGCCGGGGATGCGGTGTGGAGAGGAACCGGGAAGATGGACCCGACGAACCCAAAAAGCTCGGAAACCCTGGCGAATCGACGCATTGGCTTCGTGGGCGGTGGCGCCATGGCGACGGCCCTGGCCGGGGGGCTGTGCGCGGCGGGCGTCTCGGCCCGAAACATCCAGGCCTCGGAACCCGACGAGGCCCGCCGCCGCGAACTCTCCGAAGCCCTGGGAATCGAGACCCTGGACGACAATGCGACGCTCGCCGCCTCCTGCGATCTGGTGGTGATCGCCGTCAAGCCCAACGTCGTGGGCGACGCGCTCGCGAACATTCGTGCCGCCGGCGGGAGCCATTCTCCCCTGTGGATCTCCATCGCCGCCGGGATCCCCCTCGAGAAACTCGAAGCGGCCATCGGGGGACATCCCCGGATCGTCCGAGCCATGCCGAACACTCCGGCCCTCGTGGGAGCGGGCGCCACAGCGATCTCGGCCAATGCCCGCGTCGACACACGCGATCGGGCAGCGGCGCGGGCACTGTTCGAAGGGGTCGGAACCGTCTGGGAGGCCCCCTCGGAGTCGATGTTAGACGCCGTAACGGCCCTATCGGGCAGCGGACCCGCCTACGTGTTCCTCCTGCTCGAGGCTCTCGTGAACGCGGGGATCGCCGAGGGACTGCCCGCCGAGGCGGCCTCTCAGCTGGCAACCCAGACCGTCTTCGGTGCGGCCAAGCTGGCCCTGGAGGATCCTCGCACCCCAAAGGCGCTGCGCGAGCAGGTCACATCACCCGGAGGCACCACGCAAGCGGCCCTGACGAGACTTTTCGAAAGAGACCTGCCTGACATCGTCGCCGACGCCGTTCGCGCCGCTACACGCCGCTCTCGCGAGTTGGGGGCCTGAGCATCCCAGGCCCGCCTCGCAAACTCCAGACACTCAAGATTCCAGCCGGTTCGGTCGATCTCTTGCCGCAGCGAGGAGTTCATCCCCCTCGTGAGAAGCTGTATGGAGCCCAGGACAGGTTTGCGCATCACACCGCTCGAGATTCGAAATCACGGTTTCCGACGCCGAATTACGGGCTACGACCCGAGCGAAATCGACGCCTTCCTGCAGATGGTGGCCGATGACTACGAAAACACCCTTCAGGAACTCCAGCAGATCCGCGAGACGGTGGCCAAGCTCGACAGCCGGGTCGTGGAACTCGCCGCCAACGAAGCCCTCGTCAAAGACACCCTCGCGACTGCGCAGAAACTGAGCGAAGAACTGCGTCAGACAGCCACCCGGGAATCGGAAGTGCGGATCGGAGAGGCCGAGATCGAGAGCGGCAAGATCCTCGAAGCCGCCCACCGGAAAGCGGCTCGGCTGACCGAAGACATCCGCGAGATGCGTTCCCTGCGGTCGAGCGCCGCCAGTGCGGTACGCGCCACCCTCGAGACCCATCTCCGCATGCTCTCGAACCTCGAGGAGGACGAAGGTTCCGGAGCAGAGGATCTCCCGCTCAGCCAACTCTCCACTGAGACCGACGACCAGAACTAAGCGCTGCCCCTGAACGTCGGGATCGAAGGGGAAACGTGCCCATAGGACGGGTTTCGCCATGAGTTGGCGACCGGAATGCGCACTGAGTAACCTCTCGGCCCACTGCGATGTTGGGAATGACCCTCGCCCCACCTCAGGGGTCTCCACCATCACAGTAGGGAGGAGGGGAGGCACGCGATGCCGGTCTACGAATACGCCTGTGGAAAATGCGAATCCGAGTTCGAAGTGGAGCAGCGCATCACCGAAGATCCGCTCAAGACCTGTCCGAAATGCCGTTCGAGAAAGGTCAAGCGCTTGATCTCCCGAACCTCGTTCGTCCTGAAGGGCGGAGGCTGGTACGCGGACGCCTACTCGTCCTCGTCGGAAAGCCAGAAATCCGAGTCCGAGAGTTCCGAGACGAAATCGAGTTCCTCTTCCGACGACAAGGCGGAGAAGTCGGACAAGAGCGGCAAATCCAAGGACTCGAGCAAGTCCGTGAAGTCCAAGAAGTCCAGCGGCTCGAGCAAGGGCAAGGACGCCGCCTGAAGTCATTTCCGATGGATCACGTGCGAGCTGACGCAAACTCGGATTCGTAACGACGTTGCCAACCAGCGTTTCGAAATAGCACTCGGCATTGACCGACTCGAAACCACGGTCACGGGGGGAAGCCGGGCACCCGGCCCTGCCCTCTTTGTCCAACGACATTGGGCGCTTTGCTGAAGACGACCACCGACCGGTCGCTATACTGCGGCGGATTCGGTGAACGACCATGGAGGTGAGTGCGTTCCCATGCCCCCGTCCCCCCAGACGGTTGTCGTAGACGGCCTCGGACTGGCCCAGGAAATGCGCAAGGAGATGTCGGAGGTCATAGGCCGCCACCTCTCCCAAGACCGACGTGCGCCGTGTTTGGCCGTGGTCCTGGTTGGCGACGATCCCGCCAGTGCTTCGTACATCAAGGGCAAGCGCCGCGCCTGCAAACGCATCGGCATGGAATCCGTCGAGCGCAAGCTTCCGAAGGAGACCACGGAAGCCGAACTGCTCGAGGTGCTGGACGAATTGAACTCCGACGACACGGTCGATGGCATCCTCGTTCAGCTCCCACTGCCCGGGGGAATCTCGGCCAATACCATCGCCACCGCCATCGATCCGGCCAAGGACGTCGACGGGCTCAATCCCGTCAACGTCGGGCGCCTCGTACTCGGCGAACCCTGCCACGTTCCCTGCACTCCCGCCGGGATCATGGAGATCCTCGAGCGCTTCGAGACTCCCCTCGAAGGCGCCCAGGCCGTCGTGATCGGGCGCAGTGCCATCGTGGGAAAACCCATTTCATTGCTGCTCCAACAAGCCAATGCGACGGTTACCATGTGTCACTCACGAACCCGAGACCTCGCAGATGTCTGTCGCACCGCCGACGTCCTGATCGCAGCCGTGGGTGTCCCGAAACTCGTCAAAGGCGACTGGGTCAAACCCGGAGCCAGCGTAATCGACGTCGGGGTCAGTTCGGTGGATGGTGAACTGGTGGGTGACGTTGACACCGAGGGTGTCCAGGGTCGCGCAAAAATCGTAACCCCCCACCGACGAGGGGTGGGCCCCATGACCATCACCCTGTTGCTGGCCAATACCCTGTCAGCCTACGAAGCGAACCTGGCGTGACTGCGGTTCGCCGCACCCCACTGTACGAAGCCCATGTTCGACTCGGTGCGCGCATGGTGGACTTCGCCGGCTATGCGATGCCGGTGCAATACACTTCGATCATTTCCGAACATGAGGCCGTTCGCAAACACGCGGGTCTGTTCGACGTATCCCACATGGGCCAGATCGAGTTCGAAGGCCCTGCCGCCATCAGCACCGCCGAGCGACTGCTGTCCCGGCCCATTGAATCACTGCGAACGGGCGGTGTTCGATACGCCCTGCTCTGCAACGACCACGGGGGAGTGGTCGACGATGTCACCGTGTATCGAACCGGGGAGCAATCGCTGATGCTCTGTGTCAACGCCGCCAACATCGAAAAAGACTTCAGCTGGGTGGTCGAACATGCACCCGAGAATGCAGCGATTCGCAATGCAAGCGACGAGACAGGCCTGCTGGCCCTTCAGGGTCCCGCAAGCCAATCGATTCTGGCAGACCTCACCCCGACCGACCTCGAAGACCTTCGTCGCTACCGCTTTACAACCGGCCCGGTGGCAGATCGAAAAGCCATGATCTCCCGGACGGGCTACACGGGGTCCGACGGCTTCGAGATCTACGTGCGCGCCTCCGACCTCGAGGAGGTCTTCGAAGCGCTGCTCGAACGAGGAGCTTCCAAAGGCTTGGAGCCCGCCGGACTGGGTGCGCGGGATACCCTCCGCCTCGAGGCGGGCATGCCGCTATACGGCCACGAACTCGACGACGACACCTCGCCCCTGGAAGCGGGCCTCGGACGGTTCGTCGAGCCGAAACCCGAGGGGTTTCTGGGTTCCAATGCCATCGAGCAACTACGAGCCAATGGGCTCTCGAGGCAATTGGTCGGCTTCGAAGTCGATGGCAAAGGGGTGGCCCGAGCTGGCTACGAGGTCGAGAAGTCCGGAAAGATCATCGGATCGGTGACCTCGGGCTCCCCCTCCCCCAGTCTCGGCAAGTCCATCGGCATGGCCTACGTGTCGACCGAACATGCTCGGGTAGACACCAGCCTGGACATCGTGATCCGAGGACGCAGGGTGGCCGCACACGTGGTAGACATTCCCTTCGTCCCGACACCCGGGCGAACTCGGGCGAAGGCTCCACCGCCGTGACCTGAGGGCAGCACAACCGATCACAGAACGAGCGAAGTACAGATTTCAGCATGCGACAAGAGAGCATGAAACAAACCGGGTGACCACGCTTTCGGTCTACCGAACCAGCAGAATCCAATCCAGCAACGCGGAGGGAGCCGTGAGCGAAACCGAGATTCCCGCCAATCTCAAGTACAGCGCCGAAGACGAATGGGCCCGCGACGAAGAGGGTCGCGTAACCATTGGGATCACCCACTACGCCCAGGACCAGCTCGGCGACATCGTGTTCGTCGAACTCCCGGAAGTGGGCAGAGCCCTCGAAGCAGGCGAGGTCTTTGGAGTGATCGAATCGGTCAAGGCGGTTTCCGACCTCTACGCACCAGTGGCTGGAGAGATCGTGGCAATCAACGGCGACCTCGAGAGTCAGCCGGAGCTGGTCAATGCCGACTGCTACGGAAGTGGTTGGATGTGCGTGATCCAACTCGCCGACAAGAGCGAACTGCAATCGCTACTCGACGCAGAAGCCTACGGTCGCCACGTCCAAGAGCGCGACCACTGACGGGCAGCGAAGCCACCCCTCTCAACCCTTCACGGGAGAGTCCTTTGCGATACATCCCCAACACCGACCGCGACATCGAACATATGCTCGAGGTGATCGGCATCCCGAACCTCGAAGCCCTCTTTGCGACCATCCCTGAATCGGACCGCCTTCGGTCCCCGATCGAAGTTCCCCCATCGGTCAGCGAATTCGAAGTTCTACGAGAGCTTTCCCAGATGGCAGCCAGGAACGCAAACTCCGACACCCACGATTGGTTCCTGGGTGCGGGTACCTATGCTCACTTCTGCCCCAGCGCGATCGACGCCCTGGTCTCTCGAGCCGAGTTCCTGACGGCCTACACCCCCTATCAACCAGAGATCAGCCAGGGCACGCTTCAGGCCATTTTCGAGTGGCAAACCATGATCTGCGAGTTGACGGGGATGGACGTAGCCAACGCTTCCATGTACGACGGCGCATCCGCGGCAGCCGAAGCCGTCCTGATGGCCATGCGCGTGACACGCAGATCACGCATCGTGGCCACCCAGGGTCTTTCCCCCACCTATCTCGAAGTGTTGCGGACCTACATCGACGGACTCGAGGCCGAGTTGATCGTCGTACCTCGAGGCCCAGACGGCCGCAGCGAACCCATCGCCCCCTACGTCGACTCCGAAACCGCTTGCGTGATCGTCCAACAGCCGAGCTTCCTGGGAACTCTCGAGGACCTCCCAGCCGCGGCTCAGGCCGCCCACGATCAGAGCGCACAACTCGTCGTCACCGTAGGAGAGGCTCTTTCCCTCGCGCTTCTCACGCCACCCGGCGAACAGGGTGCCGACATCGTTTGCGGTGAAGCCCAGAGTTTCGGAGTCCCCATGAGCATCGGAGGCCCCCACGTTGGCTTCCTCACGACACGAAAGGAGTGCGTCCGTCAGCTTCCAGGGCGGCTCGTGGGGGAAACCGTCGACTCTGAGGGAAGACGAGGATATGTGCTCACACTGGCCACGCGTGAACAACACATCCGCCGCGAACGCGCTACCTCCAACATCTGCACCAACCAGGGCCTGTGCCTGCTCATGGCCACAATCTATCTCGCCCTGATGGGCCGTCGCGGCCTGCGCGAACTGGCGGAAATCAACCTCTCCAAGGCCGAGTACGCCAAGCAACGAATCCGCGCCACCGAGGGGCTGTCTCTGCCCCTGGAAGCACCCACCTTCAATGAGTTTGTCGTCTCGGTACCGGATTCCGCGGATGCCGCACTGGAACGGGCCCTCAACGCGGGCATCGTAGGCGGTCTGAAACTCGACGGGTACGCCCCGGACCTGACGCCGAGCGTTCTTGTCTGCACGACTGAGCTCGTCAGCGCCCAGGCCATCGACCGCCTGGTCGAGGCGCTTTCAGGGAGTGGAAGATGAGTGATCAGGACCGCATCTCAGAAGTTGGCAACACGGGCGCGGGCACCACCTACGAAGAACCGCTGCTCTTCGAGCTGTCGAGAGAAGGAAGAGCAGGCTATTCGCTCCCCGAACTCGACGTACCCCGAGTCCTCCCCGAGGAGATCCTTCCCGAAGGATCGGTCCGTGAGGACCTGAAAACTCTCCCCGAACTGTCGGAAGTGGAAATCGTGCGCCACTTCACCCGCCTTTCGACCTGGAATGCCGCAGTCGACTTCGGGCTCTACCCACTGGGCTCTTGCACGATGAAGTACAACCCCAAGATCAACGAGAAGATCGCTCGCATCCCAGGATTCCTCCTCGCCCACCCGCGACAGCCAGATGCTCTCCTCCAGGGCTTTCTCGAGCTCTGCTACGAATTGGAAAGCCAACTGGCCGCCATCAGTGGCATGGACCGCGTCACCCTGCAGCCTGCAGCCGGGGCCCAGGGCGAATTGGCGGGCATCATGATGATCCGGGCGTACCACGAAGCGCGCGACGAACAGCGGACCAAAATCATCATTCCGGACACCGCCCATGGGACCAATCCCGCCAGCGCGGCACTCAATGGTTACAAAGTCGTCGAGGTCCCTTCCAGCGACGAGGGCATCCTGAGCCCCGAAGCGGTTGCAGGTGCGATGGACGACGATGTTGCCGGAATCATGGTTACGAACCCCAATACCCTGGGCTTCTTTGAAGAACACATGACCGCGATCTCGGAGATCGTCCACGCCCGGGGTGGGCTGGTCTACGGCGACGGTGCCAACCTCAATGCTCTGATGGGCGTCGCTCGTCCCGGAGATCTCGGCATCGATGTCATGCATTTCAACCTGCACAAGACCTTCTCGACCCCTCATGGCGGAGGTGGCCCCGGCTCGGGCCCGGTCGGCGTCAAAAACCTTCTCGCTCCCCATCTGCCGACTCCGGTCATTCAGAAAGAAGTGGGGGCTGAGGGGCCACAGTTTCGCCTCGAGAACGACCTCCCCCACAGCATCGGTCGACTTCACGGGAACTTCGGCAACGCCGGTATGTTCGTGCGCGCCTACACGTACCTCCGATCTCTTGGGCCCGAGGGCCTCAAGCATTGCTCGGAAATGGCCGTATTAAACGCGAACTACATCCTGGCACGACTCCGCGGAACGCCGTACCGGATCCCATTCGACCGGACCGTCATGCACGAATGCATCGTCTCGGACGCCGAGCTCTCCGAGACGGGTGTCACGACGGCAGACATTGCCAAACGGCTCATCGACCACGGCTATCACCCGCCCACCACCTACTTCCCCCTGATCGTCCCCGGGGCACTGATGATCGAGCCCACCGAAACCGAGAGCAGAGAAGGACTCGATCGCTTCGTAGATGCCCTTCTATCCATCGCCGAAGAGGCAAAAACCGACCCAGACACGGTGCGCACCGCTCCGCACCATACACGCCGCTCGCGCATGGACGAGACGAAGGCCGCAAGGCACCCGGTCCTGAAATGGACACCCGAACCACCCACCTGATCCGACTCGGCTCGAAGTGGAGCGGAGCCATCGCGCGAAGACAGCACGGACTCTTCGCTCTGGGATTCATGTTGGCCCTCGCTTGCCAACACGCCGATTCGTCGAGGACCTCGATCGAGACCCCAGCCGCCATCGAGCAGGAACGGGTGCTCGGAATGGAATTCGATCGCAAGATCCAGGGCGCCGTCCCAATCATCGACGACCCCCTGATCAACGACTTCGTCAACGAACTCGGCAAATCGATCGTGCAACAGATCGAGCCTCAGCCATTCATCTACCGATTCCGCGTCATCGAAAACCCGACCCTCAACGCTTTCGCAGTTCCAGGCGGGTACATCTACCTGCACAGCCGAACCCTGTTGGAAGCGGAGAGCATCGATGAAATTGCTGGCGTCATGGGACATGAGATCGCCCACGTCGACGCACACCACCACTTGAGAATGCAGGAGAAGATGGCGATTCCGAGCCTGCTGACGAGTTTGGCAGCCATTGGTATCGCCTTCGCGACCAACGAACCCGGGGTTGCGGTAGCGACCCAAGGAGTCAACCAGGCCATGGGCCTGAAGAACAGCCGCCTGTTCGAGGCCGAATCCGATGAACTCGGGGCCATCTGGCTCACCCGCGCAGGCTACCAACCGGATGGCATCGTCGTGTTCTTCGAACGAATCATGGGCGATCGTCAGACGGACGCCGAGAGTATTCCCCCGTATCTGTTCACCCACCCCGACGTCGAGGAGCGAATCGAGAAGGTACGCATCCTGACCCAGGATCTGGAACCCGTCGGAGTCCCCGATCCCGAGTTGGCACGGACTCTTCCTGCCGTACAGGAACGACTGATCCTACTGAGGGATACCGACCGGCTACGACTGCCGATCGGCGCCTCCCTCCCCAACCACGACGACCCTCAGCGCGCCGAGGTCGACCAGCTGCTCGAGCAGACTCGGGAGCTGTCGAACCGTGGAGCGCTGGACGCTGCCCTCTTGAAACTCGCACACGCTGAAGGGGATTTCGGGGGCGATGCCCGCATCCCCGTTACGACTGGAGAGTTGCTGTACGAGGCGGGGAGGTTCCAGGAATCAGCCGACGCCTACGCTCGCGCCGTCGCTCTGGGTTCGTCCCAGGCCAGCGTGTTCTACCACCTCGGCCGCTCACGCGCGCGCGCCGAGCAAAACCAGGAGGCTGTCTATGCCCTGGAAACGGCGGCACGCAGGGCCAAGGAGGGTTCGCGGCTACAGGACAAGATCTTCTGGGAGATCGACAGATTGACCTTCACACGGGTCTCTGAGTCCGGCTTCTCC
The DNA here is from genome assembly GCA_022447545.1 of Myxococcota bacterium. Classification (GTDB taxonomy): domain Bacteria; phylum Myxococcota_A; class UBA9160; order UBA9160; family SMWR01; genus JAKVBI01. The sequence goes on from JAKVBI010000011.1 coordinate 137,565, forward strand.
AACGGGATCAGCGAACTCGTCGAACCCTTCTCCTCCGACCTCCCCAAGATCGTCTGGTGGGCACGACTGGGCCAACGTTTCGCAAATTTGGCGAGCGAATTGACGGTGCGATGGATCGACCCCGATGGACGCGTGGTCACCGATGGGCGTGCCCGTAGCGAGCCCGGAAAGATCCTCACCTCGACACTGACTTCAGCCGGCGGCCAAAGCCACCCCCCGGGAACCTGGACCGTGGAAGCGTCTCTGAAAGGCGACGTGATCGAGCGAACGACCTTCGAGATCGAGGCCAGTACTGAATGAACCGGACGCCGCAGCCGAGCGCTATTCGGTCACGGGCCGGAACATCGGAAGCGTGATCTCGTCAGACATCTTCTGAAATACGACCTCTACAGGCATCCCCACCTTGATGTCCTCGTGAGCGCATTCGATGATGTTGGACAGCATGTGCCAGCCCTCGGACAACTCGACAATTGCTACCGTGTATGGAACCTCGAACTCGATGCGTTGGGGCCGATGAATGGTAGTGCAGCTGTACACCACCCCCCGCCCGGACGAAACCACCCACCGTAGGTCCTTGGAGAAACAATGGGTGCAAAAGGACTGGGGGATAAAAACGTAACCACCACAGCTTCCGCACTGCTGGACCCGGAGTTCCCCTTTGCGGCAGCCCTCCCAATGAGGCGACGAGATCTGGGTGGGAACCGGGAGGGGAATCGGACTTCGAGCCTGGTCGCTCACGGCATCTCCTTTCCAATCAGCATGGTGTCAGTGAAAAGGGCTCCCGCACCACCGTTGGTGACCATCGCAACCTTCGCATCGGGAACTGTCAGTTCGTCGGGGTACATGCCCCAGAGCTGCTGAGCACCGCTGATCACCTTCTGGAGCATCTGAATGACGCCGCAGTGACTGAATGACATGAGCCCACCGTTCGTACACAGGGGGAACTTCCCATCGCTGCGAACGGTGCCACCCATCACGAAATCGCCGCCCTCACCTTCTTCACAAAATCCAAAGGCTTCGAACTGTCGGATCAGTTCGAAGGAGAACGGGTCATAGAATTCGCAGACATCGACGTCTTCGGGAGTGAGCCCGGCCTGCTCGAAAGTGATCTTCGCAGCTCGTTGACCCACGTGCCCGTATTTGTCCCAGACCGGCGCAGTCACGTAGGACATTCCCTGTCGGTCCAGCGCCCCCCCCAGGAGATAGATGGGATCGACATCCAGATCCTTCGCCTTCTCGGCTGACGTTAGAATGACCGCGCCCCCGCCCTCGGAATTCATCGCACAGTCCAGGAGGTGATAGGGATCCGCGACCATGCGCGAGTCCAGCACATCCTGAGGCGTTACCTCGCGACCGTAGAAAACCGCCTCCGGAAACCGGGCGCCATTCATACGAATGGCAGAAGCCACTTCGGCAAGGGACTCCGGGCGAGTCCCATAGAGTGCCATGTGACGCTTGGCGATCAGCGCAAATTCAGCGGCCGTATAGAGCCCCCAACACTCGACGAATTCATTGCTCGGACGCGTCCAGGGCGAGGTCGCACTGCGGTCCTTGTACATCCCTGCCTGGCCACTGGCGAGAATGGCCGTTTCGCATTGCCCCGTGGCGATGGCGGAAGCCGCCTCGAGAACTGATGCAATGCCCATCTCTGAATTGCCGCACCAACTCGGTCGCCCACCCATCATGTGCACGCCATTGCGGGAGCTGACTCCACCGCGCAGGGTGCTGATATTGACGCCGTCGACCTCCTCTCGCGCAATTCCAGCCATCTTCAATGCGCCATCGACGGCGTCGTGAATGATGGAAAGGTCAGTCTCTCCCTCGAGCACCTTCGCCTGCCGCGTGTTGTAGGCGGCAACGATTGCGACACCATGAAGCGGATTCCCAGCCATCAGCCCTCCTCTGGACTCCTACGCGCCGCGCCCCCCCCCACCCTCACAAAGAGAGGTCGGGTTGGGACGTCGGTCGGGGAGCAGGGACTCGCCCCGCGGGGCAAAAACCCTGTGGGCGCATTATAGACCGGTAGGAGTCGGTGGAGCGTGCATTTCGGGCCGGTTCGGGCACGGCATTCCCACCATCGGGGCTCTACAATACCGGCTTCCCAGGGCCCGGCCGTGCTCCGCTCCAGCAGGGATCCCTCGTGGCACTCCACCGGGTGCTTGGAGCGAAGCACGAATCACCGGTGAGGAGAATTCGTGCGCGTCGGAATCGTCACCGAGTACTACCGCCCTTGGCCCGGGGGAATTTCCGAGCATGTGCACCACGAAGCCTGTGAATTACGCGAGCGTGGTCACCGCGTGTGGATCCTGACGGGCCCCGGCGACATGCAAGAAACCGGCTCCGACAATGTTCCCCCGGAACCGGATCAGGACGTCATCCGACTCCGGGCAGCTCTAAAGTTCACGAGTAACGGTGCGGCTTCCAGAATGGTGATGGGCCGTGAACTCCTGAAGCTACGCGGTGTTCTGCGAAGGCTCGAGCTCGACGCCGTGCACATCCACGCCCCCATGGACCCCATCCTGGGCTGGGCCACCCTGGCCGCGTCGGAAACTGCGACCGTGGGAACCTTCCACGCCAATTTTTCTCCGTCCCCCCTGTGGAACACCCTCTATCGCGGCCTTGGTTTCATCAGCAAACGCCTGTTCCAACGCATGGATGGGCGAATCGCAGTGTCACCCGAAGCCGAGCGTTCCATTTCCCACTACTTCCCCGCCCATTACGAAATCATTCCCAACGGCGTCGATGTGGCCCGCTTTCACCCGGACCTGCCCTCGACGGCCCCACTCGACGACGGGCGCCCGAATGTGCTGTTCGTCGGACGACCCGACCCCAGAAAGGGCCTGCCGCTGCTTCTCGAGGCGTTCCTCAGCGTGCGACAGAAGATCCCGGGCGCACGCCTCGTGGTCGTCGGCGTGAGCAAACATCAGCTCACCGGGCGCCTGGGACAGCTCGCACAGAGATTGGGGGACGATCTGCTGCTCGCAGGTTACGTTTCGGCGGGGGAACTCCCCCGCTACTATTCTGGATGCCAGGTCTTCTGCTCTCCAGCCACCGGCCAGGAGAGCCAGGGAATCGTCCTCCTGGAAGCCATGGCGGCAGGGCGTCCGGCGCTGGCATTCTCCATTCCCGGTTATCGAGACGTCGTCAGTCATGGTCGAGACGGATGGTTGATCGATGAGATCGGGAGCACATCGCTCGCAGAAAACCTCTGTGAGCTGCTGGCGGACGCCAACCTTCGAGAACAACTGGGACAGGCCGGTCGGAAGAAAGCACTGTCCTTCGCCTGGCCTGCGGTCGCCGAGCGAATAGAGAAAGAACTCGAGGCCGCACGCGAACGCCACGCCCTCAGACTCCAATGACATTCCCTACCTGGGTCGAACCCAACGAAGAGGCATCATGAAGGCATCCACACGCCTGCGAAAACTGCTCGAGAGCTCCAACACCGAATATATTTTGGAGGCTCACAACGCTCTTTCAGCCACCATCGCCGAGTCTTCCGGCGCCAAAGGCCTATGGGCGAGTTCGTTGACGCTTTCCGCCTCCTACGGACTTCGCGACAACAGTGAGATGACCATGACTCAGGTTCTCGACGTTCTCGAGAGCATGACTGAGCGGGTCGAAGTTCCGATCCTCTTCGATGGAGACACGGGCTACGGTCAGTTCAGCCACTTCCAGCAATTGGTCCGCAAGCTGTGCGCTCGCGAGATCGCCGGCGTTTGCATTGAAGACAAGATCTTTCCCAAGACGAATTCATTCCTTCAGTCCGAGCAGCAGCAACTCGCACCCGTCGACGAATTCTGCGGAAAGATCCGTGCAGGAAAAGACATCCAACCCGATCCCGATTTCGTCGTCGTCGCACGCACGGAAGCACTGATCACCGGCCTCGACATGTCGGCGGCTCTCGAACGGGCCGAGCGATACGCAGAAGCGGGCGCAGATGCGATTCTGATCCACTCGAAGGCGCCGACCTTCAACGAGGTCCATGAATTCATGACCCAGTGGAACCGGTCGGTGCCTGTCATCTGTGTACCCACCACCTACTACAGCACCCCCGAGGAAGCTTACGACCGCGCAGGAATCTCACTGGTGATCTGGGCCAACCATCTGCTGCGGGCAGCCGTCGCAGCCATGCAACGCGTGGCGAATCAGATCTCCACTAGCGGAACCGCTCGCGGAGTAGAAGACGAGATCGTCCCCGTCAAGGAACTCTTCCGACTCCAGGACACCGAGGGTCTGTCGGAAAGTGAGCGGGTCTACGGCCAGGTGAGTCCCTGGCGCGCGATCCTGCTGGCGGCAACACGGGGGAGCGGCCTGGATGACCTCACTCGCGACCGGCCCAAGTGCATGATCCCGATATCAGGAGTTCCAGCCATCGAGAAACAACTGCAACACATGCGTGCCGAGGGAATTCGCGACATCGCGGTCGTTCGCGGCTACGCGCCCGAGGCAATGACAACCGAAGGCGTGCAGTTCTTCGACAATCCGAACTGGCAGGAAACCGGCGAGTTGGGCTCCCTGGCCACGGCCCGCCCATTCCTGAAAGGCGACGTCGTGATCGCCTACGGAGACATTCTCTACAAGCGCTACATCCTTCACGAATTGATGGCCTCAGATGCACCTGTCACGGTGGTGGTGGATGGTTCTCGCGCGTTCCTCGAATCCGACCAAACTGGGGACCTGGTGCGCGTCTCTCAGCCTCCGCCGGAAGGCTACGATGAAAACGACTATCGCCTGGTGGGGATCGGCTCCTCGATCTCCCGAGACGATGCCCACGGAGAGTGGATTGGCCTCGCTCGTCTGCGTGGAGAGGGAACGCCTTGGTTCTCGGACACACTCGAGGAGATCCTGAGCGAATCCGGCGGAATTGAGTGCGACATGGCGACCGCTCTACACCGAATGGCGCTCGAAGGACGCATTCCGATTCGCGTGATCTACATTCAGCGAGACTGGATCGACATCAACAGCGTCGCAGATGTGGCGCGTGGAAACACCAACTGACCCAGCGCCCACCTTCCGATTTCTCGCTGGAGGGACTCTTGCCCCACGATCCGCGCCAACTCTATGCCTCGCTTCTGAATCATGGGTTCCGTGAGTTCTCCGGAGTCCCATGCTCGATCTTGAATTCACTGATCGTCGAGGCAGAGAACTCCGACGACGTCCAGTACCTACCTGCATCGGTGGAAGGAGAGGCCGTAGCAGTCGGTGCCGGAGCCTGGCTCGCCGGCAGTCCCTCGGTGGTGCTCCTCCAGAACTCGGGACTGGGCAACGCCATCAACCCCCTGGCTTCGCTCTGCCTCCCCTACCGAATCCCCGTTCTCGTCATTTCATCATGGCGAGGTGAGCCCGGGCGTCCCGACGCCATCCACCATGCCCCCATGGGCAATTCCACCCCAGCCCTGTTCGAACTCTACGGCATCCCCGTTAGCGTTCTGGGAGAGGACGCAGACATCGAGTCGGCTGTGGAGAAATCCAGGCGTCATATTGAAGACACGCGCACTCCTGCCGCTCTCCTGATTCCGCGGGGATCCTTCGAATCCAAAGGCACTCCCGAGATCTCTTCAACCACCGCGCCCCATGCCAATCCGGTCGACCGCGAACCTGCTTCAGTAGAGCGTTTCGGCGATGGCGAACTTCCGAGCCGTACCGAGTTCCTGGCTGCATTCCTCGATCGATGCGGTGATCCCGACTCAGCCACCATCTCGACCACGGGCTACATGTCCCGCGAACTCTCCGCACACCTGGAAGACCGTTTCTTTCCCATGCAAGGCTCCATGGGTTTCGCGGCGGCCATTGCCCTGGGTGTGACGCGAGCTCAGCCAGGGCGGGCGGTATACGTCCTCGACGGCGACGGAGCTCTATGGATGCGCTTGGGCAGTCTGGCCACCGTGGGGGCTGCAGCCCCGGCCCGCTACGTCCACATCGTGGTCGACAACGGCACCTATGCTTCAACCGGCGGACAGAAGACCGTCTCTCACCACATCGACTTCCCAGGCGTTGCCGCGCACTGCGGTTACTCCAACGTCGCGACATGCTCCGGACTCAATGGCCTGGAACCCGCCCTCAGCTGGGCACGTGATGTCCAAGGAAACGGTCCAGCCCTGCTTCGGATCCACGTCCACGGCGAAGAGTCCGAGGGGCTCGAGCGACCCAAGCGCACGCCTCCGGAGATCGCCGAAGCCTTCCACAACTTCCTAAGTGGTGACACCGAATGAGCGACGCTCTCGATACGGCAATCATTCTCGCAGCTGGGCGCGGCACGCGCCTTCGCAGTATCTGGTCCGAACTTCCCAAGGGCATGATCGAGCTGGGAGGCGAGCGAATCGCCGATCGGTCGCTCCGACTCCTGAGAGAGCGAGGCATACAACGCAGCGTGATCGTCGCCGGCTACAAGGCCGAGTCCTATCACGAACTGGCGACGTCGACCCCCGGTGTGGAGGTGATCGAGAACACCGCCTATGCAGAAACCGAGAGCATGGCCTCCCTGGCCTGTGCGCTCGAGATCGTCGACGCCGACTTCCTGCTCCTGGAAAGCGACCTCTTCTACGACCCACTTGCCCTCGACACGTTGATTGCCTCGGAGCACCGAGACGTACTTCTGGCGTCTTCTCCCACGGGGGCCACCGACGAAGTATGGATCGATGCACCCGACGGCCAACTCCGCGGATTGACCAAGGATCCCTCCGCCATCGAGAATCCATACGGTGAATTCGTGGGCCTGCTTCGTATCTCACAAGCGTTGGGTCGGCGTATGGCAGAAATCTTCCGTCGCTTCCAAGACGAGCACGGACACGGCAGGATGACCTACGAAACCGACTGCCTGCTGACGGCATCCCGCGAGCATCCCGTCCACGTCTGCCTGATGAAGGACCTGCTCTGGGGAGAGATCGACGACGCAAACCACTTCGAGCGTCTGACCCGAGAAATCGTCCCCGCTCTGGCTCAACGAGATTAAAGGGGTCCACACCCGCCCCCCCCGACAACCCCTGGAGAATCCATGAGTACCACCGAACGCAGGACTCTACTCAACCCCGGTCCCTCCACGACGTCCGAAACTGTGAAACAAGCCCTGGTGATCCCGGATGTCTGTCCGCGGGAGGAAGCATTCTGCGACCTCGTGCGAGAAGTACGGGACCGCCTGGCCACCATCGCTGGCGATCTCGATCAGGTGACCGCTATTCCCATCGTTGGAAGCGGTACGACGGCCCTCGAGGCAGCTCTCGTCTCCTTCGTTCCTAACGATGGAACCGTGGCCATCCTGGACAATGGCGACTACGGACGCCGACTGATTTCCATGGCCGAGACCTACGGCATCTCCACACGGGTGATCGCGCCCGGTTGGGGAGTCCCGGTCGACCTCAACGAACTCGACCAAGCCCTTTCGACGGATGGAGATGACATCACACACCTGTATTTCGTCCACCATGAGACGAGTTCAGGGCTGCTGAATCCACTCGACGAGATCACCGCCGTGGCGAAAAAACACGGGCTGACCGTGATGGTGGACGCCATGTCGACCTTTGGTGCTCTCCCGATTCCACTGGGCGGAGACGACCAGCCCGATGTCCTCGTGGCGAGTTCCAACAAATGTCTCCAGGGAATGGCAGGGCTGGGATTCGCCGTCGCAACCCGCCAGGCCGTCGAGGACGCGCGCCGCATCACTCCTCGAAGTTTCGTCCTGAACCTCGTCGCCGAATTCGACCACTTGGAGAAGACGGGTCAGGCGCGCTTCACCGTACCGCCGCAGGTCTACTCGGCACTGCGACAGGCTCTGGTGGAGTTCGCAGAGGAGGGCATCGAGGGGCGCGGCGCCAGATATCAGGCGAGTATGCAGCGCCTCGTGAAGGGGCTGCGAGCACTGGGTTTCGAAATGCTCCTCGACGACGAATGTCAGAGCGGAATCCTCGTCTCCATCCGAGAACCCGACGCTCCGTGGTACGACTTCGTCGACATGCACGATGCCCTCGACCGCGAAGGATTCACCATCTATCCGGGCAAGCTGGGTGTCACTCCGAACTTTCGCCTGGCAGTCATCGGTGACATCGATGCATCGGACATCGAGCGATTCCTGGCAGCCCTGACCGATTATCTCGAGCGCGTCCGATGAGATGACCAGGGGGCGGGCCCCCTGATCGCGGGGAACCCGGTCCAGAGCACGACGCGAACGCCCGAGGAGCCATTGAAGGACGAGATCGCAATCCGAGTACTCGCGCTGTTTGCGGGACTGTTCGTAGCGGCCGCCTTGTGGATTCTCCTGGTCTGGCGACCCGAAGGTGAGGCGCGCAGGCGGGTCTGGACCGTCTACACCGTCGAATTCGGAATCCTCAGCGCCATCCTGGTTCCCGCCTATCTCGGTGGAGCCTGGTGGGTGGGAGCTGCTGCGATGCTGGCGGCACGGGGGGGCTGGGAGTTCTTCCGCGCTCTCGAACAGGGTGGCGAGGCCCCCTATTCCCGCACCGGGACGCTGATGGGGATCGCCGCGGTGCTGTCCGTCCCGTTCTGGCCCACCTGGTTTCCCCATCTCCTGCTCTTGGCCATCGCGGTCGCCTACGCGGGGCACCGATGGGCAGCGGGCCCCGAGAGTCCGCTGGGACGCTGCACTTCGACTCTGGTGGGTGTCCTCTACCCGGGACTCTGCCTGAGTATTCTGGTCTGGATCGGGTTGTCGGAAGAAGGTTTCGGGCTGCTCTTGTTCGTCTACGTCCTGGTGGAGATCAACGACGTGGCCGCGTACCTGGTGGGAAGCTCCATCGGCAAGCACAAGCTCTGGCCGACCCTGAGTCCGGGCAAAACACTGGAGGGCAATCTCGCCGGGGTTCTCGCAACCCTTGCGGTGACCTTCCCGCTGGCCTTCGCGGTGCCCGAACTGAGCCTGGGCCGACGGCTTGGTGCAGGGCTGCTCATCGCGGTTGCAGCGCCGGCAGGCGACCTGATGGCCTCGTGGGTGAAGCGGCGGGCTGGCATCAAGGATTTCAGCTCACTGGTACCCACCCAGGGGGGCGCATTGGACGTCTACGATTCGACTGTAGCCGTTTCCCCCCTCTTCTATTACTTTCTGCTCGCCACCAGTACCTAGCTCACCAACAAACGCTAGTTTTTCGCGGTCTCGGAGGCCAGGATCCCAGGCCTTTCCCCGAGAACCGACACTCCCCTTAGCCAATCGGGTTCCACTTGAAATACATCCTGGCTCACGACCTCGGAACGTCCAGCAACAAGTCCGCCTTGTTGACCCCCGACGGTGAAATCGTTGCGTCGGCTGCGGCCTCCTATGAGGTCATGAGTCCACGCGCGAATTGGGCCGAGCAGGACCCCGAGACCTGGTGGGATGCCATCCGAAGGACCACCCAGCGCATTCTCGACGACACCGGGGTCGCCCCCCGAGAGATCGCGGGTCTGACCTTTGCAGGCCAGATGCAGGGGACCCTCCCCGTGGACGAGAACGGCCAGCCCCTGATGAACTGCATGATCTGGCTAGATGGTCGCGCGGAACAGCAGGCCCGAGAAGCCACACACGGTTGGCCGAAAATCGAAGGGTATGGTGCGTTGCGCCTGGCCAACTGGCTGCGAATCGCCAACGGCGTTCCCAACCTTTCGGGCAAGGACTTCATCGCCAAGCTCTTGTGGATCCGCAACATGCGGCCAGAGATCTGGGAACGAACAGAGAAGCTGCTGGATGCCAAGGACTACCTGCTGCATCGAAGTACCGGCCGGTTCGTCACCACCCATGACTGCGGCAACCTGACCTGGTTGATGGATACGCGCTCGGGTCGATTGTGCTGGTCGGAGAAACTTCTCCGCATGTTGGACATCAGCCTGGACAAGCTTCCCGAACTGATCTCGGGTACGGAAATCGCAGGAGAGCTCACCCCGCAGGCTGCTGCCGAATTGGGACTCGTGCCAGGCATTCCCGTCGTCGGGGGTGCGGGCGACACCGTCGCCATGGCCGTGGGGACCGGCGCCGTTCGCAACCACGAATTCCACATTGCCATCGGAACGAGCGCTTGGGTAGCAACCCACGTCCCGAAGCGCCGAGTCGACGTCCGTTCCTACATCGCATCGATCTGTAGCGCCCATCCGAGCAAGCAGCTGGTGGTCGCCCACCAGGAAACCGGTGGGGCCTGCGTAGAGTGGGCGCGCCAATGGGTCGCCGGAAATGGAGACCCCCCCACCTACAAAGAAGTCGATTCTCTGGTGGAGGGATACGAGCCAGGAGCCAAAGGCCTCCTCTTTCTGCCCTGGCTCTCGGGAGAATACGCCCCGGTCGACGACCCCTGGCTACGCGGCGCCTTCATGAACCTGTCCCTGGACCACGAACTCGGTCACATGCTGCGTGCCATCTTCGAAGGGGTAGCCCTCAATGCACGTTGGGCGCTGGGAAAGGTGGAAAAACTGATCGGAGAATCCGCCGAGAGCCTTCGCTTTGCCGGCGGCGGTGCGGCCAGCCACGTCTGGAGCCAGATCCTGGCGGACGTTCTGGACCGCCCCATCATCCAACTCGATCGACCCCAGCTCACGGCCGCTCGAGGTGCGGGAATGATTGCCGCTCACGCATTGGGGATGGTTGCCGAGTTCGATGACATCGGCGGCATTCTCACGGGCCGTGCTCGTTACGAGCCCCGGCCGGAACTGCGCTCTCTTTACGACGAGAAATTCGAACTTTTCCTGGAGTTCTACCAGCGAAACCGCAGCTTCTTCCGGCGCGCCAACCAGGGCCGTTAGCCGCCAGCGCCCTCAGTTCGGTGCCTCTTCGGGCAGTGCAGGATCCGCTTCGAGATCGCCGCGGATCAGGGCGCGCACGAAAGTGATTCCGAGGCTACAAAGCCCCCAACCAAGCCCGACGACCACTCCCCCGTCCACGATTCCTCTCCACGGCTGAGGCGCTCGACTCACCGACAAGACGAGCACCAGGATTCCGATCAAGAGACACCAGGTCACGATCTTCTGACGGCGTGTGGTGTGGAAGAAGCTCATACAAAACAGAGGGGCCAACAAGACGAACAGCGGGCGCGGGTTTTGGCTCAGCCACAGGGCCCGCGAGACCACCCGCGGACAAAAGGCAAGCTGAAATCCGCGATAGCCCTCCGCATAGGCGTTGAAGACCACCCAGAACCCATAGATCCCTGCTTGAGTCGGAGTCAGACTTCCATCAGCGATGGGCTCCCAGGCGATCGGCGTGAGTCGAAGCAGAGCCTGGCCGATGATCAGGAAGACGCCGACGACGCCCCAGATCGCGACCAAGCGGTTCCATGACGACAGTTTCATTCGGTTCCCCTCGAACCTCTGGCAATAGGGCCTCGGGAAAGCTGGTTCCCGATCTTCGATTGGAGCGTCAACGCAGTCCAGCGAATTCAACCGCGGGAGGCGACGCCATCTACTGCTCGGTCGTCGAACTCATCCGGGCGCCCCGAAGCTACCCCGTTTGCACATCGGATACGATGCGTCCATCGACAAGGTGAACCAATCGGTCTGCCGCTTCGAAGACTCGGGCATCCTGGGTGACCATCAAGACCGACGTGCGCCGTTTTCGAGCAAGTTCCCGCAGCAATTCGAGGACGATCTCGGTATTTTCGGCGTCCAGGGCGGCCGTGGGTTCATCAGCCAACACCAGTTCCGGTTCGTGAACCAAAGCCCTGGCGATGGCCACCCGTTGCCGCTGCCCACCCGACAAGCGTTCGGGTTTGTAGTCGAATCGCTCCTCCAGCCCCAATTTCGCGAGAATCCCTTCGATCCGGGCGTCTTTTTCCTCCACGGACAGGTCATGCAGATCCAGGGACATCTGGACGCTCTGAAAGGCGGTCAGCGCGGGAAAGAGGTTGTGAAGTTGGAAAATGATCCCCAGACGACGGCGAAACGCCTCCAGATCACCGGCCTCGCCACCGCGAGCGGCACCCAGGCGTGACAAATCCCGTCCCAGGACCCTCAGACCACCCTGCTGAGGCGACCGAAGCGCACCGATCAAACTCAGCAGCGTCGTCTTTCCCGAACCCGACGGGCCGGTCATGATCGCGAACTCTCCGGCTGCGAGGCTCAGATCGATGCCATCGAGCACCACCTTCCTGGCTTCTGCCTCGCCAAACGCATACTCCAGGTCCTCGACCTGGATCGCGGGCTCCCTTCGCACTTGAGAGTCAATCACCTGTGCCTCTCACATCAACTCTGCCGGGTCGAGACTCCGGATCTTTGCAAGGGCCAGGATTCCGGCCGCGGTACACATCCCGATGGAGAGGATGAAGACACTCCCCGACGCAAACCAGGAGAAGTGCACCGCAAGGCCCGTCATGCTCCCCAGCATTCGTTGAAACAACAGAGCAACGATGCTCGCGGGAACGAAGCCGAGGACCGAGAGAAACCAGGCCTCTGCGACCACCACACGGCGCAGAAACTCATCTCCGTATCCCATCGCCTTGAGGGTCGCGAACTCCTCCAGGTGATCGAGTACTTCGGTGTACAAAACCTGATAACAGATCACGACACCCACCGCGAAACCCAGTCCCACTCCTACCAACAGAATCACGCTGAGTGGCGTTTCACTGCGCCAGTACTCCAGGTCTCGCTCCAGTAGGCGCTCCTTGGTCAAGACCCGCACGTCACCGGGTACGACCCCGGCGATCTCCTGGGCCATCCTCTCCAGGTCAAGACCAGGCTCCACATGCAACAGAATGGCCTCAGGGTCGGCACGGTTGACTCCCTGCAGATCGAGCAAGGTCTCGTACCCGACGATCATGTTTCCGTCCACTTCGAAATCGGCGCCCATGGAAAAGGTTCCAATGATTTCAAGGGGATGCCGGTCCACCTGGGCTGGCCCCGGGCTGAGGGATCCATATCCCGACCGAGAACGGCGATCGACCAACGCGGTTCCCGGCTTCGCCAACCGAGCGAGCGCAACATTCAACTCATCATCGACGAAAACGGGATCTCCAGGGTCGACGGCAATGACGCGAATTGGGCGCTCGAGACCGGTTTCGAGATTCCTCCAGAACATCAAATCCATCCAGATGGGATGAGCGGCCTGAATCCCTCGCACCGATTGAGCCTGGAACATCCGCACGACCGGCATGTTGTCGCGCGACAAGAATGGATCCTTTTCATCATCCATCACCAGCATGTCGGCATCGAGCTGTCGGATCAACTCTGTGGAGCTATCCAGAAGAGCGTTTCGAAAGTTCAACTGCAGGCTCATCAGCAGCAACGCAAAAGCAATGCCGGCCGCGGACATCACCAACCGCACCGGCTGGTGGAGGAGCAGCCGCCAAGAAAGCGCGATCGATGCGTTGCCTCGCACCGTCAACTCAACTCGGCGATGGCCGCCGAGCGGGGCCTGCTCAGCGATCGGCACCATCGGTCCAGATGGAGAACTCCACACGAAACGACGAAATTTTGCTTTCGAAGACCCATCGCGGGCCGCTCACGAACTCCCGAGCGAGTCGACGAAGATCCGCGCCTGGCCCTCGAGATTTGTGAAGCGCGATGCCTCGGAAGCTTCGTCGAGGCGTATTTTCACTTGGAACACGCGAACCCCCGCGGGCGCACCCGGATCCTCGCCAAAGATATTGTTCGTATAAATCATCGACCCCACCTCTTCGACGACTCCTTCGATGGGCGCAGCCAGGGCAGCGCTCTCGAATCTCGCACGCTGGCCGCTCTTAACGTGGCGAATGTCGTTGGCGTGGACCTCGGCCAACGCGTACATCTCCTGAGTGCGGCCCAGGTGTACGATGGGCTGCGCCCCGGTTCGCTCGCCCGGTCGCTTCAAAACCTTGAGAATCCGACCATCGGTGGGCGCCCGAATGATGGTGCGCTCGAGTTCGGCCTCGGCGCGACGCAAATCGCTCGCGGCCTCTCGACGCTCGAGATCAAATCCAGCTTCGAGCTTTTTGAGTGCCGCGACCTCCTCGGCCAATCTCTCTTCATGGCGACGCACGGAGAGTTCCGCCTCCTGGAACTCCCGCCCAGGGCTGAACCCCTTGGCGATGAGACCTCTCTGGTCCTCGACGTCGTCTCTCGCGAAAGCGAGTTCTGCCTCGATCGATCGCACTCGAGCGTTTTGCGCTTCGATCTCGTAAGGAGTCAGCTCCACACGCTCGAGGGCTAGCTTGGCTGCATCGCGTTCGGCCTCTCGAAGCGCGTGCCCCATCAGCACGACGAGCGTCTGCCCCTCCACGACCACCTCACCATCGCTCACGTGCGCTTCCAGAATCACATCGTCGGTCGACGAACCCACCCGAACGACTCGACCGTCGGGTTCGAGCCGTGCCATGGCCACCACGATGCTTCGGCCTCTCCCAGGGGGTACATCGTTCGTGGAGGCCTGTGCTCCAGCTCCTTCGCCGCAGCCGACGAGACTCGTGGCCACCAGGACGATTCCCGCAAGGAACCCAAACCGAACCCGGCGGCAGACGAAACCGTATTGGAGCTTCTGAGAGCGGCCCGATGTGCATTTGGGGACGTGCATGCAAGTGGAGGAGAGCATATCGGATCCCTGATTCGGGCACCCAACCCGCTCAGCGATGCCTCAGCTCGAAAAACAGTTCTGTCTCGACGTAGACAAAAACAGCCACGACGTAGACCCCGATCCCCATCAATACCACCGACAGCGCATCTAGCGCCCCTCCGATGGCGATCGCAAAGACATAGAGGTTTTCGAGCCCCGCCAGAGCGATGACCACGGCCTTCCCCATGCCGACCTCACCTTCGGGGCGGTCGTCCATGATTTGTCTTTTTTCAAAATGCAGCTGTGCGTAGTTTCTGGTGACACGATTCAGAAGCACCAGAATGGACAAGACCAGGGCAAACACGACGGCCCGGTCCGCAAACGCCCCACTCCCTGTCTTCTCCACAAGGATCCCAATGGACGCGAATAACAAGACCCAGTAGATCTGCCCAATCAACAGGTCGACGAACTGACCGAGTTGACTCGTGCGCCCTGTCACTCGCGCAACGTTTCCGTCGACACAATCCAACAACTGATGAAGGAAGCCAAAAGCAGCAACCCAAAGATACGCATTTCCTCCACCCCAGATCGCGGAGCCCAACATCGCCAGAGCCGCCACACCCGAGAGGAGGCTCACCGCCAGCGGTGACCAACCCCCGTTCACAAAGGGGACTGTCAACCAGAAGGAAAGCGGCCGAAAGATCAACCAGGCAGGCAACTCGCCCGAAATCTCCTCCCATCGTTTGTCCGAATGAAAGGAGCGTTGAATATCCTGGATGCGATAGCGCTTGCCTTGCATCACCTAGGGGACAAAATCGGTCTCACGAACGGTCGCATGGGCGTCACGTCCGAGATAGGGGTTGACCAAACTGTCGTCATTCCTCTTCTGCACCCACTTCCCATACCCCGGAGCGTCACCACAGTGGTAGGCCACCAGCGAGTCGTGGAAGGAGGGGTGGGCGGCCACGAAGGCAATCAGCAACTGGGAAATCCTTCCGAACAATTCTCGTGCCTCTTCCAGATCGGTGACTCCCGAGTACTGCTCGGCCAGTTCGCGAAGGATCAAGAACGCCCCTCGTTCCTCTTCGTCACTGGTTCGGTCAGCCTCTCGCTCGGTCAACAGCACGAGGGATTCGGCATGACCATGAACTTCATCGAAGACTTCGTAGGCCAGGGCATTGCGGATGCCCTCATACGCGTTCATCGCCTTGGAGAGTTCTGGCACCGACACGCTGGCAGGCCGATCCAGGCGCACCTGCCCGTGATCGATGCCGCGCTCCTCATAGACGTCCTCGGGCACCCGTTCTGCTTCTCGAATGAGGCGATCCAGTTGATCGCGAAGTTCGGACTCCTGAGCGAGGCCCTTTCCGATCAGATTCTCCTCCTCGCGCGGGTCCTCCACGAGGTCATGGAGGGCCTCCCCGAGAGAATCGTGGCGAGTGAACTTGTACTGATGGGTTCGAACCGCACGGACGTTTGGGCGCCAGGGGGAGAACCATCTGCCACCGGTCTCCGAGTATGCAACCCGTTCCGGCATCGGACCGCCATCACGCAATTCGGGCCACAGAGATTCTCCCTGCCCGCCCAGCGGTGGCAGTTGGAACGCATCGAGAATCGTCGGTGCCATGTCAATGGAGCGAACGGGTTCCTCGACGACTCGAACCGGAAAAGTCGGCTCGTGGATCAACCCGGTGAAGGTTCGAATCGTGTTGTCGGTGAGGTACACCCCAGTTGTTGGCTCCATCTCCGGGTGGGACTCCCAGTCCCAATCGGGATCAGCGCGATCTCGCAAACGCATGCCGTGATCCGAGAACACCATTGCCAGAGTGTTGGGGCCAACGAGTCTCCGGTAGTATCGCTCGAACTCTCGCGCGAGTTCCGCAATGGCTTGCTCGAAACGCTCGGCGGTCATCTCCTGCGGTGCGTTGCAGCACGCATCGTGCACGTGTTGAAAAGAAAGAGACGCAAAACGAGGTCCCGACACCGCTTCCCAGTCGTCGAAAACTCGATCGCTGAGGATTGGCATGAGTCGATACACATCGAAACTCGGCAGAGGCTCCACCGGCTCGAAGGGGCTCCCCGCGTAGCACATTGTCGTGTAACCCTCGCGGCGGAGCAGATCTGTGATGGTGACGGCGTCGGAATGCAGATCGTCGCTGGTGGTCTTGTAGGCAGCATTGACCCCATTCGTGGTCCCGTAAAGGCTCGTAAACAATGCGTTCAGCGCGATCAACGAATAGGGTCCAGCAGCAATCGACCGGGTAAAGAGCGTCCCGCGCGACAAGACTTCGTCGATGAATGTCGTCTGCGGCGTCTTCCCACCGCAAATCTTCACGCGGTCGGGTCGAACCCCGTCCAGCAGGAACCACACGATGTCGGGCTTCATGAGATCCATCCGTGTGCTGTTGGTATGGCGCGGGTCACGGGACCCGGAAGCGGAGCCCCAGGCGGCGCGTGCCGGACGGGGGGAACCCACGCACAGCGGGGTTCGAAACGCCGCCAGCATAGCCACCGATCCTCCGCTTGGCAGGGCAATGCTCGATCCCACCCCTCGGACGCTCCAGGTGCCCGAAAGCCGATGCCCTGCCGGCTTTCCGGCCACAAAGTCTTGGTTTCGCGAGTTTGGGGACCGCGAGCTAAGTTCCCACCCGCAGTCGAACCGGGCGCCGCGGGACCCGTCTCGCGTCCAGCCGCTCCGTCGGCCCTTTAATCGGGGGCCGGGGCGTCCAGCGAAGTCATCCAACCGCCGAAGATCCAAGCCAAGGAGAGGGATGTGGCACGGATCCGTCTCATGACCACCGGGGATATCGGTCCAGTTGCGGACCTGACAGCACGGGCTTTCGGCCAGGACAACGTGCAGGAAATGCGAGAGGAGCTGAGCCGGGCCTATCGCCACTGCCCTTTCATGCGGGAGGACTTGGGATTCGTCGCCGAGGAGGAGGGCCGAATCCTTGCGAAGTGGCAGATCCTCGATTTCCGGGCCCGACTCTCGGGCGCAGAGATTCGCCTGGGAGGCGTCCAGGCAGTCGTCGCCGAACCCGATCAACGCGGTCGGGGCCCAGCGATACAAATCGTCGCCCACGGAATCCGCTGGTGTCGCGAGGAGGGGTTCGACCTGGTTCTGGGCTTCGCCCAACGCGCCCGCTTTTACGAGCGACTCGGAGCCAACCTCGTGATGGCCGAGCCCGAAATCCACGTCGACACCCGGCGGATCCCGCAATTGCGTGAGGATCCGTTCAAACCCATGACTCCCCAAGACCTTCCCCTTGTGCTCGACCACTACCACGCGAGCAATCTCAATCGCTCTGGAAGCATGCTGCGTACCGTCGAGCACTGGGATTGGATGCCTCGTCGAGCACCGGAAGTTCTCTTGTGTGACGAAGGCTATGTGGGATTCAGACGCGTCCGCGATGCCATAGAGATCCGTGAACTCGGTGGACGGACTCCCGCCTTCTACGAATCAGCCCTCCGCAAACTGGGTGAGATCGCACGCGAGGGTGACCTTTCTGAAGTTCGCGGCCCGATCCCCCTCGATCACCCCTTTTCCTCGGCATGTGCACGTCGCGGGGCAGAGTTCCAGCTGCGACACCCTCGTGACGGCGGTGCCCTTGCGCTGCTCATCAATCTCGAATCCCTACTTCAAAAGCTTCAGCCCAGCCTCAGTTCGAGGATCGCCGAATCGACCCGACACGACCTCCGCATCACACTACACATTCACTGCCAGGAGCAGGAATGCGAGCTCATTCTCAACCCACGAGGCCCCAACGATGCTCGGGTCGAAATCGATTGCGGCCCTGCGGCCCTGCTCCCCATGATCTTCGGCTACAAATCGGCGAGAAGCACCGCATTCGAACACGCTCTCGACCTGGATGAACTCTCACTTCAACTCCTCGAAATCCTGTTCCCTCAAGGACACCCTTTCATGTGGGAACCCGATCGCTACTGAGAACCCGCGAGGAAGACCTTGATCGACGCCCTCTACAAAACTCATCTCGATTCGTTCTGGAACCGACTCGGCCAGGTATTTGCCCGGGCAGGACTCACGGCGAACGCCGTCACCTGGTTGGGCCTCGTCCTGAACTTCGCCAACGCCTTGGCGTTCATCGCGCACCAAAACTTCTGGTTATTCGGTATCTGCCTCGCCCTGGTCGAGTTGTTGGACAATGTGGACGGCGCAATCGCTCGGGTGACAGGTCAATCGAGTCGGGCCGGCGCCTATCTGGACGCAGCAACCGACCGTTACAAGGAAACCTTCCCACTGTTCGCCGTTGCCTGGGTCACTGGATATTGGGCCGTTTGCTTCCTTGCAATCACCGGCTCGATTCTGGTCAGCTACCACCACGCACGCGCCCAGGCCGAGGGAATCAAAAGCGCGAGGCCTCGGGGACTCCCGGCGCTCTTTGAACGCCTGGAACGTGTCGCCACCCTATGCATCGGCCTGGTACTCACTCCTTTCCTTCCCCAGGACCTGCTCCTGGGGCACGACTTCCTGTTCTTCGCGCTCTGGATCCTCGCGATCATGAGCCACGTCACGGCAGTTCAGCGCTTCCTCGGTGGTTGGCACGCCCTCAGGGACGACGACCTGACCCCTTGAAAGTACGAGGGCTCAAACAGAGCACCGCGCGCTTCGATGCGCCAAGCTTTCGACGCCCCATGGGGTCGGTGGCTTACGTGGTCACCGAGGCATGCCAATGCTTCGAGACCCAACTCGGCGCCGCCCACGAAGGTCGGAATTCATGAGGGAAGGAAAGTCATGAAGAATTCGTACCCGGCAGCCCTCTTCGGAGCGCTGATTCTCCTGCTCTGCCAGGTCAGCCTGACGAACGCTCAGGAGCCCAGCGACGTCATCGAAGTCGGAAACATCCAGGACCTGGACCTCGACCGGTTCCGTAAAATCATCGACCAGAGCGATGACGTGGGTCCCCCACCCGCAACGACGCGAAGGAGTCTGAGCCTGCGCGAAAGTGTGCAGGTCGCACTTCAACACAACCTCGACATCCAGATCGCACGCCTCGACCTCGACATTCTCGTTCCCGAGGTCGCTGCCAATGAAGCAAAATTTGATCCCACCCCGGGCTTCACCGCCAGTTATTCGGGAAGCACGATCTTCGAAACCAACCGGCCCACCAAACGTGCCGACGCGCAGGAGGTCATCGCATTCATCCGCCAGGAACTTCCCACCGGTGGGCAGGTCGAGATCGGCGGCGGATATCAGCGTTCTTTCGACAACGGAGAAGACGACAACTTCGACGCACCACGCCCTTCCACCAGCGAAATCGCAGGCCTGCGCTTCGGGCTGAGGCACCCGCTGCTGAAAGGAGCACGTACCTATGTGGCGCGCAGCGGCATCCAGAACAGTGAACTGGATCGAGATGTCTCGAGCTCTCGGTTACGAAGCCAGGTGCTACGCGTGACCGCCGAGACCAAGGCAGCCTACTACGACGCGATCTTGAGCGAGCGCCTGATCGAAGTGATCCAGCAGGCGATCCAACGAGACCATCAACTCCTGGAGTACTCGGAGGCCTTGTTCAAATCCGGACGCGTGAGCCAGCGGGATGTCATTAGTGCCAAGATCAATCTCACGAGCGACTCGGTGAAGCAATCGAGTCGGTTGGCAGCCCGCGAGCTTGCCCAGACCACTCTGCGCAACATCCTGGGTCTGCCCATCGATCAACAGATCGAAATCGAAGACGAAACCGTCCCATTCCGACCTGTGAAGATCGAACTCGAACGATGGATTCGTGAAGCCCTCGAGCAACGGCCCGAAATCGCTGAACTGAAGGCAGAACTCGAGCGGGCACGTCTGAAGGTCCGGATCAGGGGCAACGGACTCCTACCCCGCTTCGATGCCTTCGGGCGTTACGACCAGGGCGCCGACTGGGAGAGCAATGAGTGGATCGTGGGGACGGAGTTCGAGATCCCCTTTGGAAACGTCGCCGCAAAATCTCGGCTCAAAAGTGCCGAGAACGAGCAGAAGCGAGTCGAACGTCTTCTCGTCAAGAGTCAGCGCTCCATCGAGACGGAGGTCCGGCAGACCGAGATTCGACTACGCGCCAACATTCTCCAACTACGAGACCTCGCGACTGGAGTCGAACAGGCGCGAACCAAGCGGAGCATTGCGCGCGGTCGCTTCCAGCAGGGCCTCGCCAACAACTTCGACGTCACCGACGCCGATCGTGATCTCGTCGAGGCACAGAGCTCACTCCTGGCGGCAGTGGTTCAGTACGCATCAAACCTCGCCTTCCTGGAAGCGGCCATCGCGCGGCCGATCTGACCCGACAGGCATCGGCAAAGGATGCCCGGAGTGCCAGACCCGTGGGCTCGGAAACAAGGCTCAATTGATCGCGCCATCGTCCTTGAGGGCTGCAATCCTCTCCCAATTCAAGCCGAGTTCGAGCAGAATCTCCTCAGTGTGTTCGCCATGCTCGGGAGCCAAGCGGGTCGATGCCGGCTTCTCGTCGAATTGAACCGGGTTGCGCACCAGATCGAATGGAGACCCATCCCGGGCCTCGAGATGTGCGAGATAGCCGTTCGCGACCACCTGGGGATCTTCCGCGACCTCCAGAGTGTCCTGAAACACCGACCACACCCCATCGAGGCCCTTGAGCACGTCGCGCCATTCGTCGAGGTTCCGGGTCGCGAACAAAGCATCGAGTTCCGCCGCACAGGCCTCGGTGTTCTCCATGAACTTCTCGGCGGTTTCAAACCGGGGGTCGGAGACCCATTCCGGACGACTCAGGCACCGGCAGAGTTCCGGCCATGCAGGGAACCCCGACAACAAGTTGAGAGCGATGTGCCGCCCGTCCCGAGTGCGATAGAAACCCGCCAGCGCATTGGTGGCCGGCACCCGGTCCATCGCGCGCCAGGGTTTTTCGTGCACCCGAGAGGCCGAGATCCCCGAACCCATGGCCCACATCCCCAGCCCCAGCAGTGACACATCCACCACTGCGGGTTGCCCACCCCGCTCCCGTGACAACAGCGCAGCCGACACACCACCCGCGATCACCAACCCGCCCAGGGTGTCTCCATAAGCGGGCCCGGGCATCGGTACTGGATACTCGGCCCCAGCCTCGGTGGCTCCCATGGAACTCCCCGCCCTGGCCCAGTACGTCGCGTAGTCGAAACCACCCTTTTGGCTCTCGGGCCCGCGCTGTCCCAACGCACTGCCACGCACATACACGATCTGCGGGTTGTCTCTCCGCACATCGTCAACTTCAATCCGGAGTCGTCGTCGAGTCTCCGGCAGGAAATTGGTGACGAAGACATCGGCCTCTCGAATCAGTTCGCCGAGTACGTTGCGCCCCGCATCGCTGGCGAGGTCGATGCCAATGCTGCGCTTGCCGCGGTTGGCGTGCTCGATCGCATAGTTGACGCCATCTCCTATGGCCAGGGGACCGCTCTGCCAGAGCCCCCGGTAGGCATCACCATGCACCGGGTGCTCCACCTTGATGACATCGGCCCCCCACTCGGCGAGCACAGCACCCGAAACCGGAACAAAGACATACTGCGCCACTTCGATGACGCGAATCCCCTTGAGGACTTCATGCACAGGCGTACTCGAGCCTCATTCCCCGAACCTGTAGACGCGTTCGGCGTTGCCTGCGAGGACTTTGTGTTTCACGTCGGCATCGAGCCCCGCGGTCAAGGTGGCAATGTGGTTTCGAGAATTCGGCCACAGGGTGACACTGTGGGGGTAATCGCTCGAAAACATCACCGCATCCGCGAGCCGGGGAGAACCCGCTCTCAACAGATCGAAGCCCACGTGATCATCGAGAGTGGTCACGAAGACGTTTCGGCCAATACAATCGCTCGGCAAGCTCGCCAGTGGCGCATCCGACCAGGCCTTTTGGTGCTCGAACTCATGGTCCATCGTCTGGATCCAGAACGGCAACCAGCCGAAATTGACCTCGCCCGCCACGAGTACGAGGCCGGGATGTCGCTCGAAGACCCCGCCGAAGATCATGTAAGTGAGAGGTCGAACCGAACTGAAGAAGCGATTGACGATTCCGGGAACGGACACATTCTGCTCGACGAGTTCATCCCAGTCCTGGTCTGCGGGTTTTCCACCAAAAGTCCGGTGGAACGACAACGGAACCCTCGCTTCACTAGCGGCGCTCCATAGCGGTTCGTAGTAATGGTGGTTGTAGGGTTTGGCAGGCGCACCCGGAATGAAACAACCGCGCGCACCCTTGGCGACCACCCGCTCGAACTCCGAAAGACAAACCTCCATGCCGTCGTCGACGGGCAACATCGCAAGACCCACCAATCGTCGACTATCGGCCGCTTGAAATTCGTCGAGCAACCAATCGTTGTAAGAAGCCATACACGCCACCGCCAGCTCCCTGTCCGGTGTCATGTAGGTAAAGATGGAATTCGCGGGGTAAACGACTGCCGCATCGACACCATCGAGTTTCATGTCCTCGATGTGAGCTGCTCCGTCATAGTTCCCCTTCAAGATCTCGTCGAACTTAAGACCACTGAGCTGAAAATCCTCTGGAGATCGTCCCGCGAGGGCCTCGATCCCAAAGGTGCGTTTGGGCAAATTCCCATCGAAGCTCCAGCCGTCGCCGCCATCTGCTCCCCGCATCATCTTGGGTGCGCGATCACGCAAATGCGCAGGAACGGTGTCGAATACGTGGGGCGGTTCGTTGATGTGATTATCGGCGGACACAACTTCGAAAGCCATGTGAGTCTTTTCTCCAGCGGTCGACGGGCTGAACCGATTCTACCAGGCACACCTCTGGAACGAGTCATTCATCTCTGGAGTCGGGCGCCTCATCCACGGGCTCCCAATTCACCAGGGTGGTCTCCTCGTCAAAGCGAGTGTAGACCGCGCGCACAGCCATACCCGCTCGAGGCGCTCCGGCCCCACACCATCCACCCACCATCTGGATGTCACTCTGCTCGTTGATCGCCACAGTCACCACGGTATAGGGAACTTCTGTGGCAAACGACGGTGAGAACACCTGGTGATTGACGACCCAGCTCAGCACGGTCCCCCGCCCCGTGGTCGCCCGCCAATGCCACGAAAAGGCATGACAGCCACCGCAGATGTCGCGGGGTGGCCAGCGCAACAACCCGCAATCGTCACAGCTCTGAACACGCAATTCTCCGACGCGGACGCCTTCCCAGAACGGCTGTGAATCCCGGTCGGGAACGGGGACAGGCTTGGGAAATTCCTCGCTCACAGCGCTCTTCGCAGCAGGAGGGCCGAGGTCTGACCCGAAACGTAACCAGGCTGGGCGGTACTGAGAGCCACTTCTGCGCCCGCAACCTGCCGCGCTCCAGCATCGCCACGCAGCTGAGCAACCGCCTCGCAAATGTGATTCAAGCCGTGCACATATCCCTCGGACAAGAACCCACCATGAGTGTTCACGGGCAGTGCTCCGCCCAGAGCGATGGCACCATCCGCCGCGAACGGCCCGCCCTCCCCTTTCTCGCAGAACCCGTAGTCCTCCAACTGAACGATCACTGAATAGGTGAAACAGTCGTACAGTTCTGCCAGATCGATCTCCGTCGGCCCGATCCCCGCTTGAGAATACAAGCGCGGCGCCAGACTGTGGGCTGCCGTGACGGTCGGATCCGGCTGGCCGTGGGAATAGAGGGTGAAGCCCCCACCCCAGGCAGCCCCGGAGATCAGGACTGGAGGTCGGGCGAGATCCCGAGCCCGCTCCGTGGTGGTGAGCACCAATGCAACGGCAGCGTCCGTTTCGAGACAACAGTCCAGCAGCCGGAGCGGCTCCACCACCCAACGTGAAGCCAGATAGTCCTCGAGGGTGATCGGTCGGCGCATCATCGCGCGCTCGTTGTGAACGGCATGGTCGCGCTGAGTCACCGCCACCGCACCGAAGTGCTCGGCAGTGGTGCCGTACTTTTCCATGTGTGTGCGCGCCGCCATGGCGAACTGTTGGGGTGGAGCCAGGTGACCGTAAGGAGCCTGGTACTGGGTCTCCACAGCGTCGACGGGCGGACGACCGGTGCCCCCCATGCGAAACTCCGAGCGCGCGTTGATGGCGCGGTAACAAACCACCGTCTCCGCCATACCCGCAGCCACGGCCAATGCAGCCTGGCCAACGACCGCGTGCGAGACGCTGCCGCCCCCGAACTGATCCAAATGCCAGGCGAGATCCGCGAGCCCCAGGGAGTGGGCAAGCGTGCCTGGAAGAGCGGAGTCCCCTACCCGATGCGTCGCCAGCCCATCGATGTCCTGCACACCAAGCCCCGCATCGGCCAGAGCGGACGCGATGGCCCGACTCGCGAGGGTCAGGGTGCTGACGCCGGAGTTCTTCGAGAAATCGGTATATCCCACCCCCACGATGGCCACACGATCCCGAATTGCCACCCTATCGACTCCCTGTCCGTTTTGATGATTCCGAGACTCGGATTCCCGGTCGTTACCCGAGGCTGTTGCCCCAGGGACTCGCCGGGGACCCGACCGCAAGCTATCGGACGAGTCGGTGACTTGTCTACAATGCAGCGGGAGGCTGACATGTCGGAACTACTCGAATGGAATGGTGAACTCGCACGTCCACTCAACCTCATCGACGGCGTGTTCCAACCCGCAGATTCCGGGCAGTGGCTCGACAGCACCGACCCATCGACGGGAAGCGTGTGGGCTCAGGTGCCCGCGGGCGAGGAGGCCGACGTCGACGCTGCGGTGAGTGCCGCAAAGCGGGCGTTTCACGGATCCTGGCGCGACACCCCCGCTCTGCAACGGGCCGCTCTGCTGCGCAGCGCCGCTGCTCTGTTCGAAGAACACGCCGACGAACTTGCCCGGATCGAAACGCGAGACAACGGCCGCATCTACGCCGAAACCCGTGCAGGCGATCTGCCAGCTGTCTATCAGATGTTCCACTACTGGGCAGGCGCCGCCGACAAGATTCAGGGCGAAACAGTGCGCGTCGGCCCTGGCAGCTTCAATTTCACACTGCCTGAACCCGTCGGCGTGGTGGCTGTGATCGTTCCATGGAACGCCCCGCTCTCCATTCTTGCGGCCAAACTCGGAGCCGCCCTGGCGGCGGGCTGCACCGCCGTGGTCAAGCCCGCCGAACAGGCGGCATGCTCCATCCTTACCGCCGCCAAACTCTTCGAGCGAGCGGGCTTCCCGGCGGGAGTGGTCAACGTGGTCTGCGGAACGGGTGCCAGCGCAGGAGATGCCCTGGTACAGCATCGTGACGTTCAGAAGATCACCTTCACGGGCTCGACGGACACGGCGCGTCGAATCACCGAGAGTTCGGCGCAAACCCTGAAACCTCTCGCTTTCGAACTCGGAGGAAAATCGGCGAACATCGTGTTCGCCGATGCCGATCTCGAGGCAGCGGAGATCGGAGTCAGCACTGCGTCCATCTTCACCGGCGGAGCAGGTCAGACATGTGTCGCGGGCTCGAGGATCCTGATCCAGCGTCCGATTTACGACGAGATGTTGGCCCGCATCGAAAAACGTGCTGCGACCGTGGCCCTGGGTGACCCCATGGCGTCATCCACCAGCATGGGCCCCATTGCCTTCGATCGACAATTCGAGAAGGTCCGCAGCTACCTCGAACTGGGGCGCGAGGAGGGCGCCGAGATCGTCTTCGGAGGACGCAGCGGCGAGGAATTGTTCGAACGGGGCTCCCCCTACGCCAGTGGCTACTTCGTGGAACCCACCCTCTTCAGAGAAGCCCGTAACGACATGCGAATCTGCCGGGAGGAGATCTTCGGACCGGTCGCCGCAGTGATTCCTTTTGAATCCGAGGAGGAGGCGGTCGCCATTGCCAACGACTCCGAGTACGGGCTCGCCTGTGGAGTGTGGACGAGTGACCTCAAGCGCGCGCACCGCATGGTGCCAAGGGTCGAAGCAGGCGCAGTCTGGGTCAACGCGTACCGACGGATCCACTGGGCGGTTCCTTTTGGCGGAGTCAAGAACAGCGGTTACGGTCGCGACAGTGGACTCGAAAGCCTACGCGGCTACCTGAGAACCAAGAGCGCTTGGATCGAATTGGGAGAGTGAACGAGCCACCCGAGGGCAACACCATGACAAAACCCGAAATCAATATCGAACTCGAAGAATGGCAGCGCGCGTCCATGTCGACCGCCATCGAAGGGGAGTACTACGCCTGGGCCGGAATCGAGTTACGCAGCCTCCGCCCAGGTCATGCCGCAGTGAGCTTCACCCCACGCCCCATCGTGGTCACACCCTGGGGAACCGTCAACGGCGGTGTGATCAACAGCCTGCTGGAAGTGCCGTCCTTCCTGGCCCTTCTCACGGACATGAAAGAGCACGAGTTCGCAGTGACCAACGACATTTTCGTTCAGAACCTTCGCCCGATCACTGCAGGTGTCGAAGTGATCCTCGAAGGGCGCCTGCTGCAACGCAGCCGTCGGATGGCGTGGTGCGAAAGCAGTGCCTGTATCGACGGAAAGCCGCACAGCGTCGCGCGCATCACCAAGACACTGCTAGAGCGCTGAATCTCACCTCAAAGGCTGAACCCGCCCTTCTTCATCACCTTCCAACCGCCCGCCGCTTCCGTGCCCCCATCGATATGCACAGTGCTTCCCGTGATGAAGCGCGACAAATCCGACGCCAGAAAAATCACGGCAGCCGCACAGTCCCAGGACGAACCCTCCTCAGGCCAACTCTTGGCCTCGACCTCAGGCAGTCCAACGGCATCCGAATCTGTCATGAGCCCTGCATCACCGGGTGTGGGGATCATGTCTGGTGCAATGCAATTGATCCGAATCATCCGAGATGCAAACTCCATGGACAAACTCTTGGTCAAGTTCGCCACGGCTGCCTTCATCGCCGAATAAATCGCGAAGCCAGGTCCAGCGCGATGCCCCTCCACCGATGTGACGTTGACGATGGACCCTCCCTCGGTCATCAGCGGCACCGTGGCACGCAGAAAATGGGTCACGCTCCCGAAATTCTCTCGCACCAGAGCATTCTCACCCTTGGCGTTCACAGCGAGGAATTCGGACCAGAAGCCGCCCCCAGCGTTGTTCACCAGCACGTGGACGGTCCCGAAACGAGCTTTTACCTGAGCCAGGAATGCCTGGACGGCATCCTCATCGCGCACGTCCATGACGGCCGAGCAACTCCCTCGCCCGAGAGCTTCAATCTGCGCCACGGTGTCGGCGAGACCCTCAGCGTCGCGATCGCAAACCGCCACATCGGCTCCGAACCTTGCCAGGGCAATGGCCGTGGCTTTACCGATTCCCTGGGCAGCACCCGTAACCACGGCTACACGGTCCGACAGAAGGATCGAGTCCGGACTGAGTTGCTGGTTCTCCCAGAATGAGGGAGCGGGAGAGGATCGTATCGAGGGCATGTCTTCCTCCGGGGGAGCGTTGTGAGTAGGGGTTACAGCCTACGCTTCCCAGGGACATGCGTTCAAGCGCAGTCGGTCCCAGCCCAGTGACGAATCCCCCGGAGAAAGCGGACGTGATCAGTCCACGATCTCCACCCATTCACCACGCGGTTGTTCGGCCGGAGCCGAGAGTAGCTCCTCGACAGACGCTCCTCCCAGCGAAGCCCCGCGCGGAACGTTTTCAGCCCCCACTCGACCCTCTCGGACGTCCTGAAGTGCGCCAACAAAGTCCGCCAACTCGCGAGTGGCGACGTCCAAGGGTGCGCGCATGAGCAGATCGACCATCGCGTAGTCGATGCGAAGAACTTCGGGAAACGTTTCTCGCAGCATACGCACTCCCAGGAACATCCGCTCCAGATGGCCCTCGTCTGGATCGCTGAACACGGACAGATCCACGCTTCCCAGACTGGGCGCCTCCGTCACCCGGCGCCAGCGGTCGGCGGGCTCGCTGGAGTTCTCCCGGGTTTCAGAAGCAACGAGCCATGCCCTCGGCGCCAGGCCTCGCTGCGCCAACCGATCACCTCGATCGAGAGATTCGAGTGCTTCGAACAGGGCCCCGACGCCGACAGTCGAGCGAGTGAGATCGACGTGTACCAGCAGGGATTCTTCGTCCTCGCGTGTCTTCTCTGCGACTTCGGCCGCCAATGCGACCGCCAGGTCGGCGCCCACTGGAAGGCGCACCCCCTCGATGGAGAGAAACGTCATGCCGTGTTCCCGCGCGAGAGCCCGGGCCAGGGTCGAACGGCCGGAACCAGCGGGTCCCCACAGCAGTGCAGAAGGCGTCGGCTCCCCGGGATCCCTCGAACTGCAG
Organism: Myxococcota bacterium; assembly: GCA_022447545.1. Taxonomy (GTDB): domain Bacteria; phylum Myxococcota_A; class UBA9160; order UBA9160; family SMWR01; genus JAKVBI01. The sequence goes on from JAKVBI010000011.1 coordinate 166,150, forward strand.
AACCCAAGGGCACGCGAGACCTTCCCGATCGACATCCGCCGAGTCCGTTCCCACACCACGAAGCCCTCGAGTTCCTGCATGGCGCGCCACAGTTCCAGAACCCGGCGACCGTCACCGCGTTCCACGACTCCGCAGGATCTACTCGCCGATTGCCAGGCCCGGCGCTCTTCGCGCAGATCGCGAAGCGAGTGAGGGAGTTGCTCGACGGCCTGCTCTCCCGCCAAGGCAAGCCTCGGTCCCTGGAGGGGCGACGAACGACTCAGGAGTCGATCCGTCGCGTGAGATTCAAAACGCGACAGGTCTCCCAAGACGAGCCCCAGCACCTCACCCACGGCCAGAGAGGGATGTCGCATCAAATTTGCCACGAGGCCACCCAGGACCGCTCCGTCGGCCAGATCACGAGACGCTCGATCATTGCGCGGCATCACCACAGAAAGTTCACCCCCCTCTTTCGGAGACCGCCGGTCGACACCCAGAGCTGCGCCTCGTTCGGGAAGTACAACGACCGAAAGCTGTGGAACCTTGGCCAGGCGGTCGAGCAGACTCGCCAGGTCCTCCAACGCCTCGCGGGTCGGAGCACCGCGCGCGGTCACCCAACGGGTGGCGCCCGAGGAGCCCGTTGAAACGGGATCGTCTCGAACCACCAGAAGGCGCAGTGCCACGTCCTCCAACTCCGCCAACCAGGAGGGGTCGTGGGACGATGTCGCCACGAACCACTCGGCAAACAGGCACTTCTGTTTCAGAAATCGCAACAATGGTGCACCGATCACTCCGCGCTGTCTGTCGTCCACCAACACCGCGTCGATCTCGAACGACTCCTGCTCGCCATCGATGGCATCTTCGAAGCTCGCCCAATCGAAACCGGGCACAGTCCAACTCGGCCTTCCCGCCTCGTCGTAGGGGGCCCCGACCTCCCATTCGATCCGATCGCGCTCGACCACCACCTGGATTCCCGGCTCGAAAACGCGCATGACCCGCAGAGTGGCGTGGGGCACCGCATCCGGAAGCGCTTTGGCGAGGTCGTAGAGGCGGACTCTCGCGAGCGTGTGGTGGGGCGCCGGGGGATCGGGACGGTGAACGCGGAGGGGTGTCTTGGCCGACAGGTAGATGGGATCGAACAGGCCCTTGAGGATCCGGGTATCGTGAGAGCTCCAGATCCCGGCCCCCAGGACATCACACAAAGGCTGGGGATCGTCCCCTTCGACCCGAGCGAGGGCGGCGTGGAGCCAAGCTGCCGTGGCTCCGGCGCCCCAGAGTTGCTGCGTCGCGTCCCCACGTTGAGCCAGCGAGCGACGCATGCGCACTCCGGCGCTGTGGGGTGCAGAATGGGCCGGAGACGTCAGCCAGCGGTCCTCGACCCCCCAGTCGCCCACCACCAGCACCCGGTAGGGGCGCCCACGCTCCGAGAAGGACAGACGTCCGTCGAGACCGTCCTCGGAGGGGTGGTCACTGCCGCCTCCAGAGTCCGATCCACCGCCTGTACCGACCAGCTTGAGCAAACCGGGAGCCTCCCGCCCGCTCCCCGGCCGAGGGCTCGGAGAGGACCACTGGGGGGATGGTACCACGGTCCAGACTCATCGCCGTCGGGCTCAGCGATGGGACCCGCGAGAATCTCCAGTACCCGCAAGGCGAGAAAAGACTTGGCGAGCCGTGCCCTCCAGCAAGCTGCCCCGCGTGTCGGCCGACAGGTCGAGATCTGCAAGACGCGCCATGGCCTGGCGGTGGCCCACCACGGGAAACCCCGATCCGAACACCGTCTTCCCACGGCCCGGCCCCGTGATGAAACGACACAGTTCCGACGACCAGTGATGAGGTGGATAGGTGGCCGTCCCCAGAAACACGTTCGGATGCTTGAGAGCCATCGCCAACGCCTCGTCGACCCACGGCCAGCCCGTGTGGGAGAGCACGAAGGACACCTCGGGGAAGTACATGGCCGGCCGGTCGATTCCCACAGGACGGCCGCACTCGCTGGGCATCAGCCCTCCAGAGCTACCGGCCTGCACGATCACTGGAACGCCCAGGTCCGACGCCAGGGCAAAGAAGGGGTAGTAGTCGCGGTGATCGAAGCTCCGATCGAAACTGTGGGTGTGGCTGTGGAGAGCGACAAAGTTGGGGTCTGCAAGGTGCCGGGCCGCTTCGCGAACGCCCGCCATCCCACTCCCCGGGTCGAAGCTCCACGCTCCCGCGAAAGCACCCGGAGCGGCTCGGTTCCAAAGCTCCAGTTCCTCGGGCGTCGTAGCGACACTCTCGAAATCCGTGTCCCCATGGTGTTCTGACGGCGGGCATGTGGGAATGACCAGGGTCTCGACCCCCAGTTCATCCATGCGCGCCTTCATCTCTTTTGGGTCGGCGAAGCCATCCCCCTCCCGGTGGATCTTGAGGGGAATTCCCTGTTGTGCGATGGATTTCTCCCAGACCGCCTTGCGATCCGGCGTGAACGCATTGCACCAGTAATCGATGGTCCCCATGCCCAGCTATCCCCTCTCGTCCCGGAAGCGCTTGGGCTTGGGCGAGGTTTCGACTTCGGTGAGCGCATCGATCCCGCGCGGCTCGGCCAACACCACACCGATCTTCAGGCCGAGACTTTCCTGAAGCCGTCTCTCGGTCTCTTCCTTCAGCGCACCCCACTGTGCGCGATCCGCTCGGGTCACCACGTGGACCACCATGTCATCCCGATCCCCCTCTCGAATCGCCCGAACGAAATAGTCCGGATCCATGAGCGGGCCGTCGCAGGCGATTTCTCCAATTGCCTCGGGCCAGACGTTCACCCCCCGGAGTTTGACCATGTTGTCACCGCGGCCTGCAAAGGGCCCGATTCGGCGCAGCCAACTCCCACAGGCACAGCGTTCGCGCGGGTAGAGAAAGGAGAGATCCATGATGTTGTAACGAAACTGCGCACTCCCGGTCTTGTAGATCTCCGTGACCACCAGACTGCCAGTCTCGCCATCGGGCAGGCGCTCACCCGTTTCGGGATCCACCACCTGAACGACGAATGCATCTTCGAAAACGTGCAACCCGTTTCGCTCAGGACATTCTACGGCCACCCACTGAACCTCGTGAAAACCGTAGGACTGGTAGCTCGGAACCCCCCAGGTGGCCTCCAATTTCGTGGAATCGCCGATATTGGGAAGTGCCCGGATGTTGAAATCCTCTTTCGGATCGAGCCCCATCTCACGGGCCACCTCTGCGAGACGCAGCATGTAGTCCCCCGTGGTCAAGATCGCAGTGGCCTGGTAGTCCCTGGCCATCTGAACCTGTCGGCGACTGCTCGTTACGTTGCCGGTACTCGTGGTCAAGACCACGCCATTGAGCCAACGGTGTACCGCCTCATCGAAGCTGAACGCTCCATTGTGGGTCGAGTAGGCCCAGGCATTGAGAACGACGTCGCCAGGACGAATCCCGAACATGTAGAGCGCCCGAGCCGTCAGAATCGCTCCGGCTTCCCGATCCCACTGCGTATAGAAGGTGGGACGAGCCGCTCCGGTGGTGGCGCCGGACATGAAGACCCGAAGCGGTTCCTCGTTCGCGCCGTCCACCCTCACCCCCTGATAGTCACCAAAGGGCGGGTGGGACTCGATGCTTTGGCGAATGTCATCCACTGTATAGGAAGGCGCCCGCCACAAGTCATCAAGACTCTCCAAGTCGTCGGGATGAAAGCCCGCCCTCTCCCAGCGGTTGCGATGAAAGGGAATCCGGTAGGCACGATGAGCCCGCTCGCGCAAGCGCGCTAATTGAACCCGCTCGATTTCCTCGGGCGACGCGTAGTAGGCGCTCTCGAAGTATTCGGGGGGCGGAGGATAGGCTCGAACGAGTGCCTCGTAGTCAACCGCCTCGTGCGGTCTTCGGATTCCGTGTGCCATCACCACTCCGTTTGGAAAGCCGAACGCGGCCTCTCCGCTCATGGGAATCGCACAAGCTTATCTTGCAGCGCTCGGATCCAGCAAGATACAGTCGGTCCCCTGCCGTGAACGACACCTCCCACCAATCCATCGACGACACGATCACCCGTGAAATCGTCAAGAGCTCCCTTGCCGTCGCCGTGGAGGAGGCGAGCATCGTGGTGGTGCGATCGGCCTACTCCGCCTTCATTCAGGAGGGCGCAGACGCCTGTGCCGCCATCCTCGACGCACGCAGCCAACTCGTGGCTCAATCCGATGCCACCAGCTTGATGCACGGTGCGAGCCTGCGCGCATCGCTGCCTGGACTCCTCGAGGATTTCACTGCCGACAACATGGCCGAAGGCGATGTGTACGTGACCAACGACCCGTACCGGGGAGGAATCCACGCCAACGACCTGTTGGTCTATCGACCCATTTTCGCGAGTTCCGAAGTCGCCTACTTCGCCGGAACGCTGATCCACGTGGCAGATCTGGGCGGTGCCTATCCCGCGGGCCTCGCCTCACTTGCCACGGATGTCTTCTCCGAAGGGCTGGTATTGCCCCCTGTTCGACTCTACGAGAGGGGTGAACCTGTAGAACCCATGCTGAAGCTCCTGGCCGCCAACAGCCGCACTCCAGAAACTGTACTGGGCGACGTGCGTGCTCTGGTGGCCGGTGTCAATGTCATCGCCCTTCGCGTCGGCGAACTGATCGAACGTCACGGAGCCACAGAGATCGCCCGCTACGCGGCAGAAGCCATGGACTACGCAGAAGTAAGAATGCGAGAATCGCTGCAGGAGATTCCCGAAGGACGTTACGAAGGGCATTTCCGGGTCGATGGCGATGGACTGTCATTGGAACGCGACTACGATGTCCGTGCCCAGGTCGAGATCGCAGACGGCAGCGCTCGGGTGGATTTCACAGGCACGTCGGAGCAATCCCCCGGCGCCATCAATGCCTCACAGTCCCAAATTCTTTCGGGCACCCTATACGCGGTGCGCTGCTTCACCGATCCCACCATCCCGATGAACGAGGGAAACTTTCGCACCGTTCAAGCCCACTTCCCTGAAGGCAGCCTCGTCAACCCCACGCCCCCCGCGGCCTGTGGAGGGCGCGTGGTCTCTGTCACAGCCGGCGTGGAGGCCATCGTCCAGGCCCTCTCGAGCGCCCGCCCCGATCGAGCGGTAGCCCAGAGCGCCATCATCCACGTATATGCGCTGTCAGGGTCACAGAATGACGGCGCGCCCTGGTTGTGCTTGAACTACGACTTTGGCGGGCTCGGCGCCCGCTCCGGTTCCGACGGCCCCGACGCCACAGGCGCTTTCTTCCTGGGTGGGCGCTCGGTGATTCCGCAGATCGAAGCACTCGAGAGCCGCTTCCCACTGTGCTTCCGAAGTGCAGCGCTCATTCCTGATTCAGGTGGACCGGGTCGTTGGAGAGGTGGCCGCGGGACCGAGTGCGCCATCGAACTGCTCGACGACGCCCTCCTCACAGTGCGGGGAGACCGAATCCGAAGACCTCCGGCAGGAGTCTCCGGAGGCCACCCGGGGCTGAGCGGAGGCTTCTGGATCGAGCGAACCAACGGAGAGCGCGAAGATCTCCATCCGAAGCAAACCAAGATGAGCCTTGGAGCCGGGGATGTATTCGTAATGCGTACCTCGGGCGGAGGCGGGCTCGGTCCGCCACACGAACGCGAGCCCGAACTCGTACTCGCTGACGTTCGTTCCGGACGCGTGAGTCTCGATGCTGCCCGATCGGTCTATCTCGTAGAGATCGACGCATCGAAGTCAACCATTCACCAGAGCGCAACACGACGGCTTCGCGAAGGCCTCGCTTCGGGACGCGACCATTGACCGCCCCCCTCGAAACCTTTCTGGGCATCGATGTCGGCGGAACCTTCACCGACGTGGTACTGGGGGACGACCGGGGCAACGTCCACGTCGCCAAACTACCGACGACGCCGGCGGACCCCCTCCAAGCCATCGACGGTGGCATTCGTCAGGTCCTGGAGACGGCGAAAGTTTCCGCCGCCAGCATCAGCCGTGTGGTCCACGGAACCACCCGAGCAACCAACGCCATCGTAGAACGAAAGGTCGCGCGAGCGGCCTTCGTAGCAACCGAGGGTTTTGGCGACATGCTGGAACTGGGTCGCGAAGCTCGCGTCGAGGCCGATCGTTACGATCTGCACTTCGCAAAGCCCAGGCCGCCCATCGAACCCGAACTGTGCTTTGAAGCACCTGAGCGCGTCGATGCTGGCGGCCAAATCATCCAGGGCCTGTCGGACGAACAGGCCGCGGAGATCGCTGGCCAGGTCGCTTTCGCAGCTCCTGAAGCGGTCGCCATTTGCCTGCTCCACTCAGCCGCCAACCCCCTTCACGAAGAACGCCTCGCTGCAGCTTGTCGGGCCGCCCTCCCTGAAGCCTTCGTGGTGGCCTCGTCGGAAGTCTGGCCCGAAATCCGCGAGTACGAACGTGCTCTGACGACGGTGATGTGTGCCGCGGTGGGGCCGGAAATGGCGGCCTATCTCTCGGGTTTCGAATCGCTGATTCGGGGGCTGGGCATCCATGCTCCTGTACAGATCATGGAATCCAGTGGCGGAGTCATGTCGGCCGCTCGAGCAGCGCGAATCCCCATCTACACCGTCGAATCCGGCGGTGCCGCAGGAGTGGTGGCAGCCGGTTTCATCGGGCAACTGGTCGGCGAGTCGGAGGTGATTTCCTTCGACATGGGCGGAACCACCGCCAAAGCCGGGGTTGTTCGCAACAGCCGACCCGATGTGACCCACACCTTTCACGTGGGGGGCGTGGCAAGCCTCTCGGGCCGCAAGGGTGGCGAGGGGTTCCCGTTGAAGATCCCCGTAGTGGACATCGCAGAAGTCGGCTCGGGCGGCGGGAGCATTGCCTGGGTGGACAGTGGCGATGCCCTACGCGTGGGTCCGAGGTCCGCCGGAGCGGACCCCGGACCGGCCTGCTATGGCCGCGGAGGTCGCGAACCGACGGTCACCGACGCCAATCTGGTACTCGGTTACCTCAACCCAGCGCGGCTGGCCGGCGGAGTAGAATTGTCTCCCGGCTCGGCGCATGAAGCGATCCTGCGTCATGTGGGCACAAAACTGAACCTCGATGTGGCAGCTGCGGCACGCGGAATCCATGAGATCGCGAACCTCAACATGGCTGCGGCCATTCGTGTCGTCACGATCCACCGCGGGATTGACCCTCGCCACTTCAGCTTGATCGGATTCGGTGGTGCAGGGCCCATGCACATTGCCCGACTCGCCGAGGCTTTCGACATCCAATCCGCGAGGGTGCCTGCAGCCGCCGGGGTCGCATCGGCCCTCGGTCTGCTCACCTCGAACCCGAGTGTCGATACCGTGCGGACGCTCGTGACAGACGAGACTGATGCAAACTGCGAAGAAATCGAGACGATCTTCCGAAAACTCGAGCAGCGTACAGCTCGCGAGTTCGATTGCGAACCGAGTGAACTGCAGATGTCCCGCTCCATTGATGTCCAGTACGTCGGTCAGGCACATAGCCTGAACGTACCCCTGGAGTCCGGCGTTTTCGGGCCCGAGGGTGTTCGGACCGTGGCTCGGAATTTCCGCGACCTGTATCGCAAGAGCTACGGCATCGATCTGGACCGCCCGACTCAATTTGTAAACTTCCGAACGCGCACCACCCATCCGGTAGAAACCCTGTCTCTTCGAGCGAAAGCGGCACTCGACCCCGCCAACGGCAGCGCGGCCGCCCCCAGCGGTGAACGCAACGCTCACTTCTCCGAGTTGGACGGCTTCGTCGCCACCCCCGTCTACGCATGGACGTCCCTGGAGCCCGGCCACACATTCTCAGGACCGGGCATTGTGGAAGGACCCGACACCACGCTCGTCGTACCCCCAAATTGGCAGGTGAGCTTCGATGGAACTCTCAATGCGATCCTCCAGCGCCGCCCCCGCCTCTGACCCGCGTCCCAGGGTGTATCCTCTCGGTGCGACCAAGGTGCCCGGTATTTCACACCGTCAGCGCCTACGAGTCCGAAAGACTTCGATTTGAGCTTCCGAGTCGTCCAACCCAGATCGCGTCCGAAAGACCGGACATCCATTGCCCGTTCCTGGCGCAATGCCGGTCGATGGCCGTGGCTCGCGCCCCTCTATCACGCCGCAGCCCTGAAGGCTCGTCCCCTGGGCTATGTGGTCCTGCCCGTGGTCATCGAGGGGCTGTTGTTCGTGGGCTGCGGGAGCGCGATCCTCTGGATGTTGCTGCCGACCGATCGCATGGGGACCTGGGCCCCCCTGCTCTGTGTGGCGTCGCTGCAATTCGACTGGCACCTGCTCCACTGCCTGACGCGCTGGGGGGGGCGCCTTCGTCTGACCCCCCACCCGCTTCGGCGAGCCTTTCAGGGCGAACGGCTTCTGGTCAGCGCACTGGTCTGCCTGCCCGTCGCGGGCGCCGCGGCCATGGGCCAAGATCCAGGAAGCCTCGTCGCAATCGCGAGCACTGCGATTTTCGTGGGTCACCTCCAGTGCGAAGTCCGCTGGCTGATGCGCTACAGCGATCTCTGGACAATTCAGTGGGAGGACGAGGACAGTCGCACCGCATTCGGCCCACGCCACACGGGCAAGCAGCGCCGCTTCTGGGAACAGTTCCACGAAATTCTCGAATTGGAGAAATCAAACGCCCGGGTGGTGGACATCGGTTCCGGCAATCTCGACATTTCGGAGATCGCGCACTCAAAATCGGCTGACTTCGAACTCCACGCTACCGACACCTCCCACGTGGATGTCTCGCGCTTCGACTGGGCAAAAGATCTGGAATTCCATCGCTGGCCCTTCGAGGAAACCGAATTTCCCAACGGCTACCTCGATGCCATCACGAGTTCCAACGCCATCGAGTATTCGGTGGCTCTCGACGATGCAATCGCCGAAGTCTTCAGAGGCCTGAGAGAAGGAGGCCGTGCTGCCCTGCTCATCCACCACCCGGACTCCAGCGTGGTGGCCCATTTCCGACGCAGTGCGGACAACATCGCCCTACTCAGGAGTTTGGAGATCGACGACGTCATCGAGCGCTATTTGAGGAGGCGAAAGCCCGAGGACCGAAAAGCGTTGCAAAACAAACTCGCCGAGATGAAGCGCACGCGTAACCCCGAGCTCATCAAGCAGGCCAAACTGATCGAAAAATTCCACGAGGACCCCCACGCCGCCTACCCATGGATCGAGTTCAAAGACACCGTCAAGCGAAACGAAATCCTCGCTAACACTCTGATCGGAATCGTGGAGACCGTCACCGCAGATGGAGACGAGCTGAGAGCCCGCTTCGAAAAGGTGGGCTTCGAGATCGAGCGGTTCGAGCGCTTTCCGACCGAACACGAGGTCGTGAACTGGGCGGTCCTGGTGCGTAAACCCCTGAAGCAAAACACACGCGGCCTGGGCGAGAGCTTTCCCGGCTTCGAGAACTCGCTGACCACCTCGCTCAGGCGATCAGTCGCCCTGGGGATGGTCCGGGAACTGCTTCAAGAACCCAAGAAGGCGATCCGCGAATCTGGGGATCCCCGCGAGAAGACCTTGAAGGCCGACCGTGCCGTGGCCTTCCTGAAGGAGCAGCTGGACGAGGCGACCCTGGGGGTGATTCGTGTCCAGGAAATCCGCCGAACCCACAACGGAGTTGTGTTCGGCGTGACCGACTCCGGCGACCTCCGTCTTGTCGATCTCGCCGGCCAGACCGATGCCTGGGTGGGGGGGCCACCGCAGGCCACTTGAGGCCTCCCCTTCCCTCAGGAAAGCGGGTCGCAGACGGTCTCCAACCCATCCGGGCGCTCGAAGGCCTCGGACCCATCGCATACCCCGTCATCGGTGCAGAAGTTCTGGATCGTCCCGCCCGGTTGCAGGAATGCCAAAAGTTGCAGGAGGGATGCGGGAATCCGCACACGGACCGAGTGGGGGTCGCATACGGTGTCGGGAATGAGGTTCGCGAGCGCAGGGATCAGCGCATCATAGACCGGGTCGAAGAGGTCAAAGGATCCGATGTCGTAGACGACCAGTCCGGATTCGGCCCCGGACTCTACGTCCTCGATGCCCACGAGCGAGCGCACCAGGGAACCCGCGACGTTGGGCAGCCCAAGGCTGCGCGCCGTGATCTCACTCACCTCGTTGGAGACCTGCTTGTCGAGCCAGGCGGTGGTCATCAGCACCTTCTTGGGGTTCACCCCGGGGAGCGGCGGGTCCACCAGACCCGTCAGGTGCCGGATGTAGCCCTCGGGGTCCGCCCCCATCCACTGTTCCCCCAATAGCGACTGGCCAATCGCCTTCTCCATGGGATCCGTGAGGCCGAGATTCCGAAGAAGACGTTCGAAATCGCTGAATTGGGTCGAACGATCCAACAGCACACTGAAATTGCTGGCGCCGACGTCGAGGTTCATACGGTCGAGATCCGGCGAAACAGCCCCCACGGTCGCTCCCAGGATGCCTCCGAGGCTGATCCCGTAGTAGTACTGCTCCGCTCCTGCTCCCGGAAACACACCCGTCGAAGGGTCCCCGGACACTCGCTGGAAGGGTTCGAACGCGTTGAACCACCCCTGTTTCATGGCACGTGCGAGCACCGCGGTGTCGGTCAAGCCCTGGCGCAGGCGCGCAATCAACTTGGGAAATTGATTGAGCTTATGCTCAGTGCCCCCAATGATTCCCGAGGCCACGAAACCCAGATCCTGACTGGCAAGGCCCCGCCAGTCGGTGGCCCCGAGAATATATTCGAATGCTCCCACTCCACTGGTTTGCACGAAATCTCCGAGACCGATCAGCGAGCTCACCATGTCCCGCCCTGTTCCAAACAGACCGTGACCGATGAGAATGGGCGAAACCTCCCGCTCCTCGTCCCACGCCACACAGGGGATCACGATGTCGAAAGGAACTGAGTGGACCCCCTGGATCTCCGGCAGACCGTCGGCATCCTCGGACAGAGCCTGAGCCCCGAAGTAGCTGGTACCCGGCCCGTAGAAGGGAGTCAAGAAAAAGGGCGTCTCGAAGGTCCCCCGCACGCGGCGCCAGATCCAGTCTCCATCGGTCTGACAGTTGGTTCGATCGTTCTCAGGTCGTTGATTGAAGGCGTCGTCGAACACCACGTTGAACGGATTCTCCGAATCATCGTGGTACTCGAAGGTGAGATCCCGCATGCGCAAGAGGTGCCGGGTCAACTGGTCGTCGCTGCGAACCCGGAAACGCAGAGCCAGGATCAAATCCTCACGCTGCACTCCGATCCTCGCCAACTCTTCGAAGATCTCCTCAAATTCCCCCCGACGCGCCTCGACAACTGCCACCGTGGAAGGGCGTTCGTCTCGAAGGGCGCGAAAGGCGGGTTCGGCGGGAACGGGCTCCCCGGAAGGATCGACCAAGCCTCGAACCGCCACGATGAACTCGTGCCCTGGTTTGAGGCTCTGGCCAGGCCGCAGGAACAACACTCGTCGATCGCCCCCCGTGGCTTGCGCATCGAGTTCCAGAAAATGCGGCAAGCGCTCACCTGTATTCACGTCCAACAGCACCGTGGGGCTGTCGGTTCCTAGCGACGTATCGTCCATCGTTCGGACGCGCTCGTATGGAGTTCGGTCGAGTTGCCCACAACACCTCGCCTGCAACAAGACCGGCGCGCCGGAAGCCTGCAGGTCGACGCCGCTGGGAAAGTGCATCAGCACCTGAGAGCCGGGGCTGAAACCATCGAAATCTTCGAACGGCTCCGGTGACAACGGTGGCCCGTTCAGCAGTGGCATACCGACCTGGGGAATCCTCAAACGACGAACCCGTCCTGCCTCGGTCTCGATGGACTCGAGAAAGCGGTTCGACGGATAGGGCAAAAGACATTCGACCTGATTGAGGAACTCACAGACATCTGCGTCTTCGAAGGTGGCAATCTCGACCTGCGTGGTCGCCTGGTCGGTGTAGGCCGGTGATTCGCCGGGGTTGACTTCGACGCTCGCGCTCAATACACGCACCCCCGGCGCCAACTCATCCAGCAGAGTCCCCGTCACCCGGCCCTCATCCCAGGTCACTCCGGACACCGCCACGGCCTCACCGTCGACCTCCACCACGAAGGTCTCGGAGAGGGACCCCGCCGCAAAGGTCAGATCGAAGGTCAAGTCCCCTCCCTCGGACAGCTGACCCTCTGCCGGCAACGAGAATTGCAGGGACGCCGGCGGCGGCTTGGCGGGTTCCGAGCAACCGCCGCTGACCAGGAGCAGTTGCATCCATGCGCCGGCGACGATGGCTCGAGCCATCCAATTCTGCCGCATTCCCACCTCCGATCCGCTCCCCCCAAGCGGCACAAACCGACCGCCCGAGCTTAGCGCGAGATTTCGTGCCCCCCGCTCGACTGGGCCTGACTTCGAGTCCTAGGGCAGGGCCTCGGATCCCTCTCGCGGTACCAGGCGAATCCAGGAAATCTCGCGGGGGCAATTGAAGCGCAGGGGCAAGCCAGCCACCCCCAGGCCACGGTTGACGTAGAGCACACACCCCCCCTGTTCGAAGCGACCACGCGTCCAACGCGAGACCAGCCTCGAGGGGTTGTGGTGCTTCAATCCGGGCAGGCTGAGTTGCCCGCCGTGAGTGTGCCCCGTCAAGGCAACGTCAAAACCCAAAGCGGCTGCCTGGGCGAAGAAGGCGGGGCGGTGCACCAGAAGAACCGTGGGCAGGGACTCGGGAATTTCCTGCGCGAGCCGTTCCAATTCAGTGCTCTCAGAGTCTCGCTCGGTCCAGCCCACACCCCGGTCTTCGAGGCCTGCAATACACAAACTCTCGCCGCCGACATCCAATCGTTCCCATTCATCCCGCAGCACACGGATCGCCGAATTCGCGCGCAGAGAGGCCACCACCTGTTCAGCCCCGGTGTACACGTCGTGGTTTCCCAACACCGCAAAGACACCGTGTGTGGCCGACAGACGTCCCAACTCTCGACACCCCGCTTCGACGTAGGCGGGGTCGAAGTCGAACACGTCTCCAGTGATCAGCACCAGATCCGCACCGAGCGCATTGACGCGGTCGACCATGCCGCGCAGTTCCTCGGGAGGCAACAGCGGGCCAATGTGAAGGTCGGAGATCTGCACCAGATTCAAGTCGGACAAAGCCACGGGCAGACCCGTCACCGGAAGATCGACTCGGTCAATGCGAACTCGGCGCTGGCCCCATGTGAAGCCCCACAAGCTCGCTCCGAAGCCCATCAGGAGTGCGAGACCACCTGTCACCACCAGACCGACCCGGATCTGTTCGGGAGAAACCTCCACTCCAGAGCGTGCCACCACCACCAGGACCCCGAGCATGACCCAGGCCAGGGCAAGCCCCAAGCCGGTGAACAGGGCGGCGACACTTCCGAGAATCCAACCGCGTGCCAACACGAGGGCAAGGCCCTGGGCGCGAATGCGAGGTCTCGCCAGGCTGAAGGCAACCAGGTTGAGAACTCCAACCAGACCCGCGAACACGACCCCCTCGGAGACCGTGAGCCCGCTTCCCCGGCTCGCCAGGCTCGCCCATTGCACCATCAATAGTTCGCCACCGATGAGCAGAAGCAGGGCCAAACGGGTCGCGAGTTGGATGGATTTCACGGGTGATCGCTCGTGGGCAGAGAAGGATCGAGGATCGCTCATTCCCGCCCGCAGCGCCCAGCCGCACGGCCCCGCCCAGCCACCTGCCAGCAAGTACCTGGAATCGAGGCCGACGATCGGGGATCCTAACGAGCAGCCCCGGTCCACCTCCCCCCGCCAAACTCCGATCGGGCAGGAGACAATTTGGCCTTGGAAGGGACCGCGGAGCCCTCATCGAACGAGCGACGGAAGCAGGAGCCGCTGGTCTGGCTATGCGGTGCCCTGACTTTGCTCATCGTTGCTGTGGGGTTTCCCGGCCATCTTGGCGCCGACTCGCTCCTGCAAATGCAGGCCAGCCTCGAGGGGCGCACCTACCGCTGGCACCCGCCACTGATGGTTGCCGTCTGGAGATTGTGCAACCTGCTCATCGAGGGGCCGTTCCTGATGCTCCTTCTGCAAGCATGGGCGTGGTCGCTGGGTGTCGCTCTGGTGGCGCGACGTGCCTTTCCAGAGCGAACTGGAGTCCGGAGCGCCGCCTTCCTGGCGATCGGCCTGCTGCCCGTTTGTTTCGGCCACCTGGTGCACATTTCCAAGGACGCCCAGATGATGGCGTTCCTGACCCTCGCGGTGGGCCTGCTGTTTCACTTCGATGAAGGTGAGCCACGGTCAGCGCCGCGGCGCTGGCCGGTGCTGGCCCTGCCGTTGATCCTCGTCTACGCCTCGGGGGTCCGGTACAACAGCCTCGCCGCCCTGCCCCCTCTGGTGGTCTGGATGGTCCTGCTCTGGGAGCGCGGGACTCTGCGGGGTATCACCACTCCCCGAAAGGTCCGGAACCTGACTCTCGGAGCCGCGCTCGTGTCCCTGACCGGCGCGTGGATTGCCGGCTGGGCGTTGAAGCCCGATGTCGACGACGGCACACCGCTCTCTCAGACCCTGATCTTCGACATCCTCGGGGTGTCCGCCCGGTCGGGCCACAACTACCTGCCCCTGGCCCACGATGGCGCGGCGCTGAGCCCCGAAAAAATCGACGATTGGTACGCCCAGGGCTGGCGCCCGCTATTCCGGCGTCCCGAGGTGCGTGCGGCCCTGCACCCGGCGGCAGCTCCCCACGTCACGGCCACCTGGTTCGAAGCCGTCACCCAACAGCCCCTGAGCTACGCCCACCATCGCTTGAGCGCCTTCGCAACGTCCACAGGCTTCAGCCCGCCCAAGGGGGCTTACATCACGCTTCCCCCGCAATGGGACAGTGTGGACTTCTCATTTCCCGAACACGGGTTACAAACGCGCTGGAGCCGTTCCTGGCTGTCGCAAATCTGCGCATCGGCGCTGGAGTGGGCAAAGGATGGTTTCCCGGGCGCTTTCCGAGCGTGGCGCTACCTGCTCCTCGCTGGGGGGCTCGGGGGCCTTTGCGCGATTCTGACCCGACGCCGCGGCGACCGCTACCCGCGCACGCTCCTGCTGCTCGCGAGCGCACTGCTGTACAGCAGTTCGTATCTGGTGTTGGCGGGCGCTCCGAACCTACGATTCCACCTGTGGAGCGTGGCGGCGGTGGTACTCGCACTGCCGGTCTTCCTCTACGAGTTCCGCACGAGTTCAGCCCGCAAAGCCGGCCAACACTAAGACTAGGGGGTCGCGCCAGCGCTTGGGTCCAGCCGGGTGCGATAGATCTCGAAGAACCCGCTGGTCGCCACCCGGTCACCGGGCCCGGGCTCCCGGAGTCCCCTCATACGCGCGATCTCGCGAGCGCGCTCGATCCCGTTGGTCATTACGAACAAACGCCCCACAGCCTGAATGTCCGACGGCCACGACCCTGTGTCCCGAAAGTGGACCAGACGACGGCCCAGTTCGCCGCCGTACCGATGCTCGACCTCGGCGCCCACAACCCAGACGCCGTTGTAATCGGTCACGATCAACAGGGGACCTTCGGCCGCGAGCCCGGCGATGCTGGCGGCGGCCGCGGAGGGTTCGAAGGCATGGTGGTAGTACTGGTCGTACAGATCCTGGACGAGCCCGTTGACGGGCTCGGGGTGACGATCCACGAAGTCTGCCCCCCGGCTCTCGCGCAACCCGGCGGTTCCCAGCAGCACCAGACACAACGACCACTGCAGCGCCGTGTCGAACCTTCTCCAGGCCGCGGGAAGTGCCTCCCAGGCCGCCGCCAGGATCAGAGCCAGGGCGCCGTACCACAGCGGGAGCAGCGGCACCAGATTACGCGGATAGGGGACCTGGGGCAGTAGACCGAAGCCCAGCAACGGGACCACGGTGCAGCTTCCGGTGAACAACAGAATGCGACGGGAAGCCAGCGCTGCGGGGCCCTCACCTGCACTCCCTCGCAACAACCCCCAGATCCCGAGAACGACCCCCGGCAACAGCCATACGAAATCCGTCGTCGTCGCCCAGAACCAGTGACCCGAGAGGGAGGCGAGGCCCCAATCGTTCCAATCCGTTCCCGCCGTCCGGAGGACGTCGCTCCATATGGCCACATACGCCAAACCACCCGACAACGGCGCCAGGGCGGCAAAGGTCGCACGTCCCAACCCACGAGCCCCCAGGGCATCGCGCTCCAACCAGGCCGACAGCAGGGCATAGACGCCCAGGACCGAGGCAATCCAGAGGTTGGTGGGCAGGATTGCGACACTCGCACCCACGGCCAGGAGGTAGACGCCCCCACGCAGCGCACCGCCGCTCGCGAGCCACCGGGGAAGTCCCCACCAGGCCACGCAGAGCGGGAGCCAGGACACCGCGTAGCCCCGCAACTCCGTGGCGAAGGCGAGACTCACGTGGCTAGTGCCGAAGAGCAGCACTCCAAGCAAAGCGGCACGCGCGCCTCCCATTCCGGCCACTGCCGCGGCCAGTAGAACCAGCGAGCCACCAAAACAGGCCGCCGGCAACAATCTCAAGGCCCAGGAATCCGAATTCCCGAGCAGTTCGGTGAACAGCGACAGGAGACTGCTGAACAACACGTGATTGTTGGGAAATGGATAGACTCGGAAGGGGTGGAGGAAGCCTTGACTCGAGAACAACTCGAGAGTCTTGAGTTCGTCCTGCCAGAGGGGATCCGAGAGGTGAGGCATCAGGAGCGCAGCAATTCCGAGGCCCGTCACGCTGAAAACGACGCGATGGGTTCGCGCAACCGTGTCTGTGGCCCCGCGGATCACGGCTCCTCCGATCCGATGAGGCTGCGCGGTCCATCCCCCATGCTTGGCAAGACTAGCTCAGGAACCCTCGGCGACCGGAGCCCCTCCCAGGTCGACGCGGGCCCTGGAGTTCGAACACCGTGAGCCGACGAGCACGGCGAGCCATGGCCAACGCACTGCTCCTTCTAGTCGCGGCGGGAATGAGCTTCGTCCTGGGCACGGCCGTAGTGGAGACCGTGTACTGGTTCGCCCTGACCAAGGACGAGCGTTGGCACGACGTCAATACACGCTTCGACCCGCTCCTGGGATGGCGCCCAATCCCGTCCAGGACCATCGACGAGTGGAACGGCGTGAGTTCGAACTCCCTGGGGCACCGCTCGCCAGAACTGATGCCTGGCCCGCCCGTCGTCGCCGTGGCGGGAGATTCGGTGGCCTTCGGCTATGGGGTCTCCGATGATGAAACCCTGGGCCACTACCTGGCCGGGCACATCGCCAAACACGGCCTCCAGGTCCAAAATCTCGGCGTCTCCGGCTATGGGCTCGGTCAAACGCATCTGTGGCTACACGAGCGCCTGGACGACCTGAAACCTCTGCACACCGTGGTGCTGGTGATCTACACAGGCAACGACCTGCGCGAAACGGGTTCCAACAGCAGCTGGGGCAAGAGCAAGCCGCTCTACGTCATGCGCGGCGGTACACTTGCGCTGACCCATACTCCGGTATCCAAGTATTCGCTCCAGAACCTGTTGTCCAAGAGCCAGTTGCTGGACGGACTCCGTCGCTCCAGCGCGTCGGCCAATCAACTGGCCGACCAGCTTGCAGGCCAGGTCACGCTCTCCGTCAAGGAATCGACCCGCGTGGCCACGGCCCTCGTCGTCTCCATAGCAGAATTGGCCAGATCCCACGGCGCCCGCCTGTTGGTGGTGCTTTCGCCCTGGGCCGGCGACTTCGAGCGCAAGACCGAGGACTTGGTGTTCTTCCAGCAGATGCTGAAGCACCTCGGTCTGCCGGTGGTCGATTTCTACGAGATTGCGCGCGCACGGGGCTGGAGCCCAGAGGATCTGTTCGTCGACGTCACCCACCTCAGCCCACAGGGCAACGAGCGGCTCGCCGCCAGCATTGCCGACTGGCTGGAGGCCTCGACTGCCGGGGACCTCAGTACGGCCGATCCCCCTCCAGAGTCACGCGGTTCATGACGCGGCGCTCGACGTAGTCCGGCACCGCATAGTGTTGCACCGAACGGTTGTCCCAGAACGCCACCGAGTCGACCTGCCAGCGAAAGCGACACTGAAAGTTCGGCGATCGCACGTGGGCCAGCAGGAACGGCAGCGCAACCGCATTTTCCGAATCGCTGAGCTGCACGATTCGCGAAGTGGAATTGCTGTTGACGAACAGCGCCTTGCGACCGGAATCGGGGTGGGTGCGCACCACCGGATGCTCGACGGGTGGCCATTGCTCCCGCATCTGTTCGAGGTCGGCGTCGATGTGTCCGGCCTCAATCCCCTTACGCAGAGGCGCAGTGATGTCGTGGATCGCCGTGAGCCCCTCGAGAAACCCCTGAAGGGATGGCGACAGCGCTTCGAAGGCTGCAAACATGCTCGCGAAGCAGGTATCCCCACCCACCGCCGGCAATTCGACCGCCCGCAAGATCGAACCCATGGGCGGTGTCTCCATGAAGGTGTTGTCGCTGTGCCAGGCGTCGCCTCCCTCTCCTTCGGGGGCGATCTGGTCGAGCACCATCATCGCGGAGTCGTCGCCGTAGCGGGGTGCGAAGGGGGGGATGCTGATCTCTCCGAACTGGCGTGCAAATGCGAGATGTTGCTCAGCAGTCATGGCCTGGTCCCTGAAGAAAAGCACCAGGTGATCGAGCAAAGCGGCGCGCAATCGCTCGGCCTCTTCGACCTTCAAAGGGCGGGTGAGATCAACGCCGCTCACTTCCGCCCCGACACTACGCGTCAGGGGAACCACCCGGATGCCCGCTGCAGCGGCCATGAATACCTCCGAGAACCCAACGTAGCGTGAACACTCGACCGGAAGCCATGCCCAGAAAACGACGAATTGACGAGCTGCCCGGGACCGTGCAGAGTCGTTCCGTGATCGAACTCTGCTACGAGAGCATCAACCGCTCGCCCTTCATCGAGGAGCAAAACGCCGATCTGCCGGCCCAGATCACGGGAGCCGCAGCTGCCGGATTCACCTGTATCGGGCTGGATGCGCCTTCCCTGAGCCAACACTGCGAGCAGGGAGGCTCCCTCGAGGAACTCGCTCGTACCCTGGACGCCTTGGGCTTGCGGTGCTTCGAGATCCAGCCCCTGGTGGTGGGCGACGACCCTCGGAAAAACCAGGAGCAGGCCGAACTCATCGCGGGGATGGTCGAGATCCTTCGGCCCGATTGGGTCCAGAGTGGATTCACCGGCGCACCCGATGCGGAAAGCCTGGCCGCCTTCCGCCAGGCCGGTGAGATCATCGGCCAGGCGGGCGCCGGGTTGGCGGTGGAATACCTCCCTTTCCTGCCCCTTTGCAGCATCGAGACGACCCGCGAACTACTGAACCGGGCAGAGGTCGAAGGTGCTGGAATCGTGGTGGACACCTGGCATTTCTTTTTCGGGCCCGACCGCTGGGAAGACCTGGAAGCATTGCCCCTGAACGAACTCGCCTACGTCCAATTCGATGACCATCCCCCTCTGGTGGGCGAGGACCTGATGGAGGAGACCACCCAGCGCAGGGTGCTTCCCGGACAAGGAACCTTCGACCTCAGTCGCTTCTGCGACGTCGTCCTCGCCAAGGGCTACACCTCACCCGTCAGCGTCGAAATCCTCTCGGAATCGCTGCGCACGCTGGAGCCGAGCGAGTTCGCACGGCTCGTCTACGATGCAACTCGACCCTTCTGGCCCGGAGACTGATCTCATCCCACCGAGTTCAGAACCGAACAGACCCTGTCGACATCGGCCATGGACAGGCCCGGGTAGAGAGGTAGCGAGAGCACCTCTTCTGCCGCGCGCTCACTCACAGGAAGAGCGCCGCTGGTCTCTCTTAGAAACGCGTAGGCCTCCATGCGATAGACAGGCGGCGCGTAGTGGACCTGATGCCCGATCCCAGCCGCGTCCAACGCTGCCATGGAAGCCGCTCGATTCCGGCAGCGCACCACCAGGAGATGGTGAGCGTGGCGTGAATCCGGGTTCTCGAAGACCACGCGATGAAGCGCAGGATCGAGGGCTGCCTCGTAGCGTTCGGCCAGGGCTTTGCGCTCCGCCAGAGCCGCGTCGAAGTGGGCCAGCTTCACCCTCAGCACCGCGGCCTGTAGCTCATCGAGTCGGCTGTTGAGCCCTTCGCGATGAGCCTGGCGATCCCCCCGGTAGCCGTACATGCGCAGTTCGATCAGTCGGTCGGCCAGTTCTGGATTCCGCGTCGCGACGAAACCCGCGTCCCCAAGGGCACCCAGATTCTTGGTGGGGTAGAAGGAAAAGCATCCGACATCCCCCAGGCTTCCCACCGGCCTGTCGCGATAGCTCGCCCCATGAGCCTGGGCACAGTCCTCGATCACCCGCAACCGATGGCGTTGGGCAAAGGCGAGGACTGGGTCGAGCGGCGCAGCCTGCCCGTACAGGTGCACGGGAATCACTGCCACGGTGCGCTCCGTCAGCGCCCCCTCCAGCCTCTCGGGATCGAGCAGTAGGGTCGCATCATCCACGTCGACCAGCCGTGGTGTCGCCCCAGAAGCTCGAATCGCCGCCACGGGCGGAACCCCGGCATTAGCCACCGTGATGACTTCGTCGCCGGTTCCGATCCCGAGAGCGCGCAGGGACAGCAACAGCGCGTCGGTCCCCGAGGCGACGCCCACACCGTGAGAAGTCCCGCAACGCAACGCGAATTCCTGTTCGAAGGACCGTACCTCGGACCCCAGGACCAGAGTCCCGGAATCGAGCACCCGGCCCAGCGCAGCGTCGATCTCGCCGCGCAGCCCTGTGAGCCCGGGCCGGTAGTCGAAGAAGGGAATTTCGTTCACGTCATGCGCGCAGTCGAAGGCGGCCCGAGTGATACGCCAGGGTTTGCTCGAGCCCTTCGCGCAAGCCCACCGTGGGATTCCAGCCCGTGGCCTCGCGAAATTTCGTGAAGTCGCCGTAGTAGTCACCGATGTCGATCCGTTCGGCATCGGCGGGAAAATCCACGCACGTGAACTCCAAAGGCACGAGTTCACCAAGGATCTCCACAAAACGGCTCAGACTTACGGGCTCGGGATGACCGAGATTGTAGACCTGACCCGCCACCGCCGGACTCTGGCCCGCTAGGAGCAGCGCATCGACGACGTCATCCACGTAGTTGAAGTCGCGCTTCTGCTCCCCCGTCCCGAAGAGGTCGATCCTCTCACCCAGCAGTGCCTGACGAATAAAGACACCCACAAAACCCTTGGAGAGGCTCTCGAGGTCCATGCGAGGCCCGTAGGTGTTCGTCAAACGCAAGCTGACCGTATCGATGCCGTACACGTCCCGATAAAGGGTGTAATAGCGCTCCGCCGCGAGCTTGTTGATTCCGTTGACGTCCACCGGTGCCAGCGGATGGTGCTCATCCACAGGTAGATACTGCGGACGCCCGTACAGCTGCCGGGTGCTGGCAAAAACGATCTTGGTTGATGGGTTGCCATGGCGGCAGCATTCCAACAGCGAAAGCTGGCTCTTGCAGTTGATCTCCAGGTCCGTCATGGGATCCTGCATGCTCTCGATGTGACTGACCTGGCCTGCCAGGCTGAAAACGAAGTCCTGATCCCGTACCAGCACGCCCAGACGGTCCGGGTCGCGAACATCGGAAGAGTCCACCGTCAGCCGATCTGCAAAGCCGGAGATATTGTCCAGAGTTGCCCCGTAGGCAGGCAGCATCGAATCCACGATGAGCACTTCGGCACCCGCCTCGACCAACCGGATCGACAAGTTGCTGCCAATGAAACCGAGACCGCCGGTGACCAGAACGCGCTTGCCCGCGTAGAAAGCGCTGACGTCAGTCACGCCCTCGCCCTCCCCTCTCGATGTAGCGCACTACGAACTGCGGACTCTTCGAGTGATCGAGGAACAGTCGCCCCAGGTATTCGCCAAGAGTTCCCAGAATGACGAGTTGAACACCCGCAAAGAACACGATGGTGAGCAGCACCGTGGGAATCCCGATGGTCAGCCCGGGGTTGATGTAAAGCTTGTCAAACACGATCAACGCCAACAGGAACAGACTCATGATCGACGAGACGGTTCCCAACAGCGCCGACACCCTCAGGGGGGTGATGGAAAAGTTCAGGAAGGCATTGAGCCAGAGCAGGAACAATTTGCGAAGTGTGTAGCCCGACTGCGCCTGGTCCCGAGGGCGATGTTCCACGTCGATCTGCCCAATGTTTCGAGTCGAACGGAGAATCAGGCCATCGATGTAGGGAAATGCGCCGGTATAACGAGTGACCTCGGTGACCAGGAACCGATTCAGCACTTTGAAGCTCGAGAGGTAGAGATCCCGAGGCTTGTCCAACATCCAATTGGCGAGTCGATCGTTCAGGGCACTGCCCCAGTTCCGGAGGCGGCTGTGGTGCTTGACGCGATAGCGGCCGTAGACCACGTCCTGACCGCCCGACACGATCTCATCGTACAGGCGCCGGACCTCACCCGGGGGGTTCTGACCATCGTCGTCCAGCAGCGCCACGTAGGCACCCACAGCGTGGTGCAGCCCCGCCAGAATCGCGCCGTGCTCCCCGAAGTTGCGTGCGAGGTGCACAAAGGTGACGGTGTCAGGATGTTCCCGCGCCAGGGCCAGACAGGCCTTTTCGCTGTCGTCCCGGGAGCCGTCGTTGACCAGAACCACCTCGAATGCGAGGTCGCCGAAGCGGTCGTGGATATCCTCGACCACGGCACCGACACTGGAGGCACCGTTGTAGACCGGAATCACGAACGACAGTTCGATCTCATCCACCACCGATCACCGAGTGTCCTTCCCACAAAAGCTTATCACTCGCGTGCTTCCCCTGCCGCGTGCGGCCTCGACCCGGGCGGATCCCGCACGATTCGCTCGTAGACCTGAAAAACTTCGAGGGTCGTCAGCAATCGGTACTCACGGAAGAGCCGAGCGAAGCGGGGATCGCGCAGAAAATACTCGAGGTAGCGAAAACCGGTCCGGCCAAATGCGAACTTCGACACGCCGTCATCCACGATCAGTAGCGCCGGCCGCTGAGTTGCGAAGTCCTCGATCAAGGCCTCGAAGGCGTAGCGTTCGATCTCGCCCATCTCAGCCAGGTCGTGATAGGGGAAAGGCATCGTCGCCTTCTCCTGTTCGTCGTATACGGCCGGCAGTGCCCACATACAGCAGAAGCGATGGGCCCACCGGGCTCCCGTCAGATTCACCACGGGAAACGCCGGGTTGAGGGTCGAGGCCAGCACCAGGATCGGCTCCCCGGGTGCTCGATCGGTCACGATGCTCGAGAGCACCCGATTTAGTGAGGGCTCCCGGCTGGCAGGGCCGTAGGATTGGTCGTAGCGGACCCACAATCCGCCGGCACTCGCCACGACGAGGATCCACATCAGGGCCCGTCGGTACGACCCAGCCCGTGCCACCACCACGCTCGCGACGAGCGCCGCCGCACAGGAAAGGACTGGCAGAAAGTGGTAGGGCCAGCCCTTACGCTGCGCATACCCCAACACCAGCGCGCCCAGCCCCGCAGCCAGCCAAGCCAAGCGGAGTTCGCGATCGAAGCGGGTGGGCGGCAGACACCAGACCACCAGCGCTGCCACCAGGGCCGTCACCGTCTCGGTTCGGAGCCACTCGATGGGAACGCTGTAGGCGTTGTAGACGGGCCAGGCGAAAGTCAGGTAGTCGAAATACTGCGAACTGAACAACAGGACAGACCCCAGGTATGCGATCTGCACGAACGCCAAAACCCAGGGCTCGACACGCCGAAGGCTCTCGAGGTCGCGCCTCTGCACGATCAGCATCAACTCGATACAGAGAGGGATCACCGCAAAGTAGGGTTTGAGAGCCACGCCAAGTCCGGCGATCACACCCACGATCAGACCCAAGGTGGGGGGCACCGGTCGCCCGGACAGTTCTCTCGCGGCAGTGAACACATAAGGCGTCACCAAAACCACCAGCAGGTGTTCACGTTGCCCATAGTCGGCGGTGGGAAGCCAAACCCAGGTGACGAGTAGTATCGAGTACAACACCCAGGCGACATCTGTGACATCGTCTCGCGGCGGGCCTCGCCAGACGAACACGGCCAGCCCCGTACAGCCCACGACCGCCAACCAGACCCCGAGGTTGAACAACATCAGGGGATCGAGCCCTAGGGCACGCGCAGCCCCCACGACGGGCACATTGAGCCAGAACACGAGGGGTGGGTTCTCGTCGAGGATGTCCGTGTAGAGCACCGACCCGTCGAGCATTTCGCCCGCGGTGTAGAGGATCCAGCCAACGTCGTGATGGAATAGATCGGGATCGGCGGACCGGACCACAACGGTCGCGGTGAGCACCACCAGGAGACAACCGGCAAGCGTCCTCACGCCGGATAAGCTAGCAGCCCGGGAGTTCCCTTTGTCCGTTCAGCGCGGCGTAAGCAGATCGCGGCGCACGTGAAGACTCCACCAGTTGTCGCCCACCGCCAGATCTTCCAGGCGGTATTGCTCCGCCAACTCGGGATGCGCCATGAGGGCCTGGTTGAAGCGTCCCCACACGAGCCGCGGCAGAGCCGCCTCGGGCAGACGAACCGGCGATGCCAGATTGAAGATCAGCAGGTAATGGGGACGACGAGACAACAAATCATCCACGTCGAACTTCTCATGGCCCGCATAGCCCCTCCCCAAGGGCTGGTCGAGCCCGGCGATCACCGGATCGACGATCCCATGGGGATCCAGGAGCCTCAGGTTGGAGTGGAACCCCAGGGAACCAATGGCGATGGTCGCCAGGGTGGCGTCCCCGGGTGCGTTCAGGGCCAGATGCCGGCCGAGGTCACCCCAGTGTTGAGCGAGGAGGACCTCTCGAGAAAACCGCGCGACCTCCCCCTCCCCTCCCGCCCACGGTCGGGCGAACCCCACCGTCGGCAGCGCAATGGCGACCAATCCCAGCGCCAGGAGTGAATGCCGGCGACTCTCGGAAACCGCCGCCACGCTCGACAGGGCCAGCAGTGGGAGCACGGGAACCGCGAATCGGTAGAGGGGGAAGTGATCTCCACCTTCCCAGACGATCACCACCAGTTGGGTGACTGCCACCGCCAGCACGGGGACGAACCAACCCGGGGCCCGTTTCCAGCGCCACGCACCCCAGAGGGTGGCCAGAGTCAGCGAAGGCACGACGCACAAGAAGCCCAGCGCATAGCCGGCGCCTCGTCTGGCGAGGTCGAACCCACCGTAGTCGAGCTTCGCGTAGAAAGTGTTCGGGAGCCAGCGATCGAAGTAGAAACCGCGGGCGGAAAAATAGAGACTCGCCCCCGCAACGAAGACAGCAATGAAGGCCATACCGACCTGCCTCTCGCGTCGGCGAAGGATGGTGAACCACAACACGGGAGCCAACACCAAGGCCTCGGGACGGGTCAGAAACGCCGCCACCAGCCACCCCGCCGCCTTAGCCCCTCCCCACCTGTCTTGGGCCGACCAGGCGGCGAGGGTCGCCATGACGATCAGACTTGCGTAGAAACCCGTCTCGAGTCCCGACGTGGACCACGCCAGGATCATCGGGTTGAGAGCAACCAGGCTCGCGGTCAGAACGGCCACGGCCCCCTGGCCCAGCCGTCCCTCCCGCACGAGAAATGTCGCCACGGACGCCGCTACGGCAAACAGCGAAAACCAACCCAACCCCCACATCGCCGCTTCGGGCGAAACGCCCAGGCGAATGGCGGTCGCCTCCAGTGCCACCCAAGCGAAATTCGTATAGCCCTCTACACGTTCGCCGGGATTGAAGACGAGCCCCTGGCCTTGAGCCCAGTGATGGGCATAACGGAGCGAAATGAAGGCATCGTCCACCGGCCCGAGCCTCAGGGGCCGCGCCAGCAACGCACCCACCAGGACGCTCAGCGAGCCCGCCGACAGAGCGGCGGGCCAGGCCGAGGCTTGCCCACCGTGGCTGGAAGAATCCGACACCCTTCCACCATCGGCCCCGGACCCGATTTTTTCAACGATTCACGAATTTCCGCCGAGGGGAGACCCCCTCGACGGCGCCCTGATCCAGGGGACTCGCGCTCGGAACCTGGCCTTCGTGAAAACGCTACCGAAGCCGCTCACGAAGACCGATCGAAGGGCGGCAGCCCCTCCGCAGTGACCCATGGACTCCGGCCGCGGACTGACGACCGGGGAGAGTGCAGCGCCCGGTCCCTCACCTTGACTCGTTCTCAAGCGCCCGGTAGGGTGTTTTGACGCAGTTTTCGGGTGGGAATTTCCCGGTGGGTCCGAAGAGTTCCCTTCGCGTGATCATCGACACGAGCCCACTCGAAGCCATCCCTCCTACCCTTTTTTCGCTTGCTCGAATGGAAGGTGGACGTGGGTACCGTCGGCACGACCAGAGCAGTCACCATTCGATGATTTTGCGACCGCGACGCGAACGAAGTGTCGCTCCGCGAGCACTTTCAGCAGCCGCCACGGGATTCGCCTGGCATGTGGCGGCTCAGCCGAAATGCACCAGGGACCCAAGAGTTCGGGTTTGACGAGCAAACGCGTCGCGTGGGTCGTCTCCCACCCCATCCAGTACCGGGCGCCCGTCTTTCGAGCCCTGGCAGCGATGCCCGACATCGACTTCAAAGCACTCTTCCTGTCGGGTCACGGCATGAAGCCCGCGGTGGATCCCGGTTTCGGGGTCGAATTCGAGTGGGACGTCGATCTGCTGTCAGGCTACGAATGGAGTCTGGTGGAAGGACACCGCAGTCGGACTCCCGATCGCTTCTTCAGCGTCTACGCATCGGGCATCCACCGAGAACTCCAGAGCGGGTACGACACCGTGGTGGTGGAAGGATACGGCTTCGCGGGTTACATCGAGGCCATTCGCAGCACCCGGAGAACTGGAGCCCGCCTCGTCTATCTGTCCGAGTCCACCCAAGAGGAGAAACATCGCTCCTGGCTCAAGCAGAGCGCTAAACAGTTGCTCTTCCGTTGGCTGGTCCGCCCGGGGGATCACGGCCTCGCAGTGGGAAGCCGATCGAGGCGCTATCTGAAGCAGATGGGCGTGGTATCCGAACAGATCCACGACTATCCGTATTGTGTCGACACTTCGCTTACGGACCTCGCCTGGCCCCGGCACGAGCAACTGCGAGCCGAGCGGCGCGCAGAACTCGGCATCTCGGCGGACGCAGTCGTATTCGTGTTCACCGGTAAGGTCTTCGAGAAAAAGGATCCCCTCGGATTTCTCGACGCCTTCTCGAGAGTCTCGGGTCCAGCTGAGGTTCTGATGGTGGGTGCCGGTGAGCAGGCAAACCAGGTGGAGGAGTTGGCCGAGCGGGATCCGCGCATCCACTACCTCGGCTTTCGAAACCAGACCGAGCTTCCCTCCTTCTACGCGGCATCCGATGTGCTCGTTCTTCCATCGAGGTACGCGGAGTCCTGGGGACTGGTGGTCAATGAGGCGATGGCCATGGGCTGCGCGGCGATCGTCAGCGACCGGGTCGGCTCGAGCGCCGACCTGATCGAAGGTCGAGACACGGGCCTCGTCGTCCCGGCCAACGACCCGGAGGCACTGACCGTGGCACTTCAGCAGTGCGTCGACGAACGCGAACGCCTCTCCCTCTGGCAGAGGAACGCGCGTTCGATCATCGCCACGCATACCCCTGAGCAAGCAGCCCAGGGGGTCCGCGAAGCTGCCTGGGCGCCCTGAGGCCCGGGGACGAAACCGCCCGCTCCTCCGGGGCGGAACCTGCGTTTCCCTGGACCCGAAGGGAAGTTTCGGGGTGAGACCCCCTCGGTCAGAATTCCAATGCCCCTGAAATCGCATCTCAGCGCTTGCCCGAGCATCCGGGTGGCCGATGATTCAAACCAGCGCCGGAACGCCGTGCGCTCTCACTTCGAGTTCATACGCGAGGGCCCCATTCGAAATGACCACTAGACGCGCCATCAGCCTCAGCTTGATGCTGGCACTCACCTCGGGGGCTGCCCACGCAGAGAAAACGCCCTCCGGTTCCGCGGGCCCCGGTCACGGCCTGGCGATGCACGGAGACCTCAAGTACGGAGCGGACTTCGAGTACTTCGACTACGTCGAACCCGATGCGCCGAAAGGCGGAACCCTGCGACGCGCAGCCATCGGCACCTTCGACAGCTTCAACCCCTTCATCATCAAGGGAAACGCCGCTGCAGGCCTGGGCATACTGGGCGCGGGAATGCTCTACGACAGCCTGCTGGTGGGCTCCTCCGACGAACCCTTCAGCGAATACGGCCTCCTGGCCGAAACCGTCGAGACCCCACCCGATCGCAGTTGGGTCGAGTTCACGCTGCGCGAACAGGCCCGCTGGCACGACGGCAAGCCCGTCACCGTGGAAGACGTGATTTGGACCTTCGAGACCCTGCTCGCCAAGGGCACCCCCTTCTACCGCTTCTACTTCGGAAACGTCGAGTCCGTCGAAAAGACAGGGCCGCGCTCGGTGCGATTCAAATTCAAGCCCGGTGAAAACCGCGAGTTGCCGCTGATCCTCGGGCAACTTCCGGTCCTCCCGAAACACTTCTGGAAGGACCGAGACTTCGGAGCCACCAGCCTCGAGGCACCACTGGGCAGCGGCGCCTACGCGATCGACACCTTCGAGCCTGGGCGCTTCGTGCGCTGGAAGAGACGCGACGACTATTGGGCACGCGATCTTCCCGTCAATCGAGGAACCAAGAACTTCGATGTGATTCAGTATGACTACTACCGCGACGCGGACGTGGCCATCGAAGCCCTCAAGGGCGGCGAGTACGACTTCCGTGTCGAGAACAGTTCCAAGAAGTGGGCTACCGCCTACGACACCCCGGACGTGAAACGGGGACGCCTGTTGAAAGAACTCGTTCCCAACCAGCGCGGCCAGGGGACCCAGGGATTCGCCTTCAACTCGAGACGCGACTTCTTCAAGGATCCCCGCGTCCGGCGCGCTCTGTCCTACGCGTTCGATTTCGAGTGGTCGAACAAGACCCTTTTCTACGGCCAGTACAAGCGGACCCGCAGCTACTTCGAGAACTCCGAGCTGGCTGCCACGGGCCTGCCCAGCGCAGCGGAAGTCGCCATCCTGGAGCCCTTCCGCGGTCGGATTCCCGACGAAGTCTTCACCGAAGAATTCCAACCCCCCAGCACCGATGGGTCGGGCAACAACCGCGCGAACCTGCGCAAGGCGGTGGAACTCCTGAAGGAAGCAGGATGGTCGATCCGGGACGGGAAAATGACCCACGACGAGACGGGCGAGGTCCTGGCTTTCGAGTTCCTGCTCGTCTCTCCAGCTTTCGAACGCGTCGTTCTTCCCTTCAAGAAGAATCTCGATCGCATCGGAGTCGATGTCTCCGTCCGTACCGTCGACACGGCTCAGTATCGCCGCCGTATCGACGCCTTCGACTTCGACATGATCGTCCAATCCGTCGGGCAGAGCGACTCCCCCGGCAACGAGCAACGCGATTACTGGACCAGTGAAGCCGCAGGACGCGAGGGCAGTCGAAATGTGTTCGGGATCCAGGACCCTGTCATCGACGAATTGGTCGAAATGGTGATCGCAGCGCCGGATCGCCAACAGCTGGTTGATCGGGTCCGAGCCCTCGACCGGGTCCTACAATGGGGCTACTACCTCGTTCCCAACTGGCACATCAATGCAGATCGCCTCGTCTACTGGAATCGCTTCGGAAGGCCCGAAATCACGCCCAAGCAGGGCATCGTCTTCGACGCCTGGTGGATCGATCCGCAGAAGGATGCCGCCCTGAAGCGCCCGGGTGCCTCAGAGAAATCAGCTGATGGCAAAAACTGACCCAAGGGGCTTCGGCCGCCAACCGCCCCGCAGAGGAACCGCTACGTGAGCGCGTACATCATCCGGCGCCTGCTCTTGATGATCCCCACTCTGTTCGCCGTGATGCTGATCAACTTCCTCGTGGTGCAGGCCGTGCCCGGAGGACCCATCGAACGAATCCTCTCCACCCTCGACGACACCGCCGTCTCCGCCACGGAGCGCATCTCAGGTGCAGGCGGAGAGATCGCCGCCAGCCCGACGGGTTCCGGAGGCAAGACCTACCGAGGCGCCCGGGGACTTCCTCCCGAATTCATCGAGCAACTCGAGCAGCAGTTCGGGTTCGACAAACCTCTCTACGAGCGCTTCGGGCTGATGATGCGCAATTTCCTGATGTTCGAATTCGGCGAGAGCTATTTCCGGGACCGCTCGGTAACGGACCTCGTACTCGACAAACTACCGGTGTCCATCTCTCTCGGACTCTGGACCACGATCCTCGTCTACCTGATCTCCATTCCCCTGGGCGTCGCCAAGGCCGTACGCGATGGCTCGCGCTTCGACGTCTGGACCAGCGGTATCGTCATCGTGGGCAACGCGATCCCTGGTTTCCTGTTCGCCATTCTTCTGATCGTTGTCTTCGCCGGGGGGCAGTACCTCGACTGGTTCCCTTTGCGTGGCCTGCTTTCCAACGACTGGCGCGAACTCTCGTGGCCAGAACTGGTCGTCGACTACCTCTGGCACATCACCTTGCCCGTCCTGGCCATGGTGATCGGTGGCTTTGCATCCCTGACCATCCTGACCAAGAACTCCTTTCTCGAAGAGATCAACAAGCAATACGTGATGACCGCGCGCGCCAAGGGGCTCACCGAGCGCCGCGTCCTCTACGGACACGTGTTCCGCAACGCCATGCTGATCGTCATCTCCGGCTTCCCCGCGGCATTCATCGGGATCTTGTTTACGGGATCTCTGCTGATCGAAGTCATCTTCTCCCTCGACGGGCTGGGACTACTGGGGTTCGAAGCCGCCATCAACCGCGACTACCCGGTGATGCTCGCGACCCTCTACTTCTTCACCCTCCTCGGACTCGTCTTGAGCCTGATCGCGGACCTGACCTACGTGTGGGTCGATCCACGGATCGACTTCGAGAGCCGGGAGGTGTAGCCCGTGGCTCTGGGCGAAGTCGGCCAGCGCAGATACCAGAACTTCCGGGCGAATCGGCGCGGTTGGTGGTCGTTGTGGATCTTCCTCGGCCTTTTTCTCGTAACACTGTTTGCCGAGGTCATCGCCAATGACAAGCCCCTGGTGGTGCGCTTCGACGGTGAGTTCTATTTCCCAGTACTCCACGCGTACCCGGAAACCACCTTTGGCGGCTTCTTCGAAACGGAAACCGACTACACAGACCCCGTGGTTCAGGACCTGATCGACGCCAAGGGCTTCATGATCTGGCCCCCGATTCCGTACAGCTACGACACCGTCTGCAAAGACCTCCCCACCCCCGCCCCCTCGCCCCCAAGCACCCGCAACTGGCTGGGGACTGACGACCAGGCACGCGACGTGCTGGCGCGCCTGATCTACGGGTTCCGAATCTCGGTGCTATTCGGTCTCGCATTGACATTGGCGAGCTCACTGGTGGGGATCACGGCGGGTGCCGTCCAGGGGTATTTCGGAGGGCGTACGGATCTGATTTTCCAGCGCTTCATCGAAATCTGGTCGAGCCTCCCGACCCTCTACCTCCTGATCATCCTGTCGAGTCTCGTAGTGCCGAGCTTCGGATGGCTCCTGCTGTTGATGCTGATGTTCAGCTGGACCTCTCTGGTGTCGGTGGTTCGCGCAGAATTTCTTCGGACACGTAACTTCGACTACGTACGCGCCGCGCGTGCCCTGGGAGCAGGCAATGCTTCGATCATGTTCGGCCATATTCTGCCCAACGCCATGGTCGCGACCCTGACCTTCCTGCCCTTCATCTTGAGTGGGGCCATTACCTCGCTGACTGCTCTGGATTTCCTGGGGTTCGGTCTTCCGCCTGGGAGCGCATCCCTGGGTGAATTGCTGAACCAGGGAAAGAACAACCTGAGTGCGCCCTGGCTCGGAATTTCGGGATTCGTGGTCATTGCTCTCCTGCTCTCGCTACTGATCTTCGTCGGTGAAGCGGTTCGCGATGCCTTCGACCCGCGCCGCAGCTTCGAGGCCTCGGCACCGCCCCCCGAAGCAAGCATGAGCGTGCCTTCGTCCACTTCCGGGGCACACGCATGACCGCAATGCTGCAAATCAAAGACCTGTCCGTTCGCTTTGGCCAAGGACACGACGCTGTGGACGCCGTTCGCAGGGTTTCCTTCGAAATCGAGCGCGGCGAGACCCTGGCTCTGGTGGGCGAGAGCGGTTCAGGCAAGTCAGTCACCGCGCTCTCGGTTCTGCAACTCCTCCCCTACCCCAACGCATCCCACCCCAGCGGAAGCGTGCGCTTCCACGACCAGGAACTCATGAACGCATCGCCCGCAACTCTCGAGTCCATCCGAGGCGCGCGTATCTCGATGATCTTCCAGGAGCCCATGACCTCCCTCAACCCACTTCATCGGGTGGAGCGTCAAATTGGCGAGACTCTGATACTCCATACGGGGCTCTCACCCGAACGAGCTCGCGCGCGAAGCGTGGAGTTGCTCGACCTCGTGGGCATCCAGGATCCCAAGAGTCGCCTGAGAAACTACCCCCACGAACTTTCCGGTGGGCAGCGTCAGCGTGTGATGATCGCCATGGCATTGGCCAATGACCCAGAACTACTGATCGCCGACGAGCCCACCACCGCTCTCGACGTGACCATCCAGGCGCAAATCCTGGAACTCCTGAAGGATCTGCAGCGCCAGATGTCCATGGGCCTGTTGTTGATCACTCACGATCTGGGCGTGGTCCGTCACGTCGCCGACCGGGTGTGTGTCATGACCCAGGGCCAGATCGTGGAGAGCGGACCCACCGTCGGAATATTCGAGACCCCCTCCCACCCCTACACGCGCCACCTATTGGCCGCCGAACCCAGCGGAGACCCACCGGTCTCCAGGGCCAATGCGACGCCCATCATGGAAGTCGAGAACCTCAAGGTCTGGTTTCCAATCCAGCGGGGCGTGTTACGCCGCACGGTCAGCCACATGAAGGCCGTCGACGGCGTAAGCTTCCGCGTGCGCGAAGGCGAGACCCTCGGCGTGGTAGGCGAGAGTGGCAGCGGAAAGACCACCCTGGGCATGGCGCTTCTCCGGTTACAGTCCTCCCAGGGCTCGATCCGTTATCGGGGAAAACCCATCCATGGATGGACCTGGAAACAAACCCGATCGCTGCGACGCGAACTTCAAGTCGTCTTTCAGGACCCATTCGGGAGCTTGAGTCCCCGGCTTTCGGTGGGACGCATCATCGAGGAAGGCTTGAGAATTCACGAACTCGGTGACACCGCAGAGCGTGAAAGGCGTGTCTGCCAGGCCTTGGAAGAAGTCGGTCTCGATCCCACCAGCCGCCACCGCTACCCCCACGAGTTTTCAGGAGGACAGCGCCAACGTATTGCCATTGCACGCGCCATGGTGCTCGAGCCGAGATTCGTGGTCCTCGACGAGCCTACCTCGGCTCTCGACCGTTCCGTTCAGGCACAGATCGTTGACCTCCTACGCGATCTCCAGCAGCGCCACGCTCTCACGTACCTGTTCATCAGCCACGACCTGCGAGTCGTGCGGGCCCTGAGCCACGAGGTCGCCGTCATGCGGCGCGGAGTGATCGTTGAACAGGGGCCTGCCGAACGCATTTTCAGCCAACCCGCTGAGCCCTACACGCGCGCTCTATTGGCAGCAGCCCTCGACATCTCCACGACTTCGGACTCGACCCACACTGACTGAACGTCGCCGTTGCTCCCGAAGGGTTTGCGGACCGACTCGGAAGTGAACCTGCAAGAGAGGGCCGAGCGGTCTAGCATGGCTCCGAAGCGGCTGCTCGCCTCGCCGTGACCCGGAGGATCCCATGCCCAAATCCGCCCGCGGTTCGCAGATCCGGCGTGAACTCGGCCATCCCATCATCGACGTCGATGGACACGTGCTCGAACTCCTCCCCGCCGTTCATCCCTATCTACGCGAAGCACTCGGGCCGCGCCTGTTCGAGACTTTTCTCCAGCAGGGCCCCGGTGTCCGCCGCCTGTGGCAGCGCCCCTCGGACAGGGAGATGCTGGCCTCACGGACGCCCCAGGGCGCTTGGTGGGGTTCGACCACCAACGATCCCCTCGAGCGAGCCACCGTCATGTGCCCCGGAATCCTGTACGACCGGATGGAGGACCTCGGCCTCGACTTTTGCGTGCTCTACACCACCAATGCCCTTTCGACGGGATCCATCGAAGACCCCGAATTGCGCGTGGGGACCTGTCGAGGCTTCAACGACTACTACGCGGAGGCCTACGGCCCCTACTCGGACCGCCTTGCCATGGCCGGCCTGATTCCCATGCATACCCCCGAAGAAGCAATCGCCGAACTCGAGCACTGCAGCGCCTTGGGACTCAAAGTCGTCACCTTTCCCGAGGGCGTCCTCCGGCCCATCGAGAAACCCGAGGCCAATGCGGGTAACCCACTGGTCTGGCCCGGCCAACGGCACTGGTTCGACCACTTCGGTTTCGAGAGCGCCTACGACTACGATCCGGTGTGGCGGCGAACCGCGGAGTTGGGCTTCGCCGTCACCTTCCATGGCCAGATGGCCAACCGGCCGGGGATGTACACCTCGGCCAACAACTACTCCTTCAACCACCTCGGACTGTTTGCGGCCATGATGCTCCCTCTGTGCAAGTCGCTCTTCATGGGCGGTGTGAGTCGCAAGTTCCCACAGCAGGCCTTCGCATTCCTGGAGTGCGGGGTGAGTTGGGCGCGCCAGCTGATGCTCGATTCCATCGGTCACTGGGAAAAGCGCAGACTCGCCTCCCTGGACCGACTGGACCCTCGACACCTGGACTTCGATGCCCTCGATGCACTCGTCACCGGTCATGGGGGACCTCTGTCGCACGTTCCCGAATCCGAGCGACGTCGCGCCTACGAGACCGAAGCCATCGACTGCGGTGGACCCGACGAACCCGACGAGTGGAAAGCCCTGGAGGTCGACTCGGCCCGTGCTTTGTGTGAACAATTCACCGGGGGGTTCTATTTCGGCTGCGAGGCCGACGACCGCGGAGTCGCCACGGCATTCTCTGACACGAACCCTTTCGGGACGGTGTTGCGGGCCATGTTCAGCTCAGACATCGGTCATTGGGATGTCGAGCGGATCGAAGAGGTGGTGCCCGAAGCCTTCGAACTGGTCGAGGATGGTGTGCTGACCGAAGAGCAGTTCCGCGACTTCACCTTCACCCATCCAGTGGCGATGCTGCGCTCCTCCAACCCTCACTTCTTCGACGGAACCGGCCTCGAGAGCGCTGTAAAGGAACTCGCTTAGTCGTCGAACTCCTCGATGACCCCCTGGTCCACCAGACCCGCGTACTCGCTCGCCTCCAGGCCCAGCAACTCACGAAACACGTAGGCGTTATGCTCGCCTCGAGCGTTGCCGGCGTGAGTGGTCCGACCTGGGGTTTCAGACAGCCGCAAGGGGATCCCGTTGGCGGTGACCGTGCCCTTGACGCCGTGTGGAATCCGCTCGAAATATTTCCGCGCTGCGAACTGAGGATCGCGCTCGACCTGATCTTCCGTATTCTGAGCCACGCCCGCCGCAACCCCTGCGGCCTGCAGGCGCTCCATCAACTCGAACTCGTTACGCTGCCCAGTCCAGGCTTCAATGAGCGAATCGAGTTCGTCTGCGTGTTCGACGCGAGCTTCGTGATCCTCGAATCGAGCATCCATCGCCCACTCGGGATGTTCCGCCACCTCACACAGCGTCCGAAAATCCTCGTCGCTCGCGACACTGATGGCGATCCAACGGTCCTCACCGGAGCAGCGATAACAACCCTGAGGAGCGGCGGCCATGGATCGATTCCCCAATTTCCGGGGCTCTTCGCCATTGGCGAGGAACTCCATGACCCTCTCTCCGATAGCGGCCACGGTGACTTCGAGTTGAGCAATCTCGATGTACTGGCCCTCACTCGTGCGGTCGCGATGCTCCAGCGCGCACATCACTGCGAACAAGCCGTGTAACGCACTGAGAGGATCGGGATAAGCGAACTGGGTCATCGTGCAATTGCGCTCCGGAAAACCCGACAGGTATGCGAGCCCCGCGTGAGCTTCGATGTTCGGCCCCCAGGTCACGAAACTTCGGTTGGGACCCGTAGCGCCATATCCCGTGGACCCGACCATCACCAGCTCCGGGTTTTCCTGGGACAGCGCTTCGTATCCCAGCCCGAGCTTGGCAAGAACTCCCGTGCTGTAGTTCTCCACCACAACGTCCGAAATACCCGCCAAGCGCTTACACAGCTCCACGGATTCCGGTTTCTCCAGATCGAGGGACACGAATTTCTTGCCACCGTTCCAGTCCGTGAACCAGGGAGAGAGACGCGGCTGGTTGCCCATTTCCGGGGCGTCGGGCGGAACGTACAAGCGGGTGACGTCCGGATATTTCTCGGATTCCACCTTGATCACTTCGGCACCGCAGTAGGCCATCAGGCGCCCGATCCAAGGCCCTGCGAGGCCCGCTGTGAACTCGACGATACGCAGACCACTGAGGGCCTGGGAAGGATCCACTCCCTCGCCGCGGTCTTTCGGTGTCCCATCCTCACGACGCGGACGGGCCCACCCCTCACCTCCCAGCACGCGTGCGTCGTGTTCTCCCACCCGGGGTGGTCTTGTCGGATTCCGCGGAGGGGTGCGAGTGGGGTGATAGGGGACTCCCGGGTGACGCAACCGCCCTTGCTCGCCATGATCGACCTCGACAAAAAAACCGCGTTCCGCCAAATGAGGGTCGGCGATCACCCCCGACCCCGTGTTGATGGGAGTGAACGCAATGTGCCGCCGCTGACCTTCGCGAATCGCCTCGTCCACATCGAGTTGAGACGTCAACTCGCCAATGAACAAATCGAGAAGTTCCCGATACGGGAGCCGACTCGAAGAGGGGCCATCGAACATGGGATCGAGCACTTCGCGATTACCCGTCACCTCATGAATCCACTCGGCGAGAGCTTTCCAGTGAAGGGGGCGGTTGACCATCAGGTAGACCTGACCGTCTCGACAAGGAAAAGCCCCGGATGGACAGGACGCCACCAACCCCGTACCCACGCGCCGCGGGATGATCCCATCCTCTAGCCACTTGCCCACACCCGCGATGTGGCTGGCCGCAGCTACGGCTTCGGCCAGCGAGACATCGACGTGCTGCCCCCTACCCGTACGCGCAGCGCGATGGAGGGCGAACATGCTCCCGACCGCCGCGAACATCGAGCCCACCAGATGCGCCTGGGAACCCGCCAATTTGACCGGGGGATCCTCCTCCTCCCCTGTGACGTACATGGCGCCACCCAACGCATTGGCCACGATGTCCGCCGATCGATAGCTCCGATGTGGACCGTCCTGCCCGAAGCCGGTGATGGAGGCCAACACGAGAGCCGGGTTGGATTCCGCGAGCTGCCCATAGCCGAGCCCAAGCTCAGCGAGCCTCCCGGGCGGCAGTGTCTCGATCACCAGATCAGCCTCTTCGGCAAGGCGTCGAAAATCATCGCGGCCGCGATCTGACTCGAGATCGAGTTGGATCGCACATTTATTGGTGTTGTGATAGAGGAACGGCAGGCTTCGGTCCGGACCCGGGACACCGTTCCAAAACGGAGGCTCGAAACGCGCAGCGTCGCCGCCAGGGCGCTCGACCTTGATGACCTCCGCCCCCATGTCGGCAAAGAGCTTGCCGCAGTACGCCCCCGCCGGGTCGGTCAGTTCAATGACACGTCGGCCGGCCAATGCGAGGGTTCCTTTTGTATCCATGCGCCTCTTTCCAGTCAGCCCCTGGGGATTCTACGGGTGCAGAGGGTTGCATCCAAGGCTGTGCCGAACCCACGGGCGCAGGCTGTCCCCGAGGCTATTCTGCCCCCATGCCCGAGCCGGCCCCGGACATACCCTTTCGACGACCGGGGCGTACGATCGTTCACCGACGCGCGGGGTGGGCTGCAGTGACAGCGCTCCTCGCCGCCGCCTGTAGTAGCCCGAAACCCATCCTGTACCCCAATCCGCACTACGAAGCCGTGGGCGAGGCCACGGCCCAGGCCGATATCGCAGAATGTCGCCGGCGAGCAGACAACGCCGGTGCTTCCGAGGGGGGCCCGGCAGCCGCGGAGACCGCCAAGCGAACCGCCGTGGGAGCGGGCGTGGGTGCCACCGCGGGAGCCGTGGGGGGCGCGATCTTCGGTTCGGCGGGCCGCGGCGCGGCCGTGGGCGCTGCCAGCGGGGCGACGGCCGCAGCCCTGCGGTCGATCTTCAGGCCCAAACGCCCCAGCGTCGCCTACCAGCGATTCGTCGACCGTTGTCTGTATGATCTCGGCTACGAACCCCTCGGGTGGGAGTGAACATGAGCATCGACTGGCACGACCTGCGAAAGGTGGATCTCGACTTCCTCGATACGGCGGAAAAGACGTACGTCTGCGAAGCCACTCTCAATGCGCCGAGAGGTGCGGTTTGGGATGCCTTTGCCGACCCCTCCAGCTGGTGCCACTGGTTCCCGGGTGTGGAGAAGGCCTCCTATGGCGACTCGGTCGCACCCTTCGGTGTGGGCACTTTCCGAGAGTCCTGGGTAGCGGGACAGCGTTACCAAGAAATCATGCTCGCGTGGAACGAACCCCACCGCTGGGGCTACTACATCGAACGCGCCACGGTTCCCGTCGCGCGTGCCCAAATCGAAATGCACGAATTCGAAGAGCACGGTTCAGGAACACTCGCACGCTGGATCGTAGCCACGGACCCCCTCGAAGACCTGGCCTTCATGGCCGACGGCACTCCCTTCGACCAGTTTCTCAGCCAACTGTTCGCGGACGCCATGGCAGGACTCGACCGCCATCTCGCCCGCTGAAGCGCACTGCGACGAGGTGGCCCCTCACAAGGCCGTGGGAATCCCACCGGGCCTTGAGCCCACGACAGGAGACGATGCGCCGTGATGGTCGACAGCCATGTTCACGTCGTCTCGACGGATCTCGAACGCTACCCCCTCAAGCCCGCCGGATTGCCAGGCGCCTGGTATCTCGACGCCCCCTGCCCCGTGGAACGCTTCACCGAACTCATGGATGAGGCCTCAGTCCAGCGGGCGGTGCTGGTACAGGGGGTGGGCGCCTATGGGTTCGACAACGCCTACACGGCGGACAGTGCTGAGCGCTTTCCCGAACGATTTGCGAGCGTGGCGTGTGTCGATGCCGTAGCCGACGACCCGCCCAGCACCCTCGAATACTGGATTCGTCAGCGCGGGATGGGCGGAGTTCGTCTGTTCGCATTGATCCCTCCGTCTGCTGGCGAAGACCAGGCACGCGGCGAGTCGTGGCTCGCCGAGGCGCCAGGACAGGCACTCTGGCGGCAGGCCGGGAAACTGGGAGCCCACGTGGTCGTCACCGTGCTCTTCCACCAACTCCCCGAGCTTCGTCGGGCACTGATCGATCACCCAGACACAACGGTCTCCCTCGACCATTGCGGCTTCCCCCCCCTGCTTGAACCCCCGTGGCGGGAAGCCGAGCCTCTCGAGGAGTTGATCAACTTTCCGAACCTCCACCTCAAGGTCACGAGCCATCTACTGCACGAGGCCGCGGAGCATGGGGACCCTCAGCATCTCGTTTCGTGGTTGGTGGAACGATTCGGTGCCGAGAGGATTCAATGGGGGTCCGACTTTTCCCAGACTCATGACCTTCGCTACCCCGAACTGGTGGCCCTCGGGCGCAAGGCCTTCGCCCACCTCTCACCCGAACAAAGGGATTGGTGCCTAGGGGGAACGGCCCTGCAACTTTGGCCAGGCCTTGCAAACGGGTAACGTAGGAACCCACCCTGGCTGGAGTTCCCCCATGCCCATCGATCCGCGAACCCCGGTCCTGGTGGGTGTTGGCGCCATCCAGCAGCGACTGGACGATCCCGACGACGCACTCGAACCCGTGGCGCTCATGCAGGCGGCCCTGGAGCGGGCTGCCGCGGATGCCGGGTCACGGGCCCTGCTCACAGATGCCGACGCAATTCGAGTCCCCCGCGGCTTCTGGGATTATCCCGACCCTGGACGCTGGGTGGCCGAGCAACTGGGCGCCAGCGGGGTGCGAACGCAAGTCTCCGAAGTCGGCGTCCTCCAGAGCACACTGTTCGGTCACGCTGCCCGGGACATCGCGGCCGGAACTGCGGACATCGTGCTGCTCACCGGCGGAGAAGCCAAATTCCGAGCCCTGCGAGCCCAGATCGCGGGCAGTGAAGCGAGCCTGTCCAATCAAGCCAGCCAAGAGCCCGACAGCGTTCTGCGCCCCAGCGGCGACATCATGCACCGCCTCGAGATCGAAGCCGGTCTGGTGACCCCCGTGCAGCAGTACAGCATGATCGAGAACGCACTGCGCGCCGCCGAAGGGATGGAGATCGACGCGCATAGGCGTGAGGTTGCCCGCATGTGGGCTGGCATGAGTGAGGTCGCCGCGAAGAACCCCGCTGCATGGAACCGCACCCCGGTGTCCGCCGACGAAATCCGCACGGCCGCCGGGCGTAACCGCATGCTCGCGTTTCCCTACACGAAGCTCCACAACTCTCAATGGAACGTCGACCAGGCAGCCGGACTGATCCTGTGCTCGGCCGAAGCCGCGCGCCGTGCCGGTGTTCCCGAATCGCGTTGGGTCTACCCCTGGGCGGTCACCGAATCGAATCACATGCTGTCCCTGGGCGAGCGGGTGGCTCCCCACGCCTGCCCGGGCTTCGCGATCGCCGGGCGACGTGCCCTGGAGGCGTGTGAAGTGGGCGGCTCGGAGGTGACTCACCGGGAGATCTACAGCTGCTTTCCCTCGGCGGTTCGCGTGCAGGCTCGTGAGCTCGAGATCGACCTCCGCGCTCCCCTGACCGTGACCGGCGGAATGACGTTTGCTGGGGGTCCCCTCAACAATTTCGTCCTACAGGCGGCCGTCCGGATGGCGCAGATCCTGCGCGAGGACCCCAATCGCCTGGGAATGGTCACCGCCGTCAGTGGGCTCTTGACCAAGCAAGGGGTGAGCCTGTGGTCGAACCGCCCGCCACCTCGAGGGTTCCACTTCGAGGACGTGAGTGATGCAGTCGCCCGGGCGACCCCGCGAGCGAGCCTGATCGCCGACCTCTCCGGTTCCGGGAAAGTGATCGCCTACACGGTGGTCTACGAAGGGGACGAGCCCGTGCGCGGCGCCCTGCTGTGCGCCAGCGAGGAGGGTCGACACACCCTGGCCTTCACCGAGGATCGGAGCGTGGCGCTGGAAATGACGCAACGGGAGTTCTGCGGTGAGCAAGTGAAGGTCCGAGACGGCTGGCTCCGCTGATCCGAGGGCCGGCATCCATCACCAAAAACCTTTCACTTTCAATAGAATCCGACAGCTCTCGCGAACCCACTGGAGCCCTGTTCGGCACTCACAGGTACTGAGACCAACCCTTGGGATGGGCCCTTTTGTACTGCCGATAGACCCAACAGATCGGGTAGAGAATCATCAGTCCCGCTGCAGTCCCCACGTACGTGGCGAGCAAACCGGCCTGAGCGATTCCCCCAGTGCTCAGAAGCGCCAGAACGCCAAGCAATGGAATGTGGAGGACATAGAAGAACAGCGCAGTTTGCCCGAAAACCAGAAGCGGGTTGTACCGCGAGGGTGCCCCCCGCAACCAAGACTCGACCCGCACGCATCCCGCCAGCGCAAGCGCCGCGATCCCGAGCTCCAAGCCTGCGAAGGCGATGCTCGGTGGATACTTGCTGACGTGAAGCCACTGAACGAAAGAAGCATCATCGCGGTGAAGGCCCAGGTTTCCGTAGGCGTCGATCCCGCGCACGAACGAAAATACCACCAGGCCGAGAATCCCCATCGTCATCAATTCTCGGAACAGGATCTGCCGTCTGGCAGGGCCTTCGGGCAGGTCCAACAAGTGCCCACCAAACGTCCACCCCAATGCCATCAGCGCCAACCACGGCACCACGGGATAGAGAACCGTTACCGGTGCGGCATACACAGGCGCGAGCAACAGCGATCCGATCAACCCGGGAGATGACCCGATCGGCAACAAACTGCGAGTGATGGCCTCTCCGAACAACAGCCAACCCAGACCGAGACAAACCAGCAACCGATTATCAAGACGGCGCAGTGGAATCATCAACAGGAGACCCGCACCGATCGCATACAGGACCTGCAGAATCAGCACTCCCTGCCAAGCCATAACCGACAGAAGAACTTCCAGAGCCAGAATCACCAATGCTCGAATGAAAAGGTGCCTGTCGATGGCGGACTCGGAATCCCCCGCAGCGCGCCGATGAGCAGCGCTCAGTGCAAGGGAAGTTCCAGACAGAAACAAGAAAGTCGGGGCGCACAGATGGGTGATCCAGCGCGTCAAGAACTGAGCTGTAGGAAGAATCGCCCCGGGAACGTGGGCGGGATTTCCGCTGGCAGGATCGAGCAGGTAGGCGGAATCCGTGGCGATGCGTCCACCGTTGAACACCACCGAGGCGTGATCGATGGCCATGAGCACCATCACCAGACCCCGCATCCAATCGATGGCGACGATCCGCCGCTGCATCTCCTTGCGCGAAGCGTTCCCAGGTGCTTTCACTCGCCCTCGACCCAGTCGCTGGAGCGCGAGTCCGCGTAGGCGGTCTGATCAAGTCGACCCCCGCCCAAAACCATCGCGGGGCTCTTGGTATCGATGTGCCCCATGATGCCCTTGTAGAGGCTATACCCGCACAATTCGAGGAGCCGATCCGAGAACGTCTGGGTGATTTCCCGAGGCACGCCCAGATATTGGTTCTGCTGGGGTCGAATAAAACCGGCACAGTATTGGACGTTGACACCGAGGCGCCATTCATCTTCTGTCCGGTTCGATCCTCCGCCATGCCACAAACTCGCGTCGAAAATCATCACGCTACCGGCGGGCATCTCGATGGGTATGGTTTCGATCTCGGCTTGAAAATCCGGGGCGTGGTCGTACCGATGGGACCCGGGGACCGCCCGCGTACCACCATTCGCATCGCTGAAATCAGTCAACGCCCACATGCTCGTACACATCAGCGGAACGTGCGGCCTCTCGACGTTCATCACAATATCGTCCGGGTGGATCGGCTGACAGACCTCACCGGGTCCGATGTCGATGGCGGTCATCCCGGAAAGCAGGCAACCCGTATCCAGGACCCGCTCGACGATGGGCAGCACATTCTCGTGAACCGGCATGGTCTGAAAGACCTCGCCGCGGGCCAACAGGTTGTAGGTCCTCAAGGTCGCGTACCCCTCTGCGGGGTTACCCTTCGGCTTCGCGCCCATTTCTTTTTCAACATTGCGGATCTGCTGGACAAGGGCGTCGACCAACGGAGGTTCGATGGCGTCCCGCACGATCGTGTAGCCCTGCTCCTCGATCTCGGACAGGTGCTCTTCGATTCGACTCGGCTCCATGTGACCTCCGTAAAGGCCGAGTCTACCACGGCCCTTCCCACCTGGATCGTCCGACACCGGGGTTACTGCGCGAACACGACGACGGTTTCGTTTAGAGCAGCCCCAACTTC
The DNA here is from genome assembly GCA_022447545.1 of Myxococcota bacterium. Classification (GTDB taxonomy): domain Bacteria; phylum Myxococcota_A; class UBA9160; order UBA9160; family SMWR01; genus JAKVBI01. The sequence continues at coordinate 209,232 of JAKVBI010000011.1, forward strand.
GCGAGCTTTGACTGTAAGCGCTCCGCAACCAGGCGGTGGCCGGCTGCCGAGAGATGCTCATCGCGCTGGAAATAGAACTGATCCTTGTTGGCCACCAGTTCGCGATCACGACTCAGATCGAGGAAGCGAGCCCCCCTGGGCTGCTCTTCGTGCAGCCAGCGATACTGGTCCCAACCTTCGTCCCGCCCGGGGATCCCCATAGCCAGCAGCGTGAACCCATCCTCCTGCCCGATACGGACGAGTTCAGAGATTTCGAGCAGGGTCTTCCGCCGAAGCCACTGAGACACGGAATCGCCCGTATTGAGTTCTCTTGGGTGGAAGGCGCCAATCCCCCCAAGCCACTTCGCCAGCGCAGTGGGCAGCTCCCAGCCCCGCAGAAAATCCGGCAGACGCTCCAGGATACGACTCTGTCGGTAGAGCGGGTGGCGAGTCGCATCGAGGGGAACCAAACTGCCTGCCTCGAGCTCATAGAGCGCCAGGTTGTAGTTGTCGTAGAGGTCCGTCGGGGAAAATGCGAGCACCAGGATATCTGGGTCGAGAAACCTCAGACGCTGGGTAAACATTCGATACGACTGATCGGTCCCGTAACCCTTGATTCCCGCATTGATCACGTCGACGTCCCGGCCCGCTGACCGCAGTCGTTGCTCCAGCTGGTTCGCGTAAGTTTCGTCGTCGCCCACCCCCTGCCCGAAAGTGAGCGAATCGCCGAGCACCAGAATCCGAAGCGCTGGCTTTCCCTCGACCTCCCGATCTCGCAGCCCCAGTGCGTTGGTGTGGGAGATCTCGACGAATTCATCACCCACCATGCGGTTTTTTGTATTGGGTGTGAGGGCGTAAATCAAATCGGGATCGGCGCGGTGAAAACCACGTGTCTGCCAAGCCTCTCGCGGATCACCCGAGCCCGAGAGCCGCAGCCACCACTCGCCGAAGCCCAGAGCCGTGACAACGGCGAGCGCAAAGGTAACCCCTAGGGATAGCCAGCGGCGGGGTTTGTCCAGATGGGACGTCGGCAATGGTGGACCCTCGAGACACAAATGCGAGCCAACACCTTGACGAGGGGGACGGTGGGACCTTGAGCCCATTTTGTCTCCAGAGCTGCAACCCTGCAACGGGAGGTATCCCCTTCCCTATTCAATCCACTCCAGGCGGCGCTCGTCCCGCTCGGACAGCAATCTCGCCAATGTGTTCTGACTGACGGTGCCCTGGGCGTCGAGCAGAACCGAGGGCCGTGCCCTGGGATTCGAGCGATGGGTCCTCCACCAACGATCAAAGGCGGCCATGGCACTCGCTGACCGGACCTTCTGATCGGCCACATAGTCGTAGTCGAGGTCCGCGTAACCCGGCAGTGTCCTGAGAGACCGCCAGGCGAGGTAGCGTACGGCCGGATACGAATCGTCCAGCAACGGCGACAAATACAGAGGGAGCCAGTGGGTTCCCGATGCCTGCTGGGCTGGCTCCCAACCCATGTGCCAGGCGGCAAGAGCGCGCTGACCCGCATCGCCGGACACCGCCCACAGCACCGAGGCCGCGATCTCCCGCTGATCCGCATCCAACTCGGGGGGCTCGATCCCGTACCAGTCCTGCAGATGCTCAGCTGTCCAGCCCAATGATCGATCAAGGTGGCACAGGTTGCAGGCATTCGGCCGGCCGGTCGACAACTCGACGGAAACGTCGGGCGCTTCCACACCATGGTTCCGAATGGCTTTCAAAAGCGCATAGCTTGTATGAGGAGAATGGCAGTCATAGCAATTACTGCCCCTGGAACCGGCAGCGTGATGAGTGTGCGCTTCGATGTCGGGCATCTCGTGACACTGGAGGCACGCGGAGTTCCCGTCATGCCCCACTCGCAACTGATCCACCCGCCACTCCTCAGTCGGACGAGGATCGTCGTTTTCGCGATGCATGGAGTGACAAGAGAGACAGGATGCCTCCCCTCGCCGATAGCACTCGGTCTCGACCAGCGCGTCGTACTCGCGCCCGCCGGTTCGCACGCGTCCATCGGGCCAGAACGCGAGATCGCCCCACACTTCGCGTCGTTGTTCCGTCTCGAAAACCGGATCCAACAACTCCCCGGGCATGAAACCGCTCGAAGCCTGGGCCGCTTCCAGGGAGTGACATTGTCCACATAGGGCGGTGGCGCGTTCGTGATCGAGATCCGAGGGATCGACGATGGAGGCATTCGCAGTTGCGTCGAGATGCTGAAGGTAGCGCCGACCGGGACTGCGATTTTCTCGAACGTGCTTGCCTCCAGGCCCGTGGCACGACTCGCAGGCAATGCCCAACTCCACCGCGGAGGCCTCACCCCCATCCCGTCGAGGCCCCGGCCCGCGCGCCGCCGCCACCTGTGCCGCCGTGGTGTGGCACTGAATGCAACCGACTCCCCATTTCCCATCGAGCATTCGCGTCGACCAGTTCCGGGCCGGGGGATGCATGAACGCAGCATCGCGGGGAACCCAGCGTTCGTCCTCGATCAGATAGATGAACGGGACGGCCGCGAGGGTTCGACCGCGTCCCGTACCGAGCCAGAGCCACTGCCGATGGTGGGAACCGGTCGTCAATTCGATGGGATAGCGTTGGGTACCTTCCGAGTCCGTGAGGTCGACCCAGAACTGGTCCCCAGCGCGCTCGAACCGATAGGCGTGTCCGGGCAGAACGAGTTCCAGACCGTCCAGATCGGCCGCCACGGCCCCCGGATCGGCGCGTTGGGTCATGGTGCGGTGAAAGGATTCAAACCAGCTGTGGTAGTGGCCGGGATGGCACGAACGGCAGGTCCCCGAACTCACGTAGCCGGCAGCCTGGACATCGGCCAGGACAGGGCCAGCTTCCGACGGCCCTTCGCCACTCCCCGCACCAGGCAGCAGACCGGACACGATCAAGACGGCGAAAGCCGCGCCGATCCACCAGAGCGGAAAGCCGGTTGCGCGACCCACGGTCATGAACACACCATGTCGCAAGACCATTCGGCGGGCCAGTATCGCAGCTGAACGGCACGGCATCCATCCACCCCCGCCCGCACAAAAGTCGGCCCAAATCCGCGAGGCCGCGAGTGTTTCGGGCGCCGGGAGGCCGCTAGCCCCCGACCGGCGATGGGATCCGGGAGGATCTGATCGTGACGTACGCCAGGCATCGGATAGACTGGGCCCCCATGCACATCGACTACACCGACGAACAGAAGTCCCTCCGGGGCGAGCTACGTGAGTACTTCGCCAAACTCATGCCCGAAGACGTCCAGGCCAACATCCGTCCCATGGAAGGGGGCGCCGAAGAGCGCCGCCTGGTGAAACAGATGGGCAGCGATGGATGGCTCGGGGTGGGCTGGCCTGAGGAATATGGCGGCCAGGGCCGTACCTCCATCGAGCAGCAGATCTGGTTCGACGAAGCCCGACGCGTCAGCGCACCGATCCCCTTTGTCACCATCAATACAGTCGGCCCGGCCCTGATGGCCATGGGCAGCGAGAGTCAGAAGGATCGCTTCTTGCGGGGCATCCTTTCCGGGGACATCCACTTTGCCATCGGCTACAGCGAACCCGATGCAGGAACGGACCTCGCTGCACTCAAGACCACCGCGGTTCGTGATGGCGACGAATATGTAATCAACGGCACCAAGATCTTCACATCCGGTGCAGATGGAGCCGACTACATCTGGCTCGCCTGCCGCACCGATCAGGACGCCCCACGCCACAAGGGCATCTCCATCATCATCGTCGATGCGAACCTCCCGGGGGTCACCACTTCGCCCATCCATACCATCAACGGTGGCCACACCTGTATGTCCTACTACGAGGACGTTCGAGTTCCCACGGAAATGCTCGTGGGCAAGGAGAATGGTGGTTGGCGGCTGATCACACTCCAGCTCAACCACGAGCGCGTGGGGCTTTCGGCCTTTGGGAATGCCGCCCTGCTCTGCCTCGGCGACACCATCCGATGGGCCAAGGAGACCCCCGACGAGAACGGCGACCCCGTGGCCGAAAAGCCCTGGGTCCAGATGGCACTGGGGGAGGCCTTCGCATTGGTGGAGGCCTTGAAGATCACGAACTGGAAAATGGCGTGGGAGATCGAGCAGGGAGATCCGGATCCCGCTCGATCCTCCGCAGCCAAGATCTTCGGAACGGAGGTGGTGATCGACATCTATCGACTGTTGCTCGAAGTTCTGGGTGCCATTGGCCCCCTGCGTGGCGGGAGCCCCGGGGCCGCTCTGCAGGGCCGAATCGAGCAGGAGGTCCGAGGTGCCACCATCAACACCTTCGGCGGTGGTGTGAATGAGATCCAGAGAGAAATCGTGGCCATGCTTGGCCTCCAACTGCCCCGAGCACCGCGCTGACCCCAGTTCGCCTGGCCCCTCACCCTCGATGGAGCAATTCCAAGCTTGAGCGAGCCCGAACGACTTCGCCCGATTCCGGCCATCACGCGGGACACCCAGTTCTGGTGGGACGGCATCCAGGAACGCCAGTTGCTGATCCAGCGCTGCAGTGCCTGCGGGAACCTACGTCACCCACCCGGCCCCATGTGTCCGTCCTGCCACTCCCTTGACTGGGAGACCCTCGCGTCCTCGGGACGAGGGGAGATCTACAGCTTTGTCTCCTTCCACCATCCACCGATTCCACCCTTCGATGTTCCCAACCTCATCGTCCTAGTGGAACTCGACGAGGGAACCCGAGTGGTGAGCAACCTCCCGGGCGTGCCCAGCGACCAGGTCCGCGTAGGCATGCCGGTGCAAGCGCGTTTCGACGAACTCGAACCAGGCCGGCTATTCCTGCAATTCGAGCCCGCCTGAGCGGGCATCCGATACAACCTTCATCCATTTTCAGAACGGGACGACATCCATGGACTTCTCCTACACCGAAGAGCAAGAGGCCGTTCGAGAACTGGCCCGCCAGATCCTTAGCGACCAAACGAGCCACGAACGCTCGAAAGAACTCGAGACCAGCGGGGTCTTCTACGACGACGACCTCTGGGGCGAACTCGTTCAAGCGAACCTCGTAGCCATCGCCATCCCCGAAGCCCAGGGAGGTGGCGGGCTCGGCATGGGCGAAGTCTCCATCCTGCTGGAGGAAGCGGGCCGTCACGTGGCTCCCATCCCGCTCTTGCCCACCGTGGTATTGGGCGCGCTTCCCATCGCCGAATTCGGCAGCGAAGCACAAAAGAAGCGCTGGCTCACGCCTGTGGCCGAAAGTGGAGCCATCCTGACCGCAGCTCTGGAGGAGAACGGAAGTTCCGACCCCACGAAGCCCAGAGTCACGGCCCAGCGTGATGGTGACGGCTGGCGCCTGGATGGCGAGAAGGTCTGTGTCCCGGCTGGATTCTCGGCCAGCACCGTCGTGGTCCCCGCCTCGATGGACGACGGCGTGGGGGTTTTTCTGCTCGAACCCCAGGCCGAGGGAGTCAAGCTCGAGCGCCAGACGGCCATCCACCACGAACCCCAAGCCCTGATGCAACTCTCGGGTGCTCGTGTCGACTCAGAAGGGCTCCTTGGCGACGTCTCCCAGGGCGCCGAGATCGTGGAATGGCTCGTCGACCGTGCCCTGTTGGGCTACGCGAGCATGCAACTCGGCACCTGCGAAGCCGCCCTCCATGCCACGGCCGAATACCTGCGTGAGCGCAAGCAGTTCGGCAAACCCATTGGCTCTTTCCAGGCGGCCCAGGTCCGAGCCGCCGACGCCTATATCGACGTCGAGTCGATGCGCTCGGTCCTGCTCGAAGCGACCTGGCGCTTGTCCGAAGGACTGCGTGCACGTGCAGAGATCGTGGCGGCGAAGTGGTGGGCAGCACGAGGAGGAGATCGCGTGGTGCACACCGCTCAGCACCTCCACGGAGGCATTGGCGCCGACGTCGATTACCCGATCCATCGCTACTTCCTCTGGTCTCAGTACCTGGGGGCCGCCCTAGGCGGTGGAAACCGTCAACTCGCCCAACTCGGAAAGTTGCTGGTCAGCGACGACCAGAGGCCCACTCTCTGATGTCACGGCGTAAGAGCCGCCTCAAAAACGCGGCGGCCATCGCCGGCATCGGCGCCACTGAGTTCTCCAAGGACTCGGGTCGCAGCGAACTCCAGTTGGCCCTCGAAGCCATCTCCTCCGCCCTGGAAGACGCCGGGCTCCAGCACTCCGACGTCGACGGCATGGTGAACTTCTCCATGGATAACAATCCTGCCAACGAGGTGAACCGCTACCTCGGCGGGGACCACTTGACCTTCTTCTCGAGGATCCACTACGGGGGAGGCGCAGCTTGCGGGGTCGTACATCAGGCCGCCATGGCGATCCATGCAGGTGTTGCCGACGTCGTGGTCGTCTACCGTGCGATGAACGAGCGCTCGCAGCAGCGCTTCGGCACCGGCGTCCAGGACCGGCCTCCGGTGCCCACAACGGAAAACACCAACTACGGTTGGCACTCCCCCTATGGATTGTTGACGCCCGCGTCTTGGGTGGCCATGCAGGCTCGGCGCTACATGCACGAATACGGAGCTACCAGTGAGGACTTCGGCCGCGTGGCGGTGGCTGACCGCAAGCACGCAGCCACGAATCCCAAGGCGTGGTTCTACCAGCGCCCCATCACGCTCGAGGATCACCAGAACTCGCGCTGGATTGTGGACCCCCTGCGCCTACTCGACTGCTGCCAGGAGAGCGACGGTGCGGTGGCCATCGTCGTCACAAGCACAGAGCGCGCACGCGACCTGAGGCAACCCCCCGTCCTGATCAACGCTGCAGCCCAGTGCATGACCAACGATCAGATGATGATGACGGGTTACTACTCGGACCATGTCGCTACTCTGCCCGAAATGGGGATTGTCGCCGAGCAACTCTACGCTACCGCCGAACTCACTCCGGACGATGTTCAGGCGGCCATCATCTATGACCACTTCACGCCCTTTGTCTTGATCCAGCTGGAAGAGTTCGGATTCTGCAAACGAGGTGAGGCCAAGGACTTCATCCGCGGTGGCAACATTGAAATGGGCGGAGGCCTTCCCGTGAACCCTCACGGAGGCCAACTCGGCGAGGCGTACATCCACGGTGCGAACGGCATCTCCGAAGGCGTGCGGCAGCTCAGAGGCACGGCGGTAAATCAGGTCGAGGGCGCCGAGCACGTCATCGTCACGGCAGGTACCGGCGTGCCGACCAGCGGTCTCCTCCTGGGCATCGACGAAGGCTGATCGGCCAACGAGCTGACTGGCCGACCGATCAGGGCGCCACCCCCAGCAGACGTGCCGAGTTGTCCCGCATCACCAACTGGAGCTGATCTTCCGACAACCCTCCGCAGTCATCCAAAAAGTCCAGGGGTTCTCTCACTCCCTCGGGATGCGGCCAATCCGAGCCGAACAATACGTGCTCGGCCCCGATCCAGCCCACGAGATCTGAGACCGACTCCTCGAAGAAGGGGCAGACGTAGAAGTGCTTTTTGAACAGATTGCTGGGCGAGTCCGTGAGAGGCCCACCGATCAACGGCACTGATTTTGCCCCCTGGGTACTGAAACTCACCCTGGCACTGCCATCCATATCTGCCAGCAGGCCCGGGATCCATGCCGAACCGTTCTCCACCGACATCATTCGCAGGCCGGGATAGCGGCCGAACAGGTTGTGCAGGATGAAGCACGCCACGGTGTCCATGATGGGTCGCTTGCCGAAGCACGTGTAATAGAGAAAAGGCGACATTTCCGTTTCGTTCACATCCGGGTTTTCGCCCCACATGGCACCCACCACCGGGTTGTAACCACTGACACCGATGTGAAGCAGGACGGGAATGTTCGCCTCCTCGACCCGGCTCCAAAATGGATCGAAATACGAGTCCGCAGGCGAACGGCCGAACAGCGGCCCGGCCCGGAGCATGACAACACGCGCTCCCTCCTTCAAAACACGTTCGAGTTCCTCGACCGCGGTTTCCAAGTCAAACAGGGAGATGGTTGCGGGCGATATGAGACGCCCCTGGTATGCATAGCCCCAATCGTCTTCGACCCATCGATTGAAGGCGCGAACGTTTGCCGCAGCAGCCTCGGGATCTTCTCGACAATCCGCCTCGAATGCGAGACCGAACGACGGAACCATCATCACCGCCTCGAGGCCGAAATGGTCCAGCACCTTGATGCGAGCGTCGCGGTTGCTAAAAGCCGGCGAATCGGCAGGAATGAACTTCGGTGGAGCTTCGGGATCGAACGTCTCACCCGCCATGAAAGCCCGATACATGCCGGGCTCCATCACTTGACTTCTGGGGTATCGGTGGAACGAAAGCGGCTTGTCACCGAAGCGCCACTCGCGCACCCCATCCGAGTTCTCCACCACCCGCACCGCACGATCCCGGTACTTCGATTCGATGTGACGAGTGCAGCAATCGTCGGGCTCGTAGTAGTGGTTGTCGGCATCGATGGCCGGAAAGTCGATGCTGGGCATGGATGGATCCTCCTTCAAGCTCGCGTCGAATTACCGAGGGCCTGGACGGACGCGCCATTCCGGGCTTCACAACTCGATTCCAGGCTAACCCGCCCGAGGAGCCTTCGGGCCCGAATTCTGATCGGGAGGCCACGGAGCACGAGGCCTGATAGCATGAAATGCCGCCATTCTTGGCAAGAACCGCCAAACCTGTCGAGTCGTCCATGATGCTCCGACCCACAAGTCGATCGTTGTCTTCACGGGTCGAGCCGAACCTCGTGACGACTGTGCTCGTCCAGGGCGCCATGGCCATGGTCCTGCTTTCGTGCAGCGCCGAGGGGTCCTCTCCTGCCACGGCAGCCCCCAGCGCGAGAAAGGTCATCGCACGCGCCACTCCAGTGGTCGTCACACCCGTCGGTGTCGCCAACTTCAGTGACCAGATCGAAGCCATTGGAACCACCCGGGCCCAGGAGTCCGTGGTGATCACTGCAGACGTGGTCGAGCGCGTTCAACGCGTCACCTTCGAAGACGGCGAGTTGGTGGACCAGGGACAAGTCCTGGCTGAACTCACCAGCAAAGAAGAATCTGCACAACTCGCCGAAGCCTGGGCGAACTACTCCGAAGCCCTGCGTCAACACCAGCGCGCAGCAGATCTCCACGCTCGCGGGAGCGAATCCCGATCGCGCCTCGACGAACGTGTCGCCGCACGGGACACAGCGCATGCTCGCCTCGAGGAACTCCAGGCGCGACTCTCGGACCACTTGATCCGAGCGCCGTTTCGCGGGGTCCTGGGACTACGCGCAGTGAGCCCTGGGGCACTCCTAAAGCCCGGCGACGTGATTACGACGCTGGATGACATCGACACCATCAAACTCGACTTCACAGTTCCCGAGTCATTTCTTCCGGTGGTAGTTCCCGGCCTCACGGTCGAAGCCCAGTCCATCGCCTACCCCAATCGGAAATTTCACGGCGTGGTTCGCGCAGTGGATTCTCGCATCGATCCCATCACGCGTTCCCTGATCATCCGAGCCGAGATCCCGAACCCAGACCATGCCCTGCGCCCAGGCATGCTCCTCACAGTGGTACTCGAAACGCACCCTCGGAAGTCCCTGGCCGTTCCCGAACAAGCCCTGGTTCCCCGAGGCGAGCATCAGTACGTCCACACCCTCGACGACGACGGAGCGGCCCACCGCCTCGAAGTCACCATCGGCAGCCGAAGACCTGGACTCGTAGAGATCCGCAGCGGTCTCACAGGCACCGAAATCGTCATCAGTGAAGGCGCCGATCTTCTCCACCCGGGATCGAGGGCCAAGGTCGTGAGAAGCGACCCCGCCCCCGACGCCTGAGACTCCACCGTGTGGCTCTCGGACACCTCGGTACGGCGGCCGGTTCTGGCAACGGTCCTTTCGACCCTGCTAGTCGCCTTTGGGCTGCTCTCCTTCGCGAACCTTCCCCTGCGTGAACTCCCTGCCGTAGACCCGCCCATCATCTCCATCGAGACGATCTATCGAGGTGCGTCAGCTGAGGTGGTCGAGAACCGAATCACCAAGCCTCTGGAAGAACGACTCAGCGGTATCGAAGGAGTCCGGACCCTATCGGGCGAAAGCCTCGATGGCTCGTCGCGGATCAGCATCGAGTTCAATCTGTCTCGGGACATCGACGCCGCCGCTTCCGACGTACGCGACCGGGTCTCTCAGGCCTTGGACGACCTGCCCGACGAAGCCAGCGCCCCCGAAATCTGGAAGGCACAATCGGACTCCCAGCCAATCCTTTGGTTGAGCCTGTCCAGCGAAACACGCGGCCCTCTGGAACTGACCGACTATGCACGACGCTATCTGGTCGACCGCTTTTCCGTACTCGACGGTGTCGCTCGCGTCATCCTTTCGGGTGAGCGGCGCTATAGCATGCGAATCTGGCTCGACCGGATCAGACTGGCTGCCCACTCACTCACGGTAGCCGACGTAGAAGCGGCACTCCGTTCCCAGAACGTGGAACTCCCCGCAGGACGCCTGGAGTCCATCGATCGCGATTTCACAGTGCGCGTGGAGCGCAGTTACCGAGTCCCAGATGATTTTCGGCGCCTGGTAGTGGCGCGTGGAGAACGCGGGCACCTGGTTCGCCTGTCGGACGTCGCAAGAGTCGAAGTTGGACCCGAAGAATGGAGGAGCAGTTTTCGAGGCAATGGTCGCCCACGAGTCGGGATCGGCATCATTAAACAATCCGATGCCAACACCGTTGCGGTGGCAAGAGCCGTATCCGCAGAGATGCAGAAAATCGCTCCCAGCCTTCCGGTGGAATACCACCTCGGCGACAGCTGGGATGGTTCCATCTACGTCCAGGCCGCCGTCCAGGAGGTCTACTTCACCCTGGCGCTCGCGGTCGCCCTCGTGGTGGGTGTCATCTATTTGTTCCTGGGAACCCTCCGAGCGGCCATCGTTCCCGCTCTGACGGTCCCCATCTGCCTGATAGGCGCCTTCGGAGCGCTCTATTCCTTCGACCTGTCCATCAACATGCTGACCCTGCTGGCACTGCTCCTCTCCATCGGCCTGGTGGTAGACGACTCCATCGTGGTCCTCGAGAACATCCAGCGACGCATCGACCTCGGAGAACCCGCCCTGGTGGCGGGACTGCGCGGAGCCCGAGAAGTGGGATTCGCGGTCATTGCCACCACTCTGGTCGTAATCGCCGTGTTCGTACCCATTGCCTTCATGGAGGGCCTGATCGGGCGCTTGTTTCGTGAACTCGCCATCACGGTTTCTGCCGCGGTGACCATCTCGAGCCTGGTGGCTCTCACACTCTCAGCCATGCTCTGCTCGAAGCTGTTGGTTCCGAGCCAGCGTGGCAGTGGGTTCTCACGACTCACCCAGCGCGTCTTGGACCTGACCATCACGGGTTACGGGACCGCACTCCGGTTCTGTCTTCGGGTTCCCATGGTCGTGATGGCTGGCCTACTTGGGGTCCTTTTCGCCATCGTTCAACTCTTCCAGGCCGTACCCAGCGAACTCGAGCCCTCGGAAGACCGCGGCGCGTTCATGATCTTCATGTTCGGCCCCGAAGGCGCCAGCTACGAATATTCCATGCGACACATGCGCGAGATCGAGGAACGCGTGTTGTTTCCCATGGTCGAATCTAGCGGCGTTGCCCGGGCGATGACCGGCGTCCCCGGCAGTTTCACCCCCAGTGAAGCCATGAATACCGGGTTCGTGATCGTCGTACTCGAGCACTGGGAGGATCGCGAACAGTCCACCGGAGAGATCATGCAAATGATCGGTCAGCGACTAACGACGATCCCCGGGGTCCGGGCATTTCCCGCACCTTCAGGAGGACTGGGCCAGCGGGGTTCAGGGCGACCGATACAGTTCGTCATCCAGGGACCAACCCACGAGCAGGTCGCGATCTGGCAGGACCAACTGCTCCGAGACATCCAGAATCGGTCCGATCTGCGTGGGGTCCGGGGTGACATCCAACCCACGCGGCCGCAGCTGCGCGTGAGTGTGGACCCTTCGCGAGCCGCCGATCTTGGAGTCCCCGTGGAAGTGATCGGGCGAACCCTCGAAACCATGCTCGGCTCACGAAAGGTCACTACCTACGTGGATCGCGGAGAGGAATATGAGGTGATCCTTCAGGCTCTCGAAAGCCAGCGGCGTGCTCCCGACGACCTCTCGAATCTCTACGTTCGTTCCGCGACCACGGGCAATCTCGTTCCTCTGTCAAATCTCGTCCAAAAGCGAGAAATCGCAGCGCCCGGAACTCTGCGACGCTTCAATCGCCTGCCCGCTGCCACCATCGAAGCCAATCTAGCCCCCGGGGCAAACCTCGGAGAAGCTCTACAGGCCCTGACGAACCTTGCAAAAGGAGTGCTGCCTTCTGCGGCACGCATCGACTACAAGGGCACATCACGAGAGTTCCACGAATCCTCGCTGGCGATCTATTTCACCTTCGGGATGGCATTGCTCATCGTCTTCCTGGTACTCGCGGCACAATTCGAGAGCTTCGTTCACCCGTTCATCATCATGTTTACAGTTCCGCTTGCCGTTGCAGGCGCCCTCATCGGCCTACTCCTCCTGCCCGACGGTACCCTCAACATCTACAGCCAGATCGGTATCACCATTCTCATCGGCCTGGCCGCCAAGAATGGAATTCTCATCGTAGAGTTCACCAACCAACTTCGTCGCACCGGCATGCAATTCGACGAAGCTGTCCTCCACGCTTCACAAACTCGTCTGCGCCCAATCTTGATGACGGGCATCTCCACCGCAATCGGAACACTCCCCCTGCTGCTAGCGAGTGGGGCGGGTTCCGCGGGCAGAGGCGCCATCGGCGTCGTGATCTTCGCTGGGGTTCTCTTCTCAACGGCTTTTACCCTCTTCGTCGTTCCCACCGCCTACGCGGTGCTAGCACGGCGAGCCCGACTCCCGGGCTCAGTCGCCCAAGAGGTGAACGAACTCGACCGCACGACGCCACTGCCCGAAAATATGCCGCAGCGCTGAAAGACACCGAATGCGGCCCGAATTGTTAAAGTTCCCCGCAAATCCAGCCCGGGAGTCCGCATGAAGTACGACCCCTACGCGCGCGAAATGCAGCACGACCCCTACCCGAGCTACGCGTGGTTCAGAGACAACCAACCCTGCAGCTACAACCCAGACATGGACTTCTACGCCCTGTTTCGATTCGAAGACGTCTGGCAAGCGACCCTCGATTGGCAGACCCACAGCTCGTCTCTGGGTCCCCAGATCGAGAATCGTGGAGAAACTCCTGGAGACGTCTTCTCGATCATCGGGATGGACCCGCCCCGGCACACCCGTTTGCGCAACATCGTCAGCCGCGGATTCACGCCTCGACGCATCGAGGCCATGGAGCCGGAAATTCGAAGCATCGCGCGCTCGCTACTCGATGCCCTGGAGGGCCAAAAGGCGTTCGATATCCAACAGGAGTTCTCCGTCCGCTTTCCCATGGACGTGATCTGCGTCCTGCTCGGTATCCCAGAAGAGGACCGCGACACCTATCGAGGCTGGGTGGACGCTGGGTTATCAAGAGATCCAGACACGGGCCTGCCGCCGGAAGAGGGATTGGCATGGCAGGCCAAGTCGCGAGATTACATCCTCGGCCTGCTCGAAGAACGCCGAAAGAATCCGCGCGACGACCTCATCACCCTGATCGCAGATGCCGAATACGAAGAACCCGACGGAGCTAGACGAAAGCTGGACGATTTCGAAGTGACGGCCTTCACCACGCTACTGGCCGCGGCTGGAGCAGAAACCACTGCAAAACTGATCGGCAATGCGGTGGTCTACCTGCACGAAAACCCGGACCAACGTCAACTCCTTTGGGACGAGCCCAAGCGGATCGACAATGCCATCGAAGAGTTACTTCGCTACGACGCCCCATCCCAATTTCAAGGACGCGTCGCTCTTTCTGACACGAAACTCCACGGTGTGACCATTCCCGCCGGCGCCCGGGTTGCACTTGTCACGGGAGCTGCCTGCCGCGACGAACGAGAGTTCGAAGACCCCGAACGCTTCGACGTCACTCGTACTCACGAAAGAGAGATCTACTTCGGGCACGGACAACACGTATGCATCGGAAAGTCCTTGGCGCGGCTGGAGACCCGCATCGCCCTCGAAGAATTCGGAGCGCGCTTCCCCGACTACCAAGTAAACCGAAAGGGTCTGACCCGAACCTACCAGGCCCACGTTCGGGGCTTCGCGAATATCCCTCTCGAAACCTGAGGTACTGCGTGGCGTTGCTTGGAGGTCAGAAGCCCAGTTCGAGTTTTGCCGCCTCAGACATCATATCGGGAGACCAAGGCGGATCCCACACGAGGTCCAAGACCACTCGCGAAACTCCCTCGACATCTCGCACCTTGGTTTCCACCTCGGGAGGAAGCGTTTCCGCCACGGGACACATGGGCGAGGTGAGCGTCATCTTCACGTACACCTCTCCGTCCTCTCGAACTTCAACCTCGTAGATGAGACCCAACTCGTAGATGTCTACGGGAATCTCCGGGTCATAGATCGTCTGAAGGGCCTCGACGATGCGGGACTCGATGGTCCCCCCCCGATTGGGCCCGTCAGTCGATGCGTCGGACTTGACCGCATCGCCACCCGACCCCTGCACGTCTGCAACCGTTTCGTCTTTCACGTCTTTCACTCCGTCTTTGCAACGGCGCCGTCTTCTGCGAGAGCCGAGCGAAGCGTGTGCCACGCCAGAGTCGCGCATTTCACCCTCACCGGGTACGCACGCACACCAGCGAACACGACGAGTTTTCCCAACTCGGGAATTTCAGGCACTTCGAGTTCCGAGCCCGTCACCAGTTCGTGAAAACACTCGAAGGAGTCACCGACCCGGGCCACTTCCATGCCCTTCACGAACTCGGTCATCAACGAAGCCGACGCCGTACTGATGGCGCACCCCGCGCCCTCAAAACCGATGTCCTCGATTCGTCCATCTCGCACGTCCAGGTACACAGTAATCTTATCTCCACAGACTGGATTGTGACCATCGGCGCGGTGATTGCTCGAATCCGGTTGTCCAAAGTTCCTCGGGGAACGGTTGTGATCCATGATCGTGGCTTGGTAGAGATCGCGAAGTTCATCCATCAGTCGAACAACTCCAGCACCTTCTCGAGTCCCCGCACAAGAGCGTCGACATCCGATCGGGTGTTGTAGAACGCCAGTGTGGCCCGCGTCGTTGCAGGCACCTCGAAACGCTCCATGACGGGCTGCGCGCAGTGATGACCCGCACGAACGGCGACCCCTTCCTGATCGAGCACCATGGCTACATCATGAGGATGCACCCCTTCGAGGTCGAAGGAGAGGACCGGAACCTTGCGTCGCGCCGTACCGATGACACGCACCTCGGGGATCGCCGCCAGGCGATCCACCGCGTAATCCATCAACTCCACCTCCCAGGCCTCGATGGCATCCCAGCCGACGGACTCGAGGTACTCGATGGCTGCGCCCAACCCGATGACACCGGCAATATCCGGTGTGCCCGCTTCGAAGCGTTGGGGCACTTCAGCGTAGGTGGTTTTCTCGAAGCTGACGGATTCAATCATGTCGCCCCCTCCCAGAAATGGCGGCATGGCATCCAACAACTCGAGGCGCCCATACAACACGCCTGCACCACTCGGCCCAAAAAGCTTGTGCCCCGAGAACACGTAGAAGTCACACCCGATCTCCTCTACGTTCACTTTCATGTGAGGCACCGCCTGTGCCCCGTCCAGAAGAATCGGGATGCCGCGCGCGTGGGCCATAGAAACGATCTCGTCGACGGGGTTGATGGTGCCAAGCGCATTGGAAACATGGCAGACGGAAATCATGCGTGTGCGTGATGAGATATGCTGCTCGAGAGCTTCCAACTCGATTTCACCGCGGTCGTTGATGGGCACGACCCGCAGCACCGCTCCCTTTTCCTCACACAACATCTGCCACGGAACGATGTTCGCGTGATGTTCCATGGCTGAAATCAGGACCTCATCACCCTCCGAGACATGAGATCGTCCCCAGGAATGTGCCACCAGGTTGATGGCTTCGGTGGCATTACGGACGAAGACGATTTCACGCGCATCACCAGCGCCAATGAAATTTCGAGTAATTTCACGAACCGCCTCGTAGCGACGCGTGGCCTCGGCCGAGAGTTCGTAGAGACCCCGGTGAATATTCGCGTATCCCGAGGAATAGAACTCGGACATGGCATCGATGACAACCTGTGGCTTCTGGCTACTCGCTGCACTGTCCAGGAAAACGAGCGGCTTGCCATGAACGGACCGCGAGAGGATGGGAAAGTCCGCCCGAACCTTCTCCACATCCAGGGGTGCAACCAAGGCGCGTTCCGCAGTACTCACGAGCCAGACCTTCCCTCGCGACCCTCACCCAGTCGTGCCAGGAGTTGCCGTTCCAGAGGCCCGCGGAGCTCGGAGACCGGCAGCGAGTCGATGATCTCCGCCGCGAAGCCTCGGGTCAGAAGGTCTCGCGCCGTGTCCTCATCGAGACCGCGCGTTCGCAAATAGAAAAGCGCATCCTCCTCGAGCTGGCCGATCGTCGAACCGTGGCTGCACTTCACGTCGTCGGCATAAATCTCGAGCTGGGGTTTTGCATCCACCTCAGCGCCGCGCGAGAGCAGCAGATTGGGGCTCGATTGACTGGCGTCGGTCTTCTGGGCATCGGGGCGAACCAAGACTCGCCCCCGGAACACCCCTTTCGCCTTCCCATCCAGGACTCCCTTGTAGAGCTGTCGGCTGGTACCACGAGGAACAGCGTGGTCGATCCGAGTGTGATGATCGATGTGCTGGTTCGCACTGGCAACGAACAGACCATTCATCGTGCAGTCGGCCCCCGATTCCGCCAACAAGACTTCGAGATCCATCCGAACCATATCTCCACCCAGGGTCACCACATGGGACGCAAAATGGGCGTCGCGCGCGACCTCGACGCCTGCGGTACAAAAGTGCATGGCTGCATCCGACTCACGCTGAAGGGTCACCAGTTGGAGGTGGGCATTCTCTCCCACCCGCACCTCGATCACGCAATTCGTGAGGTGCACCGCCGACCCGAGTGTCGTGAAGTCGAGCACGATGCACGCTCGACTCCCTGCCTCCGCCTCGATGAGCACACGAGGGTGGCTGATGCCACGGTCGACCTCGGCACTCGCAGCGAAGCGGAACCGAATTGGATCCGAAACCTGTGCACCCGGATCCAACTTGCAGATCGCGCCGTCGTCCAGGAATGCGGTGTTGAGCGCCGCAAAGGGGTGAACCTTGACGTCGACTTGAGCGCCCAAGCGTCCGTCGAGCCACTCGGGCTCGAGATTTCGCGCCATGGCCAGGCTTTCCACCGAAAGCCCCGGCACGACAGCGGTTCTCGAGAGATCCTCGCGATAGCCACCGTCGACGAACGCCACGTCATTTCCTCCGAGGCCACCGAGAGCACCATCGAGTCGAACCTGGGCAGTCAGGCCCCCATCGACCCGAACGAACGGCTCACGAGTGATCTTCGAAAGATTCGTATCTCTCCATTCTTCCCGGCGGCGAGACGGAAAACCCTGGTCGGCGAAGCTGGCCATGCCAGCAGCGCGTAAGGCAGACAAGAAACTCGGCTCGCCCTCATGCGCGACTGCAAACTCGGCCTGCGCCTCCAGGTAGGCGGCATGCGCGTTCTCAGTGGCTCTCACGGATTGGTTGCCGCGGTTTGAGATTCGAGGCTTCGATAGCCGGTCTCCTCGAGCTCGAGAGCCAACTCCTTTCCACCCGATCGCACGATCCTGCCCTCGGCCAGAACGTGGACAAAGTCGGGAACCACATAGTCCAGCAGTCGTTGGTAGTGGGTGATCACCAGCATCGAGCGTTCCGGCGAACGAAGCGCATTCACCCCCTCGGACACCAGACGCAGGGCATCGATGTCCAGACCCGAGTCGGTTTCATCCAAGATACTGAGCTTGGGCTCAAGAAGTAGCATCTGAAGAATCTCGTTCCGCTTTTTTTCGCCACCAGAAAATCCGTCGTTGATGGGGCGGCTCAGGAGTTCCTTCGGCATTTCGACCCTTGCCATTTTCTCCCTACAGAGCGCAAGAAAGTCCATGGCGTCGAGTTCATCTTGTCCACGATGGCTGCGAACAGCATTCAGTGACGCCTTCAGGAAATAGTTGTTGTTCACTCCGGGAATCTCCACGGGATACTGAAACGCGAGAAAGACACCTTCTCTTGCCCGAACTTCCGGGGACAGTCCCAACAGATCCGCGCCTTCGAAGCGCACTTCACCCGCTGTCACTTCAATGCCAGGACGACCCGCCAGCACGCCCGCCAGAGTGCTCTTCCCGGAACCATTGGGGCCCATGATGGCATGGACCTCGCCCGGCCCGACCTCCAGATCCAACCCCGTGAGAATCTCTTTCTCCCCCGCGCGTGCATGCAGACCACGAATTTCCAGCACCTGCGCCATCTAACGTCTCCCTCGCAAATGAATCATTTGGATGGTTCGAATCCGCCACTCGAAGACCCTTGAGGGCCGGTCAACCCACCCCACCCTCGAGGCTCACGTCGAGGAGGTTCTGAGCTTCCACGGCGAACTCCATGGGCAGCTCACGCAAAACCTCTTTACAGAAGCCGTTAACGATCATAGATACCGCATCCTCTTCTGAGATCCCGCGTTGCATGCAGTAAAAGAGCTGCTCGTCGCTGATCTTGGAAGTGGTGGCCTCATGCTCTACCTGGGAGGTCGGATTCTTCGACTCCAGATAGGGATACGTGTGCGCCGCGCATTGGTCACCCAAAAGCAACGAATCGCATTGAGAGTGATTCCTCGCCCCGTGGGCTCCGGGGCCGACCCGCACCAATCCTCGGTAGGACTGGCTCCCGTGACCCGCAGAAATTCCCTTCGAGACGATGGTGCTGCGGGTGTTCTTGCCCACGTGAATCATTTTCGTGCCGGTGTCCGCCTGCTGGCGGTTGTTGGTGAGCGCCACCGAGTAGAAGGCCCCCACGGAGTCGTCACCCTGCAGAATGCAACTTGGGTATTTCCAGGTAATCGCCGAACCTGTTTCAACTTGGGTCCACGAGATCTTCGAGCGCCGCCCACGGCAGGCACCGCGCTTCGTCACGAAGTTGTAGATACCCCCTACGCCGTTTTCATCTCCCGGATACCAATTCTGGACGGTCGAGTACTTGATCTCGGCATCGTCGAGGGCCACCAACTCGACCACCGCGGCGTGAAGCTGGTTCTCGTCTCGCATGGGAGCCGTGCACCCCTCGAGGTAACTCACGTAGGCACCCTCGTCTGCGATGAGCAGAGTCCTTTCGAACTGACCCGTCCCAGCGGAATTGATGCGAAAGTAGGTGGAGAGTTCCATGGGGCAACGCACGCCCTTGGGGATGTAGGCAAACGAACCGTCGCTGAAAACGGCGGAGTTCAGCGTCGCAAAGAAGTTGTCCGAATACGGCACTACGCTTCCGAGGTATTCACGCACGATTTCCGGATACCGCTCTACGGCTTCGGAAAAAGAGCAGAACAACACCCCCTGCTTCTCGAGTTCCTCCTTGAAGGTCGTGGCCACCGAGACACTGTCGAACACGGCGTCCACCGCGACCTTGACGCCACTCAATCGCTTCTGCTCTTCGATGGAGATACCCAGCTTTTCGTAGGTGGCCAACAACTCCGGATCGACCTGGTCCAGGCTCTCCAGTTCGACCGGCGGCTTGGGTGCTGAGTAATAGATGATGTCCTGATAATTGATGGGAGGATAAGAAACTGCGGCCCAGGTGGGCTCCACGTGGTCTTCGAGCATCTCGAGAAATCGACCTAGGGCCTTCAGGCGGAAGTCGAGCAACCAACCGGGCTCGTTCTTCTTCGCCGAAATGAGGCGGACGACGCCTTCGTCGAGACCGGGCGGAGCCATGTCGGCCTCGACATCGGTGACAAAACCATATTGGTACTCGCGCTTGGCAAGCTGCTCGAGGTCGGGATCGGGCTGGGACACGGCTAATTGGGCTCCGGTCGTTCGTCCACACTGGAGGAACGGGTGGGACGCACCCGATTTAGGATGTCGTCTGTCGAAAGGTGCTCATCGAAAGCAGGGTCGATCAGGTCGGCCAGGGTGACCCGCTGAAGGGCATCGGAGATCACGCGATTGATCAGTTGCCAGGAGCTCTGAACCTCACAGCTTCCCTCATGGGTGCAGAGGTCGGCCCCCAACGCGCACTCGGTGAGCCCCATCGGCCCCTCTAGAATGGTGATCATCTGTCCCACCGTGATGGCCTCGGGAGGACGCGCCAGTTGGTACCCCCCCTGAGCCCCACGCTGAGACTCCAGCACGCCCTGGCGGGCTAGAGACTTGAGAATCTTGCTCACCATGGGAGCAGGAAGCTGCACCTCATGGGCAATCTCCCGGGCGTTGCGGGACGCGGGCACGGGGTTGCGGGCCAGATGCGCCAGAACGACGATTCCGTAGTCGGACACCTTGCTCAGTCGAAACACTTCGGACCTCTCAGAGTGCGTGCTCCACGGCGAACGATATCGGACCAATTTAGTCCTGTAAATACAGGACTGATTGAGTCCAGATTCAAACCCAGGACCTTATGGGCTGGCTTTTCAGGGGCTTACACGGTGACGGAGGAGTCCCGCGCCGGAGACGGAAACCGCTGAGAGCCAACCGCGATATCGTTGCCTGGAAATAGGGGGCAAGGTGGCCGCAGAACGGCTGAACCCGCTTTCCGCCCTCTCGGTCGGCATCGGTGGAATGGTGGGCGGGAAGTTTTTCGCGCTTACAGGCCCGACCGTGGAACTGACCGGCGCCCTTTTCCCTCTCCTGGAGGCGATTGCGACCCTCGAGATTTCTGTTTTCCCTCATCGTGCTCGCGATGCTCACCTTCGCAGACTTTCGGATGGCGCTCGAGACCCGCAGTTCGCGATGGGGGTCGTCTACCGGCTTGGTGGCTTGCCGGTTCGCCCTCACGCGGACGGTTTGCCCTCCCGGAACTCCATGGCAGGCACTCGAGAAGTTGGCCAGGGTTCTCGCGCCCGTGGGAGCCCTCTATCCCCGAGCGACGGGACGAACCATTCGGTTCCATCGAAACGGAGCCAACGCGCATTCGCGGGCAACGGAACGAAACGAATGAACCGGGACCACCGCGCGGGTATCGTCCTAACCCTGCTGCTGGGCTTGACCTTCTCATCGGTGGCTGGCCATGCAACCTCCGAGCCCCCGGGTAGCCACACCGCCGACGGAACGCTGCCGGTTCCCGACGACGAAGCAGCGCCTCCCATCCATCCAACCACAGACCCCACCACTGCCACCATCACCCCAACCCACCTGCTGGGCGACTGGTGGGGACTGAGAAGTTGGCTCGAGAAAAACGGAATCCACCCCGGGTTCGTCTACACGGTCGATCTCCTCTGGAACACTTCCGGTGGGGATCCCCAGTACGAAGCCTTCGACCCCCTCGGCGGCGTCGATCTGTCTCTGGAAGTCGACACCGAAAAAATTGGGCTGTGGAAAGGCGGAACCCTCTTCATCCACTTTCAAAGCATCTCGGGTCGCAGTAACGAGATCAATCGCCGCATCTACAACCCGTTGAATTCGGTCAGTGACCTCAATGCCAACAAGACCACCCAATTGAGCGAGTTGTTCTACCGACACACTCTCATACCAGACCGGCTCTACCTCAAGTTCGGTAAACAGGACGCCAATACAGACTTCGCAACATCGCCCGCATCCGGCGCATTCCTCAACGCAGGCATCTCTCCTCCTGGAATCGTTCCCGTTCCCTCCTACCCCGATCCGAGCTTGGGGTTCGCGCTGTTCGCCACAGTAGAAGAGGGCCTGAAACTGAGCGCCGGCGTATTCGGCAACAGATTCGAAGGTCAATCAGTGACTGACAGCGGCCTGTTCAGCGGAGATTTATTTGCCGTTGCCGAGGTAAGCTACGGAGTCGAATTCAACCGGTATCGCGCCGAATACAAGATGGGCGCCTGGTACCGCAGCGAGCCTCCCCCCTGGAACTATCGAGGCCCGGCAATCGAAGGCGACTACGGTACGTACTTGATCGTCGACCAACCCTTGCTGCCGGAAGGCACCAACGTGAAAGGGTGGCAGGGACTCTCAGCCTTCTTCCAGATGGCCTGGGCTCCCGCCGATCGCAACAATTTCGATGTCTGGCTGGGCGGTGGATTCGTCTACACCGGGCTGCTCCCTGGGCGCCAACAAGATCGCACGGGGATTGCTGTCGTGTATTCCCATTCCAGCGCCCCTTACCGAAGGGCTGGCTACACACGCGAGATCGTCGTCGAGTGGTTCTACGACTGTGTGGTGACGGATTGGCTGATCATCAAGCCCGACTTCCAGTACTTCTCGAGCCCCCGCGGCACGCCCAACGATGCCACCGTATTGGGACTTCGCACCATTTTCGTCTTCTAAGCGAGGAAATGGAACGGCCCGCCGTCCGGTCGACCCTCAGGGTTCCAGCACCACCTTGATCGCACCCATACTTCGATCTGCAGCAACTCGAAAGGCCTCGGGTGCAGCATCCAGTGGAAAGCGGTGGGTGATGACGACGTCGGCGATGGTGGGCTCCGATGCCAGCATCGCTGCCGCTGTGTCCACATCTCTCAGGCCCGTCTGAGCGCAGTAGAGACTCGCTGGAATCGCAGTGATCTCCTTGAGGGTGGTCGAAAACCTCGGAAGGTTGAGTCCCGACCAATAGACGGCGAGGAGCAGCAGCCGTCCGCCTGGCCGAAGACATTGGACGGCCTGCTCCAGTGAACTCTCACTGCCCACGGCATCCACGGCCACGTCGTAGCCTTCATCCAACTTCCCAGCCCCCAGCTGACCCGCCTCCAACTGGCCAGCCCCCAATCGATCTCCAGCCTCACGCTGATGCTCATAACGTGCCGACACGTCCACCTGGGCCTTGCTTGCTCTCAAGGCTGCGATCGTCAGCAGACCAATACTGCCCCCTCCGATCACCGCAACCCGTTCGCCAGAACGCACATCCGCACGGTGAATTCCATGGATCGCCACCGCCAGCGGCTCCACGAGGCATGCGTCGGCCAGGGGGAGCCCGGTGGGGAGCGGCACGAGTGCGCGCTCAGGAACGACGAGTTCGTCTGCCATGCCTCCGTCGTGGCCACTGCCGAGCAGCATCTCGACCCCGAGTACGCAGCGATGCACATCGCCAGACTGACAGGGAGAACAGTCTCCACAGGGCAACAGCGGCTCCACCGAGACTGCACGGCCATCGGGCAAACGGCCGGAAATCTCGTGGCCGAGGGTGTGGGGCATGGGCATCGCCAGGGCGTGTTTATGCAGATCCGAACCGCAGATTCCCGCCCCAGCAACGCGAACCCGCACTCCGCTACCGGTAGGGCGCGGTACGTCGACCACCTGGATTCGACCGTGTAGACACCGGACTGCCCGCAAGACTTCTCCCACCCCGATCCGACCCAGTCACCCAAACTTATCATCTGGCGACCGGGCAGGTACTCGAGTCGCGCTTCGTTGACCCGGCACGTGATGTGCCTATGCTGGTCCTGAGCATTACCCCCCAGTTGGAGGGATCGTCTCGATGGGTCTCCTACTTCGTCTCGCCATCAGCGCCATGGGGCTTTGGCTCGCCCAGGCCCTCGTCCCGGGCATCGAGTTCAGAAGCACTGCCACTCTGCTCGGAGCCGCGATCCTGCTCGGGCTGGTCAATGCCGTGATCCGTCCGGTGGTCATCCTGCTCACCCTTCCCGTCACGGTCGTCACCTTCGGCCTGTTCCTGCTCGTGATCAATGCACTCATGCTTGGGATCGTTTCAGCGCTCCTGTCCGGCTTCAGCCTCGGCGGCTTCGGATCCGCGATTGCCGGCGGAATCGTCGTCAGCATCACCAGTTGGGTCGCCTCTTGGTACGTGGGCCCGCGGGGTCGACTGGAGGTCATGACCCAATATCGCCTGCCATCCGAGCCGAACCACCGCTACTGAAGCCTCGCAAGAGGCAGATCGGCGGATCATGCTTCCGCTCGCGCTGATCGAGTCACTCCGAGTAACCCAGCTCCCGCAACTGATCGAGCAGTTTCGGATCCAAAGCCTCACCTCCGGGGCTCGAAGAACCGCTCGGAACCAACGCCGCCCGCCGAACCAGAGCTTCCGCTAACGCCAGCTCGAAAGTGGCGAGCCACTCGGGTCTTTCAGCGCTCAAGTCGCGAGTCTCGCCAGGGTCACTGGCGAGATCGAACAATTCGGAACGCTCAGTATCACTGTGGTACAGGAGTTTGAGGGAGCCGCTACGAAGAGCGAGTATGAAGTCCGCCGCCGCCGAATTCGCGGAGCCCCCAGCGACATCGGGCGAAGCTTCTCGAGATTCGCCACTCTTTCGAACCGCTCCAAATCGATCCGAGGCGATTTCCAGCGAAAGATCCACGTCACTGAGAAGTACACGGTCGGGTTCCCCTGGCCGACCCAAGAGCTGAGGCAACAAGCTAACACCGTCAAGATTTGCAGGGATCGCAACACCGGCCAGATCGAGGGCCGTGGGAGTCACATCAACCAGCCCCACAGGTTCCTCCACCACATGCCCCTCGAGAAGGCGCCCGGGACACCAGACCAGAAGCGGAACAGACAACAGCTCTTGATAGAGCTTTGCCTTCTCGTGGAAGAGATCCCCGTGCTCTGCGAACTCTTCGCCATGGTCCGATGTCACCAACACACAAGTCGAATCGGCAAGTCCAGCGATTCGCAAGTCTTCGACGAACCCACCGATCAACTCATCGGCGTATCGGATTTCCGCGTCATAGAGCGCTCGGATTCGAGGCAGGTCCTGTGGATCGTTTCTCCAGTCGCGCGCCCACCCCGCGAGATCCTGAAAGGACAAACTCAGTCGTTGTGGAGCCGCCAGCCCCACCGTAAAGGGCTCGACGTTCGAAGCGGGTGGTGTGTACGGCATGTGCACCTGGTAGGTGTGCAGAAACAGAAAGAACCGCTCTCGCGGATGCCGTGAGAGCCAGGCCCTCGCCTCGGCTAGAGCCTGAGCTAAACGCCCGGGAAACAGGTAGCTCTGGTCCGAACTCCAGAAGAAATCGAAGCCCCGCTCGAACCCCTGAGGCGGGGACACCCACCCACCGCCCACGAAGCCTGCGGTCTGGAAACCGGTTGCTTTGAAGTACTCCGCCAGGGTTGTGACCGCTGCGTCGATCTGCTCCCCCGGGTGAAACGACACCGCACCGTGGCCCGCAGGATCGAGCCCCGTCAGCATGCTGGCGTGGGACGGCAGGGTCCAATTTGAGGCGGAGGACACCGAGGCGAAACGAACGCCCTCCTGTGCCAGGGCATCCAGGAACGGACTCGTTGCTGAAGCGCCGCCGTAGGAGTGCAAGTGATCGGCCCTGAGGGTGTCGACCGAGATGAGCACGATATTCGCTGCAGGTGAGAAGCCGGGCTCCGCATCGGTGACTTCCGAAGATCGGACGGGCGGATCGGAACAAGATGCCAGAACGAGAGAGAAAGACAGAATCCCGCCGAGCAGGGCCTTCGGTCCGCGGAATCGGGCCGTGTGGTTTATGCGCACGTCTGAGAGTCTAGTTCGACTCGACCAAACGCGAATGGCACTCCCCTCGAACCCCTGGGAGTCCGCTCTGGGCTCCGGTTCGCTTCCATTTCCACTTGCAGGCCCGTCACCCCACGTGGGAACCTGCCCTCCCCCAAACCATGAGGATTCCCCTTGATCGATCTGCACTCATTCCCGACACCCAATGGTTGGAAGGCGAGCATCGCCCTCGAGGAACTCGAACTCCCCTATCGTTTCGTTCCCGTAAACATCGCCCGTGGGGAGCAATTCAACCCCGATTTCCTAGCCATCAGCCCCAACAACCGGGTCCCCGCCATCGTCGACCATGACCCCGCCGAGGGTTCAGGGCCACTGTCCGTATTCGAAACCGGTGCCATTCTCCTCTACCTAGCGGAAAAGACCGGCCGCCTGATGCCGAGCGACCTGGCAGGCCGCGTCGCGGCGACCGAGTGGCTCATGTGGCAGATGGGCGGCCTCGGCCCCATGCTCGGCCAGTGGGGACACTTTCACCTCTATGCCCCTGAACCGGTCCCCTACGCGCGCGAACGCTATTGGAACGAGGTCCAGCGTTTGTACGGAGTCCTCGACGGACGCCTCGAGAAACGCGATCACCTCGCGGGAGAGTACTCGGTGGCAGACATCGCCTGTTGGGGTTGGGTCGCGCTCTACGAAACCCACGAGGTCGTACTCTCGGACTTCCCGAACGTTGAGCGCTGGTTTCAGTCCATCGAAGCGCGGCCGGCGGTGCAGCGTGGAGTCGCAGCGGGGCGCGAGGAAATCGCGAACTCGCCGGGAATGGATGACGACGCGAAAAAGCACCTGTTTCAGCACAGGCACTCCCAGCGCCCAGTCCCTCCCCCGCGAAGCCGTTGAACTCAAAAACCGCCATGCCCGACGCAACACAACCCCTGGACCCGTTACGAGCCTTCCGCCTGGATGGCCGGGTTGCCGTGGTGACGGGTGCCAGCAGTGGGCTCGGCCGACGTTTCGCCCAGGTTCTCCATGCCGTCGGTGCGCGCATTGCCCTGGTCGCTCGCCGTAGGGACCGCCTCGAGACGCTGGCTCAGGAATTGGATGGAGCCCTCATCCTCGACATCGACCTCTCGGAGCCGGGCGCACCCAGCGCGGTCATCGAGCAGAGCGTGGCCCATTTCGACCGTGTGGACATCCTGGTCAACAACGCGGGCATCAGCCATGTCGAAGGCGCTCTGGACGAAGACCCGTCGGTTTTCAGGCGTGTGATCGAACTCAATCTGAGTGCACCCTACGAACTCGCCCAAGCCTTTGGACGGAACGTCATCGGCCGCGAAGCCAACGGCACCGTGGTGAACATCGCGTCAATGCTGGGCCTGGTGGCCGCGCGTTCGATCCCCCAGGCCAGCTACACGGCGTCCAAGGGAGGGCTGATCCAGCTCACCCGCGATCTGGCCAATCAGTGGGCCCGAAAGGGAGTGCGGGTCAACGCCCTGGCACCCGGTTGGTTCCACACCGAGATGACGGGCGAGACGATGTTCGAGATCGAGTCGGGGCAACGGTATCTCGAGCGCCACACCCCCATGGGTCGAGGCGGCCGCGAGGACGAACTCGATGGAGCCCTACTCTACCTATGCAGTGAAGCTTCGAGCTTCACGACGGGCAGCGTCCTGGTGGTGGACGGGGGCTGGACCGCAGTGTGACGCCCTCGCATCAGGCCGGACGCAATTCGTTGAGTTCCAACGCGTTGTCGCGGAGAATGCGCGCACGCTGGGCGCCATCGAATTCGGACAACTCGGCCACGTAGTCCAGAGGCTCGGGCATTCCTTCGATGTGAGGCCAGTCAGAGCCGAAGATCACACGGTCTGCTCCCATCAGGGACTCGACCTCATACACGTCGTCTTCCCAGAAGGGGTTGATCCAGACGTGCTCCTTGAAGAGGAGTCCCGGGTCCTCCTTGTAGTACCCCATGGTGCTGAGGCGGTCACGCGACTGACGCAACTTCCGAAACAGATCCGGCAGGAATTCCGCACCATTTTCGATGGATGCAACGCGCACGTTCGGGAAACGCTCGAACAGCCTCGAGTAGCTCAGCGTGATCAAAAAGTCGTAGGCGGCGCGCTCGATGTTGAAGTGTTTGATGTTGGGAGCCAGGGGAGACCCGCCGAACGCTGCGCTGAAACCATCCCTCACATACCCGTGGGTCGTGTAGCCGGAGTCTCCTGCGTGGACGACCACCGTGATCCCGGCTTCATTGACCCGAGCCCAGAAGGGGTCGAACAGGGGGTCAGCGGGTGAACACACCCCGTCGTTCGCCGTCCAGACCGCAGCCGGACGGATTACGACCGTACGGGCTCCCTGGGCTAGAGACCACTCCAACTCCTCGCACGCAGAGGCCACATCGGCGAGGGCGATGTAGGGCGAAGCAAAAATGCGGTTCTCGTAGTTCAGGCCCCAATCCTCTTGAAGCCAGCGGTTGAAGGCTCGGAACATCACCACCACGGCCTCGGTGTCGTGCTTGAGCAGTTCCTCGTAGAGCACACCGAGAGTGGGAAACAACCAGACGGCCTCGAGACCCTGATCCTCCAACTTCGCAATGCGAGCGTCCTGGTCCATGTAGAAGTCCGGCAGAGGCTCGCGATCCTTCATCAACTGGTCGGGACGCTGATCATCCGGGTTCCCGCGTAGATAACTCGCGATCGCCCCCGGCTTGGCGATGGGATTCCAGGTCGGGTTCGTCACCGCGTGAGCCAGCTTGCCTCCCACGATGTGATGCTTTCTCCCGTCGATCTCCGCCCACTGAACACACCGACTCCGCATGTTCCCAGGCACATGGCGCGTAAAGGCATCCAGTGCCTCGTAGTAGTGATTATCGCAATCGAATGGCTTGTATCCGATCTCGTCGACTCGTGCGTCCACAATGATTCCTCCAGATCCCAACTCGGGGCATTCTAACCCGTCGTCGCGGGATTGCAGGGCGCCGGTTCCCGAACCCGCAGCGAGGTCCGCCGAGGACCGTTCCGCCCCGTTCGTGGCCTATAATGCCGTCCGGGCGCGAATCCGAGCTCGGGAGTTCGCAGTGAGCCAGACTTCGAACGACGGCCAAAGGGGACCTCTCTCCCACCTCGAGGTCCTCGACCTCACCCTCGCTCGAGCAGGTCCTACCTGTACCCGACAACTCGCCGACATGGGCGCGAACGTGATCCAGATCTCCGGCCCCCAGCGCGGCCACATCCACGGATCGGACAGCCATAACCTGCAGCGAAACAAACGCTCTATCGTCATCGACCTCAAACACGACCGGGGACTCGACACCTTCTTGAGGCTGGTCGACGGCGCGGACGTCTTGGTGGAGAACTTTCGCGCCAACGTCAAGCACCGCCTGGGCATCGGCTACGAAAAGCTGGCGCAACGCAACCCGCGCCTCGTCTACGCCAGCCTCTCGGGATTCGGTCAGAACGGCCCCTACGCGGATCGGCCCGGCGTCGACCAGATCGCCCAGGGAATGGGAGGCTTGATGAGTGTGACCGGCCCCCCGGGCAGCGGTCCATGGCGGGCCGGAATCGCCATTTCGGACACAGCCTCGGGGACCTTTCTCACCCAAGGAATTCTCGCCGCCCTGATTGCCCGCGAGCAGAACGGGCGAGGCCAGTGGGTTCATACCTCACTGCTCGAAAGCATGATCAACCTCATGGACTTTCAAGCAACCCGCTGGCTCATCGATGGCGTCGTGCCCCCGCAAGCTGGCAACGACCACCCCACGTTCTTTCCCATGGGAACATTTCGCACTGCAGACGGTCACATCAACATCGCAGTGATCGACCGCTGGAATGCCTTCGTGGAGGCCATCGGCGGAGCAAGCGATATCGGCGTGGATCCGCGCTTTCAAGACCACGCCGCCCGGTCTGCCCACCGCGAAGAGCTCGTAACGGCTTGTGAGGAGAAACTCCAAGCCCGCCCCACCCACGAATGGGTCCCCATCCTCAACGACGCCGGACTGCCGTGTGGACCCATCTACGGCATGGACGAGGTTTTCGCCGACCCCCAGGTCCAGCACCTGGGCATGGCCGGACGCGTGAATCACCCCGACGACGGGGACCTCGAGGTCGTACGGCTCCCTCTCAACTTCTCCGAGACCCCCGCCAGTCTGCGCTCCGCGGCCCCGCGCATCGGCGAACACACTCGCCAGGTCCTACTGGAGCGTGGTTTCGACGGGGCCGAGATCGATGATCTCACCCGTTGTGGCGCCATCGCCCACCGAACGGAGACTCCCGAATGGGGGACCGGCTAGCCGCGCGTTTCCATATTCGACGAGTTCAGCTCGGCGACGGCGTCGCTCCGCGCACCAGTCGCCCGGGCATTTCCCCAGTCGACTCTCCGTTCTCGAACGCAACACGCCCAGACACCAATGTGGCGCGATACCCGTCGGCACGTTGAACCAACCGTTTGCCTCCTGCCGGGAGGTCATGAACCAACTCCGGCGGGCGCAGTTTCAACACGTCGAAATCGATCAGATTCAGGTCCGCCTTGAAGCCCGGAGCCACCACCCCTCGATCGTTTAGTCCCACCATTTCGGCCGTGTCCCGGGTCTGACGCTTCACCAGCCATTCGATGGGGAGGCGGTCGCCACGTGTGCGATCCCGGCCCCAGTGGGTGATCAGACTGGTGGGGAAGCTCGCGTCGCTGATAAAGGTGCAATGGGCGCCGCCGTCGCCGAGCCCTGGAACCGTATGGGGGTCGAGGAGCATCTCGCGAGTGGCCTCGCCATCGAGGTGTGCGTAGTTCTTGATGGGCAGATAGAGCTGCCCCCGAGCCTCGTTCTCCAGCAGGAGGTCGTAGGCGAGGGCAGCCGGATCCACTCCCGCGCGACGCGCCCGCTCGGCGATGGAGTCCTCGGGAGCTGGCTCGTATTGCGGGGGGTCTCCCAGGCTGAAGATGTATTCGAAACCGTTGATCACGGTGTTCTCCACGTGCTCTGGACCCTGTTCCGCGGCATGCTGCTCAAGGATACGTTGCCGAACCCCGGCATCTCGCAAGCGCGCGTTGCGTTCAGGGTCGGAGAGCTCGGCGACCTCTCGAAACGCTGGAACTCCCATGAAGGGATGCAGCCACGAGTCCAGGCTCATCATCGCCCCCACAGGACGCGGTGAGACCTGTCCGCGCATGGAAATTCCATCGGTGCACGCCGCACCGATCAGTTCGAGCAGACGGCGCCAGCCTTCGGGATCCTCGATGTCCTGGAGAACGGAAATCGACATCAATCGGCCGGACTCTGCAGCCACGGCGCGCAACATGGCGAATTCGGTTTCGAGATCCTCGAAATCGGCCACCAATTCGATCACACCAGCGCCCGCCTCGCGGAGCCCCCGCGCAATGCCTGCGAGTTCTTCGAAAGCCGCCGTCAGAGTCGGAGTGAGGCGACCGTCCGATGCACGGTGGTTGATGGTGCGCGAGGTCGTGAATCCGAGGGCGCCGGCCCTGACGGCCTCACGAGCCAATGCACCCATTTGTCGGATCTCCTCCGAGCTCGCCGCCGTCGTGTGATCCGATCCACGCTCCCCCATCACGTAGGCACGCAAGGCTGCGTGGGGCAACTGTGCACCAAAGTCGATGGCATGGGGTGTGCGCTCGATGGCATCGAGATACTCGGGAAACGATTCCCACGACCAGTCGATTCCTTCTGAGAGAATCGCGCCGGGAATATCTTCAACACCCTCCATCAGGGCGATCAGCCAGTCGTAGGTATCGGGTCGGACAGGAGCGAAGCCCACACCACAGTTGCCCATGACAACGGTGGTCACGCCATGCCAGCACGAGGGCGTCAGAAGCGAATCCCAACTCACCTGTCCGTCGTAATGGGTGTGGATATCCACGAAGCCCGGAGAGACCATCAAACCATCGGCATCGATCTCGCGCCGACCCCTCTCGGGTACGCGACCCACCGCTTGGATGCGGTCCCCCTGAATGGCCACATCGGCTCGTCGAGGCGCGGCGCCTGTTCCATCGATCACTTCACCACCACGAATCACGAGATCCATCGCGTGCCCTCCTGCTCCCACTCTACCCTACGAGACCCCCGTGGAGTGACAGGTCCGTACCCCACGCGGCCCGCTTGGTTCAGGCGTGTACGGGCGGCCGGCGATCGGACCAGGGACGGGCTTGCTCGAGCTGAGACGCCACACGGATCAGTAAATCCTCACGACCCGTTGCAGCCACCAACTGCACCCCAACCGGCAGGCCTTCGGCGCTCGTCCCCATGGGTAGGGAGATGGCAGGTTGCCCCGTGGCGTTGAACGGGGTCGTGAAGGCTGTAAATGCACCGAGTCCGGGCAGGAGCTCCGCGGGGTCCGCCAGGGGGCCAAGCCGGCCCACGGGCGGGGGCAGGAGCGCCGAAGTCGGTGTCACCAACAAGTCCCACCCGCTTTCCCACCACGCAGCCACCGTGCGAGCGTAGGCGTGAATCCGTTCCACCGCGGCCACATAATCGGTTGCACGCAGACGGCGTCCCTGCTCGCGTAGAGATCCATTCATGGGCTCGACCTCATCGTCTGCGATTGCGCGCCCGAGGCGTTGCTCCCAGCGATCCAGGTCGCGGGCAACCGTAGCTGCCGTCAGGACTCCAAAGCCCTCCAGACCGGGACCCTCCAGGGCCTCGAGGGCAACTTGCTCCACCCGATGCCCGAGGTCCTGCAACAGTGCCGCCGTCGACTCGGCGGCCTGCACACACTCCGCATCCACCGCGACTTCCCCGCCGGCGTGGGTTCGTAAGCCAATGCGAAGACTTCCGGGATCGATCCCTACTTCTTCTCTCCACGGCCGGCCCGGAGGAGGTGCTTGATAGGGATCCCCGACGGCAGGACCCGCCGTAGCATCCAGAACCGCGGCCGTGTCGCGCACCGATCGAGTCAGGACATGCTCATGGGTCATGGGCCCCCAGTATTCGCCAAAATCCGGCCCAAGGGAGTTCCGAGCACGGGTCGGCTTCAGTCCCACCAGCCCACAGCAGGCAGCCGGGATACGGATCGAGCCGCCCATGTCATTCCCGTGTGCGACGGGCGCTAGACCCGCCGCAACCGCGGCACCCGACCCTCCACTTGAACCTCCGGGAGACCGCTGCGTATCCCAGGGGTTTCGAGCGGGGCCGTAAGCGAGCGGTTCGGTCACGGCCGAGAGTGCAAACTCCGGTGTATTCGTCTTACCCACGAACACGAAACCCGCGGCTCGAAATCTTCGCGCGAGTTCGCTGTCGCGCTGCTCGTGAAAACCGGCCTCTTTGAGGAAGCGAGTGCCGCAGTGAAACGGATCCCCTGCGGTATGACAGACCACATCCTTGACGAGAAAGGGAACGCCACGGAACGGGCCTCGAGGAAGACCATCGGCGGCCGACTCCTCCCGCGCGCGATCGAACCGCCGGTGAATCACGGCATTCAGTTGGGGATCAATCGCTTCGATCCGTCCGATGGCCGCCTCGACGAGTTCCACCGGGGTCACCTCCCCGCTGTGCACGAGGTCCGCCTGGGCGGTGGCGTCGAGAAAAGCGAATTCATCTGCCACGAAGAGACCTCCCATGAGATTCCAGCATGCTAACGATCGGCAGGGACGCGCGTCGATGGAATTCAACCTGGCAACACCCTGGCCATGAACCCTCTCCCACCGTTAGAGTGGAAACATGCAGCCCCTTTTGGCAGAAGAAGCCGTCGATCTCGAGCGCCTGAGGCGAGAACGGGGCACCCGGTTGGCTACCGCCATGACAGAGTCTGGGGTCGATGCCCTGGTGACCATCGGCCTTCCCAACGTTCACTACACGACAGGGCTCGAGAGCCGAGGCTGCGACTCGGCCCGAGCCCACTACGAACGACCCGTGGCGGTCACCCTGTCGGGCGATCCCCATCCACATATTTTCGCGCCGTCACCCGAAGCCGTCCCCGAGGATCTCCCGGAGGACCATCTCCACCCCTCGTTGTGCGTCGAAACGGGCCATGGCGTGAGGGCACTCGCAGGGTTTCTCGCGGCGAAACTCGGCCACGGCGGAGGTCGCGTCGCCGTCGACGAGTACACGGCGGCGATGTTCGAGCAACTCTCACCGGCACTTCCGAACTGCGAAATCGCGGATGGTTCCCGTCTGATGGCCGGTATACGCCTACGCAAGACCCGGGACGAGTTGCTGTGCATTCGACGCGCCCAACACATCAACGAACAGGCCATGCATCGTGTCCTGCCACTGCTTCGATCGGGAGTCCACCAGAACGAACTCAGCGGGGCCTTCGTCTCTGAAATTCACGCTCTCGGCGCCAGCTCCAACGAAATCGACCCCATCTGGCAGGTCATAGCCCCAAGCCTGAGCGACAATCCCTTCAGCCTCAATGGCGACGTCCCGTTTCCGCGCACGAGTTCCGGTCATCGGCTAGAAAGAGGAGACGTCGTGTGGGTGGACACAGGAATCACGGTTCACGGCTATGCATCCGATTTCGGCAGGACGTGGATCGTGGGCCCCGACCCCTCCCCGACTCTACGACAGAGATCACAGTTCGAGCGGTGGAAAGACGTCATCGCTCGAGTGAGTGAAGAGATCCGGCCCGGTGCCAGTGGCCTTGATCTCGTCCGCGCCGCCGAGCGCGGCGAGCCGACACGCCCCTGGATGGACCACTTCTACCTCGCACACGGTGTCGGCCTGAACAGCGCCGAGATGCCTCTCGTGGGTACTGATATGGGCGAGGCCTTCGACGCCAGCATCGAGTTGCGGGAGGGTATGGTCCTGGTGCTCGAACCCGCCATCTGGGAGGACGGCTACGCGGGATATCGCTCCGAGGAAATCGCCGTGGTTTGGGAAGATGGCTGTCGCTTCCTCTCGGACTTCCCCTACACCCCCTTCGAAGAGACACCGGCATGAGCGGCGAACCCGGACTTTCCTCTCTCTCGCACGAGCCCCCCATCGACCTCGTTGCGCTTCGCCAGGAGCGGCTGGCCCGATGCTTGGCAGAGATGAAGCGCACGGGAGTCGACGTCCTGCTGTTGAGTCGCGATTCGAATGCCACGTTCGCAGCGGGCTCACGCCGGCTCTGGTACGCGGGAAGTCGCCCCTTCGGACCCACATGTATCGTGGTGAGGAAGACTGGGGCGGTCCACCTGATGACCGTGCACGAAGATGGAATCCCCCCGGAGATCCCGCGCGAGAACCTCTACGGCTTCGCCTGGGGCACGAGCACCTTCATGGCATCGGTCATGGCCGTTCCCGGTGTCGATGAAGCCCAGCGCATTGGTGTCGATGCCATGACCCCCGCCTACGCCCGACTCCTAAAGGACGCCCTGCCCCAAGTGGAATGGGTCAATGGTGAAGAACTCATGATTCGCGCACGCTCCGAAAAAAGCCCCGCGGAGCTTGCCTGTATCCGTGGCGCCATGGCAATCACCCACTCGGCGATCAATGACGTGCTCGCCGCCATCGAACCCGGGGTAAGCGAAGCGGCGCTGCGCAGCCTCTTCGTCCGCCGGGCCGCGGAATACGGAGTCACGATTCCAGCCTTCGAAGCCTCGTTCCTCGTATCGCCGCGCGAGGCCCCCACCGCACCCAGCTTCCCCATCAGAAGAAGCGGCGCCCCACGTGCGCTGCGCGAGGGAGACGTGGTCAACCTGGATGCTGGCATCATGCTCGCAGGCTACGAGGGCAGCGTCGCCTGCAGCACGGTGTGCACGAACAGCGGCCACTCGGTTGCGCCTCTGGCCTCCCTGGCCCAGCGCTGGCGGGACACCATGGACTCCATGCTGGAAGTCTGTCTGCCCGGTCGCCCCATTACGGAACTCCGCCAGGCCTATCGCAAGAGCGGAGAGCCCCTACCTGCAATGTTGATCGCGCACGGCGTTGGCCTGGGTATGGAGCCTCCCATCGTCCCGGGCATCTCCCATCCGGAAGACACCGACACGACCCCCCTGGAAAGGCACGACGTCCTGGCACTTCAGGCCTACGTGTTCGAGGATGGGGTCGGCGGATACCTCGGCCGGGAGATCGTGCGCTTGACCCCGGAAGGCCCGGAAGTGCTTCGCCCCCTCGACTTGAAACCTCTGAGCCAGTGAAACCATGGCGGACAAACCCCACCTCAACCAACCCGAAGGTCGCTTCAGACCGAGCCTCCACCCCAACATCCAGGACCGCGAGCGGGAACTTCGCTCCTTGACTGATGCCGTGCGACGACTGATCGAGTTCAACGTCACCCACGAAGCCTCGGCCGAGCAAACGGCCCAAACAGCCCGGGAGCTCCATCAACTGGCGGACCGGCTGGAGACTCAGATCCCCAGTCAGCCACCGGCCCGCTACGGCCCGATGCCAGAACCCAGCGAGCCCCACGACCACTTTCTCTACGACCCGGTGCTCGGTCTGTACAACCCCATGGCGCTCCCGGTCCAGATGCGTTGGGAGCCGCCCAGAGCCATCGGTGAGGCCAAATTCACCACACCTTTCGAGGGCCCACCGGGTTGTGTGCACGGCGCTGTTCTTGCGGGCGTTTTCGATCAGGTCTTCAACGTCGCAAACCTGATGACGGGCAGCGCCGGTCCAACCGCCGAACTGGTACTCACCTACCGTCGCCCCACGCCGCTCCATCGCAAGGTCGTCTTCGACGCGCAGGTCGAATCCATCGAAGGCCGTAAGATTCGAACCCTGGGACACGCCCGTTACGAGGGTGAGGTCACCGTGGAAGCCCGGGGCCTGTTCATCCTCTTCGAACCCGGCGGAATCGACGAACTGACCCGAAGAATGGAGGGCGCACTCGCCATCCCAGGCGACGAGACAGTCGAATGAGAGTCTCTTGACCTCCGATGGCGTCGCCTACCGCGTTGCCATAGGTTTCTCCAGCCCCTCGAAACCGACGCTCTTCGCCCGGAATCGCCACACGAGAAGAAGCACCGTGAAAGAAAACGACTTCGAGACGCTCGCCAGTATTGCCAACCGCCGGGGCACCCTGCTCCGTGTTGAGCAGCTCACACCTCGATCCACAACCGAACGAGGCCTTTCGGCCCTGCTGCTGACCTTCGACCTGGGGCGGCTCCTGATCTGCGTCGCCGACCCGGACGAGCCCAATGCCGTGCAGGGCCTGGCGATTCGAAGAATCAACGAGCCCGAGGACACCCCCGGAGGCCTGAACGATGCAGGCGAAGAGGAACCCTGGTGGCGCCTACTGGGCGCACCACTCTTCCGTGCGGAGCCCGGAACGACTGGGTTACGGCTTCGCTTTCGTTCTGACGCGGATAACCCCAGACAGGTCAACCTCAGGTGCGACGGTCCCTACGTCCAAGTAGAACTCGTCGCAACCAGCCACTGATACGGGGCACCCGACGCGACCGTGGGTGAGAGTCGACGGGTGGCTCTATTTGGAACCCGCCTTTGCCAGGCCGGGGATCTTCTTTCGCCCCTTCCCGAACAGCAACCAGTCGACCGAGATGCCCTCTTTGAGAGCCAGAGTGATCAGAAAATCCGGATGGGGGGTCGAGCCGCGCTCGTAACGGTTCACATTCTGCTGGAACACACCGAGATCCATCGCAAACTGCCGCTGGGAACGATCCCCACGGACCTCAGCGAGACGCTCGGGCAACTTTTTCTTCACGCGCTTAATAGCGGCCTTGGACATCCTTCAACTCCATTCCTGCTCTGATTTACATTAGTGATCTTGTTTACATTTGCGAAAATCTCATGGCTCAAGCCTACGAACTCGACTCCGCAGAGGAGTTCGATCCCGATGGCCATTCCGATGCCAGGAGATGCCGAATCGCCCAAGAGAATCGCTCGGGCGTCACGCGACTTGGCAATCCTTACGCACTTCAGAAGTTTTGGCCAGTACCCACTCGGGTTCTTCAATATTTTTTTCAACTGGAGACGGACCTTTGCGCGGAAGGAACGCAGATGCCGAACCGAAATTCATCGCTGCACGTCTGTCGAGAACGTGGACGGCTAGCGGATCATCCCCCAACCGGGTGCCATCACGTGTTCGGCTTGACCCAGACCCTGCGAAATTCGCGACACTGCAACAGAAACACCTCGAGATGCGCCGCACGAAACGCCTCAAGACTCCACGGCTCGCGAGTCAACCGGCCAACCCGATCCGTGGGGATTACATAGGCACTGGCGAATCGTGGTGCCGTGCCCGATGGCTCGACCTCCAACTCCACGCGGTCGTACAGATCCCCCTCAAAGTCGTCCAAGACCGCGAAGTCTGCGGGATCGAGAGTCGAGTAGAGGGTTCCCCATGTAACCGCTCCCGCGCAGGTGACGAGCCCAGGGTAGTGCTCACCCGCCACTCGATAACGAGCCCACCCCAAAGCCCTTGCCGGCTCGCCCGGAAGGGCCGCGCCGAGAACAGCCTCCATGACCTCCGGGAAAGCCAGAGTCCCGTAGGCAAACAGGGCAGCCCTCTCGCGCGACGCCGATCCCCTGAGTTTCAGATCCCGGCGTCCTCTTCAAAGTACTCGATGATCTCGATCAGATTCCCGTCTGGGTCACGACCATAGAAATTCCGGATGTTTGCCTGAGAAACGGGCTCGGAATTCATCTTCATGCCCGCGCCTGAGAGCCTTTCGTACTCGGCATCAACGTCCTTGACCTCAAAGCAGAAGTGGCAGATCCCGAGATCGACGTTGCGACGGCCGTCGATGTCCGGCGCCGGTTTTGGCACCCGGTATTCGAAGATCTCGATGCGAGAAGTCCCTTGCTCCAGCATCACGACCCTACCAGCGGTTTCCGGAAGTGCGTGGGTCGTGGCGAACTCTCGGTTGTTCTCGTCCCAGGGGAAGTCGAACAACACCTCGAACCAAACAAATCCCTGTAGAAGGCCATGGAGCGTTCGAGATCCAGCGTGGATATGGCGGTGTGATGAATTCCGACGAACATCTGTTCCCCTCCCTCGCCCAGCAGTGTGAGCAAGAATGCGGCGCTCGGCGCCAATCCCAGGATACCCCGCACATGCTCGGTTCGAAATCGCTCCCCTGCCACAGCGCTGATGCCCCCGAAAACACTCCCAATTTCGTGCCCGACCGGCAGGCCGTCCGTTCGCCTGGGGACCCGATGCTCTACCCGAGGAAGAGCGCTTTCTCGGGTGCCCCCCTCCGAATTGTCGGTATTGATCGGGGCCCCGTATCACCCAAGCGAACACCGAGGCCGCTGACCGTTGGCTGCGAATAAACCGGAGGTGTTTGTGTCACGCGGAAAGCATGAGAACTCCCTCGCGAACCTGCGCCCACCGTGGAACCCCGGCCAGAGCGGGAACCCCCACGGTCGCCCCTAGGCCATCAATCCCCCATCGACGATCAGCGCCTGACCCGTCATGAACGACGAAGCATCACTCGCGAGGAAGATCGCAGGCCCTACCAGCTCCTCGGGATCGGCTACACGCCCCAGCAGGGTCTCCCCAGACAGATCACGAACAAATTCCTCGCGCCGGTTCGCGTCCCTGGGCAGGATCATGTCGGTCGCCACAGGACCAGGAGTGAGCGCGTGAACCCTCACTCCCCTTGGCGACCACTCCTGAGCCATGACCCGCGTCCAGTTCAGCATGGCGGCCTTCGTCGCTCCATAGGCCCCAATTCCGGCCATCGGGTTGTGACCACCGGCCGCGGTGACGTGAATGATCACCCCCCGCTTGCTCGCCTCCAGATGGGGGAGTGCCATTCGAGACAAGAACACGGGGCCCCGCACGTTGACGGCGAAAAGTTCGTCGAACTCCTCGGGCGTGAGTTTTTCAATGACATGGGGCCTCAGAATGGCCGCGTTGTTGACCAACACGTCGAGGCCACCGAAGTGTGCCACGGTCGTTTCGACCAGAGCGACCTGATCGTCGAGATCGCCCACCCGCGCCTGGACTGCCAGTCCCTCCCCTCCTTCGGACTGGATCCCATCAACCACCTCCTGACAAGCATCGAGATTGCGGCTGGCGACCACGACACGAGCCCCCGCCTGCGCGTACCCGCACGCGATCGCGCGCCCAATGCCTCGACTTCCACCTGTCACGATGGCGATGCGTCCGCTCAGGTCGAAGATTGCCGGATTACCGCGGTTCGAACCCATCCCCATTCCCCTTTTTTCCGTGACTCGCACTGGGGAACCCATTCTCTGCGCCGTCGAAGCCCGAAGCAAGCAACCCATAGGAATTGGTGCATACTGGGCCGCCATGGCGGTAGTCCTTTCCGAAACGATTCGAGGCCTTCTCGACGCACCCAATTTCGCTCACCTGTCCACACTTCAGCCCGATGGAGGACCCAAAGTGGAACCCGTTTGGGTCGGGCGAGAGGGAGACCGAATCCTCGTGGCGACGGATCGACGCACCCTAAAGGGACGGAACATGGACCGCGATCCGAGGGTGGCCATTTCCATCACCGATTTCACGAATCCCTACGAGCAAGTTCTGATCCGTGGGCGCGTGATCGAGGTTCGAGACGATGGTGACCTGAAGATGTTGGATCGACTGTCCCACGAGTACACTGGAAAACCCTTCGCGCGTCGCAAATGGCCCAGTCGCGCGATCTACGTCATCGAAGCCGACATCGCCCGCCACTACCGATCCCCCCTAATTCACGAACCCTTTGGAGGTCAACCGTGACGATCACCTGCACCCGTGCTGGAGGAATTGCCGAGATCACCATGAATCATCCGCCCGTCAACGCCCTGACCGTCGGAGATACCTGGGAGATCCGAAATGCCTTTGAGGAGATCAGCCGCGACCCCGACCTTCGCGCAGCCATTCTCACGGCGGAGGGCCGCGGCTTCAACGCCGGCATCGACATCAAAGAAATGCAGAGCGTCGAAGGCTTCGAGCACCTGCTGGGGTCGGGCGAGGCTTGCTACGCGGCCTTCAAACAAATCTACGACTGCCCATTCCCTGTGATCGCCGCGGTAAATGACTTCTGCATGGGTCTGGGAATCGGGCTCGTGGGCAGCTGCGACATCATCGTCGCCTCCAGCAACGCACGCTTCGGTCTCCCCGAAGTCGACAATGGAGCCCTCGGCTGCGCGTCACATCTCGCTCGAATGGTCTCACCCCTCAAGCTCCGACAGATGGTCTTCACCTGCGAGCCGGCTACTGCAGCAGAACTAGCGAGTTGGGGCACGGTGTACAAAGTCACCGAGCCCGAGGAATTGATGAACGAGGCGCGTGCACTCGCCCAACGAATTGCTGAGAAACCAGCCACGGTGGTCGCCTTTGCCAAGAGCGCCCTCAACGGAATCGACCCCAGTAACCTTCATAACAACTATCGGCTCGAGCAGGGCTACACCTACCAGCTGAACTTGATCGGCGAAGGCGATGCCGCTCGCGATGCCTTCGTCGCAGGCGATCGACACATCACTCGCTGACCGGGCGGTCTAGCGGAGACAAGGCCATGGGTAGACTCGACGAAAAGATCGTGATCATCACGGGGGCCGCGCGCGGAATGGGCGAAGAGGAGGCCCACCTGTTTGCACGCGAAGGCGCCCGAGTCGTACTGGGCGACCGACGAGATGACGAGGGCCGAGAAGTTGCGTCCCGCATCAATGAAAAACACCCAAATTCAGCCATCTACGTTCACCTGGATATCACCTCCGAAGATGACTGGGACAGGGCAGTAGCGGCTGCGGTGGAGCATTTCGAAGGGGTCGACGTGCTGATCAACAACGCTGGAATCATCCGTATCGCTCCCCTGGTAGAGACCAGTGCCGAAATGTTCCGCAAGGTCATTGACACCAATCTGTTTGGGGCTTTTCTGGGGATGAAGGCCGTCGTCGAGCCCATGAAGAAACGCGGCGGGGGCTCGATCGTCAATTTGTCATCGGTACAAGGTCTCGAGGGTCGCGTGGGCATGCCTGCGTACACGGCATCCAAATTTGGCGTCCGGGGCCTGACCAAAACCGCCGCGATGGAACTCGGGCCCCTCGGCATCCGAGTCAATACACTCATCCCAGGGCCGACAAAAACGGCCATGACGCGCAGGAAGGGTTGGACTGACGCCGACTACGATGCTGCGTACGGCAAGTACCCCCTGGGCCGCATGGCCGACGCTAAGGAACTCGCCGAACTCGCACTCTTTCTTGCAAGCGACGCCTCGTCTTTTTGCACAGGCGCCGACTTTGTGGCCGATGGGGGCGTATCCGCGGGAAAACCCCGAGACTGAACGCCTTCTCGACACCCTCCACGAATGCCGCACCCGTCGCTTCCGATTCGTACGGTGGCAGCACGTCACACCGAGCGAACCCCTCAGAAGTCGAGTGGCAACACGAGATGATCCCGGTACAGCGCATCCCGGTATTCGAGAAGAGCCGGGTCCAGGGCTTCGAGAATCACCGGGTCTACCGTGGTGTACATGCGCCGAAGCCCCGACGGCATGGGGCAGACCTCCTCCGGCAGTGGAGCCAACAAGGCGGCAAACGCCGCCCACGTGATATCCAAGGCCGAAAGGTGATCTCCCACCAGGTATTCACGACCGTGGGCCCGCTGGGCTTCCAGGCAACGGCCTAGTTTCCTCAAGACCTCCACCACCCGCAATCGCGCAGGATTCGCCGCTTCCGGGGTGACTCGAAACTTCCGCGCAAAGGCCAACGTCCATTCTCGACCGGGCCCGGCAGGCTGTCGCTCCAGATTATCGACGAGCATCAGAATACGCAGTGACCCGCCCAAGCCCTGCTGCCCAGTGATCTCACGCATCAGGCCGAACATCCCGACGCGCTCATCGATCTCCGCGGGAACCAGCGCAGGAGTCGGCGCCAGGCGTTCGGCGAGCCACACGATGTCCGAAAAAGAAACTGCAGGGGGCTCGCCGTCGAGTATCGCGACCGGTGCGAGCGTCTGTCCCGTCCACTCGGCCAGGCCTGGATTCGGCCCCCCGGCGACCTGCTCAACGGCGACGTAGTCGAGGCCCTTGACGTGAAAGATCCCCTTGGCGGCTTCGCTCCAGGGGCCAGGCCCCCCGGCCGTAAGAACGAGCCGCAGCCCCTGCATCCCACGGGCTTCTTCGACCGAGATGTATTTCGGCAAGTCCCCCCTCCCTGTCTTCGATTCAAGAGAGTCGACTCGGCAGATCGTCGATCCGACTGCCGAGTCGCCCGGGCATGTACTCGATGAGTTCGACCACCAATCCGTCGGGATCTAAGCAACACGCAACCGACTCGACCCCGAGGGACGGATTCGCTTCGCGAGGTTCTCGAATGAACTCGATCCCCCGAGCCTTGAGATCCCGATACGCGGCGCGGACATTGCGTGTACGCAGGGCGATGACCCGTGGGACTCGACTTTCCGGGGGAAGCGACGCGGCAGCGTCTTCCCAACGAGGCTCCAACCATTCGATCAGGTCGATCCGTGTATGGAGTTCCCCCTCGCCTAGAGCAAGCAGCGCACCACGACCTTGAGCGACCGGCATCCCGAAGTTCTCCGCCACCTCCGGAGGCCAGATGATGTCGCGATTGTCACGCAGGACCCGAAACCCGAGCGTGGTATAGAAATCCAGAGACTTCTCGAAATGGCTCGCGTTCACGATGAAATGAAATAGAGACTCGACCTCCCAGGAGGAATCGGCGACCCCTGCATCGGTGCTCTCCTGGGATTCGTTTCGATCTTTTCGAGCAGTCATGTCCCCTCCTGGGCGCAGTTCTTCATGAAGGAGTAGAGTGCACCATCAGGGTCGAACCTTCACCGTTACATTGGAGCTTCCTACATTGATTCTCGACATGTTCTGCGAGTTACAGTGTGCGCGCCCGTGGGCAGACAACCACGAGCAAAAGCTCCTGGCAGAGACACTGGAGCAGGCGCGTCTGGCCGACGGCCTCGGCTATGGCTGCTGGTGGATGGTCGAACACCACGGCGCCACCGAATTCAGTTACAGCTCGGCGCCCGAAATGATGCTCGCAGCCATCTCCCAGCACACCCACCAGATTCACCTGGGCCACTCGGGAGTCCTGGCACCGTTCCACATCAACCACCCGGTGCGCGTAGCCGAACGTGGAGCCTACGTGGACCTCTTGTCGGGCGGGCGGCTGGAGTTGGGGCTCGCGCGCTCGGGAGGCACCGAGTGGGACACCTTCGGCGTGGATCCCGAAGCTTCGCGAGACCAGCTGCGCGAGGCCCTCCACATGGTGCCTCGCATGTGGACCGAGAACGATTTCGAGTGGCACAGCGACCTCATCGACATCCCCGAGCGCGATGTCGTTCCCAAGCCCCTGCAAAAGCCCCACCCCCCCCTCTGGCAGACCTCCACCAGCCCGGAATCCTTCACCATGGCGGGAGAGTTGGGGGTCGGGGTGCTCTGCACGACCCTGCTGACTCCCCTCGAGAGCCTGCGAGAACTCCTGCTCCACTACGACGAGGGCCTTTCTCGCTGCCAGCAGCCCGTGGGACAGTTCGTCAATGCCCAACGGTCGGCCTTTACGTTCGTCCATTGCGCCGAGTCCCGGACCGCAGCCATCGAAAGCGGCGCCGCCGAGGCGGCACTCTGGTTCGTGAATGCAGCCCCCAAGGTCTTCCAGGTACCTCGACGATTCTGGATCGACGTGATCCGAGGAGATTTTCTGGACGGAACACCGGACGCAGCCCGTGTTCTTGAATCAGCCGAGATCCACGACGACCTCGACCTCGACGACCCGGTACCGGTCATCGCCATGCTCAACCGTCAGGTGGCTGGACAAACCCTGGATCCGGAGGAGGCCTACGAGGTTCTCGAACCCATCGAATCCGTGATCATCGGTGACGTGGATCTCTGTCGCAAGAAGATGCAGGGTTTCGCAGACATCGGCGCCGACCGGCTCATGT
This sequence comes from Myxococcota bacterium, assembly GCA_022447545.1. Taxonomy (GTDB): domain Bacteria; phylum Myxococcota_A; class UBA9160; order UBA9160; family SMWR01; genus JAKVBI01. Next base: position 253,353 of record JAKVBI010000011.1, read on the forward strand.
GCATGATGCAACTGGGCGCCGTACCCCACCAGCAGGTCATGGAGAGCATTCAGCGGGTGGGGGAAGTCCTGCTGCCCGAATTCGCCACCTCTCCCTAGAGCCAAGCTTCGGACGGACCTCTCAGGAGCGTGTGTCCTCCAACCAATCCGGCAGTTCGATGGGAGGGTTGGGAAGCAATTCGACACCTCTCTCTTCAAGCAACCGTCCGAAGCCCTCGGGATCCGCAGGCCAGGAGCGCGGGTCTCCCATCATGACCTCAAACAGCACGACCCCCTCGGGCCCGGCAACCAGCGGACCGAGCGCAGCTCCCTGGTCCAGTGTGATGTGCATTCCCGCCGTACAGAGCACATCACCGCACATCACCTCACCTTCCAAAACGAAGATCACGTGGTCACTGTTGTGCCCGTGCTTGTGAACGATCATCCCCGGATCCCAGCGCGCGTAGAGAGCCAGGCAACGATCGGAGAATTCAAGCCACTTCTCGCGCACCGCGACGCGGCGATCACCGTGCTTCTGGGCACGAACCTCTTGCCACTTCTCCTGGTCCAGATGTCGAAATCGAGGTTCCTTCATCTCCCACCTCCCGGGCTCGGTTAATCCGGCTTCTCAAAACCCACCATCGCCGAAGCCGAAACGAGTTCACCTGCTCAAAACAGCCCGTTCACCGAGTCTAGTCGAATTCTTCAAATCTCCGGTGCAGCATCCTGAGGCGCCGAGACCTCGCGTACAATCGCAGCCATGAACACGTCGCCTCTCGCACGGGGGTCGGTCTCCCTGCGCGTGTATCCGCCGAACGCAGCAGCCGACAAGATCGTTGACGAGATCGGCACCCAGGCTTTGTTGGCCGAACAGGCCGGCTTCGACGGCGTCATGACCAGCGAACACCATGGGGGCTTCCCGGGCTACGTGCCCAACCCACTGCAACAAACCGGCTGGTTGCTCGAACGCACCCAGCGCATCTGGGCCGCCCCTGCACCCATCCTGTTGCCTCTACGACCCTGGTCCCATGTCGCCGAAGAATTGGCGTGGCTCGCGAGCCGCTTCCCCGGACGCATCGGCGGCGGGTTCGCGATGGGGGGCCTGGAAGCGGACTTCCAGTTGGCGGGGGTCCCCTGGAGCGAGCGACTCCAACGCTTCGAACTCGCCCTGCCAGAGATCAGCGCTGCGCTTCGAGGACGAGCGTCTGCTCCCCTATCCAAAGACCCAGCCATCGCGGCCTGCACTGAACGACCAATCCCGTTGGTCAGTGCCGCCCAAAGCCCCGGGGCCGCACGCAGAGCGGCCCAGTGCGGCATGGGAGTTCTCTTTGACTCGCTCCAAACCGGCGAGCACAACCGGAAACTGGTCGACGCCTATCGTCGAGCTGGCGGCCAAGGCGCCTGTATTGGAATCCGACGGGTCTGGCTGGGCCGCCCCCCCACCGAGCAGAGCCAGGCGCAAATGGCCTTCTATCGCAGCTACGCACCCACAACTACCCAGCAACATTGGGGCGACGACGAGCGCGTCGTGGGACACGATGCAGCCGAGTTGACCGAACGCCTGGCACACTTCGCGCGCATCAGTGGTTGCGACACCCTCAACCTGCGAGTCCACGCCAACGATCTGCCCACAACAGCGGTACGAGAACAGATCGAACACATCGGCAGCGAATGTGTGGCGGAATTGCGATCAATGCTGAGCAAAGCCCCGGTTGCCTGAACACGAGGATCCCAGTGAGTCACATCCCCTCCGATTTTTCCGTCCTGGACGTCCATCACCACGTGGGCGATGCCCTGGGAGCCCTGGGAGGCCAAAGTTCCGAAGCCGCAACTGATGAGGAGGCGGCTCTAAACCGGGAAATGGAGCAGCGCCTGGCCATCATGGATGCCGGAGGCGTCGCTCAGGCCCTGGTTATCCCAGGCCACGGTTACCTCAGGCCACGAGGTCACGAGAACACCCAGGCTCAGAACGATCGGATCGCCGCCTACCGCGACCTCATGCCCGAACGTTTTCCAGGCGCCATCGGAGTCGTCGAACCACGGGATGGAGATTTGTCCTTCGATGAACTTCAACGCATCCGGGAGGAGCTTGGACTGATCGGGGTCAGCTTCCACACACGCTTTCAGGGGGTGTCACTGGAAAGCACTTGGATCCGCCAGTACGTCTCGCGCATGACCGAACTCGAACTCGTGCCGGTTCTCCACGCAATCGACGAAACCCCGGACGAAGCCCTCTGGAAGGTGACGGCTCTGGCACGCGAGTTCTCCGACACCCGGATGTTGGTGCTCGACGCTTTCGCCTCCTACGAGTCCACGCGTCACTGTTTCTTTGCCGCCGAGATCGCCCCCAACCTGCTCTTCGACACGAGCCTCAGCTACAACTTCGACTTCATCGAGCAGCTCGCCGAGCGTTTCGGCCCAGACCGGGTGGTATTCGGAACCGACCTCTACTCTGCTCCCGTGGGCCGCCGAATCAGCCACCTGCTCCCTCAAATCCTGGACTCATCCCTTCCGCACGAAGCCCTTGAGCTGATTCTTGGTGGCAACGCGCGGCGGCTGTTCGGCCTCCCATCCCATCCCAAACCAGTTCCCAAGAGCTGAGCTCGGGAGAGACCTCTCCCACCCAAGAGCCCTGGGGCAAAATCGCCCAAAACATCACGATCCCGGGCAGGGATATTCGAACTCCAGGAAGGCCCGGGGCTCCCGGTTCTCCTTTCGCAGGCGCATATAGCTCAGGACAGAAATCAGCTTCACATCCACCAACTGCCTCGGCCTCGGCACGTCGGCATTCCAGCTCCGGCAGATCCATTCCGCGTAGGCGGGCCGCAGGTAGGGATGGGCGGGAAACGCCTTGTCGAGAGAAAAAACCGTGAGCAGGCGATATCGGTAGTCCGACTCGATGGACTGGACAACCTGCCAGTGGGGTCCGGGGGCGGGTGTCGAGACATCCACGATCTCCCCCCGCCTCGTCGTGCCGAGGAAAAGCGATTGTTTGTCCACCCGACGCGGGCCGGGACCGTAGAGTTCCCAGCGCTGATGCAGACCCAGCGCGTACCCGGGCCAACGGACCCAGTCGGCGGGTTCGAGAGCTGGGTAGGGCGTCGCAAAATTGATCCAAACCACCCAGACCGCGCAGGCCCCGAGAAAACCATCCCGCAGCCAGCGGAGCGGGGACGGGATAGACGAAGGGCCGGGATCCGGACTTTCCTCGGCGGGAGACCAACGCTCCCAAAACCACGTGGGCAGGGCGGCGACGAGCGCGACGAGATTGCCCACGGGGAAGAGATAGAGTTGCATGCTCGTCCCGATTCCGAGCTGAAGAGCCATCAGTGCCATGACACCCAGCGTTCGAACCGGACCGCTGAACACGGGGCACAGCAGTAGGAGCACCCCTGCGTGCTCCAGCAGCATCGTGACGACGGTCAACACCCTCAACGCATCCGGGAATTGGAGGAAGAAGGCCGCATGAGGCCACGCCCAGCTCGAGTCACGGATCACCCACTCGATGGCCGTGAAGCTCTGACGCCAGGACTCGTCGGTCTTCACGAGGCCGGCCACCGTGTACATCACGCCCAACTGAAGCAGATAGACTGCGGTCGCAACGCTCACGACTGTGTTGGGTTGTCGAGCGGGCCTGGTGCCGCGCCGAGCGTCGATCGACCAGCGCGCACCGAGGGGAAGAAACATCGACCAGAACAACACGATGCGCAGCAGGTGATCGAAGCCGAGCATGATGTAGGGGTTCCGGGCGTGAAGAGACACCGTGAGTGCCCAGCACAAAACCGTCGCAATTCGGGTCTGGAGACCGAGGGTCAGAGCCAGTGCGGCCAAGGCCGCCACACCGAACAGCACTCCCTGGAACTCGGAGCTTCCGCCCAGGGCGTGGAATTCGAGCAGTGACCACCAGGCATTGTCAGAGAGCACCTGACGTGGAACGACGCCATCATCGCTATAGAAGGTTTCGAGGTAGCGTGATCGCATGGCGAGGTCGACCAGGAGCGTGACCCCGGCGCCCATGCGCATCAGCGCCAGGGAACGCAGATCGAGCCCAAGCCAAGCTTCGAAACGCCGTCTGCCTGCCGAATCCACCGTCGATCCGTCCCTCCGCCTGAAGTATATCGGGCCCCTTGGCTGCAAACTCTTGCCCAGCATCGAGCTGGAGTGTTAGTCAGGAAGGAAACGGTGGAGGCCAGTTGGATGACGAAGCCCGAAGATCCCCACGATCCCTCTCGATGGCCGCTGGCCGGGGTGCGGGTCATCGAGGTCGCGTCGCAGATCGCCGGCCCCTACGCGACCAAACTCCTGGTGGATGCGGGCGCGGAGGTGATCAAAGTCGAACCTTCCGGCGGAGATCCGCTCCGCCGCTGGTCGGCCTCCCACACACCCTTGCCGGACGGACGAGACGGAGCGCTCTTCCAGTATCTCAATGCCTCCAAGCGCAGCATCCTCGCGGACCCTTCGACTCCCGCGGGGTGCGAGCAGGTACGCGAACTCGCCCGCGGCGCCGACCTGCTCGTGGAGGACCAAGGCCCAGGCACTTTCGAAAAGCATGGACTCGATCCGTCTGACCTACGTGCGATCAATCCGAGTCTCAGCATCGTATCCATTTCGAATTTCGGCCAAACCGGCCCCTGGGCCGATCGCCCCGCCACCGAGTGGACGCTTCAAGCTGCCGTGGGATCCACGGGCTACCGCGGCCTACCCTCCCGTGGGCCCGTCGCAGCGGGAGGGCGCATTGGCGAATGGATCACGGGAACCTTCGCCGCAATCGGCGCCCTGAGCGCATGGCTCTCCAGTCGCGTTGCCGGACAGGGACAGCATGTGGACGTTTCCATGTTCGAAGCCCTCGTGGCATGCATGACGATCCAGCACGACCTCGCCGGTCAATTCCTGGGAATCCCTCTCACCCAGGCGCTGGAGACCCCCTCCATCGAACCCGCCCGCGATGGTTGGGTCGGGTTGTGTACCTACACGGGCCAACAGTGGAAAGACTTCTGCTCCATGATCGGCCGCCCTGAACTGGCCAAGGACGAACGCTTCTACGATGCCACCGTGCGCATGGAGAACCTGGAATTCATCCAGGAGGCCATGCACGCCTTCACCCGTGAGCACACAATCGACGAAATCATCGAACTCGCCACGCTGCTTCGGATTCCGGCGGCACCCATCGGTGATGGCCGCAACCTGCCAAAAATGGACCACTTGAGCGAACGCGGTGTATTCGTGACTCACCCGGCCGGCTTTCTCCAACCGCGCCCCCCTTTCGTCTACGGTCGCTCGACCACTCGCCCCATCGGCCCGGCGCCGGACCTCGACGAACACGGAGAAGAGATCCGCTCCGAACTCGCCGCCCAGGGTGAAGAGCGGCGGCCCGTGGGCAAACCGCCCGAGTTGCCCCTGCAAGGGATCCGAGTCGTGGATCTCACCTGTTTCTGGGCGGGCCCCGTGGCCTCGTCGTACCTCGCCGACATGGGCGCCGACGTGATCAAGGTGGAATCCACTCAGCGTCCGGACGGAATGCGCTTCGCCCACGCTTCCCGCAACGAGCGTTTGTGGGAGTGGGGCAATGTCTTCCACGGTGCGAACTCGAACAAGCGCGATCTCACGCTCAACCTCGAGAGCGAAGAGGGAATGGGACTGTTGCTGCGGCTAATCGAGCGAGCCGATCTGATCATCGAAAACTTCTCGGCTCGGGTTCTCGACAACTTCGGCCTCAGCTGGGAGAAGCTCCAGGACTTGAATCCCCGCCTGGTGTGCGTGCGGATGCCGGCTTTTGGGCTCGACGGCCCTTGGCGCGACCGCCCGGGTTTCGCACCCAACGTCGAGCAGGTAAGTGGACTGGCCTGGATGACAGGGTACGACGACTTGCCACTGATCGTTCGGGGTGCCTGCGACCCACTGGGAGGGATGCACACCGCCTTCGCGGCCATGCTCGCCCTCCACCATCAGCGGCGCACCGGCGAGGGACAACTCTTGGAAGTTCCTCTAATCGAGCCCGCCCTCAACATTGCAGCGGAGCAGGTGATCGAGTACTCGGCCTACGGGAAATACCTCTCCCGAAGCGAAAACCGCGGACCCTGTGCCGCACCCCAAGGTGTGTACGCCTGCGCTGGCGACAACGCCCACATCGCGCTGGCCGTCACGGACGATCCTCAGTGGAATGCGCTGGTCGCGTTGATGGGTAGACCCGCCTGGGCCCGAGCCGAGGAACTGTCCGAAGCCAGCGGCCGCCGGGCGCGACACGACCTCATCGACGAGCAGCTCCGGGCATGGTTCTCGGACCGACCTCTGGAGGAGACCGTGGAGGCGGTTCTCGCCGCGGGTATTCCGGCCTCGGACGTGATCGACGCCCACTACTTGATGCCCAACCCCCAACTCGAACACCGGGGGTTCTTTCAGACGTTTTCACACCCCGTCACGGGCCCGACACGGTATCCGGGCTGCCCTGCCCTCTTTTCCGCCTTCGGCCCTCGACTCCGGCGCGGCCCCGCCCCCACACTGGGCCAGGACAATGAAGAGGTGCTGCGCACGGAACTCGGCTTGACGAACGAGGAGATTGCGAAGCTGCGTGAAGACAAAGTCATCGGAGAGCGTCCCACGTTCATGTGACGTGACACCGTCTGAACGAATCCGCTTTTGCGGCCCCACTCACCCCTAGAAAAGAACAAAAGGAGCAGACCATGCAGGACCATCGATATTCATTCGAGGTGGACGCCACACGCGAGGAGATCTGGCGTCTTTTCTGGAACAAGAAGACGGGCGACGTCATCGAGCACGGGGACGTCCGGATCGAAATCCTCCACGGCGGAGACGAAACGGGCGAGGGATTGGTCCGCTATTGCCACTTCCCCGTCCCCAAATACCTGCTCACGAATGGCAAAGCGCAGTCCTGGGAGTGGCTGACCCAGGTCAAACCCCTCGAGTCCTGGCGATACGACGCCGTCGGGAAACCCCTCTGGTCCAAGGCATCGGGCTGGACGCGCCTCGAGGATCTCGGCGACGGCCGTACTCGCGTGCATTTTCGGGAGACCTACCACGTCTTCAACCCCGTGTTCCGGTTCTTCCTAGAGCGAGCCGTCCATCGCTACATCTCGAAGGACAATGATCGGGTCATCAAAGCCTCCATCGAACAGGGCGTCGCCGCCATGCGGAAAAAAGCTGCAAACAGCTGAGCCCGCCAACCCGGATTCCACGACAACCCCTCCCGCTCACCATCGCCGGGGCTCACCCCCGTGCTAGCTTGGACCTCATGCCGAAACCCAAAGATCTCCCCATCATCGACCTGATGCTCAGCCTTCCCATCACGGACCCCGACAAGACCTATGCATCCCTGCGCAAGAACGTCCATGACTCGGAGAGCAAGGAAAGTTTCAAGTTTCCCGCGCAGTACATGTTCAAGGACGTCCCCCACGAGTGGGGAAAGAATGCTGACCCTGTAGAGATCACCCTGAAAGAAATGGACCGATGGGGCATCCAAAAAGCCGTCATGAACTTCCAGACCCACGACGGACAGCGCGCCCTCCGCGAACATCCAGATCGATTCTTCGCCCAAGCCCAGGTGGACCCAAACCGGGGAATGGAAGGAGTTCGCCAACTCGAGAAAGACCACGCCGAGTGGAACGTAAAGGCCGCCATGTGCTTTGCGTCGGGCCTGATCCCCCAGGTGGACCTCAACGACAAGAAGTTCTACCCGCTGTACGCCAAGTGCGTCGAGCTCGACATTCCGATCTTCTTGAACGCCGGAGTGCCAGGCCCGCGCTTTCCCATGCACTGCCAGCATGTCGAGCACCTGGACGAGGTCTGCTGGTTCTTCCCGGAACTTCGCATCGTGACCCTCCACGGATGCGAACCGTGGGAGGATCTCGCAGTAAAACTCATGTTGAAGTGGCCGAACCTCTACTACGCGACCAGCGCCTTCGCGCCCAAGTACTACCCGAAAGCCATCATCAATTACGCCAATACGCGCGGTGCGGACAAGGTCCTCTACGCCGGGTATTTCCCCATGGGCCTGAGCCTGGAGCGGATCATGACCGAGATGGAAGACGTTCCCTTTCGCGATTCGGTCTGGCCAAAGTTCCTGCACCAGAACGCGGAACGCGTCCTCAAGCTGTAGACGACCCCTTCCGACGAGAAGCCGCCGAGTCCCGAGGAAGGCCGAGATGGCGCTCGGCAACAATGTTGCGCTGGACGTTCGCCGTACCGCCGGCGATGGCTACACCCAGCGACTGCAGGTATTGGAAGATCCAATCCTCCGCTCGCGGCTTCGGACGCGCATACAGGGAGATCCTGGGCTCCGACAACCCACCATCTTCGAGCAGATCGAGAGCCAGTCTCGCCACGTCGTGGCCGATGTTGGACGTCACGATCTTGTTGAGCAGCGGGATGCTCCCAGCACTTTGCTGACGAGATTCGCGGCTGTGCTGCCAGTAACTCGAGTACCGATGGGCCTTCACATACCCCTCGATCGCGATCAGGCGCTGGCGAATCTCGGGATTCTTCAAAGCCGATTCGCCCTCTACACCAACTTCGCGGGCCAATTCGACGACGGCATCGAATAAAGCATGGGTTTGTGCCGAACCGCCAATGGCATTGCGCTCGTGCTTAAGAGTCGCACGGGAGACACTCCACCCCTCCCCTCGCCGCCCCACGATAAAATGCTCTGGAGTCCGGGCCCCATCGAAGAAGACTTCGTTGAAGTGGCTCTGGCCGCTCATCTGACGCAGGGGACGGATCTCGATCCCAGGCTGTTTCATGTCGATGAGCAGATATGAAATCCCGGCATGCTTGGTGGCATCGGGTTCGGTCCGGGCGAGGCAGAACATGTAGTCGGCAACGTGGGCACTACTCGTCCAGATCTTCTGACCTCGAATCACCCACTCGCCGTCGACCAGCTCCGCCCGCGTGGATAGAGATGCCAGATCACTCCCAGACCCGGGTTCGCTGTACCCCTGACACCACACCATCTGCCCCGTCAAGGTGGGGGGAATGAACTGGAGTTTCTGCCATTGCTCGCCCTTTTCGAGCAGGGTGGGCACGAGCATCATCGTTCCGACGCCGGGCGCCTCCATGGGGGCGCCCGCTTTCTGAAATTCCTCACGGATCACCTGAGCTGCCAAGCCATCGGCGGCCTGCTCTGCCCCCCCGTACGCCCGCGGAATCGATCGGTACAAGTACCCCCGCTCAATGGCTGCACGCCGAAAGGCCTGAACACGCTCTTCGGGTTCCGAGGACGTCTCCCTCATCTCGGGAGACGACCAACTCTCATCCAGAAAGGCTTTCACCTCCGTTCGCAGGGCCTCGTATTCAGTTCCGTAGTTCAGGTCCAGACTCTTTCCTCCAATCGCTTCCCCCGTTCTTGGACATCGTCTATCACGAACGGGGTTGACGATCACTTGTGTCGTTCATCGACTCCTGCGGGGCCCAGTCGCACCTCGTTTTGCATTTCGCGAGATCGCTCGTGCGGGGGGACGATTCCCAGATGTTCTTTTCGGTTTCGCGCACGATCGCGGATCAGCCGAAGGTGCGCAATCACATCTCCTATGGGCGGCATGATCCCCTTCTCCGCTTCCAAATACCAGTCGAGTTCCCTCCGCGTCAATGAACTATCGCCACCGACCTGGTAGCCCCCCACCTTCCGATGGTGAAGAACGTAAGACATCCACCAATTGGGCGTATCCACATTCGAGTGCATGAGCCATTCATTCTGGATCTCGGGGAAGTGAAATTTGCTGATGTCGGTGCTGAATGCCACATCGAGCAAACGTCTATCGGGGTGGGAGAGCAGTCCCTGAACGAAGGACGGACCAAAAAGCTCCGGACTGGGCTCACCCCGATTCGCGAGAACATGCAAAGCGTCGAGACGCTCCTGGGTCGAGCCTGCCTGCCACCTTTCGAGAAGTTGCTCCTCACTGCGATGGTTCATCGAGAAAAGCAATACCTCGGCAAGCAGAATCGCGAGACACACCCCGTGCGGAAGCCAACTCCTCAAAGCGCTCCACCTCGCCATGCGAATTCGAAAATCGACAGCGCCTCTGGAAGGTCCACCCACCACAAAAATGCGAGAAGGAGCCAACCCGATACCACCACGATCCAGAACCTCGACCCCTCGGAACCCAGACGATTTCGGAGCACGAAGGAGCCGGATACAACTGCCAGACACAACGGAACAATTGGAATCCGAAAGCGCGACATCGACACTACGATTGCCGTGGCAACGAAGTACCCCAACAACCCCAGCGCCAGATACGAACTCGGTTTCCTCGTTCGAAGCAGCAAAGCCCATCCAGGCACCGCAACCAACAGCATCAACACTGGACACAACATCGCCCAGATCACCAACGAGCGACGCACCCAGTCGATCCCAATCGGACTGTTCTCATACATGCCCAGACCGGCATGACGAACAAAAAACGATGTCGGCAGGACGAAATCCGCCAACTTCTTGACCCGTGAACGAACCCACCACCCCGGGCTCTCCAACGCGTACCGAACTCCGCGCGCAGCATTTTCCTCCATCCGATCGGGTGTGTTCTTGATCTCGAAAGCACGTTCCCAATCCGGACGACCGTTGGTCTCGACGAACCAAGCACGGGTTCGATCCAGAGGCGTCTCGCTGGCGAAGAATCGCCGATAAAACGGGGCAAGATCGAAATTGATGTAGGTTCCATTGACGCCCCGAAAAACGTTCTCACCCAGCGTGCTGCCCATCGGAACCCACCGGCCGTAGACCTCGAAGTTTCGCAGGGACCAGGGCGTGATCAAAACGGCCGCTACGAGAACGAAGAGCAATGCACGGCGGAACCCTTCCATACGCACGGATTCGCCGCGGGCGATCCAAAGACCTCCCGCCAACAGTGCCAGCAGAGGAAGGGCCGCGTCGCGTAAGTAACAGGCCACCGCGAACAAACTCGCCGCAGCGACGATGCGCGCCGTACTCGCGCGATCTGTGCCATCCATCACTCCGCTGACCAACACCACGGGAGGCAACAAAAACGCCAGAAAGAGGGTTTCGGTCCAGAGCAGATGGGTGAAACCGATCAATGGGAGATAGATGCACCAGAGAACGCCCGCCACACGAGCCGCTCGATCACCAAACCAACGCCATGCGAGGACCATGGTCGAGAGTCCGATGCTCGCAGACGCAAGCGTCTGGATCAGCTTGACGACAAAAAGTCCCTGCAGGCCGAAACTCGAAAGACTCCAGGCGATCAGAGCCGGATAGCCGGGCGGCCAGAGATAGCGCGCACCATCGGGGTAGAAGCCGAAGCGCTCCCAGGCCAAGGCGCTATAGACGTAATGGCGCTCGTCCGCCAACAGGCCAAGGTTCGATGCGAAAAACAGGAATCCGACCCGTATGACAATTCCCACGAGACACAGGATGCCCATGTCTCGCCAGGTTCCATGCAAACTCAGCACCGATCGAGAATAGCGCGAGCCGCCTCCACGCCCGCATGGGCGCAAACATCCACTGGCCCCGCCTCACTCTCGAAGGTCGACGTCGCCAGGTAGAGATCTTCACACCCCGGAGGACACAAGCCATGACGTCGCACGGGCGCCCAGAACCAGGCCATGGCAGCTGGACGCTTGACCCACTGATACGCCTGCCATTCCACACAGTCGTCGAAGTCGGAATAGAGGACCTCGAGGGTCGCTCGGGCTGCGTCTAGCACCTCCCGAGTTTCTCTCCAGCCTGGTCGTTCGTCACGCCTCAACCAGCGAACGATCATACACTGCAATAGATGGTGTCCCTCAGGAGCCGATGCACGGGAGCTCAGGGACGGAATGTGGAAGCCACCCCGATAACGCCGCTCTTCACCCACGAAAAAGCGATTCCACCCCGCATGTTGTTCCTCGGCTCCCGTCGAACGAAGCCGTGGGATTCGGGAGAGCCCGAACTGCAACGACAGCCCATCGCCGCTCTCGTCTTCAAGGCGCCGCGCCATCTCGGCGAAATCCGGTGTCACCCGCTCGGGAGGCATCAGGCGAACAGCATCCCAAACAGGACGGGCGAGCACCACGTGCTTCGCCCGCAACTCCAACACGAGTTGGCTCGAGTTGAGGGCCACAACCCCACACGCCCGAGGACCGTCGAACAACACCTCGACAGGCTCGTGGTCGAGCCAGATTCGAGCCCCACACTCTTCCATGACCCTTACGAATGGCGCGACCAGGCCCTGCATACCCCCGCACTCGGCATCATCTCCGAAGCCCGACTGCATGGGTTCGTCGCCGGTTCGCGGCGAGAAGAAGGTCATGAGGCGCCCGGCCGACGCTCGCTCGGGATACTCACAGAAGATCGTCTTCGCCATGGTGAGCACTGCTCGCCCAATCTCCGGATGCTGAACGTTCTCGGCGATCCATGCTTCCAACGTTTGCTCGATTGCGGCATCGCGCTGCTCCACCGTGGTGCCAGATAGCTTGCCCAGAGCCTCTCCGAAGGCCGGAAGCAATGCCTCGGGTACTCCCAGGACCTCCCGGGCCAACCGATTGAAGCCACGGGGCGACCAGTCACCATCCACGACGGGCGCAGGATCACGGGGAGGAAACTCCGGAAGCAGGTGCACCAGCAGTGGATTTTCCACGGGCCGCATGGCGACCTCGACCTGGGCTTCGCGGGCTGCCACTTGTCCCCAGCGCCAACCTACCTGGAGATCCGTGACGTCCAGACCCTCGCGATGCCCGCCGTCGAGCCAGTAACCGCGGTAAGGCGTTCCACCTCCGCCTCCCCCCACCTGAGGAGGCTGATCAATCATCACCACGTCGAGACCGCGGCGGGCAAGCATCGCGCCGGTGATCACACCCGCGAGATCGGCACCAACGATGGCGACATCACATTCGACGGGTCGATCGTAGGGAATCGATTCATTCATAATATTAGGCCGAGATGGCCAGCCCGTAGGTACGGGCGGCGTTGCCGGCGATCATGTCGTGGACGACTGAAGGCTCCACGCCGTGGCGCTCGAGGAGCGCGACCGCTTCAGCGGGTGTACTGGCATCGTGGTGTGGATAACGCGACGCCCACGCCCCGACCCGGCCATAGACTTCAGGAATAATCGCCACCGTGTCCTCCCAAGCGTCAAAGGTCACCAGAGTCTTTCGTTCGAGCCAGAGTTCCTCTGGCTCGAGATGAACCGGAATCGGACCGGGAAACAACCACAGATAGGTCTCCGCCTTTTCCAGAGCCAACTCCAACCAGGAGGCACCCGCATGGGAAAGGCTCAGCTTGAGGGCAGGATGGTCCTCTAGATGACCGTAGTACGCCAGCGCCAGCACCGCCGACATGTTGTCCTGTACCGGAGCGATCGAACCAGCAACGTCGTGTCCAATTTCAAGATTCTGAGCCACTCGCTCCACGAATGCACCGGCTGAGACGAACTCCGGATTGGTGTTTCCCACCGATGGGTGGACCGCCGCCACCAGGCCGGTCTCGGCAAGAGCATGCCAAACGGGATCGAAGTCACTGTGATTGATGAATCGCTGCTGGTGGAAACAAGGACGGATCAAGACCGACCGAAAGCCGGCGGCAGCAACCCGCTCGATCTCCGCCAACGCGCCCGGCAGAGACTGCAGGGGAAGCACGGCCACAGGATGCAGCCTGCCCTCACCGCGGCGTGCGAAGTCCGCCGCCCATTCATTGTAGGCCCGCGCCAGGGCCACCGCGGCGCGTGGACTCTGAACCACAGGAAGGTGCTCGGAAAACAAGGTCGGAAAGACCACCTGCTGGTCGATGCCGAGAGCATCGAGGTCTCGTAAGCGGGCAGCGGGATCCCACGCGCCAGGGTTCTCGGCTGTGCCCGCTTCCGGATCGAGAGCCCCGATGGACTCCACGTCGTCACCTGGATGAAAGCAGGCATAGCGGTTGAGCTGCGAGCGATTGAGCCCACGTACACTCTGACCGTTGACGACCGTCAACTCCGCACCACCGGGTCCTCGCTCGTGCCAGAACGCATCCTCGGCGAGAACCCGCTCGTTGGTCGATAACCCCTCGGACCAGATCTGAGGAGGCTCGTAGACGTGACTGTCTGCATCGATTGCAGTAGGGCTTGTCATGATCACCTTCAGTAGGCGTTCTTGGAATCCGACGGTTCGCCGGTAGAACTTCTCTCCTCCGCGAGCAACTTCTGGATTGCGTCAGCATTCACCCTTGGGTTCCGAGACAGTTCCGCAAAGCGCCGGAGGGATTCTCCCTGGGGGAACCAGTTCGGACGTACCAGGGGCTCGGCCTCTTCACTAACGAACGTTTTTTCCTCGATGCGATATAGGGAACGCGCATTGGCACCCAGCATCTTCGCCTGGACGGCTTCGGGAACGCCGCAGTCGTTCATCTCGCGCATGGCGGTCCAGACATCGGCTCCGTCGGTGTGATAGGCGTCGGAAGCCCAAACCGAGCAGTTCTCGAAAAAACGCCACTGTTTGAACGTAGGCGCCTCATCCCCTTCAAAGGAGACGAAGCATTGCTCCGCAAAGGCCTCGCTGGGCAGCCTTTCGGCCGAAGTCTTTCTCTCACGGGCATAGAGCTTGAACAGACGATCGCAATGGGCCAGCACACTCGGCACCCAACTCGCATTGGATTCCAGAATGGCCATGCGCAGTTTCGGATAGCGATCGAGAAAACCGGAGAGCAACACCTGCACGAGCCAAGCCTGAGCTTCAAAGACGAACGTCAGCGCTTGAGGATCGATGCGCTGTCCCACCTTCGGGTCCGTGGCGCGCGTATTGAGTTCACCGGGTGAGACCAGGTAATCAATTTCCTCTCCATCGTAATAGGCCGAGACGTCGGGGGCGGGGAAGGTGTGCATACCCAGCACCATGTCGCACTCTTCCATGGCTCGGAACACCTCATCGAAACCTCCAGCGAACCCAGTCGCGCCTCTCAAAATCTGGTTGGGGTACTGGTGCCGGGCATCGATGGGCCGCACGAGACCCATGCGAAAACCCAACTTCGCCGTCCTGTGGATCTCGTCCACCGTGTAGGCCGGAGACTGAAGGGGCAACCACGCAGACGGATAGAGACGGTCAGGTGCTGCAGAGCAGTAGTCCAAAGCCCAATCGTTGTAAGCACGTGCGAAGCCCCGAGCGCCTTCCGGGTTCTCGCCGAAGGGAACGTGCATGACCATCATGGTCGGAATCACCATCACCTGATCGATGCCCATCAGATCCATGTCGCGGCAACGTGCATGGCCATCGACTGGACCGCTGTGCTCCACCTGGGCCACCTCAGCTTCGCTGAGCTTGCCCATGGCAATGTCCATCATGAGCTTGCGAATGATGGGTTTGCTCATCTGAGGCCCGGCCATATGGATGGGATTGAACATCGGCCGGAAGTAGTGCGTCGCTCCACCCATGACGAGTGTGCGCCCGTTCAGGATCGTTTGCTTCTCGTCCTGCCAATAGAAGGACCGAACCGCCTCTCGATCCGCCTCCGCAACGTAGTCGCTCCAGATTTCCAACGGGTCATTGATGTGTGCGTCGCAATCGAACACCGAGAACGATTTGGTCAGACGCTCAGGCTCGCGAATGGCAGGATCTGCGGTCACGGTCTACCCCAATCGAGTTATGTGGGACGCTTCTGCGATTGTCGCAGGAATCGAGCGCGGCTGACAAGCTAGCCTCGACCTCAATTGAATAGTTCGATGAACTCTCGGAACGTGCTGCGCGAGAGTCTCGAGAGATCTGACAGATACAGTCCTGTATCGCTTCGGATACGCTCGGGATTCGCATCGCCCCCCGAAGCTCGCATCTGCTGCCGATAGAGCGGAACGGCGAGCCAACGTTCGATCAATCGCTCGTCCACCTCCATGTGGAACTGGAAGCCGTAGACCCGCTCCCCATAGCGAAACGCCTGGTGGGGGCATCCAGCAGATGAAACCAGCCGTATCGCACCCGCGGGAACCTCGAAGGCATCCTGGTGCCACTGAAAGACCTTTTCCGTGGCCCGAAAATGCGCGAATAGCGGATCTCCCGCCCCGGCGTCGGTGATCGAAACGTCGTGCCAACCGATTTCGGGCACCGGACTCCGTGTCACGGACGCACCCAGGGCACGGGCAATCAATTGGGCACCCAGGCAGATGCCGAGGGTTGGAATCTCGCGATCGATGGCTTCCCGGATTAATTCCATTTCGACCTCGAGGTGGGGAAAAAGATCGCTCTCTGCCACACCCATGGGTCCACCCAGAATCACCAGGCCATGGTAACCGTCGAGCGTGGGACTTGACTCGGGCCGGCGCCCGAAGTTGACATAACGGATGCGAAACCCCGAGCGTTTGAGCAGGGGGTCGAAAGTTCCGAGAATCTCGTAAGGAACATGCTGCAACACCAGAAGCCTAGGCATGGCGATTCACTCCGGTCCAGTTCCCGGGCGACGGACCTCGAAGCCAAGTCTTCCCATGAGCCCCTCCCCCGCCTCTCGACCCGTCCTCGTGGCTCTGATGAACGCGAAGGCGGGGCTCCTTGAAGTGCAATGGCCGCCCCCGCGTGATCAGGTAGCTTGGGCTCCATGCCCGACTCCCCCATCGTTGTCTGCTTGGGATATCCCGATCTCCTCGAGCCCGAATACACGCTGCGCGTCGAAGCAATCGATTCTCGCTTTCAGGTCGTGGGGCTTCCGGTGGATCCCGATGGAGAGTGGCTGACCGTACCACCCGCGGAACCCCACCCCGAACCACCGCCCTGGGCACGATCGGTCGAGGCCGATCGAAAACGAGCTCTGGCGAAGTGCGAGATCCTCATCAGCCTCCATACCCCCCGAAACCTTCCCGCCCTCGCTCCGCAACTCCGCTGGATCCAGGGCATGGGAGCGGGTGTCGAGCAGTTCGCGCGCGCGGGCGTGACTTCCGAGCGTGTGCGCCTGACCAACGCCTCCGGCCTCGCTTCAGCGTCCATGGCAGAATTCGTGATTGGACGTTTACTCGCATTCTGGAAGCGTTTCCCCGAACAAGCCGAGTTACAGAAACGGCACGAGTATACCCAGACCTATGGCCGAACCTTTTCGGGCTCAACGGTGGGGATCGTGGGATTCGGCAGCATCGGACGAGAAGTAGCCAAGCGCGCACGCGCCCTGGGATGCAGGGTCGTGGGGGTACGGCGCAGCCACGAACCCGGGCAAACCTCTCCGCATGCCGACATCCTGTACGGGGTGGACGGTCTCCATGAACTTCTGGAGCAGTCTGACGCAGTGATCGTCTCCGCCCCGGCGACCGAGGAAACCCGTCACCTGATTAGCGCCAAAGAACTCGCCTGCATGCAACGCGGGACCATCCTGGTCAACGTCGCCCGGGGGTCTCTGCTGGACGAGGCCGCCCTCACTCGGAGCCTCATGGACGGACACCTGGGAGGAGCCGCACTCGACGTGTTCGAACAGGAACCCCTGCCCCCCGACAGCCCTCTCTGGGACCTCCCCAACGTACTCCTCTCGGCCCATTCGTCGGTGTCGACGGATCGCTACGTGGACGATGCCTTCGAGTTGTTCCTCGACAACCTCGGACGCTATGCCTCGGCCCAACCCCTGCGCAACCAGGTCGACATGGACGCGTTGGGGTTTGCCCCCCAGGATCCCGCCGGAAAGGCGGAGGAGACTGGCGAGGACCATTGATACCGCTGCGGAACCCAAGTTCCTTGAAGGAAACCGTTTTCACCTTCTCGGAATCCAATTCCACTTCGACCGCGTGGAAAAAAACTCCCGCAACGCCCTCTCCAGCATCCTCGTGGCTCCAGAAGACATGGCATCCGTGTTGCTAATGGGTAATCCCAGAGGCAACCCAAGCTGATCCCGAGGGGGGAGATGGCCATGATCACAGCGGCCGCGTCACGATCCACACGAATCCTGCGAAGCCGCGGGCTGCTCCTTGCATGCCTTGGCTGGGCCCTCTTCCCAATTGCCGCGTCCCCCCAACCCTCCTTCATCACCTTTGAAAGCGGTCAGGTTCGGCCCCTGGCGATTTCACCCGACCGAGCGCAACTCTTCGCCGTCAACACTCCGGACAACCGCCTCGAGATCTTCGACATCGCACCCTCCGGCGCGCTGTCCTTCGCAGCCAGCGTACCCGTGGGAATGGAGCCCGTCGCCGTCGCAGCCCGCAGCAACAACGAGGTCTGGGTCGTCAACCACCTCTCCGACAGCATCAGCATCGTGGAAATGGGCACTCCGCCCCGAGTCGTGCGCACCCTCCACGTTGGAGACGAGCCGAGGGACATCGTGTTTGCCGGCCCTGGAGGCAGCCGGGCCTTCATCACCGCTGCACACCGGGGACAGAACACCCCCTTCCCCCAGGGCAACTTCGAAACGGCCGGCGTGGGACGTGCAGATGTGTGGGTGTTCGACGCAAATGCTCTGGGAAATTCCCTGGGAGGAGATTTCCTGACAGTGGTCAACCTGTTTGGCGACAAACCACGAGCCCTGGCCGTCAGCCCCGATGGCTCGACCGTCTATGCTGCAGTATTCCGTTCCGGAAATCGCACCACGGCCCTCAGCGAAGGCCATGTCTGCAACACAAGTTTGGGAAACCTCAACTCGAACACCGTGCAGGGCCCCTGCAACGTCGTCGGCACCATCGCACCCGGAGGTCTGCCCCTTCCCCATCGCAATGTCGAGAACATCACTCGACCCGAGACAGGCCTGATCATCCAACAGAACCGAGACGGCGGAACCTCCGGAACCTGGCAGGATGAACTCGGACGCGACTGGAGCGCCATGGTCCGCTTCGACCTTCCCGACCTCGACGTCTTCGCCATCAACGCCAGCGCCAATCCACCCGTCGAAACCGTTTCGGCCAGTGGTGTAGGAACGTCCCTGTTCAACATGGCGGTGAACCCCGTCTCGGGGAAGCTCTACGTCAGCAATACTGAGAGCCAGAATCACGTACGCTTCGAAGGGCCCGGGACCGTCGCTTCCGCCGTCAAACCCACGGGCGAGCCCGCTACCGTCCGAGGCCACCTGGCGGAATCCCGTATCACGGTTCTCGACGGGGAAAACGTACTGCCCCGCCACCTCAACAAGCACATCCCATACGCGACCGTCCCAACGCCTGCCGGTGTGTCAGACCGGAGCCTCGCCACACCCATGGGCATGCAGGTGAGCGAGGATGGCAGCACCCTGTACGTGGCCGCCTTCGGGTCCCAGAAGATCGGGATCTTCGACACCGCGGAACTCGAAGCAAACACCTTCATCCCCAGCGCATCGGATCACATCCAGCTCGGAGGCGGTGGCCCGAGCGGACTCGTATTGAATGACGATCGCCTCTATGTACTGACTCGATTCGACAACAGCGTACGCGAAATCAACGTGTCCACGAAACTCGAGACAGCCAGGCACACACTCCACAACCCGGAACCCAGGCGGGTCGTCGTGGGCCGCCCTTTCCTTTACGACGCGCGATTGACCAGCAGCAACGGCGAAGCCAGTTGCGCGGCCTGCCACCTCTTCGGAGACATGGATGATCTGGCCTGGGATCTCGGAAACCCCGACGAGCACCAGGTCGACAACGAAAATGACTTCCCTGTCATCGGCCCCCCGGACCCGGTTTTCCACCCCATGAAGGGCCCCATGACCACCCAGAGCCTGCGAGGCCTGGTGAACATGGGCGCCCAGCACTGGAGAGGCGACCGACAGGGAAACGCGACCGAGGCATTCAATGCATTCAACGGAGCCTTCGTCGGTTTGCTGGGCCGTGACGCCGGGGAATTCAGCGCGTCTCAAATGCAACAGTTCACGGACTTTGCCCTTGAAATCACCTATCCCCCGAATCCAATCCGAAACCTCGACAACTCACTACGCCCAACGGAACTCAGCGGTTTCCAGAAATACACGGGGCCGATCACCGACAGCGTCGCGACTTGCGAGGGGTGTCACACTCTCGATGGAACCGGCGGTTTTTTCGGAGGTGATGGAGGCTCGAGCTTCGAAGGAGAGACCCAGGAGTTCAAAGTTCCCCACCTGCGCAACATGTACCAGAAGGTGGGCATGTTCGGATTTTCCGATCTGGGAGCAGGAGACGGCCCATTCACCCACCAGGGCAATCAGGTGCGGGGCTTCGGATATCTCCACGATGGAAGCGTCGACACGGTGTTCCGTTTTCTGAGCAGCCCGGTGTTCGCCCTGTCGCCCGTCGAGCAACGCAACCTGATGCGTTTCATGATGGCCTTCGACAGCGATTTGGCACCGGCCGTGGGACAACAGGTCACTCTGAGCGGCACGAATGCCGCAGTCGCGAACCCGCGGATCGACCTCCTGATCCAGCGCTCGGAAGCCCCCTTCGTCTCCAAGCTCCTGGGCGGAGCGGTGACCGAGTGCGAACTGATCGCCAAGACCCAGGTGGCAGGAACCGCCAGGGGGTACCAGCGACGTTCCGACGGGCTCTTCCAACCCGACGACGGGGGCCCTGCGATCGCGGATGCGACGCTGCGCGCTCTCGCTTCCACCCCCGGCCAGGAAGTGACCTACACCTGTGTGCCACCGGGGTCCGCGGTGCGCATGGGCATCGACCGGGATCGTGACAAACTCGGTGATGCCGTCGAGACGGGCACAGGCGTCTTCGTCTCTGCCACCGACACCGGAACGAGCGCAACCTTGTTCGACACCGACAACGACGGCGCCAGCGATTGGGTCGAAGTGCAGCAGGGCACGAACCCCAACGATCCCTCATCCTTCCCCACGGCTGCCCAGGTGCCCGCCCTGCCCTCCCACGGCCTGGGCATTCTCGCAACGGGCCTGCTGTGGGCTGCTCGCGGCGGAATGCGGCGACATTCGCCAGGGGATGTGCCCGGAACGACCCATTCCCCCTGACCCACGGACGATTCGGGCCGCGGGAGCCGACTTCCCCTAAGCTGCGCCATCGAAGGAGCTGAACCTGTCGGTGGGGTGCGATCTCGGATGAAAGTGTTGGGCGATATTCGCGGTCGGGCCATGGGCGTCGTCATTGGCGGCCTCACGGCGCAATTGGGACTCGGTTGCATGTACCTGAGTTCTGTCCTCACACCTGCCATGTTGGAGGAGTTGGGTTTTTCCCGGGGTGATTTCATGCTGGCGGGCACCCCGCGCACCGTCGTTGCGGCCCTGGCAAGCCCCATGGTGGGTGCACTGACCCAACGATATGGATCCCGTCCGGTCATCATCGGCGGCCTGCTGCTGCTGGGCACCTCCTACAGCCTCTTCGCCTTTGTCCAGGACCTCTGGCACGTATTCGCCATCAGCATGGCCGTGGGACTGGTCGTGGCAGGTGTGGGCGACATCGCCGTGGGAACGGTGGTGTCGAAGTGGGTACATCGTGCACGCGGTCTGGCGCTGGGAATCGTTTACAGCGGATCCAACCTGGGGGGGTTGATCTGCTCGATTCTGGGCGCGTGGTTACTCCTCACCTACGGTTGGCGTAACGCGTATCTGATCGTCGGCATCTCCTCCATGATCATTTTGATCCCCGTGGTCTGGCGTCTCGTCCGCGAACCCGAAGACGTAGCGGACCTTCCTGCACCTGCAGACTCGCCCGGTAACGCAAACGGCGATGGCGAATACCGAGAATCCGAGTCTGCCGAAGTAGCGATCGAGTTCTCGGAAGCCGTCCGCACCCGCGATTTCTGGATCCTCGCTTTCGCGCTCTTCTTCTTCTTTTTCTACTACATCGGCGTCAACGGAAATCTCGTGCTCTTCCTGACGGACCTGGGCATCCCCATCGAGTGGGCGTCGGCCAGTTTTGGCGCGACGGTATTCCTGGGAGTCACCGCAAAGGTCGGAATCGGGCTCATGGGAGATCGCTGGCCGGCAAAAATTGCTCTGCTGGTGAACTTTTTCGCGGTCACTCTGGCCTCCTATCTTCTGCTCGCAATTCCGATGACAGGCATCCTGCCCCTGTTCATCTTGCTCCACGGTTGCTCGACGGCAGCCCAGAATGTCGTGTATCCACTCATCGTCGCCGAACGTTTTGGTACGGCCACCATGGCAAAGATCTACGGAACCCTGATGCTCGCGCTGCTGCCCGGTGGGATGCTCGGTCCCGTCTTCGCCGGATACCTGTTCGACGCCACAGGCAGCTACGACTTAGCCTTCCAAATCTTCGCGGTTCTGAACACGGTCGGGTTAATCGCTCTGTGCACCGTGAAGAATCGAGCCGTCGCTCGAACACTGCCCGAGAGCTGAAAACACGACATGGGCGCCGGCGAGCCCTGGGGCCCGGTAGAATGCTGCGGAACCCACCCGAGGCAGACATGACCAACGCTCGACGTCCGCTCGATCCCGACAAACTGAAGGAATATTCACGAGACCTATTCGGCCATCTGAGCGGAGCCATGACATCCGCCATGATCTACCTAGGCGATCACCTCGGGCTCTATCGTGCCCTGAACGACATCGGTCCCGCCAATAGCCCCCAACTGGCCCAGCACACAGGACTCGACGAGCGTTGGATCCGGGAGTGGCTCTACCAACAGGGCGCAGCGCGGATGCTGGAAGTCGACGAAGACGGACGCTTCTCCATGTCTCCCGAAGCCGCGGTCGCCCTGGTCGACGAGAACCACCCAGCCTTCGGAGCCGGTTTCTTTGGCCATTTGCCGGAAACCCTGGCCGTGGTCCAGCGACTGCCCGAGGCATTCCGCAATGGGTTGGGTCTCCCCTACGACGCCTTCGGCCCCGAGGGGGCACGCGGCCTCGAGCGTGGCTTCGCTCCCTGGTTCCGGAGCCTCCTGGTCCCCATGGCGCTTCCCCGTATCGAGGGACTGGTCCAACGCCTGGAAGCCGGCGAATCCGTGGCCGACGTCGGCTGCGGTGCCGGTGTAGCGATCATCGAAATGGCCCGCGCATTCCCCAACTCGCAGTTCCACGGCTACGACGTCTCGCGCCACGCTCTCGAGCGCGCCGAGCAGAACCGCCGGGAAGCCAGGGTGGACAACGTCCATTTCCACGATGTGAGAGAAACGCCACTTCCCGACGATGGCAGCCTGGGTTTCGTAACCACCTTCGACTGTCTGCACGATATGACACGACCTGACGAGATCATGACCGCAATCCACCGGTCTCTCCGCGACGATGGCGACTGGCTCGTGGCGGACATCAAGTCCTACCCCAGCTACGCGGAGAACCTCGAACACAATCCCATGGCGGCACTCATGTACGGGATGTCGGTCACCACCTGCATGTCCTCAGCGCTTTCCGAACCCGGAGGATTGGGCCTGGGCACTCTGGGCATGCACGAAGAACGCCTGACCCGCATGGCGCGGGAAGCCGGATTCGAAAGCATCGAGCCCATCGACCTCGGCCACCCTGTCAACGCCTTCTACCGGATCCGGTCGGGAAACTGAGAGCACAGAGGCCTCTCCCAGCGTCCGTGACGGCACTCAAAGAGCGCCGTAGAAGGCGTCAATCAGCGCGTAGCCACCCGCCCCACCCGTCAGGCCCGCTCGCATGCGGTTCATCACGTACCCGAAGCCCAGGCGAACATCCGGGTCCGCGTAACCGATCGATCCCCCAGCCCCCGGGTGCCCAAAGGCATTGAGACTCGGCCCGAGGGGCATGAGATCGTGGCGTAACATGAAGCCCATCCCGAAACGCATCGGCATTCCCCCCAGCACCCGGTCCGGGCCAAAAGATTGCTCCACCGTTGCAGCGGCAAGCGTCTCCGGCTGAACGATGCGCACGCCATCGAGTTCGCCGCCACGTGCGAGGGCGCCATAAAAACGCGCAACCGCGGCTGCCGTGCCGTGCCCATTGGCAGCGGGAATCTCCGCCGCCCGCCAGGCCCGACTGTTCACACAGCCTCGAGGCTGCCTCGGATTGTTGAAGGCCGCCCCCGTGAGTGTGGTGGGGTCGGCCATATCGCGCATGAAATCCGCCATGGGCCCCTTCAGTTTCACCTCTCGTGTCTTTGAAGGCGGCGGCCCCAGCCCGCCGATCATCTCCGCCGTGCGAGAATCATCGATTGCATTCAGACCGATGTGGAAGTCCAACCCGAGGGGTTCGGCCACGCGTCTCCGGAAGGAAGTCCCCAGGCTTTCGCCACACACACGCCGAACCACTTCACCCACCAGATGGCCAAAAGTCACGGCGTGATATCCGTGGTCCGTGCCGGGCTCCCACCAGGGCCGCTCGTCGGCCAGGGCCCCGGCCATCCGGTCCCAGTCGTACAGTGCCTCTTCGGGCAAAGGCGTTCGAACGCCGGGAAGTCCGGCTCGATGCGAGAGCAGCCAGCGCACGGGAAGGTCGCCCTTGTCGTGGGCCGCGAACTCCGGCCAGTAGCGCGCAACAGGTGCATCGGGATCGAGGCTCCCTTCTTCGATCAACTGATGGGCACACAGCGCAGTCATCCCTTTGGTGGTCGAGTAGACGTTGACCAGTGTGTCACGCGTCCACGGACGTGTTCGCTCGGCATCCGCGTGCCCTCCCCAAAGGTCGACGACGACGTGCCCATCGAGAACACAACAAACCGAGGCGCCAACCTCTCCCCCGTCGCGGAAGTTCTGGGCGAACACCTCCTCCACCGCCCGAAAACGCGTGTCGCAGACGCCCTGCACCGAGACTTCACCAGATCGATCGTTCGCCACGTCGCCCTCGCTCGGTCGGCGGATCAACCCGCCGTGACCCCCTGATCGATGGAGAGGATCGCCCCGTGCACGAAGCGGGCCTCGTCGGAGGCCACATAGGCGATGAGCCCGGCCACGTCTTCAACCTGGTTGATACCCCTCATACCGCGGTACCTCCCCATCATCTCGAAATCGATGTCCTCGGGAAAGTTCCTTCCCCGAGCGATGTTCGTGTCGGTACCACCGGGCGCGACTGCATTGATCCGGATCCCGCGCTTCATGTACTCCATGGCGAGTGCCTTGGTGAGGAGCACGACTCCCCCCTTACTCGCGCAGTAGGCCACGGTGTAGGCCTGTCCCATGAGCCCAGCATTCGATGCGATGTTGACGATGTTGCCCTCGGATTCGAGCAGGTGGGGGATCGCCGCCTGGGCCATGAAAAAGGTTCCGGAAAGATTGACCCCAATGACGCTCTGCCAATCCTCCTCGCTCGTCTCGTGCGCGTGGGAGAACCGCACGACTCCGGCGACATTGCACAACACGTCGAGCCGCCCGAAGGATTCCACCGCCGCCGCGACGGCTGCGAAGCACTCGTCGCGCCTTGAGACATCGGCGAGATGCTCGCGAAAGGCTCCGCCGCTGGATTCAATCTCGTTCTTGGTCTCGTTCAAACCGTCGGCGCTCACGTCCATTCCGAACACTTTCGCGCCTTCCGAGGCTAGACGTACGGACGTTGCTCGCCCGATTCCCGAACCCGCGCCGGTCACCACCACGACCTTCTCTTCGAATCGGCTCGTCTCTGCCATCGAGTGTCTCGCTCCCTGGGGTTGCCACGACAAACAGCCGCGGTCCGGACCCAGTGTCGACGCTTGCGAGCAATGGGTCAAGATCGGTCACATGGGACCCATCGGCGATTGCGCAGGGAGCCCTCCTTTTCCGGACGTCGAAAACTGGCCCTCTGTAGCTCTCGCGCTTTGGGCATGCGCCTCCACGTGTTAGAGTCTCAGCCACGACCCGGAGGATCCCCCTTGGACTATCGACGCTTCGCTGACGAACACCACATGCAGGTTGAGATCAACGATCGGGTGGCCACGGTCACCCTCAACCGGCCCGAAAAACGCAACGCGGTCAATTACGCCATGCACGTGGGTCTCGAAAGCCTATGGCGCGAGATCGGTCGCGACCCCGACGTAGGCGCCATCGTCATCACCGGTGCCGGCTCGGCGTTCTGTGCGGGCGGCGACCTCAAGGGTTTCCACGCACCCGACGATGGCCCCCTCGACCAACTGCGCGGTACTCGTTACCTCGTGCAGGAGATGGTCAATTGCGAGGCGCCCATGGTCTCGGCCATCAACGGCCCCGCGACGGGCTTGGGCGCAACGGTGGCCCTACTCTCAGATGTCATCTTCATGGCCGAGGACGCCGTCATTGGGGACACCCACGTGAAGGTGGGGCTCGTAGCTGGCGATGGTGGAGCCGTGATCTGGCCGGCACTGGTCGGGCCTCATCGCGCCAAGGAGATGCTGATGTCGGGCAAGCTCGCCAATGGCGTGGAGGCCGCGCAGATGGGCCTGGTCAATCACTGTGTTCCCGGCGACAAATTGCTCGACGAGGCCACGGAGTACGCCCATAGCCTGGCCCATGGCGCGCAGGTAGCCATCCGTTGGACCAAGATGGCCATCAATCAGTACCTCAAGCACAACATCAACCTGGCCCTGGATTTTGGCGCCGCCGCCGAGCACCTCGTGACCCACACCGAGGACATGAAGGAGGCGGCGCAGGCCTTCGCCGAGAAGCGCCCGCCCCAATTCAAAGGCCGCTAGCCCCGGCGCCCCCCGGACTCACCGACCACTGGGCAACTCGAGCCCCCGGCGCGCGATGATGGTGCGCTGGATCTCTGAGGTTCCGCCGTAGATCGTCGTGACCGCCGAGTGGCGGAATGCCCTTTCCAGCCGGCCATGGACCGGGGCGCCTTCGGCGCCGTGTTGCAGAGCACCCCGGGGACCCATCTGGTCCAGGATCTCGGAGCACGACTCTTGGAACCTCGTGGCGTAGAACAATCGAGCCATAGAGCCCTCGACACCGGGCAGCCCCCCCGCCGCTGCGACCCAGGTCGCCTTCAAGGCCATCAAGCGCGCCACCTCGTTACGGATGGCGATGCGTGCAACGGTCTCGCGTAGAGATGGATCCTCGATTCGAGGTCGGTCCTGGTCATCCGTCGCCTCCCGCGCCCACTCCACGAACTCGTGAAGGACACGGGCGCTCTCCGTTCCACCGGTCTCGGTCCGCTCAAAGGTCAACGCGACCCCCATCACGTCCCATCCTCCGTTGACCTCCCCGATCCGCCAGCGATCATCGACCCGGACCCCAGAATAGAAGGTCGAATTGGTGCGTTCCCCGCCCAACGTGTGGATGGGACGCGTCTCGATGCCGGGGGTGTCCATGGGGACGAGGAACATGGTCAACCCCTTGTGTTTGGCCACCTCGGTGTCGGTGCGGGTCAGCAGGAAAACGTACTGCGACTCGTGGGCCAGGGTCGTGAACACCTTCTCTCCGTCGATCACCCATTCATCGCCATCGCGTACGGCGCGGGTTCGCACCGACGCGACGTCGGAACCCGAACCCGGCTCGGAATAGCCCAGGGCACAGATCGCATCGCCTCCGATCATCTGGGGGATCAGCTCTCGCTTCTGCTCTTCGGTTCCCACATGACGCAAGGTGTTGGCAATGATCATGGTGATCAGAAGTCCGTCCAGAGGCGCTTCGGCGATGACTGCCTCCTCGTAGAAGGCCGCCATCTCGAAGTCGTCGCGTCCCTGCCCGCCATACTCCTCGGGCCAGGCCGCGGCGATCCACCCCTTCTCGGCCATGGCGCGGTGGAGCCCCCAGTCATGGATGGTTCCGGTCTCACGCACTCGATCTCGCAAGTCATCGGTGACATGCTCTGCGAGAAACTCTCGCACCTCGCCGCGGAAGCGCTCGCTCCGTTCACTGAGATTGAAATCCACGGCTCAATTTCCTCCACTGGGTGCAAGGGATCCGGCCAAGAGTCGGTCCGCCAAGTTCTGAAACTCCCCGGTCCGGCCATCGAGCGCCAGCGACCAGGCTTTGGCGCGGCGATGGAAGAGTTGAATGTCGTATTCGAGGGTGAACCCGTAGCCTC
The DNA here is from genome assembly GCA_022447545.1 of Myxococcota bacterium. Taxonomy (GTDB): domain Bacteria; phylum Myxococcota_A; class UBA9160; order UBA9160; family SMWR01; genus JAKVBI01. The sequence continues at coordinate 280,995 of JAKVBI010000011.1, forward strand.
CGTGGAAGTGCAGACTCTCGGCAGCTGCATGCTGACCACTTTCGCAGGCAAATAGATAGGCCATGCATGCCAGCTCAGCGGCATCGGCCCTACCCTCGTCCACGGCCCAGGCAGCCTCGTGGACCAACAACTGAGCACCTTCGATCTCCGTCGCTACGTCCGCCAGGCGATGGGCCACCACCTGGAACGACCCGATGGGAACACCGAACTGCTCGCGCGAACGTGCGTATTCGACGCCCAGATCCACGGCTCGCGAGCCGAGACCCACCAGGGCTGCGGCAGTCAGCACCCTCCATTCGTCCAGGGCCGCATCGAACTGCCCCCTCGCCTCCTGCCCCCGAGCCAAGACCGTCCGACTTCCGCCATCGCTCTGCCGATGGGCTAGCGGCGCATCTCCGAAATTGGACAGCAGGCCCGTCGCCCCGGGCGGATCCGCCTCGATGCACACGAGTTCTTCTCCATCGAGACCCACCACGTAGGTGGAGACTGCCCCGCCCGGCACGAGTTCAAAGACTCCCTGGCGCGCAGGGCGTAGAGCGAGACTCGAACTGAGCGAAGAATCTTCCACACCCGCACGCATCTGCCCGGCAAGGCCAGCGTCGACTCGTTCCACCGCCCGCAAGCTCACCTGAGTCTCCAGGATCGGCGCTGGGGTCAGATGGGCCCCGATGGCCTCGGCGACCAGGGCCAGATCCAAGAGGCCGGCACCCATACCACCGAGTTCCTCGGACACCCCCAGGGTGGGAACACCCATGTCAGCCAGGCCGCGCCAGACGCCGGCATCGAAGCCCATGGGCTCCGCATCGCGCACACGCTCGGGGGTGACTTCTTTGTCCAGAAAGTCGCTCACACCATCGCAGACGGCTCGTTGTTGTTCACTGGGTCTCAGGTCCACGTCGAATCTCCTGTGTCGCGCCTAGCGATTCTACCCGGCAGCGGCGCCCAGAGGCACGCAATGCGTTCCAGGTGATGACTGGCGTCACCAAGCGCCTGGGCCATGGCTTCGGCCCTTCGAGTGTAGAGATGGAGACGAGAGTCCTCGTAGTAGCCCACCCCTCCGTGGATCTGGTGAGCGGCCGCGGTCACACTCGGATAGGCGACAGCGCACAAGGCCTTGGCGGCCGATGCCGCCTCGGCGAAGTCGAGGCCCGCATCGATCCGTGACGCCGCCTCGGCAACGGCCAAACGACAGGCATCGACCTCCACCAAGCAATCCGCCGCCCGATGTGCGACCGCCTGGAAGGCCCCCACCGGTCGGCCGAACTGCTCGCGCTGGCGCGCGTGGGCCACGGCCAGGTCCAAGGCGGCCTGGGCTCCCCCGTTCATCTCGGCACACAAAGCCACTGCGGCCACCAGCAGTTGATCTTCGAGCACCGGCCAGACCCGGTGGAGTTCGCCCACCAGCGCCTCTCCACCGACTCGAACTCGGCAAAACTCCACCGCGCCTGCCCCATCGTCGAACACGCCCCGCTGGGGCCGGATGTGGATGCCTTCGAGCCGAGCCTCCACCCGCAGCAGACTCATACAGTCTTCCCCCGGTCCCCCATCACGGGTGCGGGCGACGACATAGAACTCATCAGCGGTTCCTGCGTAGGGGACGAGTTGCTTGAGTCCCGACAATTCGAAGCCACCGTCGACGGGCTCAGCTCGCAGTAAAATCGACGAGGGAGCGAGCTGGCCATCCGCCTCCAACACGCACAAGCTTGCGCGCCGTCGCCCGTCGAGCAGGGGCGCCAACCAATCCCCACGCTGCTCCTGATTCGCCAATGCGCCCAGCAACAAACCGCACTGGACGGCTCCGTTCTGGAAGGGGCCAGGGCATGCACTTCGCCCCACTTCTTCCAGAACGAGACACAGCTCCAGAACCCCCCCTGCGAATCCGGGCAAACCGAACTGGAGCCAACCACGGCGGGCAAACGCACGAAACAGCTCCTCGTCGTAGTGCGTTTCGCTCCGTTCGGCGATGAGAAGTTCGGCAAGCTCCGTGTTCTGCGTGAGGAACTCGCGCACCTCGGCGCGAAGAGCCTGCTGTTCGGGATTCAGCGATAGATCCACAGACCCTCCTTCCGAGTTCCCGACAAAATTTGAAGTAAAGCGTTACGCATTGCGTGGCATCCCCAACCCCATTTGTGCGATGGCGCTGCGCTGCAACTCGTTCGAGCCCACACTGATCGTTCCATGAATGCGCTCCAGGCGAGCCCAACCCATACGCCCTCCCAGCGGAGCGAGGTGTGCGCCCCGTGCCAACGCCGCGTGGGGGCCCAGAATCGAGGAACCGGTCGCGGCGACCCGCTGCAACAACTCCGTGGCATAAAGCTTGGCGGTCGCGGCCTCGTGGCCGGGAATGCGGCCCTGGTCCTGCAACCAGATCACGCGCTTGGCAAAACGAAGGGCAACGTGAACTTCCACCCGAAGCCTCGAGAGTTCCCGCCGGACGAAGGGGTCTTCGCACAGCAATCTTCCCCCTCGCTCGTGGCTGCGACAGTGCTGGATCAAGTCGTCGACATCCCGAGCCGCCCAACCCACGTGGAACAATTGCGAACGCTCGGAGGTGAGGGCCGCTGCCATCTGCTGCCATCCTCCGTGCAACTCACCCAGCAGCGCCTTGCGCTCGACGTGAACACCACGAAAGTGGACATCGCAAAGAGTCCAGCCATTCAGGGTCGCACGCCTTTCGATTTCAACTCCCGGCAACGAAAGATCCACGAGGAACAGGCTCGAGCCCTGGCGTGTCGGAACATCGGGGTCGGTGCGCGCAATCAGGCACATGACTTCAGCCTTATGGGCCCCGGTCACCAGGGTCTTGGTGCCCTCGAGTTCAAAGCCGTCGTCGAGCAGGCGCGCCCGCATGGCGATCCCGGACAGATCGCTGCCTGCCGTTGCCTCGCTATAGCCGATGCTCATCAGGATCTCGCCGCGAATCATCTGCGGCAGGTACTCGACCTTCTGCTCGGCGCTTCCAAATCCCTGCATGACCGCTCCGACGAGGGTCATGGCCGTGTCCACACACGGCGCCTCGTGATAGGCAGCCTCGAAGCCGAAAGCCGCCTGAAACGAGAGGGGGCGCCCTCCGCCACCGAACTCGCTCGGAGCGCTGATCCCTAGATAGCCGCGTTCACCAGCGCGGCGCTGATGAGCACGCTCGAAGGCTTCGTCAAACCCCGTGAGATCTCGGGGGTCGAAGTGGCCGCGTGTGCGCTCCTCACTCAGTTCCTCGCGAAAGAAGCCCCGTACTTCTTCGCGAAACGCTTCGACCTCGGCGTCGAAAGAAAAGTCCACCGGCCTGCTCTCTTGATTCCGGGGTTCGTGCCCCATGGGTTGATTCGCCGGCTCGACCGGCCCGAGAGCCATTATACCGGCGTGCTCACACCTCTTGATCTCCCACCCGCCGTCAGAATGGCGAGGGCATCCGCGGAATTGGGCAAGCAATCACGACTGGAGCATCTGCGCTCAAGGCCTCACGCAGAGCGGGAACCAACTGTTCCGGTCCACTCAGGTTCACGCCTTCCGCTCCGAAGGACCGTGCCAGGTCGGCAAAGTTCGGATTGCGCAGCAGGGTCCCGATTTCTCGCCCTTCAAAACTCTCGTGCTGCTCGCGATTCGAATTCCCATAGGCTCCGTCGTCGAAGACCACAGTGACACAGGCGATTTCGTGCTGGACCGCCGTAGCCAGCTCACTGGCCGCGAACAAGAACCCCCCATCGCCGATCACCGAGACCACTGGACGCTCGGGGCGCGCCACCTTGGCGCCGAGCGCCACGGGAAACGCGAAGCCGAGGGTTCCCATGTAGGAAGACCCGAGATAGCTACGCGGCCCATAGGCGGGGAAGTGCATATGGCACATGTATCCCACGGTCGTCGTACCCGCGACGAGAATCACGTCTTCGGGCAGGCCTTCGCGCAGAGACTCGACGATGGACGCCTGCGGGCCTACGGCCCGCAGGCCGTTCTCCACCTTCTCGCGCATGGAGGAGACTTCAGCCGCTCGGGACGGACGTGTGGAGATCCTCGCATCGAGTTCGTCCCGTAGCAGATCCAGAGTCGGCGCCGCGTGGCCTTCGATCCCCAAATCCAGAGGAAGAAGACGCCCGAGTTCCGCAGGATCGGCATCGATTTGGATCACCTGTTGCCCGGCTTCGATGCCAGTCCCCTGCCCCCGCGTTCCCACGGCCAGAACGACATCTGCGTCGCGCATCACGGGCAGCAGACGCGGATTGTTCCACATGGTTCCGACGTAGAGGGGGTGTCTCGCGTCCAGAGACCCCTTCCCCTCGCGCGTAGTGACCACGGCCGCTTGGAGCTGCTCGGCGACAGCGGTCAACGATGCACTGGCCTCGCCAAAGGCAACGCCCCCACCCGCCAGTACGAGTGGCCGCTCGGCCCGCGCCAGCCAATCGGCGGCGCGAGCCACCAGATCGGGATCCCCCGTCACAGGATCGACTTCGACTCGCGCCTTTTCGGACCACGGAGCCGACTCCGCCAGGGCTTCCGGAGGGAATTCGACCTCGACGGGTTGGGGGCGCCCGCTTCGAAGCTGTCGGAAAGCCTCTTCCAACCCACTCGCGATCCCATGGGCCTCGGGGATGCGCTGGCACCACTTTGTAATGGGTCGCACGAGATCGAGTTGGTCATGGACGTCGTGGAGCAGACCGAGTCCGCGACCGATTCCATCCCTCCGCACCTGACCCGCCACCAGTAGCACGGGCGAAGACGTCGCGTAGGCGGTGGCGAGGCCTGCGGCGGCATTGTAGACGCCGACACCGGGCACCACGAGAGCGACCCCCACACGGCCACTGGCACGCGCGTAGCCATCAGCGAGGTAGGTGGTGCCCTGTTCGTGACGGGTGGTGACGAAGCGAATGCGGGGTTCACGGGCCAGTCCATCCAAGGCGTGCATGAGCTGGTCTCCAGGCAGACCAAAAATCGTATCGACCCCCTGGTCCGCCAGGCCACGCGCCAGAATCTCACCCCCCGTGAGCATCGCCATTCCCCCTGCCTTCGCACAACGCCTTGGTGCCAGTACTTCACCATACCCGATCACATAATCCCTGCGACGCCGGCCTGATTGAGTCTCCCAACTTGATCAAGCCTCACATGTGGAGTACGAAGGTCCCAACCCAACACGAGATTCGAACCCAGCATGGCCAACGACAAGATCTACATCCACGAAGTCATCGACATCATCGGGCACAACCGCGCTCGTTACATGCACCACATGACGGCGAACTGGAGCCCCATCGCGCAGGTCGAGCGCAATCAACTGTGCTTCGGTGTCTGGGGCGTGGTGGGATCGACCAAGCGCTGGCCCGAGGTCGTCAACCTGTGGGAGGAAGACGGATTGGACGGCATGGCGAGTTCCTTCCGCCACGAGTTCAACCACGCCTCTCTGCAGAATCCCAGTCTCGCCGAGTGGTGGGCCGAAGCAGCGAAGTACCGCAATAGCGGAGTGGACCGACTGCTGCGACCCGCTCCCTGGACGCGCACGATCCGAGAACTCAACGCTGCCGAAATCCGCGGTGAAGCCTACGCCCATGAGATCGTGCAGATCGAGCCCGGGCATTCGCCCGACTACCTGGACCTCGTACGCGACGTCGGGGTCGGAGCCTACGGAGAATTCGACTTCGAGTTGGTCGGCGCCTTTGAGACCCTCATGGTGAACGATTCCGAATGCATCGTGATCTGGGCCATTCCCTCCTGGGAAGCCTGGGCGGAGTTCGAGCGGGCCCAGCGCAGTGCGGCCAATATCCTGGGCTGGAGAAAAGCCATCCGCGGGATCGCTCACGATTGGCACCGCTTCCTACTCGTCGACTCCCCCCTCTGCCCCCTGCGCACGGGTCGCCAACCCGAAGAAGGGGATCGGCGCCCACTCGACGAGATCTAGGAGGCCCCAAGTTTTGAGCCGACTCGAGATCACCCTGCCCTCTCCCGCCCTGGGCGCCTACGCGACGGGAGTCGACCTGTCGCATCCCCTCGACGCCGAGACCTTCGAACGCCTGCGTGACGCCTTCCTCGAGCACCACGTATTGGTGATCCGCGATCAACACATCACCCCCGAGCAGCACGTCGCCTTCGCGGCGCGTTGGGGCGAGATCTTCGTCCACCCCTACGTCCCGTCCATCGAGGGACACCCCGCCATCATGGAAGTTCACGACCCCCACCCCGTAACCGTGACTTGGCACTCGGACACCACCCACTCGAAGACCCCTCCCCGCATGTCACTCCTCCTGGCCCGACGGGTTCCGATGGTGGGGGGGGACACCCTGTTCGCCAATCAACACCTCGCATACGAGAACCTGCCCAGCGATCTCCGTGAATGTCTGGATGGTTGTCACGCACGTCATCTGGGAACTGCCCAGTTGGCCTCGGATGCAGGGCTGGAGGTTTCAGAGGTCGAGGCGATCCATCCGGTCGTCATCGCCCACCCCGAGACGAGACGGAGCGCCTTGTTCGTCAACGCCAATTACACGCGTTCACTGGTGGACGTGAAGGCCGAAGAGAGCCAGACCCTGCTCGAGCGCCTCTACCGCGAGGCCTGCCGACCGGAGTACGTGTTCCGACATCACTGGCGTGTGGGAGATCTCTTGCTCTGGGACAACCGCAGCGTGCAACACCGGGTCGTCCCAGACGTCTCCAAAGGGCAGCGCAGCCTACACCGCGTCACCATCGAGGGAGACGTACCCCAGTGACAATTCCCAGGGCCACCCAACCGGCACGATCGAATCCATGAGCGCAGACTGTTCCGACTCGCAACGCGTCACACCGGATCGGCTCGAGGAATACTGTGCCGCCATCCTGGAACACCAGGGCGTGCCCGCGCCCGATGCCGCCACGGTGGCCGCGTGCATGGTGGACGCCGACCTCCGAGGAATCGACTCCCACGGAGCGCATTTACTCGACCTCTACCTGACGCGCCTGGAAGCCGGACAACTCCAGGCCATTACACGAACCCGCATCGTCCGCGACGAAGGTCCCTTTCTCCACCTCGACGGAGGCCTGGGTCTAGGCCAGGTAACGGGTCGCATCGCCCTCGAACAGGCCATCGAGAGAGCCCGAGAACACGGATTCGCGGCCGTCAGCGTTCGGGAAACGAGCCATCTCGGGGCTCTGGGCTATTACACCCGGCGAGCCGCCGAGCAGGGCTTGTTCAGCATGCTGTTTCAGAACGGCCCGCCCTTCGTTCCCGCCTTTGGTGGAATGACGGGACTTTTCTCCACCAACCCGATCTCCTACGCGGTACCTGCCGGAAACGAACCCCCCATCGTCTATGACGTGGCCACGACGGCCGTCGCAGGCAACAAACTCCTGCTTGCACGCCGAAAAGGGGACACAACGATCCCCTCGGGCTGGGCCAACGACGCCCAGGGGCATCCCACCACGGACCCTCAGGCCGCCTCCATGAACCACCTCCAGTGGTTCGGGGGCCACAAGGGGTTCGGCATCGGACTGTTGGTCGAAGTCCTCTCGGGTGTGCTCACCGGCAGCTGTTATGCCCTGACCCACGACTCGGATTCTCCAGTCACGGGTTTCGAACGAGTCGCCAAAGGCTATCTGCTGTTGACGATGGACGTAGAACGCTTCATGCCCGCCGCCCAGTTCCGCTCTCGGGTGGACGACCTGATCGGACAGGTCCGCCGCAGCGAAACAGCACCCGGTTTCGAGCGCGTGATGGTGCCCGGAGAACCCGAACACCTTCGAATGCTCGAGCGCAGACGCGATGGCATCCCCCTCCCATCGGCGCTGATCGAAGACCTCGACCGCTGCGGCGCAGCCGCGGGGCTCGGCCCCTTGCTACCGCCTACCCCGGAGAGCTGAGCCACAGGCGAGCCGCTCGTCTCTGGGCATCTGCCGTCACGGACGATACAGCCGACGTTCCGGTCCACCCGTCTGAGCGCGCCTGATACCATGGACTTGCCGAATCCCTGGGGTCGAGGAGAAGAGATGCCCGACGACAAGCCCGTGCTCATCGAAGCGGTCATCAACGGAGTCGCCAACCCCGAGTTCAACCCCCACGTCCCAAGCAACAGCGAAGAGATTCGGGACGACATCCTCGCCTGTTTCGAAGCCGGTGCCTCCATGGTGCACAATCATGCGGGCAACGACGCCAAGGATCCGAGCGGTCTCGACTCCTACCTCGCGAGTTGGGCACCCGTGCTCGAGCGATTTCCCGGGGCGATCCTCTACCCCACCATCGGAAGCTCCGGATCAGTGGGCGAGCGTTTCGGACACCTGAGCGTCCTTGCCGAACGCGGAATGTTGAGGGTGGGAGCCATCGACGCAGGCTCCACCAATCTCGGCGTCCGAGACGAAGAAGGCGTCCCACTTCCCAGCGAATCCGTGTACGCCAACAGCTACGCCTACATCGCCGAGGCCATCGCGTTCTGCCACCAGTATGAACTCGCCACTACCTTCGCCATTTTCGAACCGACTTTCCTACACACGGTGATCGCTTACCACCGGGCCGGTCGACTGCCCCGTGGCAGCTGGCTCAAATTCTACTTCGGTGGAGCCGGAGGGTACGCGGGCTCGGCGCCTCGGGAGCGACTCATGGCCTTCGGCCTTCCACCCACCCCCAAGGCTCTGGACGCATACCTCGAGATCATGGAGGGCTGCGACATGCCCTGGGGGGTTTCCGCCTGTGGTGCGGATGTGGTGGGCTGTGGAATCGCTCGAACGGCCCTCGAGCGCGGAGGCCACGTCCACGTGGGCCTCGAAATGTATGAAGGAGAGCGCCAGGCCACCAACCGGGAACTCGTAGAAGAAGTGGTCTCCCTCTGCAAAGAGGTTGGACGCCCCCCGCTACCCTGGAACGAAACAGCCGAGTTCCTGGGCTTCTCCAAATCCCTCACCCAGACGGACTCCTGACATGCCCATTCCTCCTGCCGACGACCTGGCTGGCAACGTACGCTGGCTGCGCGATCGAGAACTGATTCGCGAGTTGCCCCAGCGCTACGCGCTGGGCATCGACACCGATGACTGGGCCACCGTGGCGTCGGTCTTCCACCCGGATTGTCACGTCGAGGGCACCGTCCAAAGCGCACCCATCGCCGAATACCTGGAGGCCCTGGAACCCGGCGTGAAGCAGTACCACGCCACACTCCACTTCATGGGCAACCAGTATGTAGTCGTGGAGGGTGACACCGGCCACGTCGAAACCTACGCGGTGGCCTACCACATCGAGGCCGACGACAGCCCACTGCAGGATCTGCTCATGGGCGTGCGCTACCAGGACGATGTCGTCCGGGCTGGACAGGAATGGAAGATCTCTCACAGACGCGTCGTCAAGCAATGGAGCCGCGGGCCCCTGCCCCGACCTACGAGCGAAGCCTGACCTCATTCCCGGAAAGCGCAGACCCATGCCTTCGAGATTCCCGTTTCCGATCCCCGCCGGTTGGTTCTTCGTGTCCTATTCCGACGAACTCGACCCGGGACAAGTGAAGACCCTGCGCTATTTCGGCCGGGAGCTCATCCTCTACCGGGAGCAGAGCGGAAGTGCACGACTGGCGGACGCCTACTGTCCACACCTGGGTGCACACCTGGGACACGGCGGCGTGGTCGACGGCGACCGCTTGCGCTGCCCCTTCCATGGCTGGCAATTCGACGGATCGGGCCGATGTGCGGAAGTCCCCTACGCGGAGCGCGTACCTTCCACGGCAAAACTCGAGACCTGGCCCGTGGTCGAGCGCAACGGATTCATCCTCACCTGGCATCATCCCACGGGAGCGCCGCCCTTCTTCGAGATCCCCGAACTCGACCATTTCCAGAATCCCGACTGGACTCCCTACGACCGCTACGAGTGGGAGATCGCAAGCTGTTGCCAGGAGATCTTCGAGAACTCCGCCGACGGCGCCCACTTCCGTTACGTTCACGGGACCCGTACCACTCCGGCCACCGAGTACGAAGTAATTGGGTACCGAATGTTGACGCGTTCGCGGATGAAGATGCCCACCCCACGAGGCCCCATCGACGGCGGTATTGATGGAGATGTCTACGGGCCCGGTTATGGAGTCTTCCGATTCACCGGCATCATCGAAACACTGCTCATCAACCTCATCACTCCCATCGACGAGGAACACGTGGAGTTTCGCTATGCGATCAGCGTGAACAATCGAGGCGACGAGTCGAATGCCCGTGGCGTCGGGCGGGCGATTACTGCGGACCTCGTGAAGCAAACCAGCGAAGACATCCCCATCTGGGAAAACAAACTCCATCTGGAGACACCGCTCCTGTGTCCGGAAGAAGCACCGATTGCCATGTGGAGAAAGCACATGCGCCAGTTCTACCCGTGATGCGGTCGAATTCTCATCGTTGCTGGATCCTGACCCTGGCTGGAACATGGCTTGCCGCGTCCATCTCCCATGGGGACCAGAATGATCCCCGCCTGGACTCACTGTTCGAATCCCTCAGGGACCGAGGGGGCCACGTACTCGCCGTAGAGCGGGAAATCTGGGAGATCTGGTCCCTGTCGGGTGACCCCCAGATCGACCGCCACATGGAACTGGGGACCCTGGCCATTCGCGACGGCCTTTACGGAGAAGCCCTCCATCACTTCGACGCGGTGACCGAAAACAAGCCCGGCTTCGCCGAGGGCTGGAACAAGCGCGCCACCGTCTACTGGCTGGTGGGTGCCCACGAGCAATCGCGGGTCGACGTCGACCGCACCCTCTCCCTGGAGCCGCGCCACTTTGGAGCGCTCTCCGGCCTCGCACTGATCCATCACGCCCAGCAACGCCCGGGTGAGGCTCTACGCGCCCTGGAGCGCTGCGAAGCGGTCCATCCCCACATGCCCGGTCTGAAAGGGCGCATTGAAGAACTGCGAAGGATCGCAGGAACTCCCATCTGAGACGACAGGAGCCTCAACCCCACCCAGGGTGCGCGGGCAATTTGTTTTTTCCGACTCCAGTGGCGCACGCGCCCTATGATCCGGCACGGGGGACTTCGTGCTCACTGATCGCAACCAGGAACTCACAGGCCGCGTCGCCCTGGTTACCGGTGCCGCTGGCGCCGGCATGGGAGGTGCCACGGTGCGTCGCCTGGCAGCCGGTGGGGCCTCCATCGTGGCCGTCGACCACCACGCGCGCCGGCTGGAGGAATCCGCAACTCTCTGGCGTGAAGAGTTCGACGTCTCCATCCGTTGTTTCGTGGTGGACATCGGAGACCGCCCAGCAGTAGACGCAATGATCGAGGAGGCCAACCGGGAACTCGGCCCCGTGGAGATTCTCGTCAACAATGCGGCCATCAACATTCAGGGCTTCGTGTGGGACTACGACCCGAACGACTTCGACGAAGTCGTTCGTATCGACCTCAACGCCCAGTGGTACCTGATGCGAGCGGTACTCCCAGGCATGCGCGAACTCGGGCGTGGATCCATCATCAACGTCGCCTCCATTGCCGCCTGGAACGGCGGAAAAGGACGAGAAACTCCCTATTCGGCTGCCAAGGCGGGGCTGCTCGAAGCCACGCGAAGCATTGCCATCCAGGCCGGGCCGTATGGAATTCGCTGCAATGCGGTAGCCCCGGGGCTCGTGTGGTCGAAGTTCGTCGAGAAACACGAAGAACGGTTGCGGGCTGACGCCGAGGCCACTCCTTTGCGACGACATGGCCGTCCCGAAGAGATCGCCAACGTCATCGGCTTCCTGGCCTCGGACGAATCCTCCTACATCACGGGCGAGGTTATCAACGTCAGCGGTGGAGCGTATCTCCGCCCCTGACATCCACCACGGTTACCAAGCACCGGAGGACTCCATGATCGACAACATCGGACTCTTCATCGCCAAGCGGGCCCATCTCAACTCGAAACGAGAAGCGCTGGTAGAAGTGGAGCGAGGACGGCGCTTCGATTTTTCGCAACTCGATGCGCGCACGAATCGCGCCGCCCACGCAATGCTCAATCAGGGAGTGACGCAAGGGGATCGAGTCGCGTTGCTGATGATGAATGGTGTCGAATACGTGGAATCCTTCTTCGGGCTGGCCAAGATTGGCGCGGTGGTAGTTCCTCTGAATTGGCGCCTTCTGGCCGACGAACTCGAGTTCATTCTGAAGGACTCGGAATCGAGCGTCCTGATCTACGACGCCGAGTTCGATCAAGTCGTCGCCCAGCTCGCCGAGCGTGAACTCGGGATCGATCATTTCATCCGCGTGGGTGATGCCAGCGAACTACCGACTTTCGCGAGTGACTATGACGCGATCACCAGCGCAGCATCATCCGAATCACCCAAAATCGAGGCCTGTGGAGATGATCTGCTCTTCATCATGTACACCTCGGGCACCACGGGTCGTCCCAAAGGCGCCATGCACAGCCACGCCAGCATGCTGGCCGCCTCCACGGCCATCGTCACCACCGCCGATGTTCGGCGGGGTGATCGCTACCTGCAGATGCTGCCACTCTTCCACGTGGGAGCTCTCACCCCGACCATCTCCACCTTTCACAGCGGAAGCACCTTGGTCCTTATGCGCGCCTTCGACCCGAGCCGCGCCTGGGAGATTCTGGAGTTGGAGCAGGTGACCACGGGACTCGCGGTCCCCGCGATGCTGCAGTTCATGTGGGTCTCGCCACTCAGAGAGAGCTCTGACACCGCCACCTTGCGCTGGCTCATGTGCGGTGCGGCACCCGTACCCGTGCCACTGATCGAGCACTACGACAGCATCGGCATCGAGATCCATCAAGTCTACGGACTGACTGAGACCGGTGGCCCCGCCTGCCTGATCGGATCAGAAGAGGCCCTGGCCAAGGCCGGTTCCACTGGAGCGCCCTTCTTCCACACCGAAGTGCGAGTCGTGAGACCGGACGGATCCGACACAGACCCAGGAGAAGTAGGCGAAGTCCTAGTTCGCGGCCGGCACCTCATGCTGGGCTACTGGAACCGAGCGGAAGCCACCGCTGAGTCGATCCGAGACGGATGGCTCTACACGGGTGACCTCGCCAGCATCGACGAGGACGGCTTCGTCTACATCCGCGATCGAATCAAGGACATGATCATCTCGGGTGGTGAGAACATCTATCCCGCTGAGATCGAGAGCGTCCTGGCAGGCCACCCCTCGCTGAAGGAATCGGCTGTGATCGGAATCCCCTCCGAGCGCTGGGGCGAGTCTCCCGCGGCCATCGTCGTCCTCCGCGACGAGGAATCGGCCAGTGCCGAGGAACTGATCGAGTATTGCCGAGACAAGCTCGCTCCCTTCAAGGTACCCAGGGTCGTCGAGTTCCTGAGCGAGATACCACGCAATCCAACGGGCAAGATACTCAAGAGGGTTCTGCGCGAGCAGTTCCCAGGTCCCAGCCCCGAATAGCACCTGACGTGCCCACCCCCGTGCCCATTGGTCTACAATCCTCCGTGAGCCAAATGGGAACCCCGGTTCCTGGCAGTGATCGAAGGAGGCATGGCGGTGACCCGAACGATCTCGGCGCTCCACATCGAACCGGAGAAGTGCACCGGCTGCAGGCAGTGCGAACTCGCCTGCTCCTGGGTGCAGACGGGTACCTTCCAGCCCTCGCGATCTCTGATCCGAGTGCACGTATTCGATGAACAAGCGAGCTTCGCACCCTACGCCTGCCTTCAATGCGACGAGGCTTGGTGCATGCAAGCGTGCCCCGTCAATGCCATCGACATCGACGAGAATATCGGCGCTCCCGTGGTCATCGATGAGGTCTGCGTAGGCTGCAAGCTGTGTGTCATCGCGTGTCCCTTCGGCACCATCTTCTTCGACAAGACCACCGAGCGCGCTGCCAAGTGCGACCTGTGCAGCGGCGATCCCGCTTGCGCTCACGCCTGCCCCACCGATGCCATCCGTGTGGAAACGACGGACCCCGGCGCCTGGCTCGAGCCTTTCGGCGAAAAGGTGGATACCAGCTACCGAAACGCCATCACCGGGGAGGGGGAGTGATGACACTTCAAGGAGGCTTCACTGGAACCATTCTGCGTGTAGACCTGACACGAGGAAGCGTCGAGAAAGAAGCGATCCGAGAGGATTGGGCACGCGAATTCGTGGGTGGACGCGGCATCGCGGTCCGATACCTCCACGAAGAGGTCGACCCCCAGGTCGATCCCCTCTCACCCGACAACAAACTGATCTTTGCCACGGGGCCCCTGACCGGCACCAACGCCTCGTGCGGCGCTCGCTACATGGTCATCACCAAGGGGCCGCTCACCGGCGCAGTCACGACCTCGAATTCAGGGGGTCGCTTTGCACCCGAACTCAAGTTCGCGGGCTACGACATGATTCTCTTCGAAGGACGCAGCGAACGCCCCGTGTACTTGTGGATCCAGGATGAAATCGCAGAACTGCGCGATGCCTCCCATCTCTGGGGTAAAGGCGTCTTCGAAACAGAGGACACGATCCGCCGAGAGTCCGGCCTTCCAGATTGCGCGGTCAGCGCCATCGGACCCGCAGGCGAGAACCTGGTTCGCTACGCCGCCATCGTGAACGAGAAATACCGCGCCGCGGGCCGCTCGGGGGTGGGCGCGGTGATGGGCTCGAAGAACCTCAAGGCCATCGCGGTTCGGGGGACCGGAGCGGTACGGGTCGCCGACCCTGTGGCGACCATGCGCTCCCAGTGGGCCATGAAGCACGAGCTAACCCAGGCCCCTCTCACCGCCGAAGGACTCCCCGCCTACGGGACCCTTGCGCTGATGAACGTGATCAACGAACACGGCGCGCTTCCCACGCGCAACTACCGCGATTCCCAGTTCGAGAACGCAGAGGACATTTCGGGCGAGGAGTTGGCCGAGACCCGCCTCGCCGCCAACAAGGCCTGCTTCGCCTGCACCATCGCCTGCGGGCGCGTGTCGCGGATCTCCGAGGAGGGCGTGGGGCGTTATGGGGTCTCTTGCAGCCCTCGCAACTGGCGCCACGCCACCGAAGGCCCGGAGTACGAAAATGCCTGGTCGCTGGGAGCCGACTGCGGCATCAGCGATTTCGACGCCATCCTCAAATCCAATTGGATGTGCAACGACCTCGGCATGGACCCAATCTCTCTGGGCGCCACCATTGCAGCGGCCATGGAACTGTACGAAGCGGGGGTGATCGACGAGTCGGTCACGGGGATTCCCATGCCCTTCGGCAGCGGTGAGGCCCTGCTCACCATGACCGAGAAAGCCGCCTATCGTGACGGCTTCGGCGATCAAATCGCCGAGGGCTCCAAAATCATGGGAGAGCGCCTGGGCCACCCGGAAGTGTTCATGGGAGTCAAAGGTCAGGAATTTCCCGCCTACGACCCCAGGGCCCTACAGGGTATGGGGCTCGGCTATGCGACGTCGAACCGCGGGGCTTGTCACCTGCGCGCCTATACGGTGGCCGTAGAAGTGGTAGGCGAGCCTGAGCCCATGGACCCGCGGGCCGCAGAGGGAAAGGGCGCCGTCACCAAGGCATTCCAGGACACTTCGACAGCCGTGGACGCCACGGGGCTGTGCCTATTCCTGACCTTCGGCACGACCCTCGAAAGTATCCACCCGATCCTAAAAGCCGTCACGGGTTTCGACCTGGCCGACAATGAACTCCTACAGGCTGGCGAGCGAATCTGGAACCTCGAGCGCCTGTGGAATCTCCGTGCTGGGCTCACCGCAGCGGACGACACCCTACCGAAACGAATGCTCAAGGATGCCATCCGGGGCGGCCCGGCTCAGGGTGAAGTGAGCCGACTCCCCGAAATGTTGCCCGACTACTACCGCGAGCGAGGTTGGACCGAAGAGGGTCACCCCACGGCCGAGAAACTGGCCGAGCTCGGGCTCGGCTGACCAAGGAATGCCCGAAGTGCGTTTGTTGGCAGGACTGCGCGATCGATTGGCGGGAGGCTCCCATGCTCTGGAAGTGGATGCTTCGAGCGTTCGAGATCTGCTGACCCGATTGGTTGGCGAGAGTCCCGATTTCCGAGCGGCCGAGGAACTCGTATTCGAGAGTGCGACCCGAGACCGCGCCGCACGTGACTTGCGCATCCTGGTCAACGGGCGAAGCGTTCAATTCCTGGCAGGCCTCGACACAAACCTCCAAAGCAACGACACCGTGACTCTCCATCTCACGGGCGCCCGGGGATACCCGGGAGGATAAGCCGACGGAGCGAGCGAACGGCAAGCACACGAGGAGTCGACTCTTGGCAAAACGACACGTGATCATCGGCGCAGGAGTGGCAGGTATGGCCGCCGCACGCACCCTACGAGATCTCGACGAGCAAGCGAGCATCACCCTCGTGGGCAACGAACCCGCCTACGCGCGCATGGTCCTTCCCTACTACATCGAAGGACGGATCGAAGAACGTGCAGTGTTCACTGCCGATGCAACACACTTCGAAACATTGAAGATCGATGCCCGCCTGGATACTCGCGTTTCAGCCGTGGATACGAGCGCTCGCCGGATCGAACTGGAAGGAGGCGAGAGCATCGAGTTCGACACTCTGCTTCTGGCCACGGGCTCCCGGTCCGCTCGGGCTCCGATCCCCGGGGCAGAAGGCGACAGCGCGCTGGACCTCTGGACTCTTCAGGATGCCAAGAACTTCCTGGCCGCTCCCCACGGCGAGGTCGTGATCGTTGGCGCCGGATTTATCGCATTCACGGTCCTCGATGCCGTGATGCATCGCGCGGAGCGGGTCCACGTGGTCGAAGTCGAGCCGCAGATTCTCCCCAACATGCTGGACGAAACGGCCACGGAGTTGATGACGGCCCATCTGCGCGATCGCGGCCTGTCAATTCACACCGGCACAAGGGTCGACCGACTCGAGACCACCGGCGATCGCCGCATCCTCCACCTTTCCAACGGCGAGACCCTCAGTGCCGACGCGGTGGTGTTGGCCACGGGAGTCCGCCCGAATCTCGACTTTCTCGAGGGCTCGGGGATCGAGACCGACATCGGCGTGTTGGTGGATGGCTTGCTTCAGACCAACGTCGAGGGAATCTTCGCCGCCGGGGACTGCGCCCAGGGACCGGTGCTGCACCTGAATGAACGCCGCGTTCACGCCATTCAACCCACCGCGGTCGACCACGGCCGGCTCGCTGCAGCCAACATGGCTGGCCAGAATGCGACCTTCGAGGGCAGCCTGATCATGAACATCCTCGCCACCCAAGCCTTCGAAGCTGCCAGCTTTGGTCTCTGGGGAAGCGACGAACTGGAGACCACACGCGTCGAGAACACGGCTGGGAGAATCTATCGACGTTATGTGTGGGATGGCGACCGGCTGGTGGGGGGCATTCTCGTGGGTCCCACCCACGCCCTCTCGGGCCAAAACGACGTCGGAATGCTCAAAGGCCTCATCCAGACGGGCGTCGCTCTTGGGCCCTGGCGAAGCTATCTCGAAGAGAACCCCCTGGATCTACGGCGAGTTTTCGTGGCCAGTGGGGCCGCCAAGCGCCTCCTCGACTCTACGCTTCTCTCGGGGCGCATGACCGAGGGCGGAGCATTTCGGATTGGCGCACAGAAAGCCATGCGTACCCGCTCGGAGCACCATACGACCCTGCTGACCGGAGCCCCGTGAACGGCGCTCCCCGCCGGCAGGCGATTCAGGCGGATGCCTCGTTGACCGAACTTCGATCGCCGGACTTGGCGTAGGCACGCCGCCAGGCCCCGCCCCCCCCCACCGCGATCATCAGGATCAGGGTAGCCGTACTCAAAGCGGCCCCCAGAGCGACCGACCTGGGGGCATAGGTGTACTCAATCCGATGCCTACCGGACTCGATCAAGACACCGCGAAACAGGAAATCGGTGCGAAAGATCGGCACGGACTCGCCGTCGACTCGGGCCTCCCAACCCGGAAAATCGAGGTCGGTCAACACAATGAGACAACGAGCCGCACACTCAGCGTCGATGGACACCGCTTCTGGCTCGTAGGCAACGACTTCCACCTCTGCAATCTGCGCCGAGAGTGGCGTCTGAAGAACCGGCCCTTCGGCGCCCACCAACGTCAGGCGGCTCGGGTCAACAATTGACAGGGCTCGCACAGCTGGTCCCATTGCTTGATCCGTAACGCGTTGGGTGGTGAAGGCCGCGTAGGCACGGGGCATGGCCTGGCGCCGCTCGATGAGAGACACCCCTTCGAACGGTACCTCTGATGAACCGAGGTGGCGCTCGAGTTCACGACGAACCTGGGGAGGAACCCCCTTCCCCAGTACGTAGTAACGCACACTCATGCGGTCGAGCAGGGGCACAAGACGGCGCAGTCCGAGATCGATGCGGAATCCGTTGGACAAACGCCCGTGCCAGGTGGGAACACGCTCGAACCAGGCTCGATAGGCGCTGGGGACAAACCCCGCGTAGTCGGCCGCCGTATAGAGCCGTTGCGTGCTGCCGATCTTTTCGACGACCGATTGCCGCATGTGGCCGGGCTCGATGAAGACCCGATCCAGGCCGGCATGCTCGCGCAAGGGTCCCACAAAAGTCGGCGTCCAGGTAAATGCATTCTCTGCGACACCCGGGTGGTGGAGTGGGCCGGGAACTTTGGCCCACGCGTCGACACCGACACCGAGGGCAACCCCCCAGACCACCACGCCCGCAAAACGCCGGGTGCGAGCCCCCGCCGACAACCACCCCCCAAGCGACGAAACCCCCATGGCCAACAGCACTGCCAGCGCAAAGGCGTAGACCAGCACCATGCGCTGGGGAATCCGAAACAGGTCGCCTCCCGGCAAACCAAAGTAGAGGCGGAAAACGGGCGTTTGATGACCAAGCATGAACGCCGCCGACAAGACAGCCGTCGCGGCAAAGAACAGCCAGACGTACCGGCGCTGGCGATCACGGAGGCCAAGCAGGGCGAGTGGCAGAGTCAACAGCGGAAGCATCGGGCGGGCATCGAGGCCAACCGAGCGATCCACCGATCCAAGGCTTCCTCCACCCAGCAACCCCTCCAGCATGGAGCCGCCTCCCAGGGCATAGTCCCGAGTGGCCTCATCCACCGACAGCGAAACCCGTCCTTCCCCGTGGCGGACCAGTTCAATCGCAGGCAACAGTTGGGCGGCGCACAGCCCCAAAACCAACACGCCTGCAAGACCGGCCAATGTCAAACTGCGCAGGCGGTGTCCGCTGGCCTGACAAATCAAGCCGAACGCACCGTAAACAGCTGTGAATTGCAGCGCATACACGAAGCCCTGGGCGTAGCCGCCCAAAAAAGCAGCGCTCGTCGTGAGCGCCAGAGCCAAGCACCAGAACAAGCGAGGACGTGTCACCAGACCATGGGTCGCCCAAAGCATGGCGGGCAGCCACACACTCGTGGCCATCACGTTGCTCAAGTACAAACTGCGCACCAGATCGTCGCTGAACATGTAGACCAACGCCCCGGCCAGCCGCGCCGGTGCGGCGAGTCCGAGTTGCCCTAGAAACAACCAGGTAAAACACCCGACGATGGCGAGGTGCAGGATCGCTTGAGTCTTCAGGGCGCGGGCAGGAGACTGCAACCACAACGAAATCAGGTTCAGTGGGTAGAGAACCGCGGGTTGATGCTGGGCAAGGTAGGGCCCACCAGCAAATTGGTAGGGGTTCCACAGCGGCAAACGCCCCTCGTCGAGTTCGTCACTCAGGTAACTGGCCATGGGGAAATACAGCAGTTCCATATCCCGGCTCTCGAACTTCCGAACCGGGGCCTCCCCGGCATAGAAGTGGATCCACCAGAATGCCGAGGCGATCACGACAAAACAGGCGAAGGACAGCACACCAGCGCGGGCGCTACGCATCTACCTCTCCCCGCATTCAGCCCTACACCCCTACCATCTTGCGCCACACCCTACGGCGGACCCAGCTGGTAGGCGGGCTAGAGCGGCTTGCCGTGCTTGGCCTCGATGTCTCGCGTCTGTTCCATGGACAGTTCCACGATGTCCCGTGGAAAACACAGGCCCCAGAGCCAGTCCACGGCAATCTGCACTTTGCGTGCGAGTGTGGGCATCTTTGCCCAGTAGATCACGTGCCACAGAAGCCAGGCCGTGAACCCCGACAGTCTGCGTCCGTAGACCTGACCTACGGCGTTACGGTGTCCGATCAAGCAGAACATCCCCTGGGGCGAATAGGAGAAGGGCTGGGGCACCCCCCCCCGAATCGACGCGCAGATATTCTCGGCCAACTGCTCCGCCTGACGCGTTGCATACTGAGCGAGGGTCGGAGAAATCGATCCGTCCATTGCATTGGGAACTGCCGCACAATCTCCCAGCGCCCACACGCCCTCACGGCCTTCGACACGCATGTCCCCGGAAACCACCAGCCGACCGCGTTCCAATTCGAGGCCCGAATTCACGAGCAGAGGATACGTACCATTTCCCACGGCGGAGATGACAGTGCCGGCTCGTACCATCTCTCCACCCGACAGCCGAATCCCGTCGGCAGTCACCGCCTCGACCCCCGTCCCCTCGCGAATCTGCATTCCACGGGCCTCCATGCGCTGGCGCGCAAAGGCCGAGAGGTCCTCGGGCAGAGGTCCAAGAATACGCGGTGAACCCTCCAACAGGTGAACCTGGATGTCAGCCGCCTCGATACTCGAGTAATAGGCGCAACTGTCCCTGAACAGGTCGAGAATGGCGCCGGCGACCTCGACGCCAGTAAATCCGCCCCCTACCACGGCCACCGAGAGCAGTCCCTCCCGGGTTTCGGAATCCGACGTCACCTCCGCGCGCTCG
This sequence comes from Myxococcota bacterium, assembly GCA_022447545.1. GTDB lineage: Bacteria > Myxococcota_A > UBA9160 > UBA9160 > SMWR01 > JAKVBI01. Next base: position 301,571 of record JAKVBI010000011.1, read on the forward strand.
AGTTGTGCGATCAGGTGATTACGCAGGGCGGACGCATCGCCGAGCGTCTTGATCGGCCAACCGAATTCCCCCATCCCCTCGATGATCTCGAGCCGGACGGGCAATCCCAGGGCGAGGACCAGGTGGTCGTAGCCCTCACGTGTCAGCGTTCCCCCGCCATCCTCGAATTCCACCGTCCGGGCGTCAAAGTCCAGCGCGGTCACCGGGGCTGTCCGACAGATCACACCGGGCAACATCTCCCGAAGAGACCACACCACGTGAAGCGGGTTGAGGGACGCGCCCACCACTTCGGGTAGGAGCGGCGAGAAACACAGATGGTTCTCACGGCTGTAGAGCACGACCTTCCAGTGAGCGGGAAGAGTCCGTCGCAGCCGAAGAGCCGTCTCCACCCCGGCGAACCCCCCGCCAACGATCACGACCCGTTGCTCTGCGCGATTCATCGATGCGCCTTCCATCTCATTCGTCTTATTCATATCACCCAACCCATCTACCCGCTGCGAGGCAGCCCCGGAATCCCGACCGAGCAAGCATAGACGGGTGCCGGTCCGACATGCCAGACCCTACCTTCGAACGACGATCAGACCGAACGGCGCAGCATCCAGGTGAAGGCTAAAACGATCGCAAATCCCGCCAGAAATAGAACCCAGACGGGTTGTGCCGGCACTGCCGACGCTGCATTACCGAGTTTCGGGGTCAAGAAGTCCACCACATCGCACCAATAATCGGTGTACTCGTCATCCACCACCCAGAACATCTCGTGCCCGTCGCATTCGATGCAGCCTTCGGTGGGATAGTCGCCATAGACCTCGTGGACGTAGCGCTTGTGATCTGCTTCGAGAGCCGTCGCCACAGACTGCGCCAAGGCCACGTGATCGTCCTGATACAGATCGTTGCTCGCCACCAGAATCTGTACCGGGGCGGAGATCACCGACACGTCGGCAAGAGCGTTCGCGAGGGCTCCATTCCCTGAAGCGGGTGCCATCAGTACCGTGGCGTCGATTTCGGAGCTTCGCTGCTTCGCGGTCGCAAGGGCCAACAGCCCCCCCCGGGAGAAGCCAAGGATCGCCACGCGATCGGTGTCGACCTCGTCGCGACTTCGCAGAGTGGACAAACCGTCGAGGACATCCTGCAAGTGGGCACCCAGAGGTCTCTGGGGAACATCCAGACGAAGCGGTGCGTAAGCAAACCAGCCCTCCTCGGCCAGGGCGCGGCAGGTTTCCTCGAGTTCCCCCCCCACCACGGGCCCCAAACCGCCGTGGGCATAGAGGACTCCGGGAAACGGAGGCGTACCCAAAGGGGTACAGAAGAACGACCCCGCGTCTTCGGTAACCGAGGCCACCGCCGTGCCGTCCCCGGTGCAGTCCTCCGCAAGCCCGACTCCAGGGGCCAGTAGGACCTGCAACGCCCACGCCGTGGCAACCAGGTACGAGACAGCGCTTGACATCGGCCTCCCCATGACTGCCACCGGACTGGCTGCGAACCCGATCACAGCGCCGCTCCTCCAGCGGGATCCCGGCTCCAACCATTCTACATGGCGAGGAAAGACCGACAGACAGAAGGAATCGACCTGCACGACACTCTTCACCGCATGATGCACACCTCAAGACCGCGACTGGCATCTCGGATCTGTGTTCTGACGTTCGCCACGGCCCTGCCCTTTCCTCCGTGCCGACGAGGACCGCGGAGCAGGTCACCGCAACCGAAGATCTCCCGGAAGTGCGTACCCACTGGCTCGCCCACCCATTGCCTGGGAAATGGATGGACGCCCCCACATGGCCATCGGCGGCGGCTGATTCGCGGGCACCTCACGCTGCGGGGCGACGCGAGCCGGTCTCGGACTGGGGCTTGCTCGCGGTCTTTCCCGTCCCGGACGACGACGCCCAGGCGCACTGATCGCATCCCGCCAATGCCACACCGGTTTCGGGCGATGGTTGAGCATTACAGCCCAGGCCCCTGAATCAAAAGGGTTTCTACAGTCCGTACGTTGAAGCGCTCGAGGCCGCAGGTTCAGGCGTGCAGTACGGCCTCGAGGCTCGTGGGGCCGAGTTCCCAGAACGATGGGGTGGCCCGATACTGATAGCCAGGAGCCAAACCGGCCGCGGGGAACGCGTCGAAGAAGGCCTCCAACACGACCCTACCCTCCATCCGTGCCAGACCTGCTCCCAAACACAGGTGGGGGCCCATCCCGAAGGCCACGTGGTCTCCGGCATTGTCCCGGTCGGCGCGAAACGTATCGGCATCGCTCCCGAAATAGACTTCGTCTCGATTCGCCGAACCCAGCGCCAGCCACACCCGCTCGCCTCGTGGAATCGCTACACCCGAAAGTTCCACGTCCTCACGCAGGGACCGCACGCTCACCTGTACCGGCGAGTCGACCCGCAGACTTTCGTCGATAGCGTTGGGTATCAGCGAGCGATCAGCACGCAGCTGCTCGTAGAGGTTCCGGTTCGACAACACACGATGGAAGAGATTGCCCAACATGTGCATGGTGGTGGCGTGACCCGCGATGATCAGGTGAGCGATGGCGCAGCGCAGTTCCGTTGCCGTCATGGGCCGCTCGCCGATCTTCTCGCGGACCATGCGCGTGACGAGATCATCGAGATCCGGGCTCTCGGAACGCCGCCGATCGTTGACCAGGCCATCGATGTACCGGGCGAACTCGGGATGCCCCCCGTGTAATCCCGGTCCACGCTCGGTTCGGTTGTGACTCGGGTAGGTGCCCTTGGAGACCTCGAAGGACCAGGCCTGAAACTGCGCGTGGTCGCGCTCGGGGACTCCAATGACATGAGATGCCACGATGCCGGGGACAGGTCCGGTGAGCGCAGGCAGCAGGTCGACGGGCCCGGTGGCAGGAAGATCAGCGATTAGTCGCGTCGCCAGATCTCGAATGAACGGCTCGGTCTGCTTGAAGTGAGCCTGGTTCAAAACACTCTGTTCGAAACGCCGCAACTTCGGGTGGTCCGGCGGGTCCATCTCATTGATGAGACGCTCATCATCGGGCACCACGACACCGGGCGCGCGCATCCCTCCGACGTTCGAGAAGATACGGTTGTCCTTCAGCGCCACCCGGCAATCGTCGTAGCGCGAAACGAACCACAACCCCGCCGACGAGCGGGCGACTCCCTCACCGCGCCGCAACATCGCCATCTCGGCGTAGATCAGGCTCTGCTCATTGGGCACGAAGGGGTCGAAGGTCAAACTCATGGTGGATCCGTATGTCCCAGTTCCGTCAGAAGTCGAAACGTCGCGTCGACTCTAGAAGGCGTCGGCGCTCGGCCCGACCCGATCGACCACAGGGGCCAATCTCACGGGGTCAAACCCATACACGCCGGCGGCATTCCGCCCAACCATCGCTCGCACTTCGTCTCCTGGAACACCCGCGAAGGCGTCCTTGAGGGCCTGGGCGGTATGAGGCCAGGTGCCTTCCAGATGGGGGTAGTCACTGCCCCACATCAGCTTGTCGACTCCGATTTCGTGGCGCATGGCAGCCTCTTCGGTGCCCATGAACGAAGCTCCCACAAAGCACTGACGGGCGAAATACTCGCTCGGCTTCAAGCTCAGGTGCTGTTTCGCGTGGGTGAACATGGCCTGCTCATAGAGACCATCGAATTGTTTCAAGCTGGCCGGGATCCAGGTGGCCCCCTGCTCGGTCATGACGAACTTGAGCTGGGGGTGGCGTTCGAAAACCCCGGACCATACGAAGAACGTGAACGGCCGGTGGGCAAACCAGGACGCTTCCGAGAGAAAGATTCCCAGCGAGCCGGGATGATCTCCGTAGGGAGGCGCACCACCGCCACCATGGGTATGCACCGGCAGAGCAAGCTCCTCGCACACCGACCAAAGCGGCTCATACCGTGGATGGTTGTAGAACGGAAGGCTGCCCGTACTACAGGGGATCAAGACCCCACCGCGCAGGCCTACCTCTCGAGCCCAACGCGCTTCAGCCACGGCCACATCGATATCGTCCAACGTAATCAATGCTACCCCTGCGCTGCGGTCGGGATGGGTTTGACACATTTCGGCCAGCCAGCGGTTGTAGGCACGTGAGCCCGCCAGGTCGTATTCGGGCCCCAAGCCAAACATGTCCACCATCAGGCCAGCGTGAAAGGGGGGAGCCGTGTCCATGGAGCCGCCGGGAAAGATCACCTCTCCCACACAGCCATCTGCCTCGAGTTCGCGAATGCGACGCTCGGGATCCCAGCAACCGCTGATCCCACCCGCCTTCACGGCCTGCTCGTCGTCGTAGTCGGCCTGGGACTCCTCGCTGTAGATACCCCCTCCGAAGAACTCGCGGCGCCGCGCATCGCGCTGCTCGGTATTCACAAGCCATTCGTCGAAGGGCTTACGGAACTGTGGATCCAGATAATCGCGATAGCGTTCCATGGGAGCGCCCGCGTGGCAGTCCGAAGAAATCATGAGCAGACGTTCCATGGGAGGACCTCCTTGGGTCGATGGGACACGTGCGGTCGGTCTCGCAATTGCGAGCCCAACGCATCGACGAGCCCCAACAGATCAGTCTAATCGAACGGACTGAAGGAAGAGAAGCACCGCCCGCACTTACCGAGCCAACTTCACCCGCAGCAACCGGTCTCCAGCAAAGGAGCCTACGAACAAGTCGTCTCCCACCACGAGGCCTACGGTTCCGCCACCCATGGGAGCACCCTGGTTGTGGTAGAGGACTTCCGTCTCCATGGAGTCCGGATCGATGGCCACAATCTGAAACTCCAGGGGACAGGCCCCCGAGTGCAGGTCGACACACACGTGAAACATGGCCGGGTCGGCGACCAGCGACGCCACTACAAGACGTCCATCGGTTGCCCAACGTGCGTTGTCGGTGCCCGGAAGCGAGACCCGCCGCACGATTTGATGAGATTCACGGGAGAGCACCACGACTTCATTGTCCCCAGATGCGTTGACGAACAACTCGCGCCCATCAGCAGAGACCTCGATGCCATTGGGTAGAACCATCTCGGAGCCCGGTACCTCCGACCAGCCGTCGGAAGGAAGCCATTGCCAGACCCTCCCCTTGACTGGATCTCCGCTGGTAAAGCCCTCGACGACCGCCTCCATTCCTCCCTCTCGGCTCATCATTTCAGTGGTCACGAAACCGCCACCCGGAAGAGCCGCCACCGAATTGAGCCAGGCCAAACCCGGGACCTCCGCACAACCACGCCATTCCACACGAGTGTCCCGCCCATCTTCGAAGACCTCGAAGAATTCGATGGCCTCGCGCCCACTGTGCTGGACGGCCAGCAATTGCAGGGCTCCGTCAGCTCGCTGCGACAAGTAGATCCCATGGGGGCTGAAGTCCGGCGGAGGGGGGCCAGGACAATTCGCGTCGCCCCAACGAGCCGTGGTCCCGGCGCCGTCAGAACCTTCGAACAGCACGCGGCGTTCCTCAGTATCCAGCACCAGCAGAGATAGTCGTCCGGGATGACCGCCCTCCATGGCGCCAAATTCACTGACGATCACTCCCTCGTGACCCGGCAGAACCACCATGTCTTCCGGGTTCTGGAAGTTACACAGAGGACGCGCCGGCCCGCTGGGTTCGCAGGTGGTGATGATCGAATCGTGAGGCACCGGGGTTGCACAGGCCAATGCGCCCACGACACCCAGGATCACAAGGATGGATCTACACATGACTCCTCCTCTGCCGGAATCTGAAAATCGAAAATTCATTGCTCGGCGACTACACGCTTCCATACACCTCACGACCGGTTCACATCCACATGCCACCATTGCATTCGATGACGTGACCGGTGACCGGCTTTGCAAGATCTGAGGCCAGGTACACGACAGAGCCCGCGATTTCGTCGGGACTGGGAATGTTGCCCAGTGCGATCTGATCGGTGATTTGGCGCTCGTAGTCCGCAGCCACTCCACCCGACTCTCGAGCAAGGCGCTCGAAATAGCTCTGGATGGGTGCACCTGCGATGTACCCCGGATTGACGGCATTGACGCGCACCCCCTGCCCCCCGAGTTCACGAGCGAGAGTCTTGGTAGACGTCAGCAACGCCATCTTGGCTGCCGCGTAGGCGCCCTGACGAGGCTGGATGTCTCGGGTCGCGAGGGTCCCGATGTTCACCACACAACCGTGATCGCTCGCAAGCAGAGACGGCAAAGCGGCCTGCGTCAACTGCAGCGCTCCAAAGAAACTCACCTCCATCGCCGAACGCCAGTCGTCGAGATCCGAGTCTGCGAGAGAGAACCCCGTGTTTCCCCGCGCTGCGCTATTGACCACTATGTCCACTCCGCCGAGTTGGTCGACTGCATCGGCCACGAACTTCGCGCAATCCTCGGGACGAGCCACGTCCGTCGAACGCCAGACCGCTCGGCGCCCCAACTCCTCGACTTCCGCCGCGACACTGGACAGATTGTCTTCGCTGCGCGCGGCCAGTCCCACGTGGGCGCCCTCGCGTGCCAGCGCCAGGGCGATGGAGCGGCCCAGCCCTGGACCAATGCCAGAGATGATCGCGACCCGACCTTCCAACAACACGAAAACCTCCGCCGTCCTAACGCAAAATCGCCCCACCACCATCAACGGCGATGGTGTGGCCAGTGACATAGCGCGAGTCGTCACTCGCCAGAAAGACGGCCACCGGACCGATGTCCTGCTCGCAGTCGCCAATGCGGTTGAGGGGCCGTCCAGTGGTGAAAGTCTCGAGCAGCTCAGGCGCGAGTTCCAGGAGTTTCTCGACTCCAGGGGAACTGGCCAGAGGACAGATCACGTTGACGAGGATCCCATCCTCCCCCCACTCCCGTGCTGCAGTTTTACTCAGCGCACGGATCGCCTCCTTCGCAGCCCCGTAAGCGGCCTGCCCATGGTTGCCTTGATAACCGGAAGCCGAACCCAGATTGATGACCCGCCCCCCGCGCCCCTTCATGTGGGGATAGACAGCTTGCATGAAGTAAAAAGTGCCGCGAAAACCGGTGTCGAAGCACTGATCGATAATTTCGTCGGTGTGATCGATCAGCAGAACTGGGGATGCCGGTGCTCGTTGAGCGTTGTTCACCAACACATCCACCGCACCGAAAGTTTCCACACAATCCGCTACCACCTTCTCGACGGAGGCGCGCTGGCTGACGTTGCAGTCGAAATGAGCTGCGCGGCCGCCCAGAGCCTCGATCTCACGGACAGTTCGAAGACCGCTCTCGGCGTTGATCTCCGCCACCGCCACGGCCGCTCCCTCGCGTGCCAGAGCCAGTGAGATCCCCCGCCCGACGCCCTGCCCCGCTCCCGTCACGAGGGCCACACGCCCCCCCAGTCGTCCCGACACTCGGACGCCTCCCTTCGTGGAATCCACGCAATTCCGGAAACCCGCAAACCGCGGGCGCCCACCTTATGGGACACGAATTAAAAAGGAAAGGAAGGCGTACTCCTAGCGGCCCGAGACGGCTTGAATCATCTCGGGCTCAGCCGTCGGAATCCACCGGGACTCGAAACATCCGCCCCGCCACACGTTGCGACGACTCCGCCACAGGCAGTTCGACACCGAGTTCCTCGGCCAGTGCCAGCACAGCATCGAGATCCTTGTGTGCCATGGCGCTGTACTTGAGCGCACTTTCGAGTTCCTCGGCGCTCGCATCGGGCCCAAGCCGCTCGGCTCCATTGCGTGCCAGGGTGAAGTTGAAGAACTGGTCGAGCAGACGCGTACCGTCCACGACCCGGCGCAACACCGAGAAGTCGATCCCTGCCCGCTCGGTGTAGAGCATGGCCTCGTGGGTCGAGGCGAGAACCGCGTAGCTCAAATGGTTCTTGATCAACTTCATTTTCATGCCGGCGCCCAGTTCCCCTACGTGAACGACATCTCGCGCGTAGCTTTCGAACAAGGGACGCGCCCGTTCGAGAGCATCGGCATCTCCGCCCACCATGACCACGAGCTCCCCTGTCTCAGCACTGGGAGCGCCGCCGGCAACACCAGCGTCCAACACGTGCACGTCGCGCTCGGCGGCGGCCTCGGCCACCCGGCGCACGGTCGAGGTCTTGACGGTACTGTGAATGGCAATGATCGATCCGGGGGAAGCCCCTTCCAAAATGCCATTCGGTCCCATCACCACCTGCTCGAGTTGCGCGTCGTCGAGCACGACCACAGCCACGATCTCACATTTTTGCGAGAGTTCGGCGGCCGTCGTGCAACCCAGCGCCCCCTCGCCGACCAACTCTGCCACTGCCTCGGGGCGAACGTCCGAAACACACACCTCGAAACCCGCGCCCAGGGCACAACGCGCAATCCGTGACCCGATCTGTCCAATTCCGATCATTCCGATTCGTTGGGTCATCTATTTCCCCCTGTCGGATCTCGGAGAATTCTTGAGAGTTTGCCGGAGCCGGAAGGCGCCGTAGCTGCGCTCAACGAGCAGGTGTCGGGGGGATCCCCGTACCGAGCGTCTCGCCACCGATGGCGATGTCCCGCGACGCGAAGTGCCAAACCCCGTCCAATTTGACGATTTGATCGTGGTACCGGCCCAGCGTCACGACGGCAATCCCATCGTCGGTGGTCGAGAGAGCGGTGAAGTCCGTCCAGGCTCGAGCCTCACACTCACCTTCGAGATCGATCACCGGCTGAAGAATCGCGTGTTTCCCCGCCGCATCGGGTTGCATTCCCCCGATCTCACGTACGATCTCCTCCCGCCCCCGAAAGGTCTGACCCCAGACCGAGAAAGTCGCGTCGGGTGCGAACAGAGCCCCCCATTCCTCGAACCGACCGGAGTCCAAGAGCTGTCCGTAGATAGCGATCAGGCGACGGATCGCTTCGTAGTCGTTCATCTGCGCTCCTCGGCTCGACTGCCCGCCTCACGTGAGTCGCGATCCGAACAGCCGTTCAGGGAATGATCCGATCCGGTAGGGGATGACGGTATAGCGCGGCGGCGTTCCCGTGCGTCATGGCTCGAATCTCGTCGACTGGCAACTCACCGTAGAACCGGTCGATCACGTCCTGGGTGTTCGGCCAAGTCGTATCGCCGTGCGGATAGTCGGACTCAAGCATGATGTTCTCGACCCCGATGGTGTAACGCGTGGAAATCGTTGAGGGGTCATCGATGGTGCAGAACCAGAAGTTGCGCTTCAACACTTCAGGAGGTGTCGTATTGGAATCGGGCCAGGCTCTCCCATAGCCCGATCGGTGCATGATGTTGTCGACTCGGTCGAGCAGCATGGCCACCCAACCGATGCCCCCCTCGGCCATGGAGATCTTCACCTCGGGAAATTTGACCGGGAGCCCCGACCACAACCACTCCGCGCAGGCTCCCACAGCGAGCTGGCCGAACAAGGTAGCGCTCAGTGCCATACGGGTGGGCATGTCGACATCGTCGGCCAAGACAGCGTGTCCGGAAGAGCCCACGTGAAGATTGATTACGGTCCCCGTCTCGGCACAGGCCTCGACGATGGGGTCCCAAAAGCCTGAGAACACCGATGGAAAGCCCATGAGGTGGGGCCGATCCGGCAGGGTCAATGCCTTGAACCCCCGTGCGGCGTTGCGTCGCACCTCGGCGGCGCCAAGCTCGGGATCCTGGAGCCAGGTGATGCCCAACGGGATGATCCGGTCCGGATACGGGAGGTGCCAGCCTTCGTAGATCCAGTCGTTGTACGCACGGGTCACCTCGAGACCGAGTTTCTGATCCTTCGCGCTGGCGAACAGCGAACCTCCAAAACCCGTCACCTGGGAGGGGAAGTTGAGGGAAGCCCAGACGCCCCCAAGATCCATGTCGCGAATTCGGTCTTCGATCCTCCAGGTTCCTGGACGGAGCTCTTCGAAGCGCGCAGGGGCCACCTTCACAGTCTCTGGCTTGCGCCCTGCCGCCGCGTCGAAGCCCACGGGGTGATAGCGCCTGCCCTCGAACTCCCAGATGTGCGCTCCCGAGTCGTCCTCCACCACCTTTGGGGCATGCTCCTGGAGTGCACGAGGCAACCGACCTTCGAACACTTCGGGCGGCTCGACCAGATGGTCGTCTACCGAGATGAAGGTGTACTTCAGCTCGCACGGCTCAGGGTCCGGCAGCAGCGGGATGGGGGTTCGAATCGACGCCGTCATGAGTGCACTCCCACGGTGGATTGTTGTCATTCTCACCGCTGAGGGGCTGTGGTTCAAGTCCATCGAGCCATGGCCAGCCAAAGACCCGCCTGGGTTAGAATGAGAGGGTTGGCATCGCGCCCAATTTCAGCCGCCCAGGAGGTTCCCGTGAAATTTTCCATGATCTTCGAAGCCCAGACCGCCGACGCTTCGCGCCAAGCAGAGGCCCGAGTCCTGAGCGAGTGCGTGGAACAGGCCGTCTACGCCGAGCAGATGGGATTTGATCGGATCTGGGCCGTCGAGCACCACTGCCTCCAGTGGTACGCGCACATGAGCGCTTCGGAGACCTTCCTGGCCTACGTGGCAGGGCGTACTCAACGAATTCGGATCGGTCACGGGGTGGTCTGCTTGCCGTTTCGCATGAATCACCCGGTGAAGGTGGCCGAACGCATCGCCATGCTCGACGTGTTGTCCAAAGGCCGCGTGGATTTTGGCATCGGGAAAGGCGGAACGATCCAAGAAACCGGCGCCTTCCAAACGGACCCTGAAGACATTCCCGCCATGTTGGAAGCATCAGCGCGCATGATTCCCGACATGTGGCGCGAGGAGGAATTCGAACACCACAGTGATCTGATGGACATTCCGCCGCGCCCAATCCTGCCCAAGCCGTACCAGGAACCCCATCCCCCCATGTATCTGGCCTGTACGCGTGAGACCACACTGAACCAGGCTGGCGAATGGGGGCTCGGAGCACTCGTACTGGGCTTCGCAGGGCCCGACGACATCGCCCAGAAGAACGCGGTCTACCGCGAGGCGGTCAAGCGTCGCACCGCAGAGTCCCAGATTCCGGACTTTCCCGTCGAACACCTGTCAGCCCTGTGCCCCGCCGTCGTTCTCGACGATGGCTTGAAGGCGCGCAAGATCGGCCAGCGCGGCCAGCGCTTCTTCACCGAAGCCATCAACTACTGGTACAACCCGACGCCGGACTCAGCGCCCCCACGAGCCGACATCGGCGAACTCGACGACGGCGAGGTTCTCAAGGAGTCGGGCGAGACCCTGGTCGCGTACCTCAACGAGGAGAAGCTCGAGGTGGGTACCGAGGCCACAGGCCTCTACAACCCGAACCATGCCTATGGGACGGTGGGAGACTGTATCGGCTACGTGGAGCGCCTAATCGAAGCGGGCGCCGATGAGATCATGTTCATCCACCAGATGGGAACGGTGCCCCACGAGGCGATCCTCGAAACCATCGACAACATCGGCAAGCACGTGATCCCGCATTTCAACGGCCGTTAACTCGGGAACGCCGCCCCTCAAACCATGACGGGTCGCCCCACCCCGAGGTACACCTGGCCAAAACGCTCCCAACTCTCGTCACCCGGCACGATGTGCTGGGAGCCGGCCTGGATGTCGCGAAAGCAGCGCTGCAGGCGTCCCTCTCGAAACAAGGCCCGCGCCCCGGCCGCGCGGAAAGCAAAGGTGGCCACTTCGGTCGCGACCTCGTAGGCCTGGGTGGTCGCCGCACCGGCATCGGCCCGATCCTCCAGAGAACTCTCGCGCCCCTCGATGTAGGCGCGCCAGAGTCTCTGGTAGCTCGAGAACACGAGCCCTCGCGCTCCGCGAAGACGCGTGGTCGCCCGAGCAAAATCGCGTTGAAAGACCTGACGCTCTGCGAGAGGCGAGGTGCTACCCAGACGTGCGACACCTCGAGCCTGTTCGGCGATTTCCAACAGAGCCTGGCGACCGAGCCCCAGCGCGAGGCCCGCGTGGGGAACCGCCGCCACACTGAGGACAGGGAGTTCGAACAAGGGTGAACCCCGTCGCGGCGCATCGCTTCCCATGGCGAACGAGTGGGTGTCCGGCACGAACTCGTCGTCGATCGTGTAGTCGCAACTCGCCGTACCTTCGAGGCCGGCGGACTGCCAGTTGTCCAGGATCGTCACCCGCTGGCGCGGCACGCAGAACGAACGCATGCGAGGCACCCCGGCGTCGAGCCGGGGCTGGTCGCCTTCCACCTCGACGCAGGTCAGCACCATCCAGGTAGCGTGACGACAACCGCTCCCAAAACGGAAATGTCCACTGACGCGGTAGCCGCCCTCGATGGGTCGGGCACGGCCCATGGGCGGAAAGCCTCCGGCGCAGATGGCACGAGTCGGATCTGCGAAGACCTCCCGTGCGCCCTCTTCGGGTAGCAGTGCCGCCGCGATCCCGGAGATGATCCCCTGCATCCCGAGGCACCATCCCGTCGAGCCATCCTGACTGGCGACCTCTTCGACCACCTCGATCAAGGCCAGCGGTTCGGCCTCCCCGCCTCCCAGTTCCCGAGGCAGGAAAGAGCGAAACAAACCCGCCTCAGTCAAGGCCCCCAGCGCCTCCTGTGTCAGGGTTCCATCGCGCTCGGCCTGCTCTGCCGTGGACTCGACGACTTCGCGTACCGAGCGTGCAGCCTCCAACAAGGCGGTATGTTGCTCAGTCCTGAAAAAGTCCTCCACGGAATCCACCTCCTGCGACTGGCTCGTGGTCTCAATGGAGCACTCGGACGTCTGCGTGAAAGCGCCGGTTCAAAGCTCGATCCCGAAGTATTCCCGAAAAAGCTCTCGATACGTGTCGTCGCTCATGGTCTCCCCGAGCGCCACGAACTGCTCGTCGGTGATCCCCGCCCGACCCGTCACGAGGTTCTCCGCGTCCTGCCCCACCAGGTAGCGCAGACGCGGTGCATCGCCGAGCGCCGCCTCGACGATCACTTCCGCGACATGGTGCGGATCCCCGGGTCGTTTGAGGCCGGCCGAGTACAGCATGCCACTGCGACGCATCAGATCGCGGTAAGGTGAGTGCTTGTCGTAGCGAGTGAACGCCGCCGAATTCTCGAAGATTGCCGTGGCCACGACTCCGGGCTCGACAATGGCCACGCGAACCCCAAAAGGAGCCAACTCGTGGGCCAGAGCTTCACTAGCCCCCTCCAACGCGAACTTGGAAGCGGAATAGGGAACTTGGTTGGGCGTGGCGAAGCGACCAGCCCCCGAAGAGACATTGACGATGGCACCGCTCCCCTGCTCCCTCATGCCGGGTAAAACGGCCTGGATCATCCGCAGCGCTCCGAAGTAGTTGACCTCGAAGATCCAGCGGTGTTCCTCCTCGAGCACATCCTCCAGAGGACAGGCGCCTCCGATCCCGGCATTGTTGACCAGTACGTCGACACGCCCCTCACGAGCCAAAATCGCCCCGACGGCCTCCGCGACGGAAGCCGGGGAGGCCACATCGAGCGCCTGCAGCTCGAGGTCAAGCCCCTCGCTCTCACGGGCCTCGCGCAGGGGCTCGGCCTTGGCGAGGTCCCGCAGGGTGGCGATGGTTCGGTGACCGGCGCGGGCAAAGGCCAGCGCGCTGGCCTGACCGATTCCACTACTCGTACCCGTGATGACGACGACGCCCATGGTCCCTCCAGTCGGTGGGCGAGCTTATCACTCGACGCCCCCACGAGTCTCCGCCGAAACCACTCGTTCCACAGAGGGCACCTGAGATACCCTGCCCCCTACGCTATCGCTACGGAATGGAGCCTCCATGCTCGACGGACATCGCTACATCGACAGTGACGGGCACGTCATCGAACCCGAGGACCTCTGGGAGCGCTACCTCGACCCCGAGTTCCGGGAGGAGATGCCAAGCCACTCGCTGGGTTACCGGGGAGAGCCCTACGCCTACGTGAACGAGTGCCGCGTCAAGGGCATCTCGATGCCAACCTTTCTGGCCGGACGGGCGGCTCCCATGCCCGGACTCCAGGAGGTCTACGGTGAGTACCAGGACATGGGCTTCTCCCCCGCTGCCTACACGCTCGTCCTCGATCGCAGTGGGATCGACTACATGGTGGTCTACCCCACAGCGGGGCTGTTCATGACCGCGGTTCCTGAACTTTCGGCAGAAACTGCAGCCGCCTACCGACGTGCCTACAACCGCTGGCTCGGTGATTTCTGTGCCGAATGCGATGAGCGTGTGATCGGAGTAGCGTCCCTGGACCTACGGGATCCCGTGGAGGCGGCCCGCGAAGCCGAGCGCTGCGCAACCGAATACGGCTTCCGAGCCGTCACCGTCGCACCCGACCCGGTCACCCGCTACCCACTCTTTCACCCATTCCACGACCCGCTCTGGAACACCCTTCAGGAACTCGACCTTCCCATCGCCTTCCACGCGGGTGCGGGTACACCACTCAATGTCGGAGTGGATCACTTCTACGACTGGGCCAGCGGTCGAGGATCCGCCGCCTTTTGTATGGGGAACATGCTCGCATGCATGGCCATGATCGGTGGCGGTGTGCTCGAGCGTTTTCCACGCCTGCGCATGGCCCATCTCGAGGTGGGCTGCGGTTGGCTGCCCTACTGGCTCGACCGCATGCAGTCCGGCCTGCAGGGCGCCAACCGAGCCGCATCGCGATTCCTCCCCATGGAGGGCCTGAGCATGCAGCCAGTGGACTACTTCCAACGCCAGTGCTTCGTGGCTTGCGATCCCGACGATCCGCACCTGGCGTGGGTCGCGTCGGAGGTGGGCGAGGAGTGTCTGGTAACGGCGACCGATTTTGGCCACCCCGAAGGCCGCGGCTACCGCGACGCCGTGCGGGAGACCCTATCGGCGGAAGGGGTTTCCCCGGAACTGAAACAGAAGATCATGTGGGACAATCCCGCTCGCCTCTACGGTCTCTCTTGAGAGTCACAAAAACCCAACCGAGCCATTCATGCAACTGATCCTGATCCGTCACGGTGAGCCCGAAACCACGGAGAGCCACGGGGAACGAGCGGAACCCGCCCTCACCCCCCGTGGACACTGGCAGGCGCAGCGCATGGCCGCCTGGCTGGCGGTGGAGCCCATCGACCACATCATCACCAGCAGCCGGCTGCGTGCCCAGCAAACCGCGGTCCCCCTTCAAGAGTCGCTGGGGCTGAGCCCTGAAGTGATCGCCGACTTCGACGAGATCGATCGACGGGCGACGATCTACGCGCCCTTTACCGTCCTGCGAGATCGCTTCCCCCACGTACTCGAAGCCGTGACCCAGGGCGACTGGGAATCCATCGGCTGGGACTCTCCTCAGGTATTCCGGCAGCGCGTGGTCACCGCCTACGAGGACCTCGTGGCGCGCCGCCCGGGGGAACGGGTCGCGGTGGCCTGCCATGGAGGCGTGATCGGCGTCATCGCCACGCATCTGTTGGGCCTCGAGGATCCCTGGGTCTTCGCCAACCCGCCCTTCGCCTCCTTCTCTCGCCTGATCGTCCACTCGGATCGCCCCGCACAGATCGTCAGTCTGAACGAGACCGGCCACTATGACGCGCATCGTGAACGCGTGGTGGGGCCGGACGGGGGAACTTCGGAATAGGCGGATGGAACCGGAGTGCGCCTCCTCCCATTCGCCCACCCTCGCAATTCAGCCAAGGAGCCTGTTGCGATGCAAACCCTTCGGCCCTACCTGGGCCTGGCCGAACCCACGCGGTTGAACGACCAACTCTTCGACGTGGAAGCCGTCGAGAGCGGATCCTGGGTTCCCGGGCCCTATGGGCCCGAAGACGAACTCGGAAGTTACAACGAAGTCACACCCGAAAAAACTGCTCGTGCACTGAGCCTACTCAACGTGAGTCGACCCGTTCGCACCTACACGCTTTCGGAAACCCTCTTCAACGGCTTCCCGGCCTTTGGTACACGCGAATACGATCAGAAGTTGGTGGTCCTCGGCTATCGACCTCCTGGGGATTTCGAGGGCGTGTTCCAGGGGGTCGAGCCGCTTGGGCCCAACCGCCAGAGCGTGCACGAGGAGCGCGTCACCACCAGCTACAACCTGGGCACCAAGATCAACGGCCTACACCACACCGGCGTGGGCAACACCTTCTACAACGGTTTTCTCGGCTCCGAGATCGCACGCAGCTGGGGAACTGCAAAGCTCGGCAACGAGAAGACATTTCCCATCGTGACCCGAGGCATACTGATCGACGTGCTCGCCCTGGTGATGTCCCAGGGACGCGACAACGACACCTTCACGGCCCCCAATGGCAACCCGAGCCTGCGCTCCAACTACCGCATCACGGTGGAGGACATCGAGGCGTGCCTCGACCGACAGGGCATCGTTGAAGAGATCGGCCCGGGAGACGTGGTGTTGTTCCGCACAGGCTGGTCGAATCTGATTCGAGACGACCCCGAACGCTATCTGATGGGCTGGCCTCCGGGACCCTACCTGCGAGAACTGCGGTACCTGGCACAGAAGCGCCCAGCCATCATCGGCAATGACACCTGGTGCTTCGAGTGTCTGGACCCTGAGATCACCAGCGGTGCCGGCACCCCGGGACACCAACTCCTGTTCATGCGCTATGGCATCCGAATCGGAGAGGCCGTGCGCACCCAGGAACTCGCTGACGACGGCATCTACGAGTTCGTCTTCTGCCACACCCCACAACCCGCCGAAGGAGCCACGGCGGGCGCAGCCCCGTGCATGGCGCTGGCCCAGCCCCCAGCCTGAAAAGCCTCAGCCACCCCCAGGTTCGAGACGGTGGAACGAGTTCCATCGCGTAGAATCCACGTGATCCCTGGAGGAAACTTGGCCGAACTCGATGTCGACTTTCTGAGCGCACACGCCGAGGCCATGCCGGACAAGCTCGCCGCCATCGACGATCGCCCGGACGGGAGCCTGCGAAGTGCGTCCTTCGCCCAGCTCGAGGCGGATGCCAACCGGCTGGCCCACGCCCTACAGGGTGCTGGAGTGAAAGCCCACGATCGAGTCGCCTGGAGCGGACCCAACTCCATCGACGCCCTGCTGATCACACATGCCACACGCAAGCTCCGTGCGACTCCGGTAGCCGTCAACTATCGCTTCACCGACGAGGAGGCTGCCTTCGTCGTCGACGACTCGGACTCGGTAGTGGCCTGGGTCGATGCCGAAACTGCTGCACTGTTCGCACGGTTCCGAACTCGCACTCCGAAGCTGCGCGAAGTCGTCGTCTTCGATGGCACGCCGGCCGCTCAAGACCAGCAACGCTCCATCGACTTTCTCCAAGGACAACCCGAGTCCGCACCGAACGTGTCACCAGGCGGCGAGGGGGCCGCAACCATGCACTACACCTCGGGCACGACGGGCCAACCCAAGGGAGCGGTGCGGCGCGCCACAGGTCACCCAGAGCAGGGTGAGGAATTGCCGAGCCTCCTCGACCTCATCGGATACGGGCCCGGGGACGTATACATCACGACCGGGCCCCTCTATCACTCGGGTCCGGGAGAGTTCGCAACGATTTCCACCATGCTGGGGAATACCACCGTCATTCAGAGGCGCTTCGACCCCGAGGACTGGCTGCGCCTGGTGGAAAAATATCGCGTCACGAGCGTGTACGCGGCACCGACCCCAATCCGCCGAATCTGCCAACTCCCGGACGAGACCAAGACCCGCTACGACCGTTCGAGCGTCCGGATCGCCATGGCCGGCGCCGCCCCCTGGACCCATGCGCTCAAACTCGCCTACCTGCGAGACTTCCCCGAAGAGTCCCTCTGGGAGGTCTACGGCTCGACGGAACTCGGCGTGAACACCCTGCTCGCTCCCGCGGACCAACGGCGCAAGCCCGGCTCGTGCGGCAAACCCATCCCAGGTGTCGAGATCGCGCTGTTCGACGAAGCGGGCCAGCTTGTGTCCGAGCCCGACACACCCGGTGAACTGTTCGTCCGCTCGCCTCTACTCTTCGATGCCTACCACAACAACCCCGAGAAGTTCGCCGCAGCCCAACGCGATGGCTTCTTCAGCGTCGGGGATATCGCCACCTTCGACTCCGAAGGCTTCTATTTCATTTGCGATCGCAAGGCCGACATGATCATCTCGGGCGGCGTAAACATCTATCCGGCCGAGGTCGAAGCAGCCCTCGAACTTCACCCACGAGTTCAAGAGGCCGCAGTGATCGGGATCCCCAGCGATGAGTGGGGAGAGACAGTCCACGCCCTGGTGGTTCTCGCGCCGGACAGCACTCGCGATCCGCAAGACCTGGTCGACCGCCTCGGTGATCAACTCCGCGAACACCTGCGCGAACACCTGGCCGGTTTCAAAGTCCCACGTTCGTTCGAAATCCGCCAGGAACTTCCACACAATGGGGCCGGAAAGCTGCTCAAGCGCGAACTGCGTGAACCCTTCTGGAAGGATCGCACACGAAAACTCGTCTGAGTGCTCCTGTCGACCTCGCCAGGCCCACGGCAGCACCCGACCCGTGTAAGCTGAAACCCATGGACACACCTCTTCGCTTCGGGATCTTCGCTGCTCCCTTCCACTCCGATCGCCAGAACCCGACGCTCCACTATCAGACCGACCTCGAGTTGCTGCAGCGACTGGACGAACTCGGCTACGACGAAGCGTGGATTGGTGAACACCACTCGGGGGGCTGGGAGATGATTGGCTGCCCCGAGATGTTCCTGGCGGTTGCGGCCGAGCGCACCAAACACATCAACCTCTGCACCGGGGTCGTGTCCCTCCCCTACCACCACCCCTTGATGGTTGCGGACCGCATGGTGATGCTCGATCACCTCACACGTGGGCGGATCAAGTTCGGTGTGGGTCCCGGCGCCCTGGCCAACGACGCCCAGATGATGGGCATCGATCCGATGGCCATGCGGCGTATGATGGAGGAGTCCCTCGAGGCCATCATCGCCCTGCTCCACAGCGACGAACCCATCGATCGCGAAACAGACTGGTTCAGCCTCCGAGAAGCAGTTCTCCAACACGCCCCCTATCAGCGCCCCTGCTTCGACATGGCCGTTGCGGCCACGGCTTCACCCGCCGGGCCACGCTGTGCGGGCCGCTTCGGGATCGGTTTGCTTTCGCTCAGTGCCACCAGCGCTGGTGGGTTCGACGCACTCGCCACGCACCGCGAGATTTGGAAGACCAAAGCGGAGGAACACGGCCAGGTCTTCGACCCCGGCCAGTGGGCCCTGTGTGCGCCCATGTATGTAGCCGAGACGCGCGAGCAGGCGCTGCGAGATGTCGAAGTGGGCATCTATGAATGGGTCGACTACTTCATGAACGTTCTGTCTCTGCCGCTGCTTCCCAACGAAGAACCCGATCCCAAGAAATGGCCCCAACGCATGATCGAGAGTGGTGCGGCCGTGATCGGAACACCCGATGATGCCATCGAGCAGATCCGACGCCTGCAAGAGGAAACCGGCGGCTTCGGGGCCTACCTGGTGATGGCCAACGATTGGGCAAATGCCTCGAACACTCAGCGCTCCTACGAGCTGATCGCCCGACACGTCTTTCCCGAGTTCCAGGGCTCAACACGACGAGAACGACGAGCGCGACGGCACCTACAAGCGGTGCGTGAAGACCATCTGACGAGTATTGGCGCCGCCATTGAAACGGCCATCGACGAGCATTCGAAGGAAATGGCCGCCACCGGACGCGAGTCCGGTTACCACATCAAGCATGGTGACGCGACGCCCTACCTCGAGGAAGAAATCCTCAAGCGCGGCAAAGGTGAGGAGCACTGAGCCGCCCCGTCACGGCCTGCGTACGGATCGACCACTGCACTATCGGGGGGCTGGGCCCTGAATCTTGCGATGCGCCATGCACCAACCGCGCTCGGTGCGTGCGAATTCGTCCTCGTAAATCCCCAGGGTCACAAGCGCTGGCGTCGCATCGGTATTCACATAGTAGTGGAAGACCGAACGAGCATGGGCGCGATCCCCCGAGAGGGTGACGGTGCTGGTCGTGATCACATGGCGCGTGTGGGTTCCAGGGCCAGAGGTGCCGCCCTCACGTCGGGCTCGCGCGCCTGCCAGAATCTCTGCATGACCCTGCTTGGAACCATAATTCGCGCCCCCATCCCAGATGGCGTCCTCGGTGAAGAGTTGGATGTATTCATCGAGTTCCCCGTCGTCGGCCATTTGCGCCAGGCGCGCCAACAAGTTCCGGACCTCGAGTTCGTCCGCGACACGCTGCACCAGCCCTTCATCCGCCATTGCGACCTCTCTTTCCTTTCTGCGAAAAGCCCAGCATGAGCGGGGGCGCGAAGAGATGCAAGCAGCTCGTGCGCAGCGACGGAATCCATTCAGCGACCCAGAATGCGCGGAAGGCGTACGCCCCCCATCCATGCCGCCAGCGCTAGACAACCGGCACTCGACAACCAGTCGCGGCGTGTGGACGGTTCCCGTAGGCCACGGCATCCGACCATCCCCAGCAGAAGCACTGCACTTTCGCGCGGCTCGAGCGTCAACGCCAGTTCGATTCCATGGTGATCCGAGTAGGGATCGTCGGGTGCGCGACTTTCGAGCAGAGTGATGTTGTGAATTTGAACTTTCCAACGCGGGGACTCACGGACGAGCACATAATCGATCCAGGGGCTTTTCTGAACGCCTACTTCGTGAGGCTCGAGGGGAACCGTCCCACACCCACAACGCCGGCGGAAAGAAGCCGTTGGGTCCGACCAAACCGACGTCAGTCCGGCGTACAACGAATCGCCGGGCTCGGTGTTCAGGTCGCCGGCCGCCAGCAACGGCACGGTGGGATCTTCCCGCTGGGCAGCTCTCGAGAGCTGAGCAAGTTGCGCCTGGCGCACCTCGCGGTAGGTGCGCCGGCCGTACTGAGCCTGGAGATGGGTGTTCATGAGTACGATCACCTCACCATCGCGCCGGACCTCGAACCGCTCGATCCCCTTGTCCGCAAAACCATCCCCCTCCCAGATCCGCCAGGACGGACCCTCGGTGGTGAAGGGTTCGAAGGAGTTCGCAGTCACCTGCCAACCGGATTCCCGCCTCACGAAACTCGACAGGCCACCACGTCCACCCGGAAACCAACCCGTAGGTAGAACCACCGGCATGTAGACGTCATCGAGCCTCTCGGCCAGAGTCCGGGCGAGGCCCGGTAACCAGACTTCCTGAAAGAGCAAAAAGTCTGCATGGGGCGGCTTGAGGACACGTTCTGCGACCTGCTCGACACGCTCGTGAAGGCGCGTCGCGGTCGGCAACAGATGGAGGTTCCAGCTGATCAGACGTAGCGGATGTCCCGAGTTCACGACCCCAGTGGACGATGGTCTGCAACCCGTGTCAAGTCTGTGGGATTCGGTGCTCGAACTCGAAACTTTGTCCTCGGGGAATCACCGGATTTCCTGCGACTCTCAGTCTCCTCAACACCCCTCATCCAAGGCTGGGAGCCCCGAATAGGTTGTGGCAGCATCCGGAGCATGATCGGATTCCGTCGTCACTCCTCTCACCGTTCTCGAAGTCTTCCCACTCTCCGCTGCGCCCGCCTCCTCCACGGGCAACGGGTCGCGGCCCTGCTTCTCGTGGTCACAGGAGCCACCCCGGCACCCGCCACCAACGAGGACGCCAGTAGCACCACACCCTCTTTTCAGGAGGGAGACGTCCTATCCATGGACGACATCTCCAAGCTCAAACCATTTCTGCCCGAACAAGTCTGGGACAACCGGGATTTTTTCTTCTACGAAGGCATGCAGCTGGAAATCGGTCCCACCATGTACGACTACTCGCCAGCCGATGCCTACAAGGCCGCCACGGAACGGTACAAGGGCGAGGCACGCATCGGACCCGATGGAAGCCTCGAGAATTTCACTGCCGGCCAGCCCTTTCCCACCGAAGAGATCGACTGCCTGGGCGATCCGCTCGCGGGCGTCAAGATCATGTGGAGCCACAACTATCAGTGGCGCGGAACCGGCGCCCACGCGAGCTTCTTCTATTCCTATTGGGACCGGGGAGAGCAACTTCCCCTCTACTACGAGGGGTTCGCGCGCGGCATCAATCTATCGAACCGCGTCGAGCCCCAGTACGAAGCAACCGGAGGCAGCATTTTCCGGAGTGAAAAGCGCAAGAGTGCCAGTGGGCCCGAAGTCGAGGCGCCCTTCGATGCACGTGGCATCGTGCTGTTGACCTATCGCTACCGGTCATCGGACGGGCCTCCCGCCGATGCCAAGAACGACGACACCTGGGTCTACGTTCCGACCTTGAGGCGCGTTCGACGTATCTCCACCGCCCAGCGCACCGATGCGGTTGCGGGAACGGACTTCACCATGGACGACCTATTCAGCTTCAATGGCATCGTCCCCCAGTACGAGTGGACCTGTCTGGGCGAGCACCAACTGATCGCGCCCATGAACACCAAGGTCAAGGCCTACCCCTTCGAGAAGGACCACAACTTCGGACCCTACGGCTTGTCATTCGCCAACGACCGCTGGGAAATGCGCGACACCTTCCTCGTGCGAATGGTGCCCAAGAACGACGACCACCCGTATTCCCGCAAGGACATCTACATCGACAAGCAGACCCTGACCGCGCTGTACTCCTTCGCCTACGACCAAAAGCACGAACTGTGGAAAGTCATCACCCATAACAAGCGCTGGACCGAAAACCATGACCTCACGGGCAATTGGTACCCCGGCTGGGAGGGAGTCCCCGAACCGCGAGACCTGATCATCGTGAGCGACATGATCATCAACGTTCAAACCGGCACGGGAAACCGGATCGAATTCTGGGACCGCCGCGGCGCACCCTTCACCAGCAAAGGCAAGATCCGTCGCTTCCTCGACGTCGGGCGCCTGACCAAGGGCCGCTGACTCCACTCGGCTGGGCGCTTTCCACGCATCGATCGATTCGGCACCGCGGAGACATCGCAGCGAGGTAGAGTGTTCTCCCAGCCAGGGAGGAAAGCATGGAACTCGGTCTTGCAGGCAAGACGGTCATCATCACGGGTGCGAGCGGTGGCATTGGCCGAGGACTCGTGCAGGGTTTCGCACAGGAGGGCTGCAAGGTCGTCCTGGCCAGCCGTGACGCGGGTAAGTGCGAAGAAGTCGCAGCCACGGCGGCCGATCTACCGGGCGAGACCCTCGTAGTTCAGACCGACGTCACTCAGCGCGATTCGGTGGAGGCCCTGGCCGCACGCACCCACGAAGCTTTCGGTCCGGTGGACGTACTGGTCAACAATGCCGGTGGAGTCGCCTATCCCCGTCCCTTCCTCGAAAAACCCAGCGACGAACTCGAGTGGGAGCTGAACCTCAACGTCTGGGGCGTCGTCCATTGCACCCATGTCTTCGGCGGAGAGATGGTCGAACGCGGTGAGGGCAGCATCGTCAACATCACCTCCAACTCCGCCCTGGTGGGCGAAGCCGGCGTCCAGGTCGCGCACTACGGAGGAACCAAAGGCTACGTGATGGCCTTCAGCAAAGCCCTCGCCACAGAATGGGGAGGCACCGGGGTTCGCATCAACTGCGTGGCCCCGGGCTGGATCGTGCCGTGGGATACCGACCACGTGGGCGATGGAAGTTTCTGGAAAAAGTACGGCTACGATTTCTTCGGAACCCCCGAGTCCATGGCCGCAGCGATCGAAGAAGGCGGCGCCGTGTTCAACGTCGAAAACCAGCCCATCAAACGAATCGGCCGCCCTGAGGACATGGCCAACGCAGTGCTGTTCTTCGCGTCGGAGGTCTCCGCCCATCAGACTGGACAGCTGGTATCCGTCAGCGGCGGCGCCTACATGTTCTGAGCAGGAGCCATGCGAGTCGGAGAGGACGCCTCACCCCCCACTTCGAATGAAGCGGCGAATCGCTCGAGCACTCCAGTTGTCGTGATCCTCACCCCAAGCCTCGATCGAGCCCCAGGACCAGCGCGTCAAACAGTTCCAGGTAAACAGATTCGGATTCAAATGCACGCCCAGGGCGTTCTGGCACTCGCCCTCGGCTACGAGATCTCGACCGAGTTCGTCCCTCGCCTCCACGCGAACCCGCGTCGGATGCCCATCCCGGCGTTCCAACACGTCTCGGCGCCCGGAAGCCAGCTTCGCGTACTCGCCATCTCGCAACAGGAAGCCGTGAATCACCACGCAGCCCTCGCCGGCATCCATGGTGATGCAGTGGAAGGCGTCGCGTTCGGAAGCCGTCGCGTAGGTATACCCCCCGTGATCGGGCCCCGGGTTGTGGAGTCCCGAGCCGAACTGCGAACGAACCCCCCATGAGCGGTCCCGCATCCCGAAAGCATCAACGGGAATCGTCTCATCGCCAAGCCGCAGGGTGCCCGTATAGCGACCGGGCTGATCCAGATGACCGCCTGCCAGGTAGTTCGGCTCGCAGATCGCCTCGAAGGTCAGATCCACGGCGACGTCTCCCGCGTCGGGGTCCAGGTAGTCGAGCTTGTACTTCGACAGAGGTGTCAGGCAGCGGTAGCGAATGCCGTTGGCAAGTTCGAAATCCGTCAGATCCCCCTCGGGCATGGGCAGGTGCCAGAAGTTCTTCCCGTACAAGCAGTTCCAGGGCTGACTCCCGGAGTCGTCCCAGATGAAGGCGGCTCCAGCTGAAATCCCGAGGTTGGGCCGGAAGAAGGGATAGAGCTGGCCCGAGATGCCACGCTCCGGGACCGCGAAGGTGAACCAACAGGTCTCCGTCCAGTACGGATCGTCACTGGTGGGGGGATGAAAGCGATCATCGGGGTGCATCTCCATGGATTCCTCCTGTCAGGCTCGACTTCCCACGAATACCCGGAGACGGCATTCTACGCCAGACACGGAGCTCGACTGCAGCACCGTTCGGTCCAGACTCCGAGCGATCACCAAGACCTCACACCCTGGAGACCTCGTATGCACGTAACCCGACTGTTCACCGGCGATGATGGTGAGTCCCACTTCGAGGACATCGATGTCCCCCTGGAAGAACTGGGTGACATCGGTCGAATCTCAGAACTCCACCCGGCCACCGGCCTCGTCTTTCGCGAAGTCGATGGGGACTACGACTTCGACTTTCACAACGCCCCCCGGCGCCAATACGTGATCAACCTGGACGCCCCCGTGGACATCGAGACGGGAGATGGCACCCGCCGACGGATCGAAGCGGGGGGCATCCTGCTGGCCGAAGACACCACGGGGCACGGCCACCGGAGCATCGCCGTGGATGGCAAGCCCCGGCGCTGCCTATTCGTCACCCTCGACTGAGTCGAACACAGGGGCTCGATTCACACTCCAGATCCGATTCGTGCCAAGACAGGCAGCGGAATGATCCTGCCAGCGGTCCGCCGAGATCGTGGGATAATGGGGCTCGGCCCCCTATGGAGACTCCATGCGGAACCCGCGCACCACGAGACCTGGAAGGGTGACTCCCGAACGCCCCGGGGCCCGTATCGCAGTGCGTCTCAAGGGCTTCGGCGCCCAGAGTCTGGTGGCGACAGAGCCCATCGTCTCAACGCTCCGCCACCTGCCCGAGTCCCACCTGCAGGGCCTGCAGGAAATCGAATATGACCCCGAACGGATCGGTCAAAAGGCGGCTGGGTATTTCCTACCCCCCCGCGTCTACACTCCGCTTCCAAATCTCCGGTCGGCGGCCGAGTACCTGCCGGACGAAGCCAAAATCGTCGTCTATGAGTTCGACTCCCCCGCCTCCCTGTACGAACTCCTGTTCCACGAGATCGGACACCATGTGTGTCGACACGTGATCTCCGGAACGATTCGCAAACATTGGGTCACCCAGGTCCACCCACGTGAACCCGCCGTCTCCCCCCAGGGCTCGCGCAATGCACTCGAGGACTTCGCCGAGGCCTACGCGCTGTTCGCACGTAACCCCGAGCAGCTTCGCAGGAGTCCTGCGAAGCACGCCTTCTTTCGGGACGAGATCTTCCGGTCCAACGGGCCGAAGGCTCCCTGAACCGGCTCCATCGGCTCGGCGCCTCGGGCTGCACCGCCAGTGGCAGTCGCGATCTCCCAGGTGTTCAAGTCCTGGCCCTCGGGGAGTTCGTGGCAGTACGACCCCGTTCGAAGGACTCCGAGATCTCAGCGAACGCTCGAACGAGGTCAATGGAAGTCACCCCTCTGCGATGACCTCAGTTGGGGCCTCCTCAGCGGCCTCCCAGGCGCTCAGGGGCTTGTTTTTGTGGAATCGAGGTCCGCTTCCCCAGGATGGGCTGGCTCCGCTCGCCTAGGCCATCGCCAAAGCCCTCCAACCGGACTCAGTCCGTCTCAGGACAATGCAACGCCGTTGACGAAATGGCTTCCGCCGCCCTACACCTTTTCGTCAACGCCATCGAGGTCTGTCATGAGAACATTCATCACTCTTCTCTCTCTTCTCGCGTGGGTCGGGCTGCCTGGTTCAGGCCAATCCGAGGATTGGTTCCCCTCCCGCTACGGCCCTGAAGACTCGCTGGGAGCTCTCAATCTCCTCTCAGCCAAGAATGTGGTCGCCGCCAGTCGCCTGGTCAAAACTGGCAAGACCTACGCGCTTGGCGTGATCACCGGCCGCGCCTCACCGGCCTTCGGTGCTCGCGCCTTCAATCTCGTCGTCTTCCCGGGCGGCGACGGCTCGGGCGTAGGCCTGGGCACCAACCGGACCACCTTCAATGACGATTACCTCTCGTCGCATCTCGGTATCGGCACTCAGATCGATGGCCTGGGACACCTGGGCATCGATCACCGCTACTACAACGGCACCCACCAGAGCGAATTCTTTCGGCCCGACGGTGTGACACGCTTTGGCACTCACGACATCCCCCCCATCGTCACCCGCGGGGTGCTGTTGGATATGGCTGGATTACTTGGAGTGGATGTACTGGCGCCCGGCACGGCCCTCAACCGCACTGAAATCGATGCCGCAGCGAAACGGCAGGACATCGAGATCCGTCAGGGGGACGTGGTGTTGGTTCACACCGGCTGGCAGAGTCTTGCCACCAAGGAACCTTCGAAATTCATTGCAGCGGAACCCGGGTTGGGGATGGAGGGGGCGAGTTATCTGGCCGACCGGGGGGTAGTGGCGGTCGGGGCGGACACATGGGCGGTCGAGGTGCTCCCTCCCGAAAACCCTCGCGAGGCCTTTCCCGTCCACCAGGTCCTCCTGGCCAAGCATGGCGTGTACATCCTGGAGAACATCGACACAGCGGAACTCGCTGCAGACGCTGCCTACGAGTTCATGTTCGTCGCGAGCGCACCCCGCTTCGAGGGCGCGGTGCAGATGGTCGTCAATCCCGTAGCGATCCGCTGAAACACGGGAATCCCAACAATGGGTCGGCAACCCAAAGAGCCAACCGAGTGGACGACCGGTGATCTCGGACGGGTGGTCTAACCGGTTCGTCTCACGCCTGCGCATCGGCGGCGCGACAGACCCAGCAACCCCAATCCGACCAGTAACCCGGTACTCGGCTCGGGGATGAACTGGAGACCATTGAAGGCCACGAAGGCCCCGGCGACCGTCGGCCGGAACTCGATCCACACCGGGGGAGCGCCGTTACTCTGGTGGAAGGCGATCATCGTTTCTCTCGCCGCTTCAGCTCCAGTGCCGGGCGTGTACGAACCGTTGTGGGAGTACCAGGTGGTGCCCTCGTCCTCGCTGACCCAGATTTCGACTTCTGAGATATCCGTCGTCTGATAGTGGAACGTCTTGATCTGGTAGCCGTCGTTGAACAAGTTGTCGATCACCAATCGGAGCCCACCCTCGGCTCCCACGCCGTCCTTTCGAAGCTCGTTGGCAAAGGCCACCGTCGAGAGCGTGTAATCGAACGGAACCACCTGCTCAGACCCGTCGATCGGCTCCATGGTCATCGTGACGGTCCGAGAGGGAATACTCGGAATGAAAACACTCTGATCAAAACTCGTCTGGACGCTGTCCGCTGCCGTGGACCCCACAGACCACTCCACGAAGTTATCCTGGACATCACCGTTTCCGAGATCGATTCGGGGAGATTGGAGCATCTCCATGTCGCGAACGATCTGAAAGTCGTCGAAGGTCTTGACCATGTCATCTTCATTGGTGGTCGCGACAAACGCAACGGTATCTCCGAGCGTAGTACGGTCCCCGGAAACACCGGCAACCGCTTCGAGGTCTCGATTGATCTCGATGTCGAAATCGATCCCTTCGAGCATGTCGGTGAAGTCGGGGTTGATCCAGACCTTGAGGGTCTCCTGACCACCGGGGCTGTCATCGATGTAAAGAGCGCTGAAGACGTAATTCGGCTTGTCGGGCTCGGCGACAACGTCAGAAACCACCCTCGTGTCGCCCAGCACCGCAAAGAAGTAGTCACTGTGATCGAAGACTCCCGGCGAAATCTCTTCGTCGATTCCGTCGTTCTCGATGCCATACGCCATGACGACACCTTCACTATCAGTGAATTCAACGGACATCTCGTAGGCTTCGTGGTTGTCTTCTATCTGGGTCAACTCCGTGGCCGTGTAATACGCATCTTCCTGGTGGACGCCGGAGACGTCACAATCAGGGTCCTGATTTCCAGGAGGACAACCCAGGTTTTCGACCTCCTCCAGATCGAATTCACGCTCGACGCGAAACTCCTCACCATCCGTGTCGCCAACCTCGACCTTGCCATTTTCAATCACGAACGCATCGACGGGAGTCTCGTCCACGTTCTCCCAACTGCTCGTCCATGTGGCACCACTCGACACACCGCCCTGTTGAAAGGTCGTGCCATCGTCGTTTTCCGTGGGGAGGTCCGCGAGATAGGTTCCATCGTCGTAGTTAAAGAAGTCCTGGGTCAAGGGGCATGCCAAACTTGGAGTCGAAACCATGGACGTCATCGCAAGTGCCGACAGCATGAAGCCCGACTCCATCCATGACCGAACACGGCTTGTCTTCAACATCAGCATGGGGACCTTCCAGACGACGGCAACCCGATCACCTAGAGACTCTTCCTTCTTACGAGCGCAAGGCTGAGAGCCCCAAATCCAAGAAGCAGCGCCGATCCCGGCTCGGGAACCGCGACCAGGAAAGTGCTGTTGAACGTTGCACTGTCCCGACCCGTGAGGTTGAAGCGATGCTCGATCCCAATGTTCACATTGACAGCCCCGGCGGGGATCGTGGGACCGGGCAAGCCCGCCTGGTCGGTAGCCACGGCCACTTGACCGAGGAAAGTGACTTGAGCACTAAAGGGATCCAGCAGGTCCAGCGCTGGGACACCATCCAAACTCGCGCTGTACCCGGGTTTGCCCGCTGTATTCTTGATCTCTGCCGAACCATCCTCCTCACCGTCGGCCAGGGTGATCACCGTCGATCCTCCAATCAGGGAGGCCGAGAGCGGTGAGACGGCGGTGGAGATGGAAAAACTGAAATCCTGGGCTGAACCCGTGAGGTTCGAAAAAGCCCCAACGAAGTTGATGTAGGGGTCGGGATCGTATTTGAGTTCCTGCCAACTGAGTTGGAGGGTCGAGGGGATGGTAATGGAGCCGGTTCGCAGGATCGCCAGCGTGGTCGAGCCTTCGGGCTCGACCACATCCTGACTCAATTCTGCGAGTTCGGAGTAGGTGTAGGTGTAGTCAGTGCCGTCGACGCTAACGGTCATCTCGAGGCCCGTGTGAGAGGCCGTCGAGTCCGCCAGGCTGATGCCTGGGGAGAGAACACACGCCACCCATAACGCGATGGATCCGTGCGAAGTAAGGATGCCAAGCCAACTTCGGGAGGACAAAGCTATTACCCAGTTACATTTTTCTGCTGAGAGTGAACTGCAAGTACTATGCCGGCAAAAATCACCGGGTAGGGGTTAATTTTATTAATGATTTCAATGAATTCTGAGCGACCCCCCTCAAAACAGCGCTGAGGAAATGGAAAAGATTTTCCATTTTCACCCCATATAGGAACAGGTTTTCCATTATCTGGGCCTCCCCGAATCCCTCTCCGCCGATCCTGGAAAGCATTGAATCCGCGCCTGCTGCCTTCCCAGTAAATGCTCAACGGGAGGAATCCGAGTCCTCTGAGACCCGAAGAATCCAGAGGGCTCCTCTCCCGCGTTCGCCCATGGAGCTTGAGCGCAAGCTGCCATCCATCACGCCCTGAAAGCGGAATGGGCGCCGATCAATCCCCAGGTGACGGGGAGACACGAGCCTTCGGAGACTCAGAGGTCGGATCGGACGCCATTGAGCCGACCGGGTTTCGAGACTCCGTCGCGGCATCCAGAAGCTTTTCGATCTCTTCGAACAGATTGGTATGGCGGTACGGTTTCTGGATAAAGGCGTTCCAGGGCGAGGCCTTCTCGCGGATGACCCGAAGGGCTTCCTCGGGATACCCACTCGAGAGAAGTACCGGAAGTCTGGGGCACCGAACGCGAATGCGATCGAGGGTCTCGAGTCCACCAATCCCAGGCATGGTCAGATCCAGGATCACCAGATCCGGAATCCGCTCGGGATCGTTGAGTTCGAGCAGCGCCTCCTCTCCGCTACCGACTTGATGAACATCCAGTCCCCGCCCTCCCAACACCTTGGCCAGGACGCTGCGCACTGATTGCTCGTCGTCCACGACCAGAACGCTGCGACCCTCGAAACAAACCGAGGAGTGTTCGCCTGGTTCGTTTTGGACCACGACTGGCTCGACGGGCTGATGCATCGGCAACAGCACGGTGAATGCGCTTCCAGTTCCCAGTGCCGTTTCAATCCTGAGCGCACCACCGTGACCATCCAGAATCCCGAGGGTCGAGGCGAGACCCAGCCCCCGTCCCGTGAATTTCGTCGTAAAGAAGGGATCGAAGATCCGTTCCAGAGTCCTTCGATCCATCCCCGTGCCGCTGTCCATGACGCGCAGAAAGACGACCTCATTCGGAATCGCTCCGTGCTCGGCAAAAGACTCCGCTAGCGACGTGGGCGGCGGCTCGCCCCGGCCCGTCTCGATTCGGATGGTTCCGATGTCGTCACCGATGGAGTCTGCTGCATTGGTCACTAGATTCATCACGATCTGGCGGATCTCGGCAGAGCCAGCGCGAACCAGCGGAAGCCCCGGCGACAAACGAAAATCGACTTCGACCCCCTTTGGAATCGAAACCATCAACAGTTCGGCAACCTCGCGAACGAGCCGCGAAAGATCCAGGTCTTCGCGGTGGAAGCTCGTCTTGCCCGCATAGGCCAACAGTTGACCCGTGAGTTCACTCGCACGCACCGCAGCGGATTGGACATCGGACAACAGCGCGTGAGCACTCGCATCCTCGGCAACCTCCTGCTGAGCGAGTTCCGCATTGGCCAGAATCGCGACCAGTAGATTATTGAAATCATGTGCGATGCCCCCGGCCAGAACGCCGAGTCCTTCGAGTTTCTGGGACTGGATCATCGCCTGGAGATCCCGCCTACGGCGAGTGACGTCGACGAAGCGCCACACGCGTCCATCGATGCCATGGCTCGCATCGATGGGAAAGGTCTGAGCTTCGACGATTCTCCCATCTTCCAGCAACAGGTCCTGCGTATCCTCGAAGTTCCGGTCGAAGTCATCGGGCCTGCGATGCCAGGCTCTCGAAAACTCACGGCGCGGCTGCTCTCGAAGCTGCCTTCCCACTTGTTCGAGGGCCTCTGTCCCCCAGGCATAGACCATCTCGCGCGAAGCACCCCAAAGTGCCGCAAAGGCCTGGTTGACATAACGGATCTCACCGCTCGAGGACTGAACGAGCAAGCCCTCCCCACTACCGTGAACCACGGCGTCAAGAACCGCCGCTCGTTCTGCAGCGATGTCGTGGGCCCGCCGAAGTGGGGTTCGGTCGCGCAGGCGCAGGCACAGTCCAGCGAGAGCACCTCGCCCCCGATAAACGGGAGAAACATCCACAACGATCCAGAGCTCTTCTCCCGTCGGCGAATGGAAGCGGTGCTCCGGACCCGGCTCGCCCCGGGGTGGGTCGAGAGCCTCGGTCAGAGAAAAACTGGGCAGAGCTTCGGCCATCAGGCCATCGAGGGCGATCCCCGGTGCCAGCTGACCCTCTGCGAACAAACGGCTCGCCGCCGGGTTGGAGAACAGAACCCGGAGGTCTGTACTGACGATGATCACTGCATCGGCGTCCTGGTCGAGAACGCCGGGCAAAGAAACTCGCTCGAGGACAAAAAGATCCCGGCGCTCCACGGCGTAGAGGAAGAGTACGCAACACAATGCAAAGCCGAGTGCCGTCGGGTCATAGCTGAGCGGCTCGGGGCTCAGGATGTACGTCATGTTCAGCACGAGGGGAATCGTGATGGCCGCCACGAGAAAACGGCACTGGGAGCGGATCACACGGTCGGCACTCGTGATACTTCCCCGCACGTGCATCCACAGCGAAGCGAACATGACGGTGTAATTGAGGCAGGCAGTCACGACCCACAGAGGACCGTAGGTACTTCGTCCACCGGGGTAGGTGCCAGCCAGGAATTCGCCGTGCCAGGGGTTCGTCACCAATCCAACCCAGAGCAGTGAATTAATGACAATCAGGCTCCGAAGACCGAAGCCCGACGGGAACCGGGCGTAGCCATAGATCTGCGCGAAGCGATGGCTGAACCCCCACCAGGCAGAAGCGATCCCCAGCAAGCCGGTATACAGGATCACCATGCCGACCCAGCGCAGGGAATCGTCCTCGGCCCAGAGGTTCGCGATCAGGTCGCCCACGGAGAAGACCAACGCAGACGCGAAACTCAAGGGGAGCCAGGGCCACAGGGCCGCGGGCGGTCTTCGATAGAAGACGTGAGTCGTCAGGGCGACGATCAAGGCGATCGCCAAAGCGGTTGCGACTTCCCAGTCGGGCATGACTTCCCCTCTCGACGGGCCCCAGCCGGAGGCGGTCTTCCCATTGTGATGCACAATCCGTTCCAGGCCCAGTCCAAGACCCAGGAACCGGATATCGTCGCCTGGCACTGCCGAGCTCGGACCTCCGTACGATTTCGGAGGTTTCGCCCGATTTGGTACAGCTGCGTGCCTGGAAGACACGCGGCCGGTCGGGCTGTGGCACCCGGGGGAACCCTCCCCCCGTCAACTCAGGTAATCACCTGATTCTTCATGCGGGCACTCAGCCCATCTTCCCAATGACGTCATCGCCAAAGCGGCGAACTCCGTCGACCCGGTCTGCCAATTTCGTGGTCATGCCGTGGTAGAGCACCCAGGGCATGCTCAGCAGATGAGTGACGCCGAGATCCTCACAGCGCCGGTAGCCGTCCATGTCACCGGCATCGCTCGGACTCGCCATGATGTCGAAGGGCAGGTGCTCGCGACCGTACTCGCGCCTGTAGGTGTGAATCTTCTCGATGCACTCAGCGATCTCCGCTGTGGTCTGAAGATCGCTCAGCCATCCATCACCGAGTCGGGCAGCCCGACGCAGCGCAGCCTCTGAGATTCCTCCCACCCAAATCGGAATGCGCGCACTCGGTGCGGGCGACATCTCCAGACGGTCGAAATCGTAGAAGTCACCATGATGCTCGACCATCTCACCCGTCCACAATTTCCGCATGACCTCGACCATTTCGTCGGTCCGCCGTCCCCGGGTTCGAAAATCCTGCCCCACCAGTTCGAACTCGACGTTCGACCAACCGACCCCCACCGTCAGCGTGACACGATCCTGCGACAGGACTGCAGCCGTCGAGATGGACTTCGCCGCCATGAACACATTCCGCATGGGCAGCACGAAGACGTTGGTGTTGAACCTCAGTCGACGGGTGACACTCGACAGGGCTCCGATGGTCACCCAGGGATCGGGCCAGGGGGTAAAAGCCTCCCAGCGGCGTGAGCCGTCCTCGGTATAGGGATACGGGGTATCGAGGGTTTCGGGGTGAACCACATGGTCCGAGAACGAAATGGCCGTCCAACCGGACTCATCGGCCGCTACAGCGATGTCTCGTAGCTGGCCGGGATCGATGAAGGAAGCGGCGATAGTGAATTTCAAGACGGCTCCAGGCTCGAGGGTTCAACGGCGCTCACGCGCCCCGTTCGTAACGCCAGTCGGTATCCAGCATCCACAATCGATGGCGAGCACCGGGGAGATCAGCATCTCCCGCTTCGTAGCCCGCATCGCCGTGCCACATGGCCACCACTCCGCCCTCCACGGGCGCCACACGTGTCGAATAGGCCTCGGGCTCGCGGGCACGGGTCGCCGTCATGGCCTGGGCCACGTCGGCGTGGCGCGAGAGTTCGTTTAGCGTGACCCAGGTCGGAGGGGCCAATTCGATTTCATTGGCGTCCCGGCGAACCAACGCATCGGCAGGCCGCATCCACGCACTGTCGTGAATCTCACCGTCGTCGATGATGACCTTCCCGGCGGGCGCCGGGGCAATGAAGAACCAGGTCATGAAGCGCTTCGGTGTAATGGGCGGTGGCTCCCAGTGTGAGAATGTTGCCAGGCTCTCTTCGTCGATGCGCAGGCCCGCCTCCTCCTGGGCCTCACGTACGGCGGCCCGACGGCTTGCGGCCAGCAAATCCCCGTCATCCCGCCAATCTTCGGGATCCAGACGCCCACCCGGAAACACCCACATGCCTCCAACGAAATCGAGTTTCGAGTTTCGGCGCAGCATCAGGGTCTCGAGTCCATCTTCGGTGTCTCGCACGAGGATCACCGTCGCCGCCTGACGAACCTCCGGCGTGGTGCCCTTGGCGGCCTGAGCATGACGACGGAAGCGCTCTTCGAAGGACTCCCGCTTCGACCCTTTTGCATCACTCATCAAACACCTGCCTCGCCACCTCCATGGCGCGTACCGCCGCGGGAAAGCCCGCATACATCCCACAGTGCAGGATCGTCTCGCAGATCTCCTCCTGGGTCAGACCATTTTTGATTCCCAGTCCGATGTGGACGGCCAACTCCTCGGGCCGTGACAAGGCCGTGAGCACGGAGATGGTGGCCAGGCTTCGGCGAGCCGGGTCGATGCCGGGGCGGGACCAGATGGACGAACCCGTGTCGAGGATGATCCGGGTGAAATCTTCGCGAATGGCGTCCGGCGCGGCGAACTGCTCTACCACCTCGCGACCCTCCTGCCTGCCCCGCTCAGCATCCGGCTTGGGCGTTTCGGCCATGTCGCTCCCCTCCTGCCTGCCGGGCAAAAGCGCCCGCTGGGGCGACCCTACAGAGGCACCTCGCCGCTGACAAGGAGGCGTCTGCATCCGCGATCAGCGAACTCAGTCGGCGTTGGCCTGAAAGAACTTCCAGATCTCGCGAGCGGCGTAGACGTCTGCGTTGGTCGCACCCAGCAACTTCGGCATCTGCTGCAGCGGATGGGGCACCGTGTGTCCCCCTCCCACGATGTGATAGAGCACGACTTCCTCTCGGCCGGATTCACTCCAACGCGTCACCTCCACGTGAGAGTCATCGTCCGAGCTGCGATCCGGCAGGCGCACACGTTCGGGCTCACCCATGTGCCCTGCCAGGTCTCGCCAATAGTCGATCGTCTCCCGGGTCGAAAGCACCTGGCCCCGATCCCCGAAGATCCCATACAACGCCACGCGCCCACCCTCGTCGGGGTTCATGGGATCTTTGCTGCCGTTCATCAACAGAACGGACTCAGCCCGCCCGGAATGCCGACAGTCGAAATTCTCTGGCGCGGGGAGATTGGCCACCACCGGTGCCACTGCACGCACCAGATCCGGCGCCTCGAGGGCCAGCCGAAAGGCCATCTGTCCCCCATTGGAGACCCCAGTCGCATAGACACGAGTGCGATCTGCGCCCCGTTCCTCGACCAGTCGATCGACCAATGCCGACAAGAAACCCACGTCGTCCACGTCGAGTTCATTGGCCGCGTAGGGGGCTTCCGCGCGGCAATCGTTCCAGTGCGACTCGACCCCCGCCGGATAGACGGCCAGGAAACCGAACTCGTCCGCCAGCCGATCGAACTCATAGGACATCATCGAGCGGGCCTGCATGGCATTCCCCTGAGACCCGTGAAGCACCAGAACGATGGGAGTCGGCTGGTCGCGGACCACGGGCTCATACACCAGAAAATTCCTCTCGCGTCCGGCGTGCAGAAGCGATCCCGCGTCGACAGTTCCCTTCAGGACGGGCAGAGGCGCCTCCGAGAACTGGAGATACCGCGAAGCCAGCAGAATCAGACCACCACCCACCAACAGCAACCCGAGCGCCAACCGCAGCCAACCCGATCTCACGTTTCGTGCCCCCCCCGCCCACGTAGTAAGAACAAGGCTCCCCCCACCGCCACTGTCAGGAGCGCCAACAGGGACTCGGTGGGGCGCCCCTGGAAGGCCCAGACCATCGTCCAACCCGTTACGACGAGGTAGAAGATCGGCGTCACCGGGTAGCCCCAGGTGCGAAACGGCCTCACGCGATCGGGCATCCGGAAACGCAGCACGATCACGCAAGACACAGCCAGGGAAGAAAACAGAGCCAGGGTGAAACCGGCGTACTGCTGGATCTGGTCGACGGTGCCGGTCACGACGATCAACGAAGTCACGACGCCCTGGGCGAGCAACGCTGTGGTCGGAACCCCGGACGATCGACTGGTGCGCGCAAACGCCGCCAGGGCCGGCACATCCCGGCCCAGAGCAAAGGACACCCGAGGGCCCGCCACCGTCATCGCCGATGCCGATGCAAGCAGTGAAATCACCAGGACTCCAGTGACGAGACCCACGCCCAGGGGTCCGAACAGCGCTTCGGCCGCGACCACGCCGACATCGACCCGGCCAGCGAGAGTCGAGACATCGGCACCGTAGAAATAGACGGCATTGAGGGCCAGGTACAAAAGCACCACGATCCCAGTACCGAGCAACAGAGCACGTGGAAGATTGCGCTGCGGAGTTTCGATCTCACTCGCCACGTAGGCGGCTGCGTTCCATCCCGAGTAGCAGAACATCACGAAGATCAGCGAGGTCGCAAAGGCCGGCAGAGTCGGCGACACACCGGTACTGGTGCGCGTGAAATGCGCGACGTCTCCCTGTCCAAAAACCGCGGCACCCAGCACGATGGCCACGATGCCGAGCACCTTGAGCAGTGTGACTAGGTCGTTGAAGCGGAACCCCCCGCCGCGCAGGTGAATCGCCGTCAGCCCCCAGACGAACACGAGAGCAGCGGCGTCGCTCGTCCCAAAGTTGCCAAGCAATGCCCGGTCATCGCCCAGCACGGGCATGAAGACAGCCAGGTATGCGACCAGAGCTTTCACGGCTGCGGCAATGGGGGCCGGGAAGCCGGCTACGAAGGACACAAAGGCGCTCATGAAACCGAACAGACGACCGTAGGTCTCGCGCAGATAGACGTACTCGGCGCCGGCCTCCGGGTAGAGGGCTCCAAGCTCGCCGTAACACAGGGCCCCGCAGTAGGCGAGTACCCCTCCCAGGATCCAGAGCGCAAAAATCGCGGCGGGGTCGCCGAGCTCAGCCGCCTGAAAGCCCGTCGTCGTAAAGATTCCTGCCCCGATGATGTTGGCCACCACCAGCGCCGTGGCGGTACGCAGTCCGACGCGAGCCGAGAGATCATTGCCCGCGGAATCGCTCGTGACGTCAGACATGCGTGCCTAGGCTAGCCGTTCAGAGGCTCCCGGACCTCGAACTTTCCTGCCGGCTCACGGCGCCGCCTCACTGCGATGCCACACCATTGCGCCATCACACCAGGTGGCCTCGACGTGCTGGCTGGAGAGATCCTCCCGAGCCACGCGCCAGGGCACGTCGAGCAGACACAGATCCGCGCGCGCCCCCACCTCGAGGGACCGAGGCGCGCCCCCCGGCTGGCCGGG
The DNA here is from genome assembly GCA_022447545.1 of Myxococcota bacterium. GTDB lineage: Bacteria > Myxococcota_A > UBA9160 > UBA9160 > SMWR01 > JAKVBI01. Next base: position 338,939 of record JAKVBI010000011.1, read on the forward strand.
CGGCGTGGTGAACAGAGCCAGGGCCCGCTCGGGAGTCAGACCTTCTGCCGTTCCCATCGCCACCCCACTCTCGGTACGGCGGTCCACGGCGGCGGCAACGGCAATCCATGGATCCGGCTTTCCGAAGGGCGCATCCGTCCCACCCCCGAGCGGGATTCCAGCGTCCAGAAAGCCCCGACAGCGGTAGAGCCAGGCGAGATCCCGCGCCTCCACATCGCGACGGTAGGCATCGCCGCGCTCCCGAATAAAATGGGGCTGAGTGACGACGGTGATTGGAAGCCTCGCCAACTGCTCCACCAATTCGGGAGGTGTGACCGCCGCATGCTCGATGCGGTCTCCGGACCCAGTCCCTGCCGCCGCCAGGGCCACCACGGCGAGTACCAGCTCGGCCCGGGTGACACAGTGAATGGCCACGCTTCGCTCGGCGGCATGAGCACGGACAATCTCTCGAGTCAGCTCGTCGACGTCAGGCAGGCGAGCATCGTCGAGAACGAGCTTCACGGCTCCGCGTTCCACCCGGGAATGGGATGGCGCGGGCAATGTATGACGTCCCATCACCCGCAGCCGCTGGGGAAGTGCACCACAGACGACAGCCGCCACCAGGGCATCGAGTTCACGGGTGTCGTTGTCCACCGTTGCATCGGTGAGGCCCGTAACGCCGAAGCTCGCCAGGCGCCGACCCACCTTCGATAGATCCGGTGGGGTCCGCGCCCCCAGCCGATCGCGAAGCCACGCATCCATTCGCCACAAGCGCCCGTTGGGCTCCCCATTCGCGTCGCGCTCGACGCCCGCAGGTGCATTGCCCGAGCCAATCCCGACTCGCGCCAACCCCACGCTGTTGAGCACCCACAGAGCCCCCCCGCGGTGTTGAACGCGCAGCGGCCGGTCGGCCACCCAGGTATCCAGCGTCTTGCGATCGAGAACCCCCGCGACACTCTCGTGGTAGCCGATACCGCGCAGCCACCCCCTCGGCCCCCCAGACTCACGAGCCGCAGTCGCCAGACCCTTGGCCAGCTGCGCGGCGTCTTGCACCTGGGGAGGGCCACAGAGCACTGAACTCTCCACCGTTGCCAGGGCAAACAGGTGGAGGTGATGATCGTGCAGTCCGGGCAACAACGCCCCGCCCGAGGCATCGATCCCCCCGTCCCCCTCCCCCCCGAGACCCGGCTTGGACACTTGGCTGGGCTCGATACTGGCAATGTGTGCGCCCTCGATGCGCACGTCACAGGGCCCCCGGCCGGGCAACTCGGCACGCCGAATCAACAAGGTTTCTCGATCTCCTCCAGGACGCGCTGGGTATCGCTTCCCAGCTGACGCGCCGGTGCCCCCAGGGTTCTTCCTCTGGGTGGCTTCACTCTCACCCGCTCACCCCCCGCCCGCACCTCATGGCCGCCATCGTCGAGGGCCTCCACGAAAGCAGCCCGACGCGCAGCCGGGTGCTCGGGCTCGAAGGCCAGCGCGTGGGCCACCACATCCCGCAGGTTCACATCGAGGAGTCCACCGCGGCCCGCGCGAACACAGGCCAACACGGCCACCGCGGCATGGAGCCCCGTGAGCGGATCGGCCAGAGCATCGCCGAAGAACACCGGGGAAACGTCCGGATTCTCGGGCCAGGACATGCCGGCATCCACTGCTGCATCATCCCCCAGAGCAACCCAACCCCCTTTGGGCTCGCGTCGACCGTAACCAGTGATGCTGAGCCAGAGCCGACCACGCCCGGTGCCAGCAAACGCCTCGGCCGCCACACCCAGCTGACGAAGCGCACGTGGACGCGCGCTTTCCACCACCACATCCGCGCTGTCGATCAGAGCGCGAAGGGCGGCCAGATCCGACGCGTCGCCAAAGTCCAGAGCCACGGATTCCTTCCCCCCGTTGAGGAGTTCGAAGAAGGCGGGCGCCCCCCTGCGGGCACCATCGGGACGTGTGCGGCTCTCGAGCTTGATCACTCGCGCACCGGCGAGACGTAGCAACTGAGTGCACAGAGGCCCCGCCCAGAGTGAACTCAGGTCGATCACACGGAGGGGGCGCTCTCGGACCCCGAATCGGGGTGGCCCTGAAGTCCACCGCAACCAATCCACGGGGCCCGCCTCCGGTGGTCTGACCCGTGCTGCGGGAAGCCCGAGCAGGCGGGCCCGCTCCAGCAACTCCGCGCAACTGCGTTGGGACACCCGCCCAGCGAGCGCGTCCCAGCGTCGGTCTTCGCCAGACAAAACGGGCGGCAATTCACCGAGCTCATCCGCCAGCCAAGCCGGCAGGCAGGACCAATCGTCTTCGCGTGGGAGGCCGAGTGCAAGCCAGCCGTCCGCGACCTTCAGCAACCGGCAACCGCCCCCGGGCGACACCCTTCCCCGGCGCGTCAATCCCGTCAGGGCGGCCCGTTCACCCAGCAAAGCGGCACCGTCCAGGTCGGCCAGAGCCCTCCCACCCAGTGCGCCCAGCGCCTGAGCCGCACCGGCCGCACACGCTGCAACGGGCCCCGGCGCCAGACGCGGCGGACCCCCCTGGGATCCGCTGAGCCACATGGCTCCCGAGCGCGCCCAGACAATGGCCGGATGAAGAATCGAGGCGGCCTTGGCAATGGGCGGTGCGAGTTCCACCTCCGCCCCCAGGCTCCGAAGCAGCCAGACCGCGTAATCGGCCGAGGCACCCTCGCCGGCGTGGGTGAACCGGTGACCCTCGAGAGGCCCGGGGTGCGGAACCGCGCTGGGTGAATGGGAGTGGCTGGGGGCACTGACCACGTCATGCCTCGGTGCGAACCCGCTGAGTGAGTCGCGTTGGAGTCAGAGTACACCGGAGAACTCGCACAGCGCGCGCTCTATGCCTCTCCCGACCGGGCAGTGATTGCCCTACCCTGCGGCCCGTTCAAGGAGGCACACATGAACCCCCTCGTCCTCGAGACCGACCTGCGCTGTGGCATGGTGCTCGGCGGTGGCAGTCGCGAGCAGGTACTCGACGTCGCTCCTCGAATCGAAGCGGCCGGTTTCGACTCGATGTGGGTGGGCGATCACGTCAGCTTCCACATTCCGATCGTGGACGCTCTGACCCTGCTGACCTTCGCCTCTGCGATTACTGAGACCATCCGAATCGGTACAGCCGTGTACCTGCTCCCACTGCGCCACCCCACGACGTCCGCCAAAGTCATCTCCAGCCTGGATGTATTGTCGGGCGGCCGCCTCGCACTGGGGGTAGGCGTAGGCGGAGAGTTTCCCCCCGAGTTCAGGGCCACGGGCGTGCCTCTCGCCGAACGCGGCAGTCGGGCCGACGAGGCCATCGAGATCATGCGACGCCTGTGGACGGAAGACGGGGTCGAGCACAAGGGGCGCCATTTCGAGCTGGGCCCCATCTCCATCGATCCCAAGCCCATCAAGGCCGGCGGACCGCCAATCCTCGTAGGAGGCCGCAAGGAACCCTCCATGCGCCGGGCTGGACGCCTCGGGGACGGTTACATCTCCCACATGTGCTCTCCCGAGTTCTTCGCCGACAACCTGAAACAGATCGCGCACCACGCCAGCGAAGCCGGTCGGCGGGATGTCCCCTTCGAGACGAGTTGCTTCATCTTCACCGTGGTCGACAATGACTATGAGGCCGCCCACGAGCGAGCGTCACAGATGCTGGGTCGGATCTACAACACGGATTTCCGGGAGGCCTCGAAGAAATACTGCCTGTTGGGCAAGGCCGAAGACTGCCTGGAACAAATGCAACGATTCGTAGACGCAGGCGCCCGGCGCTTCATTCTTTCGCCGTTGATGGATGCCGACGCCGTGATCGAGCTGGGACAGAGCCAAATTCTGCCCGAACTCCAGAATCTGAGAATCCCAGCCTGATCCCGTAAATGTCGTGCCCTCGAAGTGGCTGGGTTGAGATAAGATCCAGCGGCCTTACCCCTTGGAGGGGTGATTTCTCATATGATGGTGCGCGGGCCCGCGGGGTTCCCGTGAGATCGGAGGAGCCAGAAAATGCCTCAATTCAATGCCGGTACTCGAATCAAAAGCGCGGTGTGCAGCTCGGAGCTGATGGTCATCGCAGCGCCGAAAAGTGACATCGACCTGCGCTGTGGCGGTGCCGCCGTCATCGACATGGGTGCGGATGCTGCGGGCGAGATCGACCCCCAGTTCAAGGACGGTTGTGCACTTGGGAAGCGATATGTAAGTGAAAACGGGGATGTTGAGCTCCTCTGCACGAAGCCGGGTGAGGGTTCTCTCTCCATCGGCGACGTGGGGCTCGCGATCAAAGAAGCCAAGCCCCTCCCCTCCTCCGACTGATCGGACCCAGACCATGAACCTGATGATGCTGCTGGAGATGGCCCAGTCCGGCTTCGCGGACCGGGTCGCCTTCCGAAACGGCGACGATTCTCTGACTTTTGGCGAGCTGTTCCACGCGGCCGGGGCCGCGGCAGCCACTGCACGGGCCTCAGGTGCCCGGCACCTCGCCGTGTTGGACGAAAGCAGCCTCGCGGTTCCCGTGGGACTGTTCGCCAGTGCGTGGTCCGGCCTGCCCTTCGTGCCGCTCAACTACCGCTTGACGGCGAGCGAGATCGAGGGATTGGCGTCGCAGATCACCCCCGCCTACCTGGTCACCAGTGCGGACCGCGTGGAATCCCTGGCTTCCGTCGAGGGCCTCCAAGTCGTGGCCCGGGAGACCTTCCTCGAACAAGCTCGCAGTGGCGAATCGGCCGACCCCGATTGGGGGATGGACGCTGAAGAGATCGCCATCCTGCTGTTCACCAGCGGTACGACCGGGGCCCCCAAGGCAGCCGTTCTACGCCACAAGCACCTGGTGTCCTACATCCTGGGCTCGGTGGAGTTCGGCGCTGCGGCTGAGACGGATGCGGCCCTGGTGAGCGTTCCGCCCTACCACATCGCAGGGATCGCAGCGATTGCCAGCTCGGTGTACTCGGGTCGCCAGGTGGTGCAACTGCCCAACTTCGACGCGTCGGAGTGGGTGGACCTCGCCAAGCGCCATACCGTGAGCAACGCCTTCGTGGTGCCGACCATGCTCGCGCGCATCGTCGAAGTCCTCGAGGACTCCGAAGACACCGGCCTCGGCCACCTCCGAGCGCTGTCCTATGGCGGCGGCAAGATGCCCCAGGCGGTCATCGAGCAGGCCATGCAGCTGCTGCCCGAAACCAACTTCACGAACGCCTATGGGTTGACCGAAACCAGCTCGACCATCTGCCTGCTGGGGCCGGAAGAACACCGCGCCGCGGCCGCCAGTGAAGACCCGGAAGTTCGACGTCGGCTGACCTCGGTCGGTCAGGCCCTGCCCAGCGTGGAGCTGGAGATCCGTGACGAGAACGGCAACGCGCTACCGGCGGGTGAACGGGGCGAAATCTACGTGCGCGGCGAGCAGGTCTCGGGCGAGTACCTGGGCCGCGCCAGCACGCTCGAAGGAGACGGCTGGTTCCCCACGCGCGATGGCGGCAGCCTCGATTCCGAGGGCTACCTGTTTCTGGAGGGCCGCATCGACGATGTGATCGTGCGCGGCGGGGAAAACATGTCGCCCGGTGAGATTGAAGACGTCCTGCTCGAACATCCCGCGGTCGCCGATGCCGCGGTGGTGGGTATTCCGGACGAGCAGTGGGGCGAGGCCGTCGCCGCCGCCATCGTGCTCAAGGCCGATGCCACGGCGGAAGCGAGCGAGTTGCAGGACTGGGTCAAGAGCCGGTTGCGCTCGTCCAGAACCCCTCAGCGGGTCGAGTTTCGAGCCGAGCTACCCTACAACGAGACCGGCAAGCTCCTGCGCCGCCAGGTTCGCGCCGAACTCTCGGGAGAAGCACCGTAGCGGGTGCCACATCCGGCGCTCTCCCGCTCGACGAGGCGCTTGCGCGCCTCGTCACGCCGGACCGGCTCGAACACTGCTCGCCCCTACACGACCAGCCGCTGCTCGCCGTCGATCTGTCTACCGGGACAGGACCGAGTGCCAAGGCTCTCGAATCCCTGGCCCGGCATCTACCCTCCCTTCCCTGCCCCAGCGTGGCGATCCACGCCGACGCCGCCCCGCAACTCGCCAGCCACTTCGATGTCGTGCTCGAAGACTCGGACGCGCTTCCCGAACTGGCCGGGGCCATCGAACGCACCCCGCTCGCTTCCCTCGCACTGGTCCAGCTGTTGCGCCTCAATGAGTCGCAGGACGTCCGCGCGGGACTGGTCTGCGAATCCCTCGTGTATTCCATGCTCCAGGCGGGCCCCGAGTTTCAAGCATGGCTTGCCACACGACCCGCGCCGCGAACACGCGAAGCCAGCCGTGAGCCGGCGGTACTCGCGCGGCGAGAAGGCGACCACCTGCTGCTCGAACTCAACCGCAGCGAAAAACGCAATGCCTTCTCGGCGGAGATGCGCGATGCCCTGTGCGAGGGTCTCCAACTCGCCCTGTGCGACCCCTCGATCTCGCGAGTTCGGTTGAGCGGCCTGGGGCCGTCATTCTGCAGTGGCGGAGACCTCGACGAGTTCGGAAGCTTCCCGGATCCGGCCACGGCTCACGCCATCCGCACGACACGCAGCGCGGGTCGACTGCTGGACGGCTGTGCGGAGCGCGTCCAGTCGCGACTCCACGGCGCCTGCGTGGGGGCGGGGATCGAACTGCCCGCCTTCGGTCGCCACATCACCGCCCGACGCGACACCTTCTTCCAGCTCCCAGAAGTCTCCATGGGCCTGGTCCCGGGTGCCGGCGGAACCGTCAGCATTCTCAAGCGCATGGGCCGCCAGCGCACGGCCTGGCTCGCTCTCTCGGGCTCCCGCCTCGACAGCGAAACCGCACTTCGCTGGGGTCTGATCGACGCCTTGGAATAGAGCCCTCACCAATCGACCGCCAGCCGCCCGTCACGGCTAAAATGAAGATCCTTCCAACCTGAACTCTGGAGACCCGCTTGATTCACGGCCTTCGCGACATTCGTGTGATCGACTTTTCTGACGAGATTGCCGGTCCCTACACCACCAAGCTCTTCGCCGACGCCGGTGCTGACGTGATCAAAGTCGAGCCTCCGGAAGGTGACCCCATGCGCACCTGGTCTGCTTCAGGGGCCGACCTCCAGGGGCAAGACGGCGCGTTCTTCCAGTTTCTTCACACCCGCAAACGCTCGGTGATCGGACGACCCGAGGATCCGGAGATCCTGGCCCTGATCGAGGGCGCCGACCTGGTGGTCGAATCCTTCGAGCCCGGAGTGATCGACGCCCTCGACCTCACGAACCGCTTTCCCGGACTGGTCGTGCTGTCCATCTCGCCGTGGGGCCGCGGCGGGCCCTACACCGGTAGACCGGCCACGGAATTCACCATTCAAGCCGAGTGCGGATCCATCGCGGGCCGCGGCCTGCCGAGCCAGCCGCCCATCATGGCCGGTGGACGGATCACCGAGTGGGTGGGCGGCACCTTCGCGGCCGTGGCTGCCCAGTCCGCCGTGCGACGGGCCCAACAAACGGGACACGGCGAGCACATCGACTTCTCGCTGTTGGAAGTCATGAACATCGCCTCGACTTCCCACAGCGACCTGATGGACAGCATGGTGGGACGACGAGACGTGGTGGGTCCGATTCGAACGGTGGAAATTCCGTCCATCGAGCCCACGGCCGACGGTTGGGTGGGCTTCAACACCAACTCGAGGCAGCAGTACAACGACTTCCTCGTCCTGATCGAACGCCCGGACCTGCTGGACGATGAGGAATTCCCGACCATCGTTGGACGGTGGGCCCGCGCCGACGAGTGGAACGAGATCGTGCGCACCTACACCCGCAAACACACCACGAACGACATCGTGGAGAAGGCCTCGCTCCTGCGGATTCCAGTCGCCCCCGTCAACGATGGGAAATCGGTACTCGAACACCCCCACTTCCAGGCCCGCGGTGTTTTCCTCGAGAACCCGGGTGGGGGCTTCCTCCAGCCGCGCCCGTCGTGGCGCATCAATGGCGAAACCGCCCGTCCCCTCGTGCCGGCGCCCGCACTCGGGGAGCACGACGGCCAGATCGAGGCACACGAGCGGGCAAGCGCCTCGGTGCCCAGGCCTCCTGAGGGAGAGCCTCCGCTTCCGCTCGAGGGCATCCGCGTCCTCGATGCCACAGCCTGGTGGGCCGGGCCCTCATCGACCCAGATGCTCGGATACCTGGGGGCCGAGGTGATCCACCTCGAGGCCATTCAACGCCTGGATGGCATGCGCATGATGGGCGGCACATTCGCTCACGTGAATCCGCGCTGGTATGAGATGAGTGGCATCTACCTCGCGGCGAACAACAACAAACTGGGACTGACCCTCGATCTCAACCAGGACGAGGGGCTCGAACTCGCGCGTTCGTTGATTTCACGCTGCGACGTGTTCGTTGAAAACTTCTCGCCGCGGGTGGTCGAAAAGTTCGATCTCGACTGGGACACCGTCCACGCCCTGAACCCGGCCACGGTCATGGTCCGGATGCCGGCATTCGGACTCGACGGCCCCTGGCGCGACAACGTGGGGTTTGCCCAGACCATGGAACAGATGTCGGGTCTGGCCTGGCTCACGGGTCACGTCGACGATCAACCCCGCATTCAACGCGGTCCCTGCGATCCCCTGGCGGGCATGCACGCCGCTTTCGCGGCACTGGTCGGTCTGGCCCAACGCGACGAGACCGGCCTCGGGAGCCTGCTCGAATGCACCATGGTCGAAGGCGCCCTCAACGCGGCCTCTGAACAGCTGGTGGAATACAGCGCCTACGGTGCGGTGCTCCAGCGCGACGGCAACCGGGCCCCCTACGCCGCCCCGCAGGGGGTGTATGCCTGTGCGGGCGTGGAGCAATGGCTGGCGCTGTCCATTGCCAACGACGACCAGTGGCGGGCCCTGGTGGGCGCCCTGGGCAATCCGAGTTGGGCCTCGAACTCCGAGTTGGCAACGCATGCCGGTCGCCGGGCCGCCCACGACACCCTCGACGCAGAGCTGTCGGCCTGGGCGGCCGATCGGGACCTGTCGTCCACCGTGGAGAAACTGGTGGCACTGGGCATTCCCGCGGCGCCCGTGTATCCGGGGACCAAGGCCAGTCTCCATCCACAAATGGCCGCACGCGAGTTCTTCGAGACCATGCGGCATCCGGTGGCCGGCGAGCACCCCATGGCCACCGTGCCGTTCCGCTTCGTCTCACGCAAACAGCCCTGGCTACGCTTTCCCGCACCAACCGTGGGGCAACACAATCGCCAGATTCTGGGCGACCTGCTCGGAAAGTCCGAAGCGGAGATCAGCGCCCTGGAAGAGCGGGAAGTCATCGGAACCACACCGCTCGGACTCTAAGCGCCGGGGCCCCCTCCCCTGCCCCAGAAGAGGACCGGAGAAACGACATGGCGGATCGGAATTCCCTCGAGCATCGAATCGACCAACTCGAAAAGCGCCTGCAGGTCGCCGAGGACGTGAATGCCATCAGCCAACTCAAGGCCCACTACGGTGAGCTGACCGATGCGCGCTACCACGTGCCCGACAGTCCGGATCGCGAAGTCCAACTCAGCGCCCTCGCCGAGCGCATCACGACCCTGTTCAGTCCCGACGCCATCTGGGACGGAGGGCCGGGGCTCGGGATCTGTGAGGGACGTGCTGCCATCCGGGAACGCTTCGAGCAACCCGCCATGCGCTTTGCCCAACATTTCTTCGTGAAGCCCCGCATTGCCATCGACGGGGACCGAGCCACAGGGCGCTGGGACATTCTCGCGCCGTGCACGAGCCTGAAGGGGCGACCCTACTGGATGGCCGGTGTCGAAGATGACGAGTACGTTCGCTTGGACGGTGTCTGGCTGCACAGCCGCATGAAACTCGACCTCATCTTCATGGCCCCGTATGAGGACGGATGGGCGCGAGTCTGACATCCTTCAACCCTTCCCGATTTCGCTTCAACACCGGTTTCTGCTCGATGGACTGCAAATGGAGGTCTGGCTGATGACGGACGATGAGCGAATTCTGGACCTCGAGGGAGTCCGAAATTTCCGCGATGCGGGTGGTTACACGACCCGAGATGGCCAGCGCGTGCGAACCCGCCGCTTGTTCCGCAGCGGACACCTCGCGGGCGCCACCGCCGAGGACTGGAAGCAGATTGCGGCCCTGGGCATCGAACTCGTGATCGACTTCCGCGTGGATGGCGACATCTCGAGTGACGGAGCCACTGCACTGCCCGGGAATCTCGAGCACGTGAACCTGCCCATTGGTGACCCGGCTGGGGCCAGCGACATTCGCGCCACCATGGAGCGAGGAGATCTGGCGGAAATCGAACGAGCGTTTGCCAATGGACGCGCCGTCGAAGTGATGTGCCGGGCCGCCAACTCCCTCGTGCGGGATCGCACCGAAGTCTACGGCCGCATGCTCCAGTACCTGGCAACCCCCGGCGTAGGGCCGGCTCTGATCCACTGTTCGGCGGGGAAGGACCGCACGGGCTGGGGGGCGACGCTCACACTGACGGCCCTGGGAGTGGACCGCGAGACCGTGGCCCGCGAATACCTGCTCAGCAATCAGGCCCTCCACTCCTTCACGCCATCCGCCGAAGCACCCCCAGAATGGCTGCGTCCCCTGATGGAGGTGCGCGCCGATTACATCGAAGCCTCCTTCGCCGCCGTCGAAGAGCACTGGGGCGGATTCGACGGCTATCTGCAAAAGGGGCTCGGTTTCAGCGAGGAGGATCTCGGTCGACTGCGAGAGAATCTGCTCGAGTAACGTCGGCGTCGCCCGTGCGCCGCACGAGCCGTGCCACGATGGGTCTTCCAGGAAGACCCTGCGCCCGCCGTGACCCCACTTCCTGGAAAACGCCGCTCAGACGGTTCAACGGGTAGAAGGGCTCGTCGTAGGGAAAGAACACCCGGGCACTGACGAAGACGAAATCACAGCGCGACAGATAGTCGTCGAAAGTCGACTGAGCCACACGCCCAGGCGGCGGATACAGCCCCACCCGCCCCGAACGCAGCGTCAGTTCCATGGGATCCGTGGCGAACACGCAGGCCCCGGGCTCCACCCACGCGGGCAACGTCTGCATGGCTTCGACAATGGCCTGACGAAACCAAGCATCGAGTTCGGCCTGCTTCAGAGAACGGCGGGTGTACCAGCGCGGAGTGTGGGTAAAGGCCTCGTAGGTCCGATCCCTGGACTCAACGAAGCGAGTCGCCACGAACGAACAACCGGGCAGGACCAGCACCCCGATCAGCACCGCAGCGACCGCCCGTACCCGACCCGCTTCCCAGCCGGCCAGGCGCCTTCCCACCAGCGCCGCGCCTTCGAGGGCGAAAACGAGGAGCAATGGAGTTATGACGTAGAGAAAACGACTCGCGTGGGCCGGAAAGGGCCAGGCCACGATCATCCCCAGATAGGTCACCACATAGACGGCCGAGGGATCGCGAGCCCGAAGGCGGGGGGCAAAGCCCAACAGCGACAAGCCGCCCACGATCCAGGCTCCAATGCGCTGCGGCAGCCCCGGGTGCAGAGAGAAGGTCGTCTCCCAGGCCGTAGCCAGCGCCTGTAACTGCGCCACACCTGCGAGCCATACGGCTGCCAGCCCCGATGTCGAAAAGGCCGCCAGGCGGCTCGAGTAGGCATCCTCGTAGGTCTGACCAAAACCAGCCAGGCTCTTGAGAACGAGCCAGGCCAGCAGCGGTGCCACCGCCACGACAGCCAAACGCCAAGCCCTCCGGCCCTCACGACGCCAGAGGATCAGACCGCCGCTGACAAGCAGCGCCACAGCAGCCGAGCGCGTGAGCAGCGCCAACGCCAGCATGATGGAGGCCGTGCGAAGTGCGCGGCGGCGCGGGTCGGGGTCCGTCTCGACGCCGCTCCGCTCCAGGGCAGCCAGATACAACAACGAGAGCCACAGGTACAGGTTTTCGCTCAGACTCTCGAGGGCGATCATCAGGGTGCTCGGCGATAACGCGAAGGTGGCCGTCAAACCCGCCGCCGGCCAAAACCCCAGCGACTCCCGTTGCCACTGAAACAGCGCCCATAGGGCTCCGAGCAGACAGGTGGCCGTGAGGGCGTGAGTCCAGGCGATCCCCGACGAGCCCCCCAGAAGAGCGAGCAAAAGCGGGTGGAGAGGCGGGAACATGGCGACTTCCATGCCCCGTTGGGCGGAAGCGCCGATCTCGCCGGTGGGAAGCGACGCAAGATAATCGGCCATCAAGAGATAGATCCGGGTGTCCGGCGAGCCGCCGACCTCCCACGACCAGGTGAAGACGTAGAGTCCGGTGGCATAGAGGCCCGACGCCGCCACCAGCAACGCCTTGGCGCCCCCCCCTGTGTGCTCGCGCATACGATCCGAGTCTATCAGTCCCATCCGAAGGCCGGAAACACCCCCTCTGGAGCCCGGCCCGTTTCTTCACGCCCATTGTCGCGGCGGGCTATGATGGCCCGACCGATCCCCGATTGCCGCTGAAGGTCGCCTTCCCACCACACCCAGGATGGAGTGAGCGAATCGGCCAAACCTGGGGAGACGAGACGCCAAACAGGAGCCACCGATGGAACCGAGCCAAACCGACGGCCCGACCTCACCCCCCAACTTCGACGCTCATTACGAACTCAACGATCGTTATCGCCTCCAGTCGGGGCGCGTCTTTCTCACCGGCACCCAGGCGCTGACCCGGCTGCCCATGATGCAGCGTCAACGGGACCTGGCCGCGGGCCTCAACACTGCGGGTTTCATTTCAGGCTATCGGGGCTCCCCGCTGGGGAACTACGACATGGCGCTCTGGCAGGCCCAGGACTTCCTTGAACAGAACGAGATCGTCTTCAAATCGGGCATCAACGAGGACATGGCCGCCACGGCCGTCTGGGGATCCCAACAGACTCGCGTCCTGGGCAACCCGCGCTTCGACGGTGTGTTCGGTATCTGGTACGGCAAGGGTCCGGGCGTGGACCGCTCGGGAGACGCCCTCAAGCACGGCAACTACGCGGGCTCGGGTCCCAACGGAGGCGTGCTGGTTCTGTGCGGCGACGACCCGGGTGCCAAGTCGTCTTCCGTGGCTCACCAGAGCGAGCAGGCCATGGTCCACATGGGGATTCCGGTCCTCAACCCTTCCAACGTCCAGGAGTACCTCGATCTCGGACTCTACGGCTTTGCGCTCTCCCGCTACTCGGGCTGCTGGGTGGCCTTCAAGTGCCTCACGGACACCGTCGAGAGTTCCGCCTCGGTTTCGGTGGATCCCGATCGCATCCAGATCGTAGAACCCGACGACTACGAGATGCCCGAGGGGGGCCTCAACCTGGGTGCTGGGGGATTCAATCCCGCCCAGGCCGAGCAACGCGTGTACGAAGAGCGCCTGCCCGCCGTCCAAGCCTTCGTGCGTGCCAATGGACTCGACCGGGTGGTGGTGGACTCCTCCCAACGCCGCCTGGGCATCGTCACCACCGGCAAGGCATACCTCGACGTGCGTCAAGCTCTGGACGAACTCGGGATCGACGAGCAGCGCGCGGAATCCCTGGGACTCTCGATCTACAAGGTGGCCCTGACCTGGCCACTCGAGCCCATCAACGCCTTGCGGTTTGCAGAGGGCCTCGACGAGATCATCGTGGTGGAGGAGAAACGCCCGCTGATCGAAGAACAACTCGCAGCCATCCTCTATAACCAGCAAAGCCGCCCGAAGCTCTACGGCAAACGCGACGGCAACGGAAACGTTCTCCTTTCGAGTACCGGTGAACTCTCGCCCGCCGCCGTGGGCAAGGCCCTTCGAAGTTGGCTTTCCCATGCAGCCCCCGGCCAGGTAGAACCGGAACCTGTGGCCAGCCTGCCCGTGGTACAAGCCCAGGGCCCGAATGCGGGCCTCGTCCGGATGGCGAGCTTCTGTTCGGGGTGCCCCCACAACTCCTCCACTGTCGTGCCCGAAGGCAGCGCCGCCATGGGTGGAATCGGCTGCCACGGCATGGTGGTGTGGCACCCGAAGCGAAACACCATCGCCATCACACACATGGGTGGCGAAGGAGCCACCTGGATCGGAGCATCGCCTTTCATCGACCGGACCCACATCTTCCAGAACATGGGAGACGGCACCTATTTCCACTCGGGTCTGCTCGCCATTCGCGCAGCCGTCGCCGCCGACGCCAACATGACCTACAAGGTGCTCGTCAATGGCGCCGTCGCCATGACCGGTGGCCAGCCCATCGAGGGCGAGTCCATGGACGGCGAAATCACCACTCCCGAAATCGCCCACCAGTTGCGCGCCGAGGGAATCGACCGCATCGCGATCCTGAGTAACGACATCGAGAAGTATTCAGAAGGGTCCTTTCCGACAGGAACGACGATCCATCATCGTGACGAGATCGACCGGGTGCAGCGAGAGATTCGCGAGGTACGCGGTGTCACCGCCATCGTCTACGACCAGACCTGCGCGGCGGAAGCGCGACGCTTGCGCAAACGCGGCGAGTTCGACGACCCCGATCGGCGCATCGTGATCAATGAAGCCGTATGCGAGGGTTGCGGAGACTGCAGCGTGCAGAGTAACTGCATCGCCGTCGAGCCCGTGGAAACCGAGTTCGGTCGCAAACGTAAGATCAACCAGAGTGGCTGCAACAAGGACTTCTCGTGCACCAAGGGCTACTGCCCGAGCTTCGCCAGCATCTATGGAGGCCAACTTCGCAAAGCCGAGGTCAAGGGAACCGACTCGGGCGACGACACACTTTTCGCCCAGTTGCCCGAGCCCCTGGTCGCCGACACCCGGGAGCCGTTCAACGCGCTGGTGGTGGGGATCGGCGGCACGGGGGTCGTGACCGTGGGCGCTCTGCTCGGCATGGCGGCCCATCTCGAGGGGAAGGGCTGCTCACTACTCGACCTCACGGGTCTCTCTCAAAAGAACGGCCCCGTCTTCAGCCACATCCGCATCGCAGACGAGGGCGACACCATCCACGCCACACGAATTGGCCTGGGCTCGGCGGACCTGGTGCTGGGGTGCGACATCGTCAGTACTTCCGGCGCCGAGGGCCTGCCAAAGATGAAGGACGGCCGCACCACGGCCATCGTCAACACCCACCTGTCACCCACGGCAGACTTCACCGTCGCCCCAGACCTCGACCTCTCCACCCTGGCCATGCAGGACTCGATCCGCGGCGCCGCCGGCCAGGAGAGTTCCCACTTCATCGAAGCAACGCGTCTGGCCACGGCGCTGATGGGAGACGCCATCGCGTCCAACCTGTTCCTGCTGGGATACGCGATGCAACTGGGCCGGATCCCAGTGCACCGCGCCAGCCTCGAACGCGCCATCGAGTTGAACGGCCGCTCCATCGAAATGAACAAACGAGCCATTCAATGGGGCCGCCTGGCGGCGGTGGATTTCGAGGCCGTCGAGCGGGCTGCAAAACCCGGCATGCGGGAGTCCGAGACCCGAGAGGCAGCCAAGAGCCTGGAGGATGTCGTCGCACTACGGGTCGCTGCACTCGTCGACTACCAGGACGAGGACTACGCGAAACGCTACACCGATCTCGTCGACCGGGTAAAGGCACGCGAGACCGAGGCCCTAGGAAACCCCGGTGCGCTGACCGATGCAGTCGCTCGCTACCACTTCAAACTGCTGGCTTACAAGGACGAGTACGAAGTGGCCCGCATGTGGTCGAGCGAAACCTTCCGCAATCAGCTCGATGCCGAGTTCGAGGGCGACTACCGCATGCGAATCCACCTGGCGCCCCAACTCTTCTGGCCCCGGGATCCCGACACCGGCCGCGTCAAGAAGATCACGGCCTGGCCGTGGGTGCTGTCGACTTTCTCTGTACTCGCGAAGTTCAAGGGTTTGCGCGGCACGGCCTTCGACCCGTTTGGATACACAGCCCATCGCAAGCTCGAACGTCAGCTGATCACCGACTACGAGAAGAACATCGACGAACTGCTCGAAAGCCTGGCCCCGGACAACGTCGAATTGGCCGCGTCGATTGCCAGCATTCCCGAGCACATTCGAGGGTTCGACCTCGTCAAGGAGCAGCAACTCGAGGACGCTCGCTCCAAGGAGGCCGAACTCCTGGCAGCCTTCCGGCTACGGTCTCCGGCAGAGAACGAGTTGCCGGCCAGCTGACGCCGGGCAGTCACTCCACGGAGACCACCCCATGTCGCGCATCGTCTTCCGGGGAGCCAACCTCCTCGATGGGGAAGGCCCCGCTCGCCCGGAAACCACGGTGATCGTCGAAAACGAACGAATCCTCCGCGTCTCCGACCAGGCCGTGGAGGCTCGGGATTCCGATCGCCTGATCGAACTGGCGGGGCGAACATTGATGCCCGGCCTGATCAGCTCCCATTTCCACTCCACCTACGACGGAATCACCCTCATGCCCCAGCCCCTGGGGCTCGAGCATCCACCGGGCTACATGATGCTGCTGGCGGCGAACAACGCCCGCCGTGCGCTCGAGTGCGGCTTCACCAGCGTGATCAGTGCGGGCGCCATCAGCGATGACATCGACGCCCAGCTCAAGCTGGCCATCGACAATGGAGTGGTGCCGGGCCCTCGCCTGATGGCGGGCAGCCGCGGATTCGACACCACCGGGGGCTACACGGATACGGCCAGTGGCTGGTGGCAGCTCGCCAACCCGGGCGCAGCGCGCTTCTGTGACGGTCCCGACGGGTTCCGCAAGGGCGTTCGGGAGGAACTCGCACGGGGCGCCGAGATCATCAAGCTCTTCGCCAGCGGCGGACACGGAGTCGCCGATGCAGTCACCGCCTCGCCGATCTCCGAGCCCGAGGTGCGCGCCGCCGCCGAAACTGCTCATCAACGCGGATTCAAGGTACGGGCCCACTGTGCCTGGCGTCACACCCTGCTGGAATGCGTGGGCGCTGGGGTCGACGTCATCGACC
This sequence comes from Myxococcota bacterium, assembly GCA_022447545.1. Classification (GTDB taxonomy): domain Bacteria; phylum Myxococcota_A; class UBA9160; order UBA9160; family SMWR01; genus JAKVBI01. Next base: position 355,681 of record JAKVBI010000011.1, read on the forward strand.
ACGGCGATGGCATGGACACCGAGTGTCTCGACGCCATGCTCGAAGCGGGGACGTTTCTGGTTCCGGGCCTCTACTTCGTGAAGAAGCTGCTGGAGGACACGGGCAACTTCATGGGGGCGACCCCGGCCCAGACCGAATCCGTCCGGGCCGAGTTCGAAAATGCCCAGCGCATGCTGCCCGTGGCTCAGAAGGCCGGCCTGCCGATCTGCGTCGGCGACGACTATGGGGTGATGAATCTGCCCCACGGAAGTTACGCCGAGGAACTCGAGTTCTACGTCGAGGACGTCGGCATTGCGCCCCTCGAAGTGATCCGTTGGGCCACCCGAAATGGCGCCGAGCTGATGGGCCGCGCCGATGAATTGGGAACGGTGGCGGAGGGCAAGCTCGCCGACCTCCTGGTCGTGGATGGCGATCCCAGCCACGACATCGCGGTTCTACAACACAGCGAGGCCTTCCACGCCATCCTCAAGGGCGGCGAGTTCGTCAAGGATGTTCTCTGAAGTGCGTCACGGAGAATGTTCGCCGTGGTCGCGCAGAGTTTCCTCCAGCCGTTGGGCCACTTGCTCGGCAAAGAACTCGGTCATCAAGGGACCGGGATGACCGTTCACGGGATTCGCGCGCAACTGTTCGGTCGGGTAGCCGCGGAAACGATCCCGGGCCCCTGGAAACAAATTCAGGGTCTCGATTCCGGCGTCCGCCATCATGGGCGTCAGAGTCTCGAACGCTCTCTCGGTGCGCTCGCCGAGGCGTGAGCCGGGAGTCATCACCACGAGCAGCTCCATTCCCAGAGTTTCAGTGGTCACGCGAAGATCCTTCAGAATCTGGCCGTAGACTTCGAGATTTTCGGGCGCGTAGATGGCTCCGAGCCAGTGCCGATACTCCTCGTGGATCGTTCCGAGTTGGGCATCGAGTAGGCGTTCTCCTACCAGACGGGTGAACCGCGGGTACCAGCGCAGGGCGAAGCCGAGATTCTGCTCGATCCACAGTTTGCGCCCGTCGGCGTTGATGCGCGGCACGAGCCCCGCGTCCGGATCGTTCTCCACCAGCCCCACCACCAGCAAGTCGACTTCGTAGTGACGACCGTGCTCCTTCAAGAAAACCAACTCGTCGAGAGTCGACCAGCCGTTACGCCCCCAGGACATCACCTCGATCTGCGAGTGGCGAGCAGTGAGTAGGGCCTCGAGACGGTGGCTCCACACTTGCTCGTACGGAAGCCCCGAACCCCAGATGAATGAATCTCCCAGCACGGCGATGCGGTAGACGCCCTCGGGTTTGTCTTTCGATCGCACCACATCGGTGAAGCCGTGGGGGTGTTGCTTTGCCAGGCGGTGGCTGCGGAGGCGCAACTTCCGATCCATCTCGCGATGCTCGGTCGTTGGGTCCATGGCCTGTCGCAGAGCGAGCCACTGCTCCCCGAGCCAGAGGGCGACCAGCAGGGACACAACCCCCAGCAAACCGTTGACCAGATACCTGCGCCAGTTCAGCGGCCTGCTCACGCCAACCCCGATAACGCGCCACCGGAACTGCGTTGGGAACGAATCGCCGGCATCGAACTCGGCATTCGTCGATTATACTGCGCGCCCTGTCGACCTCGTTCCTGCCCGACGACTCGTGTCACTGGGGCGTGTTGATCTCAAGGTAGATCTCGCGGGCGCGCTGATTCGCCCGCCGGAGATCTGCTCTCGTCAGACTCGGCCGCAACATCTCCTTCGTCCGCGTGGCGAGTCCGAACCCTGCAGCCTCGCTCAACTCCAGCCACGCATAGGCCTCGACGACATTCTCTGGGACCCCCAGACCCCGGACGTAACCAAGCGCCAGCCGGAATTGCGCGTCGCCGAAACCGGCTCGAGCCGACTGTTCGAACCAGCGCATGGCCTCCTCGGGGTCGGCAGCAACCCCCTCCCCTTCAAGATGAAGATCTCCAAGGACCCGGGCCGCACGACCATCTCCCATTTCCGCGGCCTTCCGATACAAGCGAACGGCCTCACCCAGGTTGGCGGGCACCCCCTTGCCGCTGCGGTACGCAGCGGCAAGCGCGGCGGTACCGCGATGATCTCCGAGGTCTGACGCCTCCTGGAACCACCTCACTGCCTCCAGGGCCGCGGCTTCGGACTCGGGCTGGTTCTCGGCCATCAGACCGAGCAGATACATGGCCTCGGTATCACGCCCAGCGGCTCCGGCTTCAAGCCAGCGGCGAGCCTTTTCCAGATCCACGGGCTGGTGGCGCCCCATCAGGTAGCTCCGGCCCAGGTCCGTCATGGCGACCACGTGTCCTTTTTCCGCGGCGACAGCGAGCCATCGTTGGGACTCCACGGGGTCAGCGGGAGTTCCCTCGCCCGCTAGGACCATCACGGACACGAGGTAGGCGGATTCAGCGTGATCCTGATTCGCCGCCTCCAACAGCCAACGCAGGGCGTTGACATCGCTGCTCTCGACGCCCTCTCCCCGCTTGTACTGGATACCCAGGCGATGGGCGGCCTGTGCGTTGCCCTGGACCGCCGCTCGCTGATTCCACGAAAACGCCTCCGCCATGTCCGGTGGACCCGCCAGACCCAGATAAAGGATTCGCGCGAGTTCGTACTGGGCACTGTCGAGTCCGGCCTCGGCCGCCACGCGATACCAGCGAACCCCCTCGGACCATTGCGCTTCGGTCGCCTGATCACCGGACAATTGGCGCGCCAGTCGCAGGGCCCCCTCCACCGATCCCCCGTCGGCAGCCGCACGTAGCCAACGCAGCCCTTCGGCCTCGTCCCGCTCCACGCCTCGGCCCTGTAGGTAAGCCAACCCCAGGTTGGCGTCGGCACGCGCGGAGCCCTGTGCCGAGGCACGCCGGAACCAGGCAACGGCCTCTTTCTCGTCCCGCTCGGTGCCGTCGCCCACGTACAGGAGCACCCCGTAGTCGTTCTGAGCTTCCGCGTAGCCACTCTCGGCTGATCGCGACAGCCATCGCTCGGCTTGTTCGAGGTCTGCCGAGACCCCAACTCCAGTCTGATAAGCGACACCCAGCAGGTACTCGCATGGCGCGTAGGCCCGCGCCGCGCAGTCGCGCAGCAAAGCCACCGCGGCCACAGGATCCGAGGGCACACCGCGTCCCTCAAGGAGGGCTACCGCTCTGGCGTGGGCCTCCTCGAACTCGGCCAACGCTTCAGGAGACACCGGCGGCAACGGCTCGGGAGTCTCGACGGCCCTCAGGTCACCCTGCATCAGCCCTAGAGCCAACACAGCTGCGATCAGCACCCGAAAACGCTTCACCCCGTATCCAGTTCCGGGTCTCAGCGGATCAGGCGCCCCGGCGTAGCGCCCGTGTGCTCCCCGTTTCGGAAGGTGACCTGCCCAGCCACGGCCGTAGCTCGGAAGCCCACGGCGCGCTGAACCACCCGCGGTGCCCCGGTGGGGAGATCGCGGATGATTTCGGGGGTTTGCAGTTGGAGTCCGTCCAGATCGATCACGTTGAGATCCGCGCGCAAGCCCACCTCGAGCCGGCCGCGATCCGAAAATCCATAGAGTTGCGCCGGGTCGTCGCTCAGCAATTTCACTGCCTGCTCGATGGGAATGCGATCACCGCGCTTGCGATCTCGAACCCAGTGAACGAGCACGAAGGTCGGCATGCTTGCATCGCAGATCATGCTGCAGTGAGCGCCGCCATCGGCCAGCCCCACGACGGTTGCCGGGTGCCGCATCATGGAACCGATGTCGTCCAGGTTGCCGTGCTTGTAACCCGAAAAGAAGACATGAAGGAAGCCCGGGTTCGAGACATCCTCCGCCAGATCGCACATCAGGTCGTAGACCACTTCATCGGCCGGTCGGGCCTCACGCTCGGCTCGTCCGGCGACGGAGTCCATGGGCTCGGGCTCGAAGGCCGGTCCACCGTCCAGCGGAAACGTGGTGTCGTAGCTGTTGCGCATCATCGCCATTCCCGTGCCGTCGGCTTGACTCTCCGAGAGAATCTTCGCGCGCGTGGACGGATCTCGAAGCTTCACGATCCTCTCGGAGAGGGGCAAACGGGCGATCTCCCGATAGGAGGGACGATCCATGAAGGGGTTGAAAGTCTCCCAACTGAGAAGCAATCCCGCCGGTCGACCCGAGACTTGAGGGACGAGCTTCGCTCCCTCGGCATTGGCCGCCTCGCTACGTTCCAAGACCTCCCGCCAGAGATCGGGCTGGGTCTGGATCTGAGCGAGCGTGAAGGTGATGGTCCGCCCCGTTTCGAGGCTCAGACGACGATAGAGTTCCACCTCCCGCAGCGGTGCATCGGGATCCTCCCCCATGGCGCCCGCAGGGACCACTTCGACCACACCCCGATCGATGGCAGCCAGCGACTGAATCATCGCCAACAGTTCGTCTTCCGACGCGAAGGTACCCGGTACCGGGACCCCGTGGATCGAGGTGTGCAGAGGCAACCGATTGCTGGAAAAGGCCACCGCGCCCGCCTCGACGCCCTCCCGGACGATGCGCGACATCGCGTCGATGTCCGCAGCCGTCGCGGCTTCGTTGCGCGCACCCCGATCACCCATCACGTAGGCACGAACGGACCCATGGGGAACCTGAGCGGCGACCTCGATGGCGCGCCCCATACCGTCCAATTCGTCGAGATACTCGGGGAACGACTCCCAGTTCCAAGTCATGCCATCGGCCAGTGCCGACCCCGGAATGTCTTCGACCCCCTCCATCAATTCAATCAACCACTGGTGCCGATCCGGTTTCGCCGGCGCGAAGCCAACGCCGCAGTTTCCCATCACGACACTCGTCACACCATGCCAGGACGAAGGCCCGAGGATCGGATCCCAGGTTGCTTGCCCATCGTAGTGGGTGTGGACGTCCACGAAACCCGGCGTCACCAGCAACCCCTCGGCGTCGATCACTTCACGGGATTCGGCCTCGAGACTTCCTGCCGGCGCAATCTCGCAGATCCGACCATCCCGAGCCGCCACGTCAGCGCTACGGGGTGCAGCCCCGGATCCATCCACCAGGGTTCCATTGCGAACGATCAAATCGAGCATGCCAACTCCAGTTTCATCACACGGCGACGCGGTGACCGGTTCGAACCAGAAAAGCCGACGAACAGCCACGATGTCGCACGAGGCCCAATGGCCGTGAGCTTACCTGATTCGCTGGGAGCCCGTGCAGCGATCCGATGGCTACTTGATGTCGCGCACGATGTAGCGGGGGGTTCGCCCCATCTCCTGATGGACCCTCGCCGCGTACTCGCCGACCACACCCACGAGAAACACGACCGCACCCCAGAGACCCAGAACCCCAGCCCCCAATGTCCAATACCAGGCTTGAGGGTGGCCTGTGATCAACGCGATCAAGAATCCAACAATCAGTGCGACACCGCCGAGCAGCGTCGCCCCCATTCCCGTCAACACGACGTAGAGGAAGGGGTTGTCGGTGGCACCGATCAAAATCGAGACGAACTGGTGGATGCGCGTCATATTGCCGTGGCGGGACATTTCATCGCCGGGACGCGCATGGTGACGCACCTCGACCTCGGTCACCCGGAAGCCGAGCTTCGCAAACAGCACCGGGAACCAACTCCGCATGTTGGAGTACTGCGACAGTTCCTGGACAGCTTCTCGAGTGTAGCCCCGTAGGAAGCACCCCGAATCGTGGATGGGGTGGGGCGAATCGCGGCGGATCACCCAGTTGACCACCAGGGAGGGGACGCGCCGAGAAAGGAACGGATCCTGACGGTTCATCCGCCAGCCGCACACCACGTCGTAACCCGCTTCCAGTTGCTCGATGATCTTGGGAATATCCGCGGGGTCGTTCTGCAGGTCGCCATCCAGGGTCACCACGTAGCGCCCCTCGGAGTGGTCGAATCCCGCATAGGTGGCGATGTGCTGTCCGCAATTGCGGCGCAGATTCACCACACGAATCCAGGGGTGTGTGGCCTTGGCTGCGAGCAATTTCTGCTCAGTTGCGTCTCGGCTGCCGTCGTTGACGAACAGCACTTCGTGAGGCGAGGGCAGTTGGGGAAGAATTGCAGCGAGCGCTTCCACCAGCCCGTCCACGGTCTCTTCTTCGTTGTACATGGGAATGACGATCGAAAGTTCCACGCCGCTCCTTTTCCATGCCCGTGCGCGGCAGGCGCCTCGCCATCGGGATTCCCCTTATTCTACCGTAGTCTCCCTGTCGATCCGGTCGCCGGTCCCCAGCCCACCCTCCATTTGCCCTTCCGGCAAGCCGAAGTAATGTTCGAACGGGTACGAGGTGGAGCCGATGGCCACGGGGGGACGGACCATGCGATTCCTGATGACAGGCGGTGCTGGCTACGTGGGCAGTGCCTGTCTTCGATGGCTCCTGAAACAGGGGCATGAAGCCTACGCATTCGACGACCTGAGCGAGGGCAACGCAGCGGCCGTCCCGCCGGACCGCCTGATCCAGGGCAGCATCCACGACCGGGGCGCCATCGAGGCGGCGTTGCGAGACCAACGCATCGACAGTGTCATGCACTTCGCGGCCGTGGCATCGGTCCCGGATTCGATCGCCGACCCCGACACCTACTGGCAGGTGAACCTGATGGGGACCAAGAACGTGTTGGATGCCATGCGAGCCTGCGGCGTCCGCACCCTCCTCTTCTCGAGTACCGCCGCGACCTACAGTTTCGACAATCCCATGCCGCTGACCGAGGCGTCCAAGCTCGAACCCCAGGTCCCCTACGGCACCACGAAACTCGCTGCGGAACGCCTGATCGCCGACTACGCTCGCGCCTACGACATGGGATATACGTTCCTGCGCTACTTCAATGCGTCGGGGGCGGATCCCGACGGAGAGTTCGGTGAGGATCGGCGATCCGAGAGCCACCTGATCCCGCTGGTGCTCTACGCAGCGACGGGGCGACGCGACGAGATCAAGATCTTCGGGGGTGATTGGGAGACGCGCGATGGAACCTGCGTGCGCGACTACGTTCACACCGACGACCTCGCCCAAGCCCACCAATTGGCAGCGGAGAGCCTCGAACCGGGAATGGGAAGAGTGTTCAACGTGGGCAACGGCCAGGGCACGACGGTGCTGGAAGTCGTCCGGGGCTGCGAAGAGGTGGTAGGGCGCCCGATCCCCCATCAGATCGTCGAGCCGCGCCCCGGAGATCCGGGAATTCTCATCGCGAGCCCCGCTCGGCTACGCGAGGAACTCGGCTGGGTGCCTCGGTTCGAGAACATCCGAGACATTGTCGCCACGGCTTGGGAGTGGTCCAACCGCTACCCCCATGGCTACGAGAGCAAACACGGGGACTGAGAGGTCGAGATCGGAGGCACTCAGCGACTGTCGTCGATGACCCCTTCAATCCAATCCACTGCCGACGCCAGGTCATCGAACACCTGGTCCCAAGGCACCTCACGCCGCTCTTCCGTCGCACTTCCGTGTCCACTGCGCACGAGAATGCGAATCGCACCCAGGGCACGGCCCAATTCCAGATCCGACGCCGCATCTCCAATGACGAACCCCGGCGACGAGAGATCGAAACCGAGATCTCGGGCCGCCTGCTCTGCCAACGCGGTGCCCGGTTTGCGACACGTACAGGCCGCATCGGGGTGATGTGGACATGCATAGATCCCTGCAACCCTGACGCCCGCTGCTTCGAGGAGAGCCTCCATCCGTTCGTGGATCTGGGCGAGCCGATCGAGATCCATGTAACCCCGGCCGACAGCAGACTGGTTCGTAACGACGACGGGGACCACCCCCAGGGCCTCCAATCTGCGGAGCGCCTGGGGCACCCCGTCGATCAGCTCGACCCCGTCGGGATCGGTCAGGTAGTTGCGCTCGACGATGAGGGTGCCGTCCCGATCGAGGATCGCGTACGGGCGGCGGCTCGAAGTACCGGGCTCTGTCATGGCGACGATGAGCGTAGAGCACTGGAGAGCCGACGGGCAGCCAACTGCACGCGCACGCGCTGGCAGGGTGTGCGCAGCTTTCCTCCCAAGTGCCATTTGCTCTCTTTTCCCTGTTTTTTCAGGCACTTGCAGCGCATTTTCCTAGACCGAATGGGTCCTGGCGCGGTATCCTCGAAACTCGCGCGATGAGAGCGTCTTTGGATGGGGGCGCAGTGCATGCGGGTATTGGTCACCGGTGGAGCAGGTTTCATCGGGTCCCACACCACGGATCGACTGATCGAACGAGGCCATGAAGTGCGGGTGCTCGACAGTCTCGAGCTGCCCGTCCACCAGACGGGTGCGCCGGCCTACCTCGCCCCAGAGGTCGAGTTCATTCATGGTGACGTCACACAACGTCAGGACCTGCTGGCCGCGCTCGATGGGATCGAAGCCGTCTACCACTTCGCCGCATACCAGGACTACCTGCCCGACTTCAGCCGCTTCTTCCAGGTCAATGCGGCGGGCACCGCGCTGCTCTACGAACTGGCGGTGGAGCACGAAATCCCCCTGAAAAAGATCGTGACCGCATCCTCCCAGGCAGTCGCTGGCGAGGGGCGTTACCGGTGCGAGTCCAAACACGAATTCGTGCCGGACATGCGGAGTGAGGCCACCCTGCGGGCCGGCCGCTACGACCACGACTGCCCCACCTGTGGCTCACCCGCCAGTTGGAACCCCACGGATACCGCGGTTGCCCAACCTCAGAGTGCGTACGGTTTATCGAAGCACGCACAGGAACGCATCGCCCTCTCCCTCGGCGCCCGCTACGACATCCCCAGCGTCGCTATGCGCTACTCCATCGTCCAAGGCCCCCGTCAGTCCCCCCACAACGCATATTCCGGAGCGTGCCGGGTCTTTTGCTTGAGTTTTCTGAGTGACCAAGAGCCCCCGATCTACGAAGACGGCCAACAGATACGCGACTTCGTCAACATCCACGATGTCATCGATGCGAACCTCCTGGTACTCGAAAACGACGAGGCCAACGGGCGCGTCTTCAACGTGGGAGGGGGGCGCGCATACACGGTGGCCGAATTCGCACGCATCACCGCATCGGCATTCGGCCGGGACTACGAGCCCACGCCATCCGGGCGCTATCGCTTCGGAGACACGCGGCACATCTTCTCGGACTGCTCGGAGTTGCGCGGACTCGGATGGGAGCCCAAGCGCGATGCCGCACACAGCGTCGCAGAATACGTGAACTGGCTGCGCGAGCAGGACGATCTCGATGACATCCTCGACCGCGCCAACCAGCGCATGCAGCAACTTGGCGTGGTTCGGGAGATCGAGACGTGATCATCTCCCAGACACCGCTGCGGGTTTCCTTCGCGGGAGGCGGAACCGACTTCTCGGACTACTACGAGCGAAACGAGGGTCTGGTGGTTTCGACGGCCATCGACAAATTCGCCTACGTAGTGGTCAAGGAGCGCTTCGATGACGCCATCTACCTGAACTACATGAAGAAGGAAATCTGCGACGAGGTCGACGAGGTCCAGCACGACCTCATTCGCGAAGCCATGCGACTGAGTGGTGTCGACCGGGGCGTAGAAATCACATTGCTCTCGGACATCCCCTCCGAGGGGGCGGGTCTCGGCTCTTCGAGCAGTTTCACGGTGGGCTTACTCAACGCCCTCTACACCTACCAGGGCATGCAGGTCCCAGCGGAGCGACTGGCCGAGGAGGCCTGTACCATCGAGATCGAGCGCCTGGGAAAGCCCATCGGAAAACAGGACCAGTACATTGCGGCTTTCGGCGGGTTGCGATCCTTTACCTTTCAGCGCGACGGACGAGTCGAAACCGAGTTGCTGACCATCTCATCCCTGCGAATCCGTGAACTCGAAATGCGCCTTCGCCTCTACTTCACTGGCCGAACCCGTTCCGCCGACGCGATCCTCGAAGAGCAGAAAGAGAAGATCGACGAGCGAATGGCAGAACTCGACGCCATCAAGCAGTTGGCCGTGGAACTGCGGAGGAACCTGGAAGAAGACCAGATCGAGCAACTCGGCGAAATACTCCACGCCAACTGGACCCTCAAACGAAAGCTGGCGTCGGCGATCAGCGACGGCCCGATCGAAGAGATGTACGAGCGGGCGCGGTCCCATGGGGCTCTGGGGGGAAAGGTATGTGGTGCGGGTGGAGGAGGCTTCCTGCTCGTCTACACCCCCGCCGAGAAACAGGATCAACTATCCAGGGGGATGGAGGAGTATCGCCTCATGCCGTTCCGGTCCGAACGAGACGGGAGCAAAGTGATCTTCAACTATCGCCGGGATGTCTGGAAATGAAGGGCTATCCCGAGTATCCGACACCGGACGCGTACTTCACACGAGTAGGCGAACTGCTCGACAGCCTCGTGGAGCCGAGCCACCGTTTCGCGGAAACCCTGTTCACCGCCTTCGAGGCCGAGGCCACCATCTTTCTGGCAGGCAACGGCGGCAGCGCGGCCGCGGCATCCCATTTCGGTCAAGACCTGGCCAAGGGCACTTTGTCGTCCATGGACGCCGTCAAGCGCTTCCGGGTAGCCCCCCTAACCGACAACGTCGGTTACATCACGGCCCTGGCCAACGACGAGGGATACGAAAGCATCTTCGAGCAGCAACTGCGCAACCTCGCCCGCCCGGGGGATGTACTCATCGCCATCAGTGGCTCCGGCAATTCCCCCAACATCCTACGGGCCGTGGAATACGCCAACGCCACGAACATGACCACCATCGGTGTCACGGGCTTCGATGGCGGAAAGCTCCGCGAGCAGGTGGACCAGGAGGTCCACGTTCCCGTGGATGACATGGGGATGTGCGAAGCCCTGCACGGAGTCGTCTTTCACTACGCGATGGCCCACCTGCGCCAGCGCTTGTCCAGGCTGGAAAGGCCCTGACCGCACGACCTACCAGCCGCCACCGCGTCGAACCGGGCCCGCGCGTGACGAGCACGCGAGACCATGGTCGTTCCTTGCGGAAAATTCCCTTTGGGCTCCTGGCCACTCTGTTGACCTGCAGCCTCGGCGCATTGGCGGAACCCTCTTCTCCCGCTCCAACGCCCCAGGAACCGGGGCTCCGAGAACTGACGACCTCTCGAGACCCCTGGCAGAAGGAGCTCGACCGAAAGGAATTCAACGGGGAAACCCGCCCTGTGCTCTCGGGCAGATCCCAACAGTTTCGACTCACCGTACCGCCACACAGTGGCCTGGAGATCGGCTACGCGGTGTGGTCGCCCCTCGGCTACGTGCGAAACCTGCCCGTCAAATTCCGAGTCGTGTTCGAAGATGAACAAGGTCGCCAGGTATTGCTCGACCGGCGAATCCCAGCCAATACCCCCAAGTCTTACGACCGGTGGCACGACACGATGCTCTCGCTCGAAGAGCTCGCGGGGCGCACGGGCACCCTGACCCTCGAAGCGAGCCGCCGCGATGCAACCCCTGCGCCGCTCGCATTCTGGAACCCGCCGCGATTGCGAACCGAGCGAAACTCGACCCAACCGAACCTCATCCTGCTCTCGATCGACACTCTCCGCGCCGACCACCTTGGAAGCTACGGCTACACTCGTCCCACGAGCCCGAACATCGACCGGATGGCAGCCGAAGGGGTCCGCTTCGATCAGGCCTTTGCAACCTCCAACTGGACCCTGCCCTCACACGCTTCCCTGTTCACGGGTCGACTGCCCTGGCATCACGGCGCCAGACACTACGGTCTGGGGAGCCCGCTCCCGCCGGACGAAACGACCCTGGCGGAGATCCTCTGGGAGGAGAACTACGACACCGCGGGATTCGTGGGGGGGGTCTTCGTCACGGGGAGCCTGGGCTTCGACCAGGGTTTCGACCAATACGTCGACCCGGGTTACGCGACGTTCAAGACCGTCCCGTTCCGGGAGACTCTTCGGCGAGCGAAGAGTTGGATGCAAACGCGGCGCGGTCGCCCCTTCTTCGCGTTTCTGCACACGTACCAGGTCCACATGCCCTACACACCGCCCACACCCTACGACCGGATGTTCGACGATGAATACGAGGGGCCTTTTGCGCGCAGCTTCTCTTCCGATGATTACGCGCCCTACCGGTGGACCGATGCTCTGGATCCAAGGGTCGTCGACCACATTCGTGCTTTGTACGACGGAGGGATTCGCCAGACCGACCAGGAGGTGGGGGATCTGATGCGATTCATCGAGACCCACTCAGAGGTCGGCGATACCTGCATCGTTCTGCTCTCGGACCACGGAGAGGAGTTCAAGGAACACGATAATCTCCTCCACCACTCCCCCAAACTCTACGAAGAATTGATCCGAATCCCCCTCATCTTCTGGTGCCCCACCCTCTTCGAGGGCGGACGCGTCGTCGATGCACCGGTGTCGTTGGTCGACGTGCTCCCGACCCTGGCCCAGTTGGCGGGTGTTTCCCCACCCGAAGGCCTGGACGGCTCTAGCCTGCACGCTGCATTACACGGCGGGACACTCGATCCACAGCGGGTGGCCTTCGCGGAAGTCAGTGGATCGACTCAGGAAAAGCCCGGCTCGGTCACTGCCGTGCGAACCCACCGCTTCAAGCTCATCTCGTCGAGCCTGGGCGGCCAGGAGCGCCTGGAACTGTACGACCTGGAGTCGGACCCAGGGGAACAGCGAGACATCGCGGCCGAGAATCCGGACGTCGTGAGTGAATTGACCGAATACCTGCGACACACGGGCGCGCCTTCTTCGGAAAATAGCCCCCAGACTACGCCAGAATGGGACGCAGACCCCATGACCTTGAAACGCCTACGTGAGTTGGGATACATCCACTGAAGTCCTAGCCATCGCGGAGACACGGAGAACACCGATGACCCAAAACATTCCGAAATTCAGCATCGTCACCCCCATCCTGACACTCAGGAATCGCGAAGAAAGCTGGGAGGCCTCGGCTGGCCCCAGCGAACTGCGAGAGATCGCATCTACCGCCGACCGCCTCGGCTACTTCTACCTCACCTGCAGCGAGCATGTCGGCATCCCGACTTCCGTGGCAGCCACGCGAGGCCCCCGCTACTACGATCCCCTCGCCACCTTTGGCTACATGGCAGCCGTCACCGAGAAAATCCGATTCTTCACCAACATCGTGGTGCTCCCCTACCACCACCCCCTGGCCGTGGCGAAACGGTACGGCACCCTCGACGTGATGTCCGAGGGTCGCCTGATGCTCGGAGTGGGGGTCGGGAGCCTGCGCGAGGAGTTCGAACTGCTTGGCGCGGAGTTCGAAAAGCGCGGTGAAATCTACAGCGAGGCCCTCCTCGCACTGCGCGCGGCCCTGGGGAAGCGCCAACCCGTCTTTCACGGTGAGCACTTCGACTTCTCAGACTTCATCATCGATCCCTGCGCGGTCCAGCAACAGATGCCCATCTGGCTGGGAGGGCGCACACCTCTCTCACTCCGGCGTGCACTGGCAGCAGGCGACGGCTGGGCTCCCTTTTCCCTGAGTGCCCAAGACGTTGCCGCCCTGCTCGAACGTGCTCAGGAGTGGCCCGAGTGGCAGGAACGCAGCGCTCCCCTCGACGTGGCTCTGGCACCGGCCCAGTCCGGTGATGCGACCCGGGGAAGCGGCCTCGACAGCCTCTGCGTGGGAATCGAAAAAACACTCGACGCAGGAGCAACGGTGATCCAATTCAGTTTGGGGGCGACTTCCTGCACCCATTACCTGGAGCAGATCGAAGCCATTGCCGAGCGGGTCATGCCGCGTTTCCGCTAAACGCGGCGCGACGCCCGGTCAACTCTTGGCAGCCGACTCCTTGACCTGCCGGGTCAGCTCGGCCGCATCTCCCAGAGCAGCGAGATGAGGACCCGCCTGGAGATCCCCCCCGGTGCGGATGATGGAACGACTCCCTCGAGCCTCCATGGCGGTGTGCACATAGCGCTTGTTGACCGCCACCACCGCCGGTGACGTCTGAGCGATTCCCTCCGCCACTTCGAGCACGCTTTGTTCGAGATCCTCGGGAGCAAAGGCGCGATTGATGAGGCCGATGCGCTCGGCCTCCTCGCCCGAGTAGGCGCGGGCAGTCAGATGCAGCTCCATGGCGTGGCGGGGGGAGAGGTGAACGGGAAACCAGCCGAAATCCGGCAACGCAAAACGTAGGACCGGGTGACTGAGTTGGGCATCGAGAGCCGCGTAGGCGAGGTCGCAGGCCCCCACCAGCTCCAGCCCACCCGCCATCGCATACCCGTGCACCTGGGCGATCACCGGCTTCGCAAGATCCCACAGTGACATCCATCCCTCGCTGGCATGACGCGCCCACTGCATCCCGACCTGAGGGGTGAAGTACGGCTGGTCGGATCCAAGATCGGACTTCAGGTCGTAGCCCGACGAGAAGCAGGAACCGGCACCCCGTACGATGGAAACGTGCACGCCATCGTCCCCGTCGGCCCGCTGCAGACAATCGAGAAGTTCTCCCCGCATGGCGTTGTTGATGGCGTTGCGGCGCTCGGGACGGTTCAAGCTGATACGCCGCACCTTGGGTGCGGGCTCCTCTACCGTAATGAACTCGTAATCGCTCACCTGCCCCCTCCTTCATTCACTCCGTGGAAACGCTTCACGTCCACCTGCGAGCGCGACGTGACTTCGTCTCGCACAGGCGCAGTATGACACACGGCCACGGTTCGAAACGCTTGCCCATCCGGGTTCCGCCCACTCGGCGAAGACAGCCTCTCCCCATCCAATCACTCGACAGTCTCCGGCAACCAGGCCGAAGCACCTGGCCACTCACTTCGAGGGAACTGCGGCAGAAACGAAGAGCACCTTTCTCGCGACGGAACCTCGGCAGACCGTTGCGCAGATGGAAGGACGCAACAGCAACCCCCGCCGGCCTGGAGTGCGTGATACCTTCGGCCCAAGCATGGGAGGACACCGGCAATGAAACCCCTGGAGGAGGTCGACGCAGCCCTGACAGGGCCCGGCGGTGCCTTTGAGATCGAAACTGCCGAGGTCGGGGGCGCTCAACTTCAAGTCTTCAAGCACCGCGCCCGCAATCTACGAGACATTCTGGGAGCCTCCATCGAACGCGGTGATGACGAACTCTTCATCTTCGACGATGGCCGAAGACTAACCTTCGCCGGACACGCGCAGGTCGTGGCTTCCGTGGCTGCTGGGCTGCGGGATGAATACGGAATCGGCAAAGGAGACCGGGTAGCCATCCTGGGCGCCAACAGCGCCGAGTGGATCGTGGCGGCCTGGGCAACGATCTCCCTGGGTGCCATCGCAGTGGGCATGAACGGCTGGTGGACTGGCGATGAGATCCGCTACGGGCTCGACCTCTCGGATCCCAAGTTGCTGGTGGCAGACAAACGGCGTCTAGCACGCGTGGCCGATGATCCGCCCAGATTGCCCACCGTGGTCATCGAAGAGGGTTTCGAGAAGCTGTGGAATTATTCGCCGGATACCCCTTTGCCCGATACGCCCGTGGACGAAGACGACCCGGCTGTCATTCTGTTCACCAGCGGAACCACCGGACGACCCAAAGGCGCAGTCTCCACCCACCGCAATCTGATCGCCTTCCTCGAGATGATCGAATACTCGACGGTTCGGCTTCTGGTAGCCCATGGCATGCCCCTGGACACTCCCCGACCCAAGATGGTGGCGATCACCTCGTCGCCGCTCTTCCACGTCTCGGGCCTTCAAAGTGCTGCCCTGAGCGGCCCTCACACCGGCAACAAGCACGTGTGGACCACCGGCCGTTTCGACCCCGAGAAGGTCATCCGCCTGACCTTCGAGGAGGGAGTGACCCGCTGGGGTGGCATCACGACACAGCTTTGGCGACTCCTCGAACACCCCGAGTTCGAGAAGCACGACTTTTCCCAGGTTCGATCGATCGGAGGCGGTGGGTCGACCTTCTCGCCCGAACTTCAGCGCTTGATCCGCGAAAAACTGCCGAGCGCCGTGGACAACTTCAATGTCGGATATGGAATGACCGAGTGCGGTGGCCTCGCCACCATGGCCACCGGCGACCTACTCCTGGAGCACCCCGACTGCGTGGGGCGGGCCCTCCCCACGGTCGAAGTCGCGATCCTGGATGATGACGACCAACCCCAACCCGACGGTGTCGATGGCAACATCTGTATTCGAGGTGCCATGGTCATGCCGGGCTACTGGCGAAACCCGGAAGCCAACCAGGATGCACTTCGGCCAGGAGGCTGGCTCAAGACCGGCGACATTGGGCAACTCCGCGACGGACTGTTGTTCCTGGCGTCGCGAAAGCGCGACATGATCATCCGCGGAGGGGAGAACATCTACCCCGTGGAGATCGAGAACCGCCTGGAGGAACACCCCGACATCCGCGAAGCGGCGGTGATCGGGGTCGACCATCGAACCCTCGGGCAGGAGGTCAAGGCGGTCGTCGTTCTCCAAGAGGGGCACGAGTTGGAGCCTGACGCCGTGCGCGAGTGGGTGGCCGAAACCCTGGCCTACTACAAGGTGCCCACCCACGTGGAGTGCCGCGACACCCTGCTGCCGCGCAATGCCACGGGCAAGGTGCTGAAACAGGTTCTCACGGGCGAAAGCGAGAGCATCTTCGTCGAAGAGTGACTCCGGCGTTCATCGGGCGGCCGGAGCGGACCGGCCGAGTTCCCGCCTCACCAACGGAATCAGTGCCACCGCGACCAGCATCAGTAACGCCTCGAACGCAAAGGCGCCGGTATAACTGCCCGTCTGGTCACGAACCGCCCCTGTGAACACGGGGCCCGCCACCCCGCCCAGCGCCAGAGTGGCCATCAAGGTGCCGTAAACGGGCGCCATGCTTCGCACGCCGAACACATGGATCACCACCAGCGGGTAGACGACGTCGCGGCCCGCATACGAGAGCCCGAACAGCACCGCGGCTGGGTACGGGTTGCCCACCCAGGGGATGGCAAAGATCAAGACCGAACTCAGCGCCACCATCCCCATGTTGACGGACAGCGCAACGCGTGGGCTCATACGGCCGGCGATCGCCGCCAGCCCGAGCTTGCCTGCCACGCCCAGGAAAACCGCCCCTCCCAGGACTCCCGCGGCCTCGGTACGCTCGATGCCCTGGTCCATCAGCATCGACACCAGATGATCGAGAACCGAGGTCGCAAAGAAGAAATAAACCACCAGGATGTAGAACAGGATCCAGAACGTACGGGTACGCACCGCTGCACGCAGGCTCATGGCCTCGCCGGACTCGATGGCCTCGACGCCCCCGTCGCTCGCGCCTTCACCCGCGCGCGGCGAACGGATGAAGAAAACCGCGAAGGGAAGCAGAAACAGCGCCCCAGCGATCCCGGTCCACAGGAAGGCCTCGCGCCAGTGCACTTCCTCGGAGATCTGGGTGACCAGATGCAGGACCACCACTCCACCAATGTTCGAGCCCACATAAACGATTCCCAGGGCAAGGGCACGCGAGCGCTCGACCCACTGGGCCACCACGTGCCCCACTGTCACGTCACCGACACCGACGAACACCAGGCCCAGAACCAGATTCCAAAGCAACAGGTCGAAGGCGCTCTCGATGTTCGACAGCCCCCAGGCCGAGCAGGCCAACAAAGCCGCGCTCGCCACGAGCACCGCACGGCCGCCCACTCGGGCCACCAGCAGTCCGAGCACGGGGCTCGCCATGGCCTGGACCCAAAGCCGTGGCGCCGTGGCCGAATTGAAGGTCGCCCGATTCCAGCCCAGGTCTGCCGTGATTTCGGGCAGCAACGGCCCGTACATGTAGGTAAAGCCCAAGCCCATCTGGCAGGCAAAGGCCCCGACCACCACCATCAGAGCACGTCCGCGCACGTCGCCGAATCCAAGCACGCGGCAAGCCTACGGGCTTGACGCCGTTGGCGCTATCGCCAGGCAGGGCCGAGTCCGCTTTCAGACCGGGTCAGGGGCGCTCGAGTCGTTGGTCGAGGAAATCCACGATCGCTCGTCGTGCACGGCGCGCAGCCGGTGCGTCCCAGTCACGTTCGAAATTGTGAC
Organism: Myxococcota bacterium; assembly: GCA_022447545.1. Taxonomy (GTDB): domain Bacteria; phylum Myxococcota_A; class UBA9160; order UBA9160; family SMWR01; genus JAKVBI01. The sequence continues at coordinate 373,471 of JAKVBI010000011.1, forward strand.
CGACCCCGGGCAGCACCAGCAATTCCACGTCTCCTCCCGCCTGGCCCATGGCATCCCTCAACTGTCGGGACTGGTCGACTCCGATTTCCCCATCGAGTTCACCGTGCAGGAGCAGATAAGGAGCAACGATTTCGTCCCGATAGGTGGTGACCGAGGCCTGATCGAACACCGGAGCCAACTGCTGCGGGTCGCAGCGCTCCGACAAAAACATTTCTTCGCATTGCAGCATTCCGCCCCGACAACGCCGGTTCCAATCACTCACCCCGTAGTAGACCACCGCGGCAGCAACAGACGCATCGTGGCCCTGGGCGCCGCACTCCGGACGGTCGAATTCCGGCCTGCCCGGGGTCGCCGCGGTGATGGAAGCGAGATACCCCCCTGCCGAGGTACCCAACACGGCGATCCGCGCTGGGTCCACACCAAACTCCCCGGCACGCGTCTTGAGCCAACGCACCGCACACTTCACATCACCCACGGCACGGGGAAACTGTCCCCCCTGGTTCGCAAGCCGATAATCGATGGACAGGGCGGCGAACCCCTGCTCGGCCAGGAAGCGTCCCTCGCGCTCCATCCCGCGGTGCGACCCGTGGAGAAAACAACCTCCGTGAAGCAGAACCACCGCCGCGTGAGGGCCGCGCCCGGAGGGCAGGAACAAGCGGGCAGTGAGTTGGTGGATCGGATCAAACTCTACAGTGACTTCTTCGACACCGTGGCCGCACGCCGTGGCAACGACCAACCATGCCAGACCCAGGGAAATGAAGATCCCGCGGCGCGAACCCACCCACTCCCCGTTCGCAGCGGCCCCTGCTCGACGTACCGCGCCCATGGGTTCGGAAGGTGACAGCCCCAGCCGTCCCCGGCACGCCGGGTCGTAACGGAAGAGCTGCCGGGGCGCGGATTCCACCATGGCACCGCTCAGGCTGCGGGACGATCCAAGCCCAACAACTCGCACGCGAAACCGGCCCAGGCACGCGCTGGCGGCGGAGTGGCCGCGATGCGACGAGCGAGGCCAGCGACCTCGGGGTGGCCACCCCCCACCACCGCCAACTGCTCAGCGGTACGCGGACTTCCGTGTTGACCCTTGAGCCCCCAGTCCGCTCCAAACTGCTGACCGACTTCGCCCCAGACCAGCCAGTGCTCGGGCGCCAGGGCTGCCGCATCCGCAACTCCGGGCAATGCCAACAAATCGCCGCGAGCAACGTCCCCCACGACCAGTGCGGCCGTGCCGTCGTGGTCGACAAGTACATCGAGCCCACGCTCCGAAGCCTCGGCCGCCAGATCCACTGCACCTTTCGAGACGGCCTCGTTGTCGTGATCGCTCACCACCATCACCACCGTGTCGGACCAGTGGGCGCGCAGCCGTTCCATTACCTCGCCCAACGCCGCATCAGTGGCGTGAGCCTGCTCGAGGGCCTCGGTGGCATCCGGTCCGTAGAGATGGCGAGCCGTGTCGGTTTCATCGAGTTGAACCACGAGCAACTCGGCTCGCTCGGGCTCGACAGTATCGAGCGCGGACACCACCGCTCGATCGGCTCCGTAGCCGAACGCACCGGTGGGAGTGCCTTCGGGCAACACCCCGTCGGGTGGCCAGTGCACGGCGGCCTCACGCGCGCCGCACACCCCCACGAGCTTCTGATCACCGAACACCGCGACCGCCCGGCGCCCCGCATCCCGCATCCGCGTGAACAGGGTCGGGCATGCGGGCCCGACCTCATCGGCCGGGTGAAACGCGCCATCGACGAGCACGTTGCCCGTCAAAATCCGGTGGGTGGCGGGGTCGGTCCCCGTCGCAAAGGTGGCGTGGTTCGGGTAGGTGGACGCTGACAACACCGAGCGCCCACCCGAAGGCGCCCAGCCACCCTCATCTCGCAGAGCCCACAAATTGGGCGTGCGTTCGGGGTGAACGAAACGGTGCGCAAAAGCATCGAGCACGACCAGGACGACCCTGAGGTTTCGCGCGGGACTGGCGGAACTCACGACGATTTCACACTCCGAGATTCGGCCGGAAAAGCCAGGGACCCGAAAGCCGCCCCGGGAACCGGCTCCGCCAATCTAGGCGGGGCGGGCTCGAGATACCAGCGCAACCCACCGGCAAAACGCCCGTCCGCGTGACCCCTCCCACTCCCCCCCTCCCTCCTGCCGAGGCGACGGGTTTTTTCAGGGAAATGCCTCCTTTGTGAAGCGGTTCACAGGCCCAAAGGCTCAAAGACCCCACTCTCAACTCATGGAAACAGATGGACTGTTTTCGGTAGGGGCACCCACCTGGCAGACAACGTGCAAGGAAGAATTTTGATGACGACCCACAACGAAGCGCAGAACACCCCCCCGCGACGAATCCACCGAACGGTCATCGGCCTGCTGACCGCCGCCGTGTTCAGCATCGGATGCGGCGACTGGGTTCAGTTCGGTAACGGACCCCTCAACCCCCACCGCAAGAACGCCCCCGGGCCTCAGACCGGCATCGCGAGCGTCCTGAGCTTGTTACACGCCTCTGCCCTCACCAACGAAATGGAAGTTGGCGTTCTGGTGGACCACTTCGGCGACTATTTCGTGAGCTCCTATTCGCCCTGGATTCACCTGTTCTTCAACAGCGGAGCCTACGGCTGTTCGGCGAATCTGGGCGTCAACGGATCGCGAGCCGTCCCGTACCTAGAGAGCTGGGAGCGCATGCTCTTCACGGGAGCGGAAGGCGGCGGATTCCACGCCATCGAGATCGACAAGAGCACCACCCCCTGCACGATGAATGTGGTGGCGACCGACGCGACCGTTGGCAAGAGCGAAAGCTCGCCCAAACGCGCCATGGACAAGAGCCTCTACATGGCCGAGTACAAAGGCATCGTTCACCGCTGGGAATACGTCGCGGGCGCCCTCAACCCGTTGGGAAACTTCTTCCTGGGTGCCGGCGAGCACGTGACGGGCGGCATTGCACTCTACGACGTCACACCGGACTACGAGGCCGAAGAGGTGCTGGTGGCTACGGTGACGGGCAACTTCTACGTCCTCGATCACGAACTCACCACCATCATCTGGTCTGAAAGCACCGGGTACGCGACGCAGGACGAGTACTACGCGGGTGTGACCGTGGCGGAACGTGGCACCATGTACCCCCCGGTGGCCCTGCTCCCCATCGCGTCTCGCGGCGGCGTCTTGACACCCAATTCGGGCCTTCTGCGCGCCATCGACCTAAGCCTGGGCAACGTGGCATGGGAACTCACCCCTTCGAACACGGCAGCAGGCGAGGACGAGATCGTGGGTAGCGTCGCAGTCCTGTTCGACCAGCCCATCGACTACGTGCCCGGCGACGACAATCCCGGCGGCTCGTCGGCAACGGCACCGGGAAATTCCGACTTCAGACCTCCCCACACTCAAATCAGCCCCTGGCATGCCACCTTCGCCAGCACCGACGAGTTCCTTTATGGAGTCGATCTCGTCTCCGGCGCGGAGATCTGGAGCTACCACATGCGCGAGAGCGGCTACGACGCCCCCGTCGTGGATCGGGACAATCTGATCTACGTAGGCGACGGCACCTCTCGACTCCACGCCGTCAACGGCCAGATCACGTGTCTCGGTTGCCTCGTCTGGATGGACGGCAGCCTCGTGTCGACCTCCACCGATGACATCGTGAAACTCGGTCTCACCCGCGAGTGGTGGAAGGGTGGACGCCGCGGCCTGGTGGTGGGTACCCGCAAGGAAGCCTTCGCGCTCTGGGACTGAACGAACCCGCCGATCGATCAACCGATCGATCCAGAGGCCCCCCGAAACTCGGAATCGGGGGGCCTCTTCCTTTTTCAGACTCGGGTCTCGACCGCGTCGACAGCTCAGAAAAATTCGTTCGAAACCAAAAAAACACCCCCCCTGTGAAGCGGTTCACAGGACCCGCGACGTCGATGGATCACCTTAATCGATGGAGGCAGAAGGGCTGCTTCCGGTAGGGGCAGCAAACGGGCAGACAACCCACGAGGACGACAGATCATGAAACGCAGCAACCACGGCCGATTCAGCAGACAGCGACAAATTTCGAGAACCTGCATCGGCCTCCTGATGGCGGCGGCATTCAGCATCGGCTGCGGCGACTGGGCGCAGTTCGGCAACGGCCCCCTCAACCCCCACCGCAAGAACGCCCCGGGGCCCCAGGCGGGCATCGCATCCATTCTGAACCTATTGCTTCCCACCGGTGGCTCCTTCGAGAAGGAGGTCGGTGTCTTGGTGGATACTGCTGGCGACTACTACGTGAGTTCCTACTCGCCGTGGCTCCACTTGTTCTACCACTCGGGCCTCTACGGCTGCTCGGTGAACCTCGGAGTGGACGGCTCCCGGGCGGTTCCCTACCTGGCCAGCTTCGAGCAGATGCTTTACACGGGCGCCGAGGGTGGCGGTTTCCACGCCATCGAGATCGACAAAACCACCGCGCCCTGCTCTCTCAACGTCGTGGACGCCGATATGGCCATCGGCAAGAGCGAGAGTTCGCCCAAGCGAGCCCGCGACGAATCCCTCTACATGGCCGAGTACAAGGGCATCGTGCACCGCTGGGAATTCGTCGGTGGCGCCCTCAACCACCTGGGCAGCCTGGCACTTGGTGCCGGCGAGCACGTGACCGGTGGCATCGCACTCTACGACGTCTCTCCCCAGTACGAGGGAGAAGAAGTACTGGTCGCCACCGTGACGGGAAACTTCTACGTCATCGACCATGAACTCACCCACATCATCTGGTCCGAGCACAGCGGTGCCCCCACCGAGGACCAGTACTATGCCGGCGTGACCGTGGCCGAGCGCGGCGCGGGACACACCCCCTTGGCGCTGCTCCCCATCGCCGCCCGCAATGGAGCGTGGAGCCCCAACTCGGGCGTCCTGCGCGCCATCGATCTGGGCCTTGCCAATGTGGCGTGGGAACTCACGCCTTCCAATACGGCAGCGGGTGAGCACGAAATCGTGGGGAGTGTGGCCGTGCTCTTTCCCCAGAGCGACTACATCCCTCAGGACGATGGTGGCCCCCCTGGAGATCAGCCCTCGACGACCCACCCCGGAAACTTCGGAATCCCCGGCGTCCCCAACCCTCCGAATGGCCCTCCGAGCACCCCGCCGGGCAACCTGAGCCCCTGGCATGCCACCTTCGCCAGCACAGATACCTACCTCTATGGCGTCGACCTCATCAGCGGCCTCGAAGTTTGGAACTATCAGATGCGTGAGTCCGGCTACGACGCCCCGGTGGTGGACTCCAGCAACCTGATCTATGTCGGAGACGGCACCTCCCTGCTCCACGCCGTCAACGGCAACATCGCGTGCCTGGGTTGTGGGGTCTGGATCGATGGCTCACTGACGACCGCCAGCAAAGACGACATCGTAAAACTGGGACTCACCCGGGAATGGCACAAGGGCGGACGCCGCGGCCTGGTGGTGGGTACCCGCAAGGAAGCCTTCGCGCTCTGGGATTGAACGACCCCGCCGATCGATCCTCCGATCGATCCAGAGGCCCCTCGACACTCGGCTCGGGGGGCCTCTTCCCTTTGCAGAAAACTCCAGCAGTGGCCAGCGCGAACACCTTCAGGCAGAGGCTTTGCGCCTCAGATCCTCAGGCCCCCATCCCTCTTGTCCCGAGATCACACAGTGCGTCCCCTTGTAGATCGTGGCCATGCATTTGTTGCACTGAATGCACAGAGAGGCACGCGTGCGGCCGTCACGCATTTCGTTGATGAGGTTGGGTTCACGAATCAGTGCGCGCCCCATCGCAACGAATTCGAAGCCCTCCTCCATAGCGCGCTGGATCGATTCGCGACCTGTGACCCCACCCAGCAAGACGAGAGGGGTGGACAGTGCTGAACGAAACTGCCTCGCGTAGGGGAGGAAGAAGGTTTCTTCAAACGGGTACTCGCGCAGGAAACGACTGGCCGCAAGACGAAAGCCCCAGCGCAGATAACGCGGAAACGCCTTGGCCATCTCGGCGATGGGCGCTTCGCCGCGAAAAAGGTACATGGGGTTCTGTAGCGAGCTGCCCCCCGTCAATTCGATGGCATCCAGCGCCCCATCGGCCTCGAGCATACGCGCAAACTCCACGCTCTCGTCGAGCCACAGCCCCCCGGGTACGCCATCGGCCATGTTGAGCTTGGCGAGCAGAGCCACGCGATCGCCCACCCGGTCCCGAACGCGCTTGACCACTTCGCGTGGATAGCGCGCGCGTTTCTCCAGCGAGCCCCCCCACTCGTCCTGACGTCGATTGATGCGCGGACTCAGGAATTCGCTGAGCAGGTAACCGTGGCCCAGGTGGAGTTCCACCGCGTCGAAGCCGTTCTCGGCCAGACGCTCGGCGGTGTCGGCAAACGCCTGGGCGATGCGGTCAAAATCCCCGGCCCCCATGGCTTGGGTGCGCTTCATGGCCAGGGGCGAGAACACGCGCGAAGGCGAAAGGCCCGGCATACCCGCAGCGGCACCCACCGCCCCCGCATGTCCGATCTGGGCCGACACGGCGGCGCCCTCCCCGTGCACGGCATCGGCCAACCGACCGAGATCCGCAACATTGGAGTCGTCCACCACCAATTCGTTGGGGGCTCCACGCCCATCGGGACAAACCCCGATGAAAGCCACCGTACTCATTCCCACTCCACCCGCCGCCATACGGCGGTGGAATTCGATCAACTGCGGATGAACGATGTTCCCCCCCGTCATCCCCTCGAAGGTGGCCGCCTTGAGGATGCGATTGCGCAACACCACCGGCCCGAGCCGCGCCTCGGAAAAAGGATCGATCAGTGTCGTCTCAGCCATCGGACGGTCTCCTATAAAATCGCTTACCCCACGCGACGATAGAGCAACTTCACCCGAAAGCCCGCCTCTCTTCGATAGCCCCTAATGGCGCTAATCGGTGTCACTACAGGTCGAGAGAGAGTGCCACCGGACCTCGAAGCAACATCGAGCGCCGCCACTCGGGCGGGCCGG